>NZ_JBUZWF020000005.1:0-367626 GCF_055730105.2 Mesocryomonas lacus
ATATGCCCCCGCAGACTGTCAACAGGGTTCCCGTGATTCCGTCGCGCCGATCGGAAAAATCGTCTCAGCAGGGCGCAAACCCGAGCGTTTGGGGTGTTCTGAACATACGGGGCGCGCTCACCCACGACACCCTTCCCTGATGCGACCGGTTCTTTTCCTCATTCGCTCCCGGAAAAGCAGTCTCAATTATCTTGCAGTTTTGGATGAAGGCCGCATGACGGATACGACGCCGAGCGCCTCATCGAGCAGACGCCGATAACGTCCCGAAAACTCGAACAGTCAGTCCTGTGATCACGGAAAGCAGGAACCATTCCCTTGCAGGCGTTCATCCGCCATCGACGCTCAGCCCGCGACAAACGCTCGTTCCTGATGCGAATCTGCAGAAAGGCAGGTAAGCTTTGCATTAAATACGATGGCAGGGCTGGAGCAGGGCGTGGTCGTGGATAATCTCGTGGTGCGCTCGCGGGCCAGTAGTCCGGAGCTGTCCGAAGCGGCCATTCGGCTCGAAGATGTGATCTGGGAGCCTTTCGGGTTTCTCAGCCACACGCGGGCGCACCGGGAATTCTACGCCGACATTCTGGACGATCATGCGGACTTGCAGCTGTGTCTCGTCGATGAGACTGGCGATGAGCCCGTGGCCTTGGCCAATTGCGTTCCGTTTCATTACGCCGGCGACCTTCAAGATCTGCCGCAGGAAGGCTGGGACTGGCTCGTCGAGACCGGGTCCCGCAAATCCGTAGGGCCCGTGAACGTCCTCGGCGCCCTCGCGGTATCGGTGCCGACCGAACACCGGGGCAAGGGACATGCGCAGCGCATGATCCGTGAACTGAAGGCGATGGCGATCGCAAGGGGATATGATGCGCTTGTCGTACCCGTCCGCCCCTCGATCAAATGGCAGCATCCGCATGTGCCGATGACCGACTATGCGGCGTGGACAAACGACAAAGGCGAGGTCTTCGATCCCTGGCTGCGCAGCCATGTCGCTCAAGGCGCCAGGATTATCGGGGCCTGCGAGAGGTCGATGGTGGTCGAAGAACACGTCTCCTTCTGGGAGGCCTGGATCGGCCACCGCTTCGATGCCTCTGCATCCTATGTGCTGAAAGGGGCCCTCGCCCCCATCGAGGTCGATCTCGAACGCCAGACCGGTCTTTATCAAGAACCGAACGTCTGGGTCGGCTACGCTCTCTGACCCTTTGAGGTTTCGGCAGACAAAGCGGCAACCGTCAGTGAACGCAAAGGCGTCTTCCGGTGTCTTGAAGAACCGGCGGGCACGGCGCTCCCTTCTGGATGAGGGTTGCAAGCTCGTCCGTGCTTCCCTGGAGGACGCGCCTCTTCCACAGCGCAGGCCCGCAGCGTCCGTTTCCAGCGCTGTAGGGCCGCAACAGCGCGAAAATCGACAAGCGTTCGTCGGCAAAGGCCGCCGGTGTTGGCAAGGTCGCGAAGCGCCTGCAAGGTGAAGCCGTTCTTGCCATTCCCACTGCCGGCCTCGCCTCGGCGTGTTGCGCGCGGTTCGACATAAAACACCAAGACGTCGAGATGTTTAGCCTGCAACAATGGGCACATCACCAGCCCGCGGACTGCACCGAGCTCGGCTTCGCACGGCTTCGGGCCTCTACGGGAAAGGGACTAACTGCGCCCAACGGCCGCGACGATCCCGGTCCGCGTCAGCGCGTAGATCTGAGCCCGCGAGAGATGCCCGGCCATTCGCGCCCGCCCGATCCCTCAACTGCAGACGACACCGTTCGATGGTCTTGCACAGGCCCGAACGAAACAAGCGGCCGAGAAGACGCCGCTGGGGGGGGGGGGCAGTCGCTTTTCGCCAAGGGACGATAGAGATCAGCGCTTTACATCTGATTAGCCCCTATCAGTTAACTTGCTTACAAATCCGAGGCGTCGATGCACTCATTACCGGTCAGAAACGGCGCCACGCCCCATCGCCCCCTTCGGAGCCTCACTCTGGGCATCGGAGCGGCTATCGCGGTTTCCGGTTTCACGCTGATCGCGCTGGTCGTCTTCATTGGCCTGCGATCGAACAGTGCCGAACTCCATGCCGAACGGATGCGGATCGAAAATGCGCTGACCCAGAGCGTCGAGCGCACGCTGGAGCAGCAGAAGACGATCGCCTGGTGGGACGACGCCGTCACGAACATCTCCAACACATTCAATCTCGCCTTCGCCGACGCCAATTTCGGCTATTATTTCACCGAAACTTTCGGTCACGACGAGGTCTATATCCTCAATGATCGCGACGAGCCGATCTACGCCTTTCGCGACAGCGAGCGTGCCGATCCCGCACTCTATCTGAAGCGCCGCGGCGACCTAAAGGACATCGTCGACGTTGCCCGCGGGCGCGCCACCGCATCCGGCATCGACCGGACGGCCGCCTTCTCCGCCAAGCAGGGCCGTTACAAGTTCCTGAAAGGGGCGCTTCAGTCGGCAAGATGGAGCGCCAAGATCACGCTCATCGACGGAAAGCCGACGATCATCGCGTCGATCACCATCGTTCCAAACGTCGACCTGTCGCTGCTCCGCGGCAATCCCTTTCTGCTGGTAACCGTGAACCAGATCGACGCCGACTTCATCGACGCGGTCGGCGGCTCCCTGCTCATTCCCAAGCTCCACTTTACCGCGCGCGACCAGTCCGGCGGCGATGTCGTCTCGGAGCCGTTCGAAACCGATGACGGCCAGAGCGGCGACTATCTGACGTGGACGACGAGCCAGCCGGGACAGCCGCTTCTGACGGTCGTTCTGCCGCTCCTTCTTATCGGGGTGATCGGCATGTGGTTCCTGTCGGCAAAAATGCTGAGGCGCCTGACGTCGGCATCGTCGGAGCTTGCCGGAAACGAAGCGCGGGCGCGGCACGAAGCGGCGCACGACGCGCTCTCGGGTCTGCCGAACCGGCCGATGTTCATTGCGGAGGTCAACCACGCGGTGGCGAGCGCGGCAGCCGGAGCCAGTCGACCGGAAGGTCTGATCGTCGGCTATCTCGACATTGATCGCTTCAAGGACATCAACGATACGATGGGCCATCACGTCGGCGACGACCTGATCAAGCAGGTCGGCTTGCGCTTGCGCGGCAGTTTCGACCCGGACTGCCTGGTGGCCCGGTTCGGCGGCGACGAGTTCGCCATCCTGCATCGCTCGAGCGGTCGCGACGAGGGGGGACGACTCGGGGCCATGGTGTCGAAGGCGTTCTGTACGCCCTTCGTCGTCGACGGGATGCCAATTAACGTCACCGCTTCGCTCGGGCTGGCGGAATTTCCGCACCACGGGACATCTGCGGGCGAGCTGATGCGCCATGCCGACATCGCGCTCTATGTCGCCAAGAAGCAAGGGCGGAACCAGACCGTGTTCTTCGACCGGGAGATGGCGCTCAAGCTGGAAGAAAGCCGCCAGATCGAGATCGATCTGCGCAAAGCGCTGGAGAACGACGAGCTTGCCCTGTTCTTTCAGCCGGTCATATCGGCGCGCCGCAACAAGGTGACTGGCGTCGAGGCCTTGCTTCGCTGGACCCACCCCACAATGGGCGCCGTGCCGCCGTCCGTCTTCATTCCGATCGCCGAAGAGAGCGGCCTGATGCTGCCGCTCGGCGACTGGGTCTTGCGGGAGGCGATCCGCAAGGCCGCCCTCTGGCCCGACCTAGAGGTCGCCATCAACCTTTCGCCGGCGCAGTTCCGCCATGCCGATCTGCCGCTGATGCTGTCGGACCTTTTGCGGGAGACGAAGGTCGAGGCGGGCCGGATCACCTTCGAGATTACCGAGGGCTTGCTCCTTGATCCGTCGAGGAACACCCATTCGACGCTGGAGAAGATTCGCGAGATGGGTTTTCTGATCGCGCTGGATGATTTCGGGACCGGCTTCTCCAGCCTGAAATACCTGATCGACTTCCGCTTCGACAAATTGAAGATCGACCGTTCCTTCGTGACCGGCCTGTCGCGGACGAAGTCGGCACAGACCATCATCCGCTCGGTCGTGCAGCTCGGCCGCGCCATGGGCATGGACGTCGTGGCGGAAGGGATCGAGACCAGCTTCGAAGCATCGACGATGCAGGCTTTGGGGTGCGATTTCATGCAAGGCTATTATTTCGCGCGCGCCCTCCCCGCTGCCGACGTGGAGCCCTTCGTCACATCCTTCAACGACGGGACAAGGGCCGGGGATCTGCCGGGCAACGGTCTGGCGCTGCCGATCTCCTAGGTCAGGGCTGAAACCGTGGAAACTTCGGTGGGACGGCTGCGCTCGCCTGGTCGGTGCGTCCACACACGAAGCCACTGTCGTCAGCAACGCCCGTCAGCCGTGGACACCGACGGAGCGCCGCCTTCGATCCACCGAGACAAGGATCAGGCACGAAGGCTTTTCGCTACGTCGTCGGTCAGCGGCACCCTCGGCTGAGACCGCCATAAGGCGTGCCGGTAGCGCCCGCCGACTACCCTTCTGCGCTGAAGACAATCATGCCCTCAGCGAGGTGGCCACGTTTGCCAACAGCTCAGGCCAAGCCGCCGTCCGACACTGGGGCGACCTCCTCCTTCCTATTTGGCGGCCTCGGCATCGAAGGCCCGGTCGACGGTCCTGGACAGACCTGCCTTCCGGATGCGCTCGGTCGGGGTTTTCGGAAACTCGTCGATGAACTCGATGTATCTCGGGATCTGGAAGTAGGGCAGCTTCGGTTCGCACCATTTGACCAGGGCCGAGGCCTCGATCGAAGCGCCAGGCGCCAAGCGCACGAAGAGCTTGAGGTCATCGTCGCCGACCTCGCTCGGCACGCCAATCAAGGCGCATTCTGCGATGTCGTCATGGGTGAGGACGACGCGCTCGACCTCCCAGGCGGAGATGTTGACGCCGCGGCGGCGGACGCTGTCCTTCTTGCGGCCGGCAAAGAAGAGAAAGCCGTCGGCATCGCTGCGCGCGAGGTCCCCGGTCTGGAACCAGCCGTCCTTCACCAACGCTGCGGCTGCCGCCTCGTTTCGGTAATAGCCGCGAAAGGCGAGGCCTTCGGCCAGCGGCTTGACGATGATCTCCCCCGCCTCGCCGACCGCAACGTCCTTGCCATCGTCGTCGACGAGCCGGGTCTCATAGATCGGAAGGGCGCGCCCGCAGGAGCCGAGGCGGCCTTCCGGGTTGACGGTCACGAAGGTGGTCATCTCGGACAGGCCGTAGCCTTCGCGGAGCACCACCCCGAAACGATCCTCGAACGCTTTCCAGACCTCGACGGGACAACCGCCGCCCCAGGCGATGCGCACCTTGTGGTCCCGATCGGACGCGCTTTCCGGCTGCTTCAGGAGGATGGGAAGGACCCCGCCGAGATAATGAATATGGGTGACGTCGTACCGGCGCACCTGGTCCCAGAAACGCGAGGCGCTGAACTTCTCGACCAGCGCGAGGGTGATCGGCTCCATGATCGCGGCGATGAGGACGGCCACCCCAGCGCCGTGATGCAAAGGTTCCCACAGGAGAAACACGTCGCCGCGCTTCATCCCAGTGAGGACAATGGTGCCGAGCGGTCCGGCCCGAAGGCTCCGGTCGGTCTTGAGGACACCCTTCGGCTCCCCCGTGGTGCCGGAACTCGGCGTGATCGCGATGATGTCGTCGGTATGCGGCCGATGGGCCGGAGCGGCCTCGTGCGACGCCGCAATCAGTCCCTCGAACGAGTCCGCGCCTTCGGTTCCCCGCCAGATGGCCTGGGACACCAGAGCGTCCTTCACGATCGGCGCCAACACCTCGCTGTAGGCGATGTCCGCGATGAAGGCCTTGGGCTCGAACTGGCGGAACACGAAATCCAGCGCAGCCCCCTTCAGGTGCGTGTTCACCGGGATCCGGATCAGCCCGACCTTGGCCAAGGCAAAGATCGCGACGATGTGGTCGGGATGGCTTGGCAGCATCACGGCGACCCTGTCGCCCGGCGCAAGACCGCTGTCCAGCAATGCGTTCGCTAGGCGATTGATCCGCGCGTTGAGGGCACCGACCGTCCAGTTCTCGTCGTTGAACCGGCAATAGACATGATCGGGCGTCGTGGCAGCGCGGGTGTCCCAGAGGGACCGCAGTGTCGTGTCGGCGGCGTTTGTCATGCTGATCCTTCGGGTCTGCGTATCATGGCAATTTAAATTGCTATTCAATTACTACGATCGAACTGTAATTATTGCGCAGAAGTGTGTCAAACATTATTGGTGGGTAGAAAACGTGCATACGGGCATTGACAGTCTGCCGAAACTGCAATGTAATAATCATAATTGATATGCAATTGTACGGACCTGCCCTTCCTTGCGGCAGCGAAACCCCCGCAACACGGCCACGGAGCGAACCATGCAGAAGTCGAAGAATGCAGTTGCGGGTGCGGGGCCGATCCTGTCCCGCAGAACCCTGATCACGGCGGGAGCCGCCGGCGCGGCGCTGCTGGCAGCGCCGATGGTGATGCGACGGGCCCATGCGGAAGACCGCCGCATCGTCCTGCGCGGAAGCGGCGGCGACCTCGCCAAGGCCTATGACGAGTTCATCCTGCGCCCGTTCACACAGGAAACGGGTATCGAAGCCGTCCAGGTCACATCCGGCCAGGCCCCGATCAACATGATCAAGGGGATGGTCGACACGAAGAACTACAGCTGGGACATGGCGGAATTCGCCGTGCTGTCGACCTTGGTGCTGGGCCCGCAATACCTCGAGACGCTCAACCTCGACGGGGACTCCAACGTCGCGGCGATCCCGGCGGAGATGCGCAACCCGCTCTTCGTGCCACTCTACCTCTTCCCGAACGTGATGGGCTATCGCGAGGATGCCTTCGAGGGGCGCAAGGCGCCGGCGAGCTGGGCGGACTTCTACAATCTCGAGGAGTTTCCTGGCCGTCGCTCGCTGCGGCGCACGGCGCTCGATACGCTGGAAACCGCGCTCCTGGCCGACGGCGTGCCGCGCGACCAGCTGTATCCACTGGATGTCGACCGCGCCCTTCGCAAGCTCGATACGGTGAAATCAGCGATCGCGGTCTGGTGGGAGAACAGCCCGCAGTCGACGCAGGTCATCGCCAGCGGCGAGGTCGACATGGTGGCGACCTGGTCGCAGCGCATCCAGCCGGCCATCGCCGGCGGCGCGCCGGTCAAGATCTCCTGGAAGGACGGCTACTACAACACCGCCGGCTGGGGCGTCCTCAAGGGAACGCCGAAAGCCGACCTCTGCCGGGAGTTCATCAAGTTCTCGGTCCAGCCGGAGCGGCTGGCCGCGTGGACGCCGAAGATGGCCGTCGGGCCGGTCCACCCCAAGGCGATCGAGTTGATCCCGCCGGAGCTCGCCGCCTCACTGCCCACCAATCCCGAGATCCTGAAGCAGCTCATTCCGGTCAATGCGGCCTATTGGGCGGAAAACCGGGCAGCGCTCGAGGATCGCTTCGACGCCTGGCTGCTGTCCTGAACAAGGCGGCCGCGCCGCGCCACCGCGCTTCCTCGAGCCTCACACCGAAACGAGATCGCCATGTCGGATATCGTCCTCGATCGTACTGACCCGGCTGTCCCCGTCGTCGTCATCGACCGGCCGCGTCGCCGCAATGCCCTCGATCACGCGGCCTGGCGCGATCTCGGCACCACCTTCCGTCAGCTCGGCGGTGAGGCCGGCGTCCGGGGCGTGATCCTGACCGGTGCCGGCGGGGCGTTCTGTGCGGGCGACGACATCCTGGCCTTCGCCAGCGTCCGCGACGATCCCGCGGCGCGGTTGCGCTACTGGGACGACATCATGGCCTGTTACGCGGCGATCTCAGAGATCCGCGTTCCCGTCATCGCCGCCGTCTCGGGTCCGTGTGTCGGCGGCGGCTGCACGCTTGCCTTGCGGGCGGATTTCCGCATCGGCGACCCGACGGCACGGTTCGGCGTCCCGCCGGCCAAGCTCGGTCTCGTCTATCCCGCCGACAGCACCCGGCTGCTGATCGCCGCCGCGGGGCTGAGTGCGGCGCGGCACATGCTTTATACCGGCGCGCTGATCGATGCGCAGGCGGCCGCCGCTTGCGGCCTTGTCGCCGCCCTCGAGGAAGGCGACGTGGTTGAGGCCGCCCGCCGCTTCCTCGCGCCGATGATCGACAACGCCCCGATCTCGATCGCTGCGGCCAAGCTCGCCTGCGACGCCGCGATGGCGGGGGATTTCAACAGCATCATTCCTGAAATCGAGCGGCTCTCGCAGCTGGCCGATCGCAGCGATGACTACCGCGAAGGCGCCCGCGCCTTCGCCGAGAAGCGCAAGCCGCGATTTACCGGACAGTAGGTCGGAGATCAGTCGATCAACCGATCAGGCGGAGGAAACCGAAATGAGCGTAGTGGCCCTTGATACCCCGGCGACCAACAGTCCGCTCCGGACGGACGGCGCGCTGCCGGCGAAACTGAAGGCAGAGGGACTGAGCAAGTCCTACGGCCCGGTCGTCGCCCTCGACGAGATGTCGATCACCGTTCGCGAGGGGGAGTTCCTCAGTCTTCTCGGCCCTTCGGGATCGGGCAAGACCACCTTCCTGATGATGACCGCAGGTTTGATCACCCCGACCTCGGGCGCCCTCTGGATCAACGGAAAACTGTCGACCTATCTGCCGGTCCAGGACCGGGATATCGGCATGGTGTTCCAGAGCTACGCCCTGTTTCCCCACCTCAGCGTCTTCGAGAACGTCGCCTTCCCCTTGCGCATGCGCAAGCATTCGGAGAACGAGATCAAGGCGGCCGTCGGCTCCGCGCTCGAGATGATCCAGCTGTCGCACGTCAGCGATCGGCTGCCGCGGGCGCTGTCCGGCGGCCAGCAGCAGCGCATCGCGCTCGCACGCTGCCTCGTCTACAAGCCGTCAATCATCCTGATGGACGAGCCGCTGGGCGCGCTCGATCGCAAGCTGCGCGAGGAAATGCAGCTGGAGATCAAGCGCATTCACCGCGCGACCGGGACGACGCTGCTCTACGTCACGCACGACCAGGACGAGGCGATGACGATGTCGGATCGCATCTGCCTGATGAAAGACGGCCGGATCGAGCACCTCGGCAGTCCGGACGAGCTGTACTTTGCCCCGAAGACCGAGTTCACCGCCGATTTTCTCGGTAGCTCCAACTTCATCGATGCCGAAGTGGCGGGACGCGACGGCGAGCGCACAATCCTGTCGATCGCTGGTGGCAAGACCATCAAGGCGGTGCTCAGCCCTTCCTGCGCGGGGAAGAAGCACATCCGGGTGATGATCCGTCCCGAGCGGACGGTGCTCGGACCGGCGGCCCCCGGCAGCGACGCGAACGAGGTGTCGGGCACCGTCAGCGATTCCATTCTCGCGGGCGGCTTTTCGCGCGTCTATGTCGACGTGCCCGGGATCGGCGTCCTGGCGTCGAGCTATCTCACCGGCGCGCCGGAGCAGGCGGCAACGCCGGGGACGTCGCAGAGCCTTCATTGGCCGGTATCGGCCACCCTGACCTTCCCCGGGAAGGAGTGACGCGATGAGCCTTGCGCAACCGCCCATGGCGTCCGCCGAAATGGCCCCATCGAGTTTCTGGAAGGACAACCGGACCTGGCTCGTTCTCCTGACACCGGCCATCCTGTTTCTCTTCGCGCTGTTCTTCTATCCCGTCGGCCAGATCCTCTGGCTCAGCCTCAAGGATGGCACCGGCGCCTTCACCAGCGAGAACTACGAGAAGCTCTTTTCCTCGCCGATATATCTCCAGTCGCTCTGGATCACCTTTAAGCTCAGCTTCTGGACGACGCTGATCAGCGTGATCGGCGGCTACCCCGTTGCCTATCTCCTCGTCTCCAGCGGCGCCTCGGCGCGGCAGAAGCTGATCATTCTCGTCATGCTGCCGTTCTGGACGAGCTTTCTCGTGCGCAGCTTCGCCTGGATGGTTCTCCTGGGGCGGCAAGGCGCGATCAACGAGGCGCTGGTCTCGCTCGGGATCACCGACGTGCCGGCGACGATGATCTACAACTATACCGGCGCGCTGATCGGCATGGTGCACGCGCTGCTGCCGCTTTTCATCCTGGCCGCCGCGCCCGTCCTCGCCAAGATCGACCGCAACGTCATGAGCGCGGCCGCCACCATGGGCGCCGGCGCCTCGCAGTCGTTCTGGCGGGTCTATTTCCCGCTGTCGATGCCGGGCATCGCTGCGGGCGGCATCCTCGTTTTCGTCACGGCGCTCGGCTTCTTCATCACGCCGAGCCTCCTCGGCGGCCGGGGCGAGGCGGTGATCACCCGCATCATCATCCGCGAGGTCCAGGAAGGATTGAACTGGGGATTTGCGGCGGCCCTGTCGGTCATGCTTCTCGCGACGACGATCGCCTTCTTCATCCTGTTCGACCGGCTGGTCGGGCTGAGCACGCTGTCGGGCGACGCGCAGATCAAGGCGAAGGGCACGGGCCGTTTTTCCCGAAGCCTTCTCGGCTTCATCGCCTCCGCCGGCGAGCGTGTGGAGCGGCTCTTCCTGCGCCTCCGGCCCACTCTGGCCGATCGTCCTCGGCGCAAGATGAGCGCCGTCCTGATCTGGGCGACCGCCATCCTCGTCCTCTGCTTCCTGGTGCTGCCGATCCTCTTCGTGATCCCGGTCTCCTTCACCAAGCAGTCGTTCCTCAGCTGGCCGCCGCAGCTGTTCTCCAGCCAGTGGTATCTCCGCGTCTGGGAATCGCCGCTGTGGTTGCCGGCCGCGATCCGCTCGACGATCGTCGGCCTGGGAGCGGCGGCGCTGGCAACGGTGTTCGGCGTCGCCGCGGCGCTGGCGCTCGGCTCCGGCAACATGCGCTGGCGGCCGTTCTGGCTGATCCTCCTGATCACGCCGATGATGGTGCCACGGGTGATCCTTGCAGTCGGACTGTTCTACCTCTTCGCCCCGCTCGGTCTCGTCGGTTCGTCCTTCGCCCTGACGCTGGCCCACACGGCGCTCGCCCTTCCCTATGTCGTCGTCACCGTCATGGCGCTGCTGAAGGGCTACGACTACCGTCTGAACCATGCGGCCTGGACCCTCGGCGCCAGCCGCTGGACGACGTTCCGCAAGATCCAGCTGCCGCTGATCCAGGGCGGAATCGTCGCCGCCTTCCTGTTCGGCTTCGTCACTTCCTTCGACGACCTGACCCTCGCTCTGTTCGTGACGGCGGGCCTGACCGCGACGCTGCCGAAGGAAATGTGGGACGCCGCCACCATGCAGGTCAGCCCCGAGCTGGCGGCGGTCTCGACGATCACCCTCGGCCTGATCGTCGTCATCGTGTTGCTGGCGGAATGGCTGCGCTCCCGCTCCGCCATCAACCGGGGGATGTGAGCGATGGAGAATGCCGCAGCCAGCGTCCGCCGGGCCGACGACAACGTCTTCCGGGCGCTCGAGGCCTGCTTCCCCGAAGACGGGCGACGGGTTTTCGTGGAAGGGGCGGATGGCCGGATCGTCCGCTATGGCGACGTCGCCCCGGCGACGGCGCGCCTCGCGCGGCGGCTCCGCGATGGCGGTGTTGCGAAAGGCGACGTCGTCGCCGGGGTGCTCGACAAGTCCCCGGAGGCGATCCTGCTTTACCTCGCCGTCTCCCGTCTCGGCGCCGTCTATCTCCCCATCCACATCGGCCTGACGCCGGTCGAGATCGACTATGTCCTGACGGATGCAGCGCCCCGGATGACGGTCTGCGATCCCGCGCACGGTCCGGCGATGGAGCGTGCCGGCCGGCGTTTCCTTACCCTCGACCGGTTTGGTGAGGGTTCCCTCACCGACGGCAGCCTTTCGCTGCCAGCGGATTTCGAAACCGAAAGCGGCCTTGGCGAAGAGCCGAACGCGCTCGTCTATACCTCGGGGACGACCGGCAAGCCGAAGGGTGCGCTTCTCCCCAACGGGCTGGTGATCTGGAATGCCCTGGCGCTGGCCGAAAGCTGGGGGATCACCCCCGACGACAGGATCCTCCACGCCAACCCCATGGCCTATGGATTGTTCGGCACGACGACGCCGATGATCGCCGGCGGCGGGTCGATCATCCTGCTGCCGAAGTTCGAGGCCGAAAGCGTCATCGCAAAACTCCCGGCCGCGACAATCTTCGCGGGCGTCCCGACCTATTACTCCCGTCTCCTCGCGCATCCGGGCTTCGACGCGGCGTCTTTTGGCGGGATGCGGCTGTTCATCACCGGATCCGCCCCGATGCGGCCGGACCTGTTCCGCGACTTCGAGCGCGTGACGGGGCATCAGCTGCTCGACCGCTACGGCTCGACGGAAGCGCTGATCGTGACGAGCCATGCGGCAGGCGAAAGCCGCGCGCCGAACTCTTCCGGCCGGGCGCTTCCCGGCTCGACGGTGCGGATCGTCGACAGCGCGGGGCAGAAGGTGGACGCCGGAAAGGTCGGCTCGATCGAGATCCGGGAGCCCTTCCCCTTCCTCGGCTATCTCAACGCGCCCGAGAAGACGCGGGAGTCTTTCTCCGAGGATGGCTGGTTCATCTCGGGCGATTTCGGCAGTCTCGACCAGCGTGGGCATTTGACGGTTCTGGGCCGGGGCGCGGACCTCATCATCACCGGCGGACTGAACGTCTATCCGAAGGAAGTGGAACTCGCGATCAACCGCCTCGAAAACATCGCTGAATCGGCGGTGATCGGTGTTCCGCATCCCGATTTCGGCGAGGCGGTCGTGGGGGTCGTGCAATTGTCCGATTCCGCCGTGCGCGTCGACACGCCCCGCATGCTGCAGGATCTGAAAACCCAGATCGCCGGATACAAGGTGCCGAAGGCGATCACCATCGTCGATCAGATGCCCCGCAATGTGCTGGGGAAGATCCAGCGGACGACGCTGAAGGAGCAGTTCGCCGGACTGTTCCAGCCGGCCGATGAGCCGATCCGCCGAGCGGAAGCGCCGGCAAAGAGTTGACAGAGAGCTGGCAAAGAAGAGGGGCATTGACGGGATGTCGCGCCCGGCCCTCTGGTGATGCGACCGACAAAGGCAGAAGACGGAATGGATGCAAGTTCGGACATGACAGCGGATACACCGAGCGCCGTGAAGGAAGGACGCCCACCGTCCAAATCGTTGAGCGCCGACGGCGTCGACGAGCGCCTGTTTGTCGCCTCCGTCGCCAAGGCGCTCCTGGTTCTCGAGACCTTCAACGGCCGGGCACGCCACCTCACTCTGTCCGATATCACCACGGCGACCGGCATGGGACGGAGCGCTGCGCAGCGGTTCGTCTACACGCTCGAAGCCCTCGGCTATCTCCAGAAGAACCCGGTGACGCGCCAGTACCGGCTGGCAACGAAGGTCCTCACCTTCGCCCAGAGCCTTCTGTCCACGAACGCCGCCCTTGAAAGCGCCGCGCCCTTTCTCTCCCGGCTGGGCGAGAGCACGCACGAGACGGTGTCCTGGGTCGAACTGGATGGCGACGACATCGTCATCATCGGCAACGTGCCTTGCACGCATGTCGCGTCGGTGAACTTGCCGGTCGGGACGCGGTTTCCCGCGATATCATCGTCGTCCGGCCAGGTCATCCTCGCCGACACGTCCCTGCAGGCAGCTGCGGCGATGTGGGAGCGCGCCGATGCCGACATCCGCGAGCGGATGAAATTCAAGGACGAGGCCGGCCTCCTGGATTTCCTGCGCAAAGTCTCCGGACAGGGCTTTGCCGTCACGGAGAAGAATTTCGACCAGGGAAGCCTATCGATCTCCGCGCCCGTCTACGATTTCACCCGCAAGCCGATCGCGGCCATCAACCTGTCGACGCTGTCGTCCCGCTTCTCGCGCGATGCAGCCCGCAAGAAGCTTGCGCCGCTGGTCATGGAAGCGGCCGCCGCGGTCTCCAAGGCGAATGGATACAAGGCGGACTGACGGGCGGCGTCGGGTTGTAAGAGACGGACCAGCGGCGGCGGCGTGGAACGATGCCGCTTTGCGGCCGATCTTGGTTCCCGTGCTGGTCGTCTCTGGCCGAGATCAGGGCAGCGCAACCGCTGCGGAAATCCGCTCACCCTCCGGCGGCCGCCTAAAGGCGTTCTGAGATTCGTCTCCGATCAACGGGCGTTATCATTCCAGATTGGAATGGGCTGATGAACAGTCGTCGCTCAAACCGGGCCGCCTTCCGTCCTAGACTGCATGTGATCGAGGACCGGAGTATCTTCCCATGCCAACGCTTTCCCGTTTCACGTCCGCCGACGATATCCGCATCCGGTTTTCGAAGGCCATGTCGGACATGTACCGGACGGAGGTCCCGCAGTACGGCACGCTGATGACGCTCGTGGCGGCGGTCAACACCGACACGCGGCACGCCGACCGCGTCCTCGACCAGCGGCTCGTCGACAATGGCGAGGTCGAGCGTCTCGATCTCGAGCGCCATGGTGCCATCCGGCTCGGCACGCCTCAGGAACTCTCGACCATGCGGCGCCTGTTCGCCGTCATGGGCATGGTCCCCGTCGGCTACTACGACCTTTCCGTGGCGGGCGTGCCGGTGCACTCCACCGCCTTCCGTCCGGTCGAGGCGGAGTCGCTGCGCCGCAATCCCTTCCGGGTCTTCACCTCGCTGCTTCGCCTCGACCTCATCAAGGACGAAGCCCTCCGGGCGGAAGCCGCAGCCATTTTGGCCGAGCGTCAGATCTTCACCCCGGGCTGCCTCGGCCTCATCGACACCGCCGAGGCAAAGGGCGGCCTGACCCCAGAGGAAGCCGAACAGTTCGTGGCGGAGGCGCTCGAAACCTTCCGCTGGCACAGCGAGGCCACGGTCCCCGTCGACGTCTACCAGCGACTGCGGGCCGCGCACCCGCTGCTGGCGGATGTTGTCTGCTTCAAGGGGCCGCATATCAACCATCTGACGCCGCGAACCCTCGACATCGACGCCGTGCAGGATCGCATGCCGGCGCACGGCATCTCGCCAAAAGCCGTGATCGAGGGCCCTCCGCCCCGCCGCGTGCCGATCCTCCTGCGGCAGACGAGCTTTAAGGCCCTGGAAGAGCCGGTCGCCTTCACGGCAGGCGACGACGCGAGCCTCGCGCAGGGAACCCACACCGCCCGCTTCGGCGAGGTCGAGCAGCGCGGCATCGCCCTGACGCCGAAAGGCCGCGACCTCTACGATCGCCTGCTCGCCGAGGTCCGCGATGCGGTGCAGGTCAAGGGTGACGGCAGCAATGCCGCCGACTACATGCTGGCTCTTTCCCGGGCCTTCGAGGCTTTCCCCGACGACGAGGGGACGCTGCGCCGCGAGGAGCTCGCCTTCTTCCGCTACCTCCCCACCGGCAAGCCGGGTGTCCCGAGAGATCGCGACACCGAAACGCTGATCGCCGAGGGTTTTCTCACGGCAGAACCGATTACCTACGAGGATTTCCTGCCGGTGAGCGCTGCCGGCATCTTCCAGTCCAACCTCGGCGACGAGTCCCAGCGCAATTTTGCAGCGCAGGCCAACCGGGCCGCCTTCATCGACGACCTCGGCGCGTCGGTCGCCGACGAGACCACGCTCTATGCCGAGATGGAAGCCCGTTCCCGGGACAGCGCGCTTGCCAGCCTGGAACAGAAAATCCGCGCGTGACGCGATGAACGCGCCCGCCTTTCGCGCGCGACCGGACGCCGCGCCGGTCGATCTCTACCTCACGCGCCTGCAGAATCAGGGGTTTGCCGGCGAAGTCGGCCGGGATACCGCCAGCCGCCTCGTCTCGGCCACCGACAACAGCATCTACCAGGTCCTGCCCGCCGCGGTCCTGTTTCCGCGGACGGGTGACGACCTGAACATGGCCGTCGCGCTGGCGGCCCGCGCCGAAGGCGGCCCACTGCCGCTGACCGCGCGCGGCGGCGGCACCGGCACGAACGGGCAGTCGTTGACGGCGGGGATCGTCATCGACACGTCGCGCCATTTGACACGCATCCTGTCGCTCGACGCGGCCGGCCTCACGGTGACCGTGGAACCGGGCGTCGTCCTCGACCAACTGAACCGCTTCCTCGGCCCGCACGGCCTGTTCTTCCCGCCGACGGTGTCGACGGCGACGCGCGCGACCATCGGCGGAATGGTTGCGACGGACGCCTCCGGCAAGGGCTCGCGGGTCTATGGCCGGACGTCGGATTATATCGAGGCGATGGACGTCGTGCTGGCGGATGGATCGGACTTCCGGGTCGAGCCGCTGTCGCCCGCCCGGCTCGATGCCCTCTGCGGGGAAGACAGCCTTGCCGGCCGCGCCTGCGCCGAGGTTCGCCGCGTCGTGACCGAGCAGGCGGACGAAATCGCCCGGATCTTTCCCCGCATGAACCGGGGGCTGACCGGCTACAATTTGCAGCGGACGCTGGATGCTGACGGCAACTTCTCGCTCCACCGCTTGCTGGCGGGGTCGGAGGGAACGCTGGCGCTGACCAAGTCCGTCACGCTTCGGGTGCTGCCGAAGCCTGCGCACCGCGCCCTTGCCGTCATCCGCTATGCGAGCGTCGACGCGGCGCTGTCCGACGTCGGGCGGCTTCTCGAGGCCGATCCGCTGGCGGTGGAATTCCTGGACGAGAACGTCATCGCGCTGGCCCGCCAGGACATCGTCTGGGCCGGCATCGGCCAGGTGCTCGGCGGCGATCGCGACGACGACGTGAAGGGCATGAACTTCGTCGAGTTCGTCGGGGAGAGCGAGGCGGCCATCGCATCGCAGCTGGCGGCGCTCGAGGCGGTGCTGGCGCAAGCGTTGGAGCCCTCCGTCGTCGACTGGAAGCTGATCTCCGGTCCCGGCCTCATCGCACAGCTCTGGACCTTGCGCGAAAAGTCGGTTGGTCTTCTCGGCAAGGTGCCCGGACGCCGGCAAGGCACGGCTTTCGTCGAAGATGCGGCCGTGCCGCCTGACAGACTGCCGGACTTCGTGCGCGCCTTCCGGGCTCTCCTCGACCGGCACGGCCTGGCCTACGGCATGTACGGGCATGCCGACGTCGGCTGCCTGCATGTGCGGCCGCTCCTCGACATGAAGGACCCCGACGACGCGGCACTGGTCCGGCCGATCTCCGACGAGGTTGCGCGTCTCACCCGCGACTATGGCGGCCTCCTCTGGGGGGAGCATGGGCGCGGGTACCGCGGCGAATACTCGCCGTTCTTCTTCGGGCCGGTGCTCTATGCGGAACTCTGCCGGATCAAGACGGCGTTCGATCCAGAGAACATCCTCAACCCCGGCAAGCTGACGACGAGCCTTGGCGGGGTGCCGGTGCAGGCAATCGACACCGTGCCGCTGCGCGGCGCCGTCGACGCGACGATCCGGCCCGAACACGCCGATGGCTACGAGCGCGCGCTCGCCTGCAACGGCAACGGTGTCTGCTTCAGCTGGGATGCGGACGAGGCGATGTGCCCCTCCTTCAAGGCGACGCGCGACCGGACGCAATCCCCGAAAGGCCGTGCGACGCTGCTGCGCGAGTGGGCAAGACGGCGCAGTCTGGCCGGGGACGGATCGTCCGATCCCGGCCTTGCCGAGATCGAGCAGGCCGTGCATGCCTCCCTCTCCAACTGCCTTTCCTGCAAGGCCTGCGTGACCCAGTGTCCGGTTCAGGTCGACATCCCCTCGATGAAGTCGCGCTTCCTCGAAGTCTTCCACCGCACCCACCGGCGCGCCTTGCGCGACCATCTCACCGCCAGCCTGGAGCAAGTGGCGCCGCTGGCAATGCGCTGGCCAAGGTTTGCCAATGCCCTGGCCTCGTCCCGGCCAGGACGCAGCGCGCTGAAGGCCATCGGGCTCGTCGACCTGCCGGCCTTTTCCAGCACGCCTTTCCGGACAGGCCGCATCGACACCGCGGCGCTGTCGGCGCTGCCCGACACGGAAAAGGCCCGCACGGTCATCCTCCTGCCCGATACCTTCACCTCCGCCTTCGACACCGCGGTGCCGCTGGCGGCGCAGCGCCTGCTGCAGCAGCTGGGCTACGCCGTCCACGTCGCGCCGCTTCTGCCAAACGGTAAGGCGCTGCACGTCCTCGGCTTCCTCCAGCGGTTCGCGTCGACGGCAAACCGCGCCCGCGCGCTCCACGCAAGCCTTGCCGCAACGGGCGTTGCCGTCGTCGGCCTCGACGCGGTGACGACGCTGATGGGCCGTTCTGAATACCGGAACCCAAAAGAGAAAGCGATCGATCTGCCGGTGGTGACGCTGGACGAGTTCCTGGCCCGCGCGCTCGACAAGAACAGCCTGTCCGTTCGGCGGGCGTCGGCGCCCCGCAGCTACAGCCTGTTCCTCCACTGTACCGAGAAGACCGCGATGCCGCAGGCGGCCGGGCGCTGGGAAACGGTCTTCGCCGCCTTCGGCCTTGGCCTCACAGTGGCGCGGACGGGATGTTGCGGGATGTCGGGACTGTTCGGCCATGAGCGCGAGCATGCCGAGATGTCGGAAAAGCTCTTCGACATGAGCTGGCGCGCGCCGCTGGACAGCCTGCCGGAAGGATCGGTGGCGGCGAGCGGCTTTTCCTGTCGCTGCCAGACCCATCGCCTGACGGGACGGCGGCCACCCCATCCCGTCGAAATCCTGCTGCAGGCGCTGGAAAGCGAAAATTAGAGATTGGCCGCGACAGGCGCCGACCTCGCAAGGTTCAGCGCCCGGCCTCCCGCCTGATCCACGTGACGAAAGCCGCCACCAGCGGCGCATGCTGCACCTGGAGCGGGGTCACCACGTAATAGGCGCCATTGCCCTTGTAGGAAGGCTCTTCGAGCGCCACGAGCTGGCCACTGGCAAGCTCCTGCTCGACGAGGAACGTCGGCACGAGCGCCACGCCCATCCCCGCCGCTGCCGCTTGGCTGGTCATCGCGAACTGGTCGAACAGCGGGCCACGGTAGGGATGGGGATGGTCCGCCCCGCAGGCATGGAACCACTCCTGCCAGAGGCTGGGCCGCGACGCCTGCTGCAGCAGCGTCGCCCCCGCGAGATCGCCGGCCTTCCGAAGGCCCCGCGCCTCAACATAGGCAGGGCTGGAGACCGCCACGATGCTTTCATGGCAGAGATAGACCGTCTCGCCATGCGGCCAGTTCGGCGCGCCATAGTGGATCGCGACGTCCACCACCTTTTCGGAAAAGTCGAAGGGCTCGGGTTCGGTCGACACCATGACGGTGACGTCAGGATGTTCAGCCAGAAACTCGGGCAGGCGGGGGATCAGCCACCGCGAGGCGAAGGTCGGCAGCACCGCCAGCCGGAGCGCGGACTCGCTGCCGGCCGCCGCGATGATCGAATGCGTCTCGGTCTCGTATTCCCGCAGAATGCGCCGCGCCGACCGCATGTAGCGCTCGCCGAGCCGCGTCAGTGTCACGCGCCCCTTGGTGCGGTCGAACAGGACCACCCCGAGGGTCTCTTCGAGCTGACGAACCTGCTTGCTGACGGCGCTCTGGGTCAAGGCCAGCTCATCGGCGGCCATGGTGAAATTGCCATGACGCGCGGCTGCCTCGAACGTCGTCAACTCCTGGAGCGAAGGCATCAGACTGCGCGAAAGACCCATTCATTCCTCGCCATTCCAAATTGGCATGGGGGTACAACAGAGCGTCCCTTGCAGCCCGAGAGCCAACGGGAGATACCGACAGTCCGAACATGTCAACTGTGCAAGGACGAACACATGGCTCATCCGCAGCGCCTCGCCGACGAAGTCGCCGGCCTCCTGAACACGCTGGGTGTCGATCTGACGCGGCACAAGGGCGGCACGCGGGCGGTTCGCTCGCCCCTTACCGGCGCGACCGTGGCCGAGATCCGCGACACGACGCCGGCGGAGGCTTCGGACCTCGTCGCGAAGGCCCACGACGCGTTCCTGCAGTGGCGCACTGTCCCCGCGCCGCGGCGCGGCGAGTTCGTGCGGCTGCTGGGCGAGGCGCTGCGGGCGGCCAAGGACGATCTCGGGCGCCTCGTCACCATCGAGGTCGGCAAGGTGCCGTCCGAGGGCCTCGGCGAGGTCCAGGAGATGATCGACATCTGCGACTTCGCCGTCGGCCTGTCGCGCCAGCTCTACGGCCTGACCATGGGCTCCGAGCGGCCCGACCACCGCCTTCAGGAGCAGTGGCATCCGGCCGGCGTCGTCGGCGTCATCTCGGCCTTCAACTTCCCGGTCGCGGTCTGGAGCTGGAATGCCGCGCTCGCCTTCGTCTGCGGCGATGCCGTGGTCTGGAAGCCCTCGGAAAAGACGCCGCTGACGGCGCTCGCCGTCCAGGCACTGACCCAGCGCGTCATCGCCGGCTTCGAGGAGGCGCCCGAGCACCTCAGCGTTCTCATGATCGGCGGCCGCGATGTCGGCGGCGCACTTGTGGATGACGGCCGCGTGCCGGTTCTCTCCGCTACCGGTTCGACCGCCATGGGCCGCATCGTCGGGCAGCGGGTCGCCGCCCGTTTCGGCCGTGCTATCCTGGAGCTCGGCGGCAACAACGCGACCATCGTCGCGCCCTCCGCCGACCTCGACCTTGCTCTGCGCGCCATCGCTTTCGGCGCGGTCGGCACGGCGGGCCAGCGCTGCACGTCGCTGCGCCGCCTGATCGTCCACGAGAGCATTTACGACACCCTCGTCTCGCGCCTGAAGAAGGTCTACTCGACCGTCTCGATCGGCAATCCGCTCGAGGGCGACGTGCTGGTTGGACCGCTGTTCGAGGAGGCCAGCTTCCGGGGCATGGAGAAGGCGCTGGAGGCAGCGCGCGTCGCCGGCGGCGCCGTGCATGAAGGCGGACGGGTCACCGAGGGCCTTGCCCCCGAGGCGTTCTACGTGCGTCCCGCCCTCGTCGAAATGCCTGCGCAGACCGGCCCGATGCTCGACGAAACCTTCGCGCCGATCCTCTACGTCGTGAAGTACCGCAGCCTCGAAGAGGCGATCGCGCTGCAGAACGGCGTGCCGCAGGGCCTCTCCGCATCGATCTTCACCACCGACATGCGCGAGGCAGATCGTTTCCTGTCGGCTGTCGGCGCCGATTGCGGCATTGCCAACGTCAACATGGGCCCATCCGGGGCCGAAATCGGCGGGGCTTTCGGCGGCGAGAAGGAGACCGGCGGCGGCCGCGAGAGCGGATCGGACGCTTGGAAAGCCTATATGCGCCGGCAGACGAACGCCATCAACTACGGCTACCGGATGCCGCTGGCGCAGGGCGTCACCTTCGACATCGGCGGTGACGACGATACGGGCTCGGCTACCGCATGAGCACCGCGTCAGGCTTTAGTCCGGCAAGCCGGATCGGCGCGATCGGCGTCTCCGAGATCCTGAAGATCACTGCCGAGGCCGGCGCGCGTCAGCGCGCCGGCGAGCCGATGATCATCCTCGGCGCGGGCGAGCCGGACTTCGACACGCCCGAGCACATCAAGGAAGCGGCTGTCCGCGCGATGCGGGATGGCCAGACCAAATACACCGCCCTCGACGGCTCGCCCCAGCTGAAGGCCGCGGTCCGCCTGAAATTCCAGCGCGACAACGGCCTCGACTACGCGCTGTCTGAAATTACCTGCGGCACCGGCGCCAAGCAGATCCTCTACAACGCCTTCATGGCGACGCTCGACGCCGGCGACGAGGTCATCATCCCCGCGCCGTTCTGGACAAGCTATGCCGACATCGTCGCGATCGCCGGCGGCGTCCCGGTGGTGCTGCCATGCCAGGAGGCCGACGGCTTCCGGCTGACGCCCGCAGCGCTCGAGGCGGCGATCACCCCGAAGACGCGGTGGCTGCTTCTCAATTCGCCGTCCAATCCCTCGGGCGCCGCCTATGGGGCCGACCACCTCCGGGGCCTCGCCGACGTCCTGTTGCGCCATCCCCACGTCTGGGCGATGTCCGACGACATGTACGAGCACATCGTCTACGACGGTTTTGCCTTCGCGACCCTCGCCGCCGTCGAGCCGCGGCTCCGGGATCGGACCCTCACCGTCAACGGCGTCTCCAAGGCCTATGCGATGACCGGCTGGCGGATCGGCTATGGCGCGGGGCCCGAGCCGCTCGTCAAGGCGATGGCGGTGATCCAGAGCCAGTCGACCTCCTGCCCCTCCTCGATCAGCCAGGCGGCGGCGGTCGAGGCGCTGACCGGCCCACAGGACATCGTCCTCGCGCGGGCGCAGGACTTCCAGAAGCGCCGCGACCTCGTCGTAGCAGCCCTGAACGCCATTGAGGGCATCACCTGCCGGACGCCCGAGGGAGCCTTCTACACCTTCGCCAGCTGTGCCGGGATGATCGGCAAGACGACGCCGAAAGGCGAGCGTATCGAGAGCGACACCGATTTCGGCCGCTACCTCATGGACGAGGCGAAGGTTGCCGTGGTGCCGGGATCCTGCTTCGGCCTCGCCCCGTATTTCCGCATCTCCTACGCGACGTCCGAGGCGGAGCTGCGGGAGGCCTGCGGGCGCATCGCAGAGGCCTGCGCCGCGCTCGGGTAGCTTCGCGCCGTCGCCTGCCGCTGCTCCGCCATTCTCGCCGTCGACCGGTTACCGAACGGCGCGAACGCCCTAGCTCCGCTTCCCTGTGAAGGCGAAGAAAGGCGATCGCGATGTCGAAGGTATGGTTCATCACGGGCTGTTCGACGGGCTTTGGCCGGGAACTGACGAAAGCAGCCGTCGCGGGCGGGCATCAGGTCGTCGCGACCGCGCGCGACATCGGCAAAATCCAGGACCTCGTCGAGGGACTCGAGGACAAGGTTCTGGCCCTCGCGCTGGATGTCACCGACAAGGCCATGGTCGAGGCGGCCGTGCAGGCGGCCGAGGCGCGTTTCGGGCGGATCGACGTTCTCGTCAACAATGCCGGTTACGGCTACGTCTCGGCGATCGAAGAAGGCCAGGACGACCAGGTGCGACAGCAGTTCGAGACCAACGTCTTCGGACTGATCGACCTCATCAAGGCAGTGCTCCCCGGAATGCGCGCCCGGCGCAGCGGTCACATCGTGAACTTCTCCTCGATCGGCGGCCTCGTCGGCTTCGCGGCGACGGGATATTATCATGCGACCAAGTTCGCGGTGGAGGGACTGTCCGAGTCCCTTGCGGTGGAGACTGCCCCGCTCGGCATCCACGTGACGCTGGTCGAGCCCGGACCGTTCCGCACCGACTGGGCGGGCCGCTCGATCGTCGAGTCGCCGACCCGGATCGCCGACTACAACGAGACGGCCGGCGTCCGGCGGACGCAGACGAGGGAGCGCTCCGGCAACCAGGCGGGCGATCCCGTCCGCGGTGCCGAGGCGGTCATCGCAGCCGTCGAGGCCGCCGAGCCGCCGCTTCGGCTTCTCCTCGGCGCGCCCGCATTGGAGCTCGCCTACAAGAAGCTCGACACGATGCGGGCGAACTTCGACGCGTGGAAGGACACGACGCTCGGCGCCGACTATCCCGAGCACCAAAAGAAGGGGTGACGGCGGGGAGTCGGGGGCTGCCTTTTCAGCGCCCATTTTTTCTGACGCCTGCACTTCAGAACCGGCGCCGGCGCAGCCACCGGTGAGCTGTTCCCGCCCGTCTCGATGGAGCGCGCAAAATCGGGTTTGCGGTCTCCGGGGAGACGCAAGGACCTAGTTGGCGGTAACAGGCATCACACTGCAGGCCTCGAACCGAAACGCCTTCACCAGATCTGCGCAGGCCCGCGCGTTTGCCGCTCGCCAGAGCAGAAATGGTCGGCGCCGAGTTAAGGCGACGACCAGCCGGCCGGCATAGGAGCCCGGCTGCTCTTGCGAGGGCAACACCCAGCAGATCAGGCCTTAAAGAGCATTCCATTCCCCACCGCGCACCGAATAAGGAAACGAGATGCGGGAAACCCGCTCCTCGATCGCTTAGTCTGCCATTGGCCATCGCCGTCGCGCATTCCACGAAAGTCGAGACATGAAGCTCAGATCACTGCTGTTCGCCGGCCTCGCCGCCGCCTTCTCGCTGGCGGTTGCAGGAAACGCCACCGCCGCGCCGGTCAAGGTCGGCAGCAAGAACTTCACCGAGCAGTTCGTGGTGGCCGAGATCTATGCGCTGGCGCTGGAGAAGGCCGGCATCGAGGTGGAGCGCCGGCTGAACCTTGGCGCCACGCTGATCGCGCATTCGGCGCTGGTGAACGGCGAGATCGACCTCTACCCCGAATATACCGGGACGGCGCTGGCGGCCGTTGTGAAGGGCGACCTCCAGGGTGACGAGACGACGATCTACAACCAGGTCAAGGACTTCTACGAGAAGAACCTGAAGCTGACCCTGTTGGACCCGACCAAGCTCAACAATGGCTATGCCATCCTGACGCTCCCCGAGACCGCCGAAAAGTACAAGCTGAAGACGCTTTCGGATCTCGGTCCCGCCTCGAAGGAGCTGAGCTTCGGCGCCGAGGGCGGCTTCGGCGACCGGGCCGACGGCCTGCCCGGCCTGAAGCGGGTCTACGGCATCGAGTTCAAGGATTTCCGCATCTTCGCCAAGCTCGGCATCCGCTATAAGGCGCTGGAGAACAAGGACATCGATGTCGGCTACGGCTTCGCCACCGACTGGCAGATCGCCGACGGAAAGCTTGCCGTGCTCGACGACGACAAGAAGCTCTTCCCGCCCTACTTCCTCGTTCCCGTCGTTCGGCAGGATGCGCTCGCCGCCAATCCGAAGATCGCCGAAGTGCTGAACAAGATCAGCCCGCTGCTGACCACCGACAATGTTCGCGAGCTGAACGCCCGCGTCGATCGCGACAAGGAGGAGCCGGCCGACGTCGCCGCGGCTTTCCTCGAGGCGAACGGCCTCTAGCTATGCGCCGGCCGGATTCACTGGCTCCCTTGGCGGCGCGGGATCGATCCCGCGCCGAATTCTCTCGGACTGCGCGCGTTTGACCTGGGCACCCCGTCACATTCCGGAAATCCTCGAGGCGCTCTGGGAGCATCTCGTCCTGTCCTTCTCCTCCGTTGCGATCGGCTTTGCGATCGCGCTGGCGCTCGGCATCGTCTGCGCCCGGCGGCCGAGGCTCTACGCGCTCGTGCTGACGATCACCGGGATCATCTTCGTCATCCCGAGCCTTGCTCTGTTTGCGCTGCTGATCCCGATCATGGGCCTCGGCGCCGCGCCGGCGATCACCGGCCTCTCCTCCTATTGCCTGCTGATCCTTCTGCGCAATGTCGTCACGGGCCTGCGCGGCGTGCCGGCCGAGGTGCTCGATGCCGCGGACGGCATGGGCTACAGCCGGACCCAGCGCCTGCTGCGGATCGAGCTGCCGCTGGCCCTGCCGCTCATCGTATCGGGCCTGCGCATCGCCCTCGTCACGGTGATCGGCATCGCGACGGTCGCCGCCTTTATCGATGGCGGCGGTCTCGGCACCATTATCCTCACCGGCCTCGACCAGGACCATATCGAGAAGATCCTCGTTGGCGCCCTCCTCACCGCAGCGCTCGCAACGGGCATGGACATGATCCTCGGGCGCGGGGAGAAACTCCTGTCCCGCTGGCGGCCCGCATGACCATCGTCACCGCCGCCTTCGCCTGGATCTGGGAGCACCCCGACACGTTCGGCCAGGCGCTCGGCCGCCATCTCGTAATGTCCTCGGTCGCGATGCTGGTCGCGCTCGCCATCGGCTTTCCGCTGGCGATCCTCATCATCCGCCACCGCAAGCTCGCCGTGCCCGTGGTCAACGCCGTCAACGCGCTGCGCACGGTGCCGAGCCTTGCCATCCTTGCCCTCATGATGCCGCTGATCGGCATCGGTCTGTGGCCGACCGTGGTGGCGCTGATCGTACTCGCCTTGCCGCCGATCCTGATCAACACCTTCGTTGGCCTGCGCGATGTCGACCCGGATGCGGTCGAGGCGGCGACCGGCATGGGCATGACCGAGAACGAAATGCTGCGCCGCATCCGGCTTCCTCTGGCGGCGCCCGCCATGTTCGCCGGCGCACGGACGGCATCGGTGCAGGTGCTGGCCGGCGCGACGCTCGCCCCCTTCATCGGCGGCGGCGGGCTCGGCGACTTCATCGCGGTCGGCATCGGCATGATGGACATGTCGCGCCTCCTCGTCGGCGCGGTACCGATCGCGATCCTGGCGCTCGGCTCCGAGCTGATCCTCGGCCGGATCGAGAAGACCTTCTTTCCCGAAAGTGCCACCGCATGATCCAGATGAGCCATGTCTTCAAGCGCTTCGAGGGAACAAGCGGCGCCGCGGTGGACGATCTCTCGCTCGAGGTCGCCGAGGGCGAGACGGTCGCGCTGATCGGCCCGTCCGGCTGCGGCAAGACCACCACGATGCGCATGATCAACCGGCTGATCGACCCGAACGCCGGCAGCATCCGCGTTGCCGGCCGCGACATCGCGGCGGTCGATCCCGTCACCTTGCGGCGCGGCATCGGCTACGTCATCCAGCAGGTCGGCCTGTTCCCACACATGACCATCGGCGAGAACATCGCCGCCGTGCCGCGCCTGCTCGGCTGGACCGAGACCCGGATCCGGCCGCGCATCGAGGAACTGCTGCACCTCGTCGGCCTCGATCCGGCGGCAATGCGCGACCGCTATCCCCGGCAATTGTCCGGGGGCCAGCGCCAGCGGGTCGGCGTCGCCCGGGCGCTGGCGGTCGACCCGCCGGTGCTCTTGATGGACGAGCCTTTCGGCGCGCTGGACCCTATCGCCCGCGCGCGGCTGCAGGACGAGTTCCGCCAGATCCTGCAGCGCGTGAAGAAGACCGTCGTGCTGGTCACCCACGATCTCGACGAGGCGATCCGCCTTGGCGACCGGATCGCGCTGATGCGGGCGGGGCGGATCGTCCAGTACGATACGCCCGACGCGGTTCTGTCGCGGCCCGCCGATGCCTTCGTCGAGAGCTTCGTCGGCATTGACCGCGCCATCAGGCGCCTCGGGCTATTCACGGTCGCCCAGGCGATGGCGCCTTCGGAGATGGCGCCGGCGGGCGCCAGTGCAGTGGCCAGCACGGCGAACCTGCGCGATGCGCTGGCGCTGATGGTCGGTGCGAACGCGAGCGAGCTTGCGGTCGTCGACATTGACGGGACACCCGTCGGCCGCCTGACGCGCGACGCGATCTTCGCCCTGTGACCCCTGTCCCCATCCTTGCCCTGTCGATCAACGCCGGCACGGAAACCCCTTTTGCCGAGCTTCGCGATCTCATGCTGATGGCGGAGGCCCGCGGTGTGGATTTCATCCAGCTGAGCGGCCACACGCCCTCGGATCTCGACGAGACGATGCTCGCCTCGGCTTTGGCCGGCGAGACAAAGCGCATCGGCATCATCGCCGCTGCCGATCCCGGCAGCCACCGGCCCTACAATCTCGCCCGCCGCTTCGCCTCGCTCGATCTCCTCGCCGCGGGTCGCTCCGGTTGGGCGGTCCAGGGCCTGACCGAAGACGATGCGGAGTATCTCACCGTGGTCGCCGCTCTCTGGCAGAGCTGGGCGCCGGACGCCTTCGCCTACGACAAGGCGGCAGGCCGGGTCTTCGATCCGGCGAAGATGCAGGTGCTCGGTCATGAAGGGCCGCGCTTTTCCGTCCGGGGACCGCTCAACGTGAACCCCTCGCCGCAGGGGAGTCCGCTCGTCGTCATCGAGCCTTGCCCGAAAACGCTGAGGCTCGCGACAGGCCATGCCGACGTGATCGTCTTCCGGACCGGACAGGACGGGATCGACGCCACCAGGATCGAAGCCAAGCTGACCGAGGCCGGACGAGACCGGGCGGCGGTGCGCCTGCTCGAAGTCTGGCCAATCGCACAGGCAGGCCCCGCACCCTCCCCGTCCGGCGGGGCTGACGGGCTGCTGCTGGAAGGATCGGCGTCTTCTATACGGAGCTTCCTCTCGTCAAGCGACAGGCTCGGCGGCACTGATGAGGCGATGACGCTCCGCGCCCGGCTCGGCTTGGTCAAGCGGCGGACGCCCCCTGCCGGGAGCCGCCGATGACCGTTCGCCGCATGAAGCTCGGCGCCTTCCTGATGGCCGGTGGCCACCACATCGCCTCGTGGCGGCATCCGGATGCGGAGGCCCGTGCCGGGATCGATCTGCCGCATTTCGCCGCGATGGCGCGGCTGGCGGAAAATGCCGGCTTCGACCTCCTCTTCCTCGAGGACGCGGCGGCGATCCGCGAGCGCAATTCCGAGATCGCCTCGCAGGCGGCGCGGTCGACGACGTTCGAGCCACTCAGCCTGCTGGCGGCGCTGGCGCCCCAGACACGCCGCATCGGCCTCGTCTCGACCGCCTCCACCAGCTACAACGAGCCTGACACCCTCGCCCGTTCGCTCGGCACGCTGCAGCATGTCAGCGGCGGTCGCGGCGGCTGGAACCTCGTGACCTCGGCGAGCGAACTCGAGGCGGCCAACTTCGGCTCTAGCCTGCGCCCCCCGGCCGAACGCTACGCCCGGGCGGAAAGCGTCATCGACGCGGCGATGGGCTACTGGACGGCCAGGGGAATCGAACTGCCGCTGATCGTCCAGGCCGGCGCCTCCGAGGCCGGGCGGGCGCTGGCCGCCCGCACCGCGGAAGTCGTGTTCACCGCGGCACAGACCCTCGACGAATCCCGCAACGGCCTTCGCGCCTTGAAGGATCTCCTGCCGCGTTTCGGCCGCCAGGATGCCGATCTCATCGTCATGCCCGGCGTCTGCCCTTACGTTGCCGAGACACGCGAGGCGGCCCGGGCGAAATACGACACGCTGCAGCGACTGATCCCCGATGCCGTCGGTGTCGCGCTGCTGGCGAGCTATCTCAGCCTGCCCGATCTCCAGGAGCACTCCCTCGACGGACCACTGCCCGACATGCCCGCCAATGCCGGCATTCAGAGCCGGCAGCAGCTGATGGTCGATCTCGCCCGCCGCGACGGCCTGTCGATCCGCGACCTTGCCCGCCAGTTCGCCGGCGCGCGCGGCCACTGGCAGGTGATCGGCACGCCCGAGGATATCGCCGACGCGATGCAGGAGCGTTTCGAGGCCGGCGCCGCCGACGGCTTCAACGTGATGGCGCCGTTCTTCCCCGGCGGCCTCGAGGATTTCGTGCGGCTCGTCCTGCCCGAACTCCGCCGCCGCGGCCTCGTCTCCGAGCAATCCGACGGCGGCAGTCTGCGCCAGCGCCTCGGCCTCCCCACCCCGCCTTCCCCCCGAGGACATCCCGCATGACCGATACCGCTCACGATCCGATCTACATCGACTACCTCAACGCCCTCGACATCGAGGCTTTGAAGCTGACCGATGCGGAGATCCTCTCCGCCGTGGAGGCAGGCCTCGGGGCGCAAGGGCGCGGCGAGACGGTGATCGAGCCGCGCGTCCACCTCGAGCCGGATCCAGCCTTTCATGGCCACTTCAACGTGCTGCGCGGCTACGTCGCGCCGCTTGGCCTCGCCGGGGTGAAGGTCGTCGGCGACTTCGTCGACAACTACAAGCAGAACCTGCCGTCGGAGTTCGGCGTCCTCAACCTCTTCGATCCCCGCACCGGCGCGCCGAAGGCGATCCTCGATGCCACCGCAATTACCGACATGCGCACCGGCGCCGTCACTGCGCTCGGCGCGCGGCATCTCGCCCGCAAGGGCTCGAAGGTGCTGGGGCACATCGGCGCGCGCGGTACCGCCTACTGGAACGTGCGGCTGCTCGACCACGAGTTCGACTTCGACGAGATCCGCATCCATTCCCGCCGCCCGGAAAGCCGCGAGGCGTTTGCCGCCAAGCTCGAGCGCGATCTCGGCAAGCCCGTTATCGTGACCACGGACTGGCGGAGCTGCATCGAAGGCGCGGACATCGTCGTCGAGGCGTCCCGTTTACCCGTGCCGGAACCCTTGCTCCTCACCGAATGGATCAAGCCGGGCGCACTGGTGGTGCCCTACGGCACGATGAGCGCGGTGGAGCTGTCGCTGACCGACATCATGTCGAAGCTCGTGGTCGACGACTGGGGCCAGTGCAAGGGCGGCAAATTCGGATCGCTGCGCGCCCATGTCGAGGCCGGCAAGCTCTCGGCGGAAACTTTGCATGCCGAGCTCGGGCAGATCATCGCCAGCCTGAAACCCGGACGCGAAAGCGACGACGAGACCATTCTGTTCTGGCATCGCGGGCTGTCGCTCAGCGACATCGCCCTTGGCGCGGCGATCCTGCAGAAAGCTGGGACGGCCGGCATCGGGACAAGGTTGCGGTTCGCCTGAGGCAGCGAGCCGTGCCGATGCGCTTGAGCGGCGACTGACGGGCCTTCTCGTCAGAACAGGTCGAGTTCAGCGGAGAGAGTCTCAGCTTTTCCACGACGCTCCAGCGCCCACAACACGGATTTGTGAACGCCCGAGGTAAATGGACAGTCCGGTCGTCGGAACACTGCCGACCGGCGCCTCCTTGCAGTGCCGAGGAGAACGCTTGGCATGATTTATTCGCGCTTTGTCAGAGAGGACGACCCTGCTGGCACCCCTGTAGCCGGCCGTTTGCAGACAGTTGGAGCGCTGCATCGGATGGAGGCATGACGGCGCTGCCGCTGACGAAGGTGCCGTCGATCGTCGTCATCAGCGATTTCGTCGACAACACCCCTCCCCGAAATTCTGAAGCGTCGGTTGCGACGGGTGCTGACGGCAGCCATCAGGAAGAAGCTTTCGCGCCGGCCGAGGAGGTTTCTCGTGCGCGCGAAAACCTCGACGTCATCGGCGGCTATCTCGAGCGGTTGCCGCTGGCCTGCATCAAGTCCGGCATCGTCGACTACGCGGAAATCTGGCACCACCGGAGGAGCGACGGCGGCGACCGGTTCCGCCGAGACGGCTCGCTGCTGTCACGCCGCAGTTTCCAGCTGGACCGCGAACCGGCACCCTTCGGCTCCAGCGACATGCTGGGCTTCCTCGAAGCCAATGGCGCGCCGCATATCCTCTGCGTCTACGGCCTCGGCGTCGATGCCGACATTCTCCGCGCCTGCGGCAACAGCTTCAAGGTCTACAACTCGATCGACGCGCCGGCACTGCGGGTGCCGCCGGAGGTCAGCGGGCTCTTCGACCTCGTCCTCACCGGTGCCGAATGGCAGAGCCAGGAAGTCGAGGAGCGTCATCCCGGCATGGCGACGGCGATCATGCCGATCGGCCCGGAATTTGCCGACCCGCTGACGTTTCGCCCGCTTGGCCTGCCGAAGGACTACGACATCATCTATGTCGCCGCGGCACAGCCCTACAAGCGGCACGACATCCTGTTCGACGCGCTGGAGCGGCTGCCGCGCTCGCTGCGCACACTCTGCGTCTTCGGCTACGGCGAGATGGCCGGCGAACTCCGCCATCGCGCGGAGGAGAGCGGCCTCGATGTCGACTTCGTCGGCCCGCCAGGCGTGCCTTTCGAGGAGGTCAACCGGCTGATGAACCGCGCTCGCATCGGGGTCGTCTGCGGCGTCGACGACGGCGCGCCGGCGATCATCACCGAGTACATGCTGGCGGGCCTGCCGGTCCTCGCCAATGCCCAGTTGAGCTGTGGCCGACAGTTCATTCTGCCGACGACGGGAGGCGTCGCTGAAGCCAGCGACTTTGCCGAAGCCATCACGGCGATGCTGGCGGACACTGCAAGGTTCGCGCCGCGACAGGCCGTTCTCGACCACTGGACCTGGCCTCGGACAATCGAACGCCTCCAGCCGTTTTTACCACAACGCCAATAAGCCGATTACGTACGCTTTCGTACAGGAACGCGTCTTCCACCCCTGCGGTTCAGTTTCACCTGCTTACGAGAGAACTTCCCCTTGTCGAAGCCTACGCACTATAACTCCGGATTAGTAGACGTCAGCGCTGTCGATACAAAGTTTACTGACAAGTCTCCGGTTATATGCTTCTCCCATCTTCGTTGGGACTTTGTCCTGCAGCGGCCACAGCATCTTATGCGCCGTTTTGCTGCGGGACGGCGGGTCTTCTTCTTCGAGGAGCCGATCGGGTGTGACCACCCCTTGCCCTATCTAGAATATCATCCGTTCCCCGCCGACAACGTCATCGCGTTGCGGCCCCGGCTGCCGCATTGGTGGAACGAGGCGGAACGCGAAGCCGGCCTGCGGCAACTGCTGGACATGCTCGTTGAGACCAGCATGACCACGCCGCCGGTGTTGTGGTTCTATACGCCGATGATGTTCGCCTTCGCCGGGACGCTGCCGTCGGCCGCCGTCGTCTACGACTGCATGGACGAACTCGCCGGCTTCCGCTTTGCCGATCCGCGGCTGCAGCAGCAAGAACGCGATCTGTTGGCCCGGGCTGACGTCGTCTTCACCGGCGGATACAGCCTCTACGAGGCAAAGCGCCATCTGCACGCCTCGGTCCACGCGTTCCCTTCGGCAGTCGATGCGGCGCATTTCGGAACTGCCCGCGAGAACCGTGCCATCGTGCCGGCCGATCAGGCTGCATTTACGGGCCCGGTTCTCGGCTTCTTCGGCGTCATCGACGAGCGGATCGATCTGGCGCTGATCGAGGCTGTTGCGACGGCGCGGCCGGACTGGTCGATCGTGATGATCGGCCCGATCGCCAAGATTGATCCCGCCAGCCTGCCGCGCCGACCGAACATCCACTGGCTCGGCAACCGTTCCTATGCTGAACTGCCAGCCTACCTCGCCGGCTGGGATGTCGCGCTGATGCCGTTCGCGATCAACGAGGCGACCCGCTTCATCAGCCCGACCAAGACGCCGGAATATCTTGCTGGCGGCGTTCCCGTCGTCTCAACAGCGATCACCGACGTCGTGCGCCATTACGGCGCGCTCGACGCTGTATCGGTGGCGAACTCGCCGGCTGAATTCATCGCCGGCTGCGAGGCGGCGCTCGCCTTGCCGCCGGCTGGTACCTGGCGGGATGCCGCCGATGCCGTGCTTGCCGACATCTCCTGGGACTGCACGTTTGCCGCAATGGACAGGCTCGTCGGCGCGGCGGTTCAGCGTGCCCGTGCGGCGCGGGCGGACGCGGCCAATGACGAGCGTCCGGCCGCCCCGGCGGTTCGCACCACGAGCCGTCCGAGCTACGACGTGCTGGTCGTCGGCGCAGGTTTTGCCGGCGCAGTGCTGGCCGAGCGGCTGGCCGCGGGCTCCGGCAAGCGTGTGCTGGTCGTCGATCGCCGCGATCACATCGCCGGCAATGCCTATGATCATCTCGATGAGGCGGGCGTGCTGGTGCACCGCTACGGTCCGCATATCTTCCACACCAACAGCCAGCAGGTGGTCGACTACCTCTCGCGCTTTACGGCTTGGCGTCCTTACGAGCACCGCGTGCTGGCGCGCGTCGGCGACAAACTCCTGCCGATGCCGATCAACCGCACGACCTTGAACCTCCTCTACGGCCTCGACCTCGCCGACGAGAGCGCCGCGGCGGCTTTCCTGGCGGCGCGCGCCGAGACGGTCGAGACCGTCCGCACGTCCGAGGATGTCGTCGTCGCCGCAGTCGGGCGTGAGCTCTACGAGACCTTCTTCCGCGGCTATACCCGCAAGCAGTGGGGCCTCGACCCCTCGGAGCTCGACAAGTCGGTCACCGCGCGCGTGCCGACCCGGACCAGCACCGACGACCGCTATTTCCAGGACAGTTTTCAGGCCATGCCGGCCAGAGGCTACACGGCCATGTTCAAGCGGATGCTCGATCATCCGGGCATCACGGTCGAGACATCCGTCGACTTCCGCGATCTCGGCGATGTTGCGGCAGAGCATACGGTCTTCACGGGCCCAATCGATGAGTTTTTCGACTACCGTTTTGGCAAGCTGCCTTATCGTTGCTTGGCCTTCCGTCATGAAACCCACGACAGCGAGCGCTTCCAACCGGTCGGCGTCGTTAACTATCCCTCCGAGGAAGTGCCCTATACGCGGATCACTGAGTACAAGCACCTCACCGGCCAGATCCATCCGAAGACCAGCCTGACCTACGAATTTCCGTGTGACGAGGGCGATCCCTACTATCCCGTCCCGCGTGCCGAGAACCAGGCGATCTACCGGCAGTACGAGGCCTTGGCTGAGTCGCGGCCGGACGTCAGCTTCGTCGGGCGCCTGGCCACCTACCGTTACTACAACATGGACCAGGTCGTCGGTCAGGCTCTCGCCACCTACCGCCGGATGACCGCACAGCGGGCGGGTGCTCCCGTCAGCGCAGGTGCCGCTGCCAGTCCGACAGCTTGATGCCGGACGATGCTGCACGCAGGCGCCTGCGCGTCTGCCTGGCGACCGACAGCCTCGAACCCTCGGGCGTCGGCGCGCACATGCTGCTTCTCGCCGGCGAGCTATCGGGCGAGATGGAGGTGTTGATCGCCGCAGACGCTGCATCGGGCCTGCTAGATGCAGCAGCCTCCAGGGACCTTACGGCGCGGGCCATCAACGATCCCGCCGATTTCACGCGCTGGCTGCAGCGAGCCCGCATCGACATTCTGCACATCCATGCCGGCATCGGCTGGGAAGGGCATCTGCTCGCCCGGATCGGCCGCGATGCGGGCGTGCGGACGGTTTTGCGCACCGAACACCTGCCTTACGTCATCACCGACCCCGGTCAGGCGAGAACGCACGCCGAGGGTCTGGCGCTGGTCGACCGGCTTGTCTGTGTCTCGCAGGCGGCAGCCGACAGTTTCCGCATCGCCGGCCTTTCCGACGATCGCCTGGCGACCATTCCCAACGGGGTCGAGCCAAGGAAGGCCGTGCGCGGCCGGCGCGAGACGCGCATCGCGCTCGGCATCTCCGACGACGCGCCCGTTCTGCTGACCGTCGCACGCTTTACCGAACAGAAGGGCCATGACGTCCTGATCTCGGCGCTGCCAGCGATCCGCGCGGCGCATCCGGACGTCATCCTGCTGCTGGCCGGCACCGGGCCGTTGCAGCCGGCGATCGAGGCCGACATTGCCCGCCTCGGGCTCTCCGGCGCGGTCCGGCTGCTGGGGCAGCGCGGCGATGTCGGCGATCTCCTTGCCGCCGCCGATCTGTTCGTGCTGCCCTCGTTCTTCGAGGGCCTGCCGCTGGTGGTGCTGGAGGCGATGGCCGCCGGCGTACCAGTGGTGGGCACGGCGATCGGCGGCACCGCCGAAGCGGTGGAGGACGGCGTCACCGGCTGGCTGGTGCCGCCGGGCGACGGCCCGGCGCTGGCCGCGGCGATCGTCGGCGCGCTGTCCGATGGCGCTACGGCACAGGCCGCCGGAATTGCCGGAGAGGCGCGTTTCCGCCGCGAGTTCCAGGCTTCGGCGATGGCAGATGCCACCCGCCGCCTTTACCGCGACACCTTATCGACCCCTGACCAGGACGCTTCCATGCCCCCCATCAGAATTGGCTTTATCGGCGCCGGCGGCATCGCCCACCGCCATCTCGGTGTGCTCGAAAGCTTTGACGACGTCGCCGTCGTCGCCTTCGCCGACACGGACCTTGCCCGCGCAACGGAAACTGCAGCGCGTTTCGGCGCCAAAGCCTTTGCCGACCACGATGCGATGCTGGCGGCCGTCGAGCTCGACGCGCTGTTCATCTGCATTCCGCCCTTCGCGCACGGCGCGCCGGAGCGGGCGGCGATTGCCCGCGGCTTGCCGTTCTTCGTCGAGAAGCCTGTTTCGCTCGACCTTGCGACCGCCGAGGAGATCGCTGCGGCCGTCGCGGAAAAGGGTCTCGTCACCGCCGTCGGCTATCACTGGCGCTATCTCGACACCGTCGACGAAGCGCGGGGCTTGCTGGCTCACAACCCGGCGCAGCTGCTCTCCGGCTACTGGCTGGATTCCACGCCGCCGCCGCAATGGTGGTGGCACGAGGACCGCTCGGGCGGGCAGATGATCGAGCAGGCGACGCATCTCCTAGATCTCGCCCGCTTTCTCGTCGGCGAAGTCGAGGAGGTCTATGGCCGCGCCAGCCAGATCGACCGGCCGGAGTTTCCGGGCCTCGACGTGGCGACGGTCACCACGGCGAACCTCACCTTCGCCTCCGGAGTCGTCGCGAACCTCTCCTCCACGTGTCTCCTCGGCTGGAGCCACCGTGTCGGCCTGCACATCTTCGCCGACAAGCTCGCCATCGAGCTGACCGACCGCGACATCATGGTCGACACCGGCCGCGGCCGTCCGGTGCGCGGCGCCGACGGCGATCCGGTCTGGCGCGAGGACCGCGACTTCATCGATGCCGTGAAGGGCGGCGAGAACCGCATCCGCTCGCCCTATGCCGAGGCGCTGCGCTCGCACCGGCTGGCGCTTGCCGTCGTCGAATCAGCCCGGACGGGCGCGCCGGTCAAGCTGTCGCCGAGCGGCACTCCCGCGATGACCTACGCCCCGCTGCAGCACCAGCCACGGCCGGCGCCGGAGGCGCGCCACGGCCACCGGGAAGTGCGCTCGCTGGGTGTCGAGCGGCCGGGCGAGGCTTACTTCTTCGGCTATGACGAGGGCCCGCCCAACGAGGCGCAGGTGCGGCTCGAAACGCTCTACACCGGCTTTTCCGCCGGCACCGAGCTGACCTTCTATAAGAACACCAATCCCTACCTGCACTCGCGCTGGGACGGCGGCCGCGGCGTATTCGTACCGGGCGAGGCAGGCCAGCATTTTCCGGTGCCGTTCCTCGGCTACATGGAGGTCGCGCGCGTCTGCGAGAGCCGGCAGCCGGCCTTTCCCGTCGGGGGCACTGTCGCCTCGGCCTATGGCCATAAGTCCGGCCATACCGCCGACCCGTTCCACGAGGTGCTGATCCCGGTGCCCGGCGACATCGACCCGATCCTCGGGATCTACGTCGCGCAGATGGGCCCGATCGCGGCGAACGGCATCCTGCATGCCGACGCCGAGCTCGGCGGCGCCAACGTCACCCGTCTCGGCGAGAGCCTGACCGGCCGGCCGGCGCTGGTCATCGGGGCCGGCGTCGTCGGACTTCTCACCGCTCTGTTCGCCGCGCGGGCCGGGGCAACCGAGGTGGTGATCGCCGACCCGTCGCCGTTCCGCCGCGCGAAGGCCGAGGCGCTTGGCTTTACCGCCATGGACGAGGCCCAGGCCTGGAACCATGCAAAGGCCAACTGGCACCATGGTGGCGGCGACCGTGGCGCCGACGTCGTCTTCCAGACGCGCGCCGATGCGCGGAGCCTCCACGCGGCCCTGCAGGCGTTGCGGCCGCAAGGCACGGTCATCGACCTCGCCTTCTACCAGGGCGGCGCCGAAGCGGTGCGGCTCGGCGAGGAGTTCCACCACAACGGCCTCGCCATCCGTTGCGCCCAGATCAACCGTGTGCCACGCGGCCTCGGTTTCGCCTGGAACCGCCGCCGCCTTGCCGCCGAGACGATCGGCCTCCTGCAGGAGCGCGGCAGCGATATCGTCGCCGAGATGATCACCCAGGTCGTGCCGTTCGACGACGCGCCGCGCTTCCTGAAGCATCTCGTCGACGAGCGGCCGGACTTCCTGCAGATCGTCTTCAAGGTGCAGGACTGATGTCGATCGCCGTCATGGACGAAGAGGCGGCGCCGATCCGCATCCTCTTCGTCTTCGCCTGGCTGGTGGTGGGCGGCGAGGAGACCGAGGTCCGGCTCCTGGCCGAGCATCTCGACCGCCGCCACACCCAGATCGACGTCGTTGCCTGCTTTCGCATGCCGAACATGCCGGAGCAGACGCATGCCCAGCTTGAGGCGCTCGGCATCGACGTCGACCGCACGCCCTACACGCTCTCGTTCGAGGACACGGTGTCCTACCTCGCCGGCAAAATTCCCGGCTACGACATCGCCGTTTCCTGCCAGAACGTCGCCGACATCTATCCGGCGCTGGAGCGACTGCACCTCCGGCCGCCGTTGATCGAGCATGGCGGCCTCGTTTCCGAGGCGCTGGGTGGGCCAAAACACCTGACGGCGCGCTATGTCGGGGTCTGCCGCTCAATCCGCGACGCCGCGGCCGGCCGCATGCCCGGGCGGGAGGAACACGCGCTCGAAATTCCGTCAATGGTCGACCTCGCCGCCTTCGATAGGTCAGCCCGCGCACCGACGCGACAGGCGCTCGGCATCGCTGAGGGCGTGCCGCTGGTCGGCTGGGTCGGTCGGCTCGATCCGAAGAAGCGCGTCGAGGACTTCATCGACGCCGCGGCGCTGGTGCTGAAGGCGCGCCCGGACGCCCGATTTCTCGTCATCGGCGGGCCAGACGCCTTCATGCCCGACTATGCCCAGACGCTGAAGGCCCGTGCAGCCGCGGCAGGCCTCGGCACGGCGCTGCGCTTTCTCGGCGATCGCCCGGATATTCCGCAGCTGCTGTCCGCGCTAGATGTCTTCGTCTGGCTGTCGCGCGGCGAAGGGATGCCGCATGTCGTTGCCGAGGCCGGCGCCGCCGGTCTGCCGGTCGTCGTCACCGCCGATAACGGCACGCTGCAGCAGGTGACGGACGGCGAGACTGGCCTGTTCGTGCCGCACGAAGACCCCGCCGCCGTCGCTGCCAGCGTGCTGCGCCTTCTCGGCGATGCCGACCTCCGCAGTCGGCTCGGCCAGGGATTGCGGGCAAAGGTTGAGGAGACCTACGCGACCGCCGTCGTGGTGCAGCAATGGCAGGCACTGTTCAGCGAGGTGCTGGCCGAGCGCCATGCCGAGGCCGTCGCGCCAACGCTCTTCCAAAGCTTCTTTCACGGGGGCTTCGAGTCCTCGACACACCGCCGTGCGCACGACCGTCGCCGGCTCGACATGATCGCCGCCACCCGCCACGACGCGGAGGCGGAGAGCGATTTCCGCTTGCTGCAGCGACACGGCATCCTGACCGTACGCGACGGGCTGCGCTGGCACCTCATCGAGACGGTGCCAGGCACCTACGATTTCGCGAGCCTGCGCGCCCAACTCGCCGCCAGCCGCGCCACCGGCATGCAGGTGATCTGGGACATCCTGCACTATGGCTGGCCGGACGATCTCGACATCTGGGGCCCGGACTTCCCGCCGCGTTTTGCCGCGTTCGCCGCCGCGGCCGCGAAGGTCATCGCTGCCGAGACCGACGGCGTGCCGTTCTTCGCCCCGGTCAACGAGATTTCCTTCTTCGCCTGGGGCGGCGGCGACGCGTCCTACCTCAACCCCTTCGCGCGCGGCCGCGGCCATGAGCTGAAGGTGCAGCTTGCCCGCGCCTCGATCGCCGCGATGGAAGCGATCCTCGCCGTCGTGCCGACGGCACGCTTCGTCCATGCCGACCCCGTGATCAACGTCATCTGCGATCCCGGCCGGCCATATGACGCCCCTGCCGCCGAGGGCCACCGCCAGGCGCAGTTCCAGGCCTGGGACATGCTCGCCGGCCACGCCTGGCCGCAGATCGGCGGACGGCCGGCGCTGCTCGACATCGTCGGCGTCAACTACTACTCGAACAACCAGTGGATCCATGGCGGCCCGCCGATCGATGTCGGCCACGCCCTCTACAAGCCCTTCCGCCGCATCCTCATCGAGACCTTCGCGCGCTACGGCCGGCCGATCTTCGTCGCCGAGACCGGCATCGAGGGAAGTCGCCGGCCGGAATGGCTCGCCTATATCTGCGCCGAGGTGCGGGCGGCGATGCGCGCCGGCGTACCGGTCGAGGGCATCTGCCTCTATCCCGTGCTTGACCACCCCGGCTGGGACGACGAGCGCTACTGCCCGAACGGCCTCCTGCAACTGGCAAATTTCGCATCGGGACAGTCAACGGGGCGTGATGTGTTCGAGCCCCTCGCCCGGGAACTGGCGAAGCAAGCTTCGCTGTTTAGGTAATTAAAGAGGTACCTGACATAGGATTTGTGACCGGGCTCGGAGCGGTTTGGCTGTTGGCAGGATGGCGGTCTCGACAGTGAGAGCGGCCAAAACCGTGCGATTGGCATGGGCGTCATATGCCGGATCATCGTTCAGCCAAGCGAAACGGCTGGCACGATTTATATCGCCTCGATCGTTACGCCATCGCAACTGCAAAGCTGCCCAGGGGCTCGGAGCCATCGTTCCGCAGCGGATGGCCAGCTGGCGCTAAAATGATGCGAGGCCCGAGGGCCGCGAAAAGGTTGGTGTCAGCCAGCCCTGTTCCCACCATCGTCAGCAGCTCTTACCGCATCGATCCGTCCCGCAGACCGGATCGTCGCACCGTTTCAATTCTCTCCTCTCGCTGCGAGTCCGTGACATGCCCCACATCACCACAGATGATCTCGACATCTCCTACGTGGAGGCAGGCGATCCCGAGGCGCCTGCCGTCCTTCTTCTGCACGGCTGGCCGGATGACGCCTCGACATGGGATGAGGTCATCCCGGCTCTCGAGGCCGCGGGTCTGCGGACCATCGTTCCGACCTTGCGGGGGTTCGGCGACACGCGCTTTCGCAACGCCGCGGCCCCGCGAACCGCGAACAGCGCCATGCTCGCGCTGGATGCGATTGCGCTGATGGATGCGCTGGGCATCGTGGATTTTTCGGTTGCGGGCCATGACTGGGGCTCCAACATTGCCGAGGCGCTGGCGGTCGGCTGGTCCGAGCGCGTCGGCCGCCTGGCGCTCCTCTCGACGCCGCCGCGCCTCGGCGGCATGCCGACGCCGCCCTTCGAGCAGGCGCAGCGGCAGTGGTATCACTGGTTCATGGCGACCGAGCGCGGTGCCGAGGCCGTCCGCCAGGACCGCAAGGGCTTTGCCCATATCCATTGGGTGAACTGGTCGCCGGCCGGCTGGTTCAACGAGGCGACCTTCGAGACGGTGGCGCGCTCGTTCGAGAACCCCGATTGGGCGGAGGTCACCCTTCACAGCTACCGCTCGCGTTGGGACGAGGCCGCGCCCGACCCGCGCAGCCAATGGCTGGAAGACAAGGTGAGGGGGACGAAGACCCTGTCGCTGCCGACGCTCTACTTCCAGGGCGAGGTCGACGACGTGAACCCGCCGTCCGCCAGCAAAAGCGTGCCAGAGAAGTTCACCGGACCGTTCGACATGATCGTCCTTCCCGGCGTCGGCCATTTCCCGCAGCGGGAGGCTCCGGCAGCAGTCGCCGAGCGCCTGGTCGCCCATTTCAGCGAAGGATCGCCGTCCGCGACCTTCCCAAGCAACTGATTACCGGGTGCGAGGAGGACTGGCTCCGCATCACCTCGCCGGCTGGACCTACGGCCCGCAGGTACGCCACCGATGACATCGCGACCTACGCACGGGCTCCAAGCAGCACGGCGCAATGCGCGGCACGCTCGTGGACTTTTGGCGGCAGCGGAAGACGTGCGCCAGGACCACGAGGACCATCACGTGAAGATCGACAGCCCGACCAAGGTGCTCTGAGGAGTTCGCCTCCGGCGGCAAGACCGGCCATCTGCACAGCAATGGCGGTTACCTGAAAACCGAGCCGATCGCCAAGTGCGGCTACCTTCCGCAAGAGGAGCGGCCGGACGCGGTGAACGCGATCCTTCTGGACTTTTTGGATGGCTCGAAGGGCCGTCCTTAACGCGCGATAAGCTCTCTATAATGATGAGGCTGGCGCATCAGGACGAGGTCTTTCCGGCGCACGACATTGGTCGGGTAGGTCCCGCCAAGGGTCGAGGTGTCTATCTCAGCAACAGCCAGTTGGCTGTTTCCTGCGACCCCCGTCTGGCTGTTGCCGGACACGACGGTCTCGCTGCGGGGGAAGGCGAAGCTGTCGGGGCCGAAGACGCCGCTGAGGCCGGGATAGCCGGCGCCGACATCCTCGACATTGGCGAAGGCGAAGTAGCAGTTGTTCTCGCCCGCCCGCACCCGGAAATGGTGCCAGTGCAGCGGATCGGCGCCGGTTGGGATCGGCGCCGGCTGCGCGCTGGCGGTGCCGCCATGGCCGAAGTGGAACCGCGCCTTGATCGCCGCGGGACAGGCGATGACGTCGCAGCCGCGCAGGGCGAGCACCCGGCCCGCCTCCGGGAAGGCGGCGTCGTGGCCGATGAGCAGACCGAGCCGGCCCAAAGGCAGGTCGAACACGGCGAAATCGTCGCCCGCCGTCGCCCAGGCACGGTCGGCGGACGTGAGATGCGTCTGGCGGTAGCGGCCAACGAGGCCCTCCGGCCCGGCGACGACGGCCGTGTTGAACAGAGCCTGCCCGTCCCGCTCGGCGAGCCCCGCGACCACATGCAGGCCGCGGGCCGCCACGCAGTCGAGGAAGGCCGAGACTACCGGCCCATCCAATGGCACCGCGGTCGCCTCGGGATCGCCAAGCCCGGTCAGGCAGCGCTCCGGCAGCACCAAGAGCTCGGCGCCGGACGCCTTCGCCTCGTCGAGGAGGGTGGCGATGCGTGCGAGGTTGACCTCGGCATCGCCGGTCGGCGCGAACTGTCCGGCCGCTACCGTCGCCACGCGCCCGGCCGACAGCGGCTTCTCGCCGTAGAGGCCGAAGAAGTCGCCGGGGTTCCAGCTGAACGTGTTGGTCATCAGCTCCATGTAGAGCGCCGGCCGGCGCTGCGCGAAGACCGCCTCGCCGAACACCTTGCCGATGCCGGGATGCGCGGGGTCGATGGTCGCGAGCGCGAGGCCGTCGCCGGTGTCGATCGAGGCCAGGATCTCGGCGTCCGGCGCGATCACGCAGGAGCCGCCCGAGAACTGCACGCCGCGCTCCAGCCCCCAGCGGTTGCTCTCGACGAGGTGGCAGCCGTTCTCGAAGGCGCGGCTGATCCAGTAGGGTGCCGGGGTCCGCTCGGCGAGCCAGTTGGAGATGTGGCAGATCACGTCGGCGCCGCCGAGCGCGGTCAGCCGCGCGGTCTCGACGAAGTGGATGTCCATGCAGATGAGGAGCGCGATCCGGCCGAGCGGGGTGTCGAACACCTGGTGGCCGAGATCGCCGGAGGCCGCCCATTTCGGCTCGGAGATATAGGGATGCGTCTTGCGATGGGTGCCGATCACACCGGCCGGGCCGATCAGCACGGCCGAGTTGTAGTAGAGGTCGCTCAAAGGATCGACCTCCGGCATGCCGATGACGATGTGGACGCCGAGGCGCTTGGCGACCGCGGCGAAGCGGTCCGTCGTCGGGCCGGGGATCGGCTCGACCTGCGGCTTCACCTCGGCCCGGTCGAACCAGCAATAGCCGGTGGTGCCCATCTCGGGCGTGACGATGAGCTTTGCGCCCTTGCCCGCGGCCTCCTCGACGAGCGCGAGCAGGCCGTCGATGTTGGCGGCCTTCGCGCCGAGCGTCGGCTCGAACTGCACGGCGGCGGCGGTGTAGGCGGGAAAGGTCATGGGCGCACTCCGGCGGCGCCGGCGGCTTGGCCTGCCGGACGAGTGGACATGGGAGGATTCGGGGCAGACGAAAATCGGCGGGCCGGCGGGCATCCGCTGGCGCGAGGACACTGCTGCCTTTCGGCTCCGGGGGGAGGCACGCCCCCCCGGAGCCGGCGTGGGATCAGGCCGGGCTGCCGGCGATGGTCTTCAGCAGCGAAGCGCCGACGGTGTATTTCGGGTCGACCATGTTGCCGAGCCGGACGCGGCCGCACTGGGTGAGGAGCATGTAGGCGTCGATCTCGTCAAAGCCGAAATCGGCCGCCATCCATCGGATCAGCTCGCGATAGGCCTGGCGGGTCGCATCCTCCATCGGCCGGGACGAGCCGATGGTCATGTAGAACTTCTCGTTCTCCAGCCGCGGCGTCTTGATCGTCCAGCCCTTGATCAGGTCGATGCGGATGGTGGTCACCGTCGGGTGCTCGATGGCGACGCCGCAGAGCTCGCCGTCGCCCTGCGCGGCATGGCAGTCGCCGAGGTAGAGATAGGCGCCCTTGGTGTTGACGGGGAGATAGATCACCGCGCCCGGGCCGATGTCCGGAAGATCCATGTTGCCGCCGTAATAGTCGGGGACGAGCGAGGAGATGGCCTCGATCTCCGGCGCCGTGCCGATGGTACCGATGAACGGCTCGTAGGGCAGCGTAATGCGGTCGTTCCACTTGACCCCGGTCTCGGCGTCGACATGCACTTTCTTCACCCGCTCCGGCAGCGGCGCGGTCAGCATCGCGGTGTCGTGCGTCGGCACCAGGCCGCCGAATTCGGGCATGATCACCGTGGTGCCGCGCGGCTGCTCGCCGCGGGGGACGATGCTCTCGATGTAGACGGCAAGCGTGTCGCCCTTCTCCGCGCCATTGACCCAGATCGGACCGTTCTGCGGGTTGAGGAAGGGGAAGTTCAGGATTTCGCTCGGCTTGTCGGTCTCGTGCTTGATCGCACCCTCGAAGGCGTCGTGCGTCTCGGCCGAGACGACGGCGCCGGGGTCGACCCGCAGCACCGGCTCGACGAAGGCGCCGTAGACGTAGTGGTACTTGCCCTGGCTCGCCTCGGTGATCGCGTGCGTCGTCTCCGCCCTTCCCCCGGCGACGCCGCGGCGGGCCATGATCGATTGTTCCAACCAGCTCATGGTTCTCTCCTCTTTGATCCCCGGCTTTGCCGGCGGTTGGGACCTTCGCGGCCCCGCTGTTTCGCCCGAAAGGTCTTCGCCCTTGCAGGTCTCAGACCGCCAGGAAACGCCGGACCGCGTCGCGGTCCTCCAGCGTCTCCGGCGGAATTTCCGTGGTGATCCGCCCCTTGTCCATGACGTAGCAGCGCTGCGCCATGGCGCGGATCATGTCGATGTTCTGCTCGACGAAGACGATCGAGATGCCGGTCTTGCGGTTGAGCTCGACCATGATCCGCGCGATGTCCTGGACGATATTGGGCTGGATGCCCTCCGAGGGCTCGTCGAGCAGGATCAGCGAGGGACCACCCATCAGCACCCGGCCGATCGCCAGCTGCTGCTGCTGGCCGCCCGACAGCGTGCCGGCCCGCTGGTCGCGCCGTTCGGCAAGGATCGGGAAATAGCCGAAGATCTCGTCCAGTCGTCCCGCCGGCGCCGCCTTACCCGAGATCGACAGGCCGACCTCGAGGTTTTCGAGGACGCTCATGCGCGGGAACACGTCGCGGCCCTGCGGCACGTAGCCAATGCCGAGCCGGGCGCGCTTGTGCGCCGCCATGTCGTCGATCGCGGTGCCGCCGAAGACCACCGAGCCCTTGTCGGCCGGCAAGAGGCCGATCAGGCTCTTCATCAGCGTCGACTTGCCGACGCCGTTGCGACCGATCACGGCGACGATCTCGCCCGCCGCCACCTGCATGTCGACGCCCTGCAGCACCGGCTTGCCGCCATAGCCGGACCAGAGGCCGACGGTGTTGATGAGGATCTCGCTACGCATCGGACTGCCCCAGATAGATCGCGGCCACCCGGTCGTCGGCGACGATCTCGTCGATCGACCCTTGCGCGAAAATCTTGCCGAAATGCAGGACCGTGACCTTCTCTGCGATCTGCCGGACGAAGGTCATGTCGTGCTCGACGGCGAGGATGGTGACGCCGTCGCGGTTCAGCGCTTGGACCATCTCGCCGGTGGCGAAGGTCTCGTCGGGCGTCATGCCGGCGGTCGGCTCGTCGAGGAGCAGGAGCTGCGGCTTCAGGCTGATCGCCATGCCGATCTCCAGCCATTGCTTCTGCCCGTGGCTGAGATTGCCGGCGAGCTGCGTGGCGGCGTCGGTGAGTTTGAGGAAACCGAGCAGCCGGTCGATCTCGTCCGCAAGATCGGCTTTGGCGAGATGGTGCTGCAGGGCGATGACGAGATTCTGCCGGACGCTCAGCGCCTTGAAGATGCCGGGCACCTGGAACTTCACCGAGATGCCGCGGCGGATCCGCTCGAACGGCTTCTTCCTGGTGATGTCCTCATCGCGGTAGAGGATGCTGCCGGAGGTCGGCAGGTGCTCGCCGAGGATCAGCTTGAACAGCGTCGACTTGCCGGCGCCGTTCGGGCCGATCAGGCAGTGGATCTCGCCGGGCTCGAGGGCGAAGTCGACGCCGCCGGTGACGTGCAGGCCGCCGAACCATTTGTTGAGGGCGCGGGTCTCAAGGATCGGCATCAGGCGGGCTCCCCGCTCGGCTTGCGGCGGAAGGCGCGACCGACAAGGGCGCCGAGGCCGAGGACGATGCCGCGCGGGGCGACGAGGACGGTGATCACCAGCAACAACCCCATGACGACCAGCGCGTACTGGCTGCCGTAGATCGTCAGCGCTTGAAAGCCGGCGAGCACCACCAGCGTGCCGAGGAGCGTCGCGGTGAGGTCGCTGCGGCCGCCGACGGCGACCCAGACGATCGGCAGGGCGGCGGCGGTCATGCCCATCGAGGACGGCGTGATGTACTGACCCCAGGCGGTGTAGAGGACGCCCGAGAGGCCGGCGAGGCCGGAGCCGATGACGAAGGCGCCAAGCTGGTATTTGCGGATGTCGTAGCCGAGCATTTCCGCCCGCTGCGGGTTCTCGCGGATGGCGACGAGGACGTTGCCGAAGCGCGAGTTCACCAGCATGCGCAGCGCGAGATAGGCGATCACCAGCAAGGCGAGCGTCACGTAGTAGAGCGCGACGTCGGGGAAGAGCACGATGTCGCCGCCCGGCCAGGGAATGGTGAGGGGCGACATGCCGCCCATGCCGTTGAAGCCGTTCAGGCGGGCGGTTCCGACCTTCCACTCCGGCCCGGCGGTCTGCGACATGAAGCGCTCGAGCACCAAGGTGACGGACAAGGTGACAATGCCGAGGAAGACGCCGCTGATCCGCCCGAAGAACAGGAAGTAGCCGAGGACCGCGGCAAACAGCGCCGAGATCGCGACCGCAGCAACGAGCGAGAACAGCGTCAGGCCGTAGGCGTCGCCGAGGTTGATCGCGAGGATGCCGTAGGAATAGCCGGCGACGCCGAAGAAGGCCGTCTGCCCGAAGGAGAGCGCGCCGCCATAGCCCCAGATCAGCGACAGGCCAAGCGCCATGAAGCACCAGTTGAAGAAGTAGACGTTGTTGCCGACGTCGTAGCCGTCCGCAAACAGCGGATAGGCGGCGGCGAGCGCGAGGACAATGGCGAAGCCGGACCAGAATTTCGGTCCCTTGCCGAAGGTCTGCGGGCCTTCGAAGCGCGCGGCGAACGCTCCGAGGCGGGAGGTGTTGCGGGCCATCAGGCTCTCTCTTTCAGGATCCAGCCGGACAGGCCGCGCGGCAGGATGCGGATGACGACGATGACGGCGACGAGGAGGCCAATCTGGCCGAACAGCTGCCCCTTCCACGAGGTGAGCGCCGCCTTGATGATGCCGAGGATGGCGGCGGCCGGCGCGGTGCCGAGGAAGATGTCGGCGCCGCCGACGACGACGGTGACGAAGGCCTCGACCACGAAGGATGCGCCCATGGTCGGCACCAGCGTCATGGTCGGCGCGTAGAGCCCGCCGCAGAGGCCGGCGAGCGCGGCCCCTAGGCCGAAAGTCAGGCTGTAGATCAGCCGCGTGTTGACGCCGAGCGCCTCGGCGATCTCCGGCACCTGAATGGTAGCGCGGGCGAGAATCCCGAAACGGGTGCGGGTGAAGACGAGGTAGAGGCCGGCGAGCGTCGCCGCCGCCGCCAGCATCAGGACGATGCGGTAGGACGAGTAGGAATAGCTGCCGAGGGTGAAGCTGCCGAGCGGCGTGCCGGTGCCCTGCATGGTCGAGCCCAAGAGGATCAGCGTGCCTTGCGTCGCGATCATCGAGACGCCCCAGGTGGCGACGATGGTGTCGAGCGGCCGGTCGTAGAGATGGCGGATGATCAACCGTTCGAGGATCATGCCGACGAGGCCGGCGACAACAGCCCCGACGAGGATCGACAGCGGCAGCGGCAGGCCCATCCGCGTTGCGGTGGCCGAGACGTAGGCGCCGCAGAGGATGAACTCGCCATGCGCGAGGTTGATGACGCCCATCATGCCGAAGATCACGGCAAGGCCGCAGCCGGCAAGGACGAGGAAGGCGATCGCGTCGCCCGCCTGGTAGAGAAAGGTAAAGGCGTCGTGGAGGACGTCCATGCTGTTTCGATCCGATGTCTCAAGGAGAGGCGGGGATAGAGACGCTGCTTTCTTCTCCCCGCCGGGGAGAAGGTCGCGGCAGCGGGATGAGGGGGCAGCGCCCTTGCAGGGTTGGCCAGAGGCTGCAGCCCCCTCATTCGCCCCTTCGGGGCACCTTCTCCCCGGAGGGGAGAAGAATGGCCGAGGGCGTTCAGGTCAGTTGGCGGCCGGCGGGGGGCTCGACGGGGTGTACTGCTCGCTCGGATCGTTCTTGGTCAGGTCGCAGCCGGCCTCGCCCAGCCAGTAGGGCTTGATGTCCTGCCAGACCTTCGGGAAGGTGATCGAGTGATCGTCGCCGACCTTGGCGAGGTAGATCGTGTGCGACATGTGCTGGCTCTTCGGGTCGATGCAGACCTTGCCCTCCGGCGCGTCCATGCAGACGTCGCCCTTGGCGATCACCGCGCGCAGGTCGTCGCGCTTGGTCGAGCCTTCCGCCCGCTCGACCATCTGCTTGTAGAGATAGACGGCAAGGTAAGAGTTCTCGGCCTCCTGGTTGACGTAGGGCTCGTCCGGGAACTTGGCGTGCCACTTCTCGAGGAAGGCTTTCGACGCCGGGGTGTCGACTTCCTCGATGTAGTTGGTGGTGACGTACATGTTGGCGAGCGACGGCGGCTTGAAGCGCTTGTGCTCGTAGCCCTGGCCGACATTGACCGAGGAGGCCATCGGCACCTTCACGTTGGCGGAAGCCGCCTGCTCGTAATACGAGGCCTGGGCGGTGCCGACGAGAAGCGTGACGAGGACGTCGGGCTTCTTGGCCTGGATGTTCTGGATGGTCTGCGAGAACTGCGAGACGCCGAGCGGGATGAACTCCTCGCCGACCATGGTGCCGCCGTTCTCCTTGACGATATTGCGGACCCATTCGGCGGAGATCTGGCCGAAATTGTAGTCGGCGGCGATCGTGTAGACGTTCTTGCCGTACTTTTCCATCATCCACGGGATGAGCGTCGAGAACTGCTGCTCGGGCACCGCGCCGGTGACGACCATGTTGGCGTCGCAGACGCCGCCCTCGTACTGGTTGTTGTAGAAGGCGAAGCCGTCGAACTGGTTGACGATCGGCCGGTAGGCCTCGCGCGAGGCGGAGGAGAAGCCGGCGAAGACGACGTCGACCTTGTCGCGTTGCAGGACGCGGCGCATGAATTCCTGGTAGCGCGTGTTGTCGGACTGGGTGTCGTAGGTGACGAGCTCCAGCGGCCGGCCGGCGATGCCGCCGGCCTTGTTGATCTCTTCGGTCGCGAGCTCGATCCCGTGCACCTTGCCGATCGTGGCGACGGCGAAGTCGCCCGACTGGTCCTCGAGCACGCCGAGCTTGATCGGCTCGGCGGCGATGGCCGCCCCGGAAACGAGCAATAGTGTCCCTAGCGCCGCGAGGACGCCCTTGGCTCTGGTCTGCATCAGATGCTCCCGTGTTGAAGGGCCGGCGGGGATGCGCGTCATGCGGGCCCTGGCCGGTATCGTTCGAGCTGTTGGGCCCGTCGGCCCGCGCGGATGCTCCTGCCGCGCCCTTCGCTACTCCCCGATCCGCTGCCGAAGCGGCGTCTCGGGGTCTTCCTCGCCGGTCCATTTCTGGACCAGCATCTCGGCAAAGGCCTCGACGCTCATTCGCGCGCGCATGGCTTCGCGGCGCAGCCGGTCGTAGGCGATCTCGTCTGAAACCCTTTCGGCCATGACGATCTGCACCACCGCCTTGATGACGAAGCGGCGCTGGCGCCGGCGCTGCTCGTGGCCAGCGATGTCGGCGACGAGCTGGCGCTTGCGGGCGTGCTCGTTGACGCCGAGCACCAGTGCCTGGAACAGCGTCGCGCCGTGCACGGGCTTGGCGATGAAGGCGGTCGAGCCGATCTGCATCAGCGCCTTCAGCCGGCTCGGCGCCTCGACGCCGACCATGCCGATCACCGGCACGGGCGAGAGATCGCAAGGCGCCAAGTTCGGCCATTGCAGCGGCCGGTGGAGATCGCCGTCGACGATGAGGATGTCGCGCTCGGGGTCGAGCCCTTCGGCCGACAGCTGCGCGCCGTCCTCACCGAGCGGCACCTGCTGGACGCTGAGGCCGAGCTTCGGCAGCGTCGCCGACAGCGTCTCGATCGCCCGCCCGTCGCGCGAGATCACCAGGGCGCGGGCCTGGCTGAAATTCTGGATGAAGCGGGGCGCGCTCACGAGACCACCCGCAAGGCCGGCCGGGCCATCGCCGCCGGCGTCACCGCATGGCGCACCATATAGGGGTCGGGGCGCAAGGGCGCGCGGGCCTCGACGACGATGTCGAACTGCCCGTCGCGGCGCGAGCGGCCGATGCGCGGCGTGAGAAAGGCGTGGAAGGTCTCGGGATCGAGATGCACCTTGCCCTGCGGCGCGTCGATCACCTGGCTGAGGGCCGCCCGCTGCACCGCGGCGACGTCGTCGGTGCCGGCTTCGTTCAGCGCCAGGCCCAGCAGCCGCACGGCGAGATAGGCCGCCTCCGCCTCGACCGAAACCGAGGGACCGTCCGGGAACTGGGCGTCGTAAGCGGCGACGAAGGCGCGGTTGCGAGCCGTCGGGATCGAGGCGAAGTAGACGCTGGAGCTGAGGTGCCCGTCGACGGCGCCCTCCCCGATCTCCTCGAGCTCGGGCTCGGAAAGATTGCAGCTGGCGATGGGATAGCGCGCGACCTGGTCGATGCCGCGGGCTGCGCAGGCGGCGCGGAACTTGCGGAAGAAGGCGTAGGCGGACTGGCCGATCAGCGCGTTGAAGATGAAGTCCGGCTCGGTCTCGAAGATCGTCTCGATCACCCGGTCCATATCGGTATCGCCGACGGCGAGGTAGCGCTCGGCGACCACCGTGCCGCCGCGGGCGAGGATGTCCTCCCGCAGCACGCGGTTGCTCTCCCAGGCCCAGATGTAGTTGGAGCCAAGGCAGAAGGCGCGTTCGCCATAGGTGGAGACGAGGTGGCCGATCAGCGGCGAGATGTGATGGTTCGGCGCCGAGCCGGTGTAGACGACGTTCGGCGAGGATTCGAAGCCCTCGTAATGCGCGGGGTACCAGAGCAGCGCGTCACGCTTCTCGAACAGCGGGATGACGTCCTTGCGGCTCGACGAGGTGTAGCAGCCGACGACGTGGCGGATGCCTTGCCCGAGCAAACCCTCTACTGCCTCGGCATAGGCCGGCAGCACGCCGGCGGGATCATGGTGCACCGGCTCCAGCGTCACGCCGAGCGCGGGATCGGCCGAAAGCTCGCGGCAGGCGAGCAGCGCCCCGTTCAGCATCGACCGGCCGACCGCGCCATAGGAGCCGGTGGTCGAGAGGATCAGGCCGATGGGGTGAAGGCGCCGTGCCATGGGTGTCCAAACGCAAAAAGCCCCTCAGCATGACTGCTGCGAGGCGAAGGTGCCGGTCGATGTCGGGTATGTCGCACACGTTCTGACGCGATATCGAGCAGCTCTGCTCTGCGCCTAGGATTTAAGCTGACGCCGGATCACGCCGAAGTCAAGCGGGGATTTTGCGGTTTTGCAAACCCTCACTAGGGTGACCGTCGCAATGCCTGAACGCGCTTGCCAAGCCCTGCCAAATGCGAAAGCCTGTCGCCGTCGCGGCCACTGGCAGCGCGCTTCCCCTCCCACGCTCCCTTCGCACGGAAAGGCAAATCCCATGGATCTCGGCTTGAAAGGCATGACGGCCATCATCACCGGCGGCACCAAGGGGATCGGCTGGGCGATCGCCGAGACGCTCGCCCGCGAGGGCTGCGCCGTTGCAATCTGCGCGCGCAACCAGGCCGAGGTCGAGGCCGCCGTCGGTCGGCTGGAGTCGCTCGGCGTGCGCGCCACGGGCTCTGCCGTCGACGTCGCCGACAGCGCGGCGCTGAAGGCCTTCGTCACCGCCACGGGAACCGCACTCGGCGGCATCGACATCGTCGTCGCCAATGTCAGCGCGCTCGCCGTCGGCGCCGACGAGGAGAGCTGGTACAAGGAATTCGAGACCGACATGATGGGCACCGTGCGCCTCGTCGACGCCGCGATGCCGTTCCTGGAAGCCAGCGGCAAGGGCTCGATCGTCACCATCTCCAGCGTCTCCGGCCGCGAGATCGACTTCGCCGCCGGCCCCTACGGCACGATGAAGGCAGCGATCATCCACTACACGCAGGGATTGGCCTACCAGCTGGCGGGAAAGTCGATCCGCGCCAACACCGTCTCGCCCGGTAACACGAAATTTCCCGGTGGGATCTGGGACCAGATCGAGGCCGGCAACCCGAAACTCTTCGCCGACTCGCTGGCGCTCAATCCGACCGGCCGGATGGCGACACCGCAGGAAATCGCCAACGGCGCCGTCTTCCTCGCCAGCCCGGCCGCGAGCTTCATTAGCGGCACCAACCTCGTCATCGACGGCGCCCTGACGCGCGGCGTGCAGTTTTAGAACGCGCCGGCCCCATCAGCGAAGGGGCGCGTCTCACTTTCTTCCGAAGGCGCTCGGTGTAACGCCTTCGGCTCGGACAGTAACTCATTATACCAGTTGACGAGTCGATGAGTTTCCGGAACTATGCGGCGGCGGGTGACAGGCTGGGAGGCTGCTCGCTGAGGACGGTGTGCTGCCATCGCTTGTCGATCGGACATTCACCGTCAGACCGACATGATCCGGGAGGAACATCAGTGCTCGATCATTTTCCAATTTCGAAACCCGCAGCCGCGCCATTCCCGTGTCGCTCGGCACTCTTGCTGAGGGCATGACCGGATTCCGGCCAAGATCTTCACGCCGGTCGTCGTAGGTTTGCGGCCTGGACTCACGCCGCGTACGCCCGGCTCGGTCGCGAACGTCCGGAAAAACCAGCCCCTTCCCGTTCGCCGCCTGCCTCCTGCCACCGGCGGACCCCTGGAGCGCATCGCGGCGACCGCCCCGCGCGGCGTCGATACCCGGCCACCTCTGCAGAATCGGTGACACCGTCAGTGGTGCTTTCGCTACCGGCATCCTTTCGGACGGCGTCTTGAAAACAGGCGTTCCGTCGTCCTCGCAGACCGTCATCAAGGGGCCGGGGATCACCGCCGCGGTAACGACCTACCCGTTCCAGCAGCGCCTGCAGCAAGGCAGCGCCCTGCAGCGGCAAGCGGCTCTCGGCCGCTGACCCGTCAACACCAGTAGAAAGACTGACCATGACATCGATTGCGCTCTTCGGCGCCGGCGGCAAGATGGGCTACCGGCTTTCCTCCAACCTCAAGGGCTCGCGCTTCGACGTCCGCCACGTCGAGCTGAGCCCCGCCGGCCAGGAACGCCTGAAGGCCGGCCTCGGCTTTGACTGCGTTCCCGCCGACGCGGCGCTCGACGGCGCCGAGGTGGTCATCCTCGCCGTTCCCGACACGCTGATCGGCAAGGTCTCCGCCGGCATTTCCGACCAGCTGAAGCCAGGAACGATCGTCGTCGTGCTCGACGCCGCGGCCCCCTTTGCGGGTCACCTGCCGGCGCGCCCGGACCTTACCTACTTCGTCACCCACCCCTGCCACCCGCCGATCTTCAACGACGAGACCGACCCGGCCGCCAAGCGCGACTTCTTCGGTGGCGTCGCGGCCAAGCAGCACATCGTTTCCTCGCTGATGCAGGGCCCGGACGAGCACTATGCGCTCGGCGAAGAGGTCGCGAAGGTGATCTGGGCGCCGGTCATGCGCTCGCACCGCATCACCGTCGAGCAGATGGCGCTGCTGGAGCCCGGCCTGTCGGAGACCGTCTGCGCCTCGCTGCTCGCCGTCATGCGCGAGGCGATGGACGAGGTGGTCCGCCGCGGCGTGCCGCACGAGGCCGCCCGCGACTTCCTGCTCGGCCACATGAACGTGCTCGGCGCCGTGATCTTCGACGAGACGCCGGGCGTCTTCTCCGACGCCTGCAACAAGGCGATCGAGTTCGGCAAGCCGATGCTGATGAAGGACGACTGGAAGCGCGTGTTCGAGCCGCAGGAACTCGCCGACTCGATCCAGCGCATCACCTGATCGCCTGAAACGCCTTCGGCCGGACGATCGCGTCCGACCGAGGGCCGCTGGCCAACGGCCAGTGATCGGATCGTCCGGCAGGGAGACCGACGACCGCGCCACCATTTCACGCATCGCCGCCGGGGGCAGGACCCGTCGCTGAGCAGACACATGGGTGCCGCTTCCAGCGGCGCCGACGGGAGGGATATGCATGACCACCACTGCGAACCCACGAGACGAGAGCGTCGAGACCTCGGCCATCCGCAAGATTTCCTGGAGGCTGGTGCCGTTTCTCGGCCTGATGTTCTTCATCAACTTCCTCGACCGGACCGCGATCAGCTTCGCCGGCCCGAACGGCATGATGACCGATCTCGGCCTCAGCGCCGCCCAGTTCGGCTTTGCCGCCGGCATCTTCTTTCTCGGCTACATCCTCCTGGAAATCCCGAGCAACCTCGCCCTCCACCGCTTCGGCGCGCGAAAATGGCTTGCCCGCATCATGATCAGCTGGGGCATCGTCTCGCTGCTGTTCACTTGGGTCGGCAGCGCGACGGAACTCTATTGGCTGCGCTTCTTCCTCGGCATCGCCGAGGCCGGATTCTTCCCCGGCGCGATCCTCTACCTCAGCCTCTGGGTGCCCTCCCGTCACCGCAGCAAGGTGCTCGCGGTGTTCTATGTCGCGCAGCCGCTGACCACGGTAATCGGCGCGCCGATCGCCTCGCTCTTGATCGGGGCGCACGGCGCCTTCGGCCTCGAAGGCTGGCGCCTGATGTTCATGGGCGTCTCGATCCCGGCGATCCTCGTCGGCATCGTCACCTATTTCTACCTGCCGGACCGCCCGAACGATGCCCGCTGGCTGAACGCCGAGGAGAAGGACTGGCTGAACGCCGAACTCGAGCGCGAGGACCGAGCGAAGACCGCCCAGCATGGCCTCGGCTCGGTCAAGGCCTTGCTCGACGGCCGCGTCTGGGTGCTGGCGCTGATCTATTTCGGCTTCATCTACGGCCTCTATACGCTCGGCTTCTTCCTGCCGACGATCATCGGGGGTTTCGAGGCGAGCTTCGGCACCAAGTTCACCGTGCTGCAGAAGGGCCTGATCACCGCGATCCCCTATCTACCCGCCGCCGTGGCGCTGCTCCTGTGGAGCCGTGACGCCTCCCGGCGCGGCTTCCGGGCCTGGCACGTCGGCGTGCCGGCTTTGGTCGGGGCGGCGTCGATCCCGCTGGCGCTCGTCATGTCGTCGCCGGCGGCAACGATCGCCGTGATCACCGTCACCGCCTGCGCGATCTTCTCGGCCCTGCCGAACTTCTGGTCGATCCCCGGGCGGTTGCTGACCGGTGCCGGTGCGGCCGCCGGCATCGCGCTGATCAACACGCTCGGCAACGTCGCGGGCTTTGCCGCGCCCTTCATCACCGGCGCGGTGAAGGACTGGACCGGCTCCTACGTCGTGCCGATGATCATCGTCGGTGGCGCCATGCTGCTGTCGGCCATCCTCACCTTCGCGATCGCCGGCCGAATCCGCGAGCCCGTCGCGACGGTGGACTGAGCCAAAGGCCAGAACCTCTGCGCCCTGCAGCGACAGCCGCGGGGCGCACGACAACGAAGGGACGATCCCATGACAGAGCTTCGCGGCGCCCTCATCGGCTGCGGTTTCTTCGCGGTGAACCAGATGCACGCTTGGGCGGCGATCCCCGGCGTCTCGATCACGGCGATCTGCGACCGCGACCTGGCCCGCCTGGCTGCCGTCGGCGACCAGTTCGCCATCCCGGCGCGCTACGCCGATGCCGAGACCATGCTCCGCGAGACCAGGCCCGACTTCGTCGACATCGCCACCACCGCGCCGAGCCATCGGCCGCTGGTCGAACTCGCGGCCGCGTTGAAAATCCCGGTGATCTGCCAAAAGCCGTTCGCGCCGACCATGGCCGATGTCCGCGCCATGGTTGCCGCCTGCGAGGCCGCCGGCGTGCCGCTGATGGTGCACGAGAATTTTCGCTGGCAGAGCGCCATTCGCGCGGTGAAGAGCGTGCTCGACGACGGCGAGATCGGCGCGCCGTTCTTCGGCCGTGTGTCCTTCCGTTCTGCCTATGACGTCTTCTCCGGCCAGCCCTATCTGGCCGAGGGAGAGCGCTTCATCATCGAGGATCTCGGCATCCATTCGCTCGACATCGCCCGCTTCCTGTTCGGCGACGTTTCTGCGATCACCGCCCGCACGGCGCGGATCAACCCGGACATCCGCGGCGAGGATGTCGCGACCATGCTGCTCGCGCATGAGGGCCACCTCACCAGCGTCGTCGACTGCTCCTATGCGACGCGCAACGAAGAAGAGCTGTTCCCGCAGACGCTGGTCGAGATCGACGGCGCGGCAGGCTCGCTGAAGCTCGGCGCCGGCTACAGGCTCAGCGTCACCACCGCCGCCGGCACCCGCCACGCGGACGTCGCGCCGCCGCTGCTTCCCTGGGCCTCGCGCCCCTGGCACAACATCCAGGAGAGCGTGCAGCTGATCCAGGAGCACTGGGTCGAGCGGCTCGTCGAGGGACGGGCACCCGACACCTCGGGCGCGGACAATCTGAAGACGCTGGCGCTGGTCGAGGCCGCCTATCTCAGCGCCGCCACTGGCCGGACGGTCGATCCGGCCACGGAGGTCTGAAACATGGACGCCGCCGACCGGATCAAACTCTACGGCACCGACGAGCCGCTGCCGCCGGTCACGACGCTGATCGCCGGCGCGCTCAGCGCCGAGTTCGTCGCCGGCGGCTTGCGCGCCATCCGCTGGCGCGGCGTCGAGGTGCTGCGCGCCGTGGCCTACGTAGTGCGCGACCGCGACTGGGGCACTTACGCGCCGGCGGTAGAGAATCTTACCGTCACGCAGCACGACGACGGTTTCCGCTTAAGCTACACCGCTTCGTGCCAAGCCGCGGACGGCGCGACGCTGCGCTTTGCCGCTGAGATTGCCGGCGACGCCGAGGGCCGCCTCGCCTTCACGGTGGAAGCGAAGCCGGACGCGGACTTCGAGACCAACCGCTGCGGCTTCTGCATCCTGCATCCGATAACCGGCCTCGCCGGCCAGCCCGTCACGGTCACGCACACCGACGGCACCGTCGAGCAGGCGCGGTTCCCCGACCTGATCGAGCCCTGGCAGCCGTTCAAGGACATGCGTGCCATTGCCCACGTTGTCCTGCCCGGCACCTTGGCCACCTGCACCATGGTCGGCGACAGTTTCGAGATGGAGGACCAGCGCGCCTGGTCCGATGCCTCCTACAAGACCTATGTCCGGCCGCTCGCTCTGCCCTGGCCCTACGTGCTGCCCGCCGGCGAGACCAACCGGCAGAGCATCGTCCTGGACATCGCCGAGACTTCTGAGCCCGTCCCGGCAGCGCAGGCGACGCGCCAGCCCGCCGGGCTCGCGGAGCCGGTCGCGATCTCCGTCGGCGAAGACATCTCCACGCCGATGCCACGCTTCGGCGTCTCGGTCTCGCCCCACGAAGCCGACGCCGCATTGGCCGGCCTCGACCGGCTCCAAGCGCTCGCGCCCCGGCATCTTCTCCTTGGCTTCGACCCGGCGGCTGGCCACGGCGCCGCGGACCTCGCGGCACTCGCCCGTGTCGCCGACGCCCTGCCCCGCGCTGCCGTGACGCTGGAAATCACTGTCCCCGGTATCGGCGATCCCGCAGCGGAGCTTGCCGATATCGCAACCGCCGTCCGCGCGGCCGGCCTGCGGCATGATGCGGTGATGGTCAGCCCCGCCGCCGACCGCCAATCGACGCCGCCCGGCAGCGATTGGCCGGCCTGTCCGCCACTGGCGGAGGTTTACGCCGCGGCCCGCGCCGCCTTCCCCGGCGTCCTGCTCGGCGGCGGCATGATCAGCTACTTTACCGAGCTGAACCGCAAGCGCGTGCCGACGGAAAACCTAGACTTCATCGCGCACGCCACCTGCCCGATCGTCCACGCCGCGGACGATCTCAGCGTGATGCAGACGCTGGAGGCGATCCCCTTCATCACCCGCTCGACCCGCGCCTTCATCGGCGCCAAGGCATACCACCTCGGCCCGACGACCATCGGGATGCGCCAGAACCCCTATGGGTCGCGCACGATGGACAATCCCGACGGCCGTCGCATCGCCATGGCGCATGACGACCCCCGGCAGCGCGGCCTGTTTGCCGCCGCCTGGCTGGTCGGCTATGCCGCGCGTCTTGCCGAGAGCGACGTCTCGGTCTGGACCGGCGCCAGCTTCGCCGGCCCGCGCGGCCTGCTCGTCGAAGGCGAGAAGGTCGTGCCGGCCTTTCACGTGGCGACGGCACTGGCCAAGCTTTCCGGCCTGCCGCGCCGCCGCGTCGTGTCGGGCGATCGGACGCGCATCGACGGCTTTGCCGCCCGGCATGAGGACGGCAGCACCGAGCTCTGGCTCGCCAACCTCACGGCAGCGCCGCAGAGGCTCGATCTTGGCCGTCCATCGCCATCGGACGAGATGGCGATGCTGGATCTGGACAGTTTTGCCGAAGCCGCAGACGGCAAGATGCCGGCTCGCCAGCAGGCATCCCCCCGGCTGACGCTAGGTCCTTATGCCGTCGCTCGCCTGACGGTGCCGGCGGCATGAGTTGCCGCGGCGAGCGCCGCGCCTCAGGCGCCTTGGTGCACGTAGAGCGCCCGCGAGCGCTCGAGATGGCGCACCATCGCCGCCTCCGCTGCCACCGGATCGCGCTGGCGCAAGGCGGCGACGATCTCCTCGTGCTCGACCAGCGTCAGGTTCTCCTTGCCGGTCCAGATCAGCATCTCGGTGTGGTATTGCTTCAGCCAGCCGAGCATGGATTCGGCCACCGCCTCGAAGATCGGGTTGCCGGGGATCGCGGCGATGCGCTGGTGAAAGCGCATGTCGGCGGCGATGAACACTTCAGCGTTGCCGAGCGCGATGCGCTGCAGGTCGAGCAGTTCTTCCAGCGCGTCGACATCCGCCTCGGAGGCTTTCGCCGCCGCTTGAACGACGATGCCGCGCTCGAAGAAGATGCGGGCTTCCTTCAGATGCCCGAGTGCTGCGGGCGAGGTCTGCAGCATGATCTCCGCCGCCGCATCCACCTGCCCGAACAGCGAGCGCGGCGTCATCGCCAGCACCCGCGCCCGCTCGCCGTGCGAGATCGCGAGAAGGCCGATCTGGGCGAGCGACTGCATCGCCTCGCGGATCGCCGGCCGGCCGACGCCGAACCGCTCCATCAAGTCCCGTTCAGAGGGCATGGCATCGCCGGGCTTCAGCTCGCCGGTGGTGATCATCGTCCTCAGCCGCGCGAACACCTCGGTCGAAAGCTTGCGGCGGATGATCGGATGCGTCGGAGCGGACATGTGATTTCCCTGACAGGCGGCAATCCAGGACACCGCAGAGCGACCAATATTCTGGTATGATGATCATACCAGAATTGGGCGGCGGGCAAGAGCGCCCTCGGCAAAAGGACATATAGGATGCGGGACGAAATCGTCGTCACCTACCGGATCGAGACGACCGGCAGCGTCGTAAGGCTGGCGGAAAAAATCGCCTCCGACCAGTCGACTGGTACCTTCGTGCCGCTGCCGGGCGAAACGCCGGCGCTGAAGGCGCGCGTCGCCGCCCGCGTCGTCGCCGTCCGCCCGCTCGGCACGACGGACGAGGCGGGGTTCGGTCGCGAGGGGGCCGGCATGCCCGGCCCCTACAACCGCGGCGAGGCCGACATCGCCTATCCGCTCGACGCCGTCGGCACCGACCTTGCCGCGCTGATGACCATCGCCATCGCCGGCCCCGCCGCCATCAAGGGGTTCACCGGTTTCCGCGTCGTCGGGCTGACGCTGCCGCCAGCCTTCCTCGCACGCTATCCCGGCCCGCAGTTCGGCATCGACGGCTCCTTCGCGCTGACCGGCGTTCCCCGCGGCCGGCCGATCATCGGCACCATCGTCAAGCCGGCCCTTGGCCTTTTGCCGGACGAGTCGGCGGCGATGATCCGCGAGTTGGCGGAAGCCGGCGTCGACTTCGTCAAGGACGACGAGAAGCTGATGAGCCCGGCCTATTCGCCGCTGGAGGATCGGATCAAGGCCGTGATGCCGGTGGTGCTCGATCACGAGCAGAAGACCGGCAAGAAGGTGATGATCGCTTTCGGCATCTCGGCCGTCGATCCCGACGAGATGATGCGCAACCACGACCTCGTCGTCGCAGCCGGCGGCAATGCCGCAGTCGTCAACATCAACTCGGTCGGCATGGGCGCCATGCTGTTCCTGCGCAAGCGCTCGCAGCTGGTGCTGCACGCCCACCGCAACGGCTGGGACGCGATGACGCGCCACCCGGCGCTCGGGCTCGACTTTGCGGTCTACGAGACGATCTGGCGGCTGCTCGGCGTCGACCAGTTCCAGATCAACGGCATCGCGGCGAAGTACTGGGAGCCGGATGCCTCCTTCGTCCGCTCCTACGAGGCGCTGCAGCAGCCGCTCGTCACTCCCGCCGATCGGCCGCTGCCGGTGGTCTGCTCCGGCCAGTGGGGCGGCCAGGCGCCGGAAACGTTCCGCGTCACCCATGGCTCGACCGATATCATGTACCTCTGCGGCGGCGGCGTCGTCAGCCATCCCGGTGGCCCGGCCGCCGGCGTGCGCGCGGTCACCCAGGCCTGGGAGGCCGCCCGCGCCGGCATCGACCTTGCCGTCTACGCCCGCGACCATCCGGAACTTGCCGCCTCGCTGGAAAAATTCGGCGGCAACGCCTCTGCCGCCTGACACCATCGCTTTCGCTTGCCCGCCCCCCTGACAAGGCCTGATATGACCGCTCCCCTGCTTCTCACCTATTACGGCGACGACCTCACCGGCTCGACCGACGTGATGGAGGCCCTGTCGCTGCGGGGCGTCGAGACCGTCTTGTTCCTCGACCTGCCGACCGACGTGCAGCGCGCCCGCTTCGCCAACGTCCAGGCGCTCGGCATCGCCGGGACCAGCCGATCGGAGACGCCGGAGTGGATGGCGGAAAAACTCGCACCGACCTTCGCCTGGCTGGCGCGGCAAGGCGCGGAGTTCTGCCACTACAAGGTCTGCTCGACCTTCGATTCCGCGCCCGGCATCGGCAGTATCGGCCGGGCGATGGAGCTCGGCCGCGCGGCCTTCGGCGGCAAGACGGTGCCGATCGTCGTCGGCGCGCCGCAGCTGAAGCGCTACACCGCCTTTGGCGAGCTGTTCGCCGCCTTCCGCGGCGAGGTCTTCCGCATCGACCGTCACCCCGTCATGAGCCGGCACCCGGTGACGCCGATGCACGAGGCGGACCTGCGCCGACACCTCGCCGACCAGACCGACCTCGCCATCGCCCTCGTCGACCACCTCGCCCTCGCCGACGGCGATGCGGACGCAGCCCTCGATGCTGCACTGGCCGAGAACCCCGGAGCCCTGCTGCTCGACGTGCTCAACGCCGCGACGCAGGCCGCCGCCGGCCGGCAGCTGCAGCGCCTCGCAGACGCCGGCTCGCGCTTCATCGTCGGCTCGTCCGGCGTGGAATACGCGCTGGCAGATGCGTGGAAGAAGGCCGACCGCATCGGCACCGCCAGGACATTTGCACCGCTGGCGCCCGTCGAGCGCCTCTCGGTCGTCTCCGGCAGTTGCTCGCCCACGACCGAACGCCAGATCCGCCATGCCGAGGCGCATGGCTTCGACGCCATCGCCTTCGACCCGCGCGCCTTCGTCGCTGGCGACAACGCCGCCATCGCAGCGCTCACCGAGGATGCCCTCTCGCGGCTCGCCGCAGGACGCTCGGTCATCGTCTACACCGCCATGGGCCCGGAGAGCGATCTCGGCGCGGAAATCGCCGGGCAGGAACGCCATGCCATCGGCGTCGGCCTCGGACGCCTTCAGGCACGCCTCGTCGCCGAGACCGGCCTTCGTCGCGCCGTCATCGCCGGTGGCGACACCTCGAGCCATGCGCTGCCGCAGCTCGGCATCCACGCCCTGACGCCGCGCTTCCCGCTCGCGGAAACGCCGGGGTCGCCGGTCTCGCTGACCCACAGCGACACGCCGGCCTTCGACGGCCTGGAGATTGCGCTGAAAGGCGGCCAAGTCGGCAACGACGACTACTTCGTCCGCCTCCGCGACGGCATTGCCGGACACTAGCAAGGCCGACACGTGACCCGCGGCTTTCGACCTTTGCGGGGTAAGCCGACCCCATGCCTCCCGGAAGCGGACATCGGATCAGCGGGTCAACGTCAGCCTCGGCACCGGCCGGCGCCCTGCCCCCCAAGGCAGCCTCTGGTACAAGACCCTTCGGTCTAGGGCTGCGTCGCGGTGGCCGTGCCACTCTTCGGCTTGCGGCGGTTGAGCAGCGCTGAAAGGCCTGCCAGCAGCAGCGTTCCGACGATGAGCAGCACCGCAGCGGCGGCCACCGCCGGGCTGATGTTCTCGCGGATCGATGAGAACATCTGCCGCGCCAGCGTCCGCTGGTTGGGACCGGCGACGAACAGCGTCAGCACCACCTCGTCGAGCGAGGTCGCGAAGGAAAACACCACGCCAGTGACCATGCCCGGCATGGCAAGGGGCAGCGTCACCCGCCGGAACACCGTGAGGGGCGGGGCGCCAAGGCTTGCGGCGGCCCTGCCGATGCGGGGGTCGATGCCCTGCAGCGCGGTCGACACGCTGACCACGACGAAGGGCACGCACAAGACGCTGTGGGCGAGGATGACGCCGAGATAGGAGTTGGCGAGGCCGAGCTTCACCAGCGAGATCTGCAGGCCGACGCCCAGCACCACCGCCGGCACCACCATCGGCAGCAGAAACACAGTTCGCAGGAGGTCCGGGAAGGGCAGCCTCGCGCCATGCAGGCCGAGCGCCGCCATCGTACCGAGCACCACCGACAGGAGGGTCGCCGACAGGCCGATGACCAGGCTGTTGAAGATCGACAGCCGCCAGACGTCGGCATCGGCCAGCACCTCGAACCAGCGCAGCGAGACCGAGGGGATCGGGTAGTTCAGGAAGATGCTGGAGGTGAAGGCGAGCGGCAGGATCGCCACCAGCGGCAGCAACAGGAAGGCCATCGCGAGGAGGCCGAAGAGGGTCTGGAAGCTGCGCAGCATCTCAGGCCCCCGTCGGCGCGCCGGAGCGGGAAAGCCGTCCGTAGATGAGATAAAGGAGGGTGGTGACGACGAGGAGGATCAGGCCGAGCGCCCCGGCCATGCCCCAGTTCGCCGTCTGCAGCGCGTAGAACGCGATGATCGAGGAGATCATCTGGTCGTTCGGCCCGCCGACCAGCGCCGGGGTGATGTAGTAGCCGAGCGCCACCATGAAGACGAGGAGGCTGCCGGCCAGGATCCCGGGGACGCTCAGCGGCAGGAGGATGCGCCAGAAGGCCCGCAGCGGGCTTGCGCCCATCGAGGCCGCCGCCGGCATCAGCGATCGCGGAATGGTGGAGATGACGCTGTAGATCGGCAGCACCATGAAGGGCAGCAGCACGTGCGTCATGGCGATGATCACGCCGGCCCGGTTGAAGATCAGCGGCAGCGGGCCGGAGATCAGGCCGAGGTCGATCAGCGTCCGGTTGATGATGCCCTGGTCCTGCAGGAGGATGAACCACGCCGCCGTCCGCACCAGGAGCGAGGTCCAGAGCGGCAGGAGCACGGCGAGCAGCAGCGCATTGCGCTTCCAGCCCGTGGTGGCGGCGGCGAGCATCGCATAGGGCAAGCCGATGGCGAGGGTGCAGAGCGTGATCAGCCCGGCGATCGAGAAGGTGCGCCAGATGATCAACCGGTTGGCCGAGCTGCCGGCCGGCATCGACTCGACGGCGCCGGCTGCATTCCGGGTGAGGTCGAGCGCGGCGAGAATGTTGCGGTCGGTATAGGCGGAGGTGCCGTTGCGGATCGCCGACCAGAAGCGCGGATCGGCCCAGCGGGGATCGATCGCGGCAAAGTCGACGGTGGCAGGATCGGCCGCGTCCTCGGCAGCACTCGTGGTCTTGCCCATCAGCGAGCGGAAGCCGGCGACTTCGCTGTTCAACCGCCGCACCGCGGGCCCAATAAGACTTGCATCGCTGGTCTTCAGATCGGCCAGCAAGGCCGTCTCGATCGCCTTGCCCGGCGCGCCCTCGCCGTTCCAGCTGCCGATGACGGCGGCCGTCTGCGGCAGCGCGGTGGAGATCGCATCGTCGCGCACGGAGACCGAGATCATCGTCCACAGCGGCCAGAAGAAGAACACGGCGAGGAACACGAACATCGGCGCGACCAGCGCCGCGGCGCGGAGGCGGCCGGTGGCGGCCGGGCTCATCCTGGGAACACCGAGCAGTCTGCGGCGGCAAAGCCGACGGCCGTGGTGCTGCCGACGGCGGGTGCCGCCACCGCGCGTTCCGAGCGGGCGACGAGCTTCAGGGCGCCGCAGGACAGATGCAGGCGCAGATGGTCGCCCTGGTAGACGATATCGTCGACCGTCGCCGTGAGACGATTCTGGTGAAGCCCGGCGGCCTCGCCCAGCGCGAGCCGTTCCGGCCGGATCGAGACCACGACGGCCGTGGCCTCGGCAGGCAGCGCAACCGGCGGGGCCGCGGTCACGCTGATCCCCTCGCCGACGACGATCGAAAGATCGCGTCCGCTGCGTCCGGCAACGGTGCCGGCGAACAGGTTGGTCTCGCCGATGAACTGCGAGACGAACTGGCTTGCCGGGCGGTCGTAGACTTCGGAGACCGTGCCGATCTGCGCGATGCGGCCCTTGTCGAAGATGGCGATGCGATCCGACATGGTCAGCGCCTCGCTCTGGTCGTGGGTGACGAAGACGATGGAGAGCCCGAGCCGGCGGTGGAGCTCGCGGATTTCCAGCTGCATCTGCTCGCGCAGCTGCTTGTCGAGCGCCCCGAGCGGCTCGTCCATCAGCACGACCTTCGGCTCGAACACCAAAGCGCGGGTGAGCGCGACGCGCTGCTGCTGGCCGCCGGAAAGCTGCTCCGGCTTGCGGCTGCCGAGATGGGAAAGCTGCACCCGGTCGAGCGCACTGGCGACCCTCCGGGCGATCTCGGCGCGCGGCAGACCGCGCATCTGCAAGGGGAAGGCGACGTTCTCGGCGACGGTCATGTGCGGGAAGAGCGCGTAGTTCTGGAACACCACGCCCATGCCGCGCTGGTGCGGCGGCAGTTCATGGATGCGCTGGCCGTCGAGCCAGATCGTGCCGGAGGACGGCGCCTCGAAGCCGGCCAGCATCATCAGGATCGTGGTCTTGCCCGAGCCGGAGGGACCGAGCAGCGACAGGAACTCACCCTTCTCCACCTCCAGGTTCAGCTGCTCGATCACCTGGATCGGGCCGTAGCTCTTCGAGACCTCGTGGAAGTGAATGAAGGATTGCGTCAATCTCGGTCCGCCCGTCTTGCTGGTGGGTGCATCGCCGCCAGGGGTGCTGGCGGCGATGGATCATGCGACCGCAGCATGGTGCTGCGGCTACTCCGGCTATTGCGCGACCCAGGCGTTGAAGCGGGTGGTGATCGCCTCGATGTTGTCGACCCAGAAGTCGCCGTCGAGCGGGATCGAGACGTCGAGATTGGCCGGCGCGGTCGGCAGGCTCGCGGCAATTTCGGGCTTCAGCAGAGCACCGGCCGCCTTGCTGGGCACGCCATAGGCGACGTAGTCCGGCAGCTTCGACTGGTTTTCCGGCGCGCTGGTGAAGGCGATGAGGTCGAAGGCGGCATCCTTGTTGGGCGAGCCCTTCAGCACCACCCAGCTGTCGACCGCATAGATGCTGCCCGGCCAGACGATCTGGAAGTTCTTGCCCTCCGACTTGTTGATGCCGGCGAGGCGCCCGTTATAGGCCGAGGTCATCACGACTTCGCCGGAGGCGAGAAGCTGGATCGGCTGGGCGCCGGATTCCCACCAGGTGATGTCCTTCTTGATGGTGTCGAGCTTGGCGAAGGCGCGGTCGACGCCTTCCGGGGTCGCGAGGACGTCGTAGACCTCGGCCGGCTTGACGCCGTCGGCGATCAAAGCGAACTCCAGCGCGTATTTCGGGCCCTTGCGCAGGCCGCGCTTGCCGGGGAACTTCGTGGTGTCGAAGAAGTCGGCCCAGCTCGTCGGGGCCGTCTTCAGCTTGTCGGCGTCGTAGCTGAGACCAGTGGTCCAGACGATCGCGCCGACGCCGCATTTGCTAACGGCCGAGTCGATGAACTTGTCCTTGCCGCCGAGCTTGTCCCAGTCGACCGGCTCGTAAATGCCGTCGGCGCAGCCGAGCGCCAGTTCCTCGGCCTCGACCTGGACGAGATCCCAGTTCGGCGTGCCGGCCTGCAGCTTGGCGGCGAGAACGCCATAGCCGCCGTCCCAGGACTCGTCGAGCACCGGCTTGCCGCTCTTCTCGGCGAAGGGCTTGAAGAAGATCTCGCGTTGCGCGTCTTGATAGTTGCCGCCCCAGGAGACGACGGTGAGGTCACGGGCGGAGGCCGGGGCCAAGGCCAGCACGCTGCCGATCAGCAGGCCGCCGAGCCCACCCAGAAACTTCTTCGACTGCATCGCTCTTCCCCCATCGGTTGATCTGATGCACCGACTGAACCACAAAAGCGCCGCCCTGCGGAGAACGCAAAGCGTTCTGGTGAAAATAATCTCCGACTTTATCCTCTTATCGGACACGCATCACACTTAAGGCAGGCATTTTGCGCCCTTGGGTTGTGGACCGTTGCATCCCGTCAGTACGTTGGCGGGGTGATCGCACTGATGATCTCCGCCACCTCGCTCCCGGCATTGCGAAACTGGTGCGGCGTCTGGCTGTCGAAGTAGTAGGCGTCGCCGACGCCGAGCGTGCGCATCTCCGCCCCGACCGTCACCTCCACGGCGCCCCGGATCACCACGCCCGCCTCCTGCGCCGTGTGCGAGAAGGCCTTGCCGGTATCGGCCCCCGGCGCATAGCTCTCGTAGAGCATCAGAAGATGCCGGTTCGGATGGTTAATGCCGACCATGCGGTAGGAGATGCCGTCGCTGCGACCGATCTCGGCGAAGTCGTCGAAGCGGTAGAAGGGCGAGTGCGGCAGACTGGCGGCGACTTCCGAGAAGAAGCCGGTGAGCGTCGAGCCCATCGCGTCGAGAATGGCGCTCAGCGTGTCGACCGAGGGGCTCAGGCGGTCCCGTTCGAGGAGCGAGATGGTGGAATGCGAGATGCCGGACCGCACCGCCAGCTCGCGCGTCGACAATTGTCGCCGCCGCCGCAACTCCCTGATTCCTGCCCCGATCGCCGGCATGGCCTGCTCCTTTGTTGCACCGCAAAAGGGACTGCCGGAATGTTGGGCAGTTTTTCCCGTGGTGGTGAGTATACTAGACAGGCCGGCCGTTGTCCTTGTGCAGGTCCGGGTCGTCTGAGAGTTTCAGGGCCTGTTCACAGCGAGAGAAGCGACATGCGCACTGACACCTTCGGCGACCGCGTGCACCATCTGAAGGCGCCGGAATCTGCGCTGGCCGACGGCCAGGCCGTCGAGGCGCTGGTCAAGGGGATCATCGCCGCCGTTCGCGCCGAGGGCGATGCCGCCGTGACGCGCTACGCCGCCGAGTTCGACAAGGTCGACATCACCCGGTTCGAGGTGACGGCGGAGGAGCGGGCGAAGGCGATCGCTGACCTCGACCCGCAGACCCGCGCCGATACCGAATTCGCCATCGCCAATGTCCGCGCCTTTGCCGAGGCGCAGCTCGCGACGATCCTGCCGCTGGAGGTCGAGTTGCTGCCGGGCCTGCATCTCGGCCACCGGGTGATCCCGATCCGCAGCATTGGCTGCTACGTGCCGGGCGGGCGCTATCCGCTGCTGTCGGCGCCGGTGATGACCATCGTGCCGGCCAAGGTCGCCGGCTGCGCCGAGGTGATCGCCTGCCTGCCGCCGTCGGCCCATCCCGCAATGATCGCCGGCTGCCACCTCGCCGGCGTCGACCGGATCTTCCGCATCGGCGGCGCGCAGGCGATCGCGGCGATGGCCTACGGCACCCGGACCCTTCCGGCCGTCGACAAGATCGTCGGCCCGGGCAATGCCTTCGTCAACGAGGCCAAGCGACAGGTGTTCGGCCCGGTCGGCATCGACCAGCTGGCGGGGCCGAGCGAGATCTACATCGTCGCCGACAGCACCGGCGACGCCGAGATGATCGCGACCGACCTTCTCGCCCAGGCCGAGCACGACATCCGCACCCGCGTTGGCCTGATCACCACGGACCGGGCGCTGGGCGAGGCCGTCATCGCCGAGGTGGAGCGGCAGCTCCTCGACCTTTCGACCGCCGCGGTCGCCGGCGAGGCCTGGCGACGCATGGGCGAAGTGGTGGTCTGCGCTGACGAGGAGGCCATGATCGCCTATTCCGACTTCATCGCCGCCGAGCACCTGCAGGTGCACACGCTCGACGCACGCGCCTTCGCGCTGCGGCTCAGCAATTACGGCTCGCTGTTTATCGGCACCAATGCCAGCGTCGTCTATTCCGACAAGTGCTGCGGCACCAACCACACGCTGCCGACCATGGGCGCGGGCCGCTACACCGGCGGGCTCTGGGTCGGCTCCTACGTCAAGATCTGCACCCACCAGTGGCTGGAGCCGACGGGCGTTGCGGCCGTCGCGCCGGCGGCGGTCCGGCAGAGCGCCAGCGAGGGGCTGGAAGGCCACCGCCGCGCCGCCGCCCTGCGCCCCGCCCGGCAACAGACAGCGAACTGACCTTGCGGTCGCGGGCGGTTGCGGGCCACCAAAAAGGTTTGGCCGATCAGCTCAGGAGGTCAGCTCCTAGGGAACGGTCGCAAGCTTTAGCCTGTCCCATCGGATGGGCGACGCTTCCGATCGACAGGCCGTCCGCATTCCCGCAACGGTGGCTTCACGGACACCGAGCACCTGCAGGTGCAATCCGGCTGAACCATCCATGCCAGCCTGGTTCTGATTGAACCAAGGTTGCCGAGATCGATCCTGAAACGCGTCGTGCCGGTTTCGCCCGCAGGCTGATCAGCGCACGCGTTCGAGGATCTCGAAGATCGCCTCCCCGTGCTCCTTCAGCTCGCTTCCTTTGGTCTCCATTCGCAGATCAGGTCGAATGCGATCCCGAAACTCCCTCTCGTCGAGCGGCTTTTTCGTCAGAAGCTCTCCGATCATGCTCTTTCGCAAGACGGAGGTCGCGCGCTCGTAGGCAGGGTTTTCGGCGGCGATCTTCTCGCGTAGCTCGATGAGCAACCGTCGTGCCTCCTCCTGCGACAAGGAGGCATCGGCCGCTCTTTTCGCGGGTTTGGGCGAGGATTTTGAAAGCGTCGAGTTCGCCCAGTCCAGTGCGGACGGTTCGAATAGAATGGCCTGTTGCCTCGGTGGTTTGGACAGTTTCGCGGCAGACGACAGTTCACGCACAGTCGCCGCGTGAGATCCATCGCGGATGGTCTGCGGCCGTTCAGCAGCGGTGGCGAGGGGCAGCCTTCCCTGCGAAGTCTCCGACGGCGATAGACCCGCAGGCATCGCCTCCTCGCGCTCGGCCGGAAGCCTCTCCTGCGGGCGGCGTCTGGCCTCCTCGATCGCACCGATGCGGGCGAGGAGGCGCGACAGTTCGCGATCGGGGTCGCGGAACCAGTCCGTCGACCAGACCCGCTCGATCGTCCAGCCTTTGCTTTCCAGGATTTCCTGCCGCAGCCGGTCGCGGTCTCGGGCCGAAAGCGTCGAATGATAGCTCGCGCCGTCGCATTCGATGCCGAGGAGGAACCGTTGCGGATCCACCGGATCGACCGCGCCGATATCGATGAAGAAGCCGCTCGATCCAACCTGCGGGACGCAAACATGGCCTGCCGCGGAAAGACCTTCCATCACGGCCACCTCGAAGTCGCTGTCGGGATCGCGGCCATCCCGCCCCGGCGAGGCCTTCGTGCGATCCAGCCGGCCGGTTTCGGCGAAATGGAGGAAGCTCTTGAGGGCGCGCGGCCCTCTTCTGGCAGCCTCGCCGGGCGTCACATCCGCCTCCCGCATCGACGAGACGATGTGCATCCGCTTCTTGGCGCGCGAGAAGAGGACGTTCAGGCGGCGCCAGCCATTCTCGTTGGTGATCGGGCCGAAAGCCTGCGTGACACGCTCGCCGGGTGCCGGCGGGCCGTAGGTCATCGAGATGATGATGCCGTCGCGCTCGTCGCCTTGCACGTTTTCAAGGTTCTTGACGAAGAACCGCTCCTGCAGGCTTTCCAGAGCCTCGACCGCATCAATGCCGCCGCGCCCGCTGGCATAGAGGCGTTCGAGCGTTTCAAGGATGAGGTCGCGCTGCTTGACGTTCATGGCGACGACGCCGAGCGAGTCGCCGGGGTAGCGCTCGAGATGCTCCAGCACCGCCTTGGCGACCGCTTCCGCTTCGGCGGGGTTGGTGCCGTCGCGAAAGGCTCCCTCGGGAACATGCTGGAACCGGATGCCGAGATCGTCCGACTTCTGCGTCGGGCTGGGGTAAAGGACGAGGTCGCCGTTGTAGAACTCATGGTTCGAGAAGGCGATGAGATCGGGATGCTGCGATCGGTAGTGCCAGCGCAGCGAGCGCGTCGGCATGCGCATCTCGGCGATTTCCAGAATCGACTCCGCCCCGGCGGCGATGGCGCCGTCTTCGCCGCCATCGCCGGTCCGCTGGAAGAAGTCGGTCGGCGGCAGCTGCTTGGAGTCGCCAACGATGACCGCCTGATCGCCGCGCGCCAAGGCTCCCAACGCTTCCTCGGGGCGAACCTGCGAGGCTTCGTCGAAAATGACGAGGTCGAAGCGAAGCCCGCCTGGCTTCAGGTATTGCGCAACGGAGAGAGGGCCCATCATGAAGCACGGCTTCAAGGCCTGGAGAGCGGCGCCGGCCCGGTGCACCAGCTGGCGGATCGGGACATGCTTGGTCTTCTTCGCCATTTCGCGCTTCAGGAGTTGGAGCTCCGTCAGGTCGGAGACGCGCGCGCCGCTCTGGCCTTCCGGCAGTGGCCGCTTGGCGAGTTTGGCAGCGATCTCGATCGCCCGCAGATCCATGGCGCGCTCGTCCTGCTCGGCGTAGCGGCGGCGGGCATCGTTGATCTCGGACTGGCCGAGCTCCTGCAGCAGCGGCGTCTTGGCGATAGCGAGCCGGGCGAGACCGTCCATGATCGCAAAGTCGAAATGGTCGCGGGCGGACCGGTGATCGATCCGGCCGGAGAGGATGGCCTGGAGGATCGCCTGCGCCAGCGGCATGTCGATGCGGCGCAACTGCCTGTCGATCTCCAGCCATTCTGTCAGCCGGTGGGGCGCGTCAACGGCGCGAGACGCGCGCTGCAGCGATCCTCTAAGGTCGTCGCTGCCGGTCGGCCAGAACGCGGGGTCGAGCCCCGTGCGGGCGGAAAAAGCCTCTGCAGCTGCTTGCTCCGCCGCGAGCGCAAGGACGATGTCGTTCAGCGCCGCGAAGAAGCCATCGCGCTCCTCAGCGGTCATTGCGGCCACCGTCTTGGCAGCCTTCCCGGCGCCGAGATCGCCGAGGATCGCCTCGCGGGTCGACATGGAACGGGGGACATTGGCTTGCTGCAGCAGGTGAACCAACCGCTCGCGCACCGTCTGCAGTGCTTCGCCTTCGCTTGTGCGGGCAGCCGAGGCGAGGTCGGCGGCGTCGCTGGCGGACACCGCGAGGATCGCACGGGTGAGACGGGCATCCTTCGACAATCCCCGCCCAAACACCGATTCGACCTTTTCGGCGTAGGCCCGGCCGCTGCCGAGCTGGTCAAGCGCGCGCCGGGCAGACTCGATGTCGGATGCCGAGGAAGAGCCCGCGAGTTTCAGGAGATCCTCGTTGGCCAGCAGCTTCTGCTCGTCCACCTGCAGGCGCGCGGCCCGCCGCAAGCGCTCGGGCATCTGACTGAGCGCACCCTTCGACGCGCCGAGCGCCAAGGCCTCCTGACGCGCCGCGCGCCAACGGGGCTTTAGCCAGCCGAAGAAACCGCCCTTCGAAAGGGTTTCGGCGATCTCTTCGAGATGCCCTTGCCGTTGTGAAAGAGCGGGGTCGACGTCTAGGTCCCGGCTGAGAGCCGTCCGGATCTCGGCCAAGGCCGAGAGGGAGGCTGCGAGCTCGATACGCCGGCTCTCATCGCCGCGGTCGGAAAGAAGGCCGACGGCGAAGCGATGAAGGTCGGGCGGCCGGTGCGTCATGAGATCGAGGATCGTCGCCGCCAGGGCGACCTGTCGCGGCTCGGGCTCCTGCGTCAGATCGAACATCGCCGCGACCTGGCCCGGCAGATCGCCCATGCTGTCGACGGCTTGCAGACTGTCCTCGACCGAGGTGCGCCGGGCATGAAAGGCCGCGAGGTCTTCGGCGGTTCGGCGGTCGGCCGGCACAGCGACGTCGAAGCGATCGGCGACATCTGCCAGCTGCCCCAGGAGATGCGCTAGGGCATCCCGCCATTGCCCGAGAATTGCCAGCACCTCCTCGCGATCCGGCGCGCCCAGAAGCCGCGCCGAGGAAAGGCCGGCGAAGGGGTGGTGCGCCAGCGTCTCTCCGGCATCGAAGAGCGGGCCGGCGACACCGAAAAAATTCTCCAGCGACGTCGCGCCGGCCGCCCTCACGGCCGTCGTCATCTGCCCGATCTCCTCCAGGGAGACTTTCAGGCCTATCTTCTGGTGATCCGGCAAGGAGCGGCGCAGGCGGCCGGCCTCGAAGAAGGCCCTGGATGCCGGAATGCCGAGGGCGCCGACCGTCTGGCCGAGCGCTGCATGAATCGCCTGGGCGCGATCGCGGTCGCGACCGAGGCTCTCGATGGTCGCCGCAAAGCTCGAGGTCCGGCGGAAGGAAGCACCGGCTTCCAGCCGGTGCCGCAGGTCGTCGATCAGGGCAGTCTTGCGGGTCTTGTTCGAATGAAGTTCCAGCACGAAGTCGCCGAGCCCCAGCGCATCCAGGCGATTGCGGACGACTTCGAGCGCGGCCAGCTTCTCCGATACGAAGAGGACCGTCTTGCCCGCCGACAGCGCGCCGGCGATGAGGTTGGTGATCGTCTGCGACTTGCCCGTGCCGGGCGGCCCCTGGATGACGAGATTGGTACCGCCCAGCGCCGCGTGGATCGCGCCGGCCTGGCTGCTGTCGGCCCGCTCCACCAGATCGAGATCGAGGTCGAGCGTCCTCACCTCCGCGGGCTTCGGATCCTCGAAGGCGATGCCGCCGCCCGACGCGCCTGCAGTGATGCGGCGGATGACCGGATGCAGCGCCGGCTCGCCGCCCTCAGGCCAGGAGCGCGGATCGAGATCGCGGTAGATCAGGAGCTTGCCGAACTGGAACAGCGACAGCGTCGCGAAGCGGCGAACCAGCCAGCCCTCGCGCGGACGGATCAGCTCGCGCACCGACTGGAAATAGCGCTCCGGCGTCAGCCCTTCCTCGAAGTCCTTGAGATCGAGGCCAAACTCCTCCCGGAGCTTCTTCTGGAGCGACAGGTTCGGCTGCAGATCCTCGCCCGACCAGGCGAGGTCGTAGACGTGATGGCCGGCGGGCGAACGCTTCTGCGTAATCTCGACCGGGACGAGGATCAGCGGCGCGAGACTGCCCTTCCCGCCGGGACCCTCCCCGTCCTTCCAGTCGAGAAAACCGAAAGCCAGATGCAGAAAGTTCGTGCCGGTTTCCTCGATGGCGGTCGAGGCGTCGCTGCGCAGCTTGCGCAGCCGCGTTTCGAGCGAGGCGGGATAGAGCAGCGTCTGGATCTGCGCGTCCGAATGGTTCCGCTCCAACTGCTCGCCTTGATCCAGCGGCAATTCAAAACTGACATTGATGCCGAAGGTCTGAGCCCATTCCTCGGGCTTCGGCGGCTGCAGCGTCGCGGGATCGACAGTGGCGCGCGGCGCGGCCGTCCTCTGCTCGTGCCAGCGGATGATCTCGCGTTCGCTGGGTTGCGGAACGGGGGCGAAGGTAAAGCTCTTGCCGGCCAGAAGCCCGCCGAACAGCTGGTCGGGCAGCTCGTCGACGATCCGCAGGCAGTTCGTCGCGCTGGCCTTGAAGTTGAGAAGGCGGTTGTTGCCCGACAGATCCAACAGACGCGTCCGCATCTCCTCGATGACGGATCTGGTGTGGGCGACATCAACCATGGGTAGAGAACCTGCCGAAGACCAAGGACGCAAATCGCGTCCCTCTTTGCGTTACAGAGCTTAGTTTCTGATCGCAATGTCCAGCGGAATGGCTTCGAAGGAGGCCTCGCCCTCCGCGGCACGGTGCCCGCGGCAGCCCCATCCGATCCGGGAGAGAAGGCAAGGCTCGGCGGTGATCAAAGGTCCAAGGGCGAAGCGCGGGCGCGTGCCCACAGGGCAAGCGCAACGGCCGATCTATTTCCTGCTGATGTCTCCCCGCCCGTAGGCGAGAAGCATGACGATGATGACGGTTCCGTAGATGATCTGGCGTCCCGCTTCCTCCATCTGCATCACGGCCAGGATCGACTGCAGAAGGGTGATCAGGATGACACCGGCGATCGTGCCGAGATAGTTGCCGCGGCCGCCGAGAACATTCGTGCCGCCGAGCACGACCGCCGCGATGGCCGGCAGGAGATAGCTGTCGCCCATGGCCTGGTAGGCTTTGGTCGAATACCCGGCCAGAAGAAGCCAGCGAAGGCTGCCGCGGCGCCGGAGAGCACGAAGCAGCCGATGATGACGGCATGGGTGTTGACGCCGGAAAGATAGGCCGCCTGCTCGCGGTTGCCGACCGCATAGATCCGCCGGCCGAAGGCGGTCCGGTTGAGGAGGAAGATCACCGCCGCGCCGACAATGATCCACATGAAGAGCGCATTGGGAATGCCGAGGATCGGCCGGGCAACAGCCAGAAAGTGCATGGCGTCGGTGGCATGATCCTGCGGGGCCGAGCCGCCGGTGTGGAGCACCATCAGGCCCTGCACCACGGCGTTCATTCCCAGCGTGAAGATCATCGACGGCAGGCGGAGAAAGGCGACGCCGAGCCCGTTCACGAGGCCGACCAGCGCGCCGCAAAGGATTCCGGCGGGAATGGCGAGGATCTCGCCGGGCGTGCCGTACCAGCCCGCTACCGCCGTCGCCATCATCGCGCCGAGCGTCACCGTCCAAGGGATCGAGAGGTCGATATGGCCGATCAGAATGACCAGCATCGCGCCCGAGGCGATGACACCGAGAAAGGCGCTGATCTGCAACTGCTGCAAGAGATATTCCGGCGACAGGAATTCGCGTGAATACAGCGCGCCGCCGGCGAGCAGCACGGCGATGCAGCCGAAGGCGATGATGACTGAGCGGTCGATGCCGAAGCGGGCCAGGCGCCGCGGGGAGACGGGAGGCGAGACGAGATCGGTCACGCCAGGACTTCCAGCCGGTTGCGGATGCGCAGCATGCGGACGGCGCCGAGCGAAACCGCGGACAGGAGAACGACGCCCTGGAACAGCGGCTGCCACAGCGGATCGAGATCGAAGACGAAGAGGAGATCCTCGATCGTCCGCAGCACGAAAGCGCCGAAGATCGAGCCGATCGCCGATCCCCAGCCACCGAAAAGTGAGGTTCCGCCAATGACGACGGCGGCAATCGAGTTCAGCGTGTAGGTGCCGGCAATCGGCGCTGAGGCTTCGCCCGAATAGGTGTTGAAGGTCAGCATCAGCCCGCCGATCGAGGCGAGCAAGCCCGACAGCGTGTAGGCGAGAAGCTTCGCCCGCTGGACCGGCACGCCCGACATATAGGCGGCCTGCTCGTTCGAGCCGGTCGCATAGGCCGCACGGCCAAGGACGGAACGGCGAAACGGCACCCAGACGAAGAGAACGACCGCCAGCAGGACCGCGAGAGCTGCCGGAACGGTCCCGAACATCTGTCCGGTCAGCATGTCGGCGATGTCGGACTGGACGTCGCCGCCGGGGCCCGGCCGCAGGATGAGGGCGAAGCCGTAGAAGATCGCGCCCGTTGCCAGCGTGGTGATGATCGGCTGCAGGCGGCCCCAGACGACGATCGCCCCGTTGAGGAAGCCCGCGAGCGCGCCCACCCCAAGCACCAGGAGGATCCCGAGCGCGCCCTCGGCAGGCGTGCCGACGACGACGGACGAGGCGAGGCAGTTGGCCAGGACGAACACCATGCCGACCGACAGATCGAGACCACGCGTCAGCACCGGCAAGGTCTGCGCCATCGCCACCAGCGCCAGCAGCACCGCCTTGTTCGCCGCCGTCGTCGCCACCGCCGGCGTCAGGCCGACGGGGTGGTTGGCGATGTAGATGGAGAACATCACGGCGAAGAGCATGATGGCGCCGAGAAGGCCGCGGTGATGGCGGAGGAAGAAGCCGAAATCTCTCACGCGGCGCGCTCCCCGACATTGAAGGCCGACTGGATCATCGTCGTCTCGTTCAACGCCTCGCCGGCCAGTTCGCGCGCGATCTTGCCGCCATACATCACGAGCACGCGGTCGCAGCAGCCGATCAGTTCGGCGTAGTCGGTGGAATAATAGAGGACGGCAAGGCCCTGCCCGGCGAGGTCGCGCAGAAGACGGTAGATCTCCTGCTTGGTGCCGACGTCGATGCCGCGGGTGGGATCGTTCAACAGGATGATGCCCGGGCGGGTCATCAGCCATTTGGCGAGGACCACCTTCTGCTGGTTGCCGCCGGAGAGGTTCGAGACCGGCGCCGAGAGATCCCCCACCTTCACCTTCAGGCTCTGCACCATGTTTAGGATGGCGGCGGTTTCGCGGCTCCGGTCGATCGACAAGCCCGACGTGAAGCGCGACAGGGCAGCAAGGCTCATATTGTCCTCGACGCTCATGGGCAGCATCAGGCCCTCGGTCTTTCGGTCCTCGGGGATGAGGGCCAGCGGCAGTTCGCAGCGCATCGCCGCACGAGGCCCGTCGATCTTCACCGGTCTTCCGCCGACTTCGATCGTTCCGGACACGTTCTTCAGGACGCCGAAAAGCGCCAGCAGGAGTTCGCGCTGCCCTTGCCCGTCAAGCCCGCCGAGCCCGACGATCTCGCCCTTTCGCACCGCCAGCGATATGCCGCGAAGCTCGCGCCCCCAGGTCAGGTCGCGGGCCGAAAGAGCCACTGGCGCGTCCGGCGCCGGCACCGGCTTGTCGGGATAGGGATGGGTTACATCCCGTCCGATCATCATCTGGACGATATCGTCGACCGAGCGGGCACCTTTGCGAAAGGTCTCGATATGCCGGCCGTTGCGAAAGACGCTGGCGACATCGGCGAGGTCCTCGATCTCCTGCATGCGATGCGAGACGTAGAGGATCGCCACTCCCTCGCTGCGCAGGCGCCGGATGATCGCGTAGACGCGCTTGACGTCCGCGGCGGTCAAAGCCGAGGTCGCCTCGTCGAGGATCAGCACCTTCGGCTTCTTGGCCAGCGCCTTGGCGATCTCCACCATCTGCCGGCGCGAGAGCGGCAGGTTCTTCACCAGCTCGCTCGGATGCACGTCCTCGCAGCCGACGAGGGCCAGCAGCGCGCGCGCCCGGCGCCGCTGCGCACGGCCGTCGATCAGGCCGAAGCGGCGGGGTGGATCGACAATGGACAGATTGTCGGCGACCGTCATGTCGGGGATCAGCGACAGTTCCTGGAAGACGCAGACGACACCGGCCGCCATCGCCTGGACAGGGTTGCGGAAACTGACCTTGCGGCCATCGACATAGACGTCACCGTCGCTTGGATCGGTGACGCCCGATGCGATCTTGATGAGGGTCGACTTGCCGGCACCGTTCTCACCGAGCACGGCGTGGATCGTACCGGGCCAGGCCGCGAAATCGACACCCGTCAGCGCTGCGACACCGCCATATCGCTTGGAAACACCGCGAAGCTCGAGGATTGGCTGGGGACGCCCGTCCAAGCCAGCTTGGTGCGGCGTCACAGATGGTTTGGACGCCTGCCCGGGCACATGCCCGGACGAGGGAGAGAGCTCGTTCACGATCAGGATGCCCTTTCCGACGAAGGCCATGGATCCAGAACCCGGGGTCGGCAGTGTACCGTCCCCGGGCTGACACTCGGTCGAAGCAAGCTATTGGTTGGCCTGGCTCTGGCCCATGATTTCTTGCGCGGTAAAGTTGATGCCGCAGGTCGGGAAGGAGTTACCGACGAAGAAGTTGTCGGTTTCCTTGGAGTAGAAGCTTTCGCCGTCCTTGAAGTCGGGATCGGACACGATGGAGAGCGGCAGCGCGATCGACTGCGGCACGATTTCTCCGTCGAGGGCGGCGAGCGCCGTCTTGATGGCGACGGCGACCTGCGCCGGCCCGCTGCCGGCCGACGTGCACTTCAGCCCGTCCTTGGAATGCTCCGAGCACAGCTTGCGAAAACCGTTCTCCGTCTCGCCGCCGATCGGGACGAACGGATGGCCGGCGTCGATCATGGCGCGCACCGTTCCCGTCGAGCCGCCCTGCACAGAAACGCCGTCGAACTTCTTGTGAACGGCGATGGCGTCGGCGACGACCTTCTGCGCCGTGCCGTCGTCCCAGCGACCGACGACCTCGATGCTCTCCCAGGGGCCGGGCGAGGCGGCAAGCACTTCCTGAATGCCCTCATGCCGATCGCGATCGACCGAGGTGCCGGTGACGCCGCGCACTTCGAGCAGCTTGCCCTTCCCGCTGGCGACATTCTTGACCAGCCACTCGCCCCAGAGCTTGCCGAGGCCCTTCTGGTCGACGTTGACGTTGATCGCCTCGTCGGAATCCAGCGTGTTGTCGAAAGCCACCAGCACGACACCGGCAGCCTTTGCGCGCTTGATCACCGGCTTGAAGGCGGTCGGGTTCTGAGCGTTGACGATGACCGCGTCGTATCCTGAATTGATGAAGTTATCGACGGCTGCGATCTGTGCCGCGACGTCGTCGCCCGTCGACACCACCTTGAATTCCTTCAGCTTGGACTTCACTTCCGGCTGCTCGGCATAGGCCTTGGCCGTCTGCACCATCTGGATGCGCCAGGTGTTGCCGATGAAGCCGTTGGCCAGCGCGATGCGGTAGGGGCCTTGTTTCTTCGGATACTGAAAGAACTTCGTCTCTGCGGTCAGTGGCTTGTAACATTCAGGATCGGCGCTGGGCCCGGAAACGATCTCCGGTCCGGCAGCCTTCGCGCCGACCGTGAGGACGAGCACGGCCGCAGTCACGGCTAGCCCGGCAGCGAGACTGGCGCGACCTCGCCTCTTCAATGAGTTCGGCTCGAATGTCATGTCGTGTTTCCTCCCCAGGCTACGATCGAACCATCCGCGCAGCCCCCGTCGTGAGGTCAACGTTGGTCCTCTACCACGACGCTTTTCTCGCACAGGCCATCATTGGCGCAGCCTGTTGCAAATTCTGGGTCCGCGCTTCTCGGAAGCCTCCCAGCTACCCGCTAAGAACCGCAGACAGCCTCACTAGGATATGACTTTCGCGGAGGCGGCAAGAGGTAATCTTGCGACGGAATACTGAGGCAACGCATCCTCGTCTTCTTGGCAATTGAAGCACCTCAACAGTACGCCGCGACGTCACAGCCAGAATGCGAAAACTCCGACGATGAGTGCATTGCAACACGGCTCACCGCAGACTTCGGTGTGCACTGCAAAAGCTTTAAAACGGCTTTTGGGGCACGGACGAAATAGTTTCTGGCGCAGCTATCTTTCGACCATGCAGGGGAGTGTCACCGGCTCCCCTCCGGGTGCATCAGCTGGCAAGTTTGCCCCGGTCATTCCGTTCTGGCATTGGCTTATGCGGACTTTTCGCTGAACTCCAGGGCCATTGCCGCTAGCCTCGTGACGACATGATCGGAGATCAGTTGATGACGAGCCTTTCCGCCCGGCCCTCCCCGAACGAGATCCGCCCGGCGTTCGCGCGCGCGATGTCGGATAGACCTGGCGGCAGAATGGCACCACGTCAGGCCTGCGGGCGCACCGCGAAAGCCTGCTCGCGGCTCTGGACGCCGCTGCCCGCTGACCTTGTCAGGCACCGCTGAACCAGACGCCCGGCGCCGAAACGCAAGCCCTCTGCAGCTCCCGCCCGCCCACCGGACGAAACATGCTTTCAAGGAAGTCGACATGACAGATGACGCGTTCGTCGCAACATTGCGCAAGGCGATCGGGAAGGATCACGTCAGGACCGACCCGGCCGACATCGGCCCGCTGCTCGAAGACTGGCGTGGCCACGTCCGGGGCGATGCGGTCGCAGCGGTGTTTCCGGGCTCGCGCGGCGACGTCGCCGCGGTGCTGCAGATCGCAACCGCCGCCGGCCGCCCGGTGACCCCGCAAGGCGGCAATACCGGCCTGTCCTACGGCGCAACACCGAACGCCGGCGAGCGCGGCATCGTGCTGTGTCTCGGACGGATGCGGCGCATTCTCGAGATCGACCGGGCATCGAACCTCCTCGTCGTTGAGGCCGGCGCGACGCTCGCCGCCGTCCACGAGGCGGCGCTGGGCGAAGATCGGCGCATGCCGCTGCATCTCGGCAGCGAGGGCACGGCCCAGATCGGGGGCCTGATCTCGACCAATGCCGGTGGCACCGGCGCGGTCCGCTACGGACCGATGCGCGATCTCGTGGCCGGGCTGGAGGTGGTGTTGCCGGATGGTCGGGTCCTCTCGGACCTCGGCGGCCTCAAGAAGAACAACACCGGCTATGACCTGAAGCAGCTCTTCATCGGCGCGGAGGGCACGCTCGGCGTCGTCACGGCGGCGGCGCTGAAGCTTCATCCGGTCCTGCGGTCCTCCGCCAGCGCCTGGCTGGCCTTCGACGAACTGCCGACGGCCGTCGCCCTGCTCATCCGCCTGCAGGAGCGGTTCGATACGGCGATCCAGGCCGTCGAACTCGTCAACGGCGAGGAGGTAGACCTCGTGCTGCGCCACATCCCCCGGACCCGCCTGCCGCTCGAGCAGGTTCCCCGCTGGTCGCTGATGGTCGAGCTCGGGACCAGCGATGCCGCCAATGACCTCGAGGCCTCGCTGGAGGCCTGGATGACGGAAATCTTCGAGGAAGGTCTGCTGACCGACGCCTTCATCGCCCGGAGCGGCGCGCAGGCGGAGGGCATCTGGCACGTCCGCCATTCGGTCTCCGAAGCCAACCGGATCGTCGGCCACAGCCTGTCGCACGACATCGCGGTGCGCCCTTCCAGCGTGCCCGACCTCGTCGATCGGGCCACCGCCGCCGTCAAGGCGGTCTATCCCACGGCGACCATCCTCATCGTCTCGCATCTCGGCGACGGCAACGTCCACTTCATCGTCCACTTCCCCCATGCCGAGTGGGATGCCCTCCCCGACGGCGATGCCGTCACCGACATCGTCATGGGGATCGTGCACGACATCGTCGCCGATCTCGGCGGGACGTTCTCTGCCGAGCACGGCATCGGGCGCAAGCTCGTCGCCGAACTCGCCCGCCGCAGCGATCCGGACCGGCTGTCGCTGATGCGCGATCTGAAGGGCATCATCGACCCCAACGGACTGATGAACCCCGGCGCCTTGCTCGCAGCGGCGGCGCCATCAGCCAAGCCAGTCGCGTGACGAGAGCGCCGCGATGTCGGGTGCTCCGGTAAAGGCAAGAAAGGCTCGCAGCTCGTCGATCAGCAGTTCGAGCAAGGAGACGACACCCTCCTCCCCGTTCGCCGCAAGGCCATAGAGGGGCGCTCGGCCGAGGAGCACGCCATCGGCGCCTGCGGCGAGCAACTTGGCCGCGTCCGATCCGCGCCGGACTCCGCTGTCGGCGAGAAGCGTTGCCCCCGGGCCAACCGCCGCCCGGATCAGCGGCAGTACCTCCAGCGGGCGCGCCGCGCTGTCGTGGTTCCGGCCGCCGTGCGAGGAGACGACGATGCCGTCGCATCCTGCCTGAAGGGCCGTGACCGCATCCGCTGGCGCGAGCACGCCCTTCACCAGCAGCCGCCCCTGCCATCTCCGGCGGAGCTCGGCGAGGAACGCGCCATCCAGCGCCGTGTCGAGGGCGAAACGCGGGTCCGAGATCGCGGACGTCACGCTTCCGGCCGCATTGCCGGGATAGTGGGCGTAGGCGGGCAGTCCTTTACCGAGCGCGTAGCGGCCGATGACGCCGAGAGTCCAATGCGGGTGCCGCGCGAGATCCGCCGCCAGCGTCATGGATGGCCTAAGCGGAATTGCAAAACCGTTGCGGGCGTTGTGGATCTTCTTCGGCGAGGCCGGCGTGTCGACGGTGAGCACCAGCGTCACGACGCCGCAGCGGGCGACCCGGTCGAGCAGTTTCCAGGTTTCCCCGCGGTCCTGCCAGACATAGAGCTGGAACCAGAGCTCGGCCCCAGGGGCGTTCGCAACGATCGTCTCGATAGGCGTCGACGACTGCGTGGCTACGGTAAAGGGGATGCCGGCCCGGCCTGCCGCCCGCGCCATCGCGACCTCACCGTCAAACCGCACGAGACCCGCAAGGGCCGTCGGCGCGATCACGAAGGGCGAAGGACAGCGCGTCCCGAGGAGGGTGGCCGAGAGATCCGGGTCCGCGACGGGCTGCAGCACGCGCGGCACGACGCGGCGGTTGTCGAAACCCTGTCTCAGCCCGCGCAACGCCCGTTCGCTTTCGGTCCCGCGGTCGATGTAGTCGAACAGGGCGCGGGGGAGGAAGGCCTTGGCTGCGGCTTTCGCCTCGTTAAAATCGAGGAAGTTCGCGCGCCGCATGGTTCAGGCCATGCCGTTCGCCCGCACCGCGGCGACCGCCTCCATGATCAAGGCGCGGGTGGCGGCGTTCGGCGCCGTCAGCGGCAAGGAGACAGGACCGACGGGCTGGCCGAGATCGGCCATCATCGCCTTCAGCGGTCCGGGGTTCACCTCATTGAACAGCGCCGCAAAGACCGGCAGCAGCTGGCGATGGAGCGCCAGCCCCGCGGCGACATTCCCGGAGGCGAGGAGGTCGTGGATCCGCGTCCAAGTCGCCGGCAGCATCGGCGCACTGGCGAGGATACCGCCCGTCGCGCCATGCAGCACATGCACCGCATACATCATGTCGTCGCCGGACAGGAGGGCGATGCGGTTGCCGAGCGCTGCGGACAGGCGGTTGAAGTAATAGGCGTCCGTGTTGCAGATCTTGGCGCCGATCACCGTGCCGTCCTCCGCCAGCGATCGCAGCGTCTCGATCGCAGTGACGAACTGCGTGCGCGAGGGCACGTCGTAATAGACGATCGGCAAATCGACCGCGGCGCGGTAGGCGCGGAAATAGTCGATGACACCTTGCTGCGAGGGGACGACGTAGAAGGGCGTCACCAGCAGCAGCGCGTCGGCACCCGCCTGTCGGAAGGCCTCGCCGGCCTCAACGGCCTCGGCGCGCCCGGGGGAGACGACGCCGGCCACCACCGGGACACGGCCGGCAACGACCTCCACGACGCAACGGACGACTTGAAGTCGCTGGGCTTGGCTCAGCGCCGTATATTCGCCGGTTCCGCCAACCGGCGCCATCCCGCTCGCACCGGCCGCGAGATTGGCTTCCACGAGGATTCTCAGCCGGGGGAGATCGACCTCGCCGGCATTGGTGAGGGGCGTCGGAATGGCGGGGAAAATCCCGCGAAGGTCTTGGGCGTGCATGCGGCGGTCCGGGGTTCGAGGCGATCAATGTTCGACGCGCGACAGAAACTCGCGAAGACGGTCCGTTTGGGGTTCGCGCAGAACGCGCTTCGGATCCCCCGTCTCGACGACGCGGCCGTCCTCCATGAAGATCACCTTGGAGGCGACGTTGCGGGCAAAGCCCATCTCGTGCGTGACCACGATCATCGTGGTGCCGTCGCGGGCAAGGCTCTGCATGACATCGAGCACCTCGCCGACGAGCTCGGGATCGAGCGCGGACGTCGGCTCGTCGAACAGCATGACCTTGGGCTCCAGCGCCAACGCCCGGGCGATCGCCACGCGTTGCGACTGACCGCCCGAGATCTGGCGGGGATAGAGATCCTCCTTGCCGGTCAGACCAACACGCGCGAGCAGCTGCTTGGCCAAAGCATGGGCATCGGCCTTGCCCTTGAAGCCGTTCAGCAGCGGGCCGGAAGCGACGTTTTCCAGCACCGTCATGTGCGGAAAGAGATTGAAACTCTGGAAGACCATCCCGGTCTTGGATCGATACTCGGCCTGGCGGCGCTCCGGCAGGCGTGTCGCGGGATCGAAGGAGAGCCGCGTTCCCGCCACCTCCAAAGCGCCCGACGTCGGCTGCTCCAGAAGGTTCAGGCAGCGCAGCAAGGTCGACTTGCCGCAACCGGAGGGGCCGATCAGAACGCAGACCTGTCCCTCCTCGACGTCGAGGTCGATGCCCTTCAGCACATGGACAGGGCCGAAGCTCTTATGCAGTTCGCGGGTGGAGATCACGCCGGTGCCCTCAATGCTTGATTTCGAAACGGTTCGCCAGAAGCGTTACCGGCGTCAGGATCAGGAGGTAGAGAAGCGCTGCGAACGTATAGACTTCGAGCGGACGATAGGTGGACATCGTCAGGCCACCCGCCGCGTACATGATGTCGGGCATGGCGACGACCGACAGCAGCGAGGTGTTCTTCAGCTGCAGGATGCCCTGGCTGACGATCGGCGGGATCATGCGCCGCGTCGCCTGCGGCAGGATGATGTGGCGCATCTTCGTCACGTAGGAGAAGCCGAGGACAGTGGAGGCCTCCCACTGACCCCGCTCGGTCGAGATGACGCCGGCCCGGAAAATCTCGGCGGAGAACGCCGCCATGTAGAGCGTCAATCCCAGCCCCGCGGCGAACCAGTCGGGCATGGTGAAGCCCGTCATCATCGGTAGCGCGTAGAAGAACCAGACGATCTGAACGAGAAGCGGCGTGCAGCGGAACACGTGGATGTAAAGCCTGACGATCCACACCAGCACGGGCACCCGCGCCACCAGGACCAGTCCGAGAACGATACCGAGCAGCAGGCCGGCGATGGACGTGACCACCGCATAGGCGACTGTGACGCCGATGGCCCGCACCCAGAGATCGAAGTCCAGAACCACCGACCAGTCGAACTCGTACATGCGGATCTCCGTCTTTCGCCGACGAGCGGCCTGATGCTGCCGCCAAAGGTCTGGTCATGGCGTCACCCCGACACTAAACCTGCCCCGCGTCCGAAATCCAGCCTTTCGAGATAACGAAACGCAAACTATATCGATATAGGCCACCATCTTATCGTAAAGCGATAACTGTGCAGGAAAAAATGACTAGGTTTGAGGCATAGAAGCCAAATTTGCGATCCAGCAGTCAGATTTAGCTTGCGGAAGTTTGTGAGGTGGAGATGCTGCTCAAGGCATTGCCGCAGCTGCACCCAACAACCCGGAGCATGACATGACCTACAAGCTGGCCGCCGCACTCGTTGTCGCCGGAATCACCTCCGCCACCCCTGCCATGAGCGAGGCGCTCTGGGACAAGATCGAACAGAGCGGCGAAGTCGTTTGTGGCGGCATCCACTCCTACAAGCCGACCTCCTTCTACACCGGCAGCGAACTGCAATATGAAGGATACGGCCCTAACGTCTGCCGCCAGATGGTCGCCGACCTGTCGAAGAAGATGGGAAAGCCGCTGACGGTAAAATGGCACGAGACGACGTGGCAGAGCGTCGTGCTCGACCTCCAGGCCGGACGCATCGACATCTTTCCCGGCATGACCGCGACCGAGGAGCGCAAGAAGGCGCTCGACATGGCCGGTCCGCTCTACCGCATGACCGATTGCGTGATCGCCGGCAAGAACGCCGAAACCAAGCCGACCTGGGAAGCCTATAATTCGCCGGACGTCACCTTCGCGATGGTGACCGGCACGGCACAGACCCAGTTCATCAAGAACGAGCTGCCCAAGGCCAAGGTCATGACGCTGAAGGAAATGACCGAGGCGGTCATGGCCGTCCAGTCCGGCCGCGCACAGTACCTTTTGCAGGAACTCCCGATCTGCCTGCAGACCTTCTCGACCGCCGCGCAGGTCTTTTCCGGCTACACCGTCCCGACGCCGGAGCGGGGCATTCCGGCCGCAGCGGGTCTGCGCAAGGATGGCGATGGCCGCCTGCGCGACTTCATCCAGGCCTGGGGCGAGCAGAAGCGGGCGGACCAGTCGATCGCTCCGCTGCTGATCGAAGGGTTCAAGGCCGCCGGCATGGACACGACGGCGATCCCCAAGGGCATCGAGTTCTGATCACCGGGCCTGCGTCATAAGAGAGCCCCGTGCAGCCCAAGGGCTGCACGGGGCTTGGTCGCTCAAATTAGATGACGCTTCCCGGAAGCTCGGCCTCTCAATAGCGGCACGCAAAAGGCGCCAGGATCATCCTGGCGCCTTTTGCGCATTACTTCCGGTTCAGGAACTTCGTCATCTCAGCCTGGGTCTCGCCGGCCTCGAAGGCCTTGCGGTGGATCTGGCGGGCGAGCTCGAAGGTTTCGTCGAAGCCGGACTGGGTCGCCGCGCAGATGCGCTGCTTGTTGAACGCGTAGGCCTGCTTCGGCTTGGCTGCGAGCATGCGCGCAAACTCCAGCGAGCGCGGCATGACCTGATCGACCGCCACAATCTCGTTCACCAGTCCGAGGCGATGACACTCCTCGGCCTCGAGGATGCGCCCGGTCTGCACGAGGTCGATCGCGCGGGCGAGGCCCAGCATTTCCCGCAGGATCCAGAAGCCGGTGACACTCGCGATGCCGTTGTTGATCTCCGGCTGGCCCATCCTCGACTGCGCATGGCCGATGCGGAAGTCAGCCAGCAAGGAGACCTGGAAAGCCGAGCCGGCGGCGATCCCGTTCAGCGCTGCCACGAACGGCTTCTCGAAGCGACGGATGACGTTGTAGAGCGTGCGCCATTCCTCGATCCACAGTTCCGCCCGGTCGGCGTCGAAGGTCTTGCCTTCGTTGAGGTCCTGTCCGGCGCAGAAGGCCCGCTCACCGGCCCCGGTCAATATCAGCGCCTCGACCTCGGGCGCCTTCGAGGCCTTCAGGATGGCGGTGACGAGGTCGTCCCGCATCGGCTTGTCCCAGGCATTCAGCTTGGCAGGCTTGTTCAAGGTGATGACGAGGACGGAGCCCTCCATCCTCTGCAAGATGTGGTCTGACATGTCGGTCATGGTCTTCCTCTCAGGTCCGGGACCAGTCCCCGGTGGGGGCATTGTCGAGCGTGTGTTTGATGATCCGCTCGCTGGGTGTGCGCTCGAAGGCGGGGATGAAGGCGATGTGGCGGGGCAGCTGGTGCGGGGCGAGCCGGAGCCGGGCCCAGTCGAAGAGTTCAGCCCCAGTGAGCTGACGGTTCGGCGCCAGCTGAATGAACAGCTTGATGTCGGCCTCGCCGATGTCGGCCTTGACGGGAATGACGGCACAGGCCGCCACGGCATCGTGCTGGTCGACGACGTGCTCGACCTCCCAGGCCGAGACGTTCTCGCCGCGCACGCGGATCGTCTCCTTCAGGCGGCCGTGGAAGCGCACGCGTCCTTCCGCGTCCATCTCGCCCTGGTCTCCGGTGTGCAGACGTCCACCGCGCAAGGCCTCGCGCGTCGCCTCTTCGGAGTTCAGATAGCCGGTGAAAAGCGCCGCCGCGCCCTTGCCGATGGGCGCGACGACGATCTCGCCGCGGGTACCGCGCGGGCACTCGCGCCCGTCCGGTGCCAGGATCCGCACGTCGAACCAAGGCAGGGCGCGCCCGACGAAACCCGGAAGGTCCTCGTCGTTGATGGTGGTGAGGCTGGAGGCCTCCGTCATGCCGTAGCCCTCGACCATGCGTGTCCCGAAGCGGTTCCCGAACTCGGCCCAGACCTCCGCCGTGCACCCCCCGCCCCAGGCGATGGTGACGCCGTGGTCGCGGTCACGGGGCGATGGCGGTTGCTTCAGGAGCATCTGGAGAATGCCGCCGAGGTGGTGAATGCGCGTCGCGCCGCAGGCCCGCACCTCGTCCCAGAAGCCCGATGCGGTGAAGCGCGGCGTCAACGCGAGGGTCACGTCGCGGATCAGCGGCAGAATGATCAGCTGGGCGCCGCCGATATGGTTGAAGGGCTCCCAGACATAGAGGATCTCGCCCTTGTCGGCCTGCGCGGCGCGGGCCGCCGCCTCAGCGGAGAACCGCATCATCGCATGGGTCACCGGCACACTCTTCGGGCGGCCGGTGGTACCGGAGGTGAAACTGATCATCAGGAGGTCGCCGGGATCGACGTCGCCGTCCGGCAGGGTGCCGGGCAAACCGAGCACCCCAGCGAGGCCCTGCCCCGGCTGGCGCAGCAGGATGGTCATTCCAGGACCTGCCGCCGCCGAGACCGTATCGGCGAAGGCTGCTTCTGCGACCACGTGGCTTACACCCGCCTCACCGAACATGTACTCGAGGTTGACCGGCAGCAGACGCGTGCCGATCGGCACCCACACCGCGCAGAGCCGTGCCATGGCCAGCACCAGACAAAGGTAGTCAGAATGTGTGCTCAGCATGCAGGCGACACGGTCGCCCCGTCGGACGCCGTGCTGGTGAAGGCCTATCGCGAATGCCTTGGAACGCTCAGCGATTTCGGCAAGCCGATGCGCGACGAGACCGTCCGGCGTAAATTCCGTGGCATAGATGCGATCGGGATGCGCCTGCACCTCGGCAGCGATCAGATGCAGAAATCCTTCGCCTTCCCATGACGCCAAGTGCATTCTCCTCACACCACCATTGTTATCGCATTGCGATTACTGTTATTGCTATTTGAGTGAATTGCTCTCCCGATGTCAATGCGCGCCTGCCATTGACTGAACAAGGATGGAACCATGAGTGAAGATCGAGACGACCCTTTGATGGTCCGGGCCGTCGAAAAGGCGTTTCGGATACTGGCGACGTTCGACGCGGCCAATCCCCGGCAGACCTTGACGCAACTGGCTGTCCGGACGAGCCTCGACCGGTCCGCGACCCAGCGGTTCACGCACACGCTGTCGCAGCTGGGCTATCTCAAAAAGGATGCACGCTCGAAGGCCTATGAGCTGACGCCGAAGTCCCTGAACATGGCATATCAGTACACCCGCTCCAGCCCGCTGGTATTGCGGGCGCATCCCTATTTATCGCATCTCAACCGGACGACGGAGGAAACGATCTCGCTGACCGTTCTCGACGACACCGAGATCATCTATCTCTCGCGGTATCTTTCGCCGAATGTGCTGGACACCGACGTCATCGTCGGCAGCCGGCTGCCCGCCTACTGCACCGCGGGCGGTCTGGCCGTGCTGTCGGCGCTCGACGACCGAGCCGTCGATGACATCCTGGACCGCTCGACGCTCCGTGCCTTCACCTCGAAGACGATCTACGACCGCGAGGGCATCTGGGAGCGCATTCGGTTGGCTCGGGAAAGCGGTTTCGCCTTGGTGCAGGAGCAGATCTATACCGGCGACATCTCGATCGCCGCGCCGATCGTCTCGCCGGACGGACAGTTGATGGCCGCGGTCAGCCTCGGCGCGTCCCGCTTCCGCTACCAGGAGGACGTGCTGGTCCAGCGTTTCGTGCCGACCCTCATCGCCGCCGCGCGGTCGATGTCGCAGGGGATGCCGACGTGACACCGGGGGACGCTGGATAGGGTCGACTCGCCGAACCGAACTTGGCGCTCGGTGCGTTGACCTTGTCCCCTGGTGGACGCGATGCTCGGCAACGTTGCGCTGATAGATCTCCTGGCAAAGAGGTGGTCATGCCTTCGGCCAGGTGGAATGCCGTCGCTCACTTCATGCAGCACTACGGGATGATCAAACGGCGGGCGTGTAAATCCATCGGCTGCACCCGCACGACGGTCCGCTATCGGTCCACTCGACCACAGGACGATGTCCTGCGCGAGCGCATGGTCGCCTTGGCAAGGGAGCGCCGGCGCTTTGCATAGCGGCGCCCGCATGTCCTGCTGAAGCGGCGCAGAGAAGAGAGGACGTCAGGTCGGCCAGGCTTGCGGAGATCCGCAAGTTTTCCGCCCTTAGCTGCCGAGTTGCCCAGATTCTCGACGCCGGAAGATAAGCCGGCCCAGCAGGAAGTTGGCGAGGGTCGTGACCGCCATGACGAGAATGATCGCGATACGGGGCGGCACGTCGAGGGTAGAAAGGCCGTGCAATGTCGCCAGTCCGATTAGAAACATCGCGACATAAGTCGCGCCGAGGTAAAGGCGCGCCCTCCCGCCCTTTTGGGCGCCCGCAAACACCTTGGCGGGATAGACGACAACGACGAAAGCCAGGCCGAAAAGCCAAGACAGGGCGTAAGCAACGGACGGCGACGCGATGAAGAGAAGCAACTGATAGAGCGCGAAGGTCAGAAGGGTATTGGCGCCGCCGGCGAGTAAAAACCGCAGCCCGTCACCGGCAAATCCCGACAGCATCGGCTTACGGCCACTGTCGCTCATTGGCGAGCCGCGGCGTCGCGGAAAGCACTGTAATCGCGGATGTAGTCGGCCGCATCATAGGCGTGAGAGGCAGCAACCATGAGGACGCTATCGGCATCGAACTTGTATTGGATGCCCCAGACCATAGGCGCGAGGTAGAGGCCCATCGTCGGATCCGTCAACCGCACCTCCGTTCGGTGATCGCCGTCGTCGAGCACGACGGAAACACCGCCATGCGCTGCAATCAGAAACTGCTCGCACAGGATATGGGCATGCTCGCCGCGAACGTTGTGGCCGGGAACACCGTGGACCAGAAAGACGCGGCGCGGGGTGAACGGAAGCCCCCTGTCCATCTCGATCGCGGTGAGGCTTCCGCGCATGTCGGCGAAATGCGGGAGCCGCTCGATCCAGCAATTCTTGACGCCCAGCGCGAAACGCGTGCCGATCTTGGCCGACAGCTCCGCGCCATACTGTTCCGTGTGCGGTGTCTGCGCGGTATCCTGATAGCCGATGATCACGGCAGGATTGCCCACCACTGTGGCAAAGGGCGGGACATCGCGCGTGACCACCGCACCGGCCCCGATCATCGCCCCTGTACCGATGCGAACCCCCGGCAGGATCGTTGCATTGGCCCCGATCGACACGCCGTCTTCGACCACCGTCGGCAAAAAGGCCTCGGGATATTGTTTGGAGCGCGGGAAGCGATCATTGGTGAAGGTCGCATTGGGGCCGACAAAGACCCGGTCGCCCAAGCGCAGTCCGTCCCACAGCTGAACGCCACACTTGATCGTCACATCGTCCCCGACCACGACATCGTTCTCGATGAAGACATGATCGCAGATGTTGCCGTTGCGCCCGATCTTCGCACCCGCCAGAACATGCGCGAATGCCCAGATGCGCGTCCCCTCTCCGATCGCTTGGCTCTCGCACAGGCCTTGTGGGTGTAGAAAAAACTTATCAGATGCCATGAAACCTAGACCATCTCGATGGAGCTGCGACGCCCGCCCGTATTTCTTGAATGACGGAAAGACCGCTCAGCGTGACGTTACCTCAGGTGCTTCAGCCCGGGAGCGGCCGAGCCTTGCGGGTTAATTCTTGACGACGCGGCTGATGATGCGCAGCGGCCGCCGCTTGGTGTTCTCGAAGGTGCGCCAGAGGTATGAACCCAATATTCCCTGCACGGAGAGCGAGGCAGAGGCGGTGAAGGCGATCAAGACGGCGAGCGTCGCGAAGCCAGGTTCCGCGATGAAGCCGAGCAGCCGCGCGATGGCGACGCCGATGCCGAACATCGTGCTGAGGATACAGCCGGCGATGCCGAACCACATCACGAAGAGGATCGGCAAATCTGAAAACGAAAAGATACTATCCATCATGTAGCGCATACGCCGGGCGAAGCTCCAGGCGCTGGTTCCGTGCACGCGCTCCCGTCGCTCGTAACGAACGAAGCGGCGCCGATAGCCAATCCAGAACAGCTGGGCGATGAGCGAACTGTTCGGCTCGCCGATCTCCAGTACGGCATCCCGCGCCGTTCGATTGCAGGCGAAGATATCGACCCCTCCCTTCGGCACATCCTTGATGACGAGCTTTCGGTAGAGCCACCAGAAGGAGTTGGAGACGGCATTGCGCATCGCCGAATCGTGCCGCCCCGTCCGTTCGCCGAAGACGACATCGGCATCACCCTCTTCCAGGATCCGGAAGAATTCGAGGATGAGCTCCGGTGGCTCCTGGAGATCGGCCGCCATGACCGCGATCGCATCGCCGGAGGCATATTCGAGACCTGTCCGTATCGCGGTGAACGAACCGAAATTGCGGCTGTGAAAGACGATTTGGTAGGAAAAGGAGAACTGATCCCTGGCTGCGACCAGAAGCTCGCCGGATCTGTCCGGCGAGCCGTCGATCACGAAGACGATCTCAAGAGGACTTCTGGCATCCCGGTTCAACTGCTCCAATGCGGCGAGCAGCGAGTCTATGTTGGCTTCGTTGCGATAAACCGGGATGACCAGAGACAGCGACGAAGGGGACGGCGACGCGGGCGTTGATACGCTCATTGCGCCCAGCCCTGCAGCGCATCACAGACCCGGCCTATCTCCTCCTCCGTCATGTTCGGGAAGCACGGCAAGGTGAGACAGCGGGCGACGCTGCGGCGGCTAACCGGAAGATCGCCATCGACCAGACGCTGCGGCAGACCCTTCCACCCCGGCTGGTCACAATCGAGGATGGGATAGTGGATGTCGGACTGGATCTTCCTGTCAGCCAGGTGCTGCTTCAGGCGATCGCGATCCGCGCAGAGCACGATGGCAAGATGAGCGACGCCATCGTGCGGGTCGCTGACCAGCGTCATTCCGGCCGGCAGGACGCTGGCATAACGCTGGAGGATAGCCCGGCGCTTCTGGTTGGCGGTTTCCAGCCCCCGGAGCAGGATGCGCAGAACGCAAGCCTGCAGTTCGTCGAGGCGCGAATTGCGCCCATCGGCAACCGCGATCGTATATTTCGCGGCCCACCCATATTGACGCAGTGCCGCGCAGGCATCAGCCAAACCATCGTTCGACGTGACGATGGCGCCGCCATCGCCAAAGGCACCAAGGTTCTTGGTCGGATAGAAGCTGAAGGTGGCGATGTCGCCGAGGCTACCCACCCGTCGCCCGTCAACGGCGCCGCCATGGGCCTGTGCACAATCCTCAAGGATCGGAACGCCCTTGTAGCCGGCCGCATCCATCATGGCGCGCAAGCGCGGCACATCGACGACGTTACCGTAGAGATGCGTGACGACGACAAACGCCGTTTCCGGCGTGATCGCTGCCAGCAGAGACGGCAGCGAAGCGAGCTGCGAGTTCTCTTCGATGTCGGCGTAGACCGGCGTCAGCCCCACCAGCCGACACGCGATGGTGGAGTATCCGCCCGCATTCGCCACGGTGACGACCTCCCGCCGACCGGGGTCCTGCACGGAGATCAAAGAGCGCATCGCGATTTCCAGTGCATCCGTTCCGTTGGCGACGCCAAGGCAATGGGTGGCACCGATATAGGCCGCAAATTCTTTGCAGAAGGCCGATGTCTCCGCCCCGTTGAGCCACCATCCCGACGCCAGCGTGGTCTGTACCGATCCCAGGATTTCAGTCTCGGACGCGGCGTAGATGCGCCGAAGATCATTCAGCGGAACGGTGGACAGGGGGGACAACTGCATTCCAATCTTTCTTGCCGGCTCGCTTCAACCGTCAGCGCAGGCCGCTGCGACCGCTACGTTCGTCTCGTCAACCGCCGTGCGTCGCCGGGACCATGGGTTGCAATACACGGGTCGACCAAGAGATGCATCCTGCGAAGTATATAGTCTGGATGGGTTATCGACAGCCTACCGGCCCTCTGACAGTCGTCGATCCCTTTAGCGGCTTCGCCTTACGGTGCCGACCGGGCGAGTAAGGGTCAAATGTCGACCAGAGGTCAGCGGCGCGTCGACACAACGGATAAGCCTTCAACGCTGCAGGATTTAAGATATCGGTGGATAAGCTGATAAATCTCGGCTGCTGACGTCAGTATTGTGACCCCGACCTCACGGCGAGCCTCGCGGATATTCCTATGCCTGCATCAGCGGCGCTGTATCACGTGACCGGCGATTGTCGCCACCGGCACGACCCTGGACGCGGTTGCAGAATGCAACTTGAAACCTTCACGCCAGACGGTTCAGAGACGGGATCCGGGCGAGAGCAAGGCCGCGCAGGCGCAGGAGTGCAGCGCCGGGCTGGCAACAACGCCAGCTGCGCAAATAGGATCGCCGCAGCAGGGGAAAGGTCACCAAGCCAACGGTTTGAAGCGTGAATTGACATGGAACGCCCGCTACGGTCATGAAGACCGCAAAGAATGCACTCACCGCCGCACCAGACCCGGGTCTTGGTCTTCTCCTGTCAGCCGAGACTATCAACCGTTTTAGCGTCCGCCAGAAATCCTTCTGCCGGGCCGCCGGCTGAAGAGAACCACTGACAGTTCCAATCCCGTCATCTGCTGATGTTGTGGATGGCAACGCCCGCACCTCGGCACTCCGATGAGGTCGACATTCTTCGCGACGACAGAGCGCGATGCTGAAGTCTGGAATCTAGAATGATCAAGTGTCATGTCGCAAGCTAGCATCGAAGAAGCCCCAGGACGCCGAACGATACAGTATTCGATACTCGTGGTCTTGCTTACCGTACTGTTCGTAGCGTGGTCACTAATGATTCCGTTCAATGGCGCTCCGGACGAGTCCACGCACTTCTATCTGGTTGAATACCTCTACAATTCCGTCTCCCGGGATCGATCCCGCGGTGCCCTTCATCAGCCCTCTTTCCGGAGCCACAATCAGCAAGGAGCGGTTCTGGTACTACGGCCTCCCGTACCTCCATACGCTGGGTGCTACTGCCACCGCGCATCTTTTTGCCGATTATTTCTCACTACATAATGGTTATCTCGCCGTTCGTGCGTTCAATTGGCTTCTGGCGCCGGTCTTTGCCATCTCGCTGCTAACGATCGCGCGGATGGTGGGCATGCGGGGCGCCCTCTATTATCTCGCTCCGATCGCCTTTCTACTGGTTCCGCAACTCACCTTTCTCTTCTCCTATTTCAACGCCGACGCCTTTGCGCTGACGGCCACGACGTTGACTCTGGCGCTGATGCTATGGGCCCTTAGACGACCTTACTCCCTGAGACCCCTTCTGTTTGGCGCGGGGTGCGGATTGGTCATGCCTCAAAAATTTACTTCTACCCTTCCCTCGTTTTCCTTGCGGTTTACATCGCATATCAGTATCTCGTCGATCGCAAATTTCCGGCCGTTCGCTTTTTGCTGATGTCGATTGCCGCGGGGGCGGCTATCGCCTTGCCCGTCCTTGGAAAAACCTATCTCGAGTTTGGGGAATTCACCGGACTAAAAGGCCAGGTTGCCTTCACGGCGATGCACCAGAACAGCAAGACGATGTCGTGCTTTATTTTCTGCAGCGACAAGCTCCTCGACGTGACCAACACGACGTGGTGGATCTTCAATGCTGGCCGAAGCTTTTTTTACGGTCTTGGGCGGATGAATGTGTTCCTCCCGGAAAATTTCTACAGCTTCTTTTTCTTCCCGATCGTGGCGGCCATCCTCGCCGCCAGCGTGCTGTACTCCGCCTATTCGGTGATCCGGTACCGCATCGACGGGTTGGAGGCATTTCGCATTCCGTTGATGACGCTGCTGTTCTGGAGCATGACCATTTCCGTCATCTTGCTGAATATCATCGGCTCCCAGATGCTTTTGCCGCAGCCTCAGGGTCGATACCTCTACGTGGCCTTTCCGTTTGCAGCCTTCCTCGTTTTCTCGATGCTGGGCCGCGTCCATGTTCAGAGGGTAACGTCGCTCAGAACCGCATGCGGATCCGTCGCCAAATGAGAAAGATCGCCGTCAACATCGTCTTTCTCGTCATTGTCGTGGTGATGGCCGCGACGAACCTCATAGGCTTGCGATCCATGCTGCAATATTCACGGGACGCCTCGGTCGTTCCGGCCCTGCAGCTCATCATGCATGCGGCGGGGCGCGATCCCGCCGTGCTGCGGCCTGACCTGCAAATCAGCCCCGCCGCAGCGGCGCAGCGGCTGTCTTTCTCTGGAGGGAAGTACGCGCTCGAGGTGTCGCCAATTCCAGGACCGGCTTTCGGATTTCTGGACCGTTTTGAAAAAACCGACGGTCGGCGTGGATTGGTCAGCGGATGGACAAAGTCCCCCGATCCTGCCCGCAAGATCAACATGGTCGGCATCTGGGTCAATGGAGCCAGTCGGTCAGGGGCTGTCGCAGATACCCCGCGACCAGACGTCGATGCCGCATTGGGTCAATACACCGGGCGCTCCGGCTTCGAGATAGCTTTCGATGCCGACGTCGATGACATCTGCGACGTCGGCGTCTTCGTCATCAATGATATCTTGCAGATGAACTGGCTGCACGAACCCGGGGCCGGGTGTAAGCCATAGTGTTCCGCGCGCCGTGTTGGGCTGATGACAAATGCGCGTCCATGACGGGACTGACTACAAAGCGGACCACCAGCTTCAGCGTAGCGAGCGAAGCCCGCCGCTTGGAAATGGACGTCAATGAAACCTGCAAAGCTCACCGGCCCTACCCGTGACAGTCTAACAAGAGCGCGTTGACGCCCTCGCCACCCATCATGCTGTCAGCTTGTCTCGTGCGTGAGCATCAAGTTGGCGAGGAGAGCGGTACGGGCGGCGATGGAGTTGGTCAGGATATGCTCCTCCAGCGTATGGGCGCCGGCCCCGTCGGCGCCCAGTCCGTCCAGCGTCGGCACGCCAAGTGCGGCGGTGAAGTTCCCGTCGGAGCCGCCGCCTGTCGTTTGTCCCTTGAGATCGAGGCCGAGCGGCTCCGCAAGGCGCGCCGCTTTGTCGAAGAGCGACTTTCCCGCCGCACTCTGGGTAAAGGGCGGGCGGTTCAGTCCGCCCGACACCTCGATCGAGATGTCCGGATCGCTCGGCCGGAGGGATTTGACGGCTGAAAGGATCTCTTCCGCCGCCGTCGCATCCGGCAGCCGAAGGTCGACCTCGAGGCGGCATTCGGCGGGCACCACGTTGCGGTTGGTGCCGCCCTGGATGGTTCCAACCGTGACGGTGATGCCTCTGTCGGCGTCGTTTAGCGCCTCCAGTGCCAGGACGATCCTTGCCGCCTCTCGGATCGCACTTCGGCCGTCGAGCGGCCTCGTGCCCGCGTGGGAGGCCTTGCCCCGCAGGACGATGTCGATCATCGCGACTCCCTTGCGGGCGACGACGATCTCGCCGCCGTCGCGAGCGGGCTCGACGACGAGAACATGGCTTGCCTGTTCAGCCGCCGCCTCGATCGCGGGACGCGAGCTTCGGCTGCCGACTTCCTCATCCGGGACGAAAAGGATCGTCACCGCCAAGCCTTCGGCTCGTCGCGTCGAAAGTTCGAGGGCGTGTAACGCCATCAGCGCCCCCGACTTCATGTCGTAGATACCGGGGCCGTAGATTCGCCCTTCCTCCGCGCGCCAGGGAAGATCGTGGTCGAGGGTGCCTACCGGATGCACAGTGTCGAGATGAGCGAGGATCAGGAGCCGCCCCTCCTTTGGCGCACCCTTCGCGGTCACGGACAGGATGTCGCCATAGCCCATCGTCCCGGGTGTCCGCTGAACCACGAAATCTCCTGCGCGAGCCCGGGCCTCGACCCGATCGACGAGCGCATTGACCCGTGACGCATCCCGGGAGGGCGTCTCGATCTCTACCCAGGCCCGCAGGTCTGATAGAAGCGCAGCGACGTCGATGTCGGCGGCGACGAGAAGAGGGGTGGTCATTCAGCCGGTCCTAAGGTTGTGCCGGGAACGAGATGGATCAGCATCTCCGTCGCCTCTTCGATCTTGTCGGCACTGTAGAGGAGCGGCACGTACCGGCCGTCTGCCCAGAGCGGCGCGAGGTCCCCATAATGCGGCGAGGCGGGGTCGCCGGACTGGCCGGGCGCGTTGATGCAAATACTCGCATCCCAGTCGCCGACATCCATGACGAGGCGGACGGAAGCACCGGCGATTACCCGGAAATCGCCGAGGCGGTAGCCGGCATGCATCGGCGTCGACGTGCTGCCGCCGAGCGGCAACGGGCCGATGTCCCAAGCAGCATGCGCGTTGTCCTGCCAAACGGTGGCGGCATGCTGGAAGTAGCCATGGTGCAAGTCGCCCCAGCGCCATCTGGCGGGGTCGGCACCCAGCCGAGCGCGGACATCGAGGACGGCAGCGTTAAGGGTTTCGGCGAGAAGACGGTCGCGCGCGACCTGCGGAGCCTGTCCGAAGCGCCCATCCGGCACTTCCAGCAGGCTGACAAGGCTTTCGACATGGCCCGGCGCGAGCAAGGCTCGGACCGCCGGGTCAGGCGCCATCGCCGCGAGGAGCGCGGGCCGCAGATGCTTCATCCACCACACTTCGAACAGAACGGCGGGAGCGCTGTCCGCAGCAAGCGCGCCATCCCAGCCGCGGAAGAGGCCCAGCGCGAGTGCAGCGTCACTCTCCGCCGCAGCATGGAGGCTCGCCGTGCCCAGCAGCTTGCAGAGGCGCAGGGCCGGCAGCGAGACGACGTCGTTCTGCAGCCGACCTGCCGCTTCGAGACTGTGCGCCGCATCCGTGCGGAGCGCAGCCTTGATCCGCTCGGCCCGGCTCGGCTCGATCCATTCATAGCCGATGCCCGGCGCGCCCGGGGCGCGGTCCGCGGGCAGGTTCATCTCGTTGGCGGTGGCGAGAAATCCTTCAGGCGGGTTGACGGCGCGCGGAAGTTCGTCCGCCGGCAGGAATCCCTGCCATTCATGGCTGCCATCGCCCGGCACCGGCAGGAGGCCGTTCCAGTTCGGGCGGACGGGGGTGAAGCCCGCGGTGTACCAGGCGACGTCGCCGGCCGTGTCGGCGCAGACATGGTTAACCGAGGGCGTCCCCCAATGCGTCAACGACGCGCCGAAGTCCGCGACGCTTTTTGCCCGCATCGCCGTCAGGCTGCCGAGATAGGCGGCCGCGCCTGGCTCTAGCCAGACCGAGCGCAGCGCGATCAGCCGGCGTTTTTCCCTGTCCTCGTGGAGAACCGGACCATGCCGGGTGAAGGACAGCGTCAGGTCCGCCGCCGGATGCCCCTTGATCCCGAAGCGCTCGTTCACGCGCCGAACCTTTTCGAAGCCGTCGCCATACCGGTAGAGGCCCGCATCCTCCGGCGCGATCTCATAGACCATGACGTCTTCCTGGTCGGCACCGAAGATCGTCAGGCCGAAGGCGGCGGTGCCGTTGTGGCCGATCGAGATGCCGGGCGCCGAGGGCTCGCCCGCGCCGATGGCGTCGAAGCCCGGCGCCTTGAGGTGAACGAGATAGCGCAGCGAGGGCACGGCATGGGCACGGTGCGGATCGGAAGCGACGATCGGCCGGCCGGTCGCGGTGCGCGTGCCGTGGACGACCCAGTTGTTCGAGCCCTCCTCGGTCGTCGCGCGCACGATGTCGCCGAGATCGGTCACCACCGTCCAGCGCCAGGCGTCCTCCATCCCGGCCGACAGGCGCGCCGGCTCAAAGGTCACCGGCGCGGTCGCGAGCTTGAACAGGCGCAAGGCCTCGAGCGGCACGTCGGCAAGGTCGATCCCGGCCGCGGGGTCGAGCGAGGTCGGCGGATCGATGTGGCTGCGCAGCGCATCGGTCTCGGCATTGCTGCGGGCCATCACGTTGGCGCGCAGGATTTCAGAGACGGCATTGCGGGTCAAAGCATGGGTGCGGATGCGCACGACGTCTTCGGGCTGCCAGCGATCGGGGCGCGTGCCGAACAGCGTGAACTCCTGCGGCAGGCGGGCGGGTTCGGCCTCGGTCAGCTCGACATAGGCGTTGATGCCGGCAACGAAGGCCGTGCAGATCGCCTCGGCGTCTTCGGCATAGGCCGCCCATTCCGCCGCCATGTCGCCGCGGTAGAGGAAGTGCCGGGCGGCATGGTCCTGCGCGAGAAAGCCTGGGCCGAAATCGGCGGCGAGGAGCCCCAGGCCGCGTTTGCGCCAGAGATCGATCTGCCACAGCCGGTCGCGCGCGGCGTTGAAGCCCTGCAGGAAGAACAGGTCGGGCTCGCTTGCTGCCGTGAGATGCGGGATGCCCCACCGGTCGACACGAATCTCGGCCTCGGCCGCAAGTCCGTCGACGGCAATGGTCTGGGTGGCAGGCGTTTCTGTCGGCATGGGCTTCCTCAGGCGTGGTGGCAGGCGACGCGCGCGCCGTCGGGGCGCGGCGTCAGCTCGGGGCGGACGGCCGAGCAGATCTCAGTCGCCAGCGGACACCGCGTGTGGAAGGCGCAGCCGGAGGGAATGTTGGCCGGGCTCGGCAGTTCGCCGGTGAGGACGAAGCGCTGCTTGCCGCGCTGGACCACCGGATCGGCCTCGGGCACCGCCGACATCAGCGCCCTTGTATAAGGATGTTTCGGGTCGGCGAAGAAGATCTCGCGCGCGGCATCCTCGACGATCCGGCCGAGATACATCACCACCACGCGGTCGGCGATGTGACGGACGACGGAGAGGTCGTGCGAGACGAAGAGATAGGCGACACCCGTGCGCTTCTGCAGGGCGACGAGAAGGTTCAGGATCTGCGCCCGGACCGAGACGTCGAGCGCAGAGACCGGCTCGTCGCAGATCACCAGCTCGGGCTCCAGCGCCAGAGCCCGGGCAATCACCACGCGCTGGCGCTGGCCGCCGGAGAACTGGTGGGGATAGCGGCCGGCATGCTCAGGCCGAAGACCCACCTGCGTCAGGAGCTCGGCCACTCGACGCTTCAATTCCTCGCCGCGGGCGATCCCGCGCACCTCCAGCGATTCACCAATGGTCGAGCCGATGGTGGCGCGCGGATCGAGTGACAGCGCCGGGTCCTGGAAGATCATCTGCACGCGGCGGCGGATGTCGTTGAGTTCGCGGCGGCTGGCGCCGTTGACCTCCTGCCCGGCGATTTTGATGCTGCCCGCGGTCGGCTTCTGCAGGCCGACGATGGCGTTGGAAAGTGTCGACTTGCCGCAGCCGGATTCGCCGACCAGCGCCACCGTCTCGCCAGCGACGATGGTGAGATCAACGCCGTTGACGGCTTTGACCGTCGGCGCTTTGCTGCCGAACAGGGAGCTGCGGCCGCCGAAATGCACCGCGACGTCCTTTGCTTCGAGCACTGGCATCGCGTTGGGGGAGACGGAAGCGCTCATGCGGCGACCCTCGTGATCTCGCCGACGCGGTCGCGGTGCCAGCAGGCGGTGCGGTGGCCGGGCCGCTCCTCGAACAGCGGCGGCTGCTCGGTGCGGCAGCGCTCGGAAACGAGCGGGCAGCGGCTGGCGAAGCGGCAGCCGGCACCGAATTCCTCGGGCGTCGGCACCATGCCATCGATGGTGGCAAGCTCCGCCTTCGGCGCGACGTCGAGCCGCGGCACGGAAGCGAGGAGCAGCGCGGTGTAGGGATGGGCAGGCCGCGCGAAGAGATCCGCCACTGGCGCGATCTCGGCGATCCGCCCGGCATACATGACGGCAACATGGTCGGCGATATCGGCGACGACGCCCATGTCGTGGGTAATCAGTACGATCGAGGTGCCGCGCTCGGCGACGAGCTTCTTCATGACGTCAAGGATCTGCGCCTGGATGGTGACGTCGAGTGCCGTCGTCGGCTCGTCGGCGACGAGGACGCGCGGGCCGCAGATCAGCGCGATGGCGATCATGATGCGCTGGCACATGCCGCCGGAGAGCTCGAACGGATACTGGTGCAGCCGCCGGTCTGGATCGGGAATGCCGACCGATTCCAGCATCGCCCGCGCCGCCGCCATCGCCTGTCCGCGCGAGACGTCCTGGTGCTGGCGCAGCGCCTCGGCGATCTGCGAGCCGACGGTGGTCAAGGGATCGAGCGAGGCGCTCGGCTCCTGGAAGATGATCGAGATGTCCTGGCCGCGCCGCTTGCGCAGCTGGCGCTCCGGCAGCGCGGCGAGATCGGTGTCGCCGAGGAGGACGCGGCCGTGGCGGCGGGTGGCGACATTTGGCAAGAGGCCCAGCAGCGCATAGGCGGTCAGCGACTTGCCGCAGCCGGACTCGCCGACCAGCGCCATCACCTCGCCCGGCTGGACGGCAAACGAGATGCCATCGACCACCGCAGCACCCGATATCTCGATGGTGAGGTTCTCGACCGAGAGCAGCGGCGGTTTTGCTTCAGACATCGAAGGTCCTGCCTCAGGCCGTGCCCGGCGTGCTGCCGAGTTCGCCGGTTTCGAAGGTGCCGATCGAGTTGCCGCCGTCGACCGAGAGCACCGAGCCGGTGATGAAGGAGGCCTTGTCGGAGCAGAGATAGGCGATCGCCGCCGGCGCATCGTCCGGGCCGCTGGTGCGCCCGAGCGGGATGCGCTGGCTCATGCGCGCGACATAGTCGTCGGACAGCGCCGAGACCTCCGAGCCCGGCGCGAAGCCCGGCTCGACGACGTTCACCCGGATGCGGTGCGGCGCGAGCTCCAGCGCGAGGCCCTTGGACAGGCGCTCCAGCGCCGTCTTGGAGGTGCAGTAGGGCACCGAGCCGTTGCGCATCTGGCGGGCGGCGCCCGAGGAGATGTTGATGATCGAGCCCTGGCGCCCGTCTTCGATCATCAGCTTCGCCATCTCACGGGAGACCAGGAAAGGCGCACGCAGGTTGACGTCGAAGATCCGGTCCCAGTCGGCGAGATCCATGTCGAGAAGACCGAATTTCGGATAAACGCCGGCATTGTTGACGACGATGTCAGGCGCCCGCCAGCGCGCCTTCACCAGCATGACGAGCTCGAGAATCGACGCCTCCTCGGTCAATTCCGTCACATGCGTCAGCGTCGTCCTGGGGTCGAGCTTCAGCTCGGAGACCACGGCATCGAGATCGGCGGCCCGGCGGTCGGAGAGGCAGAGGACAGCGCCTTCCGCCGCGAAATGCGCCGCGATCCAGCGGCCGAAGACGCCGGCGGCTCCCGTAACGACGACGGACTTGCCTTGAAATTCCATATCAAAAAGACCTCAGCGGATTCGGGAACGGGGGTCGAGCCGGTCGCGCAGCCAGTCGCCCAGCACGTTGACGGACAAGACGAGAAGGAAGAGGCAGCCGCCGGGAAAGGCGACGATCCACCAGGCGCGTTCGACGAACTGGCGCCCGACGCTCATGATCGAGCCCCAGCTAGCGGCCGGCGGCTGGATGCCGAGCCCAAGGAAAGAGAGGCCTGCCTCGAACAGGATCATCAGGCCGAACTCGGCGGTCGCCACGACCAGGATCGGCCCGGCAATGTTGGGCAGGACATGGCGGAAGAGGATGCGCAGTGCCCCCGCCCCGGCCAGTTCGGAGGCTTTGATGTAGGGCAGGTTCGCCACCTGCAGCGTCTGCGCATAGGCGACGCGGGTGTAGCGCGGCCAGCGGGTGAGACCGAGCACCAGGACGAGCTTCAGGAAGCCGGGGCCGAGCACCGCGACGGTGAGCACCGCCAGGAGGATCGCCGGGATCGACAGCATGATGTCGACGAAGCGCATCACCAGGATCTCGACCCAGCCACGATACCAGCCGGCTAGCATGCCGAGGGTGACGCCGACGAGCGTCGACACGACGACCGAGAGCGCGGCGACGCCGAGCGAGACCCGTGCGCCGTAGAGAATGCGCGAGAGGAGGTCTCGGCCGAGATCGTCGGTGCCGAGAAGGAACGTGACATCGCCGCGGCCGACTGTGCCCGGCGGCTTCAGCCGCGACAGCAGTGCCTGGCGGTCCGGATCTGCGGGCGCGATCCAGGGCGCCAGCAGCGCCGCCGCGACGATCGCGGTGATGATCAGCGCGACGATCCAGATCGAGACGGGGACGCGCGCGGTGCGGCGGCGAAGGGCGGTGATGGCGGATGTCATGCGCTTTGCCTCACCGAGCCAGCCGGATGCGGGGATCAATCGCCGCATAGGCGAAGTCCGCGGCGACGCTGGTCGCGACATAGATGAAGGAGATGAGGAGCACGATGACCTGCACGACCAGGAAGTCGCGCGCCTGGATCGACTGGATCGCCAGCTGGCCGATGCCTGGCCAAGCGAAGACGGTCTCGACGATGACGGCGCCGGCGAGGAGATTGCCGATCTCGAGCGCCGCCACGGTGATCACCGGAATCGCTGAATTTCGCAGGACATGGCGGCCGACCACGGCTGGCATCGACAGGCCGCGGGCGCGGGCGGCGCGGACGTAGTCCTTGCCGAGCTCGTCGACCATGGCGATCCGCGTCATCCGGGCGAAGGTCGACATCGACAGCGCGCCCAAGGCGATAGACGGCATGATCAGCGCGCTGAAGCCGCCGATTCCCGAGGTCGGAAGCCACCGCAACTGCACGGCGAAAACGAGGATGAGAAGGATGCCGGAAAGGAAGGTCGGGATGCTCTGCCCGGTCAGGACGAGGGCGGAGAGGAGCCTTTCGGTCAGGCCGCCGCGGTTCGTGGCCATCAGGATGCCGACGGGAATGCCGAGGCCGATCGCCACCGTCAGCGCGCCGGCGGCCAGCATGATCGTGTAGGGCAGCCGCGACAGGACGATGTCGATCGCCGGCACGCGCTGCACCACCGAATTGCCGAAATCGAGCTGGGCAAGGCCCGAGATGTAGCTGAGATACTGCGTGAGCAAGGGTTGGTCGAAGCCGAGCTGGTGGCGCAGCGTCGCGATCTCCTCGGCGGAGGCGCCTTGCGGCACCAGGAGCAAGGTCGGGTCGCCGGAAAAGTGCATCACCACGAAGACGATGGTGATGACCCCGAAGACCGCGACGACCGCCTGGATCAGCCGGCCGATGATGTATCCGAGCATGTCGGTCCCGCCCTGTCCGCCGCTACTGCTGCCAGCCCATGTCCATGACGAACATCGACTCGTTCGGCGTCGGCTGCCATTTCAATTTGCTGCTGGCGCCATAGACAGCGAAGTCCTGGTAGAGGCCGATGCCGGGGACGTCGTCGCGCAGGATCTCGTAGGCCTTCTTGTAGTCGATGAGCCGCGCGGTCTCGTCGAGGGTCGAGCGGGCGGCGTCGACGGCCTTGTCGAAGTCCGGGTTCGAGTATTTCGCCCAGGTGCTGCCGGTTCGGAACAGCGGGTAGATGATGCCGTCGGCATCCTGGCAGGCGCAGGACCAGCGGCCGATGGCGATGCTGCCGGCATTGGCGGGATCGCCCTGGCGGCGGCGCAGGAAGGTCGCCTGGTCGCTCGACTGGATCTCGACGGTGAGGCCGGTGTCGGCGATCATCTGCTGCAGCGCCTCGACGACCGAGCGGTTGTAGGAGGGCGAGGTCAGGAACTCGATCTTGGCGCCCTCGGCGCCGGCCTCGGCGACGAGCGCCTTGGCCTTGTCCAGGTCGTACTCATAGCCCTTGACGTCGGCGGTATAGCCGAACACCGGCGGCGCACCGATGATATCGACCGAATTGCCGTAGCCTTGCAGCAGCGCTTCGATCAGGCCCTGCCGGTCGATCGCATGGGCGATCGCCTGACGGACCCGGACATCCTTGGTCGGGCCGCTCTCGGCATTGATATACATGTAGCCGACGCGCTCGGTCGGGACCGAGAGGATCTCCATGCCGGTCTCCTCCTTCAGGCTGATCGCCTGGTCCGGCGGGATGTCGCGCACGAGATCGGCCTGGCCGGTGCGAAGGTCGGCGATCCGGGTGGAGACGTCCGGCACGGCGCGGAAGGTCACCTTCGGGAAAGGCGGCTTGCCGCCCCAGTAGCCCTCGTTGGCGGCGAGATCCGTCGAGACGCCTTCCTGGCGGCCTGCCACCTTGTAGGGACCGCTGCCGACCGGCTTCTTGTTGAACGCCTGCGGACCGACCTTCTCGACATAGGCCTTGGGCACGATCGACAGCTTCACCAACTGCGCCAGGAGTGCCGGATAGGGCGTCTTGGTGGTGATCGTGACCTTGCCGTCGCCGGCCGCCTCGGCCTTGTCGATCTGGCTGAACTGCGAGAACTGCGGGCTTTTGAGCGCGGGATCGATCACCCGCGCAACGCTGTAGGCGACGTCTTCGGCGGTCAGCTTGCTGCCGTCGTGGAACGTGACGCCTTGGCGGATGTCGAACTCGATCGTCTTGTCGTCAACATATTTCCAGGCGGTCGCGATCCCCGGCGCGATCGTACCGCTCTTGTCGCGCGTGAGCAGGTTGTCGAAGATGTTGCGGTAGACGGAATAGCTGTCGGTGTCCCACTGCAGATGCGGATCGAGCGTCGCTGGATCATTGGGAAGATCGATGACCAGCTTGTCCTTGGCCGTCTGCGCCGATGCAGTCGCGGCGACAAGGCCAAGAGCAAGGGCGGTGGTGGCGAGCAGTCTCAGCATCATGTTCCCCTTCGGTGCAGCAGTGACGGTCGTCGAAGCCCCAGGTCGGTCAGCGACCGGCCTGGTCGACACAGTAGCGGGCGATATCGGCGTGGGTGGCAAACCAGACGCCGCCCTTGGCCTTGGCGAGACGAATGACCTCGTCGAGGATAAAAATCCGTGACCGGTGGCCGACATGGTGCGGGTGGAGCGTCAGCTGGAACAGTCCTCCCTCATCGAAGGCGAGATCGATCTCACGGGCGAGAATGTCGAGCAGCATCGCCGGACCGCCGTATGGGCGCGAGCTTCCCAGGCGATCCATGTTGAAATAGGGCGCATCGTCGCGAATCCACTCCACCGGAATCTCGACGATGCCGGTCGCCTCGCCGTTCTCCATCAGCTCGTAAGGCTCGTCATCCGCCATCAGGGAGGAGTCGTAGAGCAGTCCCATCTCGCGGATGATCGCGAGCGTGTGCGGAGAGAAATCCCAGGACGCGGTGCGCATGCCGACCGGGCGGGTCCCGCAGAGGCGCTCCAGCGCATCGGCCGCGCGGAACGAGAGATCACGCTCCGTCGCATGGTCGAGGCCGGAATTGGATTCGTGGATCCAGGAGTGGATCGCAAGCTCATGCCCGGCGCCCACCACCCGCTGTACCTCTTCAGGATGCAGCAGCGCCGAAACCGCGGGCATGAAGACCGAGGCGGGGACGCCATGCCGATCGAGCACGTCAAGGATCCGGGGCATGCCGGCCCGGGCGCCGTACTGGCCCTGGCTCATCCGGCCGGCCGAAATGCCGCCATTGCGCAGGTCGATGGTCTCGTGATCCGCATCGAAGGATAGCGCTACGGCCATCCGTGCGCCGTCCTTCCAGCCCGCGGGCTTGAGGGAACGGCCCGCCCGGACGCTCGCGACACGCTCCCGCCAGACCGGCTCCGGCCACAGCCATGGCGTCCGCGGATCATTCGAGGCCGTCGAAGCACTTGTATCCATTTGTACAATCCGGCTCTCTAGGATGAGACGCGTTCCAGAACAATTGTCGACGCTTCGGCGCCGGCGAAGCATCTGGTTCTTCTCTGTGCAGGGAGGTTAGGAGCCTAGGATGTGGTCAGCAACTGTAGCGCGTTCACATACGTGAACTCCGAAGTGAAGAGCGGAGGGCGAATTCTCGATCTCCTGGATTTCCTGGCGGCGTGTCGCCAGCCCGTCTTTTTCGGGGAGGTCGTGGCTGGCCTCGGCTTTCCCAAAAGCTCGACGCATGCGCTCCTGCAGACCCTGATCGGTCGTGGCCACGTGGTCCAGGACCCGGGTGGTCGCTATCTGCTGGTGGAGGCCAGCCGGCACGGCTTTCCGTTTCATCCGAGCGAGGAGCCGCTGGTCGCAAAGGCTTTGCCGCTGATGGAGCGCCTGCGCGACGTTTCGGGCGAAACCGTCCTGCTGTCGACCATGAACGCCCGCGGCGACGTGCGCAGGCTCGCCAAGTGCGTCAGCCGCCAGGCCGTGCGCTACGACGTCGACATCGGCTCGCCGATCGCGGTCTACTGTACGGCGACGGGCCGCGCCCTCCTCGCCTTTCGCAGCGCGGAAGAGATCGACGACTACCTTGGGCGTGTCAGCCTGCTCTCCTATACCCGCTTCACCATAACCGACCGACAGGACTTGCTGACGATCCTTGCCGAGGTGCGCGAGCGCGGATACGCGGTCAACGACCAGGAATTCGTCACCGGCTCGACGGGCGTTGCCGCCCCTGTCCGCGACGCCTCCGGTGCGGTCGTCGCAGCGCTCAACCTCGGCACGTTGACCACGCGATTTCGCGAGCGCGAAAGTGAACTGTGCCAACTCGTCATCGACACCGCAGCCGTCATCTCAGATACAGCCAAGACCTGACACGCGGAGCCATTTCGTGCCGTCGGCAGGGGACGGGGGTGAATCTTCCCGTCAATGTCGGCCTCTCCGCATCGAGAGGCCAGCCGGCGTTAAGCGACCGTTCCGCAAACGATTCAAGGCGAACGCTCAGACTGTGTGAGCTTAAATCCGAAAGCGAACACTGCAGAAATTCAACATCTGCCTTGGCCGCCGAGGATCAACGGATAATCCGCAGAAGGTTGAACCCTGTTTCCGGCGCGCTCAGCGCGCGTCCTGGTCGGCCAGTTTGTTCGAATAGGCTTTGCCGAAATGGGCCTCGATGCGCATCTGGATGAAGTGCCAGACGGTCGTCATCAGGAGATAGTAAAGCGCCGCCACGGCGAAGAGCTCGAGCACCATGAACTTTTCCTGGATCAGCATCTGCGTCCGGCGCAGGAGCTCTTCCATCGAGATCACCGAGGTGACCGACGTCGTCTTCAAAAGGCCGTTCACGCTGTTGCCGAGGACGGGGATGATGATCCGCGTCGCCTGCGGCATGATCACGTAGCCCATGACCTGCGCGGGCTTCAGGCCGAGCGCGCGCGCCGCGTTCCACTGGCCGCCGGCGACGCCGAGAATGCCGCCGCGGACGATCTCCGCGAGATACGCCGCCTCGTTGAGGATCAGCCCGAGCAGTGCCGATTCGAGAACGCCGAGCCGGACGCCGAACTGCGGCAGCCCGGTGTAGATGATGATCAACTGCACCAGCAGCGGCGTTCCGCGGAAGACCCAGATATAGGCGCGGGCGGGCCAGCTCAGAAAGCGCGACGGCGCCATGCGCATGATCGCGAGGATGCAGCCGAGGACGAGGCCGCCGGCGATGGCCGCGAGCGTCAGCCAGAGCGTCGTCAGCGCGCCGTTGAGGATGAACGGATTGAACAGGTACTCGAAGAATCCGGTCCAGTTCCAGCGGATATCCATGGGCGATTCCTCGGTCGGATAAGGCGGCAACGGGCAAGCGGAGCCTCTCCGGCATGCCCGGTCGACAGCGGCGACGTCGAAGGCGTCGCCGCCGCGTCAGAAGGCGGTGCGGTTTACGACGACGTCGCCGTCAGTCGGTGGCGCCGCGGAGGGCGAAGGGCTTGGTGTTGGCGAGGAGGCCGTACTCGTCCATCAGCTTCTTGTAGCTGCCGTCCTGCATCATCTCGTTCAGCGCGGTGACGACGGCGTCCGCAACCTCGGCGTTCTTCATGCCGAGTGCGACGGGGGTCGGGAACAGTCCGGCGATCGCCCGGTCGAAGTCGCCGCGCTTGGCGTATTCGGCCGCCGTCGGGTCGATGCTGACCGTCGCGTCGGTCTGTCCGGCCGCCAGCGCCTGGTAGGCGAGCGCGAAATTGTCGAAGGTTCGGATGGTCATCGCCTCCAGCCCTTCGGCCTGGAGCTTCTTGTCGAGCTCCTTCAGCTTGGCCTCCTCGAAGCCGCCGATCTCGACGCCGACGGCCTTGCCGGCGAGGTCTTCTTCCCTCGCGATCTTTTCCGGATTGCCCTTCTGGACCGAGATCGAGATCGCCTGGGATTCGTAGGGCACCATCTTCATCATGGCCGCCCGCTCCGGGTTCCAGAAGATGCCGGTGTTGATCACGTCCCAGCGGCCGGCCTGCAGGCCCGGGATCATCGCCGAGAATTCGATGCGGACATAGTCCGGCTCGAGGCAGAGGCGCTTGGCGATCTCGTTGCCGAGCGTAACGCGCATGCCCTTCAGCTCGCCGGAGGAATCGACGAACTGCATCGGCGGCAGTGTCGGGTTGGTCGACATCGTCAGCTTGCCGGGCGAGGCGAGCGCCGAATCCGGCACCTTGGGCTGGCAATCCGCCGCAAGCGTTGGGGACGCGGCAAGGACGACGCTGGCCGCAACGCCGCCGACGAAGACGAGGGCTTCGTGAAATCTGGTCATGTGCTTCTCCTGTTGCCCGCGAGGGGCTTGGTGAAAGGGCCGCGTCTCATCCCGTGGGTGGGCTCGGATCGCCTGAGCGTCCGGCCGTCTATGATTGGGCGAGGCTGTCGATCAGACCGAGGCTCGCCAGTGTGGTCTTGAGTTCAGCCCGATCCGCCTCGGGAAGCGGCAGGCGCGGCGCACGGGGATCGCCGACGGACAGGCCCATCATCGCGAGCCCCGCCTTGGAGGCCGAGACGTAGCGCGGCCCTCCCACCCAGCGCACCACCGGGAGAATTTTCCGGTAGAGCGCCAGCGCGGCGTCCTTGTCCGAATGATCGGCAACGAGCTCGAACAGCTCGGCCGATTCCTTCGGCATCAGGTTGGAGCAGACCGCCACCCAGCCGACGGCCCCGAGCCAGAAGGATTCGTAGCCGAGGATGCCGGCGAACACGTCGATCCGGTCGCCGCAGAGATCGATGATGTCGCGCACGCGCGTCACCTCGAGGGTCGATTCCTTGATCGACCGGACGGCGTCGATCCGGCTAAGGCGCTCGACCGTGCGCGGCACGAGGTCGACATTGGCGGTCGCCGGATTGTTGTAGACCATGATCGGGATCGAGATCGCCTCGCCGATGCGGCGATAGTGCTCGAACAGCTCGTCCTCGGTCGGGGCGGAATAGAAGGGCGGGATGATCATCACGCCGTCGGCGCCCATCGCCTCCGCCTCGCGGGAGAGGTCGACCGCGTCGAACGTCGCCTCGGCCCCGGTGCCGATATAGATGGGCACCCTGCCCGCCGCCTCTTGCACGCAAATCTCGATGACCTCCTGACGCTCCGCGCGGGAGCAGGACAGGAACTCGCCGGTGCTGCCGAGCGGGATCAGGCCGTGGATTCCCTGTTCGATCTGCCAGTTGACCAGACGCTTCAGCGCGGTCGCGTCGACGGCGGTGCCATCCGCCGTGAACGGTGTGACGAGAACGGTGAAGGTGCCTCTGGCGGATTTCATGACAGTCTTTCGTGGCTCCGATGAGCCGAACCATAACTTAAAAATTTTCTCTGTATACAGAAAAAATTGTTTTGCTGTATGCATGGTTCGACACGCCCGATCGGAGCCCTCCATCTCGATGCGCATCGCCCGCCCCTTCGTTGGACCCGCCCAGAAGCCTGTCGAATTCACCTTCGACGGGCGCCGCCTGTCGGCGCTGGCGGGCGAGTCGATCGCGGCGGCCCTTGCGGCCAACGGCATTGCGGCGATCCGGAAATTCGACGCAGGCGCGCCTGGCGATGAAAGCTGGCGCGGCCTCTATTGCGGCATGGGCGCCTGCTACGACTGCGTCGTCACCGTCGACGGACGCACCGGCCAGCGCGCCTGCCTGACCAAGGTCGAGGGCGGCGAGAGCGTGCGCTCGGCCCAGCCCGCCGGCACCCCCGACGATCCGCTGACCGCGCTGGCCGACCCGGCAGCAGGCGGAGAACGCGTGGAGATCGCCGTCGATATCCTCGTCGTCGGCGCCGGCCCGGCCGGTCTCTCCGCCGCCCTGCAGGCCCGGCAGATGGGCGCCGGGGTGACGGTGATCGACGAGCGCGGCCAGAGCGGCGGCCAGTACTACAAGCCGCTTGCCCCTTCCCTCGCCGCCGAGCGATCGCCCGACCGGCAGTTCGCCCGGGGCACGGCGCTGACGAACGAGGTCGCGGAGGCCGGCGTCGACCTCGTCCAGGGCGGACTCGTCTGGGGCGCGTTCTCGCGGGACGAGGTCATGGTCCTCGTCGGCGGACGGAGCGTCGTCTATCGCCCGCAGAAGCTGATCCTTGCCACCGGTGCGTACGAGCGGCCCTTCCCCATCCCCGGCTGGACGCTTCCCGGCGTAATGACGGCGGGCGCGGCGCAGACGCTATCCCGCGCCTACGGCGTCGCGCCCGGAAGCCGGGTGGTGGTCGCCGGCAACGGCCCGCTGAACCTGCAGCTGGCGGCCGACCTCCTGTCGCGCGGCGTCGAGGTCGTGGCTGTCCTCGAGTCCGCGCCAAAACCCAGCCTGTCGCAGTGGCGGAGTTTCCTGACGGCCGGTCTGGCCGCTCCGGATCTTATCGCCGAGGGCGCCCGGTACCGTGCAATCCTCGCACGCCACCGCGTACCGATCCGCTGGGGCCACACCGCAATCGCGGCCGCCGGCACCGACCGCGTCGACGCCGTGACGATCGCCCCGCTCGCGACGGATGGCAGGCCCGATCTTGCGCGGACGGAAACGCTGGCGGCCGATGCGCTCTGCCTTGGCTACGGATTCATCGCCTCGACCGAGGTCGCCCGAGCCCTCGGCTGCGAGATGGTGCTCGACCCGCGCCATCTCGGCACGCCGTCGGTCCGAACCACCGACGAGGGCGAGACCAGCGTGGCGAGCGTCTATGCCGTCGGCGACGGCGCCGCCATCGCCGGCTCGCGCGTTGCCGAATGCGCCGGCACGATCGCCGGCGCGCATGCGGCAGCAGCGCTCGGTCATGGCGGAATGTCGCGGGAGCACGAGCGGGCAAGGCACGGCCTCGCCGTCGGCCAGAGGTTTCAGCGCGCGCTCTGGGAAATCTTTGCAGCGCCCGCCGTCGACCTTTCGTCGATCCCGGACGAGACGATCCTCTGCCGCTGCGAGGGGCTGACTTTCGGGCGCATCCGAAGCGAGATCGATGCGGGATGGGACAGTCTCGGCACGCTGAAACGCCGCACGCGGCTCGGCATGGGCCGGTGCCAGGCACGCTATTGCGCATCCACCGCCGCCCGCCTGATCGAGGAGCGGACCGGCCGTCCGCGGCAGGTCGACGGTTTTGCCCCGCGCCTGCCGGTGAAGCCCTTTCCCGCGGCGGCCCTCGCCCGGGAGAAGCCGGAATGGGGCGGTCATGCGCGCGCGGGCTCGCCCCATCTCGGCCGCGCGCCCTCGGGCGAGCCCTTCGGCGACATCGAGGCCGAGATCCTCGTGATCGGCGGCGGCGTGGTGGGCGCTTGCCTGGCTCTGGAATTTGCCGGTGCCGGCAAGGACGTGCTCGTGGTCGAGCGCGACGACGTCAACCTTCAGGCCTCCGGCGCCAATGCCGGCAGCCTGCACGTCCAGCTTCTGTCCTTCGATTTCGGCAGGAAGGCCGAGGCCGGTGGCGGTCCCGCCGCCGCGACGCTGCCGCTCGGACCGTTCGCGGTCAAACTCTGGGAAGAGATCGCCGCCAGCTGCGGCGGCGACTTCGAGATCCGCGTCACCGGCGGGCTGATGGTCGCCGAGACCGAGGCGGGCATGGCCTTCCTGAAAGCCAAGGTCGCGCTCGAGCGGAGCCACGGCATCGAGGCGGAAATCCTCTCGAAAGCCGAGCTGCGCGACCTCGCACCTGCCTTGAGCGAAGATCTCATCGGCGCGGAATACGTCCCGGCGGAGGGCAAGATCAATCCGCTGACCGCCACCTATCGGACCTTCGAAGCGGCAAGAGCCGCGGGTGCCCGCTTCGAGCGGGGCACCGACGTCACCGCCATCGAGCGCATCGGCAATGGCTGGACGATCACCACCTCGCGCGGAACCATCCGCGCCGGCACGGTGATCAACGCCGCAGGTCCCTGGGCGCGCGAAATCGGCGCGATGGTGGGGCTCGACGTTCCCGTCTACAGCGCACCGCTGCAGATGATCACCACGGAGCGCGCCCCGGCGCTGATCGGGCAGCTCGTCGCCCATGCCGACCGGCACCTCAGCCTCAAGCAGTTGTCGACCGGCGGCATTCTCATCGGCGGCGCCTGGCCCGCCCGCTATGCCGAGGGCCAGCGGCTTAACACGACCATGCTTGACAGCATCGAGGGCAATCTCTGGGTGGCGCAGCGCGTCGTTCCGCAGATCGCCGGCCTCCATGTGCTGCGAAGCTGGGCCGGCATGAACGTCAACATCGACGGCGCGCCGATCGTCGGCGAGGCGCCGGGACTGCCCGGCTTCTACAATTGCGTGACCTCCAACGGCTACACGCTGGCGCCCGCCGTCGCCCGCCTCACCCGCGAGCTCGTCACCGCCAGGGCGCCGAGCTTCGACGTCACCCCCTATCTCATCGAACGTTTCGAACGGAGCCGGTCATGATCACCCTCGACAACGTCAGCAAGAGCTTCGGCAGGTTCCAGGTCCTGAAGAACTGCTCGACCAATTTCGCGCGCGGCGAGGTCGCCGTGGTCTGCGGGCCTTCCGGCTCGGGCAAGTCGACCCTGATCAAGACCATCAACGGACTGGAGCCGATCGATACCGGTCGCATCGAGGTGGCAGGCATCGACGTCTGGGCGGACGGCACCGATCTCGCCAAGCTCCGGGCCAAGACCGGCATGGTGTTCCAGAATTTCGAGCTGTTTCCGCATCTGTCGATCCTCGACAACCTGTCGCTGGCGCAGCGCAAGGTGCTCGGCCGCTCCAAGGCCGAGGCGAAGGACAAGGCCGAGGCGCTGCTCAAACGCGTGGGCCTCGCCGACCAAGCACGCAAATATCCGATCCAGCTGTCCGGCGGCCAGCAGCAACGCGTCGCCATCGCCCGGGCCCTCGCCATGGATCCCGTCGCCATGCTGTTCGACGAGCCGACCTCGGCCCTCGACCCGGAAATGATCAACGAGGTGCTCGACGTCATGGTCGAGCTCGCGAACGAGGGCATGACCATGGTCTGCGTCACCCACGAGATGGGCTTTGCGCGGAAGGTCGCGAAGAAGGTTCTGTTCATGGACAAGGGCGAGATCATCGAGGACTGCAGCGGCGACGAGTTCTTCACCACCGAGCGGTCGGAACGCGCCAGCCAGTTCCTCGCCAAGATCCTGAAGCACTAGGATCCGGAATGGGAGAGTTTGCACAGACCGTCGCAGGAAAGGTGGCGCGGGCGGATCTCGGCCGGACGCTCATGCATGAGCACATTCTGTGCGACCTGCGCGCGCCGGCCTCGCGCGGCGTGCCTGGCCCGGCGCCCATCACCATCGAGAACCGCTTCGAGATCGACTACTTTCAGAACCGCGTTCCCGAGAACATGTTTCTGGGCGACGACGCTGTCGCGGCAACCGAGTTGCAGCGCTTTGCCGATGCCGGCGGCGGCACGATCGTCGAGCTCACCGTCGGCGGCATGGCGCCGCAGCCGGAGCGGCTCGCGGCCTTGGCCAGGCAGAGCGGCGTCAATATCGTCCTCGGCGCCGGCTTCTACACGCAGTCCTACCTCTCCGCCGAGATCGACCGGATGGACGGCGACGCGATCGAGGCCGAGATCAAGGCGCAGATTTGCGAGGGCGCCTGGGGTACCGACATCCGTTGCGGCATCATTGGCGAGATCGGCTGCTCCTGGCCGATCACGCCGACGGAGCGGCGCATCCTCACGGCTGCCGCCCGCGCGCAGCGATCGACCGGGGCGGCCCTCACCATCCATCCCGGACGCCACCCCGATGCGCCGGCCGAGATCGCTGGTATCGTGCAAGCCGCCGGCGGCGATCCAGAACGCACGGTGATCGGCCACATGGACCGCACCATCTTCGACACCGAGCGTCTCCTCGCCCTGCTCGGCCAGGGATTCGTCCTGGAATGGGACTTCTTCGGCATCGAGACCTCGCAATACTGGATGGCGGGCGTCGACCTCGATCTGCCGACGGACTACATGCGGCTCGATCTCATCCGCACGCTGATCAAAGCCGGCCATCTCGATCGGATCGCGGTCTCGCACGACATCTGCACCCGGACCCGGCTGACAAGCCATGGCGGGCACGGCTATGGCCATCTCATCGCCCATGTCGCGCCGCTCGCGCGTCGACGGGGCTTTTCGGAAGCCGAGCTGGACCGACTGCTCGTCGAGACGCCGGCGCGGCTTCTGTGCTTCCAGAACTGACCGGGGGAGAACGCGATGGCGCGCAGCAGCAAAGTTCGGGAAGACACGGCTCCCGCCGAGAAGCGCAGCCGCGCTTCCGGCGATGGCGAGAACCTTGGGCGCCGGGCCTATGCGGCGATCCGGGCGATGATCATGGAGCGCCGGCTGTCGGGTGGTGACATCCTTTCCGAGGAGAAGCTTGCGGCCGATCTCGCGATTTCCCGAACGCCGGTCCGCGAGGCGTTGCTCCTCCTCCAGAACGCCGGGCTGATCCAGAAGGAGATGAACCAGCCCTTCCGGGTCCGTCTCGTCTCCAACCGAGAGTATTTCCAGAGCATGCGGCTGCGCGAACTGCTGGAGGGCGAAGCGATCACCACGGCGGTGAAGGCGATCGACCTGGCGGCGCTCGCCGAGGTCGAGCAGGCGATGGCAAGGCTCAAGGAAAACCCGGACGTGCCAGCCGAAACGCACTGGGCGGCGGACGAGAAGCTGCACGAGATGATCGCCGACGCCTCCGGTAACGATGTGATGGCGAAGATGATCGCCTCGCTGCGGATCACCACCCGGCTCTACGAGCTCTCCGGCCTGCCCTCGCGCTTTCGGCCGGACACCGAGGAGCACATCGCGATCATCGACGCGATCCGCGCCGGCGACGCCGAGCGGGCGCGCGCCGCCATGCAAGGCCATATCCGCAGCCTGACCCAGGACGTGCTGGCCGCGATGGCCAAGCTATGACCCTCGACAGGGCCGTGCGCGATCGCATCGCCAGCGCATCGGCCGCCGCCGAAGCGGCCAGCGTCGACTTGCTGTCGCGGCTGATTGAGGTCGGGCGTGGCGGCCGCGAGGCGATCGATGCGCTGATCCTCGGCGAATTCGAGGCTCTTGGACTAACCGTCGAAACCCTAGATTACCGGCCCGAAGATGTTCCGCTGGTGTCGGAGTTTGCGGCGGCGACAGTGGATGCCGCCACCCCCGCGCGCTGCCTGATCGCCCGAACCGGCGACGCCGCCGCGGAAGGCGGGCGAAGCCTGATCCTGTTCGCCCATCCCGACCCCGAGCCCTTTCGTCCCGAGACCGCCTGGCGCCAGGATCCCTTCGCCCCGGCCATCACCAACGGCCGGATCTCGGGCTGGGGCGTTGCCGACGACCTCGCCGGCATCGCCATCCTGCTGCAGAGCGTCGCCGTGCTGCGGCAGGCCGGGCTCTCGCCCGCCGCCCCCTTGTCGCTGGTGTCCGCGCCGTCGAAGAGCCATCGCCGGGGCATTGCCGCCGCCCTGCATCACGGGCTCGACGCTGACGCCGCTATCTACCTGCACCCGGCGGAATCCGGCAGAGGCCTGGACGAGATCAAGGCCTTCGCGCCCGGACAGATCGAGTTCGCCGTGTCGGTGCGCGGCCTTCTGCCGGAGACGAACGAGCCGGCGCATACCGCCTTCGCGCATCTGGCCGTCAATCCGTTCGACGCCATGCTGCCCATCCTGGAGGAACTCCGGCGCCTCGACGCGGCGCGAGGGCGGACGGTGCGGCATTCCCTGCTGCAGGAGGCCATCGGCCGCTCGACCAACCTCTTCATCACCCATTGCGAGTACGGCGCGGTCGGCGGCTCGCCGCGCGTCGGACAGGCCTGCTGCATCCGGGCGGCCATCTCGCTGGTGCCGGGCGAGGCGCTGGAGGATGTGAAAGCGCAGATCGCCGCCGCGGTAAGCCGCGCGGCGGAGACGAGCGACTGGCTGAGAGAGCACCCGCCCGAGATTTCCTGGATCGCCGGCGTCAGCGCCGCAGAGACCGACCGCTCGTCGGCGCTCTATCGGCTCGTCGCCGGCGTGCTTGAAGGTGCCGGCGCGCGGCCCGTGGTCAATCCGCTGCACACGTCGAGCGACATTCGCAATCCGATCGTCCAGAGGGGCATTCCGACCGTCGGCTATGGTCCGCTCTGCGGCGGCCTGACCATGGCTGGCGGCCATGACGAATGGGTCGATCTGCCGGATTACCTGCGCACGATCGCTGTCACCGCCGAGATCGTCGCCGCCTGGTGCGGCACGAGATAGCCGGCCGAGCGTAGACGCATCACGTCCACCTTCCACCCATAAACTAAGCCCAGAAGGACAACATGACCATTCCCCTCAAGATCACCGCCGGCGGTTTCGTCTTCGACGCTCGCCTCGAAACCGAGCTCGCGCCCAAGACCTCGGCCGCCTTCCTCGAACGCATGCCCTTTGAGAGCCAGATCGTGCACGTGCGCTGGAGCGGCGAAGGCGTGTGGGTGCCGCTCGGCGACTTCGACTTCGGCGTCTCCTACGAGAACCACACGAGCTATCCCGCTCCCGGCCAGATCCTGCTCTATCCCGGCGGTATCAGCGAAACGGAAATCCTGCTTGCCTATGGCGGGGTCGCGTTCGCCTCGAAGATGGGGCAACTCGCTGGCAACCACTTCATCACCCTGACGTCCGGCCTCGATCAACTGCACGAACTCGGGACCACCGTCCTCTGGAAGGGCGCCCAGCCGATCCGCTTCGAACGCGTGGTCTGAAGGACCTCATTTCGATGAGCCGAGGCCGCCCGCCGTACTGAAGGAGCGCTCGAGATCGAAGGCGTCCATGTCGAGGCGCACGAAGCAGTCCACCTCCCGTCCCTCCAACGCGCCAATACCGGAAAGCGCGGTGGCTTCAATCGCAGCGACGAGGGCTTCGCCTGCCGATCACGGCATCTACCTGTATGCCTTCGCCCCAAACTTTTATGATGGCGTCGACCAGCAAAGAAGCACTGGGATGGCGGGCCTTCACACCCGCCATCCCAGGTCGGTTCAGTCGCGATAGAAGCGACGATCGTCCCGATCCCAGCGTCCACCGCGGCGGTCGCCGCGGTCCCAGTCGGGACGGCGATCCCAGTGGCGGTCCCGGTAGGCGCGCCGGCCGTCCCAACGGTCCCAGTTGCCGCGGTCGCGGTAGAACGACCGGTCGCGATAGTTGTCGTCCCAGTAGCGTCCGAAGGAGTAGCCAACGATCGGCGCACCGATACGGCCGACGACCTCGGGTCCGGTGTACCGGCGCCCGACGTCGACCACGGCGATGTAGTTTGAGGACATCCAGCCGCGGAAGCCACGGAACCCGACATCGCACCAGGAGCGGGTTTCCAGGCAACCGAACACGCGGACGTCCTCGCCGCTGCGAACGACGTCGACGGCAGGGTACTGCGTCGAGGGACCGGCGCGCAGGTTGACGTTGGTGGTGGCGATGGCTGTTGCCGTGGCGGCCTCGGCGGCATTGAAGCCTAGGACCGCAGCTGCGACGGTCATGGCAGCCAACAGGGTAGATTTCTTTCGCATGGGGGCGTCTCCGCAGTTCGTTTCAGAGCGAGCTTTAAGCCATACCGAACCTGAACCGTTCCCGAACAAAGGGCCGTGCTAGCGGCCGGTCCGCAGCCTCGTCGGTGATCCCCTTGAGCCAGCGTTCACCCCTCACTTGCGGGGGCACACCGCATAGCGACGGTCGGGATCGACGCCATTAACGAACTGGGGGTAAGCGCGACGAGGGCCGTCTTTCGCTAACGGGTTTGCCGGGAACAAAGGCCGGCAAACGGCAAAGCCCTGCACCACGTGGAGAGCCCAACGTCTTTAGGGAACGAAACGAAGGAAGCATCCTTCGTCTGTCACGCCCACGGCAACGCCGTCAAAACGGCTTCCTCAGGATCCGCGCAAGCGGTTCGACGACGAGACCCCATGCCCCAGACCCGTATCGTCGCCGTCGGCGACATCTCGCTTTCAGCTGGCGAATGCCCCGCAGATCCGAAACAGGCCGGCATGCCGCTGCTGTTCGTGCACGGTGCCGTCCAGACGCGCCACATCTGGGATGCGCAAATCGAAGCTCTGGCGGGTTCGCGTCGGCTCGTGTCATTCGACCTGCGCGGCCACGGCGAGACACCCCTTGGGTCTCGGCGCCTGTCCATCGAGCAGCTCGCCGACGACGCCCTGACGCTTTTAGACTCGCTCGGCATCAACCAGGCTGCGGTGTGCGGGATCTCGCTCGGCGGCATGGTCGCCCTCGAAATGGGGACGAGGGCGCCCGAACGGATCTCCTCCCTCATCCTCGCCAATACCCCGACCTCCCTCTCGTCAACGCCGTGGCTGCGGGAATTGATCGACTGGGCGGATCCGCAGGATCTCCTGCCCTTCACGTTCCGGCTCCTTGGTCAGAAGCGGACCGCCCGCATCGGCCTTGCGATCGCCTCGCGGTTGGTCGGACCCCATTGGGTCGGCAAGACGGCACGGCGCCACTTCATCCGCGGTTTTGCGACAATGGCGCCGGGGGCCATCGTGGCCACCTACCGCGCCATCGTCGATGCGCGCCCAGTCGACCCCGGCGCCCTCCATTGCCCGATCCTGCTCATCAAGGGCGATGGCGACGCTCCCTCGATCAATGCCCAGATGGACCATCTGGCCAAAGAATTGCGCCATGCCCGGGCCGAGACCATGGCGGCAGGCCACGTGGCCTCCCTCGACGATCCCCAAGCGTTCAACCGTTTGCTGATCGAATTCCTGGACCGCCACGATCATGCCGGAACGATCGCGGGGGAGCATAGCGTGGCCGGTCGACCTTTGGCCCCGTAGAGCGCCGTGCGTCCGGAAGGATGTACGGCTCATTCATCGGAAATTGGTCGGTCCTGGTTTGCCGTACCCATATGTGGTGTAAGTTTTCCGCACGGTGGCCATTTCGGCCTCCGTCAGTAAAACGGGATGCCCCACGGATTTCGCGAGCTGATACTGCTGGGCCAAAGTTTCCAGCTTCTCCGTCCGGGAAAAGGCTGTCTTCAGGTCCGGGCCCAGCGCGATCATTCCATGATTGGCCATGAGACACGCGTGGTAGTTTTGACCCAAAGTCGCCGAGACGACGTCGGCGAGCGCTTGGGAGCCGAAGACTTCGTACGGCGCACACGGTATTTCTTCGCCGCCGAAACCCGCGACCATGTAATGGAACGGCGGTATCGGTTTGCGGAGTGCGGAAAGCGCGACGCAGTATACCGGATGAGCATGCACCACGGCCTGAGCATCCGGTCTCCGAAGGTAGAGCGAGGCATGCAGCGCCCACTCGGATGATGGCTTCAGCGGGCCGGAGGACGCTCCGTCGAAGGTGACCGCCGCGATCTGTTCCTCCCGCATATCGAAAGGGTCGACGCCGGACGGTGTGATCAGCATTCCCTCTCCGAAGCGGACAGAGATATTGCCCGCCGTCGCATTCGACAGCCCCCGGGTGATGCACTCGCGGCTGTATTGAACGAGATCACGTCTCAGTTCTACTTCGTTCATGTCGTTTGCCCCCCCTCATGACCGAACGCATCGACGGCGCGCACGAGGACGTCCGGCGTACCGAGCTTGCCTGACTTCAGAAAAAAGCTCACGGGATCCGGCCCCTCCGCGACGCAAAAACCGCCCCCCAGCGCTCCGCGCGGCAGGGAGCGGACCTGCTGGATGCCGAGGGCGCCGACGATCGAACCGGACGTTTCGCCGCCCGAAACGACGAACCTGCGGATGCCGGCCGCGTGCAGCCGAGCGGCGATGCCGGCGAGCAACGTCTCCGCCTTGCGCGCCGCCTCCAGGCGGCCGAAACGGGCCTGCGCGTCCCGTATACCGGCTGCGTCCGCGCAGGTCGTGATCGCAAACGGGCGTTCGCCGATGTGCCGTGCGGCAAAGGCCATCGCCAAATCGATCCGCTCGCCTTCGGATCGGTCGTCCAGCAGGTCGATGCGCAAGACGGGATACGCCGCCTCGAAACTGGCGAGCTGGGCCTCGGCCACAGGACCGACGCTTCCGACGAGGACCGCGACGGGCCCTTCCGCGTGGCGAGGGAGAACCGCTGGGTCCCTCCGACCGCTGCAGTTGCGCAAGCCGAGGGCGATAACGAGCGCATCGCTGGCGACGATCGCCCGTGCGCCGATGGCGAGCTCAGCGCTGCAGTCGACGTCTCCTGCATCCACCGCGTCGCAGAGAACATGGCGATAGCCGTTCGCGACGAGGTTCTGGAGCACCAATCGGGCCGACTCCGGTCCCTTCGCCAAGGCTTCGTGCGGGATCAGCCCGACGGGGCTGCGTGTCTGCAGGGACAGGAAGCGCACGAGATTGGGATCGGGCATCGGCGTCACCGGATCGAAGCGCTTGATCGACTCGTTCACCAGGCTGCCGCGAACGAACATGTGGCCCTGGAACACCGTGGTGCCGAACTCGGGAAAGCCCGCGCTGATCAGCACGGGATTCTGGTCGTATCGATCCGCCAACAAGTCAGCGACGAGACCGATATTGCCCTCCGGCGTCGAGTCGAAGGTCGCGCAGGCCTTGTACGCCACCGTGGAGCAACCGAGGGCGTCCAGGACATCGAGCGCCGCCGATACTTCCGCCAGCGCGGCCTGCGAGGGCGAAAGACGCATTCGCCCGGCAATGACGACGATCGATGCCGGCGTCCGGTCTCTTTCGGCCGCGCGCGCGTCGAAGTAGACGGGACACTCGATCCCGGCCCGTTCAAAGAAGCTGGCGACCAAAAGGCCTCCGGTGAAATCGTCGGAAACGATGCCGTAGATTGGTTTCATCGACATGACGGCGCGGATGCGCTCTCCCTCCTCGTGTGATACCGGGTTGCGGCCCCGCGGCTAGCCTATGTCCGGCTTTCCGTTGGGGTTTGCTGGGGCAGCAAGCGAGACCCGGCAAGGGTGGATTTCCGCCCGTCCGGCCGGCGCGGTCCGGCACCAGCGCGGCAACAGGATCAACGCGACGCCGCCGAGGGCAAGGACCGATCCGACCGCCATCTTCATGTCGACATGGTCGCCGGTAACGGCGACGCCGAGCGCCACCGTCATCACCGGCATCATTAAGGTGAGCGGCGCAATCACGCTGGCGTCGTAGTTCTGCAGCAGCCGGTAATAGGCGGTATGGGCGATGATGGTGACGATCACCGCCGAGAACACCACGGCCGCGACCAGCGGCCGGCCGCCGGCCGCGAGATGGCCGAGCGGCGCCGGTTCGGTCGCCGCCGACAGGAGCGCCAGGGGTGCGATCGAGATGAGGCTGACCCAGGCCTGCAGCCGCAAGGGCGCGATTCGTGGCATCTGTTTCATCAGGATCGAGCCGAGTGAAAGCGCCAAGGCGGCGGCGAGCACAAAACTCGCGCCGAGCGAGGGCGTCACCTCGCCCGGCGTCCACATCACCGTCACCACGCCGATGAAGGCGACGGTGACGCCCAGCACGCGCTGCGCTGGCATCCGTTCGCCCAGCACCAGCACCGACAGGATCGCGGTGCACGGAATGCCGAACTGCACGACGATCGCCGCCGTCGACGGCGAGGCGTGCTGGAGGCCGAGGAAGAGCAGCCCGAAATGACCCGCCCCCATCAACAGGCCGACTGCCACCATCCGGCCAAAGGGTCTCGGGATCGGGCGGAGGTAGCGATGCAGGAGCACGGCCACCAGCACGAAACGCAACAGGGCGTAGAGCAGCGGTGGCGTGCCGAGGTCGGCGATGACGATGCGCCCGATGACGACATTGACGGCCCAGATGAAGCAGATCCCGACAAGACGGGCGAAATCGGAAGTCGGCATGGGGCCCATAAAGAGATTGCGCTGCGGCTTATGATATATCATATTTTCGGCGACCTCTAGCACCGGACGGCACCATGACGATCAATGTTCGCGAGACGAAGGATTCCCAGCTGCGCCGACGCGCCGAGGCCGTCATCCCCGGCGGCATGTACGGCCACCTCAACGTCAAGGGGCTTCCGGACGGCTATCCGCAGTACTTCGTCGCCGGCGAGGGTTGCCGCGTGACCGATGTCGATGGCCGCAGCTATCTCGACTTCATGTGCAGTTGGGGGCCGAACATCCTCGGCCATCGCCATTCAGAGGTCGAGGAAGCCGTGCAGAGACAGCTGGCGATGGGCGACTGCCTGAACGGCCCGACGCCGCATTTGGTCGAACTTGCCGAGCGGTTCGTGGCGCTCCTGCCGCATGCCGACTGGGCGATGTTCCAGAAGAACGGCACCGACGCCACCACCACCTGCGTGACGCTCGCCCGCGCCCGCACACAGCGCCGCAAGGTGCTGGTCGCCAAGGGCGCCTATCACGGCGCGGTTCCGTGGTGTTCGCCGTCGCTCATCGGTGTCACCGCCGAGGACCGCGCCCATATCGAAACCTATGTGTTCAACGATATCGAGAGCCTGGAAGCCGCGGCGAAAAAGGCCTCCGGCGATCTTGCGGCGATCGTCGTCTCACCCTTCAAGCATGATTTCGGCATCGAGCAGGAACTGCCGACGCCCGCGTTCGCCGCCAAGGTGCGCGAGCTTTGCGACGCCGCTGATGCCGCGCTGATCCTCGACGAGGTACGCTGCGGCTTCCGCCTCTCGATGAGCGGCAGCTGGAGCCAGTATGGCGTCGAGCCGGACCTCTGCTCCTGGAGCAAGGCGATCGCCAACGGCTATCCGCTCGCCGCCGTCACCGGCAACGACAAGTACCGCGCGGCCGCTTCGCAGATCTTCGTCACCGGCTCGTTCTGGTGCGGCGGCGCGGCGATGGCGGCAGCGGTCGCGACGCTCACCGTGCTGGAGCGCGAAAACGCGCCGGAGGAGATGCGCCGCGTCGGCCAGAAGTTCCGCGACGGGATCGCCGCGCAGGCCGCCCGGCATGGCTTGGCGCTGGTCAACAGCGGCCCCCCGCAGATGCCGCTGATCCTGTTCGACGGCGACGTCGACTATACCAAGGGCGCCCGCTTCACCCAGGAGACGCTGGCCCGCGGCGTATACCTCCACTACAAGCACAACATGTTCCTCAACCTCGCCCATACCGATTCCGATATCGACGAGGCGCTACAGGCGACGGACGAAGCCTTCGCTGTGATCGCTCGCGAATTCGCCTAACAGCGGTCCGCTCAGCCATGCGTGAGGGCCGAGAGCACCGCCGGAAGCCGCCTTCGCGCATCGGCTTTGCGCGGGCGTCGTTTGGAGGAATGAAATGTCGCATGCGGAAATGATCGCTTTCGAGCCGGTGGGCAATGCCAGCCTCAGCGATCAAATCTTCCATCAGCTGCGCGATCAACTGATGAGCGGTCAGCTGCTGCCGCATCAACGGCTGCGCATCCGCGAACTCGCGGCCAGCCTCGGCACCAGCGAGACGCCGGTGCGCGAGGCCGTGTTCCAGCTGGTCCGCGACGGGGCACTGGAGTTGAAGGCACGGCATTACATCCGCGTGCGCGGCTTGACGCTGCCGGAATATCTCGAAAACCGCGACATCCGTCTGCTCTTGGAACCGATGGCCGGCGAGCGGGCGCTGGCGCACATCACCGCATCCGAGATCGAGCGGCTCGCCACGATCCACCGCCAGCTGATCGAGGCCGAACAGACCGGCGCCTGGCGGGAGGCGATCACGGCCAACTACGCCTTCCACATCGGCCTGTACCGCCACTCACAGCTGCCGCATCTGATCGAGGTGCTGGAGCGGCTGTGGCTGCGCCTCGGGCCAATGCTCAACCATCTCTATCCGCACGGACATCCCCGCTATGCCGGCCGGCACCAGCACGAAAACATTCTCGACGCTTTGCGGCGGCAGGATCGGGCTGACCTTTCCGCATCCATCCGTGAGGACATGCTCGAAGGAGGACGCGGCTTCCTCAGCCGGCTCGAAGCGCTGACCAAGGATGGAAAGCTTACGCCGACGGGCGAGTGAGACGCCGGCTTTTGCATGAAAAATATGCAAAAGCGCGGCGACGCATTTAAGCAGCAGAAACCGAGTTGACATCCTCGTGTTCAGCCGTTTGATATATCCTGTATCAGCCCAACGGAGTGTGCCGCGATGACGACCCGAAGCTCGATCAAGTCCCGCATTGCCAGCATCATGCTGGGCGCCTCCCTTCTGGCTGCGCCACTGTCCACCGCACGGGCCGCCGACGAGGCGCTGGTCGTCGCCCGCAACATGGACGTCAACTCGCTCGATCCGGCCCGCGGCTTCTGCGACACCTGCCAGATCTACCTCTCGGCGGTCTACGAGACGCTGGTGACGCTTGGCGACGACAACAAGACGCTCGTCCCGAAGCTCGCCACCAGCTGGAAGGCCAATGCCGACCAGACCGAATTCACCTTCAACCTGGCGCCCGCCGCCGTCTTCGCCGACGGCTCGCCGGTGACGTCGGCCGACGTTGCCTTCTCGATGATGCGGCTGAAGAACATTAAGGGCGACCCCTCTTTCCTGATGGACTCGGTCACCGCGATCGAGACACCCGACGAAAAGACCGTGGTGTTCAAGACGAAGGAGCCGAATTCGGAATTCCTCGGCATCCTCGCGGCGTCCTATGCCGGCATCGTCAACAAGAAGCTGGCCGAGGCCAACGGCGCCAGCGCCGCTGACGATGCCGCGACGGCCGACACGTCGGATGCGTGGTTCTTCGCCAATTCCGCCGGCAGCGGACCGTACACACTGGAATCCTACACCGCCGACGCCGAGCTGCGCTTTGCCGCCAACCCGAACTACTGGGGCAAGAAGCCGGCGATCGCCGAGGTGATCATGAAGCAGACGGCCGACGCCGTGGCACAGGCGCAGATGCTGGAATCGGGCGCCGCCGACATCGCCATGCAGATCGACCCGGACACCGCCGCCTCGCTCAGCAATCCCGACGTGGTGCTCGACACCGTGCCGTCCTTCAACTTCCTCTATGTCGCGCTCAGCCCCGGCGCCAAGGGCAACACCACCCCGCTGACCAAGCCGATACGCGAGGCGATCGCGCTGGCCATCGACTATGACGCGATGATCGACTTCACCGTCGGCGGCAAGGGCAAGCTGCAGCCGGTCGCCATCCCCAACGGTTTTCCCGGCACCAGCGACCTGCCGATGCCGAAGGAGGACCTCGACAAGGCGAAGGCCCTGCTGGCGGAAGCCGGCGTGCCCGACGGCTTCACCATCGAGGCGCACTATCCGGCAGTCAACGCCTATGGCGTCGACATCTCGCTGATGATGCAGAAGGTGCAGCAGGATCTCGCCCGCATCGGCGTGACGATCAACCTGACGCCCACCACCTTCGCCGTCTGGCGCGAGGAGGTCGCCGGCGACGGAATCCCGATGACCGCCGTCTACTATGCCCCGGACTATTTCGGCTCGGCCCAGTACGTGCAGTATTTCTCGATGATCGAGGGCAATGCCTGGGCGAAGCGCGCCGGCGCAGGCAAGGTCGACGGCGTCGCCAACCCGAAGGAAGCCGAGCTGTTCAAGCAGGCGATGGCGGCCTCGGGCGACGCGATGGATGCAGCCTACAAAGCGATCGCGCTGGAGATGATCAACGAGAAGATCATCCTTCCGCTGGTCAGTCCCGACCTGGTGCTGGCCTCGCGCAAGGGCGTCAAGGGCGTTCGCTACAGCGCCTGCTGCAACCTCGCGCTCGACCAGTTGAGCCGCGAATAGTCGCGGCCGGCACGGGAGTCCATCGCCGGATCATTCGGCAGATAACCGACACAATGAAGGGTCCGCGGCGACCGCCGGGCCCTGGGCGGGAAACAGAATGTCGAGAACCATCCTGCGCCGCCTTTTGATGATGCCGCTGCTCGTCTTCGGCATCATCACCGTGGCCTTCCTGCTGTCGCAGTTCACCAAGGGTGATCCGCTGGCCTCGATCATCGGCGAGCGGCAGATGAACAATCCGACCATCGTCGCCGCCGCCAAGGCGAAGTGGGGCCTCGATCGCACCTTGCCCGAGCGCTACGCCATCTATGTCGGCAACCTTGCGCGCGGCGACATGGGCACGTCCTTCCGCACCAAGCAGCCGGTGGCGAGCGACCTCGCCCAGCGCCTGCCGGCAACGCTCGAGCTCGTCATCGCCGCGGTGATCGTCGGCGCCGTCTCCGGCATCGGCCTCGGCGTGCTCGCCGCCAAATACCGCGACACCATGGTCGATTCCCTGATCCGGGTGTTCGCGCTGATGGGCTCGTCCGTGCCGATGTTCTGGCTCGGCCTCCTGGTGCTCTTCGTCTTCTCGGTGAAGCTCGGCCTGCTGCCCGGCCCCGGCCGGCTCGATACCCGCACCGCCGCGCCGGAATTCGTCACCGGCTTCTTCACGATCGATACGCTGATCGCCGCTGATTTTGCGAAATTCCGCGAGGTGCTGTCGCATCTCATCCTGCCGGCGCTGGTGCTTGGCTGGACGGTGACCGGCATCGTCGCCCGCCTGGTGCGCGCCGCCATGCTTGACGTGATGGCCCAAGATTTTGTCCTCGCCGCGCGCGCCAAGGGCGCCAGCGAATGGCGGGTGCTCCTGAACCACGGCCTGCGCAACGCGCTGATCCCAACACTGACCATCCTCGGCTTCACCTTCGCCTATCTCATCACCGGCGCGGTGCTGACCGAGACGATCTTCGCCTGGCCCGGCATAGGCTCCTATGCTGTGGATGCCGCGCGCTCGCTCGATCATCCGGCGATCGTCGGCGTCACCATCGTCGGTGGCCTGTCCTTCCTCATCGCCAATCTCGTCACCGACGTCGCCTATGCCGCAGCGGATCCCCGCGTCCGCGTGGGAGGTGGGCGATGACCGTGCTGCCCGCCCTCCCCGTCATCGCCGCGGCACCGGTCCGCCGCCGCCGTTTCCTGCCGCGCTGGATCAGCGGACCGGTGCTTGTCGGCCTGATCGTCGTCGCCGCCTGGATCATCGTCGCCGTGACGATCGACCTCTGGTCCCCCTATAATCCCGTGACGCTGGCCGGCAAGCGGTTGCAGATGCCGAGCTGGCAGCACTGGCTCGGCACGGATTCGCTCGGCCGTGACGTGCTGGTCCGCACGCTCTACGGCGCCCGTTTCTCGCTGCCGATCGCCCTCTCGGTGCTCACCATCGCGGTGGCCATCGGCTGTGCGCTGGGCGCGATCGCCGGCTTTGTCGGCGGCGTTGTCGATGGGGCGATCATGCGGCTGGCCGACATCACCCTGTCCTTCCCGCCGATGCTGCTGGCCATGGCGATCGCCGCCTCGCTCGGGCCCGGTCTCGTCAATGCCGGGCTCGCGATGGTGATTGTCTGGTGGCCGGTCTATGCGCGGCTGATGCGGGCGCAGGTGATCACCGTGCGCTCGCTCGATCATGTCGAGGCGGCCGTCGCCACCGGCGTCTCCTCGCGGCGCGTCCTCTTGAAGCACATCGTGCCGCTGTGCTGGAGCCCGATCCTCGTCAACGCGACGATCGACGTCGGCCAGGTGATCCTCTTGATCGCCGGTCTCAGCTTCATTGGCCTCGGCGCCAAACCGCCGACGCCGGAATGGGGGCAGATGATCTCCGAGGGCGCGGCGAGCTTCTACAGCTGGTGGATCGCCACCGGGCCGGGCCTTGCCATCCTGTCGCTGTCGCTTGCCTTCTCGTTCATCGGTGATGGGATTCGCGACCTCCTCGATCCCCGGACCATGCAGTCATGAGCCCGCCACAGCTTCTCAGCGTCCGCGGCCTGCAGATCTCGCTGCGCCAGCGCGACCGCGACGTGCTGGCGGTCGGCAATGTCGACCTCGAGGTCGACCGCGGCGAAATCCTCGGCCTCGTCGGCGAGTCCGGCTCGGGCAAGAGCCTGTCCATGCTGGCAGTGCTCGGCCTGCTGCCGAAGAGCGCCGCCGTCAGCGGCTCGGTGCGACTGGATGGTGAGGAACTGCTCGGCCGCCCCGAGCGGGAGCTTCGAAAGATCCGCGGCAAGCGGATCGGCATGATCTTCCAGGACCCGATGACGGCACTCGATCCGGTAATGACCGTCGGCGCGCAGCTGATCGAGGGCATTCGCATCCACGAGCCGCAACTGTCGCGGCGCGCGGCACGGCTCCGCGCGATCGATCTGCTCGGCCAGGTGGCGATCGCCTCGCCCGAACAGCGCATCGACCAGTATCCGCACGAATTCTCCGGCGGCATGCGCCAGCGCGTGGTGATCGCCATGGCCATCGCCAATGATCCGGAACTATTGATCGCCGATGAGCCGACGACCGCGCTCGACGTCACCATCCAGGCGCAGATCGTCGAGCTGCTCGATAAGCTGAGGCGCGAGCGCAATCTCGGCCTGGTGCTGATCACCCACGATCTTGGCCTTGTCGCCGGCCTCGCGGACCGGGTGACCATTCTATACTCCGGCAAGATCGTCGAGCGCGGCCCGGTGCTCGACGTCTTCGCCCATGCGCGGCATCCCTATACAAGCGGCCTGTTGCGGGCGATGCCTTCGTCGGACGACACGCCGGAGCGTCTCGTGGCGATCAACGGCACGCCACCCTCGCCAGCCGACCGGCCGAGTGGCTGTGCCTTTCATCCGCGATGCCCCGTTTCTCTTCCGCTTTGTGCGCAAGAGGAGCCAAACTTCCACTGGTTCGGCCCCAGCATGGCCGCCTGCCATCGCGCCGGCGAGTTCGACCTGCCGCTGACGGAGGCCGCCCGTGTTGGCTGATCCACGCAAGACGACCACAACAACGCCAGCTGCAATCGAACCGGTTCTCTCGGTGCGCAACCTCACGGTCGAGTTCCCGATCCGCAAGGGGCTGATCATCGAGCGACAGGTCGGCGCTGTGCAGGCCGTTTCGGACGTCTCCTTCGACCTCCACCGCGGCGAGACGCTCGGCCTCGTCGGCGAATCCGGTTGCGGCAAGTCGACGCTCGCGCGCAGCGTCATCCGCCTCGTCGCGCCGACCGCCGGCGAGATCCTGTTCGGCGGCACGGACCTCGTAAAGCTTTCGCCGGCCGAGATGCGGCCGCACCGCCGCCGGCTGCAAATCGTCTTCCAGAACCCCTACGCCTCGCTGCACCCGCGCATGACCGCCGGCGAGATCATCGGCGAGTCCTTGCGCGGCCTGACCCTGAGCGTCGACGACAAGAAGAGCCGCGTCACCGAGGCGATGCGGCGCGTCGGCCTCTTGCCGGAGCACTACGACCGCTACCCCTTTGCCTTTTCCGGCGGCCAGCGGCAGCGCATCGGCATTGCCCGGGCGCTGGTGCTCGGGCCCGACGTGATCATCCTCGACGAGCCGGTCTCGGCCCTCGACGTCTCGATCCAGGCCGGCGTCCTCAACCTGTTGAAAGACCTGCAGGAGGAGCTCGGCCTCTCCTACCTCTTCATCGCCCACAACCTCTCGGTCGTCCGGCACATTTCGACCCGGGTGGCGGTAATGTATCTCGGCAAGATCGTCGAGACGGCGCGACGCGACGATCTCTACGCCCGGCCGTTGCATCCCTACACGGCAGCGCTGCTCTCGGCGGCTCCGCTCGGCGATCCCGTGCGCGAGCGCCAGCGCACGCGGATCGTCCTCGAGGGCGACGTGCCGAGTCCCGCCAGCCCGCCTTCCGGATGCCGCTTCCGAACCCGCTGTCCCAGAGCGCAAGCGCTCTGCGCGGCAACAGAGCCGCCGCTCGCCGAACTGTCGTCCGGCCATAGTGTTGCCTGCCATTTCCCGCTCATCGCATCGCTTTGAGCTGTAACGGGCCAGACGATCGTCCACGTTGGCGTCTGCTCGCCCCGTGGACGTTAAAGTTCTCGTGAGTGCATCACTGTCGCATCAGTGGCTGATCATCCACGGCCGTTTTCCGGGAAAGCCCTTCGCCGCATTGGCAGCGGCGGGGATGAGGCCTTTGGGCTTCGGGCCGCAACAGCCGCAGCCGGCGCCATGGCCTTTCGAGGCAAGCTTCGGTGCGTTCGCGCTGCGCTCGTTGGTCGCCTGCGCACTGCGGCGGCCGGCGTCCATGTTGGCGATGCCGGGGGCGGTCAGGATGACGCGGCGCGCCTCGGCGCCGCAGCCGGGGCATTCGGAGGGCTCGGCCGCCGCCGCCATCGGGCGGAGGCGGGTGAAGCTGCCGCAGTCCCGGCAGGAATAGTCGTAGAACGGCATCTCAGAGATCCGGTGCCAGCGGCATCTGCACCGAGCCATCGAGGAACTTCTTCGGGCCGTCGGCGCCCGGCATGATGTCGAACTCGAAAATGTCGGTCGGCAGCCAGAGCGTGGCGCAGGCGTTGGGAACGTCGACGACGCCGGAGATGTGGCCCTGCACCGGCGCGGTGCCGAGGATCGAATAGGCCTGCGCGCCGGAATAGCCGAAGTTTTTGAGGTAGGCGATGGCGTTGAGGCAAGCCTGGCGATAGGCGACCTGGACGTCGAGGTAGTGCTGGGTGCCGGCCTCGTCGACGGAAATGCCCTCGAAGATCAGGAAGTCGTCATAGCGCGGCACGATCGGCGACGGCCGGAAGATAGGGTTCTTGATGGCGTATTTCGCCATGCCGTCCTTGATCAGCGTCACCTTGATGTGCAGCCAGCCGGCCATTTCGATGGCGCCGCAGAAGGTGATCTCGCCATCGCCCTGGCTGAAGTGCAGGTCGCCCATCGAGAGGCCGGCACCGTCGACATAGACCGGGAAGTAGATCTTCGAGCCGCGCGACAGGTCCTTGATGTCGCAATTGCCGCCATGCTCGCGCGGCGGCACGGTGCGCGCGCCCTCGGCCGCCGCCTTGTCGCGCGCCTCGCCCTTCAGCTTGCCCATGTGGGCGCTCGGGCCGCCGTCCGGCAGCGCCGCCAGGATCGGCACGCGGTCCGGATCGGTGTCGAACAGCGCCTTCTCGCGGCTGTTCCAGGTATCCAGCATCTTCTGGTCGGGCAGGCAGCCGATCAGGCCGGGATGGATCAGGCCGGCATAGCGCACGCCCGGCACATGCCGCGACTTGGTGAACATGCCCTCGAAATCCCAGATCGACTTCTGCGCCTCGGGATAGTGCTCGGTAAGGAAGCCGCCGCCATTCTGCTTGGAGAAGAAGCCGTTGAAGCCCCAGAGGCTGTTGTCGAAGGTGCCGATGTCGAGGATGTCGACGACGAGGAGGTCGCCCGCCTCGGCGCCCCGGACGCCGATCGGGCCGGACAGGAAGTGCACCTGCTTCAGGTCGACGTCGCGCACGTCGGCGGCGGAATCGTCGTTCTTGATCTGGCCGCCGGTCCAGTCATAGGCCTCGACCTTGAAGTCGTCGCCGGGCTCCACCCAGACGGCCATCGGGATATCCGGGTGCCAGCGGTTGTGGATCATCTCGTTGTCATAGGGCGAGGTGTCGAGATCGACCTTGATGAGGGTGTCGGTCATGGCGCGGCTCCTGCTGCTGATGGTCCTGATGGGGTTTGGGGGAAGCGACTGCCGGGGTCAGACCGACAGGAAACGGGCGATGCGGGCCTCGTCGACCTTGGCGATCGGCTCGTCGTGGACGAGTTCGCCATTCTCGAGGACGAGCACCCGGTCGGCGATCTCCAGCGCGAAGGAGAGCACCTGTTCGGAGACGACGATCGACAGGCCCTTCTCGTCGCGGATCTTCTTCAAGGTGCGGGCGATCTCGCGGATGATCGAGGGCTGGATGCCTTCGGTCGGCTCGTCGAGCAGCAGCACCTTCGGCCGGGCGGCGAGCGCGCGGGCGATGGCGAGCTGCTGCTGCTGGCCGCCGGACAGGTTGCCGCCGCGGCGCTTGCGCATGTCGAGCAGCACTGGGAACAGTTCGTAGATATCGTCCGGCACGTCGCGTTCGCCGGTGACGGTGAGGCCGGTCTCGATGTTCTCGCGCACCGTCATCGCCGAGAAGATCATCCGGCCCTGCGGCACGTAGCCGATGCCGCTCTTCACCCGCTCGTGGCTCTTGGCGCGGGTGACGTCGGTGCCACCGACTTTGATGCTGCCGCCGGTCGCCGGCACAATGCCGATCAGCGACTTCATCAGCGTCGTCTTGCCCATGCCGTTGCGGCCCATGATGGCGACGATCTCGTTCGGCGCGACGGCAAAGTTCAGCCCGTGCAGGACCTCGCTCGAGCCGTAGGCGGCATGCAGGTTGGATACGTGGAGCATCGCGTTCGCCTCAATGTCCGAGATAGACGTCGACGACCTTCGGGTCGGCCTTGACGTGCGCCATGGTCCCCTCGGAGATCACCCGGCCCTGGTGCATCACGGTGACGCGGTGGGCGATGTCCTCGACGAACTTCATGTCGTGTTCGATGACGATCACCGATCGGTCGGCGATGATCCGGTGCAGGAGTTCGGCCGTCTTCACCCGTTCCGACACGCTCATGCCGGCGACCGGCTCGTCGAGCATCAGGAGTTCGGGGTCCTGGATCAGCAGCATGCCGATCTCCAGCCACTGCTTCTGGCCGTGGCTGAGGAATTCGGCACGCCGTTGCAGGTGGTCGGAAAGGAAGATGGTCTCGGCGATCTCCTCCACCCGGTCGCGCACGGCGGCGTCGCGCTTGAAGGTCAGCGCGCCCAGCACCGAACGGCCGCGGGGATAGGAGATCTCAAGGTTCTCGAAGACGGTGAGGTCGTCGTAGATCGACGGGTTCTGGAACTTCCGGCCGACGCCGGCATGGACGATCTGGTGCTCCTTCATCGCCGTCAGCTCCTTGCCCTGGAAGCGGATGGAACCGCTGGTGGCGCGGGTCTTGCCGCAGATGAGATCGAGCGCCGTGGTCTTGCCGGCGCCGTTCGGCCCGATGATCACCCGGATCTCATTCTCGTCGACGTAGAAGGACAGATCGTCGACCGCCTTGAAGCCGTCGAAGGAGACGGTGAGGCTCTCCACCGCCAGCAGAAAATCGTTCTCGGTCGGCATCGGCCCGTCTCCTATTCTGCGGGGGTGCCGGCGGGCGCGACGGCCTCGCGGCCAGCCGTCGGGGCAGCTGCGCGGCGGCCCAGCAGGCGCTTCAGCCGCGGCTCGACATGGGTGGTGTAGAGACCGGCGAGACCGCTGGGGAAAGCCAGCACCACGGCGATGAACAGCGCGCCCATGGCGAACAGCCAGAGCTCGGGGAAGCTCTCGGAAAACGAGCTCTTCGCCCAGTTGACGAGGAGCGTGCCGTAGACCGCGCCGATCAGCGACAGCCGGCCGCCGACGGCGCAGTAGATCACCATCTCGATCGAAGGCACGATGCCGATCAGCGTCGGCGACATGAAGCCGACCTGCAGCGTGAACATCGCGCCGCCGACGCCGGCGAGCGCCGCGGCGAAGCAGAACACGAAGATCTTGAAGCCGGCGACGTCGTAGCCGGAGAAGCGCACCCGGTCCTCCTTGTCGCGCAGGGCGACGAGGATGCGGCCGAGCTTGGAGGCCCGCACGACCATGGCCAGCGCAATGGCCCCGAGCAGAAGGAGGGCGTTGACGAAGTAGAGCGCGAACTTGGCCTCGTCGGTGCGGATGTCCCAGCCGAGCAGCGTGCGCAGGTCGGTGATGCCGTTGACGCCGCCGGTATAGCCCTGCTGGCCGATGATCAGGATCGTGAGGATCGCGGCGATCGCCTGGGTGATGATGGCGAAGTAGACGCCGCCGACCCGCCGCGTGAACATGGCAAAGCCGATGATGAAGGCGAGAACGGCGGGCACCAGCACGACGGCCGCGAGCGTCAGGCCGAAGGAGTGGAACGGCTGCCAGAAGAAGGGCAGCTCGGTGACCTGGTTCCAGTCCATGAAGTCGGGAATGCCGGGGGTCGACTGGATGGCGGTGGCCTCGGGCGTCGAGGCCTCGAGCTTCAGGAACATCGCCATGCAGTAGCCGCCGAGGCCGAAGAAGATGCCCTGGCCGAGGCTGAGAATGCCGGCGCTGCCCCAGCACAGCACCAGGCCGACGGCGACGAAGGCATAGGTCAGGTACTTGCCGAAGAGGTTCAGCCGGAACACGTCGGTGAGACCCGGGATCAGCAGCAGGAGGACGGCAGCGAGGAGCAGGAAGAAGGTGATCTCGGTCCGGTTTCCGCCGGGCAGGAAGCGTCGCATCGCGGTTTTCATCGGCGCACCTTGAGGACGAAGAGGCCTTGCGGCCGGAGCATGATGATCCCGACGACGGTGAGGAGCGTCAGCACCTTGGCCATCGAGCCGGAGAGGAAGAATTCGAGCGTCGACTGCGCCTGGGAGATGGTGAAGGCCGAGGCGACGGTGCCGAGGAGGCTCGCCGCGCCGCCGAAGACGACGACGAGGAAGGTGTCGACGATGTAGAGCTGCCCGGCGCTCGGCCCGGTCGAGCCGATCATGGTGAAGGCGCTGCCGGCGACGCCCGCAATGCCGCAGCCGAGGCCGAAGGTGACGCGGTCGACCTTCTCGGTATCGATGCCGACGGCGCCCGCCATCACCCGGTTCTGCATGACCGCGCGGACCTGCGAGCCCCAGCGCGATCGGAACATCACGAGATAGACGAGGAAGGTGATGAGGAGCGTGATCGCCATGACGATGAGGCCGTTGATCGGCACCTCCACCGTCTCGCTGAGCTGCATCGAGCCCATCATCCAGTCCGGGAGCGTGACGCCGACCTCGCGTGCGCCAAAAATGCTGCGGAAGGCCTGCTGCAGGATCAGCGACAGCCCCCAGGTCGCCAGCAGCGTGTCGAGCGGGCGCTTGTAGAGGAAGCGGATCAGCCAGTGCTCGACCACCATGCCGAGCGCCCCGCTGGCGAGGAAGGCGAGCGCCATGGCGATGAAGAAGGAGATCCCCATCAAGGCGGGCGCGAAGGCCTGGAAGAAGCTGGAACAGAGATAGGTGACATAAGCGCCGAGGATCATGAACTCCCCGTGCGCCATGTTGATCACGCCCATCTGCCCGAAGATGATGGCGAGCCCGAGCGCCATCAGGACCAGCACCGAGAACAGCACGAGACCCGCAAAGCCCTGCATGATGAAGATCGAACTGAGCTCGCTCCAGCTGTATTCTGCGAACATGCACTGCTCCTGAAGGAAGGATGCGGCCGCTTCGGGCCCGAACTGCCCGGTCCCGCAGGGGCGGAACCGGGCTGCCTATCCGGCTTTACTGGTAGCCCTCCGGGAACGGGTCGGGCTCCATCAGGTCGGGCGTCTCGTAGACCAGCTCGTACTGGCCATCGGCCTTGGCGTGGCCGATGCGGGTCTTCGACCAGAGGTGGTGGTTCGGGTGGATCTTGACGTAGCCTTCCGGCGCCGTGGTCAGCTCGATCCCCGGCGAGGCTTCGCGGATCTTGGCGATGTCGAAGCTGCCGGCCTTCTCGACCGCGGCCTTCCAGAGCCAAGGGCCGAGATAGGCGGCCTGGGTCACGTCGCCGATGACGATGTCGCTGCCCCATTTCGCCTTGAAGGCCTCGACAAAGGCCTTGTTGTTGGGGTTGTCGAGGCTCTGGAAATACTTCATCGCGGCATAGGCGCCGACGATGTTCTCGCCGCCGATACCGCGGATCTCGTCCTCGGTGACGGAGATCGTGAGGACCAAGGGCTTTTCCTTGGTCATGTCGATGCCGGCGGCCTTCAGCTGCTTGTAGAAGGCGACGTTCGAGCCGCCGACGACGATGGCGTAGATGACGTCAGGCTTCTTCAGCTTGATCTTGTTGATCACCGAATTGAACTGGGTGTGGCCGAGCGGATAGTAGTCCTCGCCGACGACCTTCATGCCGAGATGGTCTTCGATGTGCTTGCGGGCGATCTTGTTGGAGGTGCGCGGCCAGATGTAATCGGAGCCGAGGAGGTAGAAGCTCTTGGCGCCCTTCTCGCGGGTCACCCAGTCGAGGCCGGCGAGGATCTGCTGCGTCGCTTCCTGCCCGGTGTAGATGACGTTCGGGCTCTCCTCGAGACCTTCGTAGAAGGTCGGATAGTAGAGCATGCCGTCATACTGCTCGAACACCGGCAGCACCGCCTTGCGCGAGGCCGAGGTCCAGCAGCCGAACACAGAGGCGACCTTGTCCTCGACCAGGAGCTTCTTCGCCTTTTCGGCGAAGGTCGGCCAGTCGGAGGCGCCGTCCTCCTGGATCACCTGGATCTTGCGGCCGAGCACGCCGCCCATGGCGTTGATCTGGTCGATGGCGAGCTTCTCGGCTTGGACCGATCCGGTCTCGCTGATCGCCATCGTGCCGGTCACCGAATGCAGGATGCCGACGGTGACGGTGTCGTCGGTCACCGCGAGCTTGGTCGTGTTGACCTCGGCGGTCGGCTTGGCCTGCGCCCATGCCGCGCCCGGCAGCATGGCGGCCAATGCAAGGCCGGCCGAGCCGAGCAGCAGCCGTCGCCGCAAAGGCGAACGCAGCCCAGCTGAAATCGTCGTCGGGTCTTTCATGGCATACCCCTGTTGAGTGATCGGTCGGGAAGCGGCGATCGGTTGACGTCGTGGATCATCCGCCGCAATCTCGCATCGCAACATACGTTGAATTACGTATTCCGATTTCTTGCCCAACAACGAAGATGCAGACCTTCGGCCCCTACCGACCGCTGGATACACATGTCTGGAGGAAGGATGCCGTTTGCTTTGCCAGGACAACCACGAAGAAAGTTAGTTGCGCTGCAACAACCGTCTGCCAACGGGTCAATTAGGGCCGATCACCTGAACGGGCGCACGCCTGTGTGGGCACGTCTTGCCGTTGCATGCCGATGACGGAGTTCTCGACAGCGCCACAGCGTATTCTTCGGGTCCGCCGAAGCTATAACCAATGGGTCGCCAACGAGACCCTCGAGGATTACGCGCTGCGCTTCACCGCCAAGCGCGGGCGGCGCTGGTCGCCCTGGCAGCTGGCGATGACGGCCTGCGGCGGCATCTCCTTCCTGGCGCTGGAGGCGATCGGCGGGACGCTGACGCTGCATTTCGGCTTCGGCAATGCGGCGATCGCCATCCTCGTCGTCGCCGTCCTGATCTTCGCCGCCGGGCTGCCGATCAGCTTCTATGCCGCCAAATACGGCGTCGACATCGATCTCCTCACCCGCGGCGCCGGCTTCGGCTATCTCGGCTCGACGGTGACGTCGCTGATCTACGCCTGCTTCACCTTCATCTTCTTCGCCATCGAGGCGGCGATCATGGCGATGGCGCTGGAGATGATGCTCGGGCTCCCGCTCTGGGCCGGCTACGTCGTCTGTGCCGTCGCGGTGATCCCGATCGTCACCCACGGCATCTCCCTGATCAGCCGCTTCCAGGCCTGGACCCAGCCGGCCTGGCTGATCCTCAACATCGCGCCCTTCATCTTCCTGGCCTGGCAGGGCGCGATGCCGATCGCGCAGTGGACGAGCTATCCCGGCAGCCGCGGCGCGGCCGACGGCAGCTTCGACCTCATCCTGTTCGGCCATGCGACGGCGATCCTCTTCGCCCTCACCGCCCAGATCGGCGAGCAGGTCGACTTCCTGCGCTTCATGCCGAGGCGCACGGCCGCGACGCGCATCTCCTGGTGGGCGGCACTGATCGCCGGCGGACCGGGCTGGGTGCTGATCGGGGCGGCGAAGATCTTCGCCGGCTCGCTGCTGGCCGTCCTCGCCGTCAGCGTCGGCATCCCCGCGGCAGAGGCCCAGCACCCGACCGAGATGTACCGCGTCGCCTTTGGCTACGTCTTCTCGCAGCCGGCGCTGGTGATCGCGGCGACCGGCATCTTCGTCGTGGTGGCGCAGATGAAGATCAACGTCACCAATGCCTATGCCGGCTCGATCGCCTGGTCGAACTTCTTCTCGCGGCTGACCCACAGCCATCCCGGCCGCGTGGTCTGGCTGGTGTTCAACGTCGCGATCGCGCTGTTGCTGATGGAGATGGGAATTCTACGTGCGCTGGAGGAAATCCTCGGCCTCTACGCCATCCTCGCGGTGTCCTGGGTGGCTGCGCTCGTCGCCGACCTCGTGATCAACAAGCCGCTCGGCCTCTCGCCAAAGCACATCGAATTCAAGCGGGCGCATCTCTACGACATCAACCCTGTTGGCTTCGGCGCGATGGCCGCCGGCATAGCCGTCGCCTGCCTGGCCCATGCCGGGCTGTTCGGTCAGACGGCGAGCGCGCTCTCGGCCTTCGCCGCGCTGATCACCGCCTTCGTCGTATCGCCGTTGATCGCCCTGGCCACGCACGGCCGCTACTACATCGCCCGCAAGCCGCGCGAGGACTGGGCGGGCTTGCCGACCATCGCCTGCTGCATCTGCGAGCACCATTTCGAGGCCGAGGACATGGCGTCCTGCCCCGCCTATGGCGGCCCTATCTGCTCACTTTGCTGCTCGCTCGACGCCCGCTGCCATGACATCTGCAAGACCGACAGCCGGATCCGCGAGCAGATCGTCGGCGCCCTCCGCCGCAACGTCTCGACGCGGCTGGCTGCTTTCGCCGATTCACCACGCGGCCACTACCTCGCAATCTTCCTGACCATGCTGACGATCACCGGCGGCATCTTGCTGCTGATCGGCTTCCAGGCGACGCTCGACAACCCGCACGACGCTTCGACGGTGACGGCGATTCTTTTGCAGATCTTTGCTGTTTTCGTGATCGTCGCCGGCGTCGCCTCCTGGCTGTTCGTGCTGGCGCATGCCAGCCGCCGCGTCGCACAGGAGGAGTCGAGCCGCCAGACACAGCTCCTGACCCAGGAGATCGATGCTCACCAGCGCACGGATGCCGAGCTGCAGCGGGCGAAGGAGAAGGCCGAAGCGCACAGCCTGGCCAAGACGCGCTTCGTCGTCGGCATGAGCCACGAGCTGCGCACGCCGCTGAACTCGATCCTCGGCTTTGCCCAGATCCTTGAACAGGACGCCAGCATCCCGAAGAAGCGGCGCGACGGCGTCAAGGTGATCCGGCGCAGCGGCGAGCATCTCGCCGGCCTGATCGACGGGCTGCTTGATATCTCGCGGATCGAAGCTGGCAAGCTGCAGGTCTATCGCGACCAGATCGCGGTCGGTCCGCTGCTGACGCAGATCGTCGAGATGTTCCGCCTGCAGGCACAGGGTGCCGGCATCGGCTTCCAGTTCGACGTCGACGGCGCGCTGCCGGATTTTGTCCGCGGCGACGAGAAGCGCGTGCGGCAGATCCTGATCAACCTCCTGTCGAACGCCATCAAGTTCACAGAGTCCGGCACGGTAACACTGCGCGTGCGCTACCGCAGCCAGATCGCAGAATTCAGCATCGCCGATACCGGCTGCGGCATGCCTGCGGCGGATCTCGAGCGCATCTTCGAGCCTTTCGAGCGCCTCCACGAAAGCGCCCGCAATGTCCCCGGCACCGGACTCGGCCTGACCATCACCAAGCTGCTGACCGAAATCCTCGGCGGCGACATCCGCGTGTCGAGCTTGCCGGGCCGGGGCAGCACCTTCACCGTGCGGCTGTTTCTCTCCTCGATCAGCACGGCGCCGATCGCCCTGCCGCAGCAGCGCATCGTCGGCTATGGCGGCCGGCGCATGACGATCCTCGCCGTCGACGACGAGCCGGCACACCGGCAACTGCTAGAGGAAATTCTCTCGCCGCTCGGCTTCACCGTGCTGACCGTCGAGGGCGGCGCCGCATGCCTGAAGCTGGTGCCGCTGGCCGAGCCCGACCTCCTCATCGTCGACATTACCATGCCCGGCATGAACGGCTGGGAACTCGCGGCCCGGTTGCGCGGGGACGGCGTCGCCGCCCCGATCGCCATGCTCTCGGCCGACGCCCGCCCGGCCTCGCCCGACATGCGGCTCTGCGACGATTGGATCGGCAAGCCGCTGGCTGTGCCGCTGCTGCTCGAAAGCGTGCGCCGCCTGCTCGGCCTCGTCTGGATTCACGAGGACGCGGTGTTTGGTGCGGCAACGCTCGGCGAGGTCGAGCTCGAGCCGTTCGAAATTCCCGACCCGGCCGATCTCCGCGACCTCGTCTCGCTTCTTCAAATCGGTTTCGTCAGGGGAATCCATGCCAAGCTCGACGACATTGCGGGGCGTCAGCCTCGAACCCAGCGTTTCGTCGGCCGTGTCCGCGCCCGCGTGGACCGCTTCGATCTCGACGCCTGCCTCGGCTTTATCGAGGGGTTCGGCGATGAGGTCTGAGGCGGGGGAAGCCCGCAAGATCGCGCTGGTCATCGACGATTCGCCGGAGACGATCGAACTGCTGACCACGGCGCTCGAGGAAAGTGGGCTGACCGTTCTCGTCGCGCTCGACGGCGACAAGGCCATCGCCATCGCCCGGCGCATCACGCCCGACGTCATCCTGCTCGATGCCGTGATGCCGGGCATGGACGGTTTCGAGACCTGTCGGCGGCTGAAGCAGGACGAATCGCTGGCCCATGTGCCGGTGATCTTCATGACCGGACTCAGCGAAACCGAGCACATCGTCCACGCCTTCGCAGTCGGCGGCGTCGACTATGTCACCAAGCCGATCGTCATCGAGCAGATGCTGGTGCGCATGCGCGTGCACCAGGAGAACGCCCGCATGACGCGGTCGGCGCGGTTGGCACTCGACACCTCCGGCCGTTTCCTGCTGGCGGTCAACCGCAGGGGCTCCGTGCTCTGGATGACGCCGCAGGCGCAAAGGCTTATGCTCGGCGAGAAGCCTGACGACGAGCTTGCGCCGCCCACACTCAAGGCCGAGCTTGATCGCCTTCGCGACGGCCGGGGCGCCCATCATCCGGACAATCCGCAGCTGATCTTCGCGCTGCTCGGGCAGATCGACTCGGACGAATTCCTGCTGCGCCTGTCGCGGGCGAAGGACGACGACACAGACACTGCGACCCTGCAGGAATGTTTTGCCGTCACCGCAAGAGAAGCCGAGGTCTTGCTCTGGCTAGCGCGCGGCAAGTCCAACCGCGACATCGCCGATATTCTTTCACTCCGCCCGCGGACGGTCGACAAACATCTTGAAACTATCTTTCGCAAGCTCGGCGTCGAAAATCGCACCGCAGCCTCATCCCTTGCGACGAGCCGTCTGGCCGAGCGTTAGCAATTTTCGGCGGCGGCCCCTTGGCAATGCGGTGCCGGCGCTTTTCGGTGAGGTCTCGGCACGCGAGATCGCACGCCAGGTATTGAACGCAGCAGTGGTAAGCGAGCCCGTGCCGGCGTTGCCCGCCACCCCCGAAACAACTTGTGGCGGAGGGGGACACTCCGCCAGTTACGCCAAAACCCATATATTCCGGCGCTTCGAGACCGGACGCGTTCGGATTACGATACACGGCACGATACACGGCACGATACACCACCCGATACACGGGGCCCATAGTCGTTCAGATGGCGAGACGTGCAGGCCGAATTCGTGGCGAGTGAAGTCGATGAGATGCGGAAATGACTCCCGCCGTGAGAGTCCCTTGCTGAGCCACAGACCGAGATCGGAAGTGACCTCGTGCTCGTAGCTTGGACGGCCATTTTTGAGGGTTCGCACCGGGATCAGCCATTCGGGAAACCGCCGTAGCGGCGCCGGAAATCATTTCCGGGGCGGGTGGCTATGCTAACTTTTAGCTTTTCTATTCGTTCTCCAGGGGACGGACAGGCAGCTTTCGGAGCAAGGTCCCGGATAGCTACCGTTCTGCTCACGACCCGAACCAGCAGTCGATGGTGAAGCGCCCTCGGGCCGAAAGCGGTCTGTCCGCTTCTGGGCTGCAGACGTGAGATGCCGCGAACGTATCCGGGGACGATGTATCAGCGCTGAGGCGCGACCGTCGCACTCAGCCGAAGGGCTTCTCGATCATCAGGTGAAAGATCACGAGGACGGCGCCGAAGGCCGGCCATCCCAGCGCGAACCACCAGCGGAAGAGCCGGTGGTAGGCCGGCGGCAACGGCTCGCCGGCCCTTGCAGCCTCGACGGCCAGATCGCGCATGCGCAGTTGGATCCAGACGACGGGAAGCCAGCAGACGCCCGCGAGGGCATAGAGGAGGATCGAGACCCAGAGCCACCGGTCCCAGAAGCTGTAGCCCATAGTGATCGCCATCGTCGCGCCGGTGAGCGGTTGGAGGATGACGGCGGGGGTCGTGAACAGCCAGTCGGCTTTGACGACATTGCGCGCAACGAGCGCGATGCCGCCGACCTCGCCGCTCCGATGGGCCATGACCATCTGGAATGCGGTACCGATGCCGGTTCCGAAGATGACGGTCGCGCCGACGATGTGGGCGTATTTGATCCAGAGATAGCCGTCCATGATGTCACCGCTTCGGAAGCTGAATGAGGAGGAAGGTCGCCATGACGATGGGGATGTTCTTCATGAGCTGGCCGAGCGGATCGGCCCAGGCGGATGGCACGATTAGGGTCGCGAGCGCCGTGTAGAGGAGGACGGTCAGCACCTCTGCGGTCGCGGCCGTTCGGCGATAGCGGCGGACGAGCGTCAGGAGCCCCAGCGCGACGTCGAACAGCCCGCCGCCGAGCACGATGGCTGAGGCCAGCCAGCCGCCGATGCTCGCCTCTGCGAGGAGAACGCGGCCGCTCTCCATGTTCGCGAGCGCCGTCAGGCCCGATGCGATCCAGAACAGGCCGAGCGACAGCCAGAGGCCTTCCAGCCAGGGAGCCAGCGCCGCCATCCTCCGTTCCGAAGGGGTTGCCGGGTGGCGGGCAAGGCCTTGCGCGAGGTCGGACGGCCGGGTCCGCGTCAGGCGCGACAGGGTCTCCGGATCGCCGTCCGCGCCGCTCGCGAGCATTGCTGCCATGTCCTCGTTGACGAGCGGCAGGCGCAGGAAGGACGCGGCTCGCACGATGAAGGACATCGGCAGCCTGAAAACGAGCCGAGGCGTGACGCCCAGCCAGCGCCCAAGCGCATCGACATAATCGTCGAGGACGATCGGGCCCGGCCCGACCGCGTCGACGGTCGCCGGCAGCGTCTCTTCGCTTTCCAGGATATCGGCGATCGCCGCCGCAAGATCGTCCACCAGGATCGGCCGGATCGGGCCGCTGGTGATGCGAGGCCGGATCGGGAAGGCGGCGAGGGCGGCGAGAAAATCCATGCTGGATCCGCCCGGACCATAGACGAGCGAGGGACGCAGGACCGTCCAGCCCGGCTTCTCTTGACCGAGTACGGCCCGCTCGCCCTCGGCCTTCGTGCGCAGGAAGGCCGTCGGGGCATCGAGGCTCGCGCCGATGGCGGAGACGAGGACGAGGTGCCGGATTCCGGCGCCGGCCGCGGCCTCAGCGACTTGGCGCGGCAGCTCCTGATGAGCCTCGATCATGTCCGCGCCGCCGAGTGCGCCGGTGGCGATGACGACGGCGTCGAGGCCGCCGAGATGCGCCGACCAGTCGAAGGCTCCAGGCCGGATCGTCACCGACCCGGGGAATCCGAGGCGGTCGAGCTCCTCGCGACGGCGGCCGAAGGCACGAACGCTATGACCTCGCGCCTGAAGCTCTCGTGCGACATGGCGACCGATGAAGCCGGTCGCTCCGATGAGCCCGATCTTCATGAGACAGGCCCTGTGCTCGCGTCCTGGGGGACCACATCCTGCCGGGTTGCGGCCTGCCGGATCGAGCGCGCGCGTTCATCCTGCTGGAGGTCGAAGAGCCGGCTCGAGGGCTTCCAGAGGGCGAAGCCGAACACCATAAGCGCCGCCATCAGGGCCGCGGCGGACCAGAAGACGCAGTTCTGGAGAAACAGCGGATCGTAACGGCCGTTGTCACTGGTGGTCATGGTGAAGCTGACGGCGAGGACCGGCGAGAGCATGAGGATGATGCTCGTATAGGTCGTCCAGAAACGGGCTCGCTCCTCGGTGCCGCAGAGATCGACGATCACCCGGAGGAGCGGGCGGTAGAGAATTGACACGACCAACCCCGCACTGGCGCAGGAGATGAAAAGAGCGACCAGGAAAAGGACGGCGTCGAAATGCATGGGTTTTCCTTTCTTCGGTTAATTCTGTAAGAAGAGAAAAATCAGGGCGAAGAGCGACCTTCTTTTTGGCCTTATCGCCGGATGAAGGCAGCGATGCTGCTGCCGAGTTTCACGATGCGGTACAAGGTAGAGCGCGGAAGTCGGCGCACTTGGTCGTACCAGCCGGACAGGTCGTCCAGGAACGTCGCCATGCTCTCTAGACGCTCGCGCGTGACCGGATCGCTGGCGCCGCCCCGATCCAACTCGTCGATGCAATCGCGCAGCATCGTCAGCGCGGGATCGATCTCCCGCCGTTTGCGCTCTTCCGCGATCCTCAGCATGATCTCCCAGGGGTCGATCTCAGCCTTGAAATGATCGCGGCGATCCCCGCGCAGATGAACCACTTCGACGAGCTGGTAGGTCTGCAATTCCTTCAGACTGTTCGACACATTGGACCGTGCAATGGCCAGGGCGTCGGCGATCTCGTCCGCCGGCAGGGGAGACGCCGACAGGTACAAGAGCGCATGGATCTGGGCCACGGACCGGTTCACGCCCCACCGAGACCCCATCTCGCCCCAGTGCAGGACGAACTTTTCCATAGTTGGTGTGAGGAGCATTACGGTCTCTCATTTCTGTTGAGACAGAAATTACCGAAACCGAGCGTGCTGTCAAGCGGTTCGATGCGGTGGAGCGTTCACGGGGCCGATCACGTGTTGCACAACAAGTTTCAAACAAAGGCACCGGAAAGTTGCTGTTCCGCTAGCGACCCATCGCTGTCTTCGAGGCCTAACAAGGTCGGGCCCCACGAGCGGACATTGCTGGCAGGTCGATTATCTGGCCCAATAGGTGAAACCGTTTCGCAACGGGGAGAAGATAACCTCTACATATGAAACGCCGTTGGCTGATCCTCTTCTCCGTTGCTCTCATTGCCGGCTTTGCGGTAGCGATACCAACCGTGTTATGGCGGCTCGACCGAGAGCCTATGCTCGACCAACTGCCGCCACGCTACCAGACCGAGTCTGTCGACATCTGGCGCGGACCCAGAGGTTTCACCGACTTCTCAATGTGCATGCGCGTGGACTTGAGCCCGGAGGAGGTGACCGAGTTCCTGCCGAAGTTCTTTGACCGATCCTCAATCGGCGTGTCGGTCGCCCCGTCGCAGGTAGAGACTTCGTGTCAGGCGCCCTTCTGGCCTGCGCAGTTTGAAACCGAGACCATTGCCTTCGAAGAGGGCTATCCGCCACAGTTAAAATGGGGACCCGACAGCGGCAGTGGCGCTGTGTATGAAAGGGGTCTCCTGTATTTCTGGTCGTATTCATGGTGACAGAGCGTCTGCTTCCGACGTCTCCATTCAGAAAGCAGATGATCCGCTTTCCACCCTCGCCAGCCCTGTGACTACGGTCGCGACGCAGCCCCTTAAGCGTCCTTTTGTATGGTTTTGGGAGGTCACGGGGTCCATGAGGTGCGCTGTGATTTTGACGACCGAAGCTTGCATCCGTTGCGATCAGCCACGGCTTTTCTTGCGTCCCGGAAGAGCGACGTAGGACCCAGCCAGGATCAGCGGCAAGGCCATCAGGAAGGCCCAGCCCGGAACTTCGGCGAAGAAGACGACCCCCGCCCCTGCCGCCCAAAGGATTGAGAGATATTCGAAGGGCGCCAGAGCGCCCGCTTCGGCGTGCCGGAAGGAAAGCGTCATCATGATGTGGGCGAAGCCGCCGGCAACGCCGGCGCCGACCAGCAGAGCGACCTGGGGCGGGCTGGGAACGACCCACCCCGCCGAAAGGGTCAACAGGCCGCCGGCGGCCGATACGACCGCGAACCAGAAGGCGATCGCGCCCGCCTTCTCGCCCGCCAGCGTCAGGCGACGGACCTGGATCAACGCTCCCGCCGTCAGGAACGCCGTCACCAAGCCCAGAACGAAGCCGAGAAGCGCCCCCTCGGAGAATGTGCCGGACAGCGCCGGGAGGCAGAAGGCAGCACCGCCGCCGAGGCCCAGGGCGACACCGCCGATCCGCTCTCGGCTCAAGCCTTCGCCCAGCAGAGCCCAACCGAGAAGTGTCAGCATCACCGGGGCAAGGTAGGACAACAAGGTCGCTTCCGCGAACGGCAGGAGGCGGATCGTGGCGAAGGAGGTGAACATCGCGCAGGCACCGAGAAGCGCACGGGCGACGTGACCGAAAGGCTGGCGCGTCGCGAGACCCCGCGGGAAGTCGCCCGACCAAGTGAGAAATATGACCAAAGGCAGCAGCGCCACCGCCGATCGGAAGAAAACAACCTGACCGAGCGGCACGGCGTCGCCAAGGGCCTTGATGCAGACACCCATCGCCGCGAAGGCCAGCGTGGACCCGATGCGCAGCACGATGCCGAGGTTCTCGCGGCTGATCGGGTTGCGAACCTCCTCGCGCGCTGCGCTCATTTGCTGCCCAGATCGACGAGCGGGCCATCGAACCTGACGCCCACGTCCACCAATGGCCTGATGTAGCGGCCGTCCGCTCCTCGCTCCCCCCCTGGGTTCACGGCCCGATCACCGTAACGGTTCGAGATGGAGATGGGCATTGCGTGCGACTCCGTCGGCAGCAGTTCAATCGAGGGCAGTACACCAATCCCGGCGGAACTCCGATGTCGAACCATGCGAGCTCAGTCAGATTGGCATGGTTCTAAAGTATACTGGTTGCCTCATATTATAGGGCGGCGTAGATCACACACACCCGAAATAACGCTCCCGGAGTCCACTGTGATCAAGTCCCTGCGGCACATCGCGACCACGACCCTCGCGGTGTTCGTTCTGACCCTTGCCACACCGACGCCGGGGAGCGCAGAGCCCCAGACGTTCACCGACGTCGTCGGGCGCAAGGTCACCGCCGACCTGCCCGCCAAGCGGGTCGTCCTCGGCTTCTACTTCGAGGACTACATGGCGATCGGCGGGGAGAAGGCTTTCGATCATGTGGTCGGCCTTTCGCGTGAGGCATGGGTGGGCAAGGTCCCCGCCAACTGGGCCATGCACTTGGCTCAACGCCCCTCGCTCGCGGAAATTCCGGACGTCGGGGAAATCGACGCACAGACTTTCTCCGTCGAGAAGGTGCTCTCCCTCCAGCCGGATCTCGTGGTCTTGGCCGAGTGGCAGTACAAGGCGCTGGGGCTCGACGCCGAGCGCATCGTGAACGCGGGCATCCCCATCGCCGTCGTCGACTACAATGCGCAGACTGTGGAGCGCCACGTCGCGTCGACGCATGTCCTCGGCGCCATCACGGGTGAGGAAGCGCGGGCGGACGAGATCGCGGACTTCTACCAAGGGGCTATCAAGGACGTCGCCGACCGGATCGCCAAGAGCGGCCAGCCCAAGCCGAAGGTCTACACTGAGTTCGGCAACAAAGGGCCATCCGAGCCTTCCTTCACCTATGGCAAGAACATGTGGGGCGCGATCGCGACCGCGGCCGGCGGCGACAACATCGCCGCTCCCTTCGTGGAATGGTGGGGTGTCATCAATCCCGAGCAGGTCCTCGCCGCCAAGCCCGATGCGATCTTCATCTCGGGTCGCGAGAACAACAGCAATCCGACCGCCCTCTCGATGGGGCAAGGCGTCGGATCGGACGAGGCGCACGAAAAGCTGAAAGCCTTCGAGGGCCGCCCGGGCTGGGCCGAGCTTCCCGCCATTCGCGAAGGCCGGCTCTACGGAGTCTACCAAGGCGCCTCACGCACCTTGTCAGACTTCGCCATGGTGCAATTCATTGCCAAGCAGCTCTACCCAGCCGCCTTCGGCGACGTCGATCCGGTCGCCAACTATCTCGCTTACTACGCGAAGTACCTGCCTGTGACACCGCAGGGCACTTTCGCGATCACCGTACAGAACTGAAGATCGTGAAAGGACAGCGCATCCCACCGTCGGGCATGATGGACAATCCATGACACCCGCTTCGCCCCATGCCGATGCGATCGCCAACCACCGCCGCCGGGAGCGACGCCGCTGGCGGGCCATTGCGATCTTCGCCCTGATCACCGCCGCCAGCTTCGTTCTGGACGTCGCAACCGGTCCGTCGCTCCTGCCCCCCGGAGAGGTGTTGCTGTCGCTGACCCGGCTTGGCGAGCGCGCCGCCATGACCGACACGATCGTCTGGGATCTCCGCCTGCCCATGGCGCTCATGGCGATCAGCGTGGGGGCGGCTCTCGGTGCCGGCGGCGCCCAGATGCAGACCATCCTCGACAACCCGATGGCCAGTCCCTACACGCTCGGCATGGCCGCCGCCGCCGGCTTCGGCGCCGCGCTGGTGCTGGCTTTCGGTGGCTTCGGGCTCGACGCCATGATCGCCGTGCCCGTCGGCGCCTTCGTATTCGCCATGCTGGCGGCCCTGTTCCTGTTCGCGCTCGCCTCGATGCGGCGGATCCGCGGCGACACGATCATCCTCGGTGGCATCGCCCTCCTCTTCCTGTTTCAGTCGCTCCTGTCGCTGGTGCAGTTCCTGTCCTCGCCCGAACTCTCGCAGCAGATTCTGTTCTGGCTGTTCGGCAGCCTGACCAAGGCGACATGGCCGACCTTCTGGCTGACCACAGGGGTGACCGCCGTCTGCGGCCTGCTCTTGTGGCGCGACTCGTGGAAGCTCGCGGCTCTGCGCATGGGCGAGACACGGGCAACGAGCCTTGGCGTCGATGTCCGGCGGCTGCGCATGAAGGTCCTGGTGATCGTCGCGATCATGACGGCGACGGCAACCAGCTTCGTCGGCGTGATCGGTTTCGTCGGTCTCGTAGCCCCGCACATTGCGCGGATGAGCGTCGGCGAGGACCAGCGCTTCCTCCTGCCCCTGTCCATGATGTGCGGCGCCCTCCTCCTGTCGACCGCGTCGGTCCTGTCGAAATCGATCGTGCCCGGCGCCCTCTTCCCGGTGGGCATCGTGACGGCCATCGTCGGGGTGCCGTTTCTCCTGTGGCTGATCTTCGCGCCGCGCAGGAGCAAGCGATGATCCGGCTGGACAAGCTCGCAGTGTCGCGGGGCGGGCAGACGATCCTCGAAGATGTCAGCGCCACGCTGGAGCGCGGTCTCGTCCACGCGGTGATCGGTCCGAACGGCGCGGGCAAGACGACCCTTCTGCGCGCGCTGTTCGGCGAGCTCCCCTTGTCGGCCGGCGCGGTCGAACTGAGCGACCAGCGAATGGGCCCCGGACGCCAGACATCCGCCTTCCGCAAGACCTGGCGTGACGCATTGGCCTACATGCCCCAGGACAACAGCGCCGACCTCGCGATGACGGTCCTTGAGGTCGTGGTGCTGGGACGTCTTGGACGGCTGCAATTCCACGTCGATGACGAAACGCTGAGCGCCGCGATGGCGCGTCTGGAAGCGACCGGGATTAGCCACCTCGCCGATCGTGAGATCGGTTCGCTCAGCGGTGGCCAACGACAGATGGCGATGTTCGCGCAGGTTCTCATGCGCGATCCTCTCGCCATGCTTCTCGACGAGCCCGTCAGCGCGCTGGACCTGAAGCATCAGATTGGGCTTCTCGACGTCGTGCGCGACGAAACGCTCGCCAAAGGTCGCGTGACGGTCGTCGTGTTGCACGACCTAAACCTCGCCTGCCGATATGCCGACAACCTCCTGATCGTCGCGAAGGGAACGCTCTGGGCATCTGGCCCGCCACGAAGCCTCGTCACCGCCGACTTGATCGGTTCGGTCTATGGCGTCGAGGTGGAGGTGCTGCACGACAGCGTCGGCTCGCCCGTGGTGCAACCAAGAGGACGGGCTGTCACGTCAGCGGCTCGGATGAAACAGATGGCGGCGGAGTGAGGGTTTCCGCATCGTGCGAGGCATAACGCTCCCTCGGCGACCAATCCTGTGTCGCACCGAGTTGCCTGCTGCGGCTTCCGTCACCGATTGCCGATGCGAAACCTTGAACCACTAATCCTGCCCACCAGCGCCTCGTCATGGCTGATCGCAAGGATGCCGATCGAGCGGGCCGCGGCGAAGGCAAGGAGCCTTGTCCAGATTTCCGCCTGCCCGATGGCATCGAGGGCGCCGGTGATCTCGTCGGCGACGAGATAGCGTGTTCCCGGAGCGAGCGAGCGCAAGATCGACACCCGTTGCAATTGACCGCCAGAGAGCTCGTGCGGGTAGCGGTCGAGCCAGTCCCGGGAGATGCCGAAAGCCTCCCGGTCACGGTCGCCGGGCATCCAAGACTCATTGAAAATGCGGCCGATCCGCCAGCGGGGTTCATCGCAAGGATTGGCGTCTGTGGCAGGAGCTGGACTGGGCGGAAGCCAGTTGCGGGAAGCGACGCTCCGCCGACGGGGACGTCGCCTGAGCGCGGAACGAGATGGCCTGCGAGGATCCGCCCGAGCGTAGTCTTTCCGCAGCCCGACGGGCCCGACAGTCCGAGGATTTCGCCGGGGCGGATCGTCAGGCTCACGCCGCCGAGGACGGCGGGGCCTCGCCGCCCGTGACCGAAGATCAGGTCGCGCGCCTCAAGCATCTACCCCTCCGCCTGGACGGAGAAACCGTTCTCCGGCATAGCGCGCCACAAGACGCGAGCGTAGGGCAAACGAAGCTGGGCGCCGTCACCGGAAAGGTTTTCCGCCGCCTCCGCCCCGAGAAGAGCACCCTCTCTCATCACCGCCGCCCGATCGGCGCAAGGGACGGCCGAGGCCAGGTCATGCGTCACCACGATCACCGCCTTACCGCCATCCGCGAGCCCGCGAGCCCGCGAAGGTGTCGCAGGACGATGGCGGCGTTGCCGGGTCGAGCCCATCCGTCGGTTCGTCGGCAATGACGAAATCGGCCTGACCGACCGTTGCCATCGCCATCAGAACGCGGCGTGCCATTCCGCCTGAGAGAGCATGCGGGTAGGCATGTGTTACGCCGGCCCGAAGGCCGAGTCCTAGCAGGGCCCAGGCGGAGGCTCCGCTGATCGGCTTCGTGCCAGGCCCGAGCGTTCAGCGGCCCATCTCACTTGAATTCCAACCCGGGTCAGAGGATCGAGATGGGAGATCGACTGGAACAAGCGCGATCCGGCGCCCTCGCAAAGCCCGCAGGGTTGCACCGTCGAGCATGCGCCTTTCGAAACGGACTTCGCCCTCGACAGAGGCATTAGGCTTAATGATGCCAAGGACGGCATGTGCAAGCAGGCTCTTGCCCGCTCCGGACGACCCGACGACCGCGAGAAGTTCGACGGCGACGAAGTTCGAGCTGATGTTTCTAAGGCACGTGATCTCACGGCGACGTAGAATTCCTTCGTAGCGACGGAAGCGGATCGTGAGGTTCTCGATCTCCAGCATCGTCAGTCATGCCCGGAGCGCGGGTCCGCCCAGAGCGGCACGCCCCCGCCGATGGCGTCGAAGCAGAGCACGAGGGCGAGAAGCCAAAGGCCAGGGAACACGCCGAGCCACCACTTGCCCGCGCCAAGATAGCGCATCGCGTCCGAGAGGATGATCCCAATGGCGGGCTTCGAAGGCTCCAGACCGAAGCCGAGGAAGGTCAGTCCGGCCTCGTGCAGGATCGCATGCGGGAAGAGGAGGACGAGGCAGACGAGGAGCTGCGGCACGAGATGCGGAAGGACGTGGTGGCGCGCGATGTAGCGCTATGGTTTGCGAAAGGCGCGCGACGCCTCGACATAGCCGGATGACCGAACCTGGAGGAGTTCGCCCCGAAGTATCCGGGTCAGCCGCGGCCAGTGCGTGAGCGCGACTGCGACGGCGACGGCGCTCGTGCCGCGCTGATTTCAATGCTCGTCGTTGAGACGCACAGCGACCTTTCTCGACCATCCTGCACTGTCGGTAGGCAATAAACAGGTTGAATGGATAGATGGCGTTCACCTGGAGGCCAGGTCGATTGCGGCTCAGTCTCGGCGACCGAGAGCGAGTCGCATTTGCGGAGTCTCGCGGCAAGCGATTGCTCCGTCACGAGAGGCTTCCCGCAAATTTCCTCGCAAGCTGTCCGGCCGTGAAGGCCTCCCCGACGAAGTCGACGAAGGCGCGGGTCTTGGCCGGCAGAAGCTCGCGGTTGGCATAGTAGAGGGAGATCGCCCCGGCGTCCGTGTACCAGCGTGGCAGTAGGCGAAGGAGCCGTCCGTCCTCGAGTTCGCTCGAGACGTCCGGCATGGCCAGAAGCGCAATGCCGAGGCCGAGCATCGCCGCCTCCCGGATCGCGCCGAAGTCGTCGAGGACAATGCGTTCGGTGAGAACTGCGACCATCTCTGTTCCAGCGGAATTGCGCATGGACCAATGCATCGTCCGCCCTGTCCGCCGCGAACGCATGACGATGCCCTCGAAGGCCGCAAGCCCCGCCGGATCGGCAGGCGCCGTGCGGTCCGCAAGGTAGACGGGCGAGGCGACTGCGACGAGGTGCGCCGGGGCCAGTGTCTTGGCGACGGTCCCGGGCGACAGGTCGAAGCCTCCTCCGATCGCCACGTCGTAGCCGTCGGCCACCAGATCGACGGGGCGGTTGTCGAAGTGCCACTCCGGCCGAATCTGCGGGTATCGTGCGAGGAACGCCGGAAGGTGGGGCAGGATGTATCGAAGACCCAAGGTCGGCGGCAGGCTGACCTTCAGGACGCCGCTGGGTTCCTGCGATGCGGCCGAGGCGTCCGCGATCGCAGCCTGAACCGCATCGAGCCCGCTCGAAACGGACGCCAGGAAGCGTTCGCCGCCTTCGGTCAGCGTCAGGCTACGCGTGGTGCGCTGGAAGAGCCGGATACCGAGGGTACGCTCCAACGTCGAGACGTTGCGGCTGACGGCGGCGGGCGTCAGCGACAGGCGGCGCGCCGCCTCGGAAAAGCTCCCGGCGTCCGCGCTTCGCACGAAGCTTTCGAGGTTTGCCAACGTTTCCATGACCGCACCACCTTCAAGACCTGCTTGAAACTCTGACGCAACATTAGTGGCTAATGCGCGCGCAGTCTCCGGGGCATCTTCACGCCATCACAACGGAGCCAGATCGATGACGCATTCGCTTCCCCTCTCCGGCAAGGTTGCCCTTGTCACCGGCGGTTCCCGAGGCATTGGCGCGGCGATCGTCCGACGCTTGGCGCGGGACGGCGCCGACGTCGCCTTCAGTTATGCGGCCTCCGCCGAGCGCGCGGAGGACCTGGTCCGCGAGATCGAGGCATCGGGGCGTCGCGGTCTGGCGGTGCAGGCGGATCAGGCGGTTGCGAGCGAGGTTCAGGCTCTCGTGCGCCACGTCCATGCCGCCCTCGGCGGGCTCGACATCCTCGTCAACTCGGCCGGCGTCTTCGTCACCGGGATGGTAGGCGATCCGGATGCCGATCTCGCCGCCTTCGAGCGGCAGATCGACGTCAACGTGAAGGGCGTCGTCACTGCCGTTCGCGCCGCGGTGCCGCTGATGGCGGATGGGGGGCGCATCGTCTCCATTGGCACGACGGGCGCGGTCCACGTTCCCTTCGCCGGAGCCGCCGACTACGTCGCAACCAAGGCTGCGGTCGCCGCCTACGGGCGCGGCTGGGCCCGCGACCTCGGCCCCCGCAATATTACGGTCAACACCGTACAGCCGGGCGCGATCGACACCGACATGAACCCGGCCGACGGCGCCTTCGCCGAGACTCTGAAGGGGCTCGCGGCGCTCGGTCGCTACGGGCGGCCGGAGGACATCGCGGCGGCCGTCGCGTTCCTCGCCGGTCCCGACGCAGGCTACATCACCGGCGCGACGCTTAACGTTGACGGCGGACAGTCCGCCTGACTTTCGCTTCCCCCGTTCACGACAGGAGTTCGTCATGCCCAGCATCGGTATCATCGGCGCCGGCCAGATCGGCCACGCCATCGCAACCGCACTCGCCCGAAGGTCCATCCCGGCGACCCTCTCTAACAGCCGAGGCCCGGAGAGCCTCAAGGAAACAGCCGCCGGCATCGGACCCGCGATCAAGGCCGGCACGCGCGAGGAGGCGGCCTCGAAGGACATCGTCTTTCTTGCCGTGAACTGGTCGAAGCTGCCGGGGGCCGTTTCCGGGCTTCCCGGATTCGGCGGCCGCATCGTCGTCGACGCCAACAATCCGATCGAGGCGCCACTCTTCAGGCTGGCCGATCTCGGCGGGCGGCTGTCCAGCGAGATCGTTGCCGATCTCGTGCCCAGTGCACGCCTCGTGAAGGCGTTCAACCATCTGTCGCCACAACTCGTGGCGGGCGATCCGCAGGCAGAGGGCGGTCGACGCGTTCTGTTCTACTCGGGCGACGACGATGCCGCCAAAGCCGAGATCGCAGCTCTCATCCAAAGTCTCGACTTCTTCGGGATCGATCTCGGCCCGCTCGCGGTGGGCGGCCGGCTCGCTCAGTTTCCAGGCGGTGCTCTCCCGAGCCACAATCTGGTCCGGTTCGACTAACCGCCCGTCTTCCATCAATCCCCGGCCTTTCGGCCTCCGCCCCAAAGCGAGACCTCGCCATGACGACGCTCACACAAGAATCCACCGAACTCGCCCTCGTCCGGCGGTTCTTCGACCTCATCAACGACGACCGTTTCGATGCCGCGATAGACCTCTTGTCGGAGGATGTCGTCTATCACAACATCCCCATGCCAGAGATGCGGGGCCGCGAAAGCGTCCGTCAGTTCCACAAGGGCTTTGGCGTCGGCAGCCGCATCCGGGTCGACTGGCGGCTCATGCACATCGCGGCGGACGGCGACACCGTTCTGACCGAGCGCCTCGACCTCTTCACCGCCGACACAGGCGCTCGGATCGACCTTCCGACCATGGGAAGCATGCGGATCGCCGACGGCACCATCGTGGAATGGCGCGACTACTTCGATCTCGCCAGTTTCGAACGACAGGCGGTTGCGATGCAGACGTGACACGTCGGGACGCCGCCAATTGTCGCTTATCCTCATCTAGTGCCTGCACTAGGGCGCAGAGCGCTTCGGCTGTCGGAAGTTGCTTGACCACGCACGAGGTTGCGATCGGACCTTGGCGGTGCCGCAGGGATGCAGGAGGCAGCCAAGGTTCGCGTCGACCTCAAGGGCACCGCACTGAGTGCGGTACGCCCGGGAGAGTTTGCTTTTAATTTGGACTTTGCCGGAGGCTCTGGCATGAGGCGCAGGCTCGCCGCAATCGTCAAAGGCCAATACCGACCCAAGAAAGTCGTTCCGTGCATTGCCGGAATGTCTTGCAAGCAGACACTCCGGCTATGGCGATGCAGCGTGGACGCGTGGCCTTAGGCGAGGCGCACCGAAATCCCGCCATCCGCCAGCATTGGACTTCCCGTCACGAAGGATGATCGGTCGGACAGGAGGAACAACGCCGCTTGCGCGATTTCCCGAGCATCGGCCATTCGCTTCATCGGATGAAGGTTGGCGACGAAGTCGAGGATGGGCGCGTTGCCCTCGCCGCCGGCTGGCGTGATTGTGCCGCCAGGCAACAGGGCGTTGATGCGGATGCCTTCGGCGGCGTACTCCGCAGCAAGAGCCCGCATCAGACCGATCTGCCCCGCCTTGGAAGCCGCATAGGCACTCATTCCGGCCAAACCGCCATTGCTGTAGCCAACGAACGACGACGTGAAGACGATCGAACCGGAGCGCTGCTTTCTCATGACAGGGATTTGGGCCTTTGCGGCGAGGAACGCGCTCGTGAGATTGACGGCGATGATATCGTTCCAGTCGGCCAAAGGCATGTCGGCGGCAGGCGCCATTTCGCCAACGATCCCAGCATTGTTGAAGGCACCGTCCAAAGTGCCGAATTGATCGAGCGCCAGGTCGACCAGCGCTTGCGCATACGCCTCGTCCTTGACGTCGCCAGGCAGAAAGATGGCTGCTCCCACTCCGTCCAGGGCAATCTCGGCCGTTAGCTCTTTTAACTCGGTGCTGCGGCGCGCTCCTAGAACCAGGTTAGCGCCTTCGGCAGCGAAGAGACGTGCCGCCGCAGCTCCGATACCGCTGCTTGCCCCGGTCACGATGATCGTCTTGCCGAGTATTTCCATGATGTACCCCTGCGAGCCATATCAGCCCGAGGAACCAATTCTCCATCTCGGCCTCGGCAGCCACCCGATTTCCGAGCACGCTCCTTTCCGAAGCCTACGGTTCGGTCCGCTCTGACTTGGTCGGTCGATTTCCGCCGTCTCCCAAAATTCGATGGAAGCGGACAGTCGGCAAACCACCCGTTCCAGCCGTTTGGAATCGAACCGGGGTCAGAGTGCGAGGCTGAACTGTGCACTTGGCAAACCGAGTTCCACAACCATCCGGCCTCGCAGAGCTTCCGAAAGTAGGGGGTCGAGACCTAGGTCTTCGCGGATCAAACCGTGTCGCCAGCGATGCGCAGACCCCGGATGGGGCCAGGGCGGACAGTCGACGATCGGGTACCAGCACACGCCCTCGACCCCCGCGCCCCTCTCCTGCGCCCATTCGACCTCCGTCAGCACGTGCTCCAGCCAACGCCGTTTGTCGAACCCGGGAAAGCGCCGACGCTGCGCGCGGTGACCGTCGTGCCAGCTCGTTTCGGAAACAAGGATCGGAAGCCTGTACCGCCGCCAGCTTTTCAGGATCGCCCGGCCGAGTGGCGCCCGCGCCGTGTGCGGGTACGAGTTGATGCCGACGGTGTCGACGACGCCGGCGGCCACCAGCCTGTCGACCGCCGCGAACTGGCGCTCGCCGATCCCGTTGATCGGGTCGCAGGCAAGCAGCCGTACGTCCCCGTGGTAGTCGCGGGCGGTCCGCGCCATGACGATCGCCATGTCGACAGCTTCCTCCCAAGGCATGCCCGCCAGCATCGGATAGATCGATGGCTCGTTGACCGGACAGAGGCGCAGCGGCCGGCTGGGATCCGCGGCACGGGCCACGGCCATGGCATGGGCCACTGGATCCGGCGGTCGGTCGAAATGCGCAAGGTCCCAGGTGACCTCCATTCCCGACGCCTCGGCAAGCCGCAGGCGCGGGATCGGGTCATGCCGCCAAGGCAAGCCGTCCCGGGCGTGGCGAAGACCGTGGGACCGGGCGATGGCGTAGTGCTCCCCCATGCGGTCATCCGGCAGGTGCCGGGTCGTAAAGAGAAGATCGTGGTTCGACCAGGCGAGATGGCCAGACTCGAACCCGGCCCACAAAGGGATGCTCATGCGCTCGGCTGAGCAGCTTGGCGAGAACTGGTCAAGGCCGCCAGCACGCCCCTGAAACAACAACACCCCCGCCGGGGGAGGACCGACGGGGGTGTCAGGGTCGGCCTTCGCGGCGGGAGGAACCGCAGGGCCTATTCGCGTAGGGTCCGGGAGGAACGACCGCCGCAAAATCCTTGAATACGTTAGCGGACCGACTGCCGAGCCAGCTCTGGAATGTCCGCGCGCGAGATGCCGAGATCGGCGAGTTCGCGCTGCGAGAGACGGTTCAGTTCGTTGGCAGTGTTGCGGTACTGGCGCCAGGTGTTGAAACGACGAGCGATGCTCATAGGAGTATCCTTTGGTGGCGGCTTCTCATCGGTGGAAGCCGTTTCGGTTGGTCTTGTTCGACAACCGGAATGTAGGCTCCCGAGGCCGCCAGCAGGAGCGCCAAGATGGCATGGCAGCCCCGGCGTTCTCGGCTATGTCGCCACTGCGAAACAGCAATGCAGGATCAGATGGACACACCGCCGCCCCTCACCACCGCCGAACCTATCATCGGATAGCGATCAGTCCGGCAACTCGAAAAGGTCGGCAAGGAAGGTCGCAGGCCCCCCCGCAAAGCGTGCGGGCGCGGGACTGTCACACAGGACCAGGATCCGCTCCTTTCCCCGTTCCCTGCCCCAAAGCGCCAAGCCTTCCGGATGGTCCACGCCCCTTCCATAGGGCAGGTCGATCAAGCGTTCGGGATGGTGAACCGCCACCGTGCCCGCTCCGGACGCCGGCTCGTTGACCCAGTTCCGCCAGACATACAGCGCGCACGGACCCGACAGGCTAGACGTCGGCCCCGCGAGGATCAGCAGGTCGTCGCCCCGCCGCTTGAGGTCGCGAATGCCGAGACCCTCCAAGTCGAGAAGACGTTTCATCGCGGGCGATGGCAGCTTCAGCGCTCCGTCCGCTCCCGCATCGATCACGACCTCCAGAAGAACCGCGTAATCGCGAATGACGGGTCCGCGCATCCCGAGCGCAAGACGGCTGCCGGACACCGCGATTCCCTCGATGTCGACGCCGCCCTCCTTCGCCGGGATGCGCGTGAAAGGTTCGAGAAGAGGGTCGAGGCGCAACATCTCGGCCAGCTTGTTGCCGTGCTTCGTCTGCTTGAGCATTCCGGCATGACGGTCTCCGTCCGAGCGGGCCGGATAGAATGTTCCAGGTGCCTCGGTCCGCTCGACCAGCGGTATCCGAGCGAGGACGCAGCGTGGCCGCGTGTCTTTCAAGTCCGCCAACTTGGCGAGTTCAATCGGCACGTCTGGAATCTTGTCCGGCTTGTTGCGGGCTCTGGCGTGGCTCCCGACGATCCAGAGCCAGCCGCTTTCCGCCGACAGTCCCTCGATGTCGACCTCCTCCCCCGGCTTTCGGAGATCCAACAGGTCCGCAAGCTCGTATCGATCGTGGGCAGAGAAGCCACCTGCGGCATCCAGCGTAAGGGTCTCGAGGACAGCCATCTCGTCACCCGCGACGAAGAGGGTGTTGCCGACGCGGGTTCCGGCCGACAGGTTGTGCTTCGGATCCTCCCCGTCACCGGCTCCGCTCCGAGACTGAGGGTGACCTGGCCGACTGGCGCGGCCGCAGCGGGGTGACCGTGTCCGGAATCATTCATGCGGATACCTCTTTCATCGATCGGGCATCAGCGCCGACGGGGTCAGGCTATTGGATGCCGTTAGCAACCTTGCGGCCGCGCTGTCTTGACGGAGAGGATTGCGGTATGGCCTCAAACTCAAAGCTCTTCGCGCTTACGAATGCCTGGCTACCTTAAACTAGGATGATCCATTGCAATGACGAATATCTATCGCCTCCGCGGATCTCGGCAGAACCCAAATCAGCCGGAACGGCAGTGGTTTACGGTCTTCATGTTCTATGACGACCTTGAAGCGGTAATGCAGGTGGAAGCACGGTCGCAGGAGATGGCCGAGCGCGAGGCAATCGACGCCTTCATTGAGGATCTCGACGACGAAGACGATTTCGACGACGAAACGGACTCTGCCACCATTCGCGCAGCGATATCATATCGGACATATATTGGTTCTTTGAAAGAGGAGCCGCCGGCAAGGGCGCAGACAAAGGTCGGCGGATAGCTTCCTGTCGATCATGTCTCCCGCAAAGCAATAGCTAGTCGCACCACACGTTGCCGCGGTTCGGCTAGGGCCGGGCCAACCTCTTTCTCGTCAGCGCCTCACCAACGTCGCGACCGTCGACCAGCTTGAATGCCACCAGCTGCCGGCCGTAGCGATCGTCTTTGCCGCGGCTGATCGCAAAGCCGTCGGACAACAGGTCCACCATCCGCTTCTTCGCCTGCTCGCCGGTCTCGCGTTCCGCGGCACATTCCGGCTTGCCGATCTCAGGGGCGTCGACGCCCTCTAGGCGCCACTGGCGGCCGTTGAGCCAGCCGCTGCCACCGTCGATGACGCAGGACCCGCTCGGAGGCGCCCGCAGGCCGCTGTTGGGAGGTGGCATCGCGACCATCACCAAGCCTGTGGTCGTCGGCGAGCCGCGTGGCGCGGGTGCGCGCTCGGACTGCTACGGCGCGGACTGCCGTGCCGCCTCTTGACCGAACAAATCTTTCAGGTCGACGTTCTTCAGCACAGCCGGTCCACCAGTCACGACGACGATCAGCAAGCTGAGCCATTTCACGAGACTTCATCGTCTTTGCAGCCTGTTCCGGCTCATGCCACCTGCCCATGTTCTGCGGCTTCCTGGCATGGCGTTTGCCGATCGCGGCAGCTATGCCAGCAATGTGGTTCGAGGAGAATTTGACGTGAGTGTTGGCCTGATCGCACTGTTGGATGACGTTGCGGCCCTGGCGAAGGTCGCGGCAGCGTCGCTCGACGACGTCGCCGCCCAAGCCGGAAAGGCCGGCATGAAGGCGGCCGGCGTCGTGATCGACGATGCGGCCGTCACGCCGCGCTACATCGTGGGTTTTGCCGCCGACCGAGAACTGCCGATCATCGGCAAGATCGCCCTTGGTTCGCTGCGCAACAAGCTCCTCTTTCTCCTGCCGGCGGCGCTCGCCCTCAGCGTCTTCGCGCCCTGGGCCATCACGCCGCTGCTCATGCTGGGCGGCGCCTATCTCAGCTATGAGGGCGCGGAAAAGGTCTACGAGGCGCTCTTCCCGCACAAGGCCCACGCCCACGAGGCGAAGCTGACGGCAGAGCCGCTGGATCCCGCCGCCCTGGAAAGCCAGAAAATCGCCAGCGCGATCAAGACCGACTTCATCCTGTCAGCCGAGATCATGGCGATCTCGCTTGCCTCGCTGCCCGCCGACAGCCTCTGGATGCAGGGGGTGATCCTGGCGGTCGTCGGCATCGGCATAACCGCCGTGGTCTATGGCGGTGTCGCGCTGATCGTGAAGGCGGACGATGTTGGCCTTGCCATGGCCGCCAACCGCTCTGCCGGCGGCTTCGGCAGCCTGATGCGCGGCACCGGACGCGGGATCGTCGCCGGCATGCCGGTCCTTCTGCGCATCCTTGGTATCGTCGGCACGGCGGCCATGATCTGGGTCGGCGGCGGCATTATCGTGCACGGGCTCGAGGGCTATGGCGTCACGGCCCCGGCGCATGTGATCCACTCAGCTGCCCTCGCTGCCGCCGCACTGGTGCCTACGTTGAGCGGCGCGATCGAATGGATCGTCACCGCGGCGGGCTCCGGCGTGGTCGGACTGGTCGTCGGCGCCGCGTTGATCCCGGTGACGAGCGTCGTCTTCGCTCCGATCGTCAGGGCTATCGGTCGTTGGCGCTCCGATCGCGCCAAATGATCAAATAGCCGCCAAGTCCCGACTACAGATGCGCCGGCTTTCCCTCCCGCTCGATCATTTCGACGTGCCGGCACATGCTCGGGACCAAGTGCTAGGCCAAGAGCCTCGCGGCCTCATCATGTGCCGGTGAGCGGCGCCTGCGCGGGGTCTCAGCAATCAACGTGAAGGTCGAGGCGGCCAACTCTCGCAAAGCTAGCAGCATCGCGGAGAGAGCCGTGTGCTGCGGCCGCGTGTGGTTGTCGTCGAAGCGCAGGATAGGTGCGATGTAGTCAGATCGCTGACCCATGAAGCAGATGCCATCTGCCTCACCCGACCGAGAGGTAGGAGGGAACGGGCGGCCAAGCATTCGGCTGGTGTCATCATGTCAGGACGCTAGCCTGCCAGTTTAAGGGCTGCAACGGGGTCGAATGTCTAGCCTGACGACGAAGCCGTCGAGGATGGCCCCGAGGACCGTCCGTTAGCAATGAGTGATGAAGTTCGACATACGGTCGCAACGCTCTGCGGCGCGGATCGGAGAGTTGCCGAGGGTGAAGGCGTAGTCTTGGACGGATTAGATGCCGTTGGACTTGGCTGCGTCAAAGGCCACCTCCCCCCCACGAGGACTACTAGCGCTCTCTACGACCAGAACTCCTCATACCGTCGTATGCTCAGTAGCTACTTGAACTTCTCCCGATCCGCCTGCAATCTCAGGTGGAGATGACGCGAGAGGAGGTTAGCAATGGACGTATTGATCGGCTGGCTCCCGTTCCGTGCTGCGAAAGAAGAATATAACCATGAAGGGCTTTCTCCAGCCCGAGGTGTGATGATTGGCTTGGCGTTGTGTGCGGTTTTCTAGCTAGGAGCTCTCTACCTGTTTTTCGGCTAGGCGAGCCTAGGCTGCCCGACGTGGCTCCGACCGGCCTCGGAAGACCGAGACTTCTTCTGGATCATCGTCGACAGCGGGAAACAACATCGCGCCGTATGCGGCGCGGATGACCGTGCAGCAGCGAAAGGCACGCTAAACCAGCGCCAATGCCGTCACCAGCCGTCTACGGTAAGCAGCATCGACGTCATGGACTTTCGAACCATGCCCCAGTCGGCGAAGCTGGTCGCTGGAATTCCATGGTGATCAATCACAACAATGCCGTAGTGCCGGGGGTCTGCCGAGATTCGCAGGAACAGTGCGTCGATCTCTTCCGGAGGACCCTCCAAAACCTGCATTACCTGGCGCCCATCCACGGCGAGGATCCCTGTTATTCCCCGAGCGCTATTCGACGCGGCAGACCAAGCTACGATCAATGCCAGCTCGTCAGGCTTCGGGTCGTCTGCAAACGTGCTGGCGTAGCGCAACCGGGTTAGCATCGTGTCCATGGGGGAAGGTTATCCTATCTCCATGAAATTATGTGGGAAAATCGCCCAAGTCGAGGAACCGTTAGGAGAAATGCGGTATTAGGTGGATGCAACCTAAAGACAGGTACCGAGACAGTGTGCAATTCGCATTTGCCAAAAGCCGTCGACTATCCCGTGCACACGCTTGATACGCTGGATGACAGATGCCTCTGGGCACTCATCGCTGAGTGCGCAAATTGGCAGGCGGATCAAATGGCGATGCAAGAACAGATCAGCAGTCCGCCTGCGAGGACGGAGTGGAGGACGCTAGTCTCGGCTGAAATTGATAAGGTTACCTATATCCATCGCCGGCTCGTGGAGGTTCAATCCCAACGTGTTAAGTAAGAGGCTATAGAGCAGCATTCATGCAGCTAGTGTTTGTACAAGTTCGCGCAGTTTTCGCCTGACCAGCTCATCCATAATTTCTGCGAGCCGCCTGATGGCTTCCCACCCATGTCGGAGATGATTCCCGGCAGCACGGGCCGTAAGCTTCCTGTCCGCTTCCGTGGCGCCTCTGCAAATGGCTGCCGTTAATCAGACGAGCCTTCCAATGTCTCCAGAGTCAAAGAAGCTTATTTGCTAGGCTAACATCCAAGCCTCGTGGAGTGGTGTTTATCAAGCACCTATTTGGAGTTCCTCGTTCTGGCTGTTTGATCAGCTGTTATCGCCATCATGCACACGATGGTTGCTGGGGGTCTTCGTCGCAGATCTCGAACTTTGCTGCGGCCTTCCACAGGTCGGGCTTGGGGCATTCAGCTTTAGGCACTCTGGCATGCCTCCTAGGACCGCGGTCCCGAGATGTGGGCCGTGTCTGAAATTGTGGCAGAGGTTTTCGGCCAGCGCCCACGAATAGGATCCCAAATGCTACCATCGCCGCTGCATCGAGGGCGCAAGTGTTTTGGACATCGCACGCTCAGCTAGCCCAGTTATTGCCAAACCTGCCCACTGAACCTTTAACATTTTCATTGCCTTAGCTATACCGACGCTAGTTTGACACAAGTTGGGAGATTTAGACCAGAGGTGTTGGCCAGCCAAAGGTAGTCAAAAGGCTATCTCCAATAGAGTTGAGCGGCGGTGACCCAGCTGCCTCAACCTGTTGTAAAAAGAGATCGCGCATATGCAGGATGGTGGATGGCTTAGGAATATTTTGGCATTTGCAAGACGTCACCCGCGGCCACGTTCGTACCTTTCTCTCACGGCACTGCTCGCGGGCCTGTCTGGCTGCGGCAGCATGGGCCAGCCGATGCAAGGCTCCGGTGTCAGCACGGTTCCGCTCGAGGCCGCCTTCGTGGTGCCGCCGCCGGGCGGGCCGGCCATGGTCGACATCATCGAAACCCGTTATCCGAATGCCACCGAGCAGCGCATCCTGCTGGTGGGGACGGCCGCGACGCCCGGGCAGAACTATCTGCAGGTGCGGTTCTTCGGCCCGGTCGGCACCACCGGCAGCGGCCGCACGGCGCTGAAGGACAAGCCGCTGGCGACCACCAACTTCCGCAGCGAACTCGTGAAGGAATTCCCGGGCATCGCGATGAAGCGCGCGGGTGTCTACGTGCAGAACCGCTACGGTCCTTTCGGCTATGCCGTGGGGCAGAGTGGCGGCGATACCTGCTTCTACGGCTGGCAACGCATCGCCTCGACCAGCACCACCACGCTGCTCCTGCGTTCGCGCGGCGTCATCCAGCTGCGGTTGCGGCTGTGCCAGGCCGGCGCCAGCACGGAACAGCTTCTGGCGGTGATGTACGGCTTCTCGATCAGCAGTTTCTTCAGCGATATCAGCTGGAACCCCTACGACCAGACCGCTCCGACCGATGCCTCGCTCGGCGGACTGGGAGCACCGGTCTATCCGACAAGCTCCGGAGCGCCGGAGGCGGCCTGGGAACAGGAGGAGCCGGCGCCGGCGGCCCGGCCCGTAGTCGCAGCGCCGCGTCGCTCGGCAGTGCGCGCAGGACCGGCGCCCGTCGTCGCGACGCCCGCACCGCTGCCGGCACCGATCGGCCCGCAGGTCCCGCCGCCACCCGGCATGGGGCCTGGCATAGCGCCCGAGCCGGGTAGCACGTCGCTTCTGGGACTGTCGTCGGCAGCCGCTGGCGCAGCGGCGCCGGTGCCGCCGCCGCCTTGCATGAACCCTTCGACGGGGGCATCCGCATGCTGAAGTTTCTGATCGCCCTTCTCTGGGCCGCGACCGCCGCCATCGCCCTCATCGTCGTCACGCTGCCGATCAGCCTGCAGTCGCAGTTGATCGCCGTGGTGCTGGTGCTCGGGCTGATGATGCTGTTAAAGGTGCTGAAGCTCGACGGCATCTGGCGCCTCGTGGCGCTGGCCCTCGGCACCGCTATCGTACTGCGCTACGTCTACTGGCGGACGACCAGCACGCTGCCGCCGGTCAACCAGCTGGAAAACTTCATCCCCGGCCTCCTGCTGTATCTCGCCGAAATGTACAGCGTGGTGATGCTGTCGCTCAGCCTGTTCGTGGTCGCCGCTCCGCTGCCGCCACGGCCGATCCGGCCGCAAGTCGACGGCGACACCTTGCCGGCAATCGACGTCTTCGTGCCGACCTACAACGAGGACACCAAGCTGCTCGCCAACACGCTGGCGGCGGCGCTGTCGATGAACTATCCCTCCGACCGGCTGAAGGTCTGGCTGCTCGACGATGGCGGCTCGCTACAGAAGCGCAACTCGGCCGACGTGAAGGAGTCGCAGACCGCCGAGAAACGCCATGCCGAGTTGCAGCAGCTCTGCCTCGACCTCGGCGCGACCTACCTGACGCGCGCGGTCAACGCGCACGCCAAGGCCGGCAACCTGAACAACGGCATGCAGCATTCAACCGCGCCGCTGATCGCCGTGTTCGACGCCGACCACGCCCCGGCGCGCGATTTCCTGCTGGAGACGGTCGGCTATTTCGAGGAGGACCCGCGGCTGTTCCTGGTGCAGACGCCGCACTTCTTCCTCAATCCCGATCCGCTGGAACGCAACCTGCAGACCTTCGAGAAGATGCCGTCGGAGAACGAGATGTTCTACGGCATCATCCAGCGCGGGCTCGACAAATGGAACGCCGCCTTCTTCTGCGGGTCGGCCGCGGTGCTTCGGCGCGAGGCGCTAGACGAGACCGGCGGCTTCAGCGGCATCTCGATCACTGAGGACTGCGAGACGGCGATCGAGCTGCACTCGCGCGGCTGGAACAGCCTCTACGTCGACAAACCGCTGATCGCCGGCCTGCAACCCGCGACCTTCGCCAGCTTCATCGGCCAGCGCAGCCGCTGGGCACAGGGCATGATGCAGATCCTGAGGTTCCGCTTTCCGCTGTTCAAGCGCGGCCTCTCGCTGCCTCAGCGACTCTGCTACATGTCCTCGACCCTGTTCTGGCTATTTCCGTTCCCGCGCGCGATTTTCCTCGTCGCGCCGCTGTTCTACCTTTTCTTTGACCTGCAGATCTTCACCGCCTCGAGCGGCGAGTTCCTCGCCTATACCATCGCCTACATGGCGGTGAACCTGATGATGCAGAACTACATGTATGGCAGTTTTCGCTGGCCCTGGATCTCGGAACTCTACGAATACGTCCAGACCGTGCACCTGCTGCCGGCGGTAATCTCGGTCATTCTCAACCCCCGGAAGCCGACGTTCAAGGTGACGGCCAAGGACGAATCCGTACTCTACAACCGGCTGTCCGAGATCTCGATGCCGTTCTTCGTGATCTTCGCCGTCCTTTTGGTCGGCGTCGGGGTTACCGTCTACCGGGTGATCGCCGAGCCGTATCGTGCCGACCTGACGCTGATGGTCGGAGGCTGGAACCTCCTCAACCTGTTCATCGCCGGCTGCGCCCTCGGCGTGGTGTCGGAACGCGGCATCAAGAGCCAGTCGCGGCGGGTCACGGTCAGCCGGCGGGCCGAGGTGCTTTTCGGCGAACACGTCTTCCCGGCGACGATCGACAACGTCTCCGTCGGCGGTGCCGGGCTGAGGGTCTTCGGCGCCACGCCGCAAGACCTCCTGAAGGGCTCGTCCGCGGCGCTCCGCTTCAAGCCGCATCAGTCGAGCGAGACGGTGGTGCTGCCGATCCTCCTGCGCGCCGTTCAGAAGGAGCCGGGCGGACTGGTGATCGGCTGCAGCTATGTGACCCAGAAAGCGACCGACCATTTCCTCGTCGCCGACCTGATCTTCGCCAATTCCGAGCAATGGCGCGATTTCCAGCTCGGGCGCCGCTACAATCCGGGCCTGCTGCGGGGCACGCTGTGGTTCTTCGGCATGTGCGTCTTCCAGACCTATCGCGGCCTGAGCTATCTCGTCCGCGGCAAGAACGGTCACCGGGACAGCGCGGCGCTGCCGGTGCCGTCGGGAGCCCTCAAGTGAGGTCCCTGCCGAGTGTGCTGTGCCTGCTGCTGATGGTAGGAGCGGCCGAAGCGCAGGCGCCGTTCGACATGACGCCCGAGGGGCCGGCCAGCCCGCCAACGCGAACAGCTCCAGCGGCGACACCGACGACACCCATGCCAGCGCAGCTGCCATCGGTGCAGCCCGCGACGCCGAGCCGGGCGCCGCAGACCCCCTTGATGCCGCGCCCGGCGCCCGCGTCGCCACCCTCGTCAACGGCCGGCTCAACGCCAGCGCCGCGTGCGCCGTCCGCAGCGCCAGCCGGTGCTGCCGCGAAAACCGCCGCCGCCGGTTTCCGTCGATACCTCCTGCCGATCGAGGATTTCGGGCTCGCCGGCGAAATCCAGCGGCGCAGCTGGTCAGTCTACCTCACCCCCGAGCAGGCGGCCTCGAATGCAACGCTGCAGCTTGGCTTCCAGAATGCGATCTTCGTCGCCCCGGAAGCCTCCCACCTGCGCGTCGTCATCAACGATGTCGGGGTCCTCGACCAGACGGTCAACGCACCGGACAGCGTCGTCGACGTCTCGGCGCCGCTGCCGGCCAATCTCCTGCGGGCGGGCGCCAACACCATCCGCTTCGAGACGGACCTGCGCCACCGCACCGACTGCACGATCCAGTCGACCTACGACCTCTGGGTCGACATCGACCCGGCACGCACCTTCCTGGCCTTCCAGAACCAGGACGCCCGGCTACCACGCCGGCCCGAGGATGTGCGCGCGATCGGCCTCGATGCCACGGCCAAGACGACGTTCAACATCGTCGTGCCGGTGGGCGACCTCGGCCCCGCCTCGGCGCCGCTGATCAAGCTGTCGGAAGGCCTTGCGCTGATTGCCGACATGCCGAACCAGTCGTTCGCCGTGACCCAGGCGAGTATCCCGGCCAGCGCCGACGGCGCGCTGACGTTGATCGTCGGCCCTGCGGAAGAGCTGGCCAGCTTCATGCCGCAGCTGCCGGCCCTGGCGAGCCGCGAGCCCACCCTCAGCTTCATCGACTTGCCAGGGGCGGGCGGACGGGCGCTGCTCCTGAGCGGCCCGACCTGGCGCGACGTCGAGACCGCGATCCAGCGAATCATCGAGCCGACGGACAGGCCGCTGGCGATCTTCCGCAGCGAACTGTCCAACCCCGCCTGGCGCGTGCCCGGCGCCCCGCTGCTGTTCTCCAAGGCCAGCATCCCGTTCTCGGCGCTCGGCGTCGCCAGCCAGGAGTTTGCCGGTCGGCGGTTTCGCACCGAGTTCACCGTGGCCGTTCCGCAGGACTTCTACGCCCAGGCCTATGGCGAGGCGCAGATCCTGTTCGACGCTGGCTACACCAAGGACGTCCAGCCGGGCAGCCATCTCGACATCTACGTCAACGACAACATCGCCACCACGCTGCCGATCGGCGGCAGTTCCGACGTGCTGCTGGAGCGCTATCCGGTGCGGGTGACGATGCGCAACTTCAAGCCGGGCAGCAATACCATCGCCGTCGAGGCGGTGCTGCAAACCGCGGGAGATGCGGCGTGCCTGCCCGGCACCAGCGCCGGCACCACCCGGCGCTTTGCACTGTTCGACAGCTCAAGCTTCGAGATGCCGGATTTCGCCCGCGTCAGCCAGCGGCCGAACCTTGCCGCCACGCAAGGCACCGGCTACCCCTACAGCCGCAGTGCCAAGCCGGTACCCTTGTTCATCGACCGGGCAGGACCGGAAAGCCTCTCGGCCGCCAGCACGCTGCTGGCGCGGATGTCGGTCGCCGGCGGCAGGCCGATCGCCTTCGACATCCAGTGGTCGCCCTCGGACGCCGCCGCGCGCGACGCGCTCTTCGTCAGCACCTCGCAGCAGATCCCGGCGGGCATCCTGTCGCGGGTCGGCGTCTCCGAGAGCATCCGCACCGCCTGGGGTCAGGAGAGCGTCCGCACTGCCCCGCCGGCAGACCAGACGACGATCGAAACCTGGCGCGAACAGGTGAGCCCGGCGATCTGGCAGCGGCCTTTCACTGCCCTGACGCGCTGGCTGCGCGACGATTTCGCGATCGCCCCGGAAGCCTTCCGGCTGACGCCGACGCCGGAAGTCGAGTTCCTGCCATCGCCGAGCGTCGGGCTGGTGGTGGCGCAGGGCGCGAGCCCGCTGGACGACAAGATCTGGACCGTGGTGACGGCCCCGAACGGTCCAGCGCTGATGGATGGCGTCGCGGCGTTGACGACGCAACAGAACTGGAGCGAGCTCGGCGGCCGCGTCACCACCTACGAGGCGGGGACCGGCAGCTTCAAACGGCTGGCCGTCAATGCGCCGACACTGGTCCAAACGCAGCCCTGGTCGTTCGGCAACATGCGCCTGATCGTCGCGAACTGGCTGTCGGAGAACGTCCTCTCCTACGCCATGCTGCTGGTTGCCGCCTCGGTGCTGCTCGGGCTGACGACAACGGCGATCACCGTCGTGCTGGGACGGCGCAAGTGAGGCGCCTCGCCCGCCGGCTGAAGATGGCGGCCGGGCTTGCCGGCATGCTGGCATTGAGCGCGGTGCCGGGGGCAGCCCTGGCGGCGAGCTCGATCCCGGCCGAGGCCTGGGCGGCATACAAAGCGAAGTTCGTTTCCGCCGCCGGCCGGGTGATCGACGATGGAAACGGCCAGATCAGCCATAGCGAAGGCCAGGGCTACGGCCTGCTGCTGGCCTATCTCGCAGACGACCCTGCGGCCTTCGACAGCATCTGGACCTTTACCCGGACCGAACTCCTGCTGCGCGACGACGGGTTGGCGGTCTGGAAATGGGATCCCGCGGCGACCCCGCACGTGTCAGACAGCAACAATGCCAGCGATGGCGACATTCTCATCGCCTATGCCGCCGCGCTCGCCGGTGCGGCCTGGGCACGGGACGACCTGACCGCCGCCGCCACGGCGATGGCCAAAGCGCTCGGGCCAATGGTGATCGAGCGGCAGGGGCTTTCGCTGCTGATGCCGGGTGCCGCCGGCTATGGCGCCAAGGAGCGGCCGGACGGCCCGGTCATCAACCTCTCCTATTGGGTGTTCGAGGCCTTTCCGGTGCTGGCGAAGCTGGCGCCCGGGACCGACTGGAAGAAGCTCGAAGCGGATGGCCGGACGATCCTCGCCCAATCCATGTTCGGCCCGCGCAAGCTGCCGCCGGAATGGCTGTCGATGAAGACCCGGCCGAAGCCGGCCGACGGTTTTCCCGCCGAGTTCGCCTACAACGCGCTGCGCATTCCGCTCTACCTCGTGCGCGCCGGCAGCACAGATCGCGCCGTGCTCGCCCCGCTGCGCGACGGTATGACCGGCGAGGACGGAAGCGTGTCGATCGTCACGCTCGTCGATGGCACGGTTAGGGAAAGGTTAACGGACGCCGGCTACATTATCCTCCCAGCCCTTGTCGCCTGCGTCCTCGACAAGCAGCCATTACCGCCGGCGCTGAAGGTCTTCGTGCCGACGCTTTACTTCCCGTCGACCTTGCATCTCCTTGCCCTGTCCTTCCTGTCCGAGCGACATCCGGAGTGCCTCGCGTGAAACTCTCCACGGTCCTCGCTGTCGCCGCCGGCTTCTTCGTCGCGGACGTCGCGCTCCCCGCCGGCTTCCGGACGCTTGAAAACCTGACGAGCGGCTGGCTGGCGACATCGGCCATGGCCGGGGTGGAACAGGAGAACCCGGTGCCCGCGGTATCGGCCCCCGACGGCACGACGGCGCGCATGGCACGCTTCGTCGCACCGGCGATGCGGATGGCCGAGTTGGACACGGCGGCGCAAGCACCGGCCCCGGCAGCACCGGCAGCAGCAGCAGCAGCGCCGACCGCGACGACCGCCGAGCCGGTCGTCGACGAGACGGCACTGCGCTATTTCGCCCGCGAAGGCGACGCGCGGCGGCTGGAGACGGAGATCGCTCGCCTGAAGGCGCTCTATCCGAACTGGACGCCGCCGGCGAACCCGCTCGAGATTCCCGACGCAGGCGACGTCCAGCTCGACGCCTTGTGGAAGCTTTATTCCGAGGAGCGCTATGCCGAGGTGCGCGCCGCCATCGCCGCGCGTCAAGCTGCCGAACCCGGCTGGCAGATGCCGCCCGACCTGCTGGAGCGGCTGGCCGTTGCAGAAGCCCGGCTGCGGCTGATCAACGCGTCGAACCTGCAGCAATACGACACCGTGGTGCGGGTGGCAGCGGAGACGCCGAGCCTCCTCACCTGCAGCGAGGTCGACGTTCTCTGGCGCCTCGCTCGCGCGTTTTCTGAAACCAAGCGACCCGAGCGGGCGCTCGACGCCTACCGCTACATCCTAACCAGTTGCGACAATTCCGGCGAGCGGCTGGCGACGATGCAGATGGCGGTCCAGCGCCTGACGCGGCCGGCGGTCGGAACCCTTCTGGCGCTGGAGCGAACGGGCCCTGACGGCATCGGCGAGTTCGCTTCCGTGCGTTCCGACGTCGCCCGGCAGGCGGTGACATTGGCCGCCGACGATGCGACGTTGGTGACCGATCCGAGTGATCTCGCGGCGCTTGAGAAGCTCGCCTCCGAGGGTGGGCTCGCGGCGGACCAGATGCTGCTCGGCTGGTATTTCTTGAAGCGCGCCGATCCGAAGGTGGCCGAGGGTTGGTTTCGCAAGGCGCTTGCCCATGAGCCCTCGGCCGAAGCCTCGCAAGGACTGGCGCTGGCCCTGTTGGCACTGAAGCAGCCGGCAGAGGCGGAAACGCTGATGCGGCCCTTTGCGTCCACCTCGGACGATGCGCGGTCGATCTATCTCGCGGCGGGCACCAATCTTCTGGCTGTGCAGCCGCAGGTGATGCTCGCGCCGACGGTCATCGCCGAGATCGTCAATCAGGCGGCGGCGGCAAAGGCGCCTGATGCCGCGCAACTGCTCGGCTGGTACTCCTACAATCTCAATCAGTTCGTCACTGCCGGCCAGTGGTTTGCGACGGCCCTGGCGTGGAAGCCGGACGAGGAAATGTCGGCCTTCGGACTGGCGCTGACCCGCCAACGGCTTGGCAATGCCGCCGGCCTCCGCCAGCTGCAAGCGGCCTGGGAGGGACGCTCACCGCGCATCGCCATGGTCGGCCGCGAGGCGGCACCGGGTACGGTGGTGGCAGAACAGCAGGCGATGGTGCTGCAGCGGAATGGGCAAATGCAGGCCATGGGTCAGCCGCAGACCAAGCCGGCCCCCTCGACGATACAGCGCCAGCCGGCTTCACAGATGAACACGGATCAGCCGGCGGGCCAGCCGGCCCCCGTCCAGCCGCTGTCCCAGCCCGCGCACCGGACGCCCGCAAGGCAGCTGTTGCCCTCCGCCGGCGCGCGGGAGCCACGGGAAGAGCGCTACGGGCAGCCTTCGCCCCGCGTCGCTTCGGCCCGCTCCGGCGGGTCATCGACCGTCGGCTGCCGTATCCCCGTCTCGCCGACCACGCTGTCGGCACAGTCGGCCCTGGACCGTGGCTGGTGCCTCATGGGTCTTAACCGACCGCTGGAAGCAGCCCCGGCTTTCGAAGTTGCGCTTCAGGGCGGCACGGCGGCGATACAGAAGGAGGCCGCCTACGGGCAAAGCCTCGCCTATCTGCGCGTTGGCCTGAACAACAAGGCCGCCGTTTCCGCTGCGCGATCGCCGCAGCCGCGGGCACGCCGGGTCGAAATCAGCACCGCGCTCCTCAGCGCGCAGGCCACCACCGCCTTCGAGGCGAAGCGCCCGGTGGAGACGCTGATGGCCCTCGATCAACTCGCGCAACTGGCGCCCGAGCGTCTCGACCTGATGGTGCTGCGTGGATACGCCTACATGGAGCTACGCCGGTATGGCGATGCTCAGCGGGTCTTTTCCGCAGCGGCGGCCGCCGGTAGTTCCGCCGGCCTTAAAGGCCTCAACGACCTGCGCTTGGCCACGGGACAGTTCAAGAGCGACGGTTAGAGCCGTGACACGCCCAAGTCGCTACACGACTACACACGATCATCGGCAGTTAGTTTGAGCGTAGCTCCATCAGCGTATCGGGCGGGTGCTGCAAAACCACTTTGAACGATTTATGACCAGACGAACTCGTGGGTAGGCTCGATTGCTTCGTCCGCTTTCAGATGAAGGCGAGCTTTACTTGGAACGTTAGGATTTGGTGGGTAGCTGCCTGTCCGCTTCGGACAAAGCTGGTGAGTAAGCAGACATCCCGACACTGCGAAAATGTCTGCCGTACATGGGTTGCATCCTCTTCGCGTACCCCTGCTGACTACGCGCCCTAAGAACATTGGCAAGTTTGGGCAATTGCAACGATGTCCGCGGCCACGGCTTCGCCTTGCATAAAGATTGCGCTTTCCTCAAATCCTACGACATCGACTTTTTGCGGCGCCGTAGCACCAAACCACTCGATCATCCGATCGACGGCCTCGGCTGGAAGGGGATCGCTGACGATCGTGTCAGGGGGTCCGAGAGCCACCGCTCGCATACCCAAGTCAGATATCTGTTGATCAATGCCGTTGATAAATATGGTTGCGTCTTCCCGACGCTCGACCTTCAGGCGCTCCCGCCCGCCTGGCAGTTCAGTCACCATAACGAGATGAAGACGTTGGTCCGACGCGCAGACAAGCGACAGCATGCTTCTTCTCCAAAGCCACCCGTCACCAGCTAACTCAAGCCTGGTTTTCGCGGCGAAGGGCATATTCTTGGCATCGCTCCAGTCAACTTCACCGCACCCCGAAACAGCGAGGCAACTGAGGATCCAGGTTGGAACATGCCAGAGCCGCACTGGTGCCATCGAAACCATTCTCTCATTCGTCGACATGGATTCTGTACAATATCACCGCCGGATCCGCGCATAACCCCGACAACATTGGCCGGAAATCCAAAGCTTCATGCTCGGCCCGCGTCAGATGCCACTATTGCCGGAGAAATGTCCGGTCATGAGCAGTCGGTATCAAGGCGTAGACGTCCGCACCGGGTCGAATGCGGAATGGCAGCTATTCGCGAGGTCGCCCCGGAAGAGGAAGGGCCGCTTTCGACCCGCTTCGGACTTCCAGCGACCTTCAACAACAATAGTTTAGCGGACGTTTAACCGACGGCGTCGACCTGTACAGGCCGAGAGCAGCATCTTGGTTATTGAGGTCAACGGCACCCAGAACCTCGATCACGGTGTCGAGGATGCGGCAGAGATGTATGATGTGTCGATCCGGTTGAAGAAGTGGTTCGTTGATAAGCTGGATCGCGCTGAACCACTTATCCGCTGCCCGACGCCGCTCAGCATAATCTCCGCGCTAAACGGTACGGCTCGGTACGCTTGCGATCGGGGAACCGGGTACTGGCATCCAGCTTATTCGGGTCGGATCGCAGAACTTCCCGGACATTCCGTCCTATCTGCCGCGGCGAACTCCACTGCCGCAGGATGACGGTTCATGTTGAGGGCATTGGAAGGCCGACATACGCATGGGTCTAGCATTGATAAATGGTCTTCTCGCGATCGCCGATGTGATCGGGAAAGGGCCTGTGCTCTATATCGCTGCGACCGAACAAAGCGCTGAACGCCTCAGCCGACTGGCCCGCGCCGCTTTTTCAGACGTAACCGTGCTGTTCTGTCCCTCACCCGATGCGATCCCGGGTGAAGTCGCACCGTCCTCGGCAGCCAATGTCGGCGCGCGGGTTGCCGCTTTGAGGGCGCTTGCCGTGGCCTCGAACAAGACGTCCGTGCTGATCGCTTCGGCAGAAGCAACCGTCTACCGCTACGCACCCCCATCGACCTTTACGGCGAAACCGCCCGAGGTAAACGTCGGCGCAAAAGTCGATCTCGAGGCGTTACAGCAGGAACTTCTCGCGGTCGGCTACCACATCGACGAGCGTATCGACGAACCTGGGGAAGTCGGCGTTCCTGGGAGCGTGCTTGATGTCTTTCCGGCAGACGCCGATCGCCCCGTGCGGATCGAGGCAGAGGAAGGCAGGATTCGCTCGATCCGCAGCTTCGATCCGATCTCACAACGCAGCAGGGGCGAGATTGAACATTTGGCGCTCGGCCGTGCCACCGAACCCGAATTCGGCGATGCCGGCGTCTCACTGCTTTCCCACATTCCAGATGCCGTCGTGTTCATGGAAGCCGACGCCGCCGCTCGACGCGAGCGGACGGTCAAGCTGATCGTCAGCCTGCAAGATCGCAAACGACGCCTCGACCCCAAGCATTTTGTGGACTTGACGGTGTGGGAACGCGAGCTGGCAACGCGGTCGGTTATGACCCCGCAGGCGTTTCCGGCCGTACCCCGATTCATAACGGAGCGGCAGCCCAGCCGCGCGTTTGCCCGCTTTCTCGACGAGCAGGGCCAGGACAAGAGGTCGGTGCTGATCGCCGGAAGCGAACGCGATACCCGCTTTCTCTCGCGCCGGCTCGCCCGCGACATGAAGCGAGACGGAATGGTCCATCGCGATCTGCGCACTGCGTTGGCCGAAAAGGCCGCGCTCTCTTTCGTCACCATTCCGCTCGATGCGGGAGCGAGCACGGAGGATGTTGCGATCATCGCCGCAGCTGATCTGATGGGTGGACGGGCCGATCGCGACGATCGCTTCAATGTCAGTATCGGCAGCGATCTCCTCAATGCCGAGCTCCGGGTCGGCGATGCCGTCGTGCACGAGGACCATGGCGTCGCGGTCCTGAAGGGACTGCGCGCCTTGGCAACGCCGGACGGCGGTTCGGGTGAGACGATCGAACTCGAATATGCCAAGGGCGGGATCCGGCAGGTACCGCTGGCCGACGCTGCGAAGCTCTGGCGCTATGGCGGCGAACCCGATGCCGTGCGTCTCGACACGCTCGACGGCAAGAGTTGGGCGAAGCGCCGTCCGGCGATCGACGCCGCGATCGTTGAGACGGGACGCGCCATCCGCGCTCTGGCGCGCGAGAAGGCAAAGGCCGAAGCCCCGGTTCTCGAGGTACCCGCTGCCGACATGGAGCGGTTCGTTGAAGGATTCCCCTTTCAGGAGACCGCAGACCAGTGGAAAGCCTTCGAGGCTGCACGCAGCGATCTCAATTCCGGCAAGCCGATGGACAGGCTCGTGGTGGGCGACGTCGGCTTCGGCAAGACCGAAGTGGCGCTGCGCGCGGCCGCGCAGGCGGTGCTTGCCGGCAAGCAGGTGGCGCTGATCGCGCCAACAACGCTTCTGGCTCGGCAGCACTTCGAAACGTTCGGCCAACGCTTCAAGTCGCTTGGGATCAAGGTCGCCATGCTCAGCCGGCTTACCAGTACAGCCGAGACCAAAACGACGAAGGCGGGGCTCGCGGACGGAACGCTGCGTCTTGTCGTCGGCACGTCGGCACTCGCCTCGCCGAGCGTGACCTTCAAGGATCTGGCCCTTGTCATCATCGACGAAGAACAGCGGTTTGGCGGCGCGCAGAAGGACAAGCTGGCGCGCATGGGCGCCGGTCACGTGATGCGGTTGTCGGCCACACCGATCCCGCGCACGCTCCAGACGGCCCTTATCGGCCTCAACGAAATATCGGTCATCGCGACGCCGCCGGCGCGGCGGATGCCAGTGCGTACGAGCCTCGGGATCTTTGACGAGGCTACGATCCGCGCCGCGCTTCTGCGCGAGCACGGCCGCAGCGGACAATCCTTCGTCGTCGTTCCACGGATCGAGGATGTCGATGGCACGCAGGCCATTCTGGCTCGCCTCGTACCCGGTCTGACGGTCGTTACCGTCCATGGCAAGATGAAAGGCGACGAAGCCGAAGCGGCACTAGTGGCCTTTGCGCGGGGCGATGGCGACGTGCTGCTCGCCACCAGCATCATCGAAACGGGCCTCGACGTTCCGCGTGCGAACACGATGATCGTTCTCGATGCGCAGCGCTTCGGCATCGGACAGCTCCATCAGCTTCGCGGGCGTGTCGGACGATCCAGCCGCCGCGCGGCGCTCCTGTTGATGACCCCCGCCGACCAAGAACTGCCAAACCGAACCAGAACCCGCCTCCAACACATGAGCGCGCTCGATTCGCTGGGTGCCGGCTTTGCCGTCAGCGCCCGCGATCTTGACATGCGCGGGGCGGGCGATCTCGTCAGCAACGACCAGTCCGGCCATATGAAGCTGGTTGGGATCGAGCTCTACCAGCATCTTCTCACCTACGTGTTGCGGGAACTCGCTGGCGAGACGCCGCCGTCGCAGCTTCCCCGGATCGAGGGAGCCGCGGGCGGCTGTTTCCCGGCGGAGTGGATCGTCGACGCGGATCTGCGTATTGCCGCTTATATCCGCCTTGCACGGGCCGCTTCGGCTGACGATCTCGACATGCTGTGCGACGAACTGGAGGATCGCTACGGCGCGCTGCCCAACGCCGCCGCAACCTTGATAGAGGACCGGCGCATGGGGCTTCGCGCACGTGCCCTTGGGATCGAGCGGGTGCAGGTTGGCCCCGGCGGCGTAGCACTTACTCCGGTCAAGGGAACAAAGCTGCCTGACGCCGCACCGCTCGAAGTCAGCGGGGATCGATGGTTGCTGAAATTCGATCCCGTCAGCGAAGCTGACGCACGCGCGAAGGCCGGGGACCTCTTGGAAGAAATGCTGGCGCTCTGAACGACAGAGGCTTCTTGGTCGCTTGAGACGAGAGAATGTTCGTGACGAGGGCACTGCCGTCCGTTTGGGGGGCAATGTTGACTCGCCAGCAGATCTAAAGTCATGGCGCCTCGGCAAAAAACACGACGCCGCTTTTCATTCCGCTTTCCAAATGCGGCACATGTGGACACGGCGTCGGCCAAGAACTTTCGAATAACATGTTGCGTGGCGCATCGATGGGCGCGAGACCAACACTCGTCGCGTCGCCTGATTATCTTCGCGAGCGACCGAAACCGCGTCTTCCTGTCGATCTGCTCGACCACCGCGCGGTAGTGTGCCGTAGTGAGATCACGGGCCTTGTCCTGCCGTGGAACCTGCATTCCGGCGATGAGATCATGCAGATCGTCCCGCCTGGAGCAACGATAGTCCACGATCTCGCGTCTCAAATTGATCTCACCGTCAGAGGACTTGGGATCGTCAGCGCGCCAGCGGCATCCGTGTCCAGCCTCGTCGGCGCAGGCAAGCTAGAACGTGTTCTTCCCTCATGGTTTTCTTCGATAGAGCCGGTCTTCCTCTATTTCCCGAGCAGCCGTCATCAATCAGCGGCGTTGCGTGCATTCGTCGCGTACCTGAAAGCGTCTTCTGCCCCTTCGTTGATGAATGGCAACGGCCAAGCCAAACCCACCGCTCGAAAGCCGGCACAGGCTATCATGATGGGACAAAACTTATACTAGGTCGATATGATCGTTAGATCAGAATATATTCTATTAAAACATTGTATAGGCGTTATATTAATTTAGTTTTTCCGTGCGCTACCTAAATATTCGGCAATTATATTGCTTTGATTGCCAGACTTTCTTTTTACCAATCCCAAGATTGACCGCCCGGCAACCCAGACATCGTGAAGCAGCAGATTTTCCGGATCGATCCAGACCATGTCGGCTTGGCTTCCAGCACAGATGATACCGCGGATTCCCGAAGACCGCAGAAAAGTCGCGGGATAGAGCGAGCACGTCCGCAAGGCCTCCTCCAGATCGAAGCCTACCTTGCGCACGAGAAAGCGAAGCGCATCCATCATATTCAAATCGGAGCCTGCGAGCGTTCCGTCGGATAGAGTGAGAAGACCATCACGCCGCGTCACGGTACGTCCGTTCAGTTCGAAGGTATCTTCGGGACTGCCGACGGTCGGCATGGCATCGGTTACGGCGATCAGCTTGCCAGTCCCGTCCTTGGAACGGCGTGCGGTATCGATCAAGGCCGGGTGGACATGATGGCCGTCCGGTATGATGCCGCACCAGATGTCGCGGCGGAAAAGAGCGGCCCCGGCGACGCCCGGATCGCGGGGACCGATCTGGCTCATTGCGTTGAAGAGATGCGTGGCGCCCCGAGCCCCCGCTTCGAACAAAGCGTCTGCGGCTTCGAAGGAAGCGTTGCTGTGCCCGATCGACACGCTGATGCCCGCCTCGACGAGGGCTGCCACCTGTGCGCCGTCGACGCTCTCCGGTGCCACGGTCAGAAGAAAGGGTCTGACCGTCGATCCGCAGATCAACCGAAGGTCGTCGTCGCCCATCCGGCGGATGAGAGCCGGATCATGCGCGCCTTTGCGGGAGGGCGAGATGAACGGGCCTTCGACATGGATGCCAAGACATCCGGGCACCCTGGCAGCCAATGCCTGCTCGGCAGCGCGAATGGCGGCCCATGTGACCTCTGGACGATCGGTAATCACCGTCGGCAGCAGTGCGGTAGATCCGAAATGGGAATGCGCAGCGCAGATGCGGCGTATCCCTTCGACAGTCGGATCATCGTTGAAGAGCGTGCCCCCGCCACCATTGACCTGAATGTCGACAAATCCCGGCGCGAGCAGACCGCCGTCCAGCACGATCGTTTCCAGCCCGTTGGGCAGATCACCAACCGGACGGATATCTGCCACGAGCGTGTCTTCAACGATCACGGCCATGCCGGACCGACGCAGCGTGCCGTCGAAGACGTCGGCTCCGGTCAAGGCGAAGCGAGCCATCAGGTCGTCTCCGTCACCTTCAGCAGTCCGCGCGGGCGATCCGGATCATGGCCCCGGGCGATGGAAACGGATTCAACGAAGCGGTAGAACGACACCAGCATCGACAGAGGCTCCGTCAACGGATGGCCTGTCGCGGTGTGCGGCAGTTCGATCCCGTGTCCGGTTCTGCCCACACTGAAGAGCACCGCGCCAGACTCGACCAACCTGCCGCAAATGGCGGAGAGGCCCGGGAGAGCGGCGTCCGCCGGCGCGAAGGCCAGCACCGGAAATCCCTTCTCGACGAGCGAGACCGGCCCGTGCGGGACTTCGGCGCCGAATTAGGCTTCGGCATGCAGGACCGAGGTCTCCTTCAACTTCAGGGCAGCCTCCGCCGCCACCGCGAACGACGGACCGCGGCCAAGGGTAAAGAGCGAGCGGGCCCCTTGGCAGGTGGCCAGAGCCGACGACCAGTCGTGTTGGAGGGCACCACGCGCATGTTCGGGAAAGGCGGCGAGTGCCTGCCGGAGTTCCCGGTCTTCCGTCCAGCCAGCAAGAACGGCTAGGGCAGCCAGCACCGAACAGACGAAGCTCTTCGTCGCAGCAACGCTGAGTTCCGGCCCGGCCGACAAAGTGATCGGCCACTGCGCGGCTGTCAGCAACGGCGATCCTTCGACATTTCCGACGGCGATCGTTTCCGACCCGCCGGCCCGCGCAGCAGTCAGCAGGGCGACGATGTCAGGGCTTTGCCCGGACTGCGAGATGGCCAATGTTGCCTGCCCGGCCAACCGCAAGCGCGTTCCGTAGACCGAAACGACCGAGGGTCCGAGCGAGGCGACCGGACGCCCGGTGGCGAGTTCTGCCGCGTACTTGAAGTAGGTCGCGACGTGGTCGGACGACCCTCGGGCGACCGTCGTCACGACCTTCGGGTCCAACTCGCGCAATCGGGCTCCGACTGACGCCGCCGCATCGAAAGAGGCGTCAAGAAAACGCGCTGCGGCTTCGGGAATATCGTCGATTTCCCGGCGCATTTGGCTTTGGGACCGCATCGGATACCTCGTGTCGGTGGAAGAAAATGCCGCTCGCGAAGTCGGCTGGAAAAGCGAGAGGGCTGGTCAGAGCAGCCTGGTTCCCGTGCCGGGCTCGAAGAGCATTGCCTTGCCCGCATCAAGGGACAGACCCAGCCGACCGCCCTCCTTCACCTCGCCGGCCGGACGCCGGACGATCACCGGCTGGCCGCCGATCTTCAAAGTGACGATGTCCTCGGGGCCCGTCGGTTCGACAAGATCGACCTCAGCGACGACCGACGCCTCCGACACGGGGACGATCCGCCAATTCTCGGGTCGCACGGCCAGGAGGAGTTCGTCGGAGTTGGCGGACCCCGCTCTACCCTTACCCGAAAGCCCGATTTCGCCAGGCGGGCTGGCGTCGCCGCCGTCGATGACGAAGCGCTCCGACGGCCCGCTCGAGACGATCCGTCCGCGCAGCAGCGACATCGCGGGCGACCCGATAAATTTCGCCACGAAGAGGTTGATCGGATCGTGATAGATTTCCGAAGGCGTTCCGACCTGCTGAACGACGCCCCGGCTCATGATTACGATCTTTGTCGCCAGCGTCATGGCCTCGATCTGGTCGTGCGTGACATAAAGCATCGTTCGGCGGATCGTCTGGTGCAGCCGCTTGATCTCGGTGCGCAGGTCGGTGCGAAGCGCGGCGTCGAGATTGGAGAGCGGTTCGTCGAACAGGAAGAGCTTCGGGTCGCGGACAAGCGCTCTGCCGATCGCAACCCGCTGCCGCTGCCCGCCCGACAGCTCGCGCGGACGGCGCGCTAGCAGCGGCTCGATCTGCAGCAGTTTCGCGACGTCGTCGACCTGGCGTGCCGCTTCGGCCTTGCCCAGTCCCCGCATCTTCAGCGGGAAGGCGATGTTTTCGGCAACCGTCATCGTCGGGTAGAGGGCGTAGGACTGGAACACCATCGAAACGTCGCGCTCTCGGGCCGGAAGCGTCGACACGTCCCGCCCGCCGATCACAATGCTGCCCGTATCGATCGGATGAAGACCCGCCACGGCGTGCAGCAGGGTCGACTTTCCGCAGCCGGACGGTCCGAGGAGGACGACGAACGCGCCCTCCTCCACCTCGATGGAGATATCGTCGAGGACACGGATCGCCCCGTAGGATTTTGAGACCGATCTGATCGAGAGCTGTGCCATGTCCGTCATCCCTTCACGCTGCCGAGTGTCATGCCGCGGACGATCTGCCCCTGGACCATGAGGCCGAGCACGATCATCGGAAGCATGATGAGACTGGCCGCCGCCGTCAGCGCCCCCCATTGAATGCCCTGAAATGTCAGGAAGGACGTGATGCTGACCGGAAGCGTCTGCGTGTTCCTGCCGGTCAAGACCAGGGCGACAAAGAACTCGTTCCAAGTGAAGAGGACGCAGAAGATCATCGTGGCGACGATGCCGCCCTTGGCCGCCGGAAGGAAAATCCGGGCAAAGACCTGGAACTCGCGTGCGCCGTCGACACGCGCCGCATCGCGCAGCTCCCGGGGGATATCGCCGAAGAAGGTGATCAGCAGGGATATCGCGAAGGGAATGTTGATGAAGGCGTAGACGACGATCAGCAGCCAATGCTGGTTCAACGCGCCGAGGCGCGTCGCCAGGAAATAGACAGGGATGACGAAGAGCAGCGCCGGCGCGATGCGGAGGGAGAGGATGAACTTCTCCTGCGAGCGGCGGTAGGGCGCCTCCTGGGCCGCCAGGCCGTAAGCCGCTACCGCACCAATCGCGACGGCTATAGCACTGGAGAGGATGGAGACGATGAAGCTATTGGCGAAGGCGCTGAGGAAGGTGCGGTTCGCCAGGACCTTCCGGTAGTTGTCGAGCGTGGGCTCGAAGAACCAGACGGGCGGGATCGCAAAGGCATCGCGGGTCGTCTTGAACGACGTGACCACCACCCAATAGAGCGGAAAGAGCACCGCGAGCATCAAGGCAATGAGCGCGGTGTAGAACAGAATGCGCCGCACCATCACCGGTCTCCCGACTTGGGAAACAGGACGCCGTACATGGCCAGCAGCGCGACGTTCGTGAAGACCGTCAGGAGAATCGCGATCGTAAGGGCGTAGGAGATGTCGAAGTTGGTAAAGGCTGCGACATAGCCGTAGAAATTCAACGTCTCGGTCGAGAGCGCCGGACCGCCGCGCGTCATGATGTAGAAGAGGTCGAAGGCCTTGATGCTATCGATGGTGCGGATCAGCGCGACCACGGCTAGCGCCCGCCGGAGCATCGGCAGCAGCACGTACCAGGTCACCTGCCACTCGCGCGCCCCATCAATGCGGGCGGCATCCATCGGATCAGTCGGCGCTGATTCCAGTGCCGCCATCACGAGCAGGATGACGAAGGGCGTCCACTGCCAGACGTCGGCGATGAGCACAGAAAAGAAGGCGACCTGCGTACTGCCGAGCCAGTCGATCTGAGCGAATCCAAGAAGGGACATCAGGTAGTTCGCCATGCCGGACGCCGGATCGAAGATGAAGCGCCATGTCAGCCCCACCACCACCGGCGTCATGATGATCGGCACGAGCAGCAGCGTGCGCACCAGACGCTTCAGCACGAAACTACGGTCGAGGAAGAGAACGATCGCCAGGCCAAGGCCCACTTCGATGGCGGTGGCTAGACAGGTGAAGGCGATCGTGCGCCACAGCGCCGCCATTGCCCGGGGATCGGAAAAGAAACGGGTGTAGTTGTCGGTGCCGACGAAGACGTCGCGCCCGGCGCGCATCAGCGAGAGGTCGCGGAACGACAGCCAGACGACATAGGCCGTCAGGATCACCGAGGTCGCGCCGAGGGCGGCGACAATCGGCCGGTGGAACAGGCGGGTCGGGTCGGCAAGCGATGTCACGGTATCGGCTCCGGTGGGAGGGTGGAGCCCTGCGGCGGGTGTTGCCTGCCGCAGGGCGACAAGGAGCCTAGCGTGCCAAGGCCGCGTTGTTGGCCGTGTCCGCCTCCTTCAGCGCTTCTTCAGCGCTTGCGGCGCCGGCGAGAGCCTTAGAGACCGCAATGCCGGTATTGTTGATGACCTCGTTCGCCTTCTCGATCGTGGGCAGGTATTGCGGGTTTCCGGCCTCGATGGCGGCGAGCATGGCGTCCTTGAAGGCGCCGTACCGGGAGACGAAGCTTTCGCCGTTGAGGGCGGTCAGCGACGTCACGCCCGAATTCGGATCGCTCTCCATCGACTTCAGCTGCTGCTCCTTGGCCGTCGCCCAGGCGACGAAGAGGGCCGACGCCTCCTGGTTCTGCGAGTCCGCCGAGACGTACAGGCTGTGGACGGCAAGCGACGACGAGCCGCCCTTCGGCGAGGAGGATTTCATGGGCACCGGGACGTAGCCGACCTTGCCGACGACCGACGAGACCGCGGGATCCTCGTTGTAGGCGCCGTTCACTGTGGCATCGAGCGTCATCGCCGCCTTCCCCTGCTGGAAGAGAAGACGGTTCTCCTCCCAGCCGAAATTGGCGACGCCAACCGGACCGTAGTCCTTGAGAATCTTGGCAAAGGATTCGAGCGACGCGATGCCCTCGGGCGTCGCCAAGGCGGACTTGCCCGCAGCGTCGAGGAAGGAACCGCCGAAGCCCCAGAGGTATGCGGCCCAGACATAGACGCCCTCGATCCCCTGCCGGCCCCGCATCGTAATGCCCGCCACCTGCTTGTCCGATTTCTCCGAGACCGTTCTAGCCGCTGTCTCGATGTCATCGAAACTCTTCGGCTCCGACAGCCCGTACTGCTCGAAGAGATCCTTGCGGTACATCAGGAACGTGCTCTCGCCGTAGACCGGCAGACCGTAGGTCTTCCCGTCGAGGACGTTCGTGTTGAAGTAGCCAGGCACGAAGTCGGCCTTGTCGTAGTATTGGGCCTGCTTGGCGAGCCCCTCGTCCAGCGGCACGATGAAGCCCGAGGAGACGAAGCCAGGTACGTAGATGATGTTGTTTTCGACGATGTCGTAGCGCCCGGACTTGGACGAGAACTCCAAGAGAATCTTCGCGGTGATGTCCTGCTCTGGCACCACTTCGAGCGCGACGTCGATGCCGGTCGCCGCGGTGAAGTCGGGGAGCATTTTCTGGATGGCGTCCGTGGTCGGATGGCCCTCCATCAGCACGGACAGCTGTACGCCGTCAAAGGGCTTTTCCTGCGCCGCGGACGGCGCTGCGAACGTTGCTGCAATTCCGGCCAAGGCCGTGGCCGCGAGAAGGCTGCGTCTGCTGATCATGGTCACGCTCCGGAATGAGGCGGCATCGCCGCGGTTGAAGGTCATGCGAGCCGGACGACGTCTCCCGTCTCGGCCGATCGGATCATCGCCAGCGTCAACTCGAGCGAGGATATCGCCTCCTGCCCGCTGGCGATCGGAGATGGCCCCCCATCCAGCCAGTCGAGCACACCCTCGAGCTCCCGCTTGAGGTCGCCTTCGACCCGGCCGCCGATGGTCGGCCAATGCTGCGTATCGATCTCGCGGGAGGATCGGGCGTCGGCGAAATAAAGGCCGCTGTCGCCGCACTGGATCTCGAAGGATCCTTCCGTGCCGATCAGCTCCAGCCGTGCATCGATCATGTGCCGGGCACCGGAAGGCAGCGACCAGGCACTTTCGAAATTGACGACCGTGCCCCCGGAGAACCGCACAATGGCGGCAATGCTGTCCTGCGTGCCGGAGGCACCGAGCAGGAGGTCGGACTGCTGCGCATAGACCGAGACCGGTACCTGTCCCTTGAGCATCCAGAGCACGAGGTCGACATCGTGGACCGTGACGTGCAGCGCGAGCGGCAGCTTGCCGCCGTAGCGTTTTGGTCCTTCGGTGCGGGCGCTGTTACGGCGAGCGTAAAGGTAGGTCGGCGTACCCGTCTGCCCAGATTCGATCATTTCCTTGGCATGGCTGTAGCGCGGGTCGAACCGCAGGAGATAGCCGATGCCCAGCTTCGTTCCCGCCGCCTCGCATGCCGCGACGATGGCGCGGGCATCCTCGATGGTGGAGGCGATCGGCTTCTCGATGAACAGGTGGATGCCCTTCTGTGCCACGGCGAGCGCCGGCGCGCGATGAAGGTTGTCGGGCGTGCAGATGCTGACGAGGTCGAGCCGCTCGTGCGCCAGGAGCTCCTCGTGGCTGGCATATACCGCGCAGCCGCCGAGATCCGCCGCCAGCTTTTCGGCCAGAGTGGTGTTGGGATCGACGATGGCTGCGAGCTCGCATCCTTTGAGCCTGGCGAAGATCGATGCGTGCATCGAGCCCATGAAGCCGGCGCCGATCACGGCAATGCGGGGATTGGCGGTCATCGGAAGCTCCTCCGGTCGATGTCTGGGGATGCGGTCTCGGCCATTGTCCGAAGGAAGCGCCGGGTGATGGCATCGGGCCGCGTAATGGCGCTGCCGACCACGACGAAGGTGGCGCCGAGATCGAGGCATCGGCGTGCGTCGTCGGCTGTCCAGACCCGCCCCTCAGCGACAAAGGGGACGCCGGCCTTCGCCAGCTCGGACATCATTTCGAAATCGGGCCCTTCGAGCTGCCGGGAATAGGGGGTGTAGCCGGACATGGTCGTGCTGACGATGTCAGCACCGGAGGCGATGGCCGCCTCGCCTTCCCTTGCCGTGCTGACATCGGCCATCGAGAGCCGTCCGGCCCGCCCAACTGCCGCAGCGAGCGTCGCGACCTCGTCGGGTCGGGGCCGATCGGTCCCGTCGAAGGCCACGATGTCAGCGCCGGAAGCGATGACGGCTTCGACGTCAGCCAAGGTCGCGGTGATGTACACGTCGCTTCCGGGCACGGCCTTCTTGATGAGGCCGATCACCGGACGGTCGGTAATCGGCCGGACCGCCCGAAGATTTGCTTCACCTTCAATACGAAGGCCGGCGGCGCCGCCCAGGAGAACGGACTTCGCAAGGGCCTCGATGTGCGAGGGATGGTCGAGTGGCAGACCGCTTTCGGCCTGACAGGACACCACCACGGCGCCGGCGAGGAGGGAAATGATGGAGGAGGTCACGTCGGCCTTCGATCTTGAAGCGGCCACGGGGCGCGCATGAATCAAAATTAGGCTTGAAGAAATAATCTGTCAATTATTTTATGGTGAAGAAATAATCCTTCATATTGTGTGCGAAGCAAAATCCGCCACCCCGAGCAGGCCGGCGTCCGGACCTGCCGACGCCGTGACAAGACCGCATCGGAACTTCGACGGCAGCGCTTCCATCGCTAAACCAACCCGCTCGATGAAGCCGACCGCCAGACCAACGCCACCGCCAATCGTCACGGTGTCGACGTCGATGATCGCTTTCAGGTTTCCCAGGGAAAGCGCGAGGTGTCGCGCACTGTCGCCAATGAGCCGTTCCGCCTCTGGGGCGCCCGCTGCAGCCATCGCGAAAACGTCCTGGGACGTCATAGGCCGCCCAAACAGAACCGTGCCTATCCGCGCGATTGCGCTCCCAGAGGCGACCGCTTCGAGGCACCCGCGCCGACCGCAGCCGCAGGCGGGACCGGATGGATCGGTGACGGCATGACCGAGGTGGCCTGCAAGCCCCTGCTGGCCGACCAAAAGCGTGCCGTCGGCGACGATTCCCGCCCCAACACCGGTAGAGATGGTGACGAAGGCGAAGTTTCTGGATCCGCGACCGGAACCCAGACGGTATTCGCCCCAGGCTGCGGCTTGCGCGTCGTTGATCAGAAGGGGCCGCTTGCCGATAGCGTTCTCGATGGCAAGCGAAAGGGGAAATCGGTCTTCGATCGGCAGGGTTTGCGGATTGAGTGCCGTCAGGCATCCGTCGAGCACGATGCCGGTGGTGGCCACAGCGACGCGGGGGGCGACCGGGAGCCCACTCGCCGCCTGGGCAATCGCCAGGACGAGATCTTCGCCCCTCCCCGTGCGCGGTGTCGCGAACTGACGCCGATCTCTGAGGACACCCCGTTCGACAATCCCGAGCGAAACTTTTGTGCCGCCGATGTCGATCGCGAGCACAGAGCCCTCAGAAACTTCGGTCACTGACCACCTCCGCCGTTTGCGCGGCCATCTCCAGACAAGCCGGGTCCTGACGTCCCATCTCCCCGACCAGCGCGTCGATGATCAACAGCTGGCTGATCTTTGAGGGGAAGGCACCTCCGGTCAGCGGGGTTTCGGGCCAGGAAGCAATCAGCGTGACGTCGCAGGCGGCCACGAGCGGGCTCTTCGCGCGGTTGCTGATGCCGATCACGAAACTGCCGCGCGATTTCGCAAGCTCCGCCACGCGCACGGCATCGATCGTTGATCCCGAGCTTGAGATGACGACGAGGGCCGATCCGGGACGGGCGGTCCCTGCCGCCATCGCCGCAAGATGGGCGTCGCTAAAGGCGCGGGACGTCTGCCCGATCCGGGTCAGTTTGTAGGCAAGGTACTCAGCCGTGACGAAGGAGGCGGCGACGCCGAAGCAATCCACCATGCCGGACGCCAGCAGGCGTCGGGCCACCGTTTCGACGTCCTTGCGAACGATCAGTTGCTCGGTTTCGCGAAGCGCGATGACGGCCGTCTCCACCAGCCGCTGGATCTCGTCGGTCGGCAACCCCGACCCCGCACCGCGCTCGTCCGTCGCCAATTCCTTCGCCAGCGAGAGCTTGAAGTCCTGGAAACCGGTGAAACCCAGATCCCTGCAAAACCGCATGACACTTGCTTCGGAGGAGCCGGAAACTTCCGCCAGCTCGGTCACGCTCTGGTAGATCGTCGCGTCCGGCTGCGCGAGAACTGTCTCGGCGACTTTGGCAAGAGCCGGCGTCATGTCGCTGGCCAGCGAACGAAGGTTCGCGATGAGGTTCTGTTTCAAGGCCGTCCTGTCTCCCTGCACCATCTTCGCGATGCTCATACGTGTTCCGCGAGCCAGGGGGGAGGTCCGCAGAAAAGGAGATCGCCCCGACGAACGGCTTCGGCATCGCCTTCCACGAGGCCCTGCCGGGAGAGGCGCGAGATGCTGCGGAACCCTGTGAAGGCGGTCGCGAACGTCGACCGGTCGAGGCGGAGCGTCGGCAGATCCTCCACCCCCCCGTCCCGGACCGTTGGAACACCCGCGGCGACATCAAGAACGAGGTCCGACACCTGCCCGTCCGGATCAGCGATCGACAGGCCGAGCGACGCGTCCGCTTTCGGGTAGCCCCGCGCGGCGAGCGCCTTTGCCGGAGCGACGATCCGCGCCAGCCACTCCTCCTGGTGGAAGAGCCGCCAGCCCTTGTCTGGCATGGCAGAGACGAGTTCGTCGTGCGGCCCGCCATGCCAACGGACAACCGGAAAGACGCTCCGGAAGCGGCCGAGGAACGCAAGGATACCTCGGGCCGCCTTGGCGGTCGGCGCAAACCAGTCACGAACGACAAGGCAGGTCTCGTCCGAGGTGTCGACGACGACGTAGGCCGCGAGTTTGCTGTCGCCAACGCCATAGGCCGCAAGTCCATGCCGTGGATCGCGCAGGAGTTCCCGCCACAATCCGTCTGAACGGTCGAGGAGCCCGGCCTCAACCAGGGTTTTGGCGTCATAGGCTTCACGGATACGGTGATCTTCCAAGGCAATCCGACCGAAGTCGAGGTCGGTCCTGACCGGCAGAGCGGATGTCTGCGCCTCGTACACCATCTCGCTGCCCGCCAGTTCGAATCCTGCCTTCCGATAGACGGGGCGCGCCGAGGCGAAGAGGGTAACCATGGCGGCGCCACGGGAAAGGGCTTTGGAGCAGAGGCTGTCGACGAGCGGGATCGCTAGACCTCGCCCCCGCGCCTCGGGTGCGACGGCCACATGTGCGATCGCGGCCGACGGAATCCAGGCGCCGCCGAAACGCTGTCGGGTCTCGAGCAATGACGCACATGCCGCCAGCTTCGAACCCTCGCGAACAACGAACAAAGACGGCAAGCCAACGTTCGCCAAGTACTCTGATGCACGACCAAAGTTAAAGCCGAAAGCCAGGGCAAGCAGTTCCCTCACCTCCTCCAGATCCCGGATATCAGCGGCTTCCAGCATTTGGTCCCCTAAAGTTTTATTTCACTGATTATGAATCTATGAAATTTCACTTCACATCTTTTGCGCCTGCTGGTCAACGTGTCTCGTGATCTGAACGGACGAGACGCACTGCGCGATACCCTTCACCGGCAACGCTTTCGAACTTGGTCGGCCTTAAACGGACGGCCCTAATGCGGGACGCTGTCGCAGATAAACTGCCGTTCTGCTCATGACCGAACGTAGACGCAGATCGGGCCATTGGCTGAACTGCAATCGGACATTCGAGCTTTCAAAGCGCTAATTTGCCAGCAAGTCCCCGAGCAAGCCGATGGGAGAGTTTAGGCTGGTCTCACGTCCGTGGCGGACGAGGTTGGTGCAGAAAGATTTATGGACCGCCCAGCAATGGCTTGGCAGCCTCGCGAACCTTGGCCTTATCGCTTTCGAGAGCGAGGCCAATCTCGAACCTTTCGAGTGATCGCCGGGAGTGAAGGGCCGCCTGTTCGGCAAAGCCGCCGGCATCAAGACGAGCCAGCGTCGCCAGTGCCTTTTGCAAACGAACGCCGATTTCCACCAGTGTGGCACCATCCCGTGCGATCGGGATGTACAGATCGTCGAAGAGATCGCCGAGGTTGAGGCCTGGAACGAAGACGCGGGAGTGTTCTCCCTCGGCATCTTCCTCGACGGGCTCCGCCAGCACAGCGAGGACGCGGACGGTCCGACCGATGACGTCGATGGCGGTCCCAAGGTCGTTGGTCGCCGGCGAGAGTGCGCGGCTGGCAATCTCGGCCAGCACAGAAACTCCGAAACGCGGATCCTGGTCGAAGGAGCGGACATCTCCGATCGTGAAGCATTCGCGGACTCGATCAGCGAGACCCTCACCACTCAGTCCCGTGAACTGTGCGATCGGAGACGTCGGGTCGACAAAATCACCCGGAACGGCCCGAACATAGATACGCCCCACATCGCCCGCGAGCGTCGAGAGCTCGTCCACGTCGACATGCTGCACGTAGCCGATTTTCGACGTCGAAACTGAACGAGCGTCTGCTGTGATTTGAGTGTCGGGGTCGACCAATGCCTGACCGCCAAGGAAGGGGTTTTGGTGTCGATCTCGAAGCGCGCTGGAAGCAGCCTCTTCCACGCGCTGCGTGGTTTCGGTGACGCGGCCGAGGCGCGAAAGGTGGTCGATCCAGCGCAGCAACGTCGCCACGATGAACATGATCACGAGGATCGTCACCCCGAACAGCACAACCCGTCCGCTCTCCCCGTACAGCCCGGTGGAAAGGGCGATGATCCCGACGAGACTGAACAGGAAGGACCCGATGAAGGTCGCAAGGACGTTCTGTGTGGTGGTGTCCTCCATCACCAGCTTCGTCGCCCGGGGCGTGACGTTGCTCGTCGCAGCCGAATAAGCACCGACCATGGTCGACAAAGAGAAGGTCGTGACGGTCAGCATCGACGAGGCAATAATGCCAAGGATGTTGTCGACCGCATTGGCGCCGATCTGCGTGGGGAGATCGTTAGGGATGTAGGGGCTTACGACAACCGCAACCAAAGCCGTTGCCACAGCGGCCAGCGAGAACAAGGTCGCCCGGAACCAGATACGGCGTGTGAGCTGTCGAAGCCGCCAGACCACGCGCGACGTCATTGCGATGCTCCTGACGGCCGCTGGCAGGCGTAGCACAGAGCGGGTGAGATCATGACATCTGACATGAGGGATGGCCCTTCCGGCGGGAGGGATCGTCCTCGCGAACCCTGCGTGTTAGGTGGTGAACTCTCAAGCGAGACGCCCACAGGGCTGCCTCGTTCCAGGCGGGCAACCGTAAATCGGCGGGGCGCTGGCCCCTGGGAATGAACCGGATGCAAAAGCCCACCTTCTCCGGCACCCGAACCCGCCTCCGCAATACCCGGATGCTCCGCCGTTCCCGAAAGGTCTGGGCATCGCCAAAGTCATGGCGCCCCCGCCTGGTCTTCTGGGCAGGGGCTCTCGCGATCGGCCTCGTCAGCGTCGCCTTCGCCTTCCTGGCGGACGAGGCGCAGCAGGCTTTTGCGTCGCTCCGCTCGACGAGCGGTTTTGGCCTTGCCGCAATGCTGATGCTACCGCCGGCGGGTTTTGCCCTGTCGGCCTATCTTGCCCTCACTTTTTTCCCGAACGCGCAGGGCAGCGGGATCCCTCAGGCGATCGCGGCACGTCACCTGTCGGAGGACACTGATCGGGGCCTTCTCCTGTCGCTCCGGATCGCCGCCGGGAAGATCCTGCTGACATTGCTCGGCCTCCTGTCCGGTGCCTCGATCGGCAGGGAGGGACCGACGGTACAAGTGGGCGCGGCGATCATGCTGGCGGCCGGGCGCTTGGGTGGCATGGCGCAGGCCCGCGGGCTTATCCTGGCAGGATCGGCGGCCGGGATCGCGGCAGCCTTCAACACGCCGCTGGCCGGGATCGTCTTCGCCATCGAGGAGATGGGACGGGCCTACGAGGCGCGCACAAATGGCCTGGTTCTGTCCGCCGTGGTGCTCGCCGGCCTGGCCTCGGTCGGGCTGACTGGCAACTACACCTACTTCGGTGAGAGCGATGCCGTCGCCTCCACCCCGATGCAGTGGATCCTGGTTTTCGCTTGCGGGATCGTCGGCGGAGCCCTCGGGGCCGTCTTCAGTGCCGCGGCGCTCCGCCTGCTGCGTCGGATCAAGCGCTGGTCGGTGATAGCGCCGCGTCGCCGTGCGGTGGCGGCCGCGGCTTTCTGCGGCATGGTGGTCGCCCTGATCGGGATCATGAGCGATGGCGCCACCTACGGTACGGGCTACGAGCAAGCGAGGAGTGCCATCGAAGGATCACCGCTGCCGATATGGTTCTTCGCCGAGAAGTTCGCTGCCAGCCTGGTCTCTATGGTGTCAGGTATCCCCGGCGGGATTTTCGCCCCCTCGCTAGCGGTTGGGGCCGGCCTTGGCTCGACGATCGGCTTGCTCTTCGGCACCGGCTCGGGTCTTGCGGCGACGCTTGGCATGGCTGGCTATTTCGCCGGGGTCGTCCAGGCCCCCATGACAGCCTTCGTGATCATCCTCGAGATGACCGGAAACCACGACAATATCATTCCGCTGATGCTTGCATCGCTTCTCGGTTTCGGCACGGCGCGTCTCGTTTCGGGCGAGGCGCTGTACCACAGCCTGTCGCGCAACTTTGTCGCCGACGTCCTCCGGGTTCGGAGAGCACAGGACTCTCAGCGAACGAATGCAGCACGCACTGAGGCCCGCTCTTAAGGGCCATCATTTCTTTCGCTTCCGGATGGTCGGGTGTCGAATGACGGACATTGGTCTTAGGTTCTGTCAAAGCCGTGTGCAGCGGTCGCTGCTGGGCCTCCCCGGAGCGCCGACGGGCAGGTTTCGAGCCCAACGCGGCAATGGGCGACGGCGAAACCCGGCCGCGGCAAGCTGCCACCCGTCTACCAGAACCTCTGATTATGTTCCCTATGCGCTCCCTTCAGGTGGATGGAACACCTACAATCACTGCAAGTAGGTAGCGCAAACCTGCCTTTTACGGGGGGTCCTGACAGGTCCGATGATCCTTTTGCAGGGTAGGCATGAAACCTAACATTGAACGGCAGCTACCGACGACAGTCCGCCCAAAGCTGCCTGACGGCTTCCCACCCCGCCTTGCTGTTGGAACGGCCGCTAGGGATGCTCCGAAGCGGCCGTTCCTGTGGATGCGCAGGAGGCTGCTGCTACACCCCAGTGCCCTCAGCGAGTGCCAAGTCATCCTCTACATCAACACCGAGGTAGCGCACCGTGCTCTCAATCTTGGTGTGTCCGAGCAGGATCTGCACGGCCCGAAGGTTGCCAGTTGCCTTGTAAATGATCGACGCCTTTGTCCGTCGAAGCGAATGGGTGCCGTAGTCCTCCTTGCGAAGACCGATTGCCGTTACCCATTCATCGACAAGCCGGGCGTACTGGCGCGTGCTCAGATGAGCTAAAGGGTCCATGCGTCGCCGGAAAAGAGCGGTTCGACGTCGACGCTGCCATCGGCGTTCGCCGCCCCTGGCTTGTCGGTCCTGTCGCCACTCATCGAGCGCCTGCCGATCTCGTCAAAACGCGTGCGGGCGGCTGCCGCCAGCAGGTCAGCGATACGCCGGGCGTCTGCCGCAGGGCGGGCCCCGATGCCGAGCCGCACGAGCGAAGAGCCGCGCCCACCGCCGAGCGTCTTTGGAATGCGGATCTGGAAAAGATAGCTCGTTCCGGTCCGGACGAGATGCGGCCCCGCCCCGCGGGGACGATCGCCCGTGCGATTCGATCCGGTGCTGGCGAACGCGGCCGGAGGCTCTCCGAACGATACACCACGCGATACACCACCCAATTCACGGTCGAAACTTTCCATTCCCAGACACCCGCTTGGGGCGCTCCGAGCCTAGAATACCGGAAAACATGGGGTTTGAAATTGGCGGAGTGTGCCAGTCAACTGGCGGAGAAGGGGGGATTCGAACCCCCGATACGGTCACCCGTATGCCGCATTTCGAGTGCGGTGCATTCGACCACTCTGCCACCTCTCCGGGGCGGACCATATCGTGGAAAGCGGGCGGCTTGTCTAGGGATTTTATCGCGCGGTGTGCAGGTTTTTGCCGCCGCCTCGCACCGTGACGATGCAGATCGCCTGTCGGCAAGGACTTTGCGGCCTGGTTAGTGCCGCCTCCGGAAAGGCAGACCCGGCCCTGCCGCCTTGACGTTTTGCCCCTTCTCGTTTAAGGACGCGCCCGATGGACGTGGGTTACCACGTTCTCTCGGCGGCATGTCCGGCTTCGGCCACGGCATCGCCGGACAGACCCGGTCCAACGACCGGCACGACCCAAGAACAACAAGAAGACGGCCCGGCAGCGTCCGAGGCTCGATCGCAGAAGGAAAATCCATGTTCGCAGTGATCAAGACCGGCGGCAAGCAGTACCGCGTCGTCGCCAACGACGAATTCGAGATCGAGCGCGTCCCCGGCGTCGCCGGTGATTCCGTCACCTTTGCCGAGGTGCTCATGCTCGGCACGACGATCGGCGCGCCCTTCGTGGCCGGCGCCACCGTCACCGGCGAGATCGTCGAGCAGACGCGCGGCCCGAAGGTCATCTCGTTCAAGAAGCGCCGTCGCCAGAACTCCAAGCGCACCCGCGGCCACCGCCAGGACCTGACGCTGATCCGCATCGGCGAGATCCTCGCCGCGGGCCAGACCGCATCGGAAAAGCCGGCCCGCGCCGAGACGCAGGTCTCGTCGGAAAAGCCTGCCCAGGCCGAGACCGCAGCGACCGGCGACGAGAGCGCCGAGGCGCCGAAGAAGGCGAAGGCCCCGGCCAAGCCGCGCGCCAAGAAGGCCGCCGAGGACACCTCGGCCGAGTAATCCCGATCGGCCCCTTTGGTTCGCGCCGTGGCATGGCCACGCAGTCGGATCATCGGGGCCGGCAGATTGATCGTCGCACGGCCCCTTGAGGGATGGCAGAAGCCTGAAGACTTTCGGGCCGGCACCGTGCAAGACTAGAACAAAAAGCCCGAGCAGCCCGAAGCGGCGGCGAAAGGCGACAGGAGAAGTTCCATGGCACATAAGAAAGCAGGCGGCTCGTCCCGCAACGGTCGCGACTCCGAGTCGAAGCGCCTCGGCGTGAAGAAGTCCGGTGGCCAGGCGGTCATCCCTGGCAACATCATCGTGCGTCAGCGCGGCACCCAGTGGCACCCGGGCGCCGGCGTCGGCATCGGCCGCGACCACACGATCTTCGCGACCGTCGACGGCATCGTCACCTTCCAGACCAAGGCCCAGGGCCGCGCCTATATTTCGGTCATGCCGAAAGCCATCGCCGCAGAATGACCGGAGCCGATCGCGCGCCGGTGTCCCACGACCCCGGCGCTGCGATCCGACCTTGACGGTCGAAGGTCCTAGCGAGATCAGGGGAGATGGGCCGCCATCTTCCCTTTTTTCGTTCGCAAGGACCGATGCCGTGGACCACCCGCTGGACAGCCTGCTGGAAGAACCCCTCGAACCGATCGTCACCCCGCGCCTGCGCCTGCGCCGCCCGGTGATGACGGATGCGCCCGAGATGGCGCGGCTTGCCGACGATCCGGCGCTCGCGCGCATGATGGCGCGTCTGCCGCATCCCTATACGATCGAGCATGCGCACGCCTTTCTGGAGAACGTGGCGGGCGAGATGGTGTTCGCCGTCACCGACGGCGCGACCGGCGCCTTCCTCGGCCTCTGCGGCCTCCGGCCGACGCGGCGGCTGCGCGCGGTCGACCTCGGCTACTGGATCGGCCAGCCGCACTGGGGCCAGGGCTTCTGCACCGAAGCCGTCCAGGCGATGGTGGACCTTGCCTTCACCCGGCTCGATATCGATCAGGTGTGTGCCGACTGCCGGGTCATCAACTTGGCATCGCGGCGGGTGCTGGAGAAATGCGGCTTCCAGCACCGCGGCACCGGCACCTTTGTCTCGGTCTCGGCCGGGCGGGTGGCGAGCGAGGATTTCCACCTCGATCGCCGGGCGTGGAAAGCCTTGAAGGCATGGGGACGGGCATGACGGCAATGAGACGCAATCGCCTGGCGAAATCGCTGCTGGTGCTGGTCGTGCTCGGGCTCGGCTGGCTTGGGCTGAAGGCCGTGGCTGGCGGCGCTTTCGCCGAGCCGCCCGCGGCCGATCCAGGCGGCAGCTTTGCCCTCGAGCAGTTTTTCGACGGATCGAGCCAGAGCCAAGGCGAGATCGATACCGCCTATGTCTCGGCCGAGCCGTTCACCGCGGGCTTCACCGGCACCGCGACGGAAGAGAGCCTCGCCCTCGACGAGCGGTTCCATTTCGCCAAGGGCGACCGGCTGCAGCGCTGGACCCTCGCCGTCCGTCCCGGCGGCCGCTATGAGGGAACAGTCGAGACCGAGAGCGGCAAGGGCGTCTTGAACGCGCCGGTGCCGGTCAGCGGCTACAAGACGGCGGACGGCGTCGTGCTGGACTATGACGGCTACGCGCCGGGCGGCGGATCGCTCGTCCTGCATTTCCGGCACGTCATGCAGGCGCAGCCGGACGGCACGGTGCTGAACAAGGTGCAGGTGTCGAAGGCCGGGATCCCGGTCGCCGGCGCCCGCGTCGTCTTCTCCAAGCCGCCGACCGCGCCCTGATCGGCGGCAGACACCGGTCGGTGCACTGCGCCACTCGCGGGGCGCCAATACGAGTTTCATGAGGACGGGCCTTCGCGCCGGCCCTCGTTTTCAGTAGAATAAAGCCGGCCCGGTGACCTCACCCCTGCCGGGACGCGCGGAAAGACATGCCATGAAGTTCCTCGACCAGGCCAAGGTCTACATCCGATCGGGCGACGGCGGCGCCGGCGCCGTCTCGTTCAAGCGCGAGAAGTTCATCGAGTTCGGCGGGCCGGACGGCGGCGATGGCGGCAAAGGCGGCGACGTCTTCGTCGAGGCCGTCTCCGGGCTCAACACCCTCATCGACTATCGCTACCAGCAGCATTTCCGGGCGAAGACTGGCGTTCACGGCATGGGTCGCGACCGCGCCGGCGGCAAGGGCGACAGCGTGACGCTGAAGGTGCCGATCGGCACCCAGGTCTTTGCCGAGGACGGCGAGACGCTGCTCTGCGACCTCACCTTCATCGGTCAGAAGCACCGCATCGCCGCCGGCGGCAATGGCGGCTTCGGCAATGCCTATTTCAAGACCTCGGTGAACCAGGCGCCGCGCCGCGCCAATCCCGGCATCGAGGGCGAGGAACTGACGATCTGGCTGAAGCTGAAGCTGATCGCCGATGCCGGCGTCGTCGGCCTGCCGAATGCCGGCAAGTCGACCTTCCTCGCCAGCGTCACCGCGGCCCGGCCGAAGATCGCCGACTATCCGTTCACGACGCTGCACCCGAACTTGGGCGTCGCGACCGTCGACGGCGCCGAGTTCATCCTCGCCGACATTCCCGGACTGATCGAGGGCGCGCATGAGGGCGTCGGCATCGGCGACCGCTTCCTCAGCCATGTCGAGCGCACCCGCGTGCTCTTGCACCTCGTCTCGGCCACCGAGGACGATGTAGGCTACGCCTACAAGACCGTCCGCGCCGAGCTCGAGGCCTATGGCGGCGGCCTCACCGACAAGCCAGAGATTGTTGCGCTGTCGAAGATCGACGCGCTGACGCCCGAGGACAAGAAGGCCAAGCTGAAGCAGCTGGCCAAGGCCTGCGGCCGTCCGCCGCTGCAGATCTCCGCCGTCAGCCGCGAGGGCATGACCGAGGTGCTGCGCCAGCTGCGGCGCGAGATCGTCGGCATGGACGAGGAAGAGGAAGAGGTCGACGAGACCCGCTGGGACAGCCTGCCCGAGGGCGCCGACCCCAGATGACCGCTGCCTTAACGCTCGATGCTTCCCGCCGGCTCGTCGTCAAGATCGGCTCGGCCCTCCTCGTCGACCGCCAGACGGGCCTGCGGCAGGATTGGCTGACGGCGCTCGTCGCCGACGTGGCAGCCCTTGCCGCCGGGGGCCGCGAGGTGCTGATCGTCTCGTCCGGCGCCATTGCGCTCGGCCGCAAGATCCTGAAGCTGCCGCCGGGCACGCTGAAGCTCGAGGAGAGCCAGGCGGCCGCCGCCGTCGGGCAGATCGCGCTGGCGCGGGCTTATGCCGAGCGGCTCGGCGACCACGGGCTCGAGGCCGGACAGATCCTCCTGACGCTCGGCGATACCGAGGAGCGGCGCCGCTACCTCAATGCGCGCGCGACCGTCGGCACGCTGCTGCAGTTCGGCGCCGTGCCGGTGATCAACGAGAACGACACGGTGGCCACCGCCGAGATCCGCTACGGCGACAATGACCGGCTGGCGGCGCGCGTCGCCACCATGATGTCCGCCGATCTCCTGGTGCTGCTCTCCGACATCGACGGGCTCTACACCGCGCCCCCCGCCCTCGACCCTGAGGCCCGGCACATCCCGCTGGTCGAGCGCATCACGCCGGCGATCGAGGCGATGGCCGGGGTCGCCGCGTCGGAATATTCGCGCGGCGGCATGAAGACCAAGATCGACGCCGGCAAGATCGCGACCGCCGCGGGTGCCGCCATGATCATCACCGCCGGCGACCGGCTGAACCCGCTGGCGGCGATTGCCCGCGGCGAGCCGGCGACGCTGTTCCTGCCGACCGCCAACCCCGTCACCGCCCGCAAGCGCTGGATCGCCGGGCATCTCAATACCTCCGGCCGGCTGATTGTCGACGACGGCGCCGTCCGCGCGCTGATGTCGGGCAAGAGCCTGCTGCCGGCGGGCGTCAAGGCGGTCGAGGGTGATTTCGGCCGCGGCGATACCATCGTCGTGGCGGCAGAGGATGGCAGCGAGGTCGCACGCGGCCTCGTCGCCTATGACGGCGCCGAGGCGCGCCTCGTGGCGGGGCTCCGGTCCTCGGCGATCGAGGCGGCGCTCGGCTACGCCCCGCGCACGGCGATGATCCACCGCGACGATCTCGTCCTGGAACGCCAGTTCCGCGACGCCGGCGAAATCGCCTGAGGAAGAAGACATGCTGGACACGGTCCATTCCAACGACATCGAGACGCTGATGCTGGACATCGGCGCGCGTTCCCGCCGGGCGGCGCGCACGCTCGCGCTCGCCCCGACTGCGCAGAAGAACGCCGCGCTCGACGCGATGGCAAAGGCGGTGGAAGCCCGCGCCGACGCGATCCTTGCGGCCAATGCGCAGGATTTGGCGAGAGCGGAAGCGGCCGGCATGAGCGGCGCGCTGGTCGACCGGCTGACGCTCGACGCCGCCCGCGTCGCCGGCATTGCCAGCGCGATCCGCGACATCGCGGCGCTCGCCGATCCCGTCGGCGCAGTGATCGCCGAATGGGAGCGGCCGAACGGCCTGCACATTTCCCGCGTGCGCACCCCGCTCGGCGTCATCGGCGTCATCTACGAGAGCCGCCCGAACGTCACCGCCGATGCCGGTGCGCTCTGCCTCAAGGCCGGCAACGCCGTCATCCTGCGCGGCGGCTCGGACTCGGCGGCGTCGTCCGCCGCGATCCATGCCGCCCTCGTCGAAGGCCTCGAAGCCGCCGGCCTTCCCGCCGGCGCCATCCAGATCGTCCCGACGCCCGACCGGGCGGCGGTCGGCGAGATGCTGACCGGCCTTGACGGCGCCATTGACGTCATCGTGCCCCGCGGCGGCCGTTCGCTCGTCGCCCGCGTCCAGAAAGAGGCGCGCGTGCCGGTCTTCGCCCATCTCGAGGGCCTCTGCCACGTCTATGTCGACGGCGCGGCCGATCTTGCCATGGCCGAGGCGATCGTCGCCAACGCCAAGATGCGGCGCACCGGCGTCTGCGGCTCGGCCGAGACGCTGCTCGTCGACCGCGCCGTCGCCTCGACGCATCTGGTGCCGCTGCTGACGGCACTCACTGCGGCCGGCTGCGAGATCCGCGCCGACGAGGCCGCGCGGGCGCTGTTCCCGGCCGCCCGCCCGGCGACCGCCGAGGACTGGGACACCGAATATCTCGATGCGATCATCACGGTCGCGCTCGTCGACGGCATCGACGGCGCCATCGCTCACATCGAGCGCCATTCCTCGCACCACACCGAGGCGATCGTCACGGACGACGCGGCGACGGCGGCGCGCTTCCTGTCCAGCCTCGATTCGGCGATCCTGCTGCACAACGCCTCGACGCAGTTCGCCGATGGCGGCGAGTTCGGCATGGGGGCCGAGATCGGCATCGCCACCGGCAAGATGCACGCCCGCGGCCCGGTCGGGGTCGAGCAGCTGACGAGCTTCAACTACCGCGTCTCCGGTACCGGCCAGATCAGGCCGTGACCTTCACTGAGGGCATGCCGGCGGTGCCGCCCGCGGCGCTGCGCCTGCCGCACACCGAGCGCGGCATGCGGATCGGCTTGTTCGGCGGATCGTTCAACCCGCCGCATGACGGCCACCTCCTGGTGGCGGAAACCGCGATGCGCCGCCTAAAGCTCGACCGTCTCTGGTGGATCGTCACCCCCGGCAATCCGCTGAAGCATCCGGGCATCCTGAAGCCCCTGGCCGAGCGCATCGCCGCCTCGGAGCGGCTGGCGCGCGATCCGCGGATCGACGTCACCGCCTTCGAGGCCGCCCACCATCTGCGCTATACCGCTGATACCCTGGCTCTGGTCCGGCGGCTGAAACCCGGCGTGCGCTTCGTCTGGATCATGGGCGCCGACAGCCTCGCCTCCTTCCACCGCTGGCAGGCCTGGCGGCGGATCGCCGCGACCTATCCGATCGCCGTGGTCGACCGCCCCGGCGCGACGCTCGCGCTCCTCTCCTCGCCGATGGCGAAGACCTTCGCGCCGATGCGGCTGGCCGAGGAGAACGCCGCCGCGCTGCCCTTCTGCGAGGCTCCAGCCTGGGTCTTCCTTCATGGACCACGCTCGTCGCTGTCCTCCAGCGCGCTCCGCGCCGGAGGACCTGCGTCTTGAAACTGCCACCGAACCCTGCCTATCTTCAAAGAGGCGCCGGGACATGACGTCCCCTCCCCGCCCAGACAAAGGAACAACGACGCTGACACCTGCCCCAAAGACGGAGGACGCCCTCGCGAGCGCTCCTGCCGAGGCTGCCACGAGCGAAACCAAGCTCGGCCGGACCGCCATCGACGTCGTGATTTCGAGCCTTGAGGACTCGAAGGGCGAGAACATCCTGAGCATCGACCTGAAGGGCAAGTCCGCCCTTGCCGACCATCTGGTGATCGTTTCCGGTCGCTCGAACCGCCACGTCTCGGCCGTCGCCGACCACGTGCTGCGCGACCTGAAAGAGGCCGGCCACGGCATGTGCAAGGTCGAAGGCCTGCAGAATGGCGACTGGGTCCTGATCGACGCCGGCGACATCATCGTCCACATCTTCCGCCCGGAAGTGCGTGCCTTCTACAATCTCGAAAAGATGTGGTCGGTCGGCGATGCCGGAGATGCGACGGTCCATTGACCGTCGCAGAAGCGCTCCGTGCCGATCGCTGGCCGCGGCCAGCCGGCAAGGCGTAGACCATTGAACGCGTTCAACTATTCAAGCCCGCCAACCTGGCGGTTGCTGCCGTGCGCCTGACGATCGCGGCGATCGGCCGGATGAAATCCGGATCGGAACGCGAACTCGCGAACCGTTATCTCGAGCGCCTCGCCAAGAGCGGCGCGCCGCTGGGGCTCGACTATGCTGGCCTTGGCGAGCATGCGGAATCGCGGGCCGCAGGGGTCGCCGAGCGTAAGCGCGACGAGGCCGCTCGGCTTGTCGCGCCCTTGCCCGACAAGACCGTCCTGATCGCCCTCGACGAGACCGGCAAGGCGCTGTCGTCGGAAGAGTTCGCGGCCGAACTCGGACGGCTGCGGGACGAGGGGATCCGCGATATAGCCCTTCTGATCGGCGGACCGGACGGGCTCGACCCCGACTTGCGCGGCCGCGCGCGGCTCGTCCTGTCGCTCGGCCGGATGACCTGGCCACACCAGATCGCGCGCATGCTCCTCGCCGAGCAGATCTACCGCGCCACGACGATCCTCGCCGGACACCCCTACCACCGGTCCTGATCCGGTCCGCCATTCCCGCGACATATCGGCAACAACGCTTAGCAGAAATTGATAGCCTGGCATTTATTCGCGTTGAGACGTTTGTCCGCCACGACCTTGCCGTGGTCGGGGGTGAGCCTCTGCACGGACAGGGCGACCTCGCCATGGTTGATGCATTGTTAAGGAGGCGGCGCTATCGTGCCGCGTCCTCTGGCCGAAAGGTCGAGGATGCCGACCCCGGCCGTGCCGGTCCACGCAGTCTCTCAGGCGATCAAGGACGCTCTTGCAGGCCAAAGCCGCACACGACAGGCGACCGCATGCATCCCGCCGGCTTCTGGCCGCCGCGGCGCTTTGCCTGACGCTGGTCGCGCCGGGGCTGAGCCTTGCCGAGAGCGAGCCGCCGGCGCCGACGGGCGACATCGTCGGCAGCATCAGCCGCGTGCTGATCCTCGAAGGCGAGCGCAAGAAGAATGCCGAGGAACTCGCCGGCATTTCCAACAGCATCCAGCTGAGCCAGCAGAGCGTGCAGTCGCTCGATGCTGAGATCGCCGCCCTCGCCGAGGACCGCGGCCGTATCCGCGATGCCATGATCGCTGCTGCCGCCCAGCAGCAGGCCATCGAGAAGGAAATCGCCGCCACTGAGAAGCGCATCGACGCCCTGGCCGGCGACGAGGCAAGCCTGAAAGCCTCGCTCCGCGAGCGCCGCGGCCTTCTGGCGGAAGTCCTCGGTGCTCTCGAGCGGATGGGCCGCAAGCCGCCGCCGGCGCTGCTGGTGAAACCGGACGATGCCCTCGGCTCCGTGCGCAGCGCGATCCTCCTCGGCGCCGTCGTCCCGGGCATCCGCAAGGAGACCGAGAAGCTTGCCGGCGACCTGAAACAGCTTGCCGCCGTCAAGCGCGACATCGCCACCGAGAAGCAGCGCTTCGTCGACGGGCGCACCCGGCAGAAGGAAGAAGAGGCGCGGCTCGCCCGGCTGTTCGAGGAGAAGCAGCGGCTGGAGACTGACAACCGCAGCCGGCGCGAGGCCGAACGCGCCCATGCGGCCGAGCTGGCCGCCAAGGCGAACAGCCTGCAGGAGCTGATCGCCTCGCTGGAGAACGAGACGGCCAGCGCCCGCGCGGCGGAGGCGGCGTCCCAGAAGGTGGCGGCCGCCAAACGCGCCGCGGAGGCGGAAGCCGCCCGCATCGCCGAGGTGGAGCGCGAGAAGGCCGTGCGCGAAGCCGCCCGCGCCGTCCCCGAGACCGAGGGACCCGCCCAGCCGGACCAGCCAGCCTCGACCCCGCCTGCTCCTGTCGTGGCCGAACAGACGCCAACCTCAATGCCGGAAACCGAGAAGAGCTATGACATAGCGTCACTTCGCCGTGACATGGCGCACATCGAACCGGTCGCCGCATTTTCGACAATGAAAGGCCGTCTGACAGCACCTGTATCCGGTGCCCTTCAAGTGGCCTATGGCGGCAGCGACGGCATCGGACGGCCTTCGTCGGGGGTCTCCTTCTCGGCGCGTCCGGGTGACCTCGTAACTGCCCCTGCGGATGGCCGCGTGCTCTATTCCGGACCCTTCCGGTCCTATGGACAGCTCTTGATACTTGACGCTGGCGATGGCTATCATGTTGTCCTTGCGGGCATGAACGAGATCGACGTCGAAGTCGGCCAATTCGTGCTATCGGGAGAGCCCGTCGCGGTCATGGGTGCGCGAAGACTGGCCAGTGCGGCCGGAGCGGAGTTCGGCGCAGAAGAGCCGGCGCTCTATGTGGAATTTCGCAAGAACGGGAAACCGGTCGATCCGACTCCTTGGTGGACGGTGGGACCTTCTGGAAGGACGAGGAATGATTCGTAAGCTCTCGATACTCTTCGCCGGCGCGCTCATGGGTGCGACCGCGATGACCGTGTTCGTCGGCCAGCAGTCGGGTGTCGCCAATGCGGCGGGCTCGGATACCTATCGCCAGCTGGCGATCTTCGGTGACGTGTTCGAGCGCGTCCGCGCCCAGTATGTCGACGTTCCCGACGACCAGAAGCTGATCGAGACCGCCATCAACGGCATGCTGACCCAGCTCGACCCGCATTCGAGCTACATGAACGCCAAGGAAGCGGCTGACATGCGCACCGAGACGCGCGGCCAGTTCGGCGGCCTCGGCATCGAGGTCACCATGGAGAACGAGCTGGTCAAGGTCGTCTCGCCGTTCGAGGGCACGCCCGCCGACAAGGCCGGCGTTCTCGCCGGCGACCTGATCGCCGAGATCAACGGCGAGCAGGTGCGCGGCCTGACGCTCGCCCAGGCGGTCGAGAAGATGAAGGGCGACATCGGCACCTCCGTCGCCCTCACCATCGTGCGCGAAGGCGCGGCCAAGCCCGTCCGCCTGTCGATCAAGCGCGACGAGATCAAGGTCCCCTCGGTCCGCCACACGGTCGAGAACGACGTCGGCTACATCAAGCTGTTGAAGTTCAACGAGCAGACCACGGTCGGCATGGAAGAGGCGATCGCCGACATCGAGGCGAAGATCCCCGCCGACAAGCTGAAGGGCTTCGTGCTCGACCTGCGCCGCAACCCGGGCGGCCTGCTCGACGAGGCCGTCAGCGTCTCCGACGCCTTCCTCGAGAATGGCGAAATCGTCTCCACCCGCGGCCGCAACGCCGAGGAAACCCGCCGCTACAACGCGCGCGGCGGTGACGACATCAAGGGCAAGCCGCTGGTCGTGCTCGTCAATGGCGGGTCCGCCTCGGCGTCCGAGATCGTCGCCGGCGCGCTGCAGGACCAGCGCCGCGCCACCGTCGTCGGCTCGCGCTCGTTCGGCAAGGGCTCGGTACAGACCATCATCCCGCTCGGCGCCAACGGCGCGCTGCGCCTGACGACGGCGCTCTACTACACGCCGTCGGGCCGCTCCATCCAGGGCCGCGGCATCGACCCCGACATCACCGTCGCCCAGCCGCTGCCGGACGACATCAAGAAGCAGATGGGCCTCGACACCGAGGACGAGGTCGTGCGCGGCGAGTCCGGCCTGCGCGGCCACATCACCGGCAACGAGGAAAACGCCGAGGGCTCCGGCTCGCTCGACTACGTCCCGCCGGAGGCCAAGGACGACTTGCAGCTGAACTACGCCTACGAGCTGCTGCGCGGCACCAAGACCGACGCCAACTTCCCGCCGAAGGGCGACAAGCGCGCCGCCAAGTAGCGCCCGCTTCCACCCGGCGACTAGACCCACCCCGGCGCCCCAGGCGCCGGGGTTTTTCTTTGCCTGGCCGCCGCCCGCCTCCCCCGCAGCCCGCCCGCCCGCGGGGCCAAGCGAGCCCCGGTCCAGCTTGCCGCGCTAGGTCCGGCTATGTTCGACGATCTCGACCGGCCGCTCGGGCGCGACAGGCCTCCGCGCAAGACATTGAGGCGCCCTGCCCGGCGCACGGTTCTCTGCGCCGCCGGGTTCCTTCTCCTCGCGGGCGCCTCGGCCGCCACCGTCCTCACCCAGCCACGCCTGCGCCAGGTCGACGTCTTCGCCGAGCGCGAAGCCCGGCAAGCGGCCGAGGCGGAGCGCCTTGCCACCGCCGCCCCGGCGCCGCTGATGCCGCTGCCGCGCACGCCGAAGATCATTGCCGCACCCCTCGCCGATCCCACCTTGCCGACCATCACCTATCCGCCGGACGAAACCGGAATGGCCGGCCAGCTGATCACCGTCGATGCCGCGGGCTCGCTGCGCCAGCCGGCGACCATGGCAGCAAACCCCGACGACGCGCTCCTTGAGCCGAGCGATGCCGGCCCGCTGCCCGTGCGCGGTCCCGACGGACGGCGGCCCTTCGACGTCTATGCCGCCACCCCCAGCAGCGACGTCGGCGTGCGCATCGTCCTCGTCGTCGGCGGCCTCGGCATCAGCCAGACCGGCACCCAGGCCGCCATCCGCACGCTGCCCGCGGGCGTCACTTTCGGCTTTGCCGCGGCCGGCAACAGTCTTAACCGCTGGATGCAGGATGCGCGCCGCGGCGGCCACGAGCTGGTCCTGCAGGTGCCGATGGAGCCTTTCGGCTATCCCCAGACGACGCCCGGCCCGCATACCGTCACCGCCGAGGACGCCAGCGCCGGTCGCTTCGACGCGCTGCTCTGGTCGCTCGGGCGCACCACCAACTATGTCGGCGTGATGAACTACATGGGCGCCCGGCTCAGCGCCGATCCCGCCGCCATCAGCGGGCTGCTCGGCGAACTCTCCCGCCGCGGCCTGATGTATCTCGACGACGCGAGCTCGCCCCGCAGTCTCGCCAAGGACGCCGCCCGCGAAGCCGGTACGCCGTTCGCCGCGGCCAGCATTCTCCTCGACGCCGTGCAGCAGCGGGGTGCCGTCGAGAAGCAGCTTGCCGCCCTCGAGCGCATTGCCCGTGCCGACGGCAGCGCCATCGGCATCGCCTCGGCCTTCGACGTCTCGACCGCCGCGATCGCGGCCTGGATCGCGGAAGCCGAGACCCGCGGCGTCCGGATCGTCCCGCTCTCGGCCCTCGCTGTCGACCCCGAGAGGCGATGAGGCTCGGTTTCCCCTTGCCTCATCAGCCCTGCGCCCGATAACCCGGTCAGAGATCTCTGCCGGAGCGCTGCCATGAAGCCGATCGACTTCCACAACCTTCCCTATCGCCCTTGCGTCGGCATCATGGTGCTGAACGCCGCCGGCCACGTCTGGGTCGGCCGCCGCCTGGTCGAGGACCAAGGGGAGATGGAAGGTGCCACCGCACTCTGGCAGATGCCGCAAGGCGGCATCGACGAGGGCGAGGAGCCGCTGGATGCAGCCCGCCGCGAACTCTACGAGGAGACCGGGATCCGCTCCGCTGAACTGCTCGGCGAGTCCGAGGGCTGGATCGACTACGACCTGCCGCCGGCCCTCGTCGGTATCGCCCTCAAGGGCCGCTACCGCGGGCAGACGCAGAAATGGTTCGCCTTCCGCTTCACCGGCGAAGAGAGCGAAATCGCGATCAACCCGCCGCCCGGCGGCCACTCCGCCGAGTTCGACGAATGGGCCTGGAAGCCGATGGACGAGGTGCTGTCGCTGGTCGTGCCCTTCAAGCGCGGTGTCTACGATCAGGTCGTGGCGGGTTTTCGCAATTTCGAGCTGGTGTAGGCGAAGGGCGAGCACCGAGCGCTCGCTCATCCCATTGGCCGGCCATCTCGGCCCCAGACAGAAAAAAAGCCGGCTCGCGCCGGCTTTCGTCATTCAAGGGGCGTGAAGCCTACATGCCGAGCGCCGACCGCGCATCCTTCAGCGCGGAGAGCTGCTGCTCGGCCTTGGAGCGGGCGTCCGGAGTCTTGGCGTCGGCGACGTCTTCCTCGGCATTGCGGATCTTGCTGTCGAGATCGGCAGCGTTCAGCTCTGCCACCGGCAGCGCGTGCTCGGCCAGGAGGATCATCGAGTCATTGGTGATGTCGGCAAAGCCGCCCTGCACGTAGAAGCGTTGGTCGGCGCCGCCCGCGGTCGTCACGGTCACGACGCCCGGCTTCAGCGTCGTCATCGCCGGCGCGTGGCCGCTCATGATGGTCATGTAGCCATCGGTGCCCGGCGCCAGAACCGCGGTGACGACTTCCGACACCAGGAGACGCTCCGGGGACACGAGTTCGAACTGGAAGCTCTCAGCCATGGTCAGCCTGCTTGTTGAGGGCTGCCTCGAAAGCGAGGACGGCCTTGTCGAATTTGTCTCGGCAGCCGGTGTTGCAGAACCCGACCACCGCACCCTTGTAGAGTGTCAGGGAATCCGGCGAAACCGGATCCCCCGACCAGGGGCATGTCTCGTTTACGGCATCCTCGATCCGCAGTGCGGACGAAGCGCTGCCCGTCGTCATCAGGCGGCTTCAGCCGCCAGACGCTGGGCCTTCTCGATGGCCATGTCGATCGAGCCGACCATGTAGAAGGCGGCTTCCGGCAGGTGATCGTACTCGCCGTTGACGAGGCCCTTGAACGAGCGGATCGTGTCTTCCAGCGGCACCAGCTGGCCCGGTGCACCGGTGAACACCTGCGCCACGAAGAAGGGCTGCGACAGGAAGCGCTCGATCTTGCGGGCGCGGGCAACCGCAACCTTGTCCTCTTCGGACAGCTCGTCCATGCCGAGAATGGCGATGATGTCCTGCAGCGACTTGTAGCGCTGCAGCGTCTCCTGCACCTGGCGGGCAACAGTGTAGTGCTCTTCGCCAAGGATCATCGGCGACAGCATGCGCGAGGTCGAGTCCAGCGGATCCACCGCGGGATAGATGCCCTTCTCGGAGATCGCGCGGTTCAGAACCGTCGTCGCATCAAGATGCGCGAAGGAGGTCGCCGGCGCCGGGTCGGTCAGATCGTCCGCGGGAACGTAGATCGCCTGCACCGAGGTGATCGAACCCTTGGTCGTCGTGGTGATGCGCTCCTGCATCGCGCCCATGTCGGTCGCGAGCGTCGGCTGGTAGCCCACCGCCGACGGGATACGGCCGAGGAGAGCCGACACTTCCGAGCCGGCCTGGGTGAAGCGGAAGATGTTGTCGACGAAGAACAGAACGTCCTGGCCCTGGTCGCGGAAATGCTCGGCGATGGTGAGGCCGGTCAGCGCGACGCGGGCACGGGCGCCCGGCGGCTCGTTCATCTGGCCGTAGACGAGGGCGGCCTTGGAGCCCTCGGTGTTGCCGTTGTTCTCGGCCGGGTCCTTGTTCACGCCGGACTCGATCATCTCGTAGTAGAGATCGTTGCCCTCGCGGGTGCGCTCGCCGACGCCGGCGAACACCGAGTAACCGCCGTGGGCGCGGGCGATGTTGTTGATCAGTTCCTGGATCAGAACGGTCTTGCCGACGCCGGCGCCGCCGAACAGGCCGATCTTGCCGCCGCGGGCATAAGGCGCGAGCAGGTCGATGACCTTGATGCCGGTGACCAGGATCTGGCTCTCTGGCGACTGGTCGACATAGGCCGGGGCCGGCTGATGGATGCCACGCTTCGACTCGAACGGGATCGGGCCGGCGTCGTCGATCGGCTCGCCGATGACGTTCATGATGCGGCCGAGCGTGCCAGCGCCGACCGGAACCTGGATCGGCTCGCCGGTGTCGGTCACGGGCTGGCCGCGCACGAGGCCTTCGGTCAGATCCATCGCGATGGTGCGAACGGTGTTCTCGCCGAGGTGCTGGGCCACTTCCAGCACCAGACGGTTGCCGTTGTTGGTGGTCTCGAGCGCGTTCAGAATGGCCGGCAGCGGTCCGTCGAACGAAACGTCGACGACGGCGCCGATGACCTGCGCGACGCGCCCGGTGGCCTGTCCTGTGATGTCAGCCATCGATGGCATCCTTCTCTTAAAGGTCGTCAAAAGGTCGTCAGAGCGCTTCGGCGCCCGCGATGATTTCGATCAGTTCGGTCGTGATCTTCGCCTGACGCTGGCGGTTGTAGACGAGCGTCAGCTTCTTGATCATGTCGCCGGCATTGCGCGTCGCGTTGTCCATCGCCGTCATGCGCGCGCCCTGTTCGGACGCGGCGTTCTCCAGCAAGGCCCTAAAAATCTGGACCTTGATGTTGCGCGGGATAAGGTCGGCGAGGATGTCGGCCGGATCGGGTTCGTATTCGTAGACGCCACCGCCGGCGGCGGTGAGCTGGGCACCGTCCTTCTCGACCGCGGCCGGTATGACCCGGCGTGCCGTCGGAACCTGGGTGATGACGTTCTGGAACTCAGAGAAGAAGATCGTGCAGACATCGAACTCGCCGGCCTCGAACATGCCGAGGACCTTGTCGCCGATCGACTCCGCATTGGAGAAGCCGAGCTGCTTGACGTCGCGCAGTTCAATCCGGTCGACGATGCGGCTGCCGAGGTCACGGCGCATCGCGTCGTAGCCCTTCTTGCCGACGGCGATGATCTTGACCGTCTTGCCTTCGGCGTCGAGCTCGCGGACGTGCTGGCGAACCAGCCGCACGATCTGCGCGTTGAAGCCGCCGGCGAGACCACGGTCGGAGGCAAACACGACGAGGAGGTGCGTGTCCTCCTTGCCCGTCCCGGTCATCAGGGCCGGCGCGTCGCCTTCCATCGCATTGGCGATGTTGGCGAGCACCGCGGCCATCCGCTCCGAATAGGGGCGGGCAGCCTCGGCAGCCTCCTGCGCGCGGCGAAGCTTCGCCGCCGCGACCATCTGCATGGCCTTGGTGATCTTCTGCGTTGCCTTGACCGAGGCGATGCGATTACGCAGGTCTTTCAGCGAAGCCATTGTCCGAAACCGTCTCCCGCTACCTTACCGTTATTCCCGAGGCTTTAAGCGAAGCTCTTCGAGAACTGGTCGAGTGCCGCCTTCAGCTTTCCACGGGTATCGTCCGTGATCTGCTTGTCGTCGCGAATGGCGTCGAGAACGGCCTTGTGCTCGGTGCGCATCGAGGAGAGCAGGCCCTCTTCGAACGGACCGACGTCGGAAACCTTCAGCTTGTCGAGATAGCCCTGGGTACCGGCGAAGATCACGACGACCTGCTCTTCCGTCTTCAGCGGCGAGAACTGCTGCTGCTTCAGAAGCTCGGTCAGGCGCGCGCCGCGATTGAGGAGGCGCTGGGTCGAAGCGTCGAGGTCGGAGCCGAACTGCGCGAACGCCGCCATTTCGCGGTACTGCGCGAGCTCGCCCTTGATCGAACCTGCGACCTGCTTCATCGCCTTGATCTGCGCCGACGAGCCGACGCGGCTGACGGAGAGGCCGACGTTCACCGCCGGGCGGATGCCCTGGTAGAACAGGTTGGTCTCGAGGAAGATCTGGCCGTCGGTGATCGAGATCACGTTGGTCGGGATGTAGGCGGACACGTCGTTCGCCTGGGTCTCGATGACCGGCAGCGCGGTGAGCGAGCCCGAGCCATTGGCTTCGTTCAGCTTCGCCGCACGCTCGAGCAGGCGCGAGTGCAGGTAGAACACGTCGCCCGGATAGGCTTCGCGGCCCGGCGGACGACGCAGCAGCAGCGACATCTGGCGGTAGGCGACGGCCTGCTTGGACAGATCGTCATAACCGATCACGGCATGCATGCCGTTGTCGCGGAAGTACTCGCCCATGGCGCAACCGGCGAACGGCGCGATGTACTGCATCGGGGCCGGGTCGGAAGCGGTCGCCGCGATGACGATCGAGTACTGCATGGCGCCGCGCTCTTCGAGCACGCGCACGAACTGCGCGACGGTCGAGCGCTTCTGGCCGATCGCGACGTAGACGCAGTAGAGCTTGTCCTTCTCCACGCCGGCGTCGTGGCCCGGCTTCTGGTTCAAGAAGGTGTCGAGCAGGATCGCGGTCTTGCCGGTCTGGCGATCGCCGATGACCAGCTCGCGCTGGCCGCGGCCGACCGGGATCAGCGCGTCGATGGCCTTGAGGCCGGTCGACATCGGCTCGTGCACCGATTTGCGGGGCATGATGCCGGGCGCCTTGACGTCGACGCGGCGACGCTCGGTGTGCTCGATCGGGCCCTTGCCGTCGATCGGGTTGCCGAGACCGTCCACGACGCGGCCGAGCAGGCCCATGCCGACGGGAACGTCCACGATGGCGCCGGTGCGCTTGACGACGTCGCCTTCCTTGATGTCGCGGTCGGAGCCGAAGAGCACGACGCCGACATTGTCGCTTTCAAGGTTCAGCGCCATGCCGCGCACGCCGCCCGGGAATTCGACCATCTCGCCGGCCTGGCAATTGTCGAGGCCGTAGACGCGGGCGATACCGTCACCGACGGACAGAACTTGGCCGACTTCCGAGACTTCCGCCTCGTTGCCGAAGTTCTTGATCTGGTTTTTCAGGATTGCGGAAATTTCCGCGGCGCGGATGTCCATCAGCCGACCTCTTTCAGCGCTAGCTTAAGCGAATTGAGTTTGGTGCGAAGCGACGTGTCGATCTGGCGGGAGCCGATCTTCACGATCAACCCACCGAGGATCGACGGATCGACGCTCTCGTGCATCGTCACCGTCTTGCCGGCATAGGCGCCGAGCGTCTGCGACAGTTCGCGGCGCTGGTCGTCGCCGAGGGGATGCGCACTGATCACCTCCGCTTCGACTTCGCCGCGCTCGTCTGCCGCCATGGCGCGGAAGCTGCGAACGATGCCCGGCAGCACGAAGAGCCGGCGGTTCGAGGCGACCACTTTCAGGAAATTGGCAGTGAGCTGGCTGGCCCTCACATCCGCGACGATCGCGGAGATGGCGGCGAGCTGTTCGTCGGAAGTGAAGGCCGGGCTTTCCACCAGACGCCGGAAGTCGGCATTCTGGTCGATCAGGCCTTGGAACTCGTTCAGTTCGGACTCGACCACCGAGATCGAACCCTCCTCACGAGCAAGCTCGAACAAGGACAGAGCGTAGCGTTCTGCGACTCCCGAGACGGGAGAGGATGATGTTGCCACGGACGACCGTTTCTCTTCCTGGGGTTCAAGCATATTGGGCATTCTCGGCAGCGAGAACGCCCCAAACACTTAGAACCGTTAGATTATTTCCATCGGAGCGACATCTTGACGCCGCTGGCCCGAGGGAGGCAAGGACCGTCTAGCATAGCGATTTGCCATCGACAACGCCGGAACCGGACTCAGCGCCCGAGTTTTGCTGCTTTTTGGGACAGAGGCTACGGGCTTTGGCTAGCCGGCGACCAGCTCAGCTCTGGACGAGGCCGAAGGCAGCCGCCAGCGGCAGGCCGGCGAGGACGAGATCGAGCAGAAGGAAGGCGAGGTTGTAGAAGGTCGATCCCTTGTCCGAGAGGATCGAGACCAGCCGGCCGAAGGCTGCAAACAGCCAGGCGACGCCGAGCATCAGCGGCATGGTCCACTGCTCGAAGAACATCAGCACCATCAGCCCAATGCCGAGATAGAAGCCGCCGATCGTCGAGCGCGCCTCCGACACCGCCTCCGGGTAGGCGTGGTGCGTGGTCAGCCGCAAGGCCCGCAGCAGCGTCACCGGCGCAAACAGCGCGAACAGGCCGAAAAGCGCGGTAAAGACGCCGACGCCGTAGGTCATCAGGTCGGCATTGGTCTGTGGCAAGGGAAAAGCGAGTTCCACGGGGACATCCTCGGCAAAGGCGGCGCCTCGGCACGGCGCGGTAGCGGAGTGCTACCGGCTCGCGCCGGCGGCGGCAAGGACGGGGGCCATCGCGAGCGCCATCGCCGCCGGTCACCGGTCGCCGGTTACCGGTCGCCGTTGACGATGTTCAGAGAAAGCTCTGCGGATCGACGTCGATCTGCACCTGCACCGTGCCCCGCGGCTTCGGCGCCCGCTCGATCATCGCCCGGAGATAGTCCTGCAACGGTGCGCGGCGCCCGCCTTGCAACAGCAGCCGGAAGCGGTGGCGGCCGCGCAGCACCGCGAGCGGCGCCTCGGCCGGACCCAGCACCTCGATCGAATCATCCTCGGGCGCAGCCCGCCGCAGCTCGCGGCCATGATCCTCGGCAGCCTTGCGCGTCTCGGCGGAGATGATGACACTCGCGAGCCTGCCGAAAGGCGGCAGGCCCGCCCGCTCCCGCTCGCCGATCTCGCGGTCGTAGAAGCGCTCGGCGGTGCCCGAGGCGATCGCCTGCATCACCGGGTGCTCCGGCTGATAGGTCTGGATCAGCCCGCGGCTCGCCCGCCCGCTCCGCCCGGCCCGTCCGGTCACCTGGTGCAACAGCTGGAAGGTCCGCTCGGCGGCGCGCGGATCGCCATTGGCGAGGCCGAGATCGGCGTCGACGGCGCCCACCAGTGTCATCAGCGGAAAATGATGCCCCTTGGCGACGAGCTGCGTGCCGATGATGATGTCCGCCTCCCCTTCCGCAATGGCATCGAGCTCTCTCCGCAGCCGCCGCGGGCCGCCGGCAAGGTCGGAGGAGAGGAGAATGGTGCGCGCGTCCGGAAAGGCGCCGAGCATTTCTTCCGCGATCCGCTCGACGCCCGGGCCGCAAGGCACGAGATGGTCGAACACGCCGCATTCCGGACAGGATTCCGGCCGCGGCCGGGTGAAGCCGCAGTGATGGCATTGCAGCTGCCCGCGCAGCCGGTGGTCGACCAGCCAGGTCGAGCAGTCCGGGCACTGGAAGCGGTGGCCGCAGGCGCGGCAGAGCGTCAGCGGCGCATAACCCCGCCGGTTGAGGAAGAGCAGCGCCTGCTCGCCGCGTGCCACGGTCTCCTCGATCGCCTTCAGCAGCACCGGCGAGACGAAGCGGCCCCGCGCCGGCGGATGGCGCTTCATGTCGACGAGCTGCAGCGTCGGCAGCGCCGCCTCGCGGTAGCGGGCCGACAAGACGACATGGCCGTAGCGCTGCGTCGCCGCGTTCACCCGGCTCTCGATCGAGGGCGTCGCCGAGGCGAGGATCACCGGGAACTTGCCGATCGAGGCGCGCACCACCGCCATGTCGCGGGCGTGGTAGAAGGTGCGCTCCTCCTGCTTGTAGGCGGGGTCGTGCTCCTCGTCGACGATGACGAGCCCAAGATCCTGGAACGGCAGGAAGAGCGACGAGCGCGCCCCCGCCACCACCTTCACCCGGCCCTCTGCCACCTGCCGCCAGACCTTTTCGCGCATGCGCGGGGTGACGTCGGAATGCCATTCCGCCGGCGGCGCGCCGAAACGGGCGTGGAAGCGGTCGATGAAGCTCTGCGTCAACGCGATCTCCGGCAGGAGAATCAGCACCTGCCGCCCCGCAGCCAGCGCCTCGGCCACCGCCTCGAAATAGACCTCGGTCTTGCCCGAGCCGGTGACACCCTCGAGCAGCGTCGCCGAAAAGCCCCCTGCCTTGACGGTCTCGACGAGGGTCTTGGCCGCAGCAACCTGGTCGCCGCCGAGATCGGCACGGCCGAAGCCGAGGTCCGGCTCGGCCACTGCAGGCGGTGGCGGCAGCCGCACGGTCTCGAACGCCCCGAGCTTCATCAGCCCCTCGACGACCGAGACCGAGACGCCGGCGGCATGCGCAAGCCCTGAGCGCGACCAGGCCGGCGCGTCCCCGGCCGCATCCAGCACCCGCTGGCGGGCGCCGGTCATCCGCTCCGGCACGGTGCCGGTCAGCGCCATGCCCTCGATCCAGGGCTCGGGGTCGAAGGCCGCCGGCGCCCGAAGCGCCATGCGCGCCACCAAGCCCGGCGGTGACAGCGTATAGTCCGCCACCCAGTCGATGAACTGGCGCATGGCGGCATCGAGCGGCGGGCAGTCGAAGACGTGGGTGATCGCCCTGAGCTTGCCGGGGTCGACGGTCGCCGAATCTGGCGCGTCGTCCCAGACGATCCCGGCGACCTGCCGCGGCCCGAGCGGCACCTGCACGATCGAGCCCGGCACCACCAGCATTCCCTCCGGCACGGCGTAGGAATAGGGCCGCGGCGTCGGCAGCGGCACCAGAACCGGCACCGACCGGATGTCGAACAGCTGGCCGGTCAGGGGGGAACTCGCTCGGGACATGGATCCGATTCGGCTGGGTGGGGTTCTGACATAGACGGGTCGCGCCGAAGGCGGTAGCAGGCGCTGGCCATGGGCGGGCCTACGGGCCGGAAGCCGGGCAATGGAAAGCCTTACGTGGTGACCCGGTCCCCGAGTTGCGATATCACCACGCCAGAGGCGGGGCACCGCCGGCGCAAGGAAGGACAAAAGCGATGAAATTCTTCGTGGACACGGCCGATATTGGCGAAATCCGGGAAATGAACGAAGCTGGCCTGATCGATGGCGTGACCACCAACCCCTCTTTGGTGCTGAAGGCCGGTCGGCCGATGATGGACCTCATCGCCGAGATCTGCGATGCCGTCGACGGCCCGGTCTCGGCCGAGGTATCGGCCCTCACCGCCGACGAAATGATCCGCGAAGGCAAGATCCTCGCCGGCATCGCCAACAATGTCTGCATCAAGCTTCCGCTGACGCTCGACGGCCTGAAGGCCTGCAAGCACCTGACCGACGAAGGTTTTGAGACCAACGTCACGCTCTGCTTCTCCGCCACCCAGGCGCTGCTCGCCGCCAAGGCAGGTGCGACCTACGTCTCGCCGTTCATCGGCCGCCTCGACGACATCAACATCAACGGCATGGAGCTGATCGCCGACATCCGGCGCATCTTCGACAATTACGACTTCGACACGCAGATCCTCGCCGCCTCGATCCGGACGCTGAACCATGTCCGCGAAGCCGCGCTGATCGGCGCCGACGTCGCGACCGTGCCGACCTCGACGCTGAAGGCGCTGGTCAAGCATCCGCTGACCGACAAGGGCCTCGAGACCTTCGTCGCCGACTGGAAGAAGACCGGCCAGACCATCTGAGGCGCCCTGCTCTCACGTCAGACACAAAGGCCCGGCCGGCGACGGTCGGGCCTTTTTCATGCTGGGGCTTTTTAGGTCGGGGCCGCGCTTTCGTAGAGCCGGCGGTAGCGGCTGAGGAAGCGCTGGTCCAGCCAGTGCTTCAGCGACAGGGCAGATCGCCCGCGCCATCCAAGGCCACCCCGCATCGCGAGCCCCTGGCCATCCGCCAGATCGACGATCGACAGCGCCCGTCGCTGCGGCCGGTAGTGCGAGAGCGCCTTGCCTTCGGCGGCGGCGAGGAGGTTTTCCGCCAGCACGGCCCCGGCGCGCACGCCGTAGACGCCGAGCTTCGGCCGGGGACAGCCGACGATCCCGGCACAGTCACCGGCGGCAAAAATTCGGGGGTCGCCGACCGACTGCAGCGTCGGTTCGACCAGAAGGCCATCGCCCACGGGAAGGCCCAGCATCCCCGTCAGAGGATGCGCGACGAGCCCTGTCGCCAGGATCAGCCGATCGAAGCCGAGCACCACGCCCGAAGCAAGGCGCAGCGATCCCGCCGACGCCTCTGCGACGGCGCTGCCGCGATGGACGACGGCCCCCCGCCTCTCGAGGCTCGCCAGCGCCGCCCGACCGAGAAAGCCTGGCGCCTGCGGCAGGAGGCTCGCCTCTGCCGTGACCAGCGTCACCGACAGCCTGATCCCACGGGTGGCGGCGAGGTGGAGAAGGTTGCCGGCGATCTCGCAGCCTGTCGCGCCCCCGCCGACCACGAGCACCCGCGACGCGCCAAGTGCGGCCGCAATCTCCTCGCGCAGTGCTGGCAAGCCGCCGATCGGCTTCACTGCGGCTGTGGCGACTCCCTCGAAGGACGAGGGCATACGGACCGTGCTGCCGATGGCGAAGGAAACGAAGTCGTAGGGGACGGGCGGAGAGGCCGCTAGAAGCAACGTCCGGGCCGCACGATCGAGCCCGACGACACGGTCCGCGATGAGGTCCGCCCCACAAGCCTTTGCCAGGCGGAAAGGATCGAGGCTGGCGGCTTCGGCGTCGAAACGCCCGCCGAGAATGCCGCTGCCGCGGCCGGAGTACCAGAACCGGCCGGGATCGATCAGCACCAGCTCGATCCCGCGCGCCCTGAACGCCTTTACCCGGTTGAGGACGACGAGATGGGCATGGCCACAACCGACGAGAACAATTCGCGTCATACGCCCCTGCTGCCGGTCATCGCATCCCCCTCAAACGCAGAAAGGGCGACGCTGTCGCGCCGCCCTCTCAAAACTAGACTGCCGAAAGGCTCAGGTCGAATGACCGGCATCCTCGACCTGGAAATGGCTTTCTAGGAAGTAGAGACCGGTGTTGATGCCACGGCCGATCTCGGTCAGCAGGTCGGCGGTCAGGTCGTCGCCGGCCTCGTCTGCCTCGCTGATGCCCTCCTGCAGCGCCGCGCTCCAGGCGGCGTAGGAATCCGACAAGCGGCGCAGGTGATCTTCCGACTTCACGATGTCCAGCGCGTAGGCTGGCAGGATCGTGTTGCTGGCTGCAGCCTGCACGGTGCCCTGGGCCTGGCCGCCCATGCCGGTGAGGCGCTCGGCGATGAGGTCGACATAGGCTTCGACCGCCTCATGCTGTTCATCGAACAGCTTGTGCACGGCGATGAAGTTCATGCCCTTCACGTTCCAGTGCGCCTGCTTGGCCTGGTAGGACAGGTCAATCGCGGTGCCAAGGTGCTTCTGCAGCAGCGCGACCATGGCGCCCCGGACGTTTTCTTTCTGCGGATTCTTGGTCGGGTGAAGCATGACGGTGGGAGACTTGGCCACGGTGGGTCCTTCCGGATGATGGATCTGAGCGCCAGTGCCGTCGGTCTTGCCGATGCCGGGCGCCTTCCCCCGCTAAACCGATCAACCCTCTGCTGGTTCCTCACCCACCCGGGAGCCAGCCATGCAAAGCCGCCTCCCCTCGTGCCAGATGCACCCCGCTCCCACGGGAACGGGACGCTCGCCGCGGCGATCAGACGCGGCGCTCGACCATCATCTTCTTGATCTCGGCGATGGCCTTCGCCGGGTTCAGCCCCTTCGGGCAGGACTGCGTGCAGTTCATGATGGTGTGGCAGCGGTAGAGCCGGAACGGGTCCTCCAGCTCGTCGAGCCGGGCGCCGGTCGCCTCGTCACGGCTGTCGATCAGCCAGCGATAGGCCTGCAGCAGCACGGCCGGACCGAGATAGCGCTCGCCGTTCCACCAGTAGGACGGGCACGAGGTCTGGCAGCAGAAGCAGAGGATGCACTCGTAGAGACCGTCGAGCTTGGCGCGGTCGTCGTGGCTCTGCTTCCACTCCTTCTCGGGCTCCGGCGTCTCGGTCTGCAGCCAGGGCTCGATCGAGCGGAGCTGCGCATAGGGCACAGAGAGATCCGGCACGAGGTCCTTGATCACCGGCATGTGCGGCAGCGGGTAGACCTTGATGGCGCCCTTCACCTCGTCCATGCCCTTGGTGCAGGCGAGCGTGTTGGAGCCGTCGATGTTCATCGCGCAGGAGCCGCAAATGCCCTCGCGGCACGAGCGGCGCAGCGTCAGCGTCGAATCGACCTTGTTCTTGATCCACAACAGCGCGTCGAGCACCATCGGGCCGCAATCGTCGAGATCGACGTAGAACGTATCGAGCCGCGGGTTCTCGCCGTCGTCCGGCGACCAGCGGTAGATGCCGAACTCGCGGACGTTCTTCGTCCCTTCCGGTTTCGGCCAGACCTTGCCCTTGGAGATCCGGGAATTCTTCGGGAGGGTGAGCTCGACCATGACGGGATCCGGTGCCAGTTTGGAATCGATGCAGATATAAGAGCGTGCACTGCAAAACACCAGCAAGGAATCCACTGTAAGGCCCTTACGGCCATGGGCTTTTCCGGAGCCCATGGCGCGATCCGCGTGCGAACCGATTTAATCGGGGGCGGCCGATCGCCTCCCCGTTACGGCGCGGGTTTGACGGGGACGGCCGGGGTTGCCGGCGTCATCGGCACGGCTGGCGCCGCCGGCATCGCGGGCTTGGCGGCCGCATCCGGCTTGGCGACGAACTTGCCTGTGGCGCAGGAATCGGCCGTCTTGCTGATAAAATCGAAGATGACGCCCTGGTCCGGCTGGCCGACGCGGCCATCCGCCAGCATGCGGTCGGCGACCGGCGGCGCGACGACGGTGGCGATGAGATAGTCGCGCTGCGGATCGGACAGTCCGGTCAGCGTCTGCTCGGCGAGGCAGTGGCAAGCCTCCTTCGACATCTCCTTCATCTGGATGCCGCACAGCCCGGTGATCAGCTCGATCTGCGTCGCTTTGTCGCCCGCCCGCGGGATCTCGAACTGTTTTGCCGGCGCGGCGCCTGGGGTCGCTGGCGCAGCTCCCGGGGTTGCTGGCGCGGCGCCGGGGGTCGCGGGCGCGGCGGCCGGCGCCATCGGTGCCGTCGGAGCGGTCTGCGCCAGGGCCGGCATGGCCAGCCCGAGAGCGAAAAGGGCCGGCAGTCCGGCGCGGATGAATGAAGGCATGAAATTCTCCCAAGGATATCGTCGGCTGCTTGAAGAGCCGTTTGGCCGGTGTCCCGTCACGAGACCTAGCGCCATGGGAGCGGCTTGGCGAGGTCCCACGTATAGGTCCCGCGCCCTGAAGACTGCGGCATACCGCGCTGCCTGTCACGGGCGCTTCATCGCGCAGGCCTAGACAGTCAGGCTTACCGATCCCGCCCCGGAGTGCCGACATGACCCCCGCTTGCCTTCGCACCCTCGCCTGTGTCGCCATCGTCGCCCTCACCGGCGCGGCCTTCGCCGCCGGCGAACCGCCACAAATGCGTTCGGAAAGCATCGCCTCCTACGTCGTGCCGGAAGCCAACCAGGCGGTCGCCGTCGATGCCGACTTCTTCTATGCGATCGACAACCGCAAGATCGCCAAATACGACAAGCGGACGCAGAAGCTGGTGAAGACCTGGGAACGGCCGAAAGGCGGCCCGATCCAGCATTTCGACAGCGCGACGGTGGTCGACGGCCGGATCTACCTCGCCCATTCCAATTATCCGGAATGGCCGATGGCGAGTTCGCTCGAGATCTTCGACGCCGCAACCTTGACCCACGTCGCGACCCATTCCTTCGGCATCCAGATCGGCTCGTTCACCTGGGTCGACAAGGGACCGGATGGCCGGTGGTACGGCGGCTTTGCCAACTACAACCGCGTCTTCGGCAAGAGCCCGATCGCCTACGGCAACAAGTACAACACCCAGATCGTCCGCTTCGACGCCGACTGGCAGCCGGTGGAGCAGTGGACCATCCCCGAGGCCGTCGTCGAGAAGTTCGAGGACATGTCGAACTCCGGCGGCTCGTGGGGCCCGGACGGCAGGCTCTACCTCTCCGGCCACGACCCCGCGGAAGCCTATGTCATGCAACTGCCGGAAATGGGTCCCGTGCTCGACTGGGTCGCCACCGTCCCGCTCGACAACCACGGCCAGGGCATTGCCTGGGACCGGTCGCAGAAGGACGTGATCTACGCCATCATCCGCGGCAAGGGCGACGAGCCGAACCGTGTGACCGTCAACCGCGTGCTGTTCGACGCGGTCCCGTAAGGCCTGAAACGCAAAGGGCGATTGCACACAATCATTGTGTACAATCGCCCCGCACTTTTCACCCGTCCTGTGCTGCCCTTGGCTGGGCGCTTAGTAAACCCGCTTCTTCGGCTGGATGTACTCGATCTCGTTCGACATCGTGTAGGTATGCACCGGCCGGTCTTCCAGCGAGACGGTCTTCGCCTCGGTGTCGCAGAACGACAGCGTGTGCTTCATCCAGTTGGCGTCGTCGCGGTCCGGGAAATCCTCGCGGGCATGGGCGCCGCGCGATTCCTGGCGGGCAAGGGCCGAGTCCATGGTGACGACCGCCTGGCTGATCAGGTTGTCGTATTCCATGGTCTCGATGAGGTCGGTGTTCCAGATCAGCGAGCGGTCGGTGATCTTGACGTCGTCGGAGGCATTCCAGACCTGGTGGATCTTCTGGTGGCCCTCTTCGAGGATCTCGCCGGTGCGGAACACGGCGCAGTTCGACTGCATCGTGCGCTGCATCTCGTCGCGGAGGTCCGCCGTCGAGGTCGAGCCCTTGGCGTAGCGGAAGCGGTCGAGCCGGGCGAGCGAGTTCTCGCCGGCATTGGCCGGCAGCGGCGCCTGGGAGGCGCCGGCCTGCACGGTCTCGGCGCAGCGCAGGCCCGCCGCGCGGCCGAACACCACGAGGTCGATCAGCGAGTTGGAGCCGAGCCGGTTGGCGCCGTGCACCGAGACGCAAGCCGCCTCGCCCACCGCCATCAGGCCCTGGACCACGGTGTCGGCATTGCCGTCCTTCTTGGTGAGCACCTCGCCGTGATAGTTCGTCGGGATGCCGCCCATGTTGTAGTGGACGGTCGGCAGCACCGGGATCGGCTCCTTGGTCACGTCGACGCCGGCGAAGATCCGTGCCGATTCCGAGATGCCCGGCAGGCGCTCGTGCAGGATCTTCGGATCGAGATGGTCGAGGTGCAGGAAGATGTGGTCCTTGTTTTTGCCGACGCCGCGGCCGTCGCGGATTTCCATCGTCATCGAGCGGGAGACGACGTCGCGCGAGGCGAGATCCTTGGCCGAGGGGGCATAGCGCTCCATGAAGCGCTCGCCTTCGGAATTGGTGAGGTAGCCGCCCTCGCCGCGCGCGCCCTCGGTGATCAGGCAGCCGGCGCCGTAGATGCCGGTCGGGTGGAACTGCACGAACTCCATGTCCTGCAGCGGCAGGCCGGCGCGCAGCACCATGGCGTTGCCGTCACCGGTGCAGGTGTGGGCGGAGGTCGCCGAGAAGTAGGCGCGGCCGTAGCCGCCGGTGGCGAGGATCGTCTTCTTGGCGCGGAAGCGGTGCAGCGTGCCGTCGTCGAGGCAGAGCGCGACGACGCCGACGCAGGCGCCCTCCTCGTCCATGATCAGGTCGATCGCGAAATACTCGATGAAGAATTCCGAGGAATAGCGCAGCGACTGGCCGTAGAGCGTGTGCAGGATCGCGTGGCCGGTCCGGTCGGCGGCAGCGCAGGTGCGCTGGGCCGGTGGGCCGTTGCCGAAATCGGTGGTCATGCCGCCGAAAGGCCGCTGGTAGATCTTGCCGTCTTCGGTGCGCGAGAACGGCACGCCGAAATGCTCGAGCTCGTAGACCGCCTTCGGCGCTTCCCGCACCAAGTATTCGATGGCGTCCTGGTCGCCCAGCCAGTCCGATCCCTTGACGGTGTCGTACATGTGCCAGCGCCAGTTGTCGGCGCCCATGTTGCCGAGCGAGGCGGCAACGCCGCCCTGGGCCGCGACGGTGTGCGAGCGGGTCGGGAAGACCTTGGTGATGCAGGCGGTCTTGAGGCCGGCCTGGGCGGCGCCGAGCGTCGCGCGCAGGCCCGCGCCACCGGCGCCGACGACGACGACGTCGAAGCTGTGGTCGGTGAAGGTGTAGGCCTTGCCGTTGATGCCTGGGCCGGCACCGCGGTGCGGCTGGCCTTCAGGGGCGGGGGCGTTCTTGTGGGTCTCGGCCATGGGTCAGGCTCCAAAGCTCAGCTTGACGATCGCGAACAGGCTGGCGGCCGCCACGAGGATCGCGAAGAAGGTGTTGAGGATCTGCAGAATGACCCGCAGGCCGCCATGCACGTAGTCCTCGATGATCACCTGCATGCCGATGCGCATGTGCACGGCACCGGAGACGACGACCAGCGCCATGATCAGCCCGACCAGCGGGTTGGTGAAGGCGATGCGCACGTCGGCATAGGTGCCGTTGTGCAAGGCGATCAGCAAGATGACGAAAGCGGTGATGAGGAAGAGGTTGGCGATGCCGGTCAGGCGCTGGGTGAAGAAATGCCCGGTGCCTTCCTTGGCGGAGCCGAGGCCGCGGACGCGGCCGAGATCGGTGCGCATTTTCATCGGTGTACCCCTCAGATAACGATGACGGCGATCCAGAGGATCGCGGTGAGGACGAGGGAGAAACCGAGCGTCGCCAGCGCGAGCTTGGTCGAGGTTTCCTTGTCGAGACCGTGGCCGGTATCCCAGATGAAGTGGCGGATGCCGCCGGCCATGTGCTGCAGCAGCGCCCAGCTGTAGCCGAAGAGGATGAGACGGCCGAGGAAGGAGCCGAAGAACCAGGAGGCCGTGGCGAAATGTTCCGGGCCGCTCGCGGCGGCGACCAGCCACCAGACCACCAGCAGCGTGCCGACATAGAGCGCCGCGCCAGTGATGCGGTGCAATATCGACATCGCCATGGTCGGCCGGAACCGGTAGATCGACAGATGCGGCGACAGCGGCCTTGCGGATTTCAACTCGGACAAATCTGCCTCCTGTCCGGCCGCCCGTCGGTGTCTCACGTGAAACAATGTCCCGGGCGCCGGTAATGTATAGGTCGTAAAAGGCGTATCGCACTTGCGAAAGCAAGAGCCATTCTAATCAAGAATGCCGGCGGTATCGACCTGAATCGATTTACCCGCCTTTGGGCTGCCTTCCCGTCCGGGAGGGCGTCAAGATGTCGCCTGCCGGCGCCGGCCGTCAGCGGTCGTCGAAGCGGATGACGTAGCTCGACCAGTCCGCCGGCTCGGCGATGCGCTCGTAGAGCTGGCGGCCGTTTTCCGGGTTGCGCGGCGCGTGCAGCACGAGCTTCGACCAGCCGCGGGTGTCCGAGGCCTCGGCGAGGAGATCGACCATCGCCTTGGCGATGCCCTTCCGGCGGTGCTTGTGGTGGACGAAGATGTGGTCGGCAAGGCCGGAGCGCATGCCGGTCCAGGGGTCCGGCAGGTCGTAGAAGACGAGAAAGCCGACGAGCTCGCCGTCGAGCCGCGCGCCGAGAATCTCCGCCGTCCGGTCCTGCAGCAGCTGCTCGGCATAGACCTTGTCGGGCGCGCCGGGCGCGCCGCGAAACACCGCCTGCACATAGTCCGCGAGCAGTGGCGCGAGATCGCGCGCATCCTTCAAGCGGAGGAGCTGGATGTCGATGTCCGGGAGCGGCAAGGTTTCCATGCGAGCGATCTCGCCCGGATCGCCTTGGGGGTCAAGCGCGAAGCGTCGATCGGCCGCATCGAAGCAGCGCCGGAAAGGTGGCGGCGCTGGGGCCGCCGTAGAGGCCGTAAGGGGTGGCGGCGCTGGTGCGCCGCCGTAAAGGCCGTCAGGGGCGGCGGCGCTGGTGCGCCGCCGTGAAGGCCCTAAAGGGTGGCGGCGCTGGCGCGCCGCCACTGGGATCGGCTACTTCCAGCCGCGCACGTCGACGAAGTGGCCGGCGATCGCCGCCGCCGCCGCCATGGCGGGCGAGACGAGGTGGGTGCGGCCCTTAAAGCCCTGGCGGCCCTCGAAGTTGCGGTTCGAGGTCGAGGCGCAGCGCTCCTCCGGCGAGAGGCGGTCCTCGTTCATCCCGAGGCACATCGAGCAGCCCGGCTCGCGCCAGTCGAAGCCGGCGGCGATGAAGATCCGGTCGAGACCTTCTTTCTCCGCTTGCTCCTTCACGAGGCCCGAGCCCGGCACGATCATCGCCGAGACGGTCGAGGCCACGGTGCGGCCCTCGACGATGCCGGCGACGGCTCTCAGATCCTCGATGCGGCCATTGGTGCAGGAGCCGATGAAGACGCGGTCGACGGCAATGTCGGTCATCTTCGTGCCGGGGGTGAGCCCCATATACTCCAGCGCGCGGTGCTTGGAGGCGCGCTTGTTCTCGTCCTCGATGGCCTCGGGATCGGGCACCACGCCGTCGACGCTGACGACGTCCTCGGGCGAGGAGCCCCAGGAGACGATCGGCGGCAGGTTCGCCGCATCGAGCCGCACGACGGCGTCGAAATGAGCGCCCTCGTCGCTCGCGAGCGTCTTCCAGTACTCCACGGCCTTCGTCCAGTTCTCGCCCTTCGGCGCGCGCGGACGGCCTTCCACGTAGTCGAACGTCGTCTGGTCCGGCGCGATCAGGCCGGCGCGGGCGCCCGCCTCGATCGACATGTTGCAGATGGTCATCCGCCCTTCCATCGACAGCGCGCGGATCGCCTCGCCGGCATATTCGATGACGTAGCCGGTGCCGCCGGCCGTGCCGATCTGGCCGATAATGGCGAGGATGATGTCCTTGGCGGTGACGCCGGGCGGCAGCACGCCATCGACCACCACCTGCATGTTCTTCGCCTTCGCCTGGATCAGCGTCTGGGTGGCCAGCACGTGCTCGACCTCGGACGTCCCGATGCCATGCGCCAGCGCCCCGAAAGCGCCGTGCGTCGAGGTATGGCTGTCGCCGCAGACGATGGTCATGCCGGGCAGCGTAAAACCTTGCTCGGGGCCGATGATGTGGACGATGCCCTGTCGCCTGTCGGTCTGCGCGTAATACTCGATCCCGAAGGCCTCGGTGTTCATCGCCAGCGTCTCGACCTGCAGCCGGCTCTCGGGGTTCTTGATGCCGAGCGAGCGGTCGGGGGCGGTCGAGACGTTGTGGTCGACCACGGCCAGCGTCTTCTCGGGATGGCGGACCTTGCGCCCGGTCATGCGCAGCCCCTCGAAGGCCTGCGGGCTCGTCACCTCGTGCACGAGATGGCGGTCGATGTAGATCAGCGCGCTGCCGTCGCGCTCGTCGACGAGGTGGTCGTCCCAGATCTTGTCATAGAGGGTGCGGGGTTTGGCGGTCATGGAAATATCCTGGAGAGCCGGCGCGCCGGCGAGGCCTATCGGGTGAAGACGCGGGCTTTGACGCCCGCGGGACGCGTTCAGACCCGTAGGCCGATGCCGTCGATCAACCGATAGAAGAACCGGCCGGGCAGCCGCGTGCGGTCGTCGAGCGGGGAAAAGCCCAGCGTCGTCGGCAGAACAGCGGAAGTGGAGCGGACCGGATGCATGGCGCCAAAATAGCAATCTGCCGACGCCAAGACAATGGAGCCATTCCAGGCTGGTCCGGCCGGGTGGCTGGCTTAATTGTGGTACCGATGGTGGTGGCGGGAGGAAACGCAGCATGAATCAGGTCACCGGCGGATGTCTCTGCGGCAACGTGCGCCTCACGGCAACGGGAGAGCCCTACCGCGTCGGCCTTTGCCACTGCCTCGACTGCCGCAAGCAGTCCGGCTCGCTGTTCAACGCCTCGGCCATCTTCCCGGCGGACGCGGTGACGATTACAGGCGAAACGCGAACATTCATGGGGAGATCATTCTGCTCGAACTGCGGTTCGTCCGTGTTCGGGCGCAGCGGCGACGAGGTCGAGGTCAGTCTTGGAGCACTGAATAAGACGGACCAGTTCGCGCCGACATATGAGCTTTGGATGATCAGGCGGGAGGGATGGCTACCGGCTTTCACAAGCCTGCATGCGTATGACATGGACAGGGAATCAACCGCGCGGTCCGAAACGTAAATTGAGCGAGCGAACGCTTCCGACAACAAATGTTACTCAGCACCGACTACGGAGATGGTTATGTCATCGCGACGCGATGCGGTCGCGATCTCAGACAAACTCAAGCACAACAACGGATGAGATACTTTGTGCGATAACGCTCGTTAGCCTGAACCGCGCCGTTATTTGGGAACGGCCGCTCCAAGCTGGGATTGATTTTAGTCATTCCCAACCCGGAGATCTCCCATGTTCATGCGCATTGATAAGCTACAGGCCGAACTGCCGGCGCCGAAGCGGGCGGATCCGAATGCGGCAGCAGCGCTGCAGGAACTGCTCGGCGGCAAGTACGGCGAGATGTCGACGCTCGGCAACTACATGTTCCAGAGCTTCAACTTCCGTTCCAAGGACAAGCTGAAGCCGTTCTACAGCCTCGTCGCCTCGATCACCGCCGAAGAGCTCGGCCATGTTGAGCTGGTGTCGAACGGTGTCGCCATGCTGAACAACGGGCCGGACAAGAAGGACGGCGACATGGGCGATGGCGGCGATATTTCCGGCGCTCCCTTCGAGGACATGAAGGACATCCGCCTCGCCGCCGCCTTCCTCTCCGGCGCCGGCGGCGCGATGCCCGTCAATTCGAACGGCGCGTCGTGGAACAACGACTTCATCACCACCACCGGCAATGTCGTGGTCGATCTCCTGCACAACTTCCACCTCGAATGCGGCGCGCGTCTGCACAAGCTCAGGGTCTACGAGACGCTGACCGACCCAACCGGCCGCGAGGTCTGCGGCTATCTCCTGGTGCGCGGCTCGGTACACGCACATGCCTACGCGCTGGCGCTGGAGAAGATCACCGGCGTGAAGATCAAGGATTTCCTGCCGACGCCGAACATCGACCTGTCGAAGATCCCGGAATGCCAGAAGTACCTCGACGAGGGCTCGCACCGCCGCCTCTACACGTTCTCGCCGAACGACTACAAGGACATGGCGGGCATCTGGGGCAATGGCGAAATGGCACTGCCAGGCGACCCCCAGGGCGAGCTTGAGGTTGTCGAGGGCCATCCGGAAGGCGGAAAGATCCACCAGCTGACCGGCGTTCCCTCGGCCTTCACCCCGGACTACGCGCCGGAGGAAATGTTCGAGATCGCCTCGAAGCTCTACAAGAAGTCGCGCTAACCTCGCTTCGGGTGCAACAGAGACCGGTCGCCGAAAGGCGGCCGGTTTTTTCATGCCTGACGCTTCGATGAACTGGTGAACTGGAGCGGGTCGAAGAGATCCTGATGCTGTCACAGCCCCAAAAATTCGTCATCCTCGCGCGAAGCGCGGGGACCCATGCCGAGGCCTGAAAGAGGGTTCGGCGGTGAAGGAAAGTTCTTCCTCATCTGAAGCAGAGCCGATAGCGCGGCGGCATGGATCCCCGGCCGCGGCCGAGGATGACGATCGTTGAGGCTTGCGACACTCAGAGGCGGCGAAAATGGGACATCAGCCCGCTGCTGAAACCCGCCGGTCTTACGGTGCTTCAGGCGGGCTTTGTCGCCTGCAGCGAGAAGGCGAGCGGAATTTTCGGCATGCCGTCGGGGAGGCTGAAGAGGTCCTCGCCGGTCTCGATCATGCCGGGGAAGGCGCGCCAGGCGATCTGGTCGTGCTCATGCAGGAAATCCAGCCGAAGCCCCGCGCCGAGCACGCTGCCGACGACGTCGCCGAGCGGATGCAGCCACTCATAGTTGCGGGTGTTCTGGATCTGGCGCGTGTCGCCGGTATAGGTGGTGACTTCGTCGAAGGCGAGCGGTGCCTCCGGCGGCGTCTGCCAGTCGAAGCCGATGGACAGCCGCCCGTCTTCGGCCACCATCTGGTTCATCACCGGATGGCTCTCGAGCAGATAGAGTTTGCCGCCCGGCCGCAGCAGAGCCGAAACGACGCGCGCCCACGCGCCGAGATCAGGCAGCCAGTTGATCGCGCCCCAGGTAACAAAGGCGATGTCGTACTGCGCGGCGCCCAGGACCTCGACCGCCGCATCGACCGATGCCTCGACGAACCGCGCCTCGGTGCCCGCTTGCGCGGCAAAATCGCGGGCGGCGGCGATCGCGGCCGGCGAGAAGTCGAGGCCAGTGACGGAGGCGGCGCCAAGATGCTTCAGCGACAGCGTGTCGAGGCCGATATGGCATTGCAGGTGCACGACGTCGCGGTTTGCGAGATCGCCGATCTCGGCCGCCTCGATGGCGTGGAGGCTCGACCCGCCGGCCAGCACCGCGGCAATGCGGTAGGAGCCGGTGGTGTCGCTGGCGTGGAGACCCGCCCGCTCGTCCCAGTTCTTCAGATTGGCCGCAGCGAACGCATCCATGTCGATCCTCCCCAGAACCCGGCATAAAAAAAGCGGCCCGGAGGCCGCTTTTCAAGGTGGTTTCGAGCCGTACCGATCTTACTCGGCGGCGCTGTCCTTGGCGGCAGCAGCCTCGGCGGCAGCGGCTTCCTTGGCGTTGGCCTCGGCGGCGGCGGCATCGAGCGTCGCCTGGCGGGCTTCGGCCTTCACGGCGTCGGCCTTGGCCTTCTCGTTGATGACGATCTGGCGGGCGTCGTCGTTCAGCTTGCGGGCGCGAACGTTGGTGGCCTCGACGATACGGGCCGACTTGCCGCGGCGATCGCGCAGGTAATAGAGCTTGGCGCGGCGGACGCGGCCGCGGCGGACCACTTCGACGCTCTCGAGCATCGGCGAGTACATCGGGAAGACGCGCTCGACGCCCTCGCCGTAGGAGATCTTGCGGACGGTGAAGTTTTCCTGGATGCCGGCGCCGGCGCGGCCGATGCAGACGCCCTCGTAGGCCTGCACGCGGGTGCGGGTGCCTTCCGTGACGCGAACGTTGACGCGCAGCGTGTCGCCAGGGGAGAAGGTCGGGATGGTGCGGACTGCCGCAATGCGCGCGACCTCAGCAGCTTCCAGTTCAGCAATGATGTTCATGGGCGTGAGCCTCTCTTTGTTTCATGCCGGGTGTCCCGGTCATGGCCGTCGATACGGTCAAGTTATTCTGAGGAACGCGCGTGCCTTACACGGAAGGGGGCGGTTTGTCGAGTTGGGAAGGGCGCGATTCCGCGGACGTTCTGACAGCGCGCTGAGAGAGGGGTGCGATCCGCCGGAGAAAGCGCGGCGTCAGCCCTTCAGGAGGTCCGGTCGGCGCTCGGCCGTCAGCTGCTCGGCTTGCGCCCGGCGCCAGCGCTCGACCGCGCCGTGGTCGCCCGAGGTCAGCACCGCGGGAATGCTGCGCCCTTCCCATTCCGCCGGGCGGGTGTAGTGGGGGTGCTCCAGCATGCCGGTCTCGAAACTCTCGGTCTCGCCGGACTGGGCGTTGCCCATGACGCCCGGCAGCAGCCGCACGACGGCATCGAGCAGCACCAGCGCGCCGAGTTCGCCGCCGGAGAGGATGTAATCGCCGATCGAAACCTCCCGAAGGCCCCGCCCCTCGATCACCCGCTCGTCGACGCCCTCGAAGCGCCCGCAGACGATCACCGCGCCCGGGCCGGCGGAGAGCTCGCGGACAAAACCTTGCGTCAGCGGCCGGCCGCGCGGGCTCATCAGGAGCCGCGGGCGCTCGTCACCCTCGGGAGCGGCATGGTCGATCGCCCGGCCGAGCACGTCGGCACGCAGCACCATGCCGGCGCCGCCGCCGGACGGCGTGTCGTCGACCATGCGGTTGCGACCGACCGAGAAGTCGCGGATCTGCACGGTCTCGAGCGTCACGTCGCCGCGCTCCAGCGCCCGCCCGGCGAGCGAGACGCCGAGCGGCCCCGGGAACATCTCGGGGTAGAGCGTCAGGACGGTGGCGCGAAAGCTCACTTCTCCTCCTGCTCCGCCGCCGCGCGCGCTTCCGCCTCGTCCTCGTCCGGGGTGGAGACGAGGCCGGCCGCCAGCGGCTCGACGATCATCACCCGGCGCTCAACGTCGATCTCGGGCACGGCGGCCTCCGAGAACGGGATCATCACCGAAGAGCCGCGCTCCGGCTTGATCTCGACCACCTCGCCGGCGCCGAAATCATGGAAGGCGATGACGGTGCCGACCGGCTGCCCGTCCGTCGTCTCGACGGTCATGCCGACCATGTCGGACTGGTAGAACGCGTCCGCGTCGTCCTCCGGCAGCGCGCTGCGGTCGACGAAGAGCTCGGTGCCGTTCAGGAGTTCCGCGCCGTTGCGGTCGGAGATCTCGTTGATCGTCACCACCACCACGTTCTTCTGGATGCGCGCGGAGCGGATCGTATAGGTGTTGCCCTTGGCGTCGACGAGCGGGCCATAGGCCTTGATGTCGGTAGGATTCTCGGTGAAGGACTTGATCCGCACCTCCCCCTTGATCCCGTGCGCCCCGCCGACGACGCCGAGCAGGATGGGGTTTTTCGGGAACTTGGCGTCTGGCACGGGGCAATCCGATCGAGGATGACGGGGCTTGTAAGGCGAGAGCGAACGTCTGCGAGGAGTTGTCCGGCTCGTCAAGTCGGCGTTGCCACCGAGGGCCGGAAATTAGCATGATCGTGCTGCCTGAGCTGCGCCGGCCGCGCCGGGAAAACGAGGATCATCTCGTTGCGCAAGGACAATGCCAGGGAGAAAAGGCGCTATGTCGACCACCCCGCGTCACGCTGATGCCCGCGCACTGGCCCAGCAGACGGCAAGTCGGCAGCTGGACGAGATCAGCTGGGCGGAAGATCTCGGCATGACCGTGGTGGCGCTGACGGACCCCGACAACCCGCCGATGGAATTCGACGAGAGCCGCGAGGTTCGGCTCGCCCGCCCCAAGCGGCGCGTGGAACTCGCCCTCGACGTCGATCTGCTTGATCATCTGGCGGAAAGCCCGGACTGGGAAGAGCGGGTGAACGAGATCCTGCGGCTGGCCGCACGGATGGATGCCGCGTCCTCGGGCGACTAAGCACCCAAACGCAAACGGCGCCCGAAGGCGCCGCTCACTCATTGTTCACTTGGCCGGGTGGTTCACCCAGCCGGTTTTATTCAGCCGAAAGAATCTTCCGGCAAAGCCGATCAGGCAGCCGGGGTCTCGTCCTCGGCAGCAGCCTCTTCGGCCGGGGCGTTCTTGGCTTCCTCGGCGGCAGCTTCGGCAGCGGCAGCAGCCTCGGCGGCGGCGGCGGCGTCAGCCTCGGCCTTCTCGCGGGCGTCGATCACCTTCTGCTCGCGCTCGGCAATGCGCTCCTGCGCCTTCTTGCCCGGCAGGCCCTTAGTCTCGTTCTTGCGCTCGGGACGGTTGGCGATGCCCGCCTGGTCGAGGAAGCGCAGCACGCGGTCGGTCGGCTGGGCGCCTTCGCCGAGCCAATGCTTGATGCGGTCTTCCTTCAAGGTGACGCGGGCGGCGTCCTTCGGCAGCATCGGGTTCCACGAGCCGAGGGTCTCGACGAAGCGGCCATCGCGCGGCGAGCGGGCGTCGGCGACGACGATGTGGTAGTAGGGGCGCTTCTTGGAGCCGGCACGGGCGAGACGCATCTTCAGGGGCATTTTAGGTTCCTTGCGTTGAGTTCTTGAGTGTCAGAGGTTCTGCAAACCGGGAAAGACCGGCTATTTCTTCTTGCCGGGAAGGCCCGGAAGTCCTGGGAAGCCGCTGGGCAGGCCGGGAAGACCGCCACCGCCGCCGAAGCCGGGGGGCAAGCCCTTCGGCAGGCCCGGCATACCGCCGGGCATGCCACCCGACTGGGCCATCTTGGCCATGGCCTCGAGCTGTTTCGGGTCCATCTTGGAGAGGTCCGGCATGCCCGCCATGCCGCCGGCACCACCGCCGAGGCCGAGCTTGGCGCCGAGGCCGCCCATCAGCTGGCCCATCATGCCGCCCTTGCCCTTGTTCATCGACTTCATGACGTCGGCCATCTGCCGGTGCATCTTGAGAAGCTTGTTGATGTCGGCGGAGGAGGTGCCGGAGCCGGCCGCGATGCGCTTCTTGCGGCTGTGCTTGAGAAGGTCGGGATTGCCGCGCTCGGCCGCGGTCATCGACGAGATGATCGCCAGCTGGCGCTTCAGGAGCTTGTCGTCGATGCCGGCGGCGGCGACCTGGTCCTTGATCTTTCCCATGCCGGGCATCAGGCCCATCATGCCGCCCATGCCGCCCATCTTCTGCATCTGGCGGATCTGGTCGGCGAGGTCGTTCAGGTCGAACTTGCCCGACTGCATCTTCTTGGCCATCGCCGCGGCCTTTTCCGCGTCGATGTTCTCGGCCGCCCGCTCGACGAGGGAGACGATGTCGCCCATGCCGAGGATGCGGTCGGCGATGCGGGAGGGATGGAAATCCTCCAGCGCGTCCATCTTCTCGCCGGTGCCGATCAGCTTGATCGGCTTGCCGGTGACTGCGCGCATCGACAGCGCCGCACCGCCGCGGCCATCGCCGTCGATGCGGGTGAGGACGATGCCGGTGATGCCGACGCGCTCGTCGAAGGAACGCGCAAGGTTCACCGCGTCCTGGCCGGTCAGGCTGTCGGCGACGAGCAGGATCTCGTGCGGCGCTGAGCGGGCCTTGATCTCGGCCATCTCGAGCATCAGCGGCTCGTCGATATGGGTGCGGCCGGCGGTGTCGAGGATCAGGACGTCGTAGCCGCCGAGGCGCGCGGCCTGCGCGGCGCGGCTGGCGATCTCGACCGGGTCCTGCCCGGCGATGATCGGCAGCGTCGCAACGCCGGTCTGCTCGCCGAGGATGCGCAGCTGCTCCTGCGCGGCGGGGCGCCGCGTGTCGAGCGAGGCCATCAGCACCTTCTTGCGCTGCTTCTCGGTCAGGCGCTTGGCGAGCTTGCCCGACGTCGTCGTCTTGCCCGAGCCCTGCAGGCCGACCATCATGATCGTCACCGGCGACGGCGCGTTGAGATCGACCGGGACCTGGTCCTGGCCGAGCATGGCGATCAGCTCGTCATGGACGATCTTGACGACCATCTGCCCGGGCTTGATCGACTTCAGGATCTCGGCGCCGACGGCCTTCTCGCGTACCTTGTCGGTGAAGGAGCGGACCACCTCGAGCGCGACGTCGGCCTCGAGCAGCGCCCGGCGCACCTCGCGCAGCGCCGCCGACACATCGTCGTTGGACAGGGCGCCGCGGCCGGTGAGGCCGTTCAGGATCGAACCGAGCCGGTTCTGCAATGAGTCGAACATGTCTTCCCTTCCGTCCTCTTCGCAAGCCGGCATCCTGGGGAGCCGGTGATGCTTGCGAAATGTGGTGACGGACCAGCAACCGCAACGTCCGCGACAGCCCAAAGCAAAGCGTCATCCGCGGGCGACACTCGCTGGCGGATGGTGACCTCCGTGCGGCTCGTCGGGGTCGACGGGAGGGGCACGGTCGGCGGCTCGCGGACGGACAGTCGCGGATTTGGGAGACGTAAAGCACGCTTGGGCGGAAGGGTCAAGAAAAGCGCGGGCGTGGTACGGCGACATCTTGGCCTCCATAGGACGCAGTGCTATACAACTCTATGGGGCCGCGCATCTTTATGGCAACCTGGTTCCCCTTCAGGTTCAGCAACTGATCGACAGCGGCCACTGGAAGGAAATCGAAAATGGCCACGAAGTTTAAGTCGGACGCCTTCGAGGCCATCCATGCGTCCGCCACGGCGCTGCATGCGGTCGGGGCCATGGACAAGGCCACGCTTCGCAGCTTCGACGCCACTTGCATCGATGTGCCCCCGACCTTCGAGCCGGACGAGATCAAGGCGCTTCGGGAAAGCCAGAACGTCAGCCAACCGATCTTCGCGCGCTACCTCAACACCAGCGCGTCGACGGTCCAGAAATGGGAGAACGGTGCCAAGAAGCCAAGCGGCCCGGCGGTCAAGCTCTTGGCGATCGTGCAGAAGCATGGGTTACAGCTGCTAGCCTGACCAATACCCTCGCGGCCGCAATGGTCAAACTTGCCCACGCGTGGACCTCAGGACAGCCCCAGCTTCAAAGTAAACGCATCGCGGACTGCGTCGGCCATGCCAGAGACGGCAGAAGCGCGAGAGTTGGCATTCTGCAGCAGGCCGACACTCGATGCATCAATGACGTCGAACCCCTCCTCCAGCGTCAACTCGCGGCACTGATGCGGAATATGACTTCGTGACAGCGGTGCGATCGCCAGGCCGCAGGTCGCGGCAGCCTGCAGCGCACCACTGGTGTCGGCGGTGTAGGCGATGCGGAACGGCACCGCCAACTTCTGCAGCGAGGCGAGCGCCGCAGCCCGGCACCAGCCTTGCGTGTCGTTGAGAGCCACAGGCAAGGGGCGGTTCTCGTGGACACAATGCACCGATGACGTCACCCAGACGGTAGGGTCGATCATCAACGGCTCGGCCATGACGCTGCCTGAGGGCTCGAACACCACGGCAAGATCGAGATCGCCCGCCTCGAAAGCCAGCCGGTGGGCCGCAGACTGGCCGTACTTGACCGTCACCTCGACCAGTGGATGCAGCTTGGCAAACACGCCAAGCGCCTTCGGTAGGAGGGTGTGACTATACTCTTCCGGGACCCCGATCCGAACGGGGCCGTTCAGCGGCCGAAGCGGCATCGCCGCAGCGGTCTCGTCGATCAGGGCAATGATCCGCCGCGCATTGGCGAGCAGCATTTCGGCTTGCGCCGTCAGGGCCACACCTCGGGGTCCGCGATCGAACAGCACAGACCCCACGACATCTTCCAGCCGCTTGATCTGCAAGCTGACGGCAGACTGGCTCCGCCCAACGATCTCGCCGGCACGGGTGAAATTCAGCGTGTCGGCAACCGCAACGAAGGTGCGCAGGAGGTCGCTGTCGAGTCCGTTGGCCATCTGTCGCATCCCTCCCCCGGTATTCGTATTCGTCATGACTAGGCCGCCTGGAACTCGTTGGTCAAATGCCTTCACGGCTCCGAGGATGACGGCCGGAGGATCGACAATGGCATGGTACAGCAGCATTTTCGGGTTGCGGCGGCGGGTGGCGCTTTGGCGCGACGCACTATTTTTACGGGTGGATGCGGAGGCGCGAGCGCTGGAGGACGTTCTCGACAAGCTCGATGACCGCCTGCTGAACGATGTCGGCCTTGATCGCGCCGAACTCGAGCGGCATCGACGCAGACCGAAACGAAGGGCCGTGCGCGAATGGGATCGGTGGCAAATCTGAAGCCCCCTGCGGATCGCACCGCGCGGCACCATCTGTCATGACGTCTCGCACGATGTTCAGCAGGCGATCCCTAAGGCCATCCATGAAACCCTTCGCCAATCCCTATTACCGCGGCCTGATCTCCGACCATTTCGACGGCACCCGCTTCTTCAACCCCGGCGGCGAGATGCCGGCCTCGCTCAAGGCGATCTGGGAGTGGCAGCGCTCGGGGCAGCGGGAGCGCTGGCCGCCGAGCGTGCCGAGCCCCTTGCCGCTCGATGTGCCGCCGGCCCGCGTCGGCGGCGATGCCGCGCGGATGGTGGCGGTCGGGCATGCGAGCTTCCTGCTGCAGGTCGGCGGGCTGAACATCCTCATCGACCCCGTCTGGTCGGAGCGCTGCGCGGCGCCTTTCGGGCCAAAACGGTTCAACCCGCCGGCGGTCCGCTTCGAGGACCTGCCGGAGATCGACGTCGTCTGTGTCTCGCATTCGCACTACGACCACATGGACAGCGCGACGCTGCAGCGGCTCTTCGACGTGCACCGGCCGCGCTTCATCGCGCCGCTCGGCTGCGACACGCTGATCCGCGGCTTTCGGCGGGGCGCCGACGTCTCGGCGCACGACTGGCACGACCGCGTGGTGCTGAACGACGCGGTCGCGGTGACGCTCGACCCGACGCATCATTGGTCGGCGCGCGGGGCGCTCGACCGGCGAATGACGCTCTGGGCCTCATTCGCCTTCGAGACCCCGGCCGGGCTGATCTACTGCGTCGGCGACAGCGGCTTCCATGGCGGGATCAACTACCGCGCCGCGCGGCAAAAGTTCGGGCCGCCGGCGCTCGCGGTGCTGCCGATCGGCGCCTACAAGCCGCGCACCGTCATGCGCCCCCAGCACCAGGACCCGGACGAGGCCGTGCGCGGCGCACGGTTCCTGGAAGCAGAGCTGACGCTCGGCAGCCATTTCGGCACGTTCCAGCTGACCGACGAGGCGGAGGAGGACCCGGTGCTGCGCCTGTCCCAGGCGCTGGCGCGGTGGGATCTGCCGGCGGAGCGCTTCGTCGCGGGCTGGCCGGGGCAAGTCGTGCAGTTGCCGCACGGATTGGGATCGCCCCTGCCGGGACCGCTCGCCGTTACCGCGGCGACAACGACGCCGACGGACTTCGGCGAGGATGAAAGTGCGGCGACCATCTGATCGAAGTCAAGGCGCAGGATGCGCGTCCTTCCCGTCGTTTCGAAAACTGGTAATCGGCCGCCGTTTCCGCCATATAGCCGGCATGACAGACGCCTCTGATCCCGGGACCTCGGTCCCCTTTGCGCGCATGAACGGGCTCGGCAACGAGATCCTCGTCGCGGACCTGCGCGGGCGCAGCGGGCGGATATTGCCGGCGGCCGCGATCGCGCTGGCGGGCCGGGCGGAGACGAAGTTCGACCAGATCATGGCGATCCACGATCCCGTCACCGACGGCACCGATGCGCTCGTGCGGATCATCAATGCAGATGGCTCGGAAGCGGGCGCCTGCGGCAACGGCATGCGCTGCGTGGTGCAGGCGATGGCGGCCGAGCTGGGCAAGCCGACATTCACCTTCGAGACCAAGGCCGGCATCCTGTTTGCGGAAGAACATGCCGATGGGCTGATCTCCGTCGACATGGGCACGCCGAAATTCGGCTGGCATGACATTCCGCTCGCGGAGGAGTTTCATGACACCCGCGCCATCGAGTTGCAGATCGGACCGATCGACGCGCCGATCCTGCACTCGCCTTCGGTCGCGTCGATGGGCAATCCGCATGCGATCTTCTGGGTAACCGATGACGTCTGGTCCTATGCGCTCGACCGTTTCGGCCCGATCCTCGAGAACCACCCGATCTTTCCCGAGCGGGCCAACATCTCGATCGCCCGCGTCACCGCAAATGATGCGATGACCATCCGCACCTGGGAGCGCGGCGTCGGGCTGACCCGGGCCTGCGGCTCGGCCGCTTGCGCCGCCGCGGTCTCCGGCGCCCGTACCGGCCGGACGGGACGGCGCGTGACCGTCACGGTCCCGTGCGGCGATCTCCTGATCGACTGGCGCGACGACGACCGCGTGGTGATGACCGGGCCCGCAGAGTGGGAATGGTCCGGCCGCCTCGACCCTGCGACCGGCGCCTTCGCGCGCGATGCCGAGACCGTTTCGGCGTGAGGCTTGGCGGGCGGTCATGAGCGTCGAGGTCCATTCCTTCGGCTGCCGGCTCAACACCTATGAGGGCGAGGTCATGCGCCGCGAGGCGGTGGCCGCCGGGGCGACCGACACCATTTTGATGAACACCTGCGCCGTGACTTCCGAGGCCGTGCGGCAGGCGAAGAAGGCGATCCGCAAGATCCGCCGCGAGCGGCCGGAAGCGCGCATCGTCGTCACCGGCTGCGCGGCGCAGACGGATCCCGCGGGTTTCGCAGATATGGCCGAGGTCGATGCCGTCCTCGGCAATGCCGAGAAGCTGCAGCGGACGAGCTATGCCGCCCTCCCCGATTTCGGCGTGTCGGCGTCGGAGAAGATCCGCGTCAACGACATCATGAGCGTGACGGAGACCGCCGGCCACATGGTCGACGCGATCGAGGGCCGCGCGCGGGCGATCGTCGAGGTGCAGAACGGCTGCGACCACCGCTGCACCTTCTGCATCATCCCCTTCGGCCGCGGCAATTCGCGCTCGGTGCCGATGGGCGCGGTGGTCGACCAGGTCCGGCGGCTGGTCGATGCCGGCACGAACGAAGTGGTGCTGTCGGGCGTCGACCTGACCAGCTATGGCGCCGACCTGCCGGGCGCGCCGCGGCTCGGAACGCTGGTCGCCGCCCTCCTGAAGCGCGTGCCGGATCTCGCGCGGCTGCGACTCTCGTCGATCGACAGCGTCGAGGCGGACTCGGAACTGGTGCAGGCGATCGGCAGCGAGACCCGGCTGATGCCGCATCTCCATCTCTCGCTGCAGGCGGGCGACGACATGATCCTGAAGCGGATGAAGCGCCGGCACACCCGCGCCGACGCCATCGGCTTCTGCGCGGACATTCGCGCGAGCCGGCCGGACATCGTCTTCGGCGCCGACATCATCGCCGGCTTCCCGACCGAAACCGAGGCGATGTTCGAGAACTCGCTGGCGCTGGTGGCCGAGTGTGGGCTGACCTATCTCCACATCTTCCCGTTCTCGCCGCGTGAGGGGACGCCCGCCGCCCGCATGCCGCAGCTGCCGCAGAAGGTGGTCGCCGAGCGCGCTTCGCGGCTTCGGGCGCTGGGGACGGACGCGCTCAACCGGCACCTCGACGCCAAGGTCGGGCAGCATGGCAGCGTTCTCGTGGAGCGCGGGAACAGGGGGCGGCTGCCGGACTTCACCCCCTGCAGCCTCGACTTCGGCACCCCCGGCGAGATCGTCGAGGCCAAATTCATGGCGCATGACGGCGTTCGCCTGACGGCGCTGCCGGCCTGAAGGGCTGCCAAGCCGGCCGGCATGCTGTAGTGCGTTCTGCACAGCAGCGGTGACATCGACCGCAAGCGCGCCCCCGGGCGCAGGATGGGACTTCGAGACGATATGCTAGAGAAAAAAGGCTTCTTCCGGCGCGTCTTCTCCTTCGGCAGCGAGGCCGATCGGGCGGGGGCGGCCGCCGCCCCGGCGCCGGTCCCGGCCGCCGAAGAAGCATCGGCCCGTCTGCCGGACGAGCTGGCACCAACGGAGACTGGCCCCAGCACGGCTCTTGAACAGGCAAGCGACGGTAGTGCACCGCGGTCCGCCTCGGACATGCTGCCGGCGGCAGCGCAGGCCGCCACGCCGTCCCCTGAACTGACCCCTGAGCCAGCCCCAGAGACGGCCGCAAGCCCTACGCCGGAGGATATTGCCGAGCCCGTGCCGGCCGCGGCGCCCATTTCGGCCGCCGAGGCGGACGAGGCTGTCGTTCTCCCAGCGGACGAGCCGGAATGGCTGTCGGCCGATGCGCCGGAGCCGGAAGCGGACTTCTCCTGGCTCGATGCCGACGCGCCCGTGGTCGATGCCGATGCGAGCGCCCCTGAAGCCGGGACCGATGTCGTCGCCGCCAACGCCGCGGCCTTGGATGTCGACGGCCGTGCGACGGCGGAGGACATTCCCGCTGCCAGCACCCTCGCCGGCGAAACCGCCCTTGACGCGGCGCCGGAGACCGCGAGCGAGATCGCCGGGGACCTGACCGCCGCCCGACCGGCACCGTCTTCGGATGAGGATTTCTCCTTCCTCGCGCCGGATGCGCCGCTGCCGGAGGCCGAGGAAGAGGCCGACTTTTCCTGGCTGGAGCCCGACGCTCCCCTGCCGGATGCGCCCGACGACACGTTGCCGGCCGCCATCGGCACCGGGGCGGCCCGCGTGGTGGCGCCCGACGCCGGCTTCCGGCTACGCGAGGCGGCAGCGACCGCCCCTGTCACGCCAGCCGTCCGCGTTCCCTGGTTCGAGAAGCTGCGCGAGGGCCTCGCGCGCTCGTCGAGTCAGCTGTCCGGCTCGATCACCGCGCTCTTCACCAAGCGCCGGCTCGACGAGGAGACGTTGCAGGATTTCGAGGACGTGCTGATCCAGGCCGATCTCGGCGTCGAGACGGCGCTGCGCATCACCGATCGCCTTTCAGAGGGGCGCTTCGGCAAGGAGATTTCGGGCGACGAGGTCCGTTCGATTCTCGCCGACGAGGTCGAGGCAACGCTGCGACCGGTCGCCGTGCCGCTGGAGCTCGACCTCGAGAAGAAGCCGCACGTCATCCTGGTGGTCGGCGTCAACGGCACCGGCAAGACGACGACGATCGGCAAGCTCGCCGCCAAGCTGACGCGCGGCGGCCTGAAGGTGACGCTCTGCGCCGGCGACACGTTCCGCGCCGCGGCGGTCGAGCAGCTGAAAATCTGGGGCGAGCGCACCGGCTCGACCGTCATCGCCAAGGCGATCGGCGCCGACGCCGCTGGTCTGGCTTACGAAGCCTACGATGCGGCGGTCGAGAACGGCTCGGACGTCCTCATCATCGACACCGCCGGCCGGCTGCAGAACCGCACCGAGCTGATGGCAGAGCTCGAGAAGATCGTCCGCGTCCTACAGCGTCGCGAGCCGGATGCGCCGCATACCGTGCTGCAGACGCTCGATGCCACCACCGGCCAGAACGCTCTCAACCAGGTCGAGATCTTCCGCAATGTCGCGGGCGTCAACGGGCTGGTGATGACCAAGCTCGACGGCACCGCCCGCGGCGGCATCCTCGTCGCCATCGCGGCGAAGTTCAAACTGCCGGTCTACTTCATCGGCGTCGGCGAGGGCATCGACGACCTCGAGCCGTTTAAGGCGCGGGATTTCGCGACGGCGATCGCGGGGCGGACCGCCTGACGAGGGGCGTCAACGCGTGCCAAAGTCTTCCTCAACGGGACTTGATGCGTCGCTGGTCTTAGCCGACAAGGTCATTCCAAGTGACCGGATCACCTTCAGGATGGTCTGGAAAGCGGGATTGCCGTCCTTGCCGAGGGACGCATAGAGGCTCTGGCGGTTGATATCGCAGTCGTCGGCGACCTGCGCCATGCCCCGCGCCCGGGCGATGGCGCTCAAGGCTGCCCGGATCTCGCCGGCATCGCCGTCTTCCATGACCATGGACAGGTACTCGGCCTGCGCTTCCGGCGTAGCCAGATAATCGGCAGCGTCCCATTTCGGCAGGTCGTCCACCCGGATCTTGTCTGCCATGGCGTTACTCCTCGATGTCCCGTGCCAGCAGTCTGGCGCGCAGGATGTCCTGCTGCTGCGTGCTCTTGTCACCACCGCACAGCAGGATGATGAGAATGCTTCCCCGCCGTGCGAAGTACAGGCGGTAGCCAGGTCCGTGATCGATCCGCACCTCCATCAGGCCGTCGCCGACGGCTTTCACGTCGCCGAGAAGCCCTTGTTCAAGACGCGCGATCCGGCGGGTGATCCTCAGCACGGCGGTACTGTCTCGGAGCCTCGATATCCAGCGATCGAACTCTGCAAGCCGCCTGACTTCCATTGCCATTTGTCGCGCAGACACGACATGGGGTCAAGCACACCGCGCCTTGCTTCAAAGTTGGGTTGGAAGTTCGAAATACCCGTGCGCCGTCTTCGTTCGAAGGCAAGACAAGACCGACGCAGACTGGCATGAGACATCCGAGAAACGCGACACGGAGGGGGCAGAAGCCTCACATCCGTCGTCTTCCGGCTCTAGCGGCAGGACAAAGAGGAATTTTCCATGGCCGACCATCTGATCGAAGGCTCCCCGAACGCGCCGGAGGAGAAGCAGATCAACCCGCTGCTGAAGTTCGCACTCGAGCTTGGGCCCCTGGTGGTGTTCTTCTTCGCCAATTCGCGCGGCGAGTGGCTGGCCGGGCATTTTCCGGCGCTGGCCGAGCTCGGCGGGCCGCTGTTCATCGCCACCGCTCTGTTCATGGCCGCCACGATCATCGCGCTGTCGGTGTCCTGGGCGCTGACGCGCACGCTGCCGATCATGCCGCTGGTCTCCGGCTTCTTCGTCGTGGTGTTCGGTGGGCTGACGCTCTGGCTGCAGAACGAGACCTTCATCAAGATGAAGCCGACCATCGTCAACACGCTGTTTGCGGTGATCCTGCTCGGCGGCCTTCTCTTCGGGCGCCCATTGCTCGGCTACGTCTTCAACCAGGCGTTCAAGCTCGACGATGCCGGCTGGCGCAAGCTGACGCTGCGCTGGGGCATCTTCTTCCTGGCGATGGCTGTCATCAACGAAATCGTCTGGCGCAATTTCTCGACGGACTTTTGGGCCGGTTTCAAGGTCTGGGCGACCATGCCGATCACCATGGCCTTCATGCTGTTCCAGATCCCGCTGCTGCAGCGGCACGCGACCGAGCCGCTGGTCAAGGAATACGTCAAACCGAAGAAATGACCGGCGAGACCGGCGATCCGGTGACCGCGTCGTTTTGGCGCAGGAAGCCGGGTCCCGACCATTGCGAAGCGGTGGAGGCGTCCCGATATCGGATCCAATCGCCCTCATCGCAAGGATTCTCGATGTTCGACGTGCAGAAGCTTCTCGGCCAGTTCCTCGGCACCCCCGGCGCGCCGGGCCAAGGCGGCAACCCGGACAACCGGCAGAGCCAAGGCGGTCCGCTCTCAGGCGTCGGCGGCCTGCTGGGCGGCGGCGGCGGCTCCGGCGGCGGCTCCCTCCAGGATACGATCGGCGGGCTGATCCGCACCCATGGCGCCTCGGCGCTGTCGGGGGGCCTTGCTGGCGGCCTTGCCTCACAGCTGTTCCGCGGCAAGGGCGTCGCCAAGATGGGCGGCACCGCGCTGAAGCTCGGCGGCGCCGCCGTCGTCGCAGGCCTCGCCTATAAGGCCTACCAGACCTATCAGGCCAACAATGCCCGCCCGGCCCTGCCCGGCGCCTCGCCGCTGCCGCAGATCGCGGCGCCGACGGCCGCCGGCGAACTGCCGGCTCCCTCCGGCACTGCCTTCCTTCCCGAAGGCCAGGAGGATGCCCGCGCGCGGTTGATGCTCTCGGCGATGATCGCGGCTTCGAAGGCCGACGGCTATATCGATGCCGGCGAGCAGGAGGCGATCTTCGGGCGGATCGACGATCTCGGCCTCGACGCGGAGGAGAAGGGCTTCGTCATGGACGAGATGCGCAAGCCGCTGTCGATCGATGATCTCGTCGCCGGCGCGACGACGCCGGAAGCGGCGATCGAGATCTACACCGCCTCGCTGCTCGCCATCGATCCCGATCATCCAGCCGAAAAGGCCTATCTCGACCAGCTGGCCACCAAGTTGAACCTGCCGGCAGAGCTTACGGCGCAGGTTCGCCGCACCACGGAAGAAGCCGTCGCCTGACGGCTGACGCCCGGCATCTTGCACCGCGCTTGGTGCAAGATGCCGGAGAGTGCCCTAGAACTCGCCGGTCGGCAGCAGCCGGCCGTCGGGCATGCGGTCTCCGGTGGCGTCATCCGGATTGCCGAAAGGCACCGGCGACGCGCCCTCCTCCGCCGCGATGTCGTGGCGCAGCGCCCAGTGCACCGAGGGGAAGGCGAGATCGTCCCACGGGATGTCATTCGGCTCGAACAGCGCCACCTCGAGGCTTTCGACGCCGGCGGCGATTCCGGGCGTCTCCAGCGTCGCGCGATAGATCAGCTGGACTTGGCTGATGCGCGGCACCGAATAGACCGCCAGCAGCCGCTCGATCCGCAGTTGCGCTGTCGCCTCCTCGAAGGCCTCGCGGCGTGCGCCATCCTCCGGCGTCTCGTTCAGCTCCATGTAGCCGGCCGGGATCGTCCAGAACCCCTCTCGCGGCGCGATCGCCCGGCGGCAGAGGAGGATCTTGCCCTCATGCCTGACGACCGAGCCGACGACGATCTTCGGGTTCTCGTAGGCGGTGAAGCCGCAATGATCGCAGATCTTCCGCGGCTGGTTGTCGCCGTCGGGGATGCGGGTGGTGAAGGCGGGATCAAGCATGCGGCTACAGATGGTCCTCGAAATTCATGGCGTCGTGAAGAATGCAGACGACGATCAGTCCGCCATCCGGTCCCCGGCGAAAGAACGCTCGGTGCGCCCGCACACGGTGTGAGAAGAGACCCGGCTGCGTTGCCGACTCGTTCCGTGAACCGGGATAGCCGTCGGAGATCAGAGAGCAGATCTGCGAAATATGGGTGACGTAGACATCGGCCTGCGCTGGGCCAAAATGGCGTCGCGGGAAACGGTGGAGGTCCTGGAGATCGGCGCGCGCCTCGGGCAGGAACTGGACCGGGCTCACGGCGCGTCCTTCGTCTCCAGTTCCATCTCCGCCAGAAACTCATCGAGATCGAAGGGCACCGCCGGGCCGCTGGCCTCGCCCTTGGCAATCTCTTGGCGGAGCCAATCCAGCTTCGCTTCCTCCCGCTCCAGAAGACGGAGCGCCGCAACGAGAACGTCGCGTGCATTCTCGTAGCGGCCGGATTCGGTTTGCCGGTCGATGAAGCTTTCGAAATGGGCGCCCAGCCCGATCGCCTGCATGTCTCCCATGGAAGTCTCCTTCGCCAAACATCGCCAGAATAGCAAAGATGGATGGCAGAGACACCGGACAATCGCTCAGCCGGCCGCGCCCTTGCCGCCCGCCGCCAGCACCTTCTGCAGCGCCGGGTAGAGCTTTTCCGACACATCCTCCGGGCTGAACGGGCCCGTCTGCTTCCAGAGGATCTTGCCATCGGCGGAGACCAGGAAGGTTTCGGGCACGCCATAGACGCCCCAGTCGATGCCGGTGCGGCCGGAGACGTCGGTGCCGATGGCGGCATAGGGATTGCCGAGGCCGCCGAGGAAGCGGCGGGCGTTATCGGGCTGGTCCTTGTAGTTGATGCCGACCAGCCGGAAGCGCTTGTCCTTGGCGAGCTCCATCAGCACCGGGTGCTCCTGCCGGCACGGCCCGCACCAGGAGGCGAAGATGTTGACGAGCATCGGCCGCCCGTCGCTGTTGGCGAGATTGAGGCCGGGCACCGGCGCGCCGTCGGCGAGCGTCATGCCGTCGAGCGGCGGCAGGTCGGTCGGCGGCGCGGGTGACCCGATCAGTGCTGAGGGAATCTCCTGCGGATCATGGCCGGAGACCAGCTGGAACAGGAACAGGCCGGCAAGGCCCGTGAACAGGAGGAACGGCAGGAGGACGAGGAGCGAGGGACGCCGGCGGCGGACCGGCAGCGCGTCGCCGCTCATGCCGAGGGCCCGTTCGATGGCCCGCGCGACGAACGCCGGCGCAGCCCGCTCGCCTCGAGCGCTGCGATCTCTGTGCGGCGGGCGCGGGCGTCGAGGAACACCCAAGCGGCAAGGCCGATCAGCGCCAGCGCGGATATGCCGTAAGCCGAGGCGATGAAGCCGAAATAGTCGTTCTGCATGGGATAAGATCCGTTCAGGCGTCGGCGGCGCGCAGCGACAGTTTCGTCAGCGCGCGAACGCGGCGGCGCAGGATTTCCGTGCGCATCGCTGTGAGGTGGAGCGCGAAGAACAGCAGCGTGAAGCCGATGGCCGAGAACAACAGCGGCCACAGGAAGACTGCCGGCATCGACGGCCCGCCCGCGCGCATGACGCTTGCCGGCTGGTGCAGCGTGTTCCACCAGTCGACCGAGAACTTGATGATGGGGATGTTGACGAAGCCGACCAGCACCAGGATCGCCGCCGCGCGCGCCGAGCGGCCGGGATCGTCCAGCGCCCGGGTCAGCGCGATCAGCCCGAGATACATCAGGAACAGGATGAAGACCGAGGTCAGCCGGGCGTCCCACACCCACCAGGTGCCCCACATAGGACGGCCCCAGATCGAGCCGGTGATCAGCGCGAGCGCCGTGAACACGGCACCGATCGGCGCTGCCGCCTTCACCGCGACGTCGGCCAGCGGATGGCGCCAGACCAACGTGCCGAGCGCCGAGACCGACATCACCGTCCAGGCCATCATCGAGAGCCAGGCGAAGGGCACGTGGATGAACATGATCTTCACCGTCGCGCCTTGCTGGTAGTCGTCGGGCGCGGTGAGGCCGAGATAGAGACCGGCCGCGAGCGCCGCCACCGTCAGGCCGTACAGCCAAGGCTGCACCGCCCCGGACAAAGCCAGGAAGCGCGTCGGATTGGCAAGGAGGGCGAAGCGGCCGGGGGTCGCGGAGAGGTCGGTCATGCCGTTACTTTAGAAGCAGTGCAAATGCCGCGCAAATAGACATTTGGGTGAACGCGCGGGGATCTCGCCTGTGCCGGGAGACCACGGACCCGGCGACTCGCCGGACGATGCCGGCTGCCGCGGTGGCCCCGTCGCCGCGGTGACGCGAGTCGATCGCCGCTGTTCCCCTCGCCACAGTAAGGTCAGTCGCCCCCGTGCTTCAGGGCCGCGGCCGCCGCGATAGGGCCCAGCACGGCGAAGAACAGCGTCAGCGCGCCGAGGATCATCAGCGGCGGCAGGAAGGGATCGGGCTCGTTGACGGCGGCATAGCTCGCCGAGACGCCGAAGATCAGCACCGGGATCGCCAGCGGCAGCACCAGCACCGAGACGAGAAGCCCCCCGCGCGGCAGGGCGACCGCGACCGCCGCGCCGACGGCGCCGATCAGCGTGATCGCGGGGGTGCCGACGAGGAGGGTCAGCATCACCGCGCCCATGGCAAGCGGCTCCTGCGCCAGGAACAGGCCGAGCACCGGCGTCGCCAGCACCAGCGGCAAGCCGCTCGCCGCCCAGTGCGCCAGGCATTTGGCCAGAACCACCAGCGGCAGCGGCGTGTCGCCCATCACGAGAAGGTCGAGCGTGCCGTCCTCGCGATCGGCCTGGAACAGTCGGTCGAGCGTCAGCAGCGCCGAGAGCAGCGCGCCGATCCAGAGGATGGCGGGGCCGATGCGCGCGAGGAGGTTCAAGTCGGGGCCGATGCCGAAAGGCACCGTGGCGATAACCGCAAGGAAGAAGATGACGCCGGTAGTCGCGCCGCCGCCGCCGGCGAAGGCGAGCCGCAGGTCGTGGCGGAAGAGCGCGATCACAGCCAGCCCTCGGCGGCGGCAAGGTCGGCCGGGCTGAGCACGGCCCCGGCGGGCAGCGGAACCCTCGGTGCAAGATGCAGTTCGCGCATGCCCGCGCCGAGCGGCTGGTGCGTCGCGGCGATCGCCATGCCGCCGCCGGCGACATGGGCGGCGAGGAGTTCGGCGAACAGTTCTTGCGAAACCGCATCGAGCGCCGCCGTCGGCTCGTCGAGGATCCACAGCGGCCGGCGCACCGCCAAGAGACGCGCCAGCGAGGCCCGCCGCTGCTGGCCTGCGGAGAGGTAGCCAAAGGGGAGACCCGAGACGTCGGGCAAGCCGACTGCGGAAAGCGACGCGGGGATCGACAGCGCGGGGCCGCCGAGAAAACGCTGCCAGAAGCGGAGGTTGGCGCCGACCGAGAGCGTCGGCTTCATCGCGTTGCGGTGGCCGAGGAAATGCGCGACCTCGCCGGTGCGCCTAGCCGCCTCCCCGTCGGAGGTCGCCATCCCCTCGACCGTCAGCGTGCCGCCGGCGAGCGGCAAGAGGCCGGCGAGCGTGCGCAGGAGCGTCGACTTGCCCGCCCCGTTCGCTCCGGTCACCAGCAGCGCCTCTCCGGCGGCGAGGGTGAAATCGAGCGGCCCGACGATCACCGTGCCGCCGCGCGCGGCCGAAAGGGTTGTGGCGACGAGCCTCACGAAACCCTGGCCTCGATCAGCGGGGCGACGCAGCGATTCGGACGGAAGCGATCTCCGGCGCGGGCGGCCGCGGAACGGTGGGGGTCGTGCGACATCGAAGGGAAGCAGCCAGCGATCATGCCCGATGCTTTGCCGCAATCGCGCCGGGGCGTCCAGCATGGCGCGGGGCTTTCGCTATCGGCCGGGCCCTGCGGATAATCGCCTATTCCGCGGTGCAACGCCCTTTATAGCCGTTACAAACTTGCCTATAAGGGCCGCAACCACACCAGCGACCGGGGTGGAACGTTAGCGCCGAAGAGAGAATCCCCATCTGGCACCGGTGGGTTTCGGGGCGGACATGCGGAAATGGTCGTACCCGCACCTTCAGGCGCATCTTTGGCGCGAGCAGGCGTTCGCCTTTCGGACAATCATCCAGTTCGGGAAGGAATGACGCCCGTGTCGCACCCAGACAGCTTCAAATGCCGCAAGACGCTCCACGTCGACGGCAAGCCCTACATCTACTTCGATCTGCAGGAAGCCGAGCGCAACGGCCTCACCGGCGCCTCCCGCCTGCCGTTCTCGATGAAGGTCATCCTCGAGAACCTCCTGCGCAACGAAGACGGCCGCACCGTCAAGGCCGATGACATCCGCGCCTGCGCCAACTGGGTCGACGACCGCGGCAAGGCTGGGCACGAGATCGCCTACCGCCCCGCCCGCGTGCTGATGCAGGACTTCACCGGCGTGCCCGCCGTGGTCGATCTCGCGGCGATGCGCGATGCCACCCGCCAGCTCGGCGCCGACCCCAAGAAGGTCAACCCGCTGGTGCCGGTCGACCTCGTCATCGACCACTCCGTGATGGTCGACTTCTTCGGCCAGGCCGACTCGTTCAAGAAGAACGTCGACGTCGAGTACGACCGCAACGGCGAGCGCTACACCTTCCTGCGCTGGGGTTCGGAAGCCTTCCAGAACTTCCGCGTCGTGCCGCCCGGCACCGGCATCTGCCATCAGGTGAACCTCGAATATCTCGCGCAGACCGTCTGGATCAAGGAAGAGAACGGCGAGACCATCGCCTATCCCGACACCCTCGTCGGCACCGATTCGCACACCACCATGGTCAACGGCCTCTCGGTCCTCGGCTGGGGCGTCGGCGGCATCGAGGCGGAAGCGGCCATGCTCGGCCAGCCCGTCTCCATGCTGATCCCGGAAGTCATCGGCTTCCGCGTCGAGGGCAAGCTGCCGGAAGGCACGACGGCGACCGATCTCGTCCTCACCGTCACGCAGATGCTGCGCAAGAAGGGCGTCGTCGGCAAGTTCGTCGAGTTCTTCGGCCCGGGCCTCTCGAACCTCACCCTGGAAGACCAGGCGACGATCGCCAACATGGCACCGGAATACGGCGCCACCTGCGGCTTCTTCCCGGTCGACAAGGACACCATCGGCTATCTCGAGGCGACCGGCCGCGACAAGCACCGTATCGCGCTGGTCGAAGCCTATTCGCGCGCCCAGGGCATGTACCGCGACGAGACCAGCACCGACCCGGTCTTCACCGACTTCCTCGAGCTCGATCTTTCCACCGTCGTGCCCTCGCTCGCCGGCCCGAAGCGCCCGCAGGACCGCGTCGCGCTGACCGATGCCGCGTCATCCTTCAAGACCGCGCTCGTCGAACTGCAGGGCGACAAGAAGAAGATCTCGGCCGACGAGGCCCGCTTCGTCTCCGAAGGGGCCACCGGTGCCTTCGACAGCCCGGCCGTCTCCCGCTACGACGTCGAGGGCGCGACGCACGGCATCGCCGACGGCGACGTGGTGATCGCCGCGATCACCTCCTGCACCAACACGTCCAACCCGAACGTCTTGGTCGCCGCCGGCCTCGTCGCCCGCAAGGCGCACGCCAAGGGCCTCACCGTGAAGCCCTGGGTGAAGACCTCGCTCGCGCCCGGCTCGCAGGTCGTCACCGAATATCTCGAGAAGGCCGACCTGCAGAAGGACCTCGACGCGATGGGGTTCAACCTCGTCGGCTATGGCTGCACCACCTGCATCGGCAATTCCGGCCCGCTGCCGGAGGCGATCTCCGAGGCGATCACCCAGAACGACCTCGTCGCCTGCTCCGTCCTGTCGGGCAACCGCAACTTCGAGGGCCGGGTCAATCCGGACGTGCGCGCCAACTACCTGGCCTCGCCGCCGCTGGTCGTCGCCTACGCCATCGCCGGCTCGATGTTCGTCGACATCACGACGGAATCGCTCGGCAAGGATCATGACGGCAACGACGTCTTCCTGAAGGACATCTGGCCGACGACGCAGGAGATCGCCGAGATCGTCCGCGCCACCGTCACCCGCGACATGTTCGAGACCCGCTATGCCGACGTCTTCAAGGGCGACGAGCACTGGCAGAAGATCGCCGTCTCCGGCGGCCTGACCTACGACTGGGACGACCGCTCGACCTACGTCCAGAACCCGCCCTACTTCGAGGGCATGACCATGGAGCCGGTGCCCGTCACCGACATCCACGACGCCCGCATCCTCTCGCTCTTCCTCGACTCGATCACCACCGACCACATTTCCCCGGCCGGCTCGATCAAGGCGAACGGCCCGGCCGGCGACTATCTCGTCAGCCACCAGGTCCGCCCGGTCGACTTCAACTCCTACGGCGCCCGCCGCGGCAACCACCAGGTGATGATGCGCGGCACCTTCGCCAACATCCGCATCAAGAACCAGATGGTGCCGGGCATCGAAGGCGGCATGACCAAGCACGAGCCCTCGGGCGAGGTCATGGCGATGTACGACGCCGCCATGAAGTACAAGGAAGAGGGCGTTCCGCTGATCGTCTTCGCCGGCAAGGAATACGGCACCGGCTCGTCGCGCGACTGGGCGGCCAAGGGCACCAACCTTCTCGGCGTCCGCGCCGTGATCGCGCAATCCTTCGAGCGTATCCACCGTTCGAACCTCGTCGGCATGGGCATCGCGCCCTTCGTCTTCGAAGAAGGCACGTCCTGGCAGACGCTGGGGCTGACCGGCAACGAGAAGATCACCATCGAGGGCCTGACCACGGTCAAGCCGCGCCAGAAGATGGAGGCGGTGATCACCCGCGCCGACGGCAGCACCGAGCGGGTCACGCTGCTCTGCCGCATCGATACGCTGGACGAGCTCGAATACTTCAACAATGGCGGCATCCTGCAGTACGTGCTGCGCCGCCTCGCCGCCTGAACCGCGGCGAAGGCCCGATGGCCTGAACAATGACGCCGCCGGAGAGATCCGGCGGCGTTTTGCATCGGCGGAAAGCCGCCGGGTGCCTCATTTCCTTTCGGACATCCCCGCACCAATGCCTTTTCCGTCATCGTTTTGCCCGGGCGGGAGAGCATCTCTTCCCCGGCTCATCACGGAATGGCCGAGGAGCGGGACCAATCTTTCACTGCCAATTGACTGGTGGATCGGCCGCGGCCACCCTAGGGTGCAGCCGAACATCCAGACGGCGCGAGCTGTTTCCCGCGCCTCTTCGCGGCGGATCATCGCCAGCGCGACGGACACTCCGTCGGACCATCGGCCAAGCGGAGCAGACGAGCGTCTTGTCGCGAAAAAGTAGAACCACATGACCGGCCGGGCGATCGCCTTTGCCGCCCTGATCGGCTTCGGCATGCTGGCCGCCGCTCCCGCGAGCGGCCAGGGCATGTCCGCCGACAGCCGCTCCGTGCGGGGCGTGGTCGAGCTCTTCACCAGCCAGGGCTGCGCCTCCTGCCCGCCGGCCGAGGAAATCCTCAGCAAGCTCGCGGCCGATCCCGGCATCATCGCCCTCGCCTACCACGTCGACTACTGGGACTATATGGGCTGGACCGATCCGCATGGGTCGCGCACCAACACCGAGCGGCAGCGCGCCTACGCGAAAGCGTTCAACGCCGGCACGATCTATACGCCGCAGGCGATCGTCAACGGTAGCCGCGACGTCGTCGGCTCGCGCGCCGGCGAGATCGACAAGGCGGTGAGCGAAACGGCGCTGACCGACGGCAAGGCCTCGGTCTCGCTGGTGCTGCAAGGCGACCGGCTGCACATCACCGCGGACGGCCCCCTGACCGTTCCCGGCGGCAAGACCCCGGTCTTGATGCTGATCACCTATAACCGGGCGACGCGGACGGTGGTCGACACCGGCGAGAACAAGGGCATGACCCTCGTCAACTCGCATGCGGTGCGGGACTGGCGCATCCTCGGCATGCTCGACGGCAAGCCGCTGGCGGTGGACATCCCCGTCTCCATGCTAAAGCCGGAGGACGGCGAAAACGGCTATGCCGCGGTGCTGCAGGCGCTCGGCGACAAGGGCGGTCCCGGCCCGATCCTCGCCGCAGCGGCGCTGGAGTTCTAGCGAAACGCGCATCCGAAAGGATGCAGGAATGGCTGTCTGTCCGCTTGAGGCCTGAGCGTCTTTCCCCAACGGGGTCAGCGCCACTTCTTGGCAGCATGCGCGGGTATCCGCGGCTCATCCCCGGCCATGCTAGAGGCGCATCGAGAAGCAGCCGAGACCTTGCTCCGGCGCACGCAGCGCGTCCCGGGCTTGAAAATCTTTTGCCGGGTTCGATGTTTCATGCGACCATCCGGGGACTGAAAGGGGATGCTCTAGCATCCTGGTCGGCCCGGCAAGGTCGATCATCGGAAAGGGATCTGATTTGGCTGACGCCGCTTCGAACAGCGAGAGCACCGCGACGCTCATCGACTTCAACGCCGCCCGTAGCCCCGCCCCGATCGTATCCTTCGACCGTCGCGAGCTCTCCGAGATCCTCAACGTCTACGGCCGCATGGTCGCCGCCGGCGAGTGGCGCGACTATGCCATCGACATGCTGAAGGACCGCGCGGTATTCTCGATCTTCCGCCGCACCAGCGAGATGCCGCTGTTCCGGATCGAAAAGAACCCGAAGCTCGCCCGCCGCCAGGGCGCGTTCAGTGTGGTCGCCGCCGGCGGCCTGGTGATGAAGCGCGGCCACGAGCTCGGAACCGTGCTGAAGGTCTTCGACAAGGCGCTGAAGCTGGTCTGAGGCGCTCGCCGCCGGGTTATCCCGGAGCGACAGGCCGCTCCGCCGCCGTCAGCTGCCGGCCGGGGTGTAGAGGCTGCCGGGATAGGCCGCCTCGTCGGGCAGGCTCCTGGCGCCCTCGCCAAGCTGCAGCTGCATCAGCACGGTGTCGATCCACTTGCCGAACTTGAAGCCCGACGCCTGGAAGATGCCGATGGTGCGAAAGCCCGCGCGCTCGTGCAGCCGGATCGAGGCGACATGGTCCGAACCGCCGATCACCGCGACCATCTGGCGGAAATCCTTGGCGGTGCATTCCTCGACCAGGCGCAGCAGCAGCGAGCGGCCAACGCCGTGGCCGTGCACCTCGGGCGCGATGTAGATCGCGTCCTCTACCGACCAGCGATAGGCTGGCCGCGTCCGGAACGGACCGGCATAGGCGTAGCCGACGACCCGGCCCGCGCCGTTGGCGGCGACGAGATACGGGTAGCCTTGCGTCTTCAGGCTGTCGAAGCGCGCCAACATCTCGGCCTCGGTCGGCGGATCCAGCTCATAGGACGCGGTACCGTTCAGCACCGCATGCGCGTAGATCTCCGTCAGGCGTGGGACGTCGGCTCGAACAGCCTCCCGCAGGGCATGGGCACTCATCGGCGATCCTTGATCTGGCATCTGTCAGGCGGTCATTTGGCAAGAACCCGGGCAAAAGAAAAGGGCGACCCGAGGGCCGCCCTTTCTGATGTCCATCCGGATGCGGCTTAGCGGCGGTCGCCGAACAGCTGCAGCAGGAACATGAACATGTTGAGGAAGTCGAGGTAGAGACGCAGCGCGCCCATGATCGCCTTGCGGCCCATCACGGCGGTGCCGTCGCCCTCGTAGTACATTTCCTTAATCTGCTGCGTGTCGTAGGCGGTGAGGCCGGCGAAGACCAGGACGCCGATCGCCGAGATGGCGAAGGACAGCGCGCTCGACGCCAGGAAGATGTTCACCACCGAGGCGATCAGGATGCCGATGACGCCCATGAACAGGAACGAGCCCCAGGCCGAGATGTCCCGCTTGGTCGTGTAGCCGAACAGCGACAGCGCGCCGAAGGAAGCGGCGGTCACGAAGAACACCTGGACGATGGATTCCTGCGTGTAGACCATGAAGATCGTCGCGAGCGACAGGCCGACGAGACCGGCATAGGCCCAGAACGTCATCTGCGCGGCCGGTACGCTCATCTTGTCCACCCGGAACGAGAGGAACATCACGAGGCCAAGCGGCGCGAACATCAGCACCCACTTCAGCGGCGAGCCGAATACGGCCTGGCCGAGCGGCGTCAGCGCTGTGATGTCGCCGGCGCCGTTGGTCACCACCGAGAGCGAAAACATCGCGTAGGCGGCGACACCGGTGATGGCGAGACCCAGCGCCATCAGGTTGTAAACCTTCAGCATGTAGGTCCGCAGGCCCTGGTCGATGGTGACATCGACCCTCGAACCGGCGGTGGGGACGCTGCGCGCGCCCTGATTCCAGTTGTCAGCCATGGAAAACTCCTTTTCTGCGTGTCCCGTCGGGTGTCGGCCCGGCCCATGCAAAGGGAGGCCGAGGCGCCGCTGGCGGGACCGCCCAGCTTGCCTTCGAACAATATGCGGCCTTGACCCCGCCCGCACAAGGCCAGCCGCGGTGGCAAGGCCCGCTAAACCGGCGGGAAGCGGGTTAAATCTCCGTTAGCCGCGGTCCGGCGCAAAGCCTCTGGTCGAGGCAACGGGTAAAGCTGCCGCCGAGAACCTTGCGGTCAGAACTCTTCCCAGCTGTCGGCGGCGTTCTGCGGCTCGGCGCGTTGCGGTGCGGTCTGGCGCAGCTGCACGACGGGCGCGCTCGGCCTTGCGGTGCGCACCGGGCTGGAAGGCGCAGCCTTCGGCCTTGCAGAGGCGACCGAGAGCTTGAAGCGGCCGATCAGCGCCGCCAGATCCTCGGTCTCGTGCGACAGGCTCTGGGCGGCCGCGGTGGTCTGCTCGACCATGGCGGCGTTCTGCTGGGTGACCTTGTCCATCTGGTCCGCTGCCACCGAGACCTCGCGCAGGCTGGTCGCCTGATGGCGGGCACTGCTGGCGATCTGGCCGACGACGCTCGACATGGCGGCCACCTGGGTGACGATCTCCTCCAGCGAATGGCCGGAGGCCGTGACCAGCTCGACGCCCTCGCCAACCTGCCGGCTCGACGTCGAGATGAGGTTCTTGATCTCCTTGGCGGCCTCGGCAGAGCGCTGGGCGAGCCCACGCACTTCCTGCGCGACGACCGCAAAGCCCCTGCCCGCCTCGCCCGCCCGCGCCGCCTCGACGCCGGCGTTCAAGGCAAGGAGATTGGTCTGGAAGGCGATCTCGTCGATGACGCCGATGATCTTGCCGATCTTGTCGGAGGAGTCGGAGATTTCCTGCATGGCCGCCACCGCCTGCCCGACAATGCTGCCACCCTTTTCGGCATTCTGCTGCGCATCGGCGGCGCCGACCTGCGCCTTGGCGGCGCCTTCCGCCGTCTGGTTCACGCCGCGCGTCACCTCGGTGAGTGCCGCCACCGTCTCCTCAAGACTGGCCGCCTGCTGCTCGGTACGGTGGGAGAGATCGTTCGAGGCGACGGTGATTTCGCCAAGACCGGTCCGGATCGCTTCGATCGACTGCACGACCGCCGCCATCGCCTGCTCCAGCGAAGCGACACTGTCGTTGAACAGCGAGCGGATGCCCTCGTAATCGGGCGAGAACGGGTGGTTTAGCCGCGCCAGGAGATCACCAGCGGCGAGACGCTCGAAGCCGGTCTGCACCTCGCGCATGAAAAACTCATGCGCCCGCACATAGCCCTCTGCCTCCTCGGCGGACTGAACCGCCCGCTGCTCGTCCGACTGGCGGGTCTGTTCCGCCGCCGCCTCCAGCCGCTCGTGCTCGAGGGACACCTGCTTCAGCTTGTCGAAGGCGCCGGCCATCTGGCCGACCTCGTCCTTGCGGCCGAGCGCGGGCACCTCGATGCTGCTGTCGCCATCGGCCAGCCGCTGCATGGCGTCGCGCATGGCAATGACGGGGCGACCGATGCCGCGCGAGAGCATCACGGCCAGAGCTGCTGCTGCCGCGATCAGCAGGCCCATGCCGGCGAACAGCGTGGTCTGTGCCGTCGAGAAGGCGGCGAGTTGCGCGGCTGTCTCTTCCGCGATCGACGCGCGCTTCTGTTCCTTCAGGCCGTCGAGCGCCTCCTCGACAGGGTCGATGTAGCCCGACGCCGTGTCCGAACCGAGCAGCGCCACGGCCTGCGGATAGGTCGCCGGCTTGGCGGCGAGGGCAATGGCCGGCTCGGCGATGTTGGCGTGCCAGGCGGCGAGATCGGTGTTGATCTTGGCGACCGTGGCGGTCAGCTCCGGCGTGATGCCGGGCGATGCCGTCATGTCCGACAGGTATTTCTCGAAGGTCGCCCGGTGCTTCTTCAGCCGGTCGGCATAATAAGTGTCGCGGGTGACGAGGAAGCCGCGCAGCGAGTTCTCCTGCCGAGTCAGGGCGCCCCGCGCCTCGAGCGTCGTCGCGATGACGGTATTGTCGAATTCAGCGCGCGTGCGTGCGGCCTCAATGCTTTGCATGTTCGAGCGCATCGCGGCGCCCATCGCCGCAGAACCGAGGATCATCACGGCGAAGGCGACGCCGATCTTCTTGGCGATGGACAGATTGGCAAACCGCATCAAAAACTCGACCTCCCAGGCTTCAGGGGAAGAAGGTCTTGCTTCGACCGCACCCCCGCCTCTTGAAAAGACAAGTTTAGAGTAGCCGGCTAAAAATTCCCTTAAGTCGGACAGCAAAGGATAGGAACTGCTACCCCAAACTTACCATCGCCCTTTACTTCGCCAAGCTTACGGATGTCAGAGAGTCCGAAGTACCGGCGCCGCCTTCTGCCCCAGCACCCGCCACGTGCCCGCAAGACCGAAACCGACGGTCAGGACCAGCGAGGCAATGAGCGTCGTCAACGCGACCGTCCAGTCGAAGGTGAACGGCAGCTTCATGATCGAGGACACCACGAACCAGGCAGCCAGAGCGCCGGCGCCAATCGCAAACGCTGCGGTCGCAAGGCCGAGCAGCAGGTACTCGGTGGTGAAGGCGCCGATCAGCACCCGGCGCGTCGCCCCCAGCATCTTCAGGACCACCGCGTCGTGGATGCGGTTGCGGTTGCCGGCGGCGAGCGCCCCCGACAGGACCAGCACCGAGGCGACGAGGGCGACGGCGGCAGCCGCCCGGATCGCCAGCGCCAGCTGGGCGATCAGCCCGTTGATGGTGTCGAGCGCCTCCTTCACCCGGACGGTGGTCACCGCCGGATAGGCATTAGTGATGCCGTTCATCACCGCCGCCTCGATCGCCGGCGTCGCGCCGGGGATCGACAGCGTTGCCAGCCAGGCATGCGGCGCCCCGGCGAAGGTGTTGGGCGAGAACACCATGACGAAGTTGATCGACAGCGATTCCCACTCGACGGTGCGGAAGTTTGCGATCTTGACGGTGACGTCGCGGCCGAGAACGTTGACCGTCATTTCCTCGCCGATCTTCAGGCCGAGCTCGCCGGCCTCCTCGGCCGAGAACGAGACCAGCGGCACGCCGCTATAGTCGGCCGGCCACCATTCACCGGCCGTGAGGTTGGAGTTTTCCGGCTTGGTCGCGGCATAGGTGACGCCGCGGTCGCCGCGCAGCACCCAGCCGCCCTCGGCCGGGATCTCCATCTTGGCGACCTCCTGCCCGTTGATCCGGGTGATCCGGCCGCGCAGCATGGGTGCGGCGTCGAGCTTCGCGCCCGGCGCCAGCTTCTCGATCTCGGCCCGGAACGGCGCGATCTCGGCATTCTGGATGTCGACGAAGAAGAAGTTCGGCGCGCGGTCGGCAAGGCCCGTCGAGATTTCCTTGCGCAGGCCGGTGTCGATGATCGCGAGCGTCACGAGCAGCGTCAGGCCGAGGCCGAGCGACAGCACCACCGAGGGCGTCAGCGCGCCCGGCCGGTGAATGTTGCCGATGGCGAGGCGCAGCGGCGTCGAGCGCACGCGCGGCGCCCGCCGGGCGAGCGCCTGGATCGCCCAGGCGACGCCCCGCAGGATCAGGAAGGCGACGGCCGTGGCAACGAGGAAGATCGCGGCCACCTTGCGGTCGCTCGCCATCAGCAGCGCCAGCGCCGCGATGACGACGGCAAGGCCGATCGCGCCGCCGAGATAGGCCCAGCGCATGCGCACGCCCGAGACGGCGGTGGCATCGCGGAACAGCGCCGTCGCCGGCACGTCGCGGGTGCGGCCGAGCGGCAGGAGGGCGAAGGCGAGCGCGGTGAGGAGGCCGAACACCGCCGCCAGCGCCAGCGCGCCGGGATACACCGAGGCATTGGCGGCGACCGGCAGCACGCTTTCGAGGAAACGCGCGGTGACGAAGGGGGCGATGGCGCCGAGCACCATGCCGCAGACAACGCCGACCACGGCGAGCAGCATGATCTGGATGAGATAGATGGTAACGACGAAGCTGCCGCCGGCGCCGAGGCTCTTGAAGGTCGCGATCACCGCCCGCTTGGAATCGAGATAGGCGTTCACCGCATTGGCGACGCCGACGCCGCCGACGATCAGCGCCGTCAGCCCGACCAGCGTCAGGAACTGCGAGAACCGCTCGATGTTGCGCTGGAGCGAGGGCGCGGCGCGGTCCGAGGTGCGGATGCTCCAGCCGGCCGAAGGAAACCGATCGTTCGCCGCCGCCGACGCGGTCTTGGCGTTCCCGGTCGAAAGCTTCACCTTGTAGGCGTTCTCGATCAGGCTGCCGGGCTGGATCAGGCCGGTCGCGGCAAGGCCGGCTTCCGACAGCATCAGCCTCGGCGCGAAGTTGAAGCCGTCCGACAGCAAATCCGGCTCGCGGGCGATGGTGCCGCGGATCTCCACCTCGGCGGTGCCGAGCTTCAGCACGGCGCCGGGCTGGATCTTCAGCCGTTCCAGGAGCTCGGGTGCGGCCAACGCGCCGAGGCGACCGTCGCGCGGCGCGAGGAGGTCGGCGATCGGCGCGGCGGGGACGGTCTCCAGCGTGCCGTAGAGCGGATAGGCGGCGTCGATCGCCTTGACCTCGACCAGCGACTGGTCGCTGCCGTCGGCAAGCCGCGCCATCGAGCGCATCGAGGTCGCCTTCGACACCGCGCCGAGGCCCTCGATAAAGGCGCGCTCGTCGCCGGAGGGCTCGCGCTGGACGAAGGTAAAGCGCATGTCGCCGCCGAGGATGGAGCGGCCTTCGCGCTCAATGCCCGAGGTCATCATTGACGACACCGAATTCACCGCCGCGATCGAGGCGACGCCGAGGGTGATGCAGCCGAGGAAGATGTAGAAGCCGGACAGCCCGCCGCGCATCTCGCGCAGCGCGAAGCGCCAGGCCAGCTTTAGCCGCGCGCGGCGGGCGCCCGGCGCGACGCTGCGGGCCGCCGCCGGCGCCGCGGCCGCATCGACCGCCGTCATCGCAGCGGCACCCCGGTGGAGCCATTCGATGGCGCGGACGGATTTCGGGCCGGGAGTTCTACTACTGCCGGCGCCTCGATGTTGCCGCTGCGCACCGCGACCTCGCGGCCGCAGCGGGCGGCGAGGCGCTTGTCGTGGGTGACGAGCACCAGCGTCATCTGCCGCCGTGCCTGCTCGGCGAACAAAAGGTCGGCGATGGCGACACCCGTCGTCTCGTCGAGATTGCCGGTGGGCTCGTCGGCGATGAGGATCGCCGGCTCCGGCGCCAAGGCCCGCGCCATCGCCACGCGCTGCTGCTCGCCGCCGGACAGCTCGCCCGGATAATGCGTGACGCGGTCCTTCAGCCCGACATTGGCAAGCTCGCGCGCCGCCCGCTCGAAGGCGTCGGGATGCCCGGCGAGCTCCAGCGGCACGGCGACGTTTTCCAGCGCCGTCATGTTCGGGATGAGGTGGAAGGACTGGAAGACGATACCGATATTGCGGCCGCGGAAGGTCGCGAGCTGATCCTCGGAGAGCGTGCCCAGCGCCTGCCCGGCGATCTCGACGAGGCCGCTATCGGCCCGCTCGAGGCCCGCCAGCACCATCAGGAGCGTCGACTTGCCGGAACCGGACGGGCCGACGATGCCGACGGATTCGCCCCGCGCGACGTTGAGGTCGATGCCCTTCAGCACATGCACCGAGGTGCGGCCGGTGCCCAGCGTCAGATGAACGTTCTGTAATCGGATCGCCGGTTCTGTCACGCGGATCTGTTCCTATATCTCTGGAGAGGACGTCGAGAGGCCGCGGCACCGGGGCCGAACGTTTCGCAATATGGGACCGCCATGCCACGCTTCCAACCGCTCGCCCTGATCCTGACGGCATTGTCATTGGCGTTGAGCCCAGCCGCCGCCGTGGCGCAGACCGCGCCGAAGGCGGCGACCGAGGTCGTCGCCTTCGGCGACAGCCTCTCGGCGGGCTTCGGCGTCGGGCCGGGCGAGTCCTTTCCGGAGCAGCTGCAGGCGGCGCTGGTCGCCAAGGGCTATGCCGTCACCGTCGCCAATGCCGGCGTCTCCGGCGACACCACCACGGGGGGCCTTGCCCGTCTCGACTGGTCGGTGCCGGACACGGCCAAGCTCGTGATCCTCGAGCTCGGCGCCAACGACGCGCTGCGCGGCATCGCGCCGGCGATCTCCGAGCGCAATCTCGACGCCATGCTGAAGCGGCTGAAGGAGCGCCGGATCCCCGTGCTGCTCGCTGGCATGATCGCCCCGCCGAACATGGGACCGGACTATGCCGCCGCCTTTAACCCGATCTATGCCCGGCTGGCCGCGACTTACGGTGTCTCCCTCTATCCCTTCTTCCTCGACGGGTCGGCGGGCGAGGCGGCGCTGACGCAGGCCGACGGCATGCACCCCAATCCGAAAGGCGTCGCGGTCATCGTCGAGCGGATCCTGCCCGCGGTGATCAACGAACTCGATGCGCTGGCGAAGCCGGCGGACTGACGCCGACCATGGAAGCCGGAAGCCCTCGTCGCTCAAACGCCGCCGCGCGCGAGCCGGCGGACGGACACCCCGAGGGCGCCAAAACGCTGCCGCCATTCCAGCCGCGCGACGACGAAGGCATCGCCCCTTCCCTCTGCGGCAAGGCTCCCTGCGTCGGCATAGGGCCGGCGGATATCAGCCGTGACGTCGCCCTCGACGAAGGACAGCTCGGCGCCGTGGCGGCGGGCGATACGCTGCATCCGCCGGTTCTCGCTGAGACAGGTCAGATAGAGGCGGCGGACGCCGCGGTTGCGGGCGAGCGCGATGGTGCGGCCGAACAGCGCGGCGCCGAAGCCAAAACCCTGGAAATCCGGCTCGAGGCTGAACGCGCCCTCGGCCTCCCGGCGCCCATCGTCGAGAAAGCGCAGTTCGGCCACACCCCGCATCGTCCCGCGAATGAAGCAGCCGGACACGACGGCGTCCTCGCCGAGCGCCAGCGCGGCGTAGCGCTCGAGGAAGGCATCGTTCACCGGATTGCCGAAGCGCAGCCGGCGTGTTTCCGGGTCGAGACGCTTCAGGTGGTCCGCGATCACCGCGTGTTCGGGCGGGTGCATGCGGCGGATGGCAAAGCTTGGCGCCGTGGCACGCCGCGGCGGTGGCACGGCCGGGGCAAGGTCGTCGGTGGAGGATGGCGGCGCGGCGGGCATCGGGACATCCATGGTCTGTCGCTCCTCCCGCAAGGCGGCCTGCCGGCGTCAAGGCGAACTGGCCGGTGTGGGGTGAAAGTAATTGTGCATTGCACCCGCGGCAAGCCATCGCCGGGGCGCTTCTGCCGCCGGGGTGCTTGAATCGCCGGGTTCAAGGTGAAAGGCTCGCCGCGAAGGCCAACTGATTTGCGGAGAAGTTCTCATGCCGCGTCTGTTCACCGCCATCGAGATCCCGCGCGATGCGGCCTTGGCCCTGTCGCTCCTGCGCGGCGGCATGCCGTCGGCCCGCTGGATCGACGTCGAGAACTACCACATCACCTTGCGCTTCATCGGTGACGTCGACGCCCGCTTCGCCGACGAGATGGTGGCAGCCCTCGACCGAATCGAGCGCGCACCGTTCCAGCTGGCGCTCGACGGCGTCGGCGCCTTCGGCTCCAAGAAGCCGCATTCGCTCTATGCCGGCGTCAAGGTCTCGCCGCCGCTGGAGGCGTTGCAGGCCGACATCGACCGCATCTGCCGCCGCCTCGGCATGCCGGCCGACCCGCGCCGCTTCGTGCCGCATGTGACGCTGGCCCGGCTGCGCCAGCCGAAGATCGACGACGTCGCGCATTATCTCGCTTGTCGCGGTCCTTTCGGCACCCCGCTTTTTCCGGTGAGCCGCTTCGTGCTCCTGTCCTCGCGCGACTCCGTCGGCGGCGGCCCCTATGTGCGCGAGGAGAGCTTCCCGCTGCTTGCACCCGCCGCCCACCGGCAGGGCGAGGACAGCCGGATGCGCGGCCTTGCCGAATGCCGTTGACGAAGGTCTCGCCGCAGCGCCGGACAGGCCGTTTCGCCAAAACCCGTGCATCGGCAATGCCCTAACTCTTGAGCCGTCATCTCTCAGCGCCATCTGAAGGTCAGAGGAAGCGGAGAGACGAGAGACGCATGACCATCGCGAAGACCCAGATCGATGAAATCCTGTTGCCGGCGACGGTCGAGAAGCAGGCCGAGCAGGAGACGAAAGTTCGCCGCTCGTTCTTCAGCACGCTGCGCCGCGCCGCGCGGCACGTGCCGTTCATGGACGACGTCGTCGCCTCCTATTACTGCGCAATCGATCCCGAGACGCCATCGTCGAGCAAGGGCATCCTTCTCGCCGCCCTCGCCTATTTCGTCCTGCCGATCGACATCGTGCCGGACTTCCTCTTCGGCCTCGGCTTCACCGACGACATCGCCGTTCTCTGGGCGGCTTTCGGCGCGGTCCGTCACAACATCAAGCCGGAACACTATCTCCGCGCGGCCGAAACCCTTGGAGAGATGAAGGAAGGCTGATCAAGCCTTCGTGTGCTCCGATGGGGTGGACACTGGCTCCATCCCGCGCGCGCGCGGCGACCGGAGGACAACCAGCGCGCGCTGAGCGGACATCGCCAAATTGTCGCCAATATTCTTGGCTCACTCGTGATGGCGCGCGACGGGATCGGAAAGCCGGAGGTTTGCGAAGCGGGCGCCCCGGCCGATCAGAACCTCATCCACGTTTGCCGCCAGTCTCGGTTCGTTTACCCGACATCAAGACCTTTTAAGGCAAACTGAACGTAAGTCGCGTCCAGAAACTGGCCGGGCAGCTTTGCCTATGGCCAATCACCAGACGAGCGGGGAGCCATGTCTTTGAAGAATGTCCTGACCACGGCGGCAGCCATCCTGGTCTTGTCGAGCGCTGCCGCTACGGCGCAGACACCGACCCGGATCAAGCAGTTCAACGCCTGGGGGAGCTACTCCTACACCGCCTCGGGCGGCAAGGTCTGCTACATCCTCTCCACGCCGACGGCGATGGAGCCGGCGAGCGTCGACCACGGCGACATTTTCTTCCTGATTTCCCAGAAGCCAGGCCAGGGCGTCTCCTACGAGCCGCAGGTGGTGATGGGCTACAAGATGCAGGACGGCTCGAAGGTCGTCGTCGACATCGACGGCCGGAAGTACACGCTGTTCACCCGCGGCGAGTCCGCCTGGATGGAAAACGCCGCCGAGGAGCCGCAGCTCGTCGCCTCGCTCCGCAAAGGTACCAACATGAAGGTCGACGCGAAGTCGCAGCGCGGGACCGCTACGCACTACACCTACTCGCTGTCGGGCGTCACCGCCGCCCTCCAGTCGATCGGCACCTGCAAGTAGGCAGGAGACGAATGATCTCGCGAAAGCCGGGCCCTTGGGTCCGGCTTTCGTCGTTTTGAGCCAGCTTTCCCCGCGCAAAACCGCGTGAGATCGCCGCGCCCTTGCGAAAAAGCCGCAAAGGCGTCATTTGAAGGGGATCCTGACATCATGACGCCCGCGGCCGCCTATGGTCCTCGGAACGAAGGCAACCCCATGGCCGTACTGCTCGATCTCGCACCGACGCCGCCTGCGCACGGCGAAGCGCTCGTGCCCGTCGCCATGGTGCGGCCGCAGGCGGTGACCACCGAGGCGAAGCCCCATCTCGTCGGCATGAGCCGCGAACAGCTGGGCGAGGCGCTCCGCCGTGCCGGCGTGCCGGACAAGCAGGTGCGCATGCGCACCGCGCAGCTCTGGCACTGGCTTTATGTGCGCGGCGTCTCCGACTTCAGTCAGATGGCCAACATCTCCCGCGACCTCCGCCAGAAGCTGTCCGAGACCGCCGACATCGCGCGGCCGGAGATCGTCGACGAGCAGATCTCGGTCGACGGCACCCGCAAATGGCTGTTCCGCTTCGCCGCCAAGGGCGCCGGCCGGCCGGTCGAGATCGAGACCGTCTACATCCCCGAGGAAGGCCGCGGCACGCTCTGCGTCTCCTCCCAGGTCGGCTGCACCCTCACCTGCACCTTCTGCCACACCGGCACCCAGCGCTTGGTGCGCAACCTGACGCCGGACGAGATCGTCGGCCAGATCATGGTCGCCCGCGACCGGCTCGGCGACTTCCCCGATGCCGATACGCCGGAAGGCGGCATCCTGCCCTCCGAGGGCCGCCTCGTCTCGAATGTCGTGATGATGGGCATGGGCGAGCCGCTCTATAATTTCGACCATGTCCGCCAGGCGCTGGCCGTCGTCTCCGACGGCGAGGGCCTCGCTTTGTCGAAGCGCCGCATTACGCTCTCGACCTCCGGCGTCGTGCCGATGATCGCGCGCACCGGCGAGGAGATGGGCGTCGGCCTTGCCATATCGCTGCATGCCGTCCGCGACGAACTGCGCGACGTGCTGGTGCCGATCAACAAGAAGTACCCGCTGGCCGAGCTGCTCGAGGCCTGCCGGACCTATCCCGGCGTTTCCAATGCCCGCCGCATCACCTTCGAATACGTCATGCTGAAGGGCGTCAACGACAGCCTCGGCGACGCCCGGGAGCTGGTGCGGCTGCTCTCCGGCATTCCCGCCAAGATCAACCTCATCCCGTTCAACCCTTGGCCGGGCACCGACTACGAATGCTCGGACTGGGACCAGATCGAGCGCTTTGCCGACGTCGTCAACCAGGCCGGCTACGCCTCGCCGATCCGCACGCCGCGCGGCCGCGACATCTTTGCCGCTTGCGGCCAGCTGAAGTCGGAGAGCGAGCGCATGCGCAAGACCGAACGGCTGGCAGCGGGCCAGTGACACCGGCCCTGCGGGATCGCCGGACGTGATCGCGGTGCTGCGCTTCCTGTTCGTGATTCCGGTCGCCTTCATCTTCGCGTGCCTCACCGCCGGCTTCGCGCTGCTCTGGCCCTTCATCGATCTGACCGGGGCGGATGGTGATCCGCTGTTCTGGGTGCAGGCGGTTTTCGGCTTCCTCGCGCAGTCCGCCCAGGTCGGCGCCGCGGTGCTGATCCCCTGGGGGCTGTTCATGGTGGTGACCGAGAGCCTCGGCTGGCGGTCGCTGATCCTGCATATGGCCGCCGGCATCATCGGCGGCTTCGCCATCATGCGCTCGGCCTATGGCGAGGCCATGCCGCATGCGAGCGTGCAGACGGCGATGATTGTCGCGGGCCTTGCCTTCGCCATGGTCTACTGGATCGTTGCCGGACGGGCTGCCGGCCGCTGGCGCAGCCCCCGCCGGACGGCCGTGGCGCGACCTCCCGAGGCGCAAGCGGTGGATACCGCCCCGACGCCCTGACGGCAGCGTGGCCAGCCGTGCTAGCATCATCGCATTCAACCCAAGAGGACATTCCATGAGACCGCCGGAAAGAACCAGGCGTCCGAGCGACCCGCGCAGCGCCGCCGAGGCCGCCTTCAAGCAGGTGACGAAGAAGCCGGAGCGGATCGACGAGCGCACGCTCGGCCTGCCCGCCGCGCCCGGCGCGCGCGAACTCGTCTCGCTGCGCATCGACACCGACGTGCTCGAGCATTTTCAGGCCGAGGGTCCGGGCTGGCAGGATCGCATCAACGTCGCGCTGCGCCGGGCCGCCGGCAAGTAGCCAGCTGCCGGCGGGCACACGGGCATGCCCGCATGACAGCGACATGAGAGGATGCCCCGTGATGCCGCATGACCCCGTCATGCCCGGGTGTCCTCGTCCGTATGATCTTGCCATTGGCGCCAGACGCGTCACTTAGGCCGGATGATCATCCTTCATCACCTGAACAACAGCCGCTCGCAGCGCATCCTCTGGCTGCTCGAAGAGCTCGGCACGCCCTACGAGATCAAGCGCTACCAGCGCGATCCGAAGACCATGCGGGCGCCGGCGGAGCTTCGCGCCGTGCACCCGCTCGGCAAGTCGCCCGTGATCACCGAGGACGGGCTGACGCTTGCCGAAACCGGCGCCATCGTCGACTATCTCACCGAGACGCGCGGCGGCTTCGGCCCGCCGGCGGTCGGGCCGAACCGCTGGCAGTACCGGCATTTCCTGCACTATGCCGAGGGCTCGGCGATGCCGCCGCTGGTGATGAAGCTGGTCTTCTCCCGCATCCCCTCCGGCCTGCCGAAACTGCTGCGGCCGCTGATGAAGCCGGTCTTCGCCAAGCTCGATGGCGCCTTCCTGGAGCCGCAACTGCAGGCGCATGCCGACTACTGGGAGCAGTCGCTCGCCGAGACCGGCTGGTTTGCCGGGCCGGAGTTTTCGGCCGCCGACATCATGATGAGTTTTCCGCTGGAGACCGGCAAGGACCGCATTGGCTTCGATGCCCGGCCGAACTGCCGCGCCTTCCTCGAGCGCAACCACGCCCGCCCGGCCTACATCAGGGCGCTCGAGGCCGGCGGTCCCTACGCCTACGCGTGACCGCTTCCGAGGCTCTCAGCGACCGGGCGTCAGCAGGATCTTGACGGCAAAGGCTGAGAAGACCGAGGCGAACAGCCAGTCGATGCCGCGCATGACTTTGGGCCGGCGCTTCAGCGCGGCGGCGAAACGGTCGGCGGCGAGGATCATGGCAAGGCTCATCGGCACCGCCAGCACAATGAAATAGACGCCGAAGAAGAACAGCTTGCCGGTCGCGTGCGGGTCCCCCGCCGACACGAAGCTCGGCAGGAAGGTCACGAAGAACAGGATGATCTTGGGGTTCAGGAGGTTGATGCCGACCCCGGTCAGCCAGTTGGCGGTGAGCGAGCGCTGTTTGCCGGCCACCGCCTCCAGCTGCAGCGACGAGCCGCTGCGGATCGCCTGCACCGCGAGGAAGATGAGGTAGCCGGCGCCCGCGAACTTCAGGAGGCCGAAGGCTTCCGGCGAGGCGGCGACCAGCGCCGACAGGCCGAAGGCCGCCAGTGTGGTGTGGACGAGGACGCCGCTGGAGGCGCCGAGCATGGTGGCGATGCCCGCCATGCGGCCCTGGCTCAAGGTCCGCCCGATGAACAGCGTCATGTCCGGACCCGGCGTGATGGTCAGGACGAAGGCGGCGAGCGTGAAGGCGAGAAGCGGCCCGAAGGCGGGAATGAAATCCATGCGTCGCGATCCCTGCAGTAGAGCGGTGAGACCGGTCTAACCCGGCCCCTCCGGCACGGCCACCCGAAACCGTGAAACGCGCGCGGAACCTCTCCTTATTCGGCAACGTCATGGCGCGGTAACGCGGAAGTCATCTCCCTGTCGCCCGTCCCGGCCATGGTTCGGCGTCGATCGGGGGGGAAAGACGCATGGACAGGACCACAGGCGACACCGCGGTGCGGACGGCGGCATCGGCCGTTGGAACTGCGCTGCGGGACGGCGCGCGCGCCGTGCCGCTTCTGATGCGCGGCGCTGCCGCAAGGTTCGCTGAGAGGGCCGAGACGGGACCGATCGGCCTCCTCGCCCAGCTCCTCCTCACCTTCAGCTTCCTGTTCATGGCCGTTCCCGCGATTGATCTCGGCGTCGCCCGCTGGTTCGCCGTCGCCGGCCAAGGGTTCCCGCTGCAGGACGATCCGGCATTGATGGGGCTGCGCGAGTTGCACCGGCTGTCCACGCTGGCGCTGCTGGCCGCCGCCGTGGCGAGTCTCTTCGTCGCCGCCGCCAGCCTGCCGTCGCGCTGGGTGATGCGGCCGCACAAGGCGGTGTTTGTCCTGTCCGTCTATGCCCTCGGTCCGGGCCTCCTGGTGAACCTCGTCCTTAAGAACCTGTTCGGCCGGGCGCGCCCGCGCGAATTGGCCGAGTTCGGCGGCCAGCTGGACTTCAGCGCGCCCTGGCAGTTCGCCGGTGCCTGCAGCGGCAACTGCTCCTTCACCTCCGGCGAAGCCGCCTCGGCAGCGGCCATGCTCGCGGTCGCACTGATCGTGCCGCGGGCGATGCGGGCACGGGTGCTGCTCGCCCTCGGCGTCCCCGCGGTGCTCTTCTCGCTGAACCGCATCGCCTTCGGCGGCCATTTCCTGTCGGACGTCGTCTTGTCCTGGCTCGTCGTCGGCCTCGTCATGCTGCTCGTCCGCCGGCCGCTCATTGCGGCGGCCGCGCGGATCGACGGGGTCGTGGCGGGCAGCGGCGTTCCGGCCTGGCACGCGGCGGCCACCTGGCTCGCCCGGCTGCGGGCTGTGGCCTGGCGCCTCGTCCCCGACAGGCGACGGGCAATGCCAAGGCCCGCCGGCGCACCGTCGGCTTGAACACTCTGCCCTGAGGGACTTCTAATTCGGTCGAAACGGCGAGGAGACGGCATCGGAAGGCCCGGCAGCGCCGCCGATGTCGCGGGGGCGGCTTTCTTCCCCGCCATCTCTTGCTATAGAGCCCCCACCGAATTCGTTTCTCGTGGGACAAGAGCATGGCAAACCAGCGCGACGTCAAAAAGGTCGTCCTCGCCTATTCCGGCGGCCTCGACACCTCGATCATCCTGAAATGGCTGCAGACCGAGTATGGCGCGGAGGTCGTCACCTTCACCGCCGACCTCGGCCAGGGCGAGGAGCTGGAGCCGGCGCGCCGCAAGGCCGAGATGCTCGGCATCAAGGAAATCTACATCGAGGACGTGCGCGAGGAGTTCTGCCGCGACTTCGTCTTCCCGATGTTCCGCGCCAACGCCGTCTACGAGGGCGTCTACCTCCTCGGCACCTCGATCGCCCGGCCGCTGATCTCCAAGCGCCTCGTCGAGATCGCGCGCGAAACCGGCGCAGACGCCATCGCGCACGGCGCCACTGGCAAGGGCAATGACCAGGTCCGGTTCGAGCTCTCCGCCTACGCGCTGAACCCCGACATCAAGATCATCGCGCCCTGGCGCGAATGGAGCTTCAAGTCGCGCACCGACCTCATCAACTTCGCCGAACAGCACCAGATCCCGGTGTCGAAGGACAAGGTCGGCGAGGCGCCGTTCTCGGTCGACGCCAACCTTCTGCACTCGTCCTCCGAGGGCAAGGTGCTGGAAGACCCGGCCGAGGAGGCGCCGGACTACGTCTACCAGCGCACCATCAGCCCGGAGGAAGCTCCGGACCGTGCGACCACGATCGAGATCGGCTTCCTCAAGGGCGACGCCGTCTCGCTCGACGGCAAGGCGCTGCGCCCGCACGAGTTGCTCGCCGCGCTGAACGATCTAGGCCGCGACAACGGCATCGGCCGGCTCGATCTCGTCGAGAACCGCTTCGTCGGCATGAAGTCGCGCGGCATCTACGAGACGCCCGGCGGCACCATCCTCCTCGCCGCCCACCGCGCGGTGGAGAGCCTGACGCTCGACCGGGGCGCCGCGCACCTCAAGGACGAGCTGATGCCTAGATATGCCGAGCTGATCTACAACGGCTTCTGGTTCTCGCCCGAGCGCGAGATGCTGCAGGCGCTGATCGACAAGAGCCAGGAGCATGTCGAGGGCACGGTCACGCTGAAGCTCTACAAGGGCAATGTCATCGTCACCGGCCGCGCCAGCCCGAAATCGCTGTACTCCGACGCCCTTGTCACCTTCGAGGACGATCACGGCGCCTACGACCAGAAGGACGCGGCGGGCTTCATCAAGCTCAACGCCCTGCGCCTGCGCACCCTCGGTAAGCGCGACCGGCTCTAGCCGGGGCACGGCAGCCACACGGTTGAAACTGCGGGTTGCCGCTTCTCCCGATAGCGTGGCCCCATGGCCCGCCGTGATTTGCTGTGGCACGGACGGAACGGCTTTCGGCTGTGGCCATTATGGGGCGAGGCGGCCCGTGGGACTGCCAGATCAGGAGACGGCTCGATGCTTTGGACCCTTGCAGTAATTTTGGTGATCGCCTGGATTCTCGGCGGCTTCGTGTTCCACGTCGCCGGCGGACTGATCCACCTCCTGCTCGTGATCGCCGTGATCGTCGTCGTCGTGCAGATCATCCAGGGCCGTCGCCGCATCTGAGGCCAGGCCAGCGCCTCCTCTTCTTCGAAAAAGCCCTGCCGGTGACCGGTGGGGCTTTTTTTCTACCGATCGGTCGCAGCCCCAGTCCGCAGGGCTTTCGGGGCTATCAGACCTCGCTCCACCGGTGCCCGCACCGCCCGCCATGCTGGACAGCGACGCCGGCCGTTCCCATCTCATGGTCTCACGCATGAGATGGACAGACCCGATGCTTCCCTATTCCGTTCTCGACCTCTCGCCGATCCCCGAAGGCGGCACCGCTGCCGACGCGCTGGCGAATTCGCTGGCCCTGGCGCAGCACGCCGAGACGCTGGGCTACAACCGCTTCTGGCTCGCCGAGCATCACAACATGACCGGCATCGCCAGCGCGGCGACGGCCGTGGTGATCGGCCATGTCGCTGCCGGCACCAAGACGATCCGCGTCGGCTCCGGCGGCATCATGCTGCCGAACCACGCCCCGCTGGTGATCGCCGAGCAGTTCGGAACGCTGGCGACGCTCTACCCCGACCGGATCGACCTTGGCCTCGGCCGGGCGCCCGGCACCGACATGAACACGGCGCGCGCGCTGCGCCGCAGCCTCGACAACAGCGACAACTTCCCGCAGGACGTGATGGAGCTGCTCGCCTATTTCGCCGAGGCGGGTCCCAACCAGCGCGTGCGCGCCGTGCCGGGCATGGGCACCAACGTCCCCGTCTGGATTCTCGGCTCCAGCCTCTACGGCGCGCAGCTCGCCGCCCATTTCGGTCTGCCCTATGCCTTCGCCTCGCATTTCGCCCCGGCAGCGCTGGAGCAGGCGATCGAGGTCTACCGCGACACTTTCCGGCCGTCGGAATATCTGGACAAGCCATATTTCATGCTGGCTATGAACGTCTTTGCCGGTGAGACGGATGCCGAGGGGCGCCGCCTTCGCAGCTCGATGGAGCAGGCCTTCGCCAATCTGCGGACGGGCCATCCGGGGCCGCTACCGCGGCCGGTGGACGACATCGACGCGGTGCTGGATCCCATGGTGAAGCACGGCGTCGACGAGGCTCTCTCCGTTTCCGCCACCGGATCGCCCGAGACGGTCAGGCGCGAGATTGCGGCGCTAGTCGCCCGCTACGCGCCGGACGAAATTATCATCACCGGCCAGATCCACGGACAGGCCGATCGGCTGCGGTCCTTCGCCATCGCGGCTGAAGCGGTGCAAGCCACCTACGCCCAGCGGGTCGCCGCGGAATAGCGGAGACTAGCTGGATCAGGCGTCCTGAAGGGCGCCTGATCCAGTGAATGGTCCCCTATGGGTGACGCAAACGACCAAAGATCGGCAACGACCGCGACGCTGCTGAAGGCGTGACCTCAGCCGTATGGGACGTTTTTGATACGTCAGACGGTCTTCAGCTCTGCTGTTTCGTCAGGCGATCTTGGCGACAACGGCCGGGATATGCATCGCCGGCTTCGGACCGCCGGATTCCAGCTCGCTGACAAGGTTTGCCCGCATCTTGATCAGCGCGCTGTCGACGATGCGCAATTCCGCCTCGTCAATTCCGGCAGTCATCTCGGCATAGATCTGCGTGGCCAGGGGCCGCACGCGCTGGAAGACCAGCTCGGCTGCGGGCGTCGGGCTGATCACCTTGGCGCGCCGATCGGTCGGATCGGTCGTCCGGGCGATCAGGCCATGGGCCTCCAGCCGGTCTAGATAGGCCGACAGTGTCATCGGCTCGACGCCCATGAGCTCTGCCAGCACGGCTTGCCGGGCGCCGCTGTTGCGCGCGACCTGGGCCAAGGCGCGGATTTCACCGGGCGTCAGTTCGAGCCCGGCACCGCCGACGACCCTCTCGAACGCCTGGCGAAACAGGCGCGATAGATCGGTGAGAAGGAAGCCGAGGGAATTTCCGGGAATGAGCTGGGTCATCGTTCTCTTCTCGAAAAAAGTGTAACCTCGACGAAGTCAGTGACGGGCCTTGCTGAATGTCCTCCGGCCTGCCTGTCATGTCGGTTTATCTTCAGACTCCGTAGCCGTTTAAGGCTCACAGAACTTGTAACGCAGTTTGCTAAGGTTGCAAAGATTATGGCAGCAAATCTCATCGACATCACCGCCGATTCTGTTGGGATGACTGAGGGGCAAGATGCTTTCAGCGGGGAATGGCCCGACTTTTCAAAGCTTAAGCCAACCGACTTCGCGCCGGCATTTGAAATGGCGATGGGTCTTCACCGGGCCGAAATAGATGCGATTGTTGCCGATCCGGCGGCGCCGAGCTTCGCCAACACCATTGGCGCAATGGAAAAGGCCGGCCGCCGGCTGTCGCGCGTCGCCTCCGCCTTCTACACGCTGGCCGGCGCCCACACCGACGAGGCGCTGCAGGCGGTGGAGCGAGAGATCTCGCCGAAACTGTCGCGGCACGGCTCGGCGATTTCGCTCGACGCCGGTCTCTTCGCCCGCATCGAGGCGGTGTTCGCGCAGCGCGAGAGCCTCGCCACGGTCGAGGACCTGTCGGCCGAGGACCTGCGCCTGCTCGACCGCGTGCATCTCGGCTTCGTGCGCGGCGGCGCCCGGCTGCAAGGCGCCGACCGCGAGCGCCTCGCCGAGGTCGACGCGACGCTGTCCGAGCTTGGTACGGCCTTCTCGCAGAACATCCTCGCCGACGAGCGCGACTTCGTCCTGCCCCTCACCGAAGCCGACCTTTCGGGACTGCCGGACTTCGCGCGATCGGCGATGGCCGAGGCGGCCCGCGAGCGCGGCATCGAGGGCTATGCACTGACGCTGTCGCGCTCCATCGTGACGCCGTTCCTGACCTTCTCCAGCCGTAGAGACCTCCGCGAAAAAGCCTTTGGCGCCTGGATCGCACGCGGCGAGAACCCCGGCCCGACCGACAACCGCACCTTGATCGCCCAAATCCTCGCGCTGCGGGCCGAGAAGGCGAAGCTCTTGGGCTTCCCGTCCTTCGCCGCCTACAAGCTCGACGACGCCATGGCCAAGACGCCCGGCGCCGTGCGCGCGCTGCTGGAAGAGGTCTGGGTCAAGGCCCGCGAGCGCGCGCTCGGCGACGCCGCAGCGCTCCAGACGCTCGCCGCCGCCGAGGGCGACAATGCCCGGCTGGAGCCCTGGGACTGGCGCTATTTCGCCGAGAAGCGCCGGCAGGCCGAGTTCGATTTCGACGAGGCGGAGCTGAAGCCGTATTTCGAGCTCGACCGGATGATCGAGGCGGCCTTCGACGTCGCGTCCCGCCTGTTCGGCCTGTCCTTCGAGCGGCGGCCAGAGGCGACCGCCTGGCATCCCGACGTCCGGATCTGGCGGGTCCGCAATGCCGACGGCGCCGAGATCGGCACCTTCCTCGGCGACTATTTCGCCCGTGCCTCCAAGCGGTCCGGCGCCTGGATGAGCAGCCTGCGCCGCCAGCACAAGCTCGACGGCGGCCAGAAGCCGGTGATCTACAACGTCATGAACTTCGCTAAGCCCGCCCCCGGCGAACCGGCACTGCTGTCGATCGACGACGCCCGCACGCTGTTCCACGAGTTCGGCCATGCGCTGCACGGCATGCTGTCCGACGTCACCTGGCCGAGCCTGTCCGGCACTTCGGTCGCCCGCGATTTTGTCGAGCTACCCTCGCAGCTCTACGAGCACTGGCTGACCGTGCCCTCGGTGCTCGAGCGCCATGCCCGCCACGTCGAGACCGGCGAGACGCTGCCGCAGGCGCTGGTCGACAAGATGAAGGCCGCCCGCACTTTCGACGAGGGCTTTGCCACCGTCGAATACACTTCTTCGGCGCTGGTCGACCTCGCCTTGCACGAGAGCGGCATGGCCCCGGCCGATCCGATGGCGCGCGAGGCGGAAATCCTCGCGGGGCTCGGCATGCCGCGCGAGATCGTCATGCGCCACCGATCCCCTCACTTCGCCCACATCTTCTCGGGCGACGGCTATTCCGCCGGCTACTACTCCTACATGTGGTCGGAAGTGCTCGATGCCGACGCCTTCGAGGCATTCACCGAGACCGGCGACGCGTTCGACACGGCGACCGGCGCGAAATTGCTGAAATACATCTACTCGGCCGGCGACACGCGCGAGGCCGCCGAGCTCTACACCGCCTTCCGCGGCCGCATGCCGACGACGCAGGCGCTCCTGCGCAAGCGCGGCTTCGCGGCCTGACTGGTCTTGCCGGCCGGTGCGTCGAGGGTCGACGCTCGGGCCGGCATACGGCCCTCACCCGGTGTCGGGGATGGCAATCGGCGACGCCCGACCCCATCTCCCAGACAGACGCTTTGCCTCAGACCTTTCGCATCTGCGGAAAATCATGTAAGGCAGCGCGCATGCAAGCTTTGCGACTTTGTTTCACGTGAAACACCGCGACGCGCCAATCTTTTCCGGTGGTATTGAATGAAGCTCCGCAACATCGCGATCATCGCGCACGTCGACCATGGCAAGACGACCCTGGTCGACAAGCTGCTCTCCCAGTCCGGCTCGTTCCGCGAGAACCAGCGCCAGGAAGAGCGGGCGATGGATTCCAACGACCTTGAAAAGGAGCGTGGCATCACGATCCTGGCCAAGGCGACCTCGGTCGAGTGGAAGGATGTCCGCATCAACATCGTCGACACGCCAGGCCACGCCGACTTCGGCGGCGAGGTCGAGCGCATCCTGAACATGGTGGACGGCGCGGTCATCCTCGTCGACGCGTCGGAAGGCCCGATGCCGCAGACCAAGTTCGTGCTCGGCAAGGCGCTCAAGGTCGGCCTGAAGCCGATCGTGGCGATCAACAAGATCGACCGCCACGACGAGCGTCACCAGGAAGTGCTGAACGAGATCTTCGACCTCTTCGTCGCGCTCGACGCAACCGAAGAGCAGCTCGACTTCCCCGTCCTCTACGGCTCGGGCCGCGGCGGCTGGATGGCCGAAGCCCCCGAGGGTCCGCAGGACAAGGGCCTCGAGCCGCTGTTCGACCTCATCGTCAAGCACGTGCCGGAGCCGGACACCGCCGGCAAGGACGAGCCGTTCAAGATGATCGGCACCATCCTCGAGGCCAACCCCTTCCTCGGCCGCATCATCACCGGCCGCATCCAGTCGGGCTCGATCAAGCCGAACCAGGCCGTCAAGGTCCTGCACGGCGACGGTACGCAGCTGGAAACCGGCCGCATCACCAAGATCCTGTCGTTCCGCGGCCTCGAGCGCGTTCCGGTTGAGTATGCCGAGGCGGGCGACATCGTCGCCATCGCCGGCCTCTCGAAGGGCACCGTCGCCGACACCTTCTGCGACCCGCAGGTCACCGAGCCGCTGGTCGCCCAGCCGATCGATCCGCCGACCGTGACGATGTCCTTCATCGTCAACAACTCGCCGCTCGCCGGCACCGAGGGTGACAAGGTCACCAGCCGCGTCATCCGCGACCGCCTGCTCAAGGAGGCCGAGGGCAACGTCGCGCTGAAGATCGAGGAAGCCGAGGACAAGGATTCGTTCTACGTCTCCGGCCGCGGCGAATTGCAGCTCGCGGTGCTGATCGAGACCATGCGCCGCGAAGGCTTCGAGATCGGCATCTCGCGTCCGCGCGTCATCATGCAGACCGGCGAGAACGGCGAGAAGCTCGAGCCGATCGAAGAGGTCGTGGTCGACGTCGACGAGGAGCATGCCGGCATCGTCGTGCAGAAGATGAGCGAGCGCAAAGCCGAGATGGTCGAGCTTCGCCCGTCTGGCGGCGGTCGCCAGCGCCTGGTCTTCCACGCCCCGACCCGCGGCCTCATCGGCTACCAGTCGGAACTGATGACCGACACCCGCGGCACGGCGATCATGAACCGCCTGTTCCACTCCTATGCGCCGTACAAGGGCGAGCTCGCCGGCCGCAACACCGGCGTCCTGATCTCAAACGACGCCGGCGAGAGCGTCGCCTTCGCGATGTTCCACCTGGAAGACCGCGGCCCGATGGTGATCGAGTCCGGCACCAAGGTCTATGAGGGCATGATCATCGGCATCCACACCCGCGAGAACGATCTCGAGGTGAACGTGCTGAAGGGCAAGAAGCTGACCAACATGCGCGCGTCCGGCAAGGACGAGGCGATCAAGCTGACGCCGCCGATCCGCATGACGCTCGACCGCGCGCTCTCCTGGATCCAGGACGACGAGCTGGTGGAAGTGACGCCGAAGACCATCCGTCTTCGCAAGCTCTACCTCGACCCGAACGAGCGCAAGCGGCACTCGAAGTCGAAGGCGGCCTGAGGCTCCCTCGGCGATCGGTATCATTTGAAAAGGCGGGGCTTCGGCTCCGCCTTTTTTTCGTTCGGGCCGGCGTCTCAGAGCCGTTTCTGCAGGAACGTCCGCGGCTGGCCGGCAGTGAAGTCGGCGATCTCGCCGCAGACCTCGAAACCCTCGCGCTCGTAGAGGCGTCGGGCGGCCGGGTTGAAGGTGTCGAGGAAGATACCCTGGCAAAGGCGGCGTCGCGCCTCGGCCTCGGCGGCAGCGAGCAGCCGGGCGGCGAAGCCTTGACCGCGCAGCGTCTCGTCGACCCAGACCTTCTCGATATAGAGCCAGCCCCAGGCGGTGTAGCCGATCACCCCGCCGACGACGCCCTCCCCGCTGCGCAGAAGCGCCGCGAGCGTCTGCCGGTTCGACGGGCCAACCGTCGCCGCGTTAAAGCCAACGAGGCCGGCCACCACGAAGGCGGCATCCTCGGCGGCGGGGGCGTCGGTTACTTCGATCCCGATCGCTGTCGCGAATGGAGCCTGCTCCGCGGGCTCTCCGGCAGAGGTGTCCGCCTTTGGGTCCATCGCGTCTGTGTCGCGGGTCATGCACGTCCTCCCCCACCGCTCCCGGCACTCTCCCAAGGGAGATCGACGTCGGCGGGCTTCCAGCCGGGCCATGGCGCGACGGCGATAGCCAACCTGCAGCAGACCTTACCACGCTGCCGGTCGGCGGCGAGCGGCGTAGGAGACTGTTAACCATGATTGCGTAAACCGCGGAGGCATTAAGAAAAAAGAGATTTGCATGATCAGGTCGTTTTCCACCCTCGCCGCCGCCTGTTGCCTGATCTTGAGCGCCGGTTGTGCCAATCTGCCGAAGAACACCGCGGGCATGCTGGCGCCGAAGCCGTTGGCCTTCGCCGATGCCGCCACAGAAGGCGTGCCGCTGCGGATGGCCGGGCCGTTTCTCGGCGACCGAAAGACGGCGCTGACCGGGAGGACGATCCTCGTCAAGTCGGTCAAGGACCTCGCGCTCCAGAAGGGCGAGGTCGTCCTCACCTTCGACGATGGCCCCTCGCCGAAATACACCGACCGCATTCTCGACACGCTCGACACCAACGGCGTCAAGGCGACGTTCCTGATGGTCGGCAGCATGGCGCGCGCCTACCCGTCGATGGTGCGCAAGGTCGCCGCCCGGGGTCACACCATCGGCTCGCACACCCAGCACCATGCCGATCTCGCGAAACTCTCGACCGAAAAGGCGCTCGGCGAAATCCGCGAGGGGCAGGAGAGCATTGCGGCGGCGCTGACGCCGATGCGGGTGCAAGCCGCGCCGTTCTTCCGCTTTCCCTATCTCTCCGACACCAAGGCGCTCCGCCACGCGCTGGCCGCGGGCGGTACCGTCGTCATCGATGCCGACGTCGATTCGAAGGACTATTTCGTCAGCACGCCGGACGAGGTCGCGAGCCGCAGCATCGCCCGCCTCGACCAGCGGGGATCCGGCATCATCCTGTTCCACGACATCCACGGCCGAACGGCGGCGATGCTGCCGGAGTTTCTGGCGGGGCTGAAGCGCCGCGGCTACACCGTGGTGAACATCGTCCCCTCGAACTCGCACCAGTCGCTGCAGAACCTTCTGATCGGCGCCGGCACCTGATCCCGTAAGCTACCCTCCCCACGGGCATCGCACCGCAGAAGGTTGGGGATGCCGGTCGGCGACCGCGCCGCCGTCAGGATCCGCAACGGTTCCCGGCGGCCCGCAGTCGCGACTGAAAGCCGCTCACGGCGTCTCTGTCCGCCGGCGATCGGCTCTGTTAATCCTCGGCGTCACCGTTCGGCGAGGATGATCCGATGCGCCTGCCTGTCCTTCTCTTCCTGTTTCTCTCCGCCCTCCTGTCGAGCCCGGCACGGGCCGAGCCCTTCGCCAGCCCGGAGGCGGTGCTGACCGCGCTCTACGCTCCCTATCTCGAGGATATCAGCGTCGAGGACTACAAGCCGTTCTTCTCGGACCGGCTGAACGGGCTCTATGCCGCCGACGAGGCGAAGACGCCGGAGGGCGAGATCGGCGCACTGGACTTCGATCCGGTGATCGCCGGCCAGGATTTCAAGATCACCAACCTCAAGATCGGCACGCCGAAGATTTCAGGCTCCGGCGCCAGCGTCACCGTCGGCTTCGACAACATGGACGACCCGACGGTGCTCTACTACAGCCTGGTCAAGGAGCACGGCGGCTGGAAGGTCGACGACATCGAGTCGCGGGGCAAGGATTTTCCCTGGAAACTCAGCACCTTGTTCGAAGAGGCCGGCGAGTAAGGTTTCGCTTGCAGCAGCTGGTGGCCTTCGGAGTTGCTCGTCGGACAGTCCGGTGCGTTGATCGACAGGATCGCCTCAGGTCCTGACGGCACAATTACTGGAACACTTTGGCAAAGCGCAGACCTTTACGATCGTCATCCTCGCGCGCAGCGCGGGGACCCATGCCTTTCCGCTTCATCCATCGTTTCGGCGAAGAACAAGCGCTGCAAGGCAGAGCGAAATTGCTTCCGAGGTCTCGGCATGGGTCCCCGCGCTGCGCGCGAGGATGACGAAATTCTACTGGTTGCGCCAATACCGCCTGCTGATCAGTCGCTAAGCCGCACCGGCTTCAGCTCGTTCCAGACGTCGCCGGGGCCCGGATTGTCGGCGGGCGACTTGCCACCGAACTGCGCCATCACGCCCCAGACGGCGTTGAGCGCGGTCTGCACGGCGCCCTCGACCCAACCGGGGGTGAACGAGACGTCGTCGCCGGCGAGGAAGATGCCGCGCTCGACCGGCGGCAGCGCCGCCTGCATGAAGTGCTCGTACATGCGGTCGTTGTAGCGGTAGTGGCCCGGCAGCGCGCCCTTGAAGGCGCCGAGGAAGTTCGGGTCCGATTCCCAGGAGACGGTGATGGGATCGCCGATGATGTGGCCGGCGATGTCCACCGTCGGATAGATCTTCGCCAGCGCGTCGAGCGCCAGCTCGACCCGCCGCTCGGCGGTGAAGGGCAGCATCTTCAGCGCGTCCGACATCCAGGAATAGGTGAGGCAGATCACCCCCGGCTGGCCTGGACCGTTGTCGAAGAGATAGGTGCCGCGGGTCAGCCGGTCGGTCAGCGTCATCGACATCACGTCGTGGCCGGTGAGCGGGTCCTTGTCCTTCCAGAACGGCCGGTCGACCATCACGAAAGTCTTCGATGACTGCATGTAGCGGGTGCGGTCGAGCGCCATCCAGAGCTTCTGGCTGAACAGGCTCTCCTCGGTCTTGATCGCGGTGGTCAAGAGCCAGCTCTGGCAAGTCGCGAGCACGGCATCATAGCCGTTGCGCCGGCCCCAGCGGTCGATCACCTCGAGATGCCCACCCGGCAGCCGGTTGATCGCCACCGCCGCCGGGCGCGTCGCGCCGTGGTTGAGGTCGGCAAGGCTCGTGCCGGCCGGCCAGTGCGCGATCTTCTCCGGCACCTTGCGCCAGATGCCCTGCGGCACCTGCTCGGCGCCGCCGACGATGTAGTGCTGGTCGTCGTCGAAGCCGAGCGCGTTGACGCGCAGGATCTCCAGCATCGAATTCGGAAAGTCCGAATCCCAGCCGCCGGTGCCGAAGCCGACCTGGCCGAACACCTCGCGGTGGCGGAAGGTGAGTTTTTGGAACGGCTTCGACGTCGTGACGAAGTCGTAGAAGGTCCGCTCGTCCCAGAGCGAGACAAGGGGGTTCCAGATCGCCTTCACCGCCGCAGCGTCGCGGGCGGCGATCGCGGCCTTCAGCGAGGCATAGCCGAACCCTTCCTCCAGCGCGTCGGCATAGGCGGCGGCGACTTCCTGGAACAGCGGCGGCAGGTCGGCGAGGGTCTCGGCGTAGAAGTGCTCGCTTTCGAGATCGACCACGGTCGAGCCGGCGGCGGCCGTCAGCGGATTGGGAAAGGGCCGGGTCGCGAGGCCGAGGTCGTCGACATAGTGGAAGAAGGCGCTGGATGTGCGGGGAAAGCGCATGGCGCCGAGCTCGGCGACGATGCCAGCGGCGCCCTCGAAGGCCTGTGAGCGCAAACGGCCGCCGAGCTGGCCGGATTCGTAGACCACCGGCTTCAGCCCGAGCTTCATCAGCTCGTGCGCCGCGACAAGCCCTGCCATGCCGGCGCCGATGATCGCGACCTCCGCGCCGTGCTTCTCGGCCGGGATCTCGCCGAGGCCCGACGGATGCTTCAGCCAGCTGTCGAAGGCGAAGGGAAAGTCCGGCCCGAAACTCGACGCGCCGCTCATCGCAGAACCAACCGACTGTTCATGGCGTCCACCCCCGCGCCCCGGCGGCGCCGTCGACTGATAGCCGCCCCGACCTATATGCGGCAAGCACGGCAGCTGCCGCGGCGCGGCGTCATTCGATGGAGAGAATGCACATGGGACTCTTGTCCGGACTGCTCGGCCTTGCCAGCGACGTCGATGTCGAAGGCGTCCGTCGCGACCTCGAACCGATCCTGGTGCCGGATGAGGAGATCGACCTCGCCTTCTCCATCGTTCGCGACCTGATGGTGTTCACCAGCCACCGGCTGATCCTCGTCGACAAGCAAGGCGTCACCGGCCGCAAGCGCGAGATCCATTCCATCCCCTACCGCTCGATCACCATGTTCTCGCTGGAAACCGCCGGCAGCTTCGATACGGATGCAGAACTGACGGTCTGGATTTCCTCGCAAGGCACCCCGATAACCCGGCAATTGTCGCGTTCTTCCAATGTTGCCGGTATTCAGCGCGCCCTTGCCACAGGTGTGCTGCAGCGCAAATAACGGTGCAAAGCAGCGGACTATGTCAATCCGTCGTTGACCATGACCGGCCGGTACGATTCCTTAGGCACAGGATCACTTCGCAGTGATTTGAAGTAAATGGATGGAACAGGCGGATCGAACCTTCGCCCTTATGGTTACCAAAGCATGAAGACGATAGCCGCCGAAGTAAGATTTGCTGAAGAAGGTGACGCAGCCGACCTGGCTTCGGTGCACGCAGCGTCGTGGCAAGGCGCCTATCGCGGGATCATTCCCTATTCGTCGCTGACGCGGATGCTGCAGCGGCGCGGGCCGGACTGGTGGCGGCAGGCGATCGGCAACCGGGCCGCGATCCTCGTCATCGAGTTCGACGGCGAGATCGCCGGCTATGCCACGCTCGGCCGCAATCGCACCAAGGCGCTGCTCGCCGACGGCGAGATCTACGAGCTCTATCTGCAGCCGAAGTTCCAAGGCCTCGGCTTCGGCCGGCGGCTGTTCGCGGCGGCGCGCGACCTGCTGCGCACCCGCGGCATGAACGGCATTGCCGTCTGGGCGCTCGCCGACAACGACAATGCGATGGAATTTTATGGCGCCCTCGGCGGCGCCGACGTTGCCGAGGGTGAAGAGACTTTTGAAGAGACGACGTTGCGCAAGGTCGCCTTCGTCTGGCGCTAGGCTGACCGCGTTCACACGCGCCCTCCTCGTACCGCGCTTTCAGGCCGCTCGTTGATGCCGCACGATCCGGGCTTGTGAGCCCCTCCCTGACGATCAGAGCGCGCCTTGCCAGTCCTTCACCGCCTGCAGCGGCCAGACGAGCATCAGGACGTTGAGCGTCAGGTTGTCCCGGACCATGACCGCGGCGAATATCTCGAAAAACAACGCGATCGCCACCGTCACCCACACCGGCAGACGTGCGGCGAGGACCAAGCCGAGCATCATGAAGCCGATGTCGCTCATCGAGTTCAGCACGCTGTCGCCAGTATAGTCGAGCGCGATCGTCGCCGCGCGGTAGCGGCTGATGACCAGCTGGCTGTTCTCGAGAATCTCCCAGGCGGCCTCCAGCGCCACGGCCATCGCCAGCCGCAGTCCCAGCGGCTGGCCGCGGGCGATCCACCGGAACAGCGCGAAGAACAGGAAGCCGTGGATCAGGTGCGAGGGCGAGTACCAGTCGGAAAGCTGCTGCGAATTTTCCGGGCTGTTCACCGCGCCGTTCCACAGCGAGACGGTCCCGCAAGGACAGATCGCCACCCGGCCCATCAAGAGAAGGACCGCAGCGGTCGCGGCCATCAGCGCCAGCACGAGGACGATGTGCCACGGGGCAAAGCGGGCGTTGCTGGGCATTCAGGCTCCGAGAAAAAGGGCGGCCTCCGGGAAACAAGGCGGGCGAACCGGCGGGCTTCGGCTCTCGGTTACATGTCGACCGGATGCGAGTCCGCCGTTTCGGCTCGGCAGCCGAGGAGGTGCGAAGCGAGGCTTCTCAGCACTCCGGAAAATTCACGGCAAGGCCCCCTTGCGAGGTCTCCTTGTATTTCGACTGCATGTCCCGCCCGGTCTCGCGCATGGTGTGGATCACCTTGTCGAGCGAGACGACATGGCGCCCGTCGCCGCGCAGCGCCAGCGACGCCGCCTGGATGGCGCTGACGGCACCGAAGGCGTTGCGCTCGATGCACGGGATCTGCACGAGGCCGCCGATCGGGTCGCAGGTGAGGCCAAGATGGTGCTCCATGCCGATCTCGGCGGCATTCTCGATCTGCGCGATCGTGCCGCCGAGCGCTGCGGCGAGCCCCGCCGCCGCCATCGAGCAGGCGACGCCGACCTCACCCTGGCAGCCGACCTCGGCGCCGGAGATCGAGGCGTTCATCTTGAACAAGCCGCCGACCGCGGTGGCGGTGAGAAGGAAGTCGCGCGCCCCCGCCATCGCCGCGCCCGGGCAGTGCTCGCGGAAATAGCGCAGCACCGCCGGCATGATGCCCGCCGCGCCGTTGGTCGGCGCGGTGACGACGCGCCCGCCCGCGGCATTCTCCTCGTTGACGGCGATGGCGTAGAGGCTGACCCAGTCCATGATCTGATGCGGCGGCCGGTCGTTGGCGGTGCGCTCGGCCTCCAGCTTCTCGCGCAGCGCCGCGGCGCGGCGGCGGACCTGCAGCCCGCCCGGCAGCTCGCCTTTGCGGGTCAGGCCGCGGTCGATGCAGTCCATCATCGCGCGGTGAACCAGCGCGATGTGCGCCTCGACCTCCTCGGCCGGCCGCAGCGCGCACTCGCTGCGGAACACCATCTCGGCGATCGACAGGCCGTGCTCCTCGCCGAGTGCCATCAGCGCGCGGCCGCTGCGAAAGGCGAAGGGCACCGGGCGCTCGTCGGCGGAGAGCTGGCCGACCTCCGACTCCTCGACGATGAAGCCGCCGCCGACCGAGCACCAACGCTGGGCCAAGAGGACGGCGCCGTCCGCATCGAGCGCTGCGAAGGCGAGCGTATTGGGGTGCTGCGGGGTCTCCGAAATGCCGTCGAAGACGATGTCGAGGGCGGGGTCGAAGTCGATCGGGGCCCCGCCGCCGAAAGCGAGTCGCTTCTCCTTCGACAAAGCCGCGACGGTCGCGTCGGCGGCATCGGCATCCACCGTCTCCGGCCGCATGCCGGCAAGGCCGAGGATCACCGCCTTGTCGGTGCCGTGGCCCTTGCCGGTCCAGGCGAGCGAGCCGAAGAGGTCGACCCGCAGCCTGACCGTGCGCCCGACCAGGCCTTGCTGCCGTGCCGCCTCGGCGAACATGAAGGCGGCCTTCATCGGCCCGACCGTGTGCGACGAGGACGGGCCGATGCCGATCTTGAAGAGCTCGAAAATGCTGATCATGCCCGTCTCCAGAATGCGTCCCGGCTGCGGATCCGGGACAGAGCGAGGATAGGCAGGCCGCGTGTCGCCACCGTGTCCATCCGCGACATCGGCGGGGTCGCCGTACGGGTCGCGGTAACCTTGCGCAGCGCCCGAACACGCCGCCGTGTTGCACGGCCGCTCGCTTCCCGGTAAGCAGCGCGCATTATCCGAAGGAAGGTTATTTCCATGCGCATCGACGCCATCCCGCGGGGCAACAACCCGCCCGAAGACATCAACGTCATCATCGAGTGCCCGGTCGGCGGCCACCCCATCAAGTACGAGATGGACAAGGAAGCCGGCGCGCTGTTCGTCGACCGCTTCCTCTATACGCCGATGACCTATCCCGGCAATTACGGCTTCGTGCCGCACACCCTGTCCGACGATGGCGACCCGATCGACGTGCTGGTGTGCAACACCCGTCCGCTGTTCCCAGGCTGCGTCATCAACTGCCGGCCGATCGGCGTGCTGATCATGGAAGACAACAGCGGCCAGGACGAAAAAATCCTCGCCGTGCCGTCGCCAAAACTCACCCGCCGCTACGAGAACGTCACCGAATACAACCAGCTGCCGGAAATCTCGCTGCAGCAGATCGCCCACTTCTTCGAGCACTACAAGGATCTCGAGCCCGGCAAATGGGTGAAGATCGGCGATTGGGGCGACAGCGCCATGGCCAAGAAGCTGATCCTCGAGGCCGTCGACCGCGACGCCGCCTACAAGACCGGCACGCTGCAGAAGTAGGCGCGACCAATTAGCGCCTGACAACGACCGCGTCGGCCCGGCCGGCGCGGTCGTTGTCGTTTTCGGGGCCGGCTATTCCGCACGGGAGGCGCCAGCCGCTTGAAGTTCCGTCATCCTCGCGCGCAGCGCGGGGACCCATGCCGAAGCGGGGAAATCGACACTACGGTGGAGGTAATCTGCCAACTCCTGGGCCGGACAGCGATGCCATAGCAGAGGCATGGGTCCCCGCGCTGCGCGCGAGGATGACGACCGTTGAGGTCAGCTCCCTTAACGCATGATCGTCGAGGTCAGCTCCCTAAGCGCGCGACCGTTGAGGTCAGCTCCCTTCACGCGGGATCGGTGAGGTCGCGCCCTTCCTAATGGCCGCCGGCGAGCAGGCTCTTGAGCCGCGCCAGAGCGTCCGACAGCGCCGCGGAATCACCGTTGGCGACCACCGTCTTAACGCGCCCCTTGCCGCCGCTGGCGAGCGACAGGCTGGATTTCGGCAGCTTCAGGGATTTGGCCAGCAGCGCGATGAGGGCGGCATTGGCCGCCCCGTCCTCGGGCAAGGCCCGCACCCTGGCGATCAGCACGGCGCGGCCGTCCGGCGCGACGCCGATGCCATCGATCCGGTCGGCGGAGGCTTTCGGCGTCAGCCGGATGCGGAGCGAGAGCCCCTCCGGCAGGCGCTCGAAGAAGGCCTCGCTCAGATGCCGGCCCGCACCACGGCCGGCGCGATGTAGAGGACGATCAGCTGCTGCAGGAAGAAGATCGCGAGCAACACCACCAGCGGCGAGAGATCGATGCCGCCGAGATCCGGCAGCACCCGGCGGATCGGCCGGTACAGCGGTTCGGTGGCGCGGTAGAGGAAGCGCCCGACCTGGTCGACGAACTGGTTGCCGGGATTGACGATGTTGAAAGCGTAAAGCCAGGAGACGATCGCCGACAGGATGATCAGCCACCACAGCATATCGAGAACGAGGAGGACGACTTGCAGGACAGCGAGCATGGCAAAGCCTTCGTGGAGATCGGCCTTCATCTAACGACGCTGCCCCTGCCGCGCAAGGCGTTGGCCCCGAGCGATCGCCGGCATCGTTACCGCTCCGGCAAGACGATCAACGGCCGCATCCGGCTGCACTGTCGCCGCAGGCCTTTCGCCTCCCGGCCCGGGTTCGGTGCCGGGCCGCGCCGTCCCGTCGGGCCGTATCGCCGGCACATCATCCCGGCGCTTGACACTCCCCGCCCCCACGCTCTAGATGCAGCCGTCTGGTGGATGGGGCTGTAGCTCAGTTGGGAGAGCGCGTCGTTCGCAATGACGAGGTCAGCGGTTCGATCCCGCTCAGCTCCACCAGGACACTTTCTCCCGTATAACTGCCTTCCACATCTCTGCCACCCGGATGACGGTGCATTGCCGCCATTCGTTTTCGCGGCTTGTCCATGCCATTGGTGCGCCGCATCATGCGCCCGTGCTGCCGTCCCCGTGCCGTGAGCCGTTCCGTCTGCGGAAGCCGGATGATGGATGGTGGCCGGCGAGCCTTGATTTCAGCACGCACCATCGGCAGCAAAGAAGCACATGGCGACCTATGAGGAGATCGCGCGTCGGGCGGCATGTTCCGTCTCGACCGTCGGCCGGGTGCTGAACCGGTCCGGGCCGGTCGGCGCGGAGATGATCCGGCGCGTCCGGCAAGCGGAAAGCGAGCTCGAGGCGAGCCTCTATGTCCGGCGCCATGAGCGGCGCATGATCGGTGTCCTCGTGCCGAGCGTGACCAATCCGGTGTTCGCGCAGTCGCTGTCGAGCATCCAGGAGCGGATGCGCGGGGCCGGCCACGGCGTCCTCATCGCGCAGTCGAACTACGATCCCGAGCAGGAAGTGGAAGCGGTCGCAGCGCTGCTGGCCGAGCGGCCGCGCGGGCTGATCCTGACGGTGTGCTCGGCCGCCGACAGTGCAGCCTTGCGGGGCGCCTTGCCGCCAACCGTGCTGCTGCACAATGCGGCGACGCCGGATCATCCGGCGGCGGTGACGGTCGACAACCACCGGGCGGCAGAGCGGCTGACGGCGCATCTCGTTCACCTCGGGCACCGCCGCATCCTCTTCGTCTCCGGCGAGTTCACCGCCTCCGACCGGGCGGCGCGGCGTCACCAGGGGTACCGTGCGGCGATGATGGCGGCGGGGCTCGCCCCGCTGCAGCCGGTCGAGGTGTCGTTCATCGACGACTACGCCATGCTCGATCTCACCGGCGCGCTCGCCGAACACCGGCCGAGTGCGATCATCGCCTCGAACGACCTCTTGGCGCTCGGCGTCCTCCACGCGCTGCGCAGCCATGGCGTCGCCGTGCCCGCGGACGTCTCGGTCGCCGGCTTCGACGGCATGGCGATCGGCCGGATGATCGCGCCGACCCTCTCGACAGTCGACATTCCGAACGCGGCGATGGGCGCCGTCGCCGCCTCGCTCCTCCTCGACATGCTCGACAACGCCGCGCCGGCCCGGAGCATGATGATGGATGTCCAGCTCTATCCCGGCGGCACCGTCCGCGACCTCCGGTAACGCCGAAAGGGCGGACCGTTGCCGGCCCGCCCTTTCCGTCCGTCCCGAGGGTCGGTTTACTTCCGCGGCAGCAGCTTCTGCACCTCGCCGGCGGCATCCGCGAGTGCCTCCTCGGGCGTTGCCGACTGCTCGACGATGCGCGACAGGTTGTCGACGATGGTCTGCGTCACCCGTACGCCGTTCGAGCCGGGGAAGGCGTACCAGGGCACCATCTTCGGCATCTGGTTCAGGCCGGGACGGAACAGCGGATTCTTCTCGTAGAAATCGGCGAGGTATTCCTTGGAGGTCGCGGCGAGTTCGTTGTTCGGGACGTAGCCGGTGCCCGGCACGACGACCGAGGCGCCGTAAGGGCCGGCGGCGAAGGTGGCGAAGCGCCAGGCGGCGTCGAGCTTGGCTTCGTCGCGGGTGAGGATGACGACGGCATTGCCGCCGGTCGGCAGATGGCCCTTGGCGGGGTCGATCATCGGGATCGGGCCGGTGCGCAGGTCGAACTTCTCGCCGACATTGTTGATGGTGTTGCGAAGCGCGCCCGTGGTCTGGAAGGCGAAGCCGACCTTGCCGGCGACGAAGGCCTGCTCGCCGGCCTGCTTGGTGAGGACGGGCAGACCGCCCTCCTTGACCATGCGACCCAGCACGGTCATCGCCGCGAGGCCCTCGGGGCCGCCGAAGGCGACCTTCTTCATGTCAGCATCGAGCATGTGGCCGCCGGCGCCGAAGAGCAGCGCCGAGAACATCCAGTCGTCGCCCTGCCAGCGGAAATCGATGCCCTCATTGCCGTCGCCGAGCGCCTTGATCTTGCCGCCAAGCGCGATGACCTCGTCCCAGGTGGTGGGCGGAACGTCGGGGTTGCCGCCGGCCGCGCGGACGAGATCGGCATTGTAGTACATGATCGGGTTCGACGTCGCGAAGGCGAGGCCGACCTGCTTGCCGTCGACCTGGGCGAGCTTCAGGATGTTGTCCGAAAAGCCCTTAGTGGACATGTCGCCCTCCTTGGCCATCAGCGGCGCGAGGTCGAGCGGAATGTCGCGCTCGTTGACCATGCGCAGCCGGTTCAGGCCGATGAAGGTGATGTCCGGCGCCTCGGCGGTGCCGAACTGGCGCAGGATCGTCTGGACGCCCTCCTCATAGGTCGCCGAGGGGCTGGCGAAGCTGATTTTGACGTCGGGATTTTCCTCCATGAACTTCTTGGAGATCTTGTCCATCACGTCCTTGAAGAAGCCGGGCATCGGATAGTGCACGGTCAGCGTCGTGTCGGCGAAGGCAGGCGCGCAGAGGCTCGAGGCAATCGCAGCGGCTGCGAGCGCCCGTTTGATGATGTTCATGCTGGTTCTCCTGGGGAGGTGCCTGGGGGTGGCCGGTCAGCCCTTCAGACCGGTCATGGTGATGCCTTCGACGAAGCGCTTCTGCGCGAGCAGGAAAGCGACCACGAGCGGAAGCGTGATGATGAGCGTGGCGGCCATCAGCGCGCCGTAGTCGTCGCCGGCCTCGGCCGAGCGGAAGAACAGGAGGCCGAGCGGCGGGGTCGCGTAGCGGCCGTCGGTGACGACGATCAGCGGCCAGAACAGGTCGTTCCAGTGCGCGACGACCGAGAAGATCGCAAAGGCGGTCACCGCCGGCCAGGCATTGGGCACGACGACGCGCAGGAGGATCGAGATCTCCGACATGCCGTCAAGGCGCGCAGCGTCGATCAAATCGTCGGGCAGCGCCCGGAAGAACTGCAGGAACAGGAAGATCGCAAACACCGAGATGGTGAAGGGCGCGACCAGCGCCGTGTAGCTGTTCAGCATCGAGAGCTCGCCGAAAGCGAGGTAGATCGGCAGCGCGGTGGCATGGATCGGCACGAGGAGGCCGAGCATCACCAGCGCCATCATCGGCTTCAGCCCGCGAAAGCGGAGCTTCGCCATGGCGTAGGCGCAGGGCAGCGCCACCACGACCTGGAAGAACAGGATGAGGCCGCAGACGAGGACGCCGTTGAACAGCAGCGTTCCCATCGGCACCCGGCCAAGCGCCTTGGCGATGTTGGCGCCGTAGGACCAGGTCTCCGGGATGAGGTTCAGCGAGGAGGAGAAGATCTCCGCCCGCGACTTGCCGGCGACGGAGACCATCCAGATGTAGGGCGCGAGCATGACGATCGCGCCGAGCGACAGCAGCGACAGGCGCAAGGCCCGGCCGGCGGAGAGCGAGCGGGCGATCATGTGTAGTGCACCCGGCGGTCGAGGACGCGGTACTGGATCATCATCAGGACGACCAGGATGGCGAGGAAGATCACCGTCATCGCCGAGGCGTAGCCGACGCGGAGATAGACGAAGCCCTCCTGGTAGATGGTGAAGAGCAGCACCTCGGAGGCCTTGTTCGGCCCGCCCTCGGTCAGTGTCTTCACCGTCTCGAACACCTTGACCGAGTTGATGACGCTGATGGTCGCGACGAACAGCGTCGTCGGCCCGAGCATCGGCCAAGTGACAAGCCGGAACCGCTCCCAGGCGGTGCGGGCGCCGTCGACTTCGGCCGCGGCATAGAGGTCGCGCGGGATGGCGGTGAGACCGGCGAGGAACAGCACCATGTTGAAGCCGATGGTCTGCCAGATGCCGATGAGAGCAAGGCTCACCAGCACCGTGCTGCTCGACCCCAGCCAGTTCGGCCCGGCGATCCCGATGGTCGCGAGCATCGCGTTGACCGGGCCGATGGTCGGATGCAGCAGGTACTGCCAGACCGTCGCCATGGCGACGAGCAGCGAGGCGACGGGGAGGAAGTAGACGGTGCGGAAGAAGGCCTTGCCGCGGGTCTCCGCCTCGATCAGCAAGGCGACGCCGAGGCCGAGCGCGATCGAGACCGGGGTGACGATGAGCGAATAGACCACGGTGTTCGAGAGCGAAGTGCGGAAGGTGCGGTCGCCCCAGAGCTCGGCATAGTTCTCGAAGCCGACGAAGCGGAAGCTGCCATAGCCGAGCTCGAAATCGGTGAGGCTGAGAACCACCACCGCGATCGTCGGCAGGATGACGAAGAGGCCGAGGAGGATCAGCGCGGGCGAGGCCAGGAGCAGCGCCTTGCGCTCGTCGCTGGCGGCCTTGCGGACTGGCCGGACGGCGGCGGGGTTGAAGACCAGCGCCTCAGACATGCGCCGCCTCCGGGCGGCGCGCGGCCGCGGTCTGGCGGATGCGCTGGCCGTCGGGGGCGAAGATCAGCACGTTGGCGGGCTCAAAGCCAAGCGCGACGCGCTGGCCGGGCGCGATGCCCGCAGCCTCCAGCGGGCTCAGCTTGGCGACGCAGGCTTCCGATGCGCCATCCGGGCGGGCGAAGACGAGAACCTCCGAGCCCAAGAACTCCAGCCGCTCGACCACGGCGTCGAGGGTGTTCGTGCCCGGCGTTCCGAGCCGCAGAAATTCCGGGCGGATGCCGAGGGTGATGGCGGTGCCCGGCAGCATGCCGCGCACGCCGATCAGCGCGACGTCGCCGCTGCGGGCGAAGCCGCCGGTATCGACGGTGGCGGGAATGAGGTTGATGCGCGGCGAGCCGACGAAGCGGGCGACGTCGAGATGCGCCGGATCCTCGTAGATCGCCTGCGGTGAGGCGAGCTGCAACAGGTGGCCGCCGATCATTACCGCGACGCGGTCGGCCATCGACAGCGCCTCGGCCTGATCGTGGGTGACGTAGATGGTCGGCACCCCGGCGCGGCGGTGGAGATCGACGATCTCGCCGCGGGCGTGGACGCGAAGGTTGGCGTCGAGGTTGGACAGCGGCTCGTCCATCAGGAACACCGCCGGTCGCCGAACCAGAGCGCGGGCAAGCGCCACGCGCTGGCGCTGGCCGCCGGACATCTGGCCGGGCTTGCGGTCGAGGAGATGCTCGATCTGCAGCGTCACCGCCGTCTCGCGCACGCGGCTTAGGATGTCGGCCGCAATTTTCCGCGTGCCGGGCAGCAGGCGGCCAAGCACCGGCAGGCGCTGGCGGGTGTTGAGGTCGCGCATTGCCAGCGGCACGGCGATGTTCTCGCCGGCGGTGAGGTGCGGATAGAGCGCGTAGGACTGGAACACCATGGCGACGTTGCGGTCGGCAGGTCCCGCCTCGGTAACGTCGCGGCCGCCAATCGAGATCTGCCCGGTATCGGCCTGGTCGAGCCCGGCGATGATGCGCAACAAGGTCGACTTGCCACAGCCGGACGGGCCGACGAGGGCGATGAACTCGCCGGGCTCGGCGGTGATGGAAATGTCCTTCAGGATGGCGTTGCCGCCGAAGGACTTGCAGATATTGCGGATGGCGAAGGCGGTCATTGCGCCGCCTCGGGAACGTCTTTCGGCTGCGCCCAGGGATAGACCTCGTGGATGACGTCGTCGATCGCGTAGCGGGTGAGGCCGGGCACCGCAACGACCTCGCTGACGAGATTTTCCCCCAGCGTGTGGACGACGGCACCGAGCATGCGCTCGCCCGGCATCTCGCGCTCCAGCCCGTCGACGACGAAGGCCGAGGACGGCGCCCAGACCAGCGCCATGTCGCCGAGCGTGCCAGCCCAGCTCCAGTGGATGTGGCCGCTGGCGAAGAGCGCGACGTCGTGTCCCGCAAACAGATCGAGCAGTCGCTGGCGGCTGGCGGGATCGATGCCCCAATAGCCGGTATCGCCTTCGCCCGGCCGGTCGATGAACAGCGGCTTGTGCGAGAACACCGCGACGCGGCGGCCGGCACGGCTGGCCAGCGTCTCGGCCAGCCAGTCGAAATGCGCGGCTTCCTCCCGGCTGCCATGGCCGAACAGGAGGGCGTCGAGACCGATGAGGCGCCAATCGCCATGGTCCTCGGCGAAATGATCGGGGCCGACGCACTCCTTCCAGCGGGCGAGGCGCTCGGCATCGACAGGCTGGCGCGAACCGGCGAGATGGCCGACGTCATGGTTGCCCGGCAGGACCAGAACCGGCGCGGAGAGCTGGCGCATCAGGTTCATCGAGAAGGTGAGGTCGGCCGCGTGGTCCGCGCCGTCGACCGAGAGATCCCCCGTGTGGATGACGAGATCGGGCTGGACGGACTGGATCCACTCCGCCAGCGGCGCCCAGTTCCGGTTGAAATGCGGCTTGGACGGGCTGAGATGGGTGTCGGTGATCTGGACGATTTTCATGATGGCCGGGCGCTTTCAGTCGGTCGGACGGACCGGCCTGCCCAATGGCAAGAGAAGTCGCCGATCCCTGCGGCCTGTTAGCAAAACGCGATGTCACTTTGACAACGGACCCACTCAGCCGGCGCTCAGTTTCGTCATGGAAGTTTCATGTGGCGCAGCGCTTTGTCCGGCCTTGGCCGGAAGGGCAGCCCGAGGCACTGCGGCAGCGGGCCTAGCCGGCTCGGGCGAACCTCACCGCGCTGCGCTCGTATTCCAGCCGCAGCTGGAACTCCGCCTTCTGCTGCTTCCAGCCTTCGACCCAGCTGCGAAAGGCAGGGGTCCCCGGCGCATGCGGACACTGGTCGCGCTCCATGCCGCGGTTGAAGGCCCTCGCCCCTTCCCGTCTGCGATTGTCGTCCATCACCACCTCCCGCAACGTCAGGCCCACATGCTGGGCCTGCCAACCTGCGCGAAGCTTTCCTGACGATTCCGGACGACACCGACCACCCGACGCGGCGTCACGTATGGTCAAGGGCGATCGACGTCCCCTTCCGCTATCTCAGTAGCCAACCAGACACACGAATGCCTCGCGAGCAGGGCTCGCGGGGCTTATCGAATGCAAGCGGTCAGGCGTTGGCGTCCATCCAGTCCTTGTGGCGGGACTCGTCGGCAAAAGCCTTGCGAAAATAGGTCTGCGCCTCGATCGAGGCGACAGCGTTTTTCGACGCGTGATCATAGGCCATCTTGGTCTCGATCTCGTTCGTCGACATGGCCTTCAGGATGGCCCCATCGCCGATAATGGCGGCGAGCGCCACCTTGCCGGTCGTCAGGTATCCTTTCAGGTCGCCTTCCGTTGGCGCGGCCACGCCAAGGCTCGCGGCCATCCTCGTGAGCTCGGCGACATGCTCGTCATGATCGCGCTTGAACTCGGCGATCTTGGTCTTGGCGACCTCGCTGTCGAGCCGTGAAAGCGTGCTCTCATAGGCTGCGATCGCGTCATGCTCGAGGATCAGGAGGTTCTGCACGAGCTTCTCGAAGCTGTCTTCGGTACCGACTGTGGTGACCATCTCATTCTCCCTTCCGGTTAGGCAGAAGGAAGATCGCCACAGATGATCGGTTTCACCTCAGGTTGTTGGCCGGCTCCGGAATTCCCGCGTCAATACCAATATGGCGATGGAACGCCGCGCATACTTCAGGAACGCCGTGCCAGAAAGGCATCACGGCAGGGGCTTCAGAGACAATCAGTCTTAAGGACATTACGCTTTGCACGGCATCGTACAAATGCTGCACTCTCGTTGCCGCTACTCCTCCGGCTCGGCGAGGAACATCAGCGGAAAGCCAGCGGCCTTTCCGGCCTCGCTGGCCTGCGAGGCCTTCGTCTCGGCGACGTCCTGCGGATAGACCGAGACGACGCAGCTGCCCTTCTGGTGGGCGGTGATCATCACCTTGCTCGCTTCGTCGTCGCTGAGCCGGAACTCGCCCTTGAGGACGCGGACGACGAACTCGCGCGGCGTGTAGTCGTCGTTGAGGAGAATGACCTTGTAGAGGCGCGGGCGCTCGACCTTTTCCTTGGTGACGGTACGAGGTTTCAGGTCGTTGTCGGGCATTTCGGGACTCCGGATCTTTCGCGGCCCATGACGGCTGACGCTATCGGGCGAGGATGCTCCGATGCAGGGCGAAGGTCGCAGGCAGGTATTTAGGGAAAGCCGGCGGAACAGCCAGTGCACCGCCGCTGCCTGCGGTCTGCCCCGACACGGCAAGGCTGCAGCATTACCAGACGCAAACGCACAGTGGCAGAGCTGCACTGGTATCCCAGTGCGAACCCGGCTAGGGCTCGGCGTCCGCAATAAATGGCATCAGCACAGTGATCATCGAAGACGAGACGCCCCTGGCCGAAACCGTTCGGGTGGCGGAGGACAGGTTCGGCGCTTTCCGCAACGGGCAATATCTGCGCTACTGGCTGTCCCGGCTCGCCGCATCCTTCGCGGTGCAGATCGTCGCCGTCTCGGTCGGCTGGCAGATCTACGATCTCACCCGCAACCCGCTGGATCTCGGCCTCGTCGGGCTCTGTCAGTTCCTGCCGGCGCTGCTTCTCGTGCTCGTCACCGGCGCGGTGGCCGATCGCTACAGCCGGCGGATGATCATGGGCCTTGCGATCGGCGTCGAGGCGCTCGGCGCGCTCGCCCTGCTTGCGATGACCTATGAGGGCCTTTCCTCGCCACTGCCGGTGTTCGCGGTGCTCGTCGTCTTCGGCATCGCCCGGGCGTTCTTCGGGCCGTCCAGCCAGGCGCTGGTGGTCAACATCGTCTCGCGCGCCGAACTGCCGAGCGCCATCGCCTGGAATTCCTCGGCCTGGCAGATCGCCTCGATCGTCGGGCCCGTCGCCGGCGGCCTGCTCTACGGCTTCTCGCCGCATGTGGCCTACAGCGTGGCGCTGGTACTGTTTCTCCTCGCCAGCGGGCTCGTCCTGTCGATGCGGCGCCTGGCGGCACGCCCCGCGAGCGAACCGGCGACGCTCTCGACCATCGTCGCCGGCTTTCGCTACATCTGGCACGAGAAGGTGGTGCTCGGCGCGATCTCCCTCGATCTCTTCGCCGTGCTGCTCGGCGGCGCGGTGGCGCTGATGCCGATCTATGCCCGCGACGTGCTCGAGGTCGGCCCCTGGGGCCTCGGCATGCTGCGCGCCGCGCCCGGTATCGGTGCGATCCTCACCGTGCTCTACCTCACGCGCCATCCCGTCCGGGACAATGCGGGCGTCGTGATGTTCGTCTTCGTCGCGCTTTTCGGCGTCTTCACCATGCTGTTCGGCCTGTCGACCGCCCCTTGGCTGTCGATCCTGGCGCTGGCGCTGATGGGCTCGGCCGACATGATCAGCGTCTACATCCGCGAGACCTTGCTGCAGCTCTGGACGCCGGACGAGGTGCGCGGGCGGGTGAGCGCCGTCAACATGGTGTTCGTCGGTGCCTCGAACGAACTCGGCGAATTCCGCGCCGGCCTGATGGCCTTCTGGATCGGCGCGGTGCCGGCGGTGGTGCTGGGCGGCGCGGCGACGGTCGGCGTGGCGGCCGTCTGGGCGGCACTGTTTCCCGGCCTGCGCAAGGCGAAAGATTTGCAGGAACGCGTCTGAACGATACCCGCGGGCAAAGCGGAACGCATGCATCGCCGGTGCCCAGGCAGCGCCCGTCAGTCCTTCGCCGGCACTCCAAAAATGCAACCGAGGAACTGTTCGAGCCAGCGCTTCACCGGCGCATCGTAGATCGCCCGCCCGTCGAAATGCGCGCGCCGCAGCTGCGCGCCGGGCAGAAGCGTGCGCTCGTGCCCGTGCGTCGTCCAGCGGTAGAGCATGGCGAGCGTCAGCTCGGCGTGGAACTGGACGCCATAGGCATGGTCGCCATAGCGGAAGGCCTGGTTGCGGAAGCGCTCGCCGGTGGCGAGCAGCGTCGCCGAACGTGGCAGGTCGAACCCCTCGCGGTGCCACTGGTAGACCATGTCCGGCCAGTGCGGCAGCAGCATGCGGCCTTCGGTGGTCGACTGGAGGGGGTAGTAGCCGACCTCGACCAGGCCGTCGGGATGCGGCGCGACGGTGCCGCCGAGATGCTTCGACAGCATCTGTGCGCCGAGGCAGATGCCGAGGAAGGGCCGGTTCTCGCGCAGCGGCACGTCGATCCAGTCGATCTCCTGGCGCAAATGCGGCTCGGCGTCGTTGGCGCTCGGCGGCCCGCCGAACACGATGGCGCCGCGGTGGTCGTCGAGGCTCTCCGGTAGACGGTCGCCGATCACCGGGCGGCGGATGTCGAGGCGGATGCCGTGCGCGGTCAAAACCTGCCCGACACGGCCGGGCGTCGACGTCTCCTGATGCAGCACCACCAGCACCGGCCGCTCGTCCGCGGCGCCGTCCAGGCGGTAGCGGCGGGGCTCCCTCGCCGCATCGCTGCCGCCCGAGGTCTCGGTATCGCGCATCAAAAACTCGGCCATGCCGTCAGTCCGCAACCCCGCTGTGCGCCGCCGCCTGGCGCTTCATCAGCATGCGGTCGCGGGTCGAGACGCCGAGGAGCTCCGCCACACGCCAGATCGTATTGTCCTCGAGCTCATGCACCTCGCCGTCGGCATAGGTGATCTCCCAGAGCAGCTCGATGAAGTGAACCCGCCGCGCCTCGTCCAAGGTCTTCATCAGGACATTGGTGAAACGGAAGAGATCGACGGCATCCTGGTCCGCCTCGCGGCCGGCTTCCAGCACACGCAGCGTCTCGTTCTCATCGAGGCCAAACTCAGCGGCAAGCAACTCCTTCAGCCGCGACAGCTCTGCCTCCGTGATGGTGCCGTCGGATTCGCCGACGTGAAAGAGAAGCGCTGCCGCCGCGACCCGCGGATCATCGCCGGCCATGCCGCCGACGCCACCGTGGTCGCTTCCGATCGACTTCAGAAAGTCGCGAAACGCCTCGAACATTCCCGTATCCTCATCACCGGCCGGAGGCCGCCTGTCGCAAGGCCATCCCTCACCTGTCTACAGCGGCGCGGCGCTTCTACCAGCGCCAAGTTTGCATGGCTCAGAACAGCTTGAACTTCTGCTCGGCCGGCGTCTCGTCGGGCGCACGGTTGGCGTTGGCAGCGTCCGAGGCCGGCAAGGCCTCGTCCACCCCATGTTCCGACGACGCACCTGGCACCGTCGTGCCGACGGGCGTGATGCCGGTGCTTGGCTGGGTGCTGCTCATCGGCGGCATCTCGGTCGCCGCGGTCCGGTCGGCGAGCATCGACGATGCCGGACCTTGCGCCGGCGCCTCGTCGAGCAGCATGGGCTCTGCGTCGGTCTCGATTACCGCGCCGTCCTGGCCGATGCGCTGGGCCGGCACCTTCCAGCGGAAGGCATCGAGCCGCCCGGTGACTGGCGAGACCGGTGCCCAGTGTTCGGAGACGAAGCCATCGGCCGTCCAGGCAGGATCACGCGGCGCGCGGATCGCGCGGCCGAGCCATTCCCGCACGCGGCCTTCCGATCCGGTCTCGGCCTCCTCGATATCGGCGAGAAGGAGATAGACGCCTTCGCGCTGAACCATGCGGCTGGCCGCCATCGCCTCTTCGCGCGCCAGCGTGAAGTCGCGGCAGTCGAGCGCCGCCTGGGCGACGACGAGCGAGGACTCGACGTGGTTGGGGCGCAACTGCTGCAGCGTCTTCGCCCGCTTCAGACGGTCGGTGACGCTGTCGCCGGGACGGGCCTGGACGTAGGCGACGGCGATGTCGGGATGCGGCTCCTCGGTCCACGCCTTTTCCAGGACCTTGCTGCCGCGCTTGACGTCGCCGAGGCGGAACAGCGCCCGCGCCGCGGTGATCGCCGCCGGCGTCAGGTCGGGCGCGAGCTTCTGCGCCTCGAGCGCCGCAAGCTTCGAGCCGGCGGGGTCGCGGTCGGCGATCGCCATCGCCTGGGCGGTGAGCAGGACAGCGCGCAGACGCGTCGATTCCTTGCGCTCGATCAGTCGGGCGTTCTTCTGCGCCTCGAGGATCGCCAGCGCGCCCTCGAAATCGCCCTCGATGGATTTCGCCTCGAGCACGGCGCCGCCGGCCCAAGGGACGTGCGGCGCGATGCGCACGGCGCGTTCGGCATAGCCGCGCGCCGCGGCGTCGTCGCCGAGGCGCTCGGCCTCGAGGAACAGGCCGCGCAAGGCCAGCAGCCGGGTCTCCGGCTCTTTCTCCATGGTCTCGAAGGCCGAACGGGCACGGGCGTGGTCGCCTTCGATCATCGCCGTCTGCGCATCGAGGAAGCGCACCAGCGGCTCGCGGCGGTTGGCCAGGAACTTCTCGCTGCGCTTGGTCATCCGCCGTGCCAGCACGGCGTCGCCGGCACCGGCGGCGACGATGCCGGCCGACAGGGCGCTGTAGCCCTTGTCGCGGCGCCGCGTGCCGAAGAACCGCCCGAGACGCTTCGGTGCCTTGAGGAAGCCGGTCAGGAGCCAAAGCACCAGGCAGACCAGCGCGATCAGCACCAGCTCGATGACGATGAAGGTGGTGACACCGAGCGAGACGTTGTCGCGTCCGGCCGGCAGCACGCCCGGCCAGATCAGCGAGATTTCGCCGGGATGGTCCTGCAGCCAGCCGAAGCCGAGTGCCAGCGCGAGAACGAGAAGGAGAAAGGCGAGAATGCGCAGCATGTCAGTTCCTCACCCGGCCGTTCCAGCGGGCGTAGCCGCCTTGACTGCATTTCCCAAGGTCTCGCCGACGATCGCTTCCGTCTGCGCCCGCGCCAAGACGCGCGTCTGATAATCCCGGCTGACGTCCTTGGCCGCCTGCGGCAGCGTTTCCCAAGCGTCGATCCAGGTCTGGAACTTGCCGTTGGCGACGGCGTCCGCCATCCGCGCGACGGTCGCCTCCGGGCCGGTCGCGCCCGCCGACGGCGCACCGCTCGGCCGTGCCGTGATCAGACCGCCAAGGCCGGACAGCAGCTGGTCGCTGACGGAGGCATCGGGATCTGCCGGGTTGAGGGCGTCCATCAGCTGGGACTCGACGTCCGGCCAGGCGACGGCCAGCGACTGCGCCGACGGCACGCCCTCGGCCGCGAAGCCGCGCAGCGTCTCGATGGCCGGCTGCGCGCCGGCAGCACCGGCGAAGGCCTCGAGCTCACTCATGAAAGGCCCGCCGCGGTCGATCGCGGCCTTCAGGCTGGCGGCTGCGATGGCGACGGCGGCTTGCTTGTTGCCCGACTCGATCGCCGCGAGGCGCTTATCGAAGGCGTTGATGCTCTCGGTGCCGGTATTGGCGCTGCTCTGGGCAGCGCTGGCGGCCTGCTGAGCGGTCGCTGCCGCCTGCTGAGCCGTCTGGGCGGCCAGCTGCGCGGTCTCGGCGATCTGGCGGGCGCCTTCCGCGGTGGTCTTCGACTCGCCGGCGACCTCGCTCGCCTGCTGGGCAGCCTGGCGCACCGCTTCCGCGGCCGCCTTGGCGGCTTCCGCCGCTTCCCTTGCGCCATCGGCGGTCTGCTGGGCTGCCGAAGCGGCCTCGCCGTTGACGGTGGAGGTGGCCGCACGGGCCTCGCCACGCTGTTCGATCGCGGTCACCCTGTCGGTCAGCGCGACGAGGTCGGACTGCGACGCACCGGCGCCGGTGCCGCCGGCGGCCTGCGCTGAGCGAAGCTGCTCGACCTCGGCCTTGATGGCGGTGACGTCGGTCGTCACCTGCTGCACGTCGCCGGTACGGGCGTACTGGCCGGTATTGGGATCGACCGGCGTCTGGCCGACGCTCGGCAGCACGCCGGCATATTGCAGGAGGCCCGCACCGGCGAGCGCCAGCGCGGCGCCGAGCAGCGCGGAACCGAAGGACGAGCCAACGCTGCCCTTGGACTCCGGCAGCGACGAGGTCTTGGTATAATCATGCGACGGCGGCGGCGGGCCGACCGGCGGCTCCGTACCGTCGGCATGGTTGACGAAGTCGGGCTCGGCCGCAGCGAGAATGGTCTCGTCGAACTCCGTCCGGTGCGGCGTGCCGCGAAGGCTTTCCTCCTCGGCAAAGCTTTCGGCCGCAGACTTTTCCGACACGGCCGGGGTGGTGCCATCGGCGGTTTCGCCGCCATCGCCGAGAACGGCAAGGTTCTCAGTCATCGCGTCGCCGTCGGTGGGCGCCGCAGCGGACGCTTCGGGCGCCACGCCCCCGTCGTCATAGGTCGTAGCGCCGTCAGGGGCGGTGTCCGCCGAGACCGGGCCGGGATAGCCGACCGCCGGCAGGACCCTCGCCTCGAGATCGATCGTCTGGGCCGGCTTCTTCGGCCGCGCACGGCGCGGAGGATTGCTCATCGAAAGAGACTCCGTTTTCCAATCTAGGCAGGCAACTGGCGGACGAGCGGAGCAAAAGCTCCAGGTTCATTCGTTGGCCAGTTCCCGCCCCGGCGCAAGCACCGATGGCAAGTTAGGTTAGAGATCACGTTCGAACAGCGCCGGAAGGCTCGACGTGGCAGAAATCTCCGCGGTGCCTTGCAGTTCCACCGGCAGCGCACGCGCGATCCGGGCGGAAAGGCAGAGCAGCCGCGGCGGCGGCCGAAAGCACTCCGGCTGGTCGCGGACGAGCCCAGCATAGCCCTCCGCCTGACCGACCGACAGCACGAGGACGATGTCCGGCGCTTTTCCCGCAAGGACCGTTGCGATCTCATTAAGGTCCGGATGCAGCGGCTTTGTGTCATAGGTCTCGACCACCAGAAAGGACATGCCGAGCGCGGTCAAGCGGTCTTCGAGGCCGGACGTGCGAACCCTTCCGGCAGCATAGAGCAGCGGCAGGCCGGCGCGCGCCGCCAGCGGCCGGGCGGCATCGGCCAGCGCCGCGCCGTCGCCATCGCCGACGGTGACATCGGCAAAGCCCGCTCCGCTCAGCGCCGCGCCGGTCCGCGCCCCTACCGCCAGCACCGGCAGCGCTTTCAGCTGCGGCTGGCGCTGAAGCGCCGGCACCGCATTGGCGCTGGTCACCAGCAGCGCGGCAAAGCGGCCGTCCGGCAGCGGCGTCTCCAGCGTCTCGATCGCCTGCAGCGGCAGCAGCAGCGGCACGTGACCGCGCGCGGCGAGCGCCGCGCTGGTCGACGCAGCTTCCGCGGCGGCCCGCAGCACCAGCACCCGCGCCATGGCCTAGACGCCCGCGCCCCAGCCGTCGAAGAAGCCGGGGCCTGCGGCGTCGAGGAGCCGGCGGGCCAGCGCCTTTCCGAGCGCCGCCGCCTCGCCAGGCATGCCGTCGGTCTTGCCCTCGTGCATCTGCCCGCCATCCGGCGTGAGGATCATGCCGTGCAAGGCCAGCCGTCCCGCGGACACCGTCGCATGGGCGGCGATCGGCGTGCGGCAGGAACCGTCGAGCTCGGCGAGGAAAGCGCGCTCGGCGGTCAGCGCGAGGGTGGTGTCGGGGTCGCCGATTGCCTGGACCAGCCGGTCGACCTCGCTATCGCCGATCCGGCTCTCGATGCAGATCGCGCCTTGACCGGGCGCGGGTGGAAAGGCGGTGGCGTCGAGCAGTTCGGTGACGGCCCCGCCCATGCCCATGCGGTTGAGGCCGGCGAGCGCCAGCAGCGTTGCGTCGACCTCGCCGGCCTCGAGCTTGCGCAGCCGGGTCTGCACGTTGCCGCGCAGGATGACCACCGAGAGATCCGGCCGCAGCCGCTTCAGGAGTGCCTGCCGGCGGAGCGAGGCCGAGCCGACGACGGCGCCCTCGGGCAGTTCCGCGATGGTCGGCGCGGTGCGGCCGATGAAGGCGTCGCGCACATCCTCGCGCGGCAGAAAGGCGGAAATGTAGAGGCCGGCGGGGATGGCGGTGGCCATGTCCTTGGAGGAATGCACCGCGAGATCGATCCGGCCGTCCAGCAGCGCCTCCTCGATCTCCTTGGTGAACAAGCCCTTGCCGCCGACCTCCGACAGCGGCCGGTCGAGGATGCGGTCGCCGGAGGTCGAGATCACCGAGATTTCGAAATCCTCCTCGGCGAGCCCGTGCGCCACCATCAGCCGCGCCCGCACTTCGCTTGCCTGGGCCAACGCCAGCTGGCTGCCGCGCGTGCCGATCCGGACTTTGCTCATCTCGTTCCCCTGTCTCGTCCGATCTGACCGTCCAACTGTCATAAGGGATCGCCGGCCCCGGGGGCAACGCGCCGTGGTTTTTCTGCCGCCACCTTTGACATTTCGATGCGGTCGGGGCGATGGAAGGCGCGAGCCGCCGCCTTCGTGAACAAAGGGATGGCGCACCCCGCTCTGGCGGGAGGACCGGAGACGACGTGCCCTTGCGACCGACATCCCTCATCCTCGGCATCGAGACCAGCTGCGACGAGACCGCCGCGAGCGTCGTCGGCCGCGATGCGGCGGGCGCGCCCGTCATCCTGTCGAACGTCGTCTTGAGCCAGGTCGAGGAGCACGCGGCCTTCGGCGGCGTGGTGCCGGAGATCGCCGCCCGCGCCCATGTCGAGGCGATCGACGGCATCGTCGCAGCTGCCCTTGCCGACGCCGATGTCGCGCTGGCGGACATTTCCGCCGTCGCCGCGACGCTCGGCCCCGGCCTGATCGGCGGGCTGATCGTCGGCGCGATGACCGGCAAGGCGCTCGCCGCCGCCAGCGGCCACGCCTTCATCGGCGTCAACCACCTCGAAGGCCACGCGCTGACGCCGCGGCTGACCGACGGCGTCGCCTATCCCTATCTGATGCTGCTGGTCTCCGGCGGCCACACGCAGATCCTCCTGGTGCGCGGCCTCGGCGACTACGCGCGCTGGGGCACGACGATCGACGATGCGCTGGGCGAGGCCTTCGACAAGACGGCGAAACTGCTCGGCTTGCCCAATCCTGGCGGCCCGCATGTCGAGACGATGGCCGCACGAGGCGACCCGAAGCGCTTCGCCTTGCCGCGGCCGATGCGCGGCGAGAAGCGGCTCGACTTTTCCTTCTCCGGCCTGAAGACCGCCGTCCGCCAGGCCGCTCAAGCCGCGATGCCGCTCGCCGAACAGGATGTCGCCGACCTCTGTGCCGGTTTCCAGCGCGCCGCCGCCGAGAGCGTCGCCGACCGCGTCGGCCGTGCCCTTGCCCGCTTCCGCGATGAGTTTCCGGCGCTCGCCGATCCGGTCCTTGCCGTCGCCGGCGGTGTCGCGGCCAACGCCGAAATCCGCGCGACGCTGGAGCGCACTGCCGAGAAGGCGGGCGTGCGCCTCGTCGCGCCGCCGCTGAAGCTCTGCGGCGACAATGCCGCAATGATCGCCTATGCCGGGCTCGAGCGCTTCGAGGCCGGCCTTCTCGACGACATGGCGGCCCCCGTGCGCTCGCGCTGGCCGCTCGACGGCGAGGCGGTGCCGCTGATCGGCTTCGGCCGCCGCGGAGCCAAGGCGTGAGCCCGCGGATCGCCGTCCTCGGCGGTGGCGCTTGGGGCACGGCGCTCGCCGCCCTCGAGGCCCGCGCCGGCCGGCCGACCGTGCTCTACGCCCGCGACCTCGCCACCGTCGCGGAGATCCGCAAGACCCGGCGCAACGAGGCCTACCTCCCCGGCATCGCGCTGCCCGAAACCCTTGCCGTCACCGCCGATCTCGGCGAGGCGCTGGGAAGCGCCGACCTCGTGCTCGTCGTCGTCCCCGCCCAGAACCTCGGCGCAATCGGGCCGGACCTTGCGCGCCATGTCGTCCCCGGCACGCCGGTGGTGCTCTGCGCGAAGGGTATCGAGCGGGCGACCGGCGCGTTCGCCTCCTCCGTCCTCGCGCGTCACCTGCCGGCCGAGACCCTCGGCGTCCTGTCAGGGCCGAGCTTTGCCGCCGACGTCGCCCGCGGCCTGCCGACCGCCGTCACCATCGCCGCCACCGACCCGGCGCTCGCCGACGACCTCGCGCGCCGCCTCTCGACCGAGACGTTCCGCGGCTATGCCGCGACCGACGTGCTCGGTGTCGAGGCCGGCGGCGCCTTGAAGAACATCCTCGCCATCGCCGCCGGCATGGTGGCCGGCAACGGGCTCGGCGCCTCGGCGGGTGCGGCCATCGTCACCCGCGGCTTCGTCGAGCTGCGCCGGCTCGGCGAGGCGCTCGGCGCCCGGCCGGAGACGCTGATGGGCCTTTCCGGCCTCGGCGACCTCGTCCTCACCTGCTCTGGCAGCCAGTCCAGAAACTTCGCCTATGGCGCGGCGCTCGGCCGCGGCGACGACCTCACGGGCCTGAAGCTCGCCGAGGGCGTCCACTCCGCCGGGATCGCCGCCCGCCTCGCCGAGGAGCGCGGCATCGACGCGCCGATCATCTTTACCGTCGCCGCCATCCTCAATGGGTCGATGACGGTGGAGGATGCCGTGCGCGATCTCCTCGCCCGGCCGCTGAAGCGCGAAGTGGGTTGATTCCGCCCGGCCGCCGGCTAGTTTGCCGCCACCATCCGCCCTGAAAGGATTTCCATGCTGTTCGCCATCTTCTGCGAGGACAAGCCCGGCGCGCTGCCGCTGCGCCTCGAAAACCGCCCCGCGCATCTCGAATTCCTCACCGGCCTTGGCGACACGCTGAAGCTCGCCGGTCCCTTCCTCGGCGAGGACGACAAGCCGGTCGGCTCGATGCTGGTGGTCGATGCCGAGAATGCCGAGGGCGCCCGGACGATCGCCGCAGGCGACCCCTATGCCAAGGCCGGCGTCTTCGCGTCGACCACGGTCCGCCGCTGGAACTGGACCGTCAAGAACCCGGAAGCCTGAGCCGTGGCATTCTGGCTGTTCAAGTCCGAGCCGGTGAAATGGTCCTGGGACATGCAGAAGAAGGCCGGCGCCAAAGGCCAGGAATGGGACGGCGTGCGCAACTACCAGGCGCGCAACTTCATGCGGACGATGAAGAAAGGCGAGCGCGGCTTCTTCTACCATTCCAATGACGGGAAGGAGATCGTCGGCATCGTCGCGGTGCTCAACGAGATCCATGTCGATTCCACCGCCGACAACCCGACCTGGGAATGCGTCGACCTCGTCGCCGTGACCGATGTGCCGAAGCCGGTCGGGCTCGACGTGATCAAGGCCGATCCGCGGCTGAAGGACATGGTGCTCGCCACCAACTCCCGCCTCTCGGTGCAGCCAGTGACGGAGGAGGAGTTCAGGACCCTCTGCGAGATGGGCGGCGTCGATCTTGAAAAGGCGCTTCGCTGAGCATGGAACCCACGGGTCGGTCGGAACATTGCAAGAACACACAACCCATGGAGTGTTCCTATGAGCGATGCCAAGACCGATACCGGCCAGTCCAATACCGAGAAGGACCCGGACGACTGGACCACCGGCGACGAGCCGATGACCGGCGCCCAAGGCTCCTACCTCAAGACCCTCTGCGAAGAGACCGGCGAGACCTTCAACGACAAGCTCACCAAGGGCGACGCGTCGAAAATGATCGACGAGCTGCAGGGACGCAGCAAGCGCCTCAAGGAAGGCTGACCCCGGCAGGGCCGGCGTGACGCCGCCCGCCGCCAGGCCGATGCCCGGGCGCCTGACGCCCGGGCGGGCCCGCGCCTTCATCCTCGATAATACCGACATCGTCCGTCCGCCGCACGTGCCCGAAATCGCCCTTCTCCTTGCAACGGAGGCGCACGATCTTTGGCTGCGGACGGAGAGTGAACTGGAAGCAATCGGCTTGCCGCCGCCCTATTGGGCCTTTGCGTGGGCGGGCGGCCAGGCCCTCGCCCGCTACGTGCTCGATCATCCCGAAGAGATCCGCGGCCGGACCGTGCTGGATTTCGCGTCCGGCTCGGGCCTCGTCGCCATCGCCGCCGCGAAGGCGGGTGCTGCCCATGTGACGGCCGCCGACATCGACCCGTTCTGCCGCGAGGCCATCCTGCTCAATGCCAACCTGAACAAGGTGGATCTCGCCGTCGTCATCGACGATCTCGTCGACACCGTCGTGGAAGCGGACGTGCTGCTCGCCGGCGACGTCTTCTTCGACAGGGCGATGGCGGACGCGATCATTCCCTGGTTCGACGCGCTCGCGGCCGCCGGCAAGACCGTCCTCGTCGGCGATCCTGGGAGAGCTTACCTCCCAGTCGAGAAATTGACCCGATTGGCGACCTACGAGGTCCCGGTCACCAGGGCGCTCGAAGACGCCGAGGTAAAGCGCAGCACCGTCTGGCGGTGGCAGCCGAAAGGCTGACCTTCCGCCAACGCGGCACCGCGCGCTGCATCGGCCTTACGAATCCCTCGCTGCCTCACGCCGCCGCAACAAAACTGCCGCGCTTGATGATCTCGACCGGAATCGATTTCGCCGCCGGCACATGGGCTTCTTCCGCATGGTGCCAGAGCGGCAGCAGCGGGTTGAGCTCGGGGTAATAGCCGGCGATCGCGCCCTTCGGCACGGCGAAGGCATGCACGCGCAGATCCAGAACGCGGCGGTCGACGCCGTCGTCGGCATGCGTCGCGCAGTCGACGCGGTCGTCGTCCTTCAATCCCAGCCGCTGCATGTCCTCGGCGTTCATCAACAGGACCATGCGGGTGCCGCTGATGCCGCGCAGCCGGTCGTCATAGCCGTAGACCGTGGTGTTGAACTGGTCGTTGGAGCGGACGGTCATCAGGCTGAGGATGGTCTTGCCGTCGACATGGATGTCCGGGTTCACATCGAGGCCGTTCGGGACGAGGAAGTTCGCCTTCTTGGTCTCGGTTTTCCACACCCGGTTGCAGGCCTCGATGTCGCGGTGGAACCCGCCGGGCTGCAGGAAGCGGGCGTTGAAGCCGGTGAAATCCTTCGGATAGGTCTTCTCGATGGCGTCGCGGATCTTGGAATAGTCGCCGACCCACTCGTCCCACGGCACGCTGGAGCGGCCGCCGACGGTCGCCTTGGCGATCTCGGCGACGATCTTCGGTTCCGACAGGAGCTCGGGCGAGGCCGGCGCGCTCCAGCCGATGGATCCGTGGATGCAGGCGGTGGAATCCTCGACCGAGACGTGCTGCTCGCCGGATGCCTGCACGTCCTTCTCCAGCCGCCCGAGGCACGGCAGGATGTAGGTCACCTCGCCAGGCAGAAGATGGTTGCGGTTGAGCTTGGTCGAGATTTGCACCGACAGCCGCAGCTTGCGCCAGCCGTCCTCGAGCAGCACCGTCTCCGGCGCCGCGCGGGAGAAATTGCCGCCGAGCGCGACGAAGCCGCGCACGCTGCCGTCGAGAATTCCCTTGCATGAGGCGACGGTATCCAGCCCCTTCGTGCGCGGCGGCTCGAAATGGTAGAGCTCGGCGAGCTTGTCGAGCGGCACCAGCTCCGGCTTCTCAGAGATGCCGACGGTGCGCTGTCCCTGCACGTTGGAATGGCCGCGGATCGGCGAGATGCCGGCGCCGGGCTTGCCGATATTGCCACGCATCAAGAGGAGGTTGCAGAGCATCTGCACGTTCTCGGTGCCGTGCCGGTGCTGGGTCAGCCCCATGCCGTAATTGGCGATGACAGCCTTTGCCGTAGAGTACTGGCGCGCGACGTGCTCCAGCTCTTCCTGCGGGATGCCGGAGCAGCGGACGATCTCGTCCCACCCGGTGGCGCGGACAAAAGCCTCGAACTCAGCAAAGCCGTGGCCGTGCTCCTCGATGAACTCGACGTCGAGGACGCGCGGCTTGCCCGCGCTCTGCGCCGCGTCGTCGAGCGCCAGGACGCCCTTGGCGATGCCGGTCATCGCCGCCATGTCGCCGCCCGGCCGCACCTGGTAGTAGTCGCTCGACATCTTCACGCCCTCGCCGCCCGACAGCATTTCCGTCGGCGACTGCGGATCCTTGAAGCGCATCAGGCCGCGCTCGTGCAGCGGGTTAAAGGTCACCACCGGCACGCCGCGCTGGCGGGCGTCGTGCACCTGGTGGAGAAGCCGCGGCGCGTTAGTGCCGGTGTTGTGGCCGAAGAAGAACATCATGTCGCAGAGCTCGAAGTCCTCGAGCTGCACCGTACCGACCGGAGAGCCGATCGACTTCGGCAGGCCGACCGACGTCGATTCATGGCACATGTTGGAGGAGTCCGGCAGGTTGGAAGTGCCGTAAATGCGGGCCATCAGCTGCCACATGTACGATGTCTCGAGCGAGGCCCGACCCGAGGCGTAGAAGACGACGCTGTCCGGCTCCATCTGCTGCAGCTCGGCGCCGATCTCGCGGAAGGCGTCGGCCCACTTCACCGGGATGTACTGGTCGAGCGAGGCGTCGTATCGCATCGGCGTCGTCAGGCGGCCTTGCTTCTCGAGGTCATGGTCGGTCCAGTTGCGCAGCTCGCTGACGCGGTGCTTGGCGAAGAAGGCGCGGTCGCAGCGCTTCGACGTCACCTCCCAGACCGTCGCCTTGGCGCCGTTCTCGCAGAACTCGGCCAAATGCGGCTTCTCGGGCTTGGCCCAGGAACAGGAGACGCAGGCGAACCCGTCCGCCTTGTTCTGCTTTCGCAGCATCTCCGTCATCGTGCCGATCGACAGCCCCTCGGCATGGGTCTTTTCGAGCACCGACTTCAGCGAGCCCCAGCCGCCCGAGGGCTTGTCGTAGGCGGAAATGACCGGATTGTTGGTGATTTCGGCGCGTTCCATCAAAACATCTCCGCAAGGGCGGGCATGGCCGCCGGCATTGGCAAACCAACGGGCTCTGTTTGGAGCCGTTCCATTGGCGGTCAGCGCAAAACCGTCAGCCGGACCCCGCGGCGCAGGAACGGCGCCAGGCGCCGCATGTCGGCCGGAGACACAGCGACGCACCCTTCCGTCGGCGCGTAGCCCGCGCGGGCGATGTGCAGGAAGATCGCGCTGCCCTTGCCGCGCTGGCGCCGGGTGATGTTCCAGTCCAGCACGACGACGAGATCGTAGAGCCTGTCGGCGCGCTGGAGCGTCTCGGTGCTCGCGGGAAACGGCAAGCGAACCGGCCGGTTATAGGCCGTATGCGTCGGAGCGTCGCACCAGCCGCTGTCGGGGCGGCTGCGGAGCGTCGGCAGAGCCGGGCGGACGCCGGAGAGCCGGCCGGAGCGGACATAGCAGTTGAGCAGCGCCATCGCCGCGACGGGGGTCGCACCATCGCCCTCGCGCTTGAACACCGTCGTTCCCGAGCGGCCAAGTGCACAGGGGAGCCGCAACGGCCCGGCCGCGAGGATGCCCCGGCGTGGGTCGAGCGGCGAGCGGCGGACGCGGATATCGGTGCAACCGGTGTTTTTTTGCATGACGTCGCCGAGTTGAACCCTATCTGATGTCACGAATTGTTACCGTCACGATGCGGTCACCCGCAACAGGACGGAAACCGAAACCGAGCGAAGGCCATTCATGACCGCACGCAGCATCCTGATCGTCGACGACGACGACGACCTGAGGCAGACCCTCGCCGAGCAGCTGTCGCTGCACGAGGAGTTCACCGTCCTGCAGGAACCGACCGCCGCCAAGGGGATCGCCGCCGCCCGCGCGGGGTTGATCGACCTCGTCTGCATGGATGTCGGCCTGCCCGACATGGACGGCCGCGAGGCGGTGAAGGTGCTGCGCAAGTCCGGCTTCAAGGCGCCGATCATCATCCTCACCGGCCAGGATACCGATTCCGATACCATCCTTGGCCTTGAGGCGGGCGCCAACGACTACGTCACCAAGCCCTTCCGCTTTGCAGTGCTGCTCGCCCGCATCCGCGCCCAGCTGCGCCAGCACGAGCAGAGCGAGGATGCGACCTTCCAGGTCGGCCCCTACATCTTCAAGCCGAGCCAGAAAGTGCTGCTCGATGATCGCGGCGGCAAGATTCGGCTGACCGAGAAGGAGACGGCGATCATCCGCTATCTCTACCGCGCCGACCGCAAGGTCATCACCCGCGACATCCTGCTCGAGGAAGTCTGGGGCTATAATTCCGGCGTCACTACCCACACGCTGGAGACGCATGTCTACCGGCTGCGGCAGAAGATCGAGCCGGATCCGTCGAACGCCCGTCTGATCGTCACGGAATCGGGCGGCTACAAGCTGATGCCGTAAACCGGCTGCTCGGTAGTTTCGGTGTTTCGTCGCCGCGCCGCCTTGCGCCCGCATGTTGTGTTGATGAGCTGGGAACGCAGTTTTCCTAAGCAATTTGCATCGTTATAGAGTGAGGTTGTCAGAGGCCGCGCCGGGCGTGGTGGCAGGTGGGACGGGAGTGATCAGCGCCGGATGAGCCTTGAAAGCGACATCGCGGTGCTGAGGCAAGTCCCGCTGTTTGCCGATCTGACGGCAGATCAGCTGCGGCTGCTGGCCTTCGGGGCGGAACATCGGCGGCTGAAGTCCGGCGAGACGCTTTTCCGCGTGGCCGCGCGGGCCGACGAAGGTTTCGTGATAGTCAGCGGCGAAATCACGCTGAAGGCCGGACCGCCGGGCGCGGAAGTGCCGGTGGCTGGCTTCGGTCCCGGCGCTCTACTCGGCGAACTCGCTCTGATCACTGAGACCCGCCGCGCCGCCACGGCCTTTGCGGATGGCACCTGCGACCTCATCCGCATCCCGCGCACGCTGTTCCGGCGGATGCTCGAAGAATATCCTGACCTCGCTCTGGTCCTGCACGAGCGGATCGCCGACCAGCTCGCGCGAATGATGCACGACATTACCGCGCTGGAGCACCGCTTCACCGACTGACCGGCGCGCTCGGCACCGCATCGCGCGCCTGCGTTCCGGAGACGTTCGCGTCCTAACGCACTCGGCCTTCTGCAAACCTTTACGGCGTTTCGGACCAGTGCCCGGACGGCACTCGGTGCCTCAGAGGTCGAGGCTGACGACCACCGGCACATGGTCCGACGGCCTATCCCAGCCGCGGGCATCCTTGAGGATCTCGAGGCCTTTCAGGAGCGGCGCGAGGTCGGCCGAGCCCCAGACGTGGTCGAGGCGCCGGCCGCGGTCGGCCGCCAGCCAGTCCTTCGCGCGGTAGCTCCACCAGGTGTAGAGCTTCTCCTCGATCGGCACCTGCGCCCGCATCAGGTCGACCCAATGGCCATCGGTCATCACCCGCAGCAGGCCTTCCGTTTCGACCGGCGTGTGCGAGACGATCTTCAACAGCTGCTTGTGCGACCAGACGTCGGTCTCGAACGGCGCGATGTTGAGATCGCCGACGAGGATCGACGAGACGCCCGGCTCGGCCATGGCGCTGGTGCGGCGCATTTCGTCGATGAAGTCGAGCTTGTGGCCGAACTTCGGGTTGACCGTCCGGTCAGGCTCGTCGCCGCCGGCCGGGACGTAAAAATTGTGCACCCTGAGCTGCCGACCGCCAACGTCCATGCGCACCGACAGGTGCCGGGCGTCGCCGATGGCGCAGAAATCCTGGCGGGTCACGTCGACCAGCGGCCGCAGCGAGAGCGTCGCCACGCCGTGATAGCCCTTCTGGCCGTGCATCGCGATGTGCTCATAGCCGAGCGCCTGCAGCGCCGTCAGCGGGAACTGGTCCTCCTGGCACTTGATCTCCTGCAGGCAGAGCACGTCGGGCCGGTGCGAGCCGAGGAAGCGCTCGACCAGCGGCAGCCGCAGGCGAACGGAATTGATGTTCCAGGTGGCGATCGAAAACATGCGGGGCTTCCAGCGGCAGGAGGGTCGCGCCCTTATGCGAGCGGGCAGCGGGGCGTGCAAGCCTCGATGGCGGTGCCGGAGGACAGGTTCCGGGCAGCCTCGCGGGTTAAGGAAGTCTGAATCGCCATGGATGAGATCGGAGGATCCGATGGAAAAGACCTACCTGCGTGCCGTCGAAGTGGACCAGTGGCAGACCCGGCAAGACATCACCGTCACCATTCCCGACAGCTTCGACCGGGAGGTCATGGCCTCTCTGCCCAGCCTGCCGGACGAGCCTGAAAAGGCGGTGGAATGGTCGGGCATGCTGGAGATGATCGGCAATGCGAGCGGCGTGCTCTGGCAGAAGGATGCCGAGGTCGAATCCCTGAAGACCCAGATCGAGATCCAGAAGAAGGCGATGCTCGACGAATGCCAGGGGCTGCAGGCCGAGCTGAAGGAAGCCCGCGACGAGACGCATCGCGCCAATGCCGCGGCGGCCCTCGCCACCAACCGGGCGATCAAGGCGGAGGCCTGGCTCCAGCAGGTGAAGGAAGCCCTGGCCTCGGGCTTTGCCCCGCATCTCGGCCGCGCGCCGGTCGAGCGGCCTTCGGCCCTCCTCGCCCGCTAACGCAAGGCGCCCGCGGAATTTCAATCGACGCAAGGAAGGTCCGGCGCCGGAATGCGGAGCCGGGCCTTTGGCTGTCTTTGCAACGGCCTGCCCGCTGCCCTAGATCTCGGCTCTCATTCCGTTCAACAGGGATCGCCATCCGACGCGGACGGCCTTCCGGAGGGAAAGCCGATGTTCGACCGCTTCGAGACCCGCCTCGTCCCCGGTGCCGGCGCCGACATCTGCGTGCACATCCGGGGGACCGGCGCGCCGCTGCTGCTGCTGCACGGCTACCCGCAGACCTCGGCGATGTGGGCCGGCATCGCGGAGGAACTCGCGGAGCACTTCACGGTCGTCGCCGCGGACCTGCGCGGCTACGGGCAATCCTCGGTGCCGGAAAGCCAGGGCGGCAAGGCCTATGCCAAGCGGGTGATGGCGGCCGACATGGCGGCGGTGATGACGGCCCTTGGCCACACGCAATTTCACGTCGCCGGGCATGATCGCGGCGGGCGCGTCGCCTACCGGCTGGCGCTCGACCACCCGGACAGGGTGGTGCGGCTTGCCGTCATCGACATCGTCCCGACCATCGAGGTCTGGGAGGCGATGGACGCCGGCGCCGCGATGAAGACCTATCACTGGCCCTTCCTCGCACAGCCCTACCCGATGCCGGAAACCCTGATCGCCGCAGATCCCAATGCCTATCTCGGCCACACCATGGCGAGCTGGACGGCCTCGGGGACGCTGGAGGCGTTCACGCCCGCAGCGCTCGACTTGTACCGCGCCTCGTTCCGCCAGCCGGCCCGCACCCACGCCGCCTGCGAGGACTGTCGGGCAGGCTGGGCGATCGACCGGCTGCACGACGCCGAGGACCGCGCCGCGGGGCAGCGGATCCTGGCGCCGACGCTCGCCCTTTGGGGCAGCCATGGCATTCCCGCCGCCGGCGAGACGCCGCTCGGCGTCTGGAAGCGCTGGTGCGCCAGTGTCGAAGGCCGGCCGATCGACGGCGGCCATTTCCTCGTCGAGGAGGCCCCCGCCGAGACGCTTGCCGCGCTGCTCGGCTTCTTCAGGCGATAGCGCGGCCGCCAGCTGCCGAGGTTTTCCGGGCCGGAACGAGCTGACCTGGCACCGACCTATCCACCGGGCATCAAAATGAGAAACGCCGCGCGCCCCATCGGACGCACGGCGCTCACACAGTCGGACGACCGCAACTACTGGCGGTCTAGCCGGTCAGAGTGGCTACTTGTTGCCGGTCTGGCCGGTCGAGATCGCGGTGTAGGGGATCTTGAACATGGTCTGGTCGAGCTTCACACCGCTGCGGACGTTGTAGACCATCACGGTGGTGTCCTTGCCCTGGTTGTCGCGGATGGTCCACTGGCGAAGGTCGAAATTGGCGGGGTCGAACATCATGGTGATCCGGCTGCTGCCGAACACCGACTTGTCGCCCATCACGATGGTGGTGAGGTCCGGCTCTTCCTTGACGGCCTGGATGTTGGCCGCCGACAGGTCGATGCGCTGGTTGAGCAGGAGCTTCAGCGGCGTCTTCGACAGGGGGTAGAGGTCCCAGGTGTTGAGCTTGCGGTTGTTGATCGCCACCTGCTCGCCATCGGCGATCACCCGCAGCGGCGTGCCGCTGTAGTCGAAGCGCAGCTTGCCCGGCCGCTCGATGTAGAACTTGCCCTCGCTCTGCTTGCCGTTCGGATCGAACTGCATGAAGTCGCCGGTCATCGCGCCGACGCTGGAGAAGTGATCCGCGACGGCTTGCGCGGCAGCGCTCGCCTGCGCCTTGGCGGGCATCGCCGACAGACCGAGCGGCAGGACCAGCGCCACGCCCATCAGCGCACGGCGCAGCAGCCGGGAGAAGGCGCCGCGGGTATTGCCTCGATCGAACATCGTCATCCTTTTTGTGTCTTCTGGCTGCGCCGCCGGTGGGCGGCACGCCGTCTTTTCCGCCATGCCGGCGGAAGCATTCTCATGTTGGCATCTGATGCCACGGCGCTGCGGCTTCAATAGGGCGGAGGCGCCGGCACCGGCGGTCTTCCGGCAAATGTGATGCCCTACCGCTCCTCGTCCGTCGGCACCAAAATCTCGCGCTTGCCGGCATGGTTGGCGGGGCCGACAATGCCCTCGCGTTCCATCCGCTCGATGATCGACGCCGCCCGGTTGTAGCCGATCTGCAGCCGCCGTTGGACGTAGGAGGTCGAGGCTTTGCCGTCGCGCAGCACCACGGCCACCGCCTGGTCGTAGAGGTCGGCGGATTCGTCCGTGCTGCCTTCTTCGCCGCCGCCCTTGCCGCCCTTGGCGGGCTCGTCGGCGCCATCGTCCTCTTCTTCGAGGATGGCGTCGAGATAGTCGGGCGTGCCTTGCGCCTTCAGATGCTTGACGATGTCCTCGACCTCGGCGTCATCGACGAACGGTCCGTGGACGCGCTGGATGCGGCCGCCGCCAGCCATGAACAGCATGTCACCCATGCCCAGCAGCTGCTCGGCGCCTTGCTCCTGCAGAATGGTGCGGCTGTCGATCTTCGAGGTCACCTGGAAGGAGATGCGGGTCGGGAAGTTCGCCTTGATCGTGCCGGTGATGACGTCGACCGAGGGCCGCTGCGTCGCCATGATGACGTGAATGCCGGCAGCGCGCGCCATCTGCGCCAGCCGCTGGACAGTGCCTTCGATGTCCTTGCCGGCGACCATCATCAGGTCGGCCATCTCGTCGATGATGACGACGATGTAGGGCAGCGGCTGGAGGTCGAATTCCTCGGACTCGAAGATCGGCTCGCCGGTCTCGCGGTCGAAGCCGGTCTGCACGGTGCGCGAGATCGACTCGCCCTTCTCGATCGCCGAGGCGACGCGGGCGTTAAAGCCGTCGATGTTGCGCACGCCGACCTTCGACATCTTGCGGTAGCGATCCTCCATCTCGCGGACCGTCCACTTCAAGGCGACGACCGCCTTCTTCGGATCGGTCACGACCGGGGAGAGGAGATGCGGGATGCCGTCGTAGATCGACAGTTCCAGCATCTTCGGGTCGATCATGATCATCCGGCACTCCGCTGGGGTCATCCGGAACAGGAGCGACAGGATCATGGTGTTGATCGACACCGACTTGCCCGAGCCGGTGGTACCGGCGACGAGGAGATGCGGCATCTTGGCGAGATCGGCGATCACCGGCTCGCCGCCGATGGTCTTGCCGAGCGCCAGCGCAAGCTTGCTCTTGCTCTGCAGGAAGGTTTCCGACGCGATCATCTCGCGGAAGTAGACGGTCTCGCGGCGCTGGTTCGGCAGCTCGATGCCGATGGCGTTCTTGCCGGGAATGACCGCGACGCGGGCGGCGATCGCCGACATCGAGCGGGCGATGTCGTCGGCAAGGCCGATGACGCGGGAGGACTTGATGCCGGGCGCCGGCTCCAGCTCGTAGAGCGTCACGACCGGGCCGGGCCGCACCTCGATGATCTCGCCCTTCACGCCGAAATCGTCGAGCACGCCTTCGAGCAGCCGAGCGTTCTCCTGGAGAATCTCCGGCGACAACATGGAGTCGCGGCTCCGCGGCTTCGGCGGCGACAGGAGCTCGATCGGCGGCAGCTCGAACGGCAGCGCGATCGCGTTGCGCTGGACGGCGAGCGCCCCGCCGCGCTGCGGACGGCCGCGGGCCGGCACGGGCGCCGGGGCTGCGGCGACGACACGGGCGGCAGGGGCTTCCGGCGCGCGGGGCGCAGCGATGCCACGCGGCTCGGGGCGCGCGGCCGGCGGGTCGCGGCGCTCGCTCTCATTGGCAGCGTCGGGCTTGCGGCGCTTGCCGGGGAAGGCGACGATGTTGGCGGCGATGCCGCGCCAGCCGCTCGGCTCCTCGGCGACGACCGGGCGCTCGATCAGCGGCTCGGCCGGGGCGATGCGGACATCGTCTTCCAGCGGCGGCTCCCAGCCGCCTTCCTCGTCGAGATCGACCGGGGCGAACTCGCGGTGGTGGCCGTCGTGATCGCCATATCCAGCCTCGTCCTCGTACGCGTCCTCGTCGACGTCCGCCTCGGCGACGACCGGTGCGTTCCGGCGCCGTGCCTCGGCAGCGGCGTCGACGTCGAACTGGAAGGGCTCGGGATTGTCCTTGCGCGGCACGCCGACGTCCTCATCGTCCATCGGGTCGATGTAGCCGCCGCTCTCATAGGGCGCGGTGACGCGGATCTGCCGCGGCGCGACCTCGCGCGGGGCGGCTTCGCGGGGCGCCGGCTCCACATAGTCGCCGTCCTCGGTCTCCCAGGTATCGAAACGGTCGGCGAACTCGCCGGGCTCCTGGCGGGCCTCCTGGCGTTCGCTGCGGCGGCGGTCGAAGGCTGCTTTGGCGGAGTAGGCGGTGTGGGCGATGGCGCCGAACAGGAGGGCGAAGCGGCCCTCGCTCTCCTCTTCGTCCTCGTCGCGCTCCTCGGCCTTGACCGGGCGGCCGCGCGCATCCTGGCGAAGGGCGGCGGCGACCGGGCGGCGGGTGTCCATCGGGTCGGGCGTCGCGCGGTCGATCACGGCGGCGCCGTTGAGGAACAGCCAGCCGGCCGGCAGCGCGATCATCGCCGCCAGCACCATGGCGAGCGTGCCCTCGGGATAGGCGCCGGTGGCGAGCGCCGGGAACTTGAGAACGAGGTCGCCGGCGACGCCGCCAAGGCCGATCGGCAGCGGCCAGCCGGCGGGCGCCGACAGGCAGCCGAGCGCGGCGGAGGCGAGCACGATGCCGGCGAGCGCGAACCAGGCGCGGCGCCAGATCCGGTCGACCGGCTTGCCCGCGGCGAGGATGACGCCCCAGATCGCCGGCAGCACGGCCAGCAGCACCGCGCCGAGGCCGAAGATCTGCATGGCGATGTCGGACACGACGGCGCCCGTCGCGCCGGCATAGTTGACGACGGCATTGTGGTTGGACTGGCTGAACGAGGGATCGGTGACGGTCCAGCTGGCAAGCGCCAGGCTGAGGAAGCCCGCCAGCCCGATCAGGCCGATGCCGCCGGCAATCTCCGCCTGACGCTTGAAGAAGCTCACCGGCTCGGCCGGTGCCGCTGCTGTCGCCCGCGCCCGCGCGTCGGGCCGGGTTCCCACTGTCGTCGATGCCATGTCTGCCGCCCGTCTGTCTGGTCGTACCCGGGCGCGATCGAGCCCGGGTATCGTTGCCGCGAGAGTAGGACGGTCTGGTTAATGCCTCTTTAACCCTAAGAGAGTGTTTGCAATTTTCCCGAGACGCCTTGGTTCCAGGGCGGCCGGCGGCACGAAAAAGGGGCCCGCCTTGCGGCGCGCCCCTTCGGTTCTGGCAGGTGTTCGAAAGGGGCCGGCCGAGCGCCGGCGCCGTTCTCAGGAGTGGTAGGCCGCCTCGCCGTGATAGCTGAGGTCGAGGCCTTCGCGCTCGGCCTCGACGGTCGGCCGGAGGCCAACGATCAGGTCGACGATCTTGTAGAGGATCGCCGAGCCGATGCCGGACCAGACGAGCGTGACGAGGACCGCGTAGATCTGCGTCATCGTCTGGCCGCCCATGGTGACGCCGGCGGCATAGCCGGTGCCGCCGAGCGAGGTCGAGGTAAAGATGCCGGTGCCGACGGCGCCGATGATGCCGCCGACGCCGTGCACGCCGAAGACGTCCAGGCTGTCGTCATAGCCGAACTTGTTCTTCACCACCGAGACGAAGAAGTAACAGACGACCGACGCGAAGGCGCCGAGCGCGATGGCGCCGACCGGGCCGATGGTGCCGCAGGCCGGGGTGATGGCGACGAGACCGGCGACCATGCCGGACGCGGCACCCAGCATCGAGGCCTTGCCGCGGGCGAAGGTCTCGACCAGCGACCAGGCGACGATGGCGCCGGCGGTGGCGACGAAGGTGTTCATCATGGCGAGCGCCGCGCCGCCATTGGCCTCGAGGTTGGAGCCGGCGTTGAAGCCGAACCAGCCGACCCAGAGCATCGATGCGCCGACCATGGTCAGCGTCATCGAGTGCGGGGCCATCATGTCCCGGCCGAGACCCGTCCGCTTGCCGACGAAGATGCAGCCGACGAGGGCGGCGATGCCGGCATTGATGTGAACGACCGTGCCGCCGGCAAAATCGATCGCGCCCCAGCCGAAGATCATGCCGTTGGCGTCCCACACCATGTGCGCGATGGGGAAGTAGATGAAGGTGACCCAGAGCACGGTGAACAGGATCACCGCCGAGAACTTGATGCGCTCGGCGAAGGCGCCGACGATTAGCGCCGGGGTGATGGCGGCAAAGGTCATCTGGAAGCAGATGAACACGTATTCCGGCAGGACCACGCCCTTGGTGAAGGTTGTCGCCGTGGTTTCCTTGCTGACGCCGGCGAGGAAGACCTTGGCGAGGCCACCCCAATACGGGCTGGTCGAGCCGCCGAAGGCGAAGGAGTAGCCGTAGACGACCCAGATGATCATCACCACGGCGACGATCATGGTGCACTGCATGAGGACCGAGAGCATGTTCTTGGCGCGAACGAGGCCGCCGTAGAACAGCGCGAGACCCGGAACGGCCATGAACAGCACCAGGAGCGACGAGGTCATCATCCAGGCGGTGTCGCCCTTGTCCATGACGTCGGCGACGGGAGGGGTGACGGCGGCGGCGGCGTCCACCGCAGGCGCGGCCGCGTCCTGGGCGAAGGCCGCGGTCGCGGCCAAGCCGGCGAGGACCGCGGCGGAAAGGAGGGTTCTACCGAAACGCATATGAAGGAGTTCCTTTCTCAGAGCGCGTTGGAATCGACTTCGCCGGTGCGGATGCGCACGGCGGAATCGATGCCGAAGACGAAAATCTTGCCGTCGCCGATCTGGCCGGTCTTGGCGGCGGTGGTGATCGCCTCGACCGCGCGCTCGACCATGTCGGACGCCACGGCGACCTCGATCTTGAGCTTGGGGAGGAAGCTCACGGCGTATTCGGTGCCGCGGTAGATTTCCGTATGGCCCTTCTGCCGGCCGTAGCCCTTCACTTCCGTGACGGTGAGACCCTGGATACCGACAGCTGTCAGCGCTTCGCGCACCTCGTCCAGCTTGAACGGCTTGATGATGGCCATCACGATCTTCATGTGCACCTCGAAAACTGGAGCGGCGGCGAAACGGAAATCGTCCGCGAAAGCCGAGCCACTGCCCTCCGGACCGCATGTCCGCGAGGGTGACTGGTCTCCGTTATTCAAGCCGCGTGCCAATTGCCGGACATGCCGCGATTTAGCCGCATTTTCCCACCGCAGCCGCACACGCCGACGCTGCAATGCATCATTTGGATGCGCTCAAAACTCGCGCATTTGCCTGAATGGTAAGCATGTGATGCTTTAGGAGGCGACGGGCGCGCCCCTGCGAGGTCGGATGAGCCCCTCTTGCGCTACCGAGGCGATCAGGGTTCCGTCCTGGCCAAACAGCGCGCCCCGCGTCAGTCCGCGGCCGCCGGACGAGTTGGGGCTGTCCTGCGAATAGAGCATCCAGTCGGACACCCGGACGGGGCGATGAAACCACATGGAATGGTCGAGGCTCGCCGCCTGGATGCCGGGATCGAACACCGAGCTGCCATGCGCGAACAGCGAGGTGTCGAGGAGGGTCATGTCGGAGAGATAGGCGAGCACCGCCGCGTTCAGCGCCGGGTCGTCGCCGACGTCGGAGATCGCCCGGACCCAGATCTGCTGCACCGGCTCAAGCTTCTCGGTCGTCAGGTAGTGGTCGAAAGAGACCGGCCGGAACTCGATCGGGCGCGGCCGGCGCCAGTAGCGCTGCACCGGCTCGGGCGCCTTCTCCAAGAGCATCGCTTTCAACTCGTCGCCGTGCGGCAGTTCGTCCGGCCCCGGCACGAGTGGCATGGTCGCCTGGTGTTCCAGCCCCGCCTCGTGGCGCTGGAACGAGGCGGCGAGCGTGAAGATCGCCTGGCCGTGCTGGATCGCCGAGACCAGCCGCGTAGCGAACGAGCCGCCGTCGCGGATCCGGTTGACGTCGTAGACGATCGGCACCTTCGGATCGCCCGGCCGCATGAAATAGCCGTGCAGCGAGTGCACCGGCCGGTCGGCGGGGACGGTGCGCTGTGCCGCGACCAGCGCCTGCGCGATCACCTGGCCGCCGAAGACCCGCTGCCAGCCGCCTTCCGGCGAGACCCCACGGTAGAGATTTTCCTCGATCCGCTCGAGATCCAGCGTCTCCAGCAGCTTGCGCACACCCTCGTCCATCCTGGTCCCCCTGCTCTTGTCTTCCCGGTATGGCGCAACCCTTGGCGAGACAAAAGGCTGCGGCACCACGGCATCGGTTGTCCGATCCCGGTGAACCCACTAGATCAAGGAGAACAGCCTATCCGAGGAGCCGTGATGTCTGAGACCCCCGAGCGCTATGACATCGTCGTGGCCGGTGCCGGCTATGTCGGCCTCGCCACCGCCGTCGCCATCGCCGACGCTGCCCCTGGCCTCCGGCTGCTGGTGGTGGACGCGGCGCCCGACGGTGCCTGGCGCCGCGATGGCCGCGCCTCGGCAATCGCGGCCGCCGCGATCCGCATGCTGGACCGCCTCGGAGTCTGGGACGGCATCGCCCATGAGGCCCAGCCGATCACCGAGATGATCGTCACCGACTCCAAGACCGCGGACGTGGTGCGGCCGGTGTTCCTGACCTTCGGCGGCGAGGCGACGCCGGGCGAGCCCTTCGCCCACATGATGCCGAACGTCGCGCTGAACGGCGCCTTGCGGGCCCGCGCCGAGGCGTTCGGCGTCGCGATCCGCGGCGGCACGACCGTCACCGGCTACGACGAGGGCCCCGCCTCGATCGAGATTCATCTCGCCGGCAGCGGCGTCGGGCATCTGGCGAACGGCGAAAGCGTGGAGGCCCGCCTCCTCATCGCGTGCGACGGCGTGCGCTCGAAGATCCGCGACATGGCCGGCATCCGCACCGTGCACACCGATTACGGCCAGTCCGGCATCGTCTGCACGGTCGCACACGAGCGGCCGCACAACGGCCGCGCCGAGGAACACTTCCTGCCGTCCGGCCCGTTCGCTATCCTGCCGCTGAAGGGCAACCGCTCGTCGCTGGTCTGGACCGAACCGACGCGCGAGGCCGAGCGCCTGGTCTCCGGCGACGATCTGGTGTTCGAGCTCGAGCTCGAGCAGCGTTTCGGCCACAAGCTCGGAAAATTGACCGTCGAGGGCGGCAAGCGCGCCTTCCCGCTCGGCCTCACCATCGCCCGCGACTTCGTCAAGCCGCGCGTGGCGCTGGCGGGCGACGCCGCGCACGGCATTCACCCGATCGCCGGCCAGGGCCTGAACCTCGGCTTCAAGGATGCGGCAGCGCTCGCCGAGGTCGTGGTCGACGCGAGCCGTCTCGGCCTCGACATCGGCGCGCTCGACGTGCTCGAGACCTATCAGCGCTGGCGCCGTTTCGACACGGTGCAGATGGGCGTCACTACCGACGTGCTCAACCGGCTGTTCTCGAACGATAATCCGCTCCTGCGCGCCGCCCGCAGTTTCGGCCTGTCGTTGGTCGACCGCGCGCCGGCCGTGAAGCGTGCCTTCATCGCCCAAGCGGCGGGCACCGGCAGTCGCGCCAGCCCGAAACTCCTGCAAGGCGAGGCGATCTAGGCCCGCCTGAACCATCCCGCCTCATTCTCGGCGCCCAGCAGCAAATTCTTCCCCTTCCTGCACCGTTTAGGGAATTGCCGCCGCCGCAGTTTCGGCGGAGAACGCGTAGTTAGAACCATGACAAGCGCCGCCTGCCGGCGATGATGGCATGGCGGCGAACGAAAGGCATCTCGATGGCGAATGAAGCGAAGGCCGGACCCAAAGCCTCCCCGAAGTCGAAGGGGCCGCAGCTTCCCGTCGTCCTCAGCGCCAATAATCTCCTGGAAGGCGACGTCGTCTTCCTCGTCCCCGGCGGCTGGACGCGCAATCCGGCCGAGGCCGAGGTGGCGAACGACACGGCCGCTGCCGAAGACATGCAGGCCCGTGCCGCCGCCGCGGTGAAGGCCAACCTCGTCGTCGATCCCTATCTGGTGCCGGTGGTGATCGACGCCGGCGGCATGCCGGTCGCCCGCCACTTTCGCGAGCTGATCCGCCAGAAAGGGCCGTCGACGCATCCCGATTTCGGCAAGGAAGCCGCCTTCCGCAACACCTACGCCGGCTGACGCTCAGCCCCGCCGCGGAAACTTCTCCCGGTGGAAATTGCTCCGTCACCGTCCCGTCCGAAAGGAAGCCGCGATGTACCGTTACGACGAATTCGACGAGCGCTTCGTGCGCGACCGCGTCGCCCAGTTCCGCGACCAGGTCGCCCGCCGTCTCGACGGCTCCCTGTCGGACGACGAGTTCAAGCCGCTGCGGCTGAAGAACGGCCTCTATCTCCAGCTGCACGCCTACATGCTGCGCGTTGCCGTGCCCTACGGCACGATCAGCTCGAAGCAGCTGCGCCAGCTCGCCCACATCGCCGAAAAATTCGACAAGGGCTACGGCCACTTCACCACGCGCCAGAACATCCAGTTCAACTGGCCTGCGCTGAAGGACGTGCCGGAGATCATGGACCTTCTTGCCGACGTCGAGATGCACTGCATCCAGACCTCCGGCAACTGCATCCGCAACGTCACCGCCGACCAGTTCGCCGGCATCGGCAAGGACGAGGTCGAGGATCCCCGCCCGACCGGCGAGCTGATCCGGCAGTGGTCGAGCCTCCACCCGGAATTCGCCTGGCTGCCGCGCAAGTTCAAGATCGCCGTCACCGGCGCCGAGCACGACCGCGCGGCCATCAAGGTGCACGACATCGGCCTGCGCATCCTGCGCCATCCCGAGACCAACGAGGTCGGCTACCAGGTCATCGTTGGCGGCGGCCTCGGCCGCACCCCGATGATCGGCAAGGTGATCCGCGAATTCCTGCCGAAGGGCGAGCTCCTCGCCTATCTCGAGGCGGTGATGCGCGTCTATAATTCCGAAGGCCGCCGCGACAACAAGTACAAGGCGCGGGTCAAGATCCTGGTGCACGAGACCGGCCCGGAGGAGTTCATCCGCCAGGTCGAGGCCGAATATGCTCAGCTCAATGGCCCGACGATCAATGCCCCGGCCGAGGAAGTCGAGCGGATCGCCGCCTACTTCGCCAATCCGGAGTTCGAAAGGCTGCCCGAGACCTCGGCGCTGCTCGCCGCCGCGCGCCAGATCGATCCCGGCCTCGACCGTTTCGTCGCCCAGAACGGTTTTCCGCACCGCGCGCCCGGCTATATCGCCCTCACCGTCTCGCTGAAGCCGATCGGCGGCGTGCCGGGCGACATGTCGCACGAGCAGATGCGCGCCTTCGCCGATATCGCCGAGCGCTACTCCTTCGACGAGCTGCGCGTCACCCACTCGCAGAACCTTGTCCTACCGAGCGTGCGCCAGGACGACGTGCCGGAGGTCTACGCCGCGCTGAAGGCGGCGGGGCTCGCCACCGCCAATGCCGGCCTCGTCACTGACATCATCGCCTGCCCCGGCCTCGACTACTGCGCGCTCGCCACCGCGCGCTCTATCCCGATCGCGCAGGACATCGCCGAGGTCTTCCGCGACGACATCCGCGCCCAGAACATCGGGCCGCTACAGATCAAGATCTCCGGCTGCATCAATGCCTGCGGCCATCACCATGTCGGCCATATCGGCATTCTCGGGCTGGAGAAGTCCGGCAAGGAGAACTACCAGATCACCCTCGGCGGCGATGCTTCCGAGCATGCCGCGCTCGGCGAGCGGCTCGGCCCCGGCATCGACGGCGACCATGTGCCCGGCGCCATCGAGGCGATCGTCGCGGTCTACCTGAAGGAGCGCGCGGCCGGCGAGGAGTTCATTGCCACCGTCCGCCGCTCCGGTCTCGATCCGTTCAAGGCCGGCTTCACCGCCTATGTCGCCGAGAAGACCGGCGCGACCGTCGAGGAACTCGCATGACCTTGCTTGTCGGCAATGAGGGCGAGCGCGCCGAAGAGTTCACCGAGGTGAACGAGGTCGCCGAGCTGTCGCTGGTCCAGGGCCCGATCCTGGTGCCGCTGGAGGTCATCGACACCGCGATCGAGGACCGGCGCAACCAGCGCCTTGGCCTCGTGATAGCCAATGACGCCGAGATCTCGGCGGTCGAGCCCTATCTCGGCGCGCTCGATCTCATCAGCGTCGTCTTCCCGTCCTTCTCGGACGGTCGCGGCCTGTCGCTCGCCAAGAAGCTCCGCCGCGCCGGCTTCACCGGGACGCTTCGCGCCTCGGGCCCGCTGATCGCCGACCAGTTCGCCGAGGCGCTGGCCTGCGGCTTCGACGAGGTGAAGCTGCCCGACGCGATGGCCGCCCGCCAGCCGCTGCAGCAGTGGATGCACGCCAAGGGCATCGTCGTGAACCACTACCAGAGCGGCTATGGCGAAGGCGAAAGCATCCTGCAGAAGCGCCTCGCCGCCCGCCGCACGGCCGACTGAACGAACCACGGCAGGCACTGCGCGCACAGCGTGCGACGCTCCGGTCTGCCAGCCATCTCCCCGGCCTCGCGGGAGATCAGACACACCGTCAGCCGCCGGCCGGTCTTCCTTCCCGGGAGATGCCGGCAGACGGGCGCCGACGATGCCGTGCGCCAATGCCGGCCCCAACCTTCGAGGCTCATCCATGAGCAATGATTCACGTGAGACACTGGCGGCCGAGCTGAACGCGGCCTTCCCCGCGCTGAGCCCGCTGAAGCGTCTGCAGCTGCTCGTCGAGCGGGTGCCGGGCCGTCCCGTCTTCACCACCAGCCTCGGGATCGAAGACCAGATGCTGACGCATCTGATCTTCCAGAACGCGCTGAAGATCGACGTGAAGACGCTGGATACCGGCCGGCTCTTCCCCGAGAGCTACACCCTCTGGCGCACGACCGAGGAAAAATACGGCCGCCGCATCAAGGCAATGTACCCACAGGCCGAGCCGCTGGAGGAACTCGTCAACGACCAGGGCATCGACGGCTTCTACTACGCACCGGAGTTCCGCAAGGCCTGCTGCGGCGTGCGCAAGGTCGAGCCGCTCGGCCGGGCACTGGCGGGGGCTGCCGGCTGGATCACCGGCCTACGCCGCGACCAGTCGCTGAACCGCGAGAGCATGGAGTTCGTCGGCTATGACGGCGCCCGCGACCTGATCAAGGCCAACCCGCTGTTCGACTGGACGCGCGAGCGCATCCGGCTCTTCACCGAAGAGCAAGGCGTGCCGGTCAACCCGCTGCACGCCCAAAACTTCCTCTCCATCGGCTGCGCGCCTTGCACCCGGGCGCTGAAGCCCGGCGAACCCGAGCGCGCCGGGCGCTGGTGGTGGGAGGAGGAGACGATGCGCGAGTGCGGCCTGCACATCGAGGCCGACGGCCGGGTGGTGCGGACCAAGGATCTCGTCCCCGGCCACCAGCATGGCGACGCCGCCTTCGAGCGGCTCGGCGCCGACGACACGATTGCAAAAGGACCTGCCGCTTGACCCAGACGACGCGCATGACCCACCTCCAGCGGCTCGAAGCCGAGTCGATCTTCATCATCCGCGAGGTCGCCGCCACCGCGGAAAACCCGGTGATGCTCTATTCCATCGGCAAGGATTCGGCTGTCATGCTGCATCTGGCGCTGAAGGCCTTTGCGCCGGGCAAGCTGCCGTTCCCGCTGATGCATGTCGACACCAAGTGGAAGTTCCGCGAGATGATCGAGTTTCGCGATCGTCTCGCCGAGCGGCTGGGGCTGAACCTCATCGTCTACACCAACCAGGCGGGCGTCGAGGCCGGCATCAACCCCTTCGCCTCCGGTTCGCGCGTCCATACCGACGTGATGAAGACCGAGGCGCTGAAGCAGGCGCTCGACATTCACAAGTTCGACGCGGCCTTCGGCGGCGCGCGCCGCGACGAGGAGAAGAGCCGCGCCAAGGAGCGCATCTTCTCGCTGCGCTCGGCCGAACACCGCTGGGACGCCAAGAACCAGCGGCCCGAGCCCTGGCGCCTGTTCAACACCCGCAAGCGGAGCGGCGAGAGTTTCCGCGTGTTCCCGCTGTCGAATTGGACCGAGGCCGACGTCTGGGACTACATCGCGCTCGAGAACATCGACGTCGTGCCGCTCTATTTCGCCAAGCCGCGGCCGGTGGTCGAGCGCGACGGCATGCTGATCATGCGCGACGACGAGCGCATGCAGCTGCTGCCCGGCGAGGTAGTGCAAGACCGTGTGGTCCGCTTCCGCACCCTCGGCGACTATCCTTTGACCGGCGCGGTGGAATCGTCCGCGGCGACCCTTCCCGAGATCATCGCCGAAATGCGCGGCAGCCGCTCGTCCGAGCGCGAGGGCCGGATGATCGACAAGGACGGTGGCGCCTCGATGGAAGAGAAGAAGCAGGAAGGCTATTTCTGATGAGCGCCGTCAACGCCCGCATTCTGGACGCCGAGTTCGCCGGCCCTGCCGCCGACACCGCTGCGGTCCCCGCCCCCGCCCCGTCGCTCTTGCGCTTCATCACCTGCGGCTCGGTCGACGACGGCAAATCGACGCTGATCGGCCGCTTGCTCTATGATTCCAAGGCAGTCTTCGACGACCAGCTGGAAGCGCTGAAGCGCGACTCGAAGAAGTTCGGCACCACCGGCGACGATCTCGACTTCGCCCTCCTCGTCGACGGCCTCTCGGCCGAGCGCGAGCAAGGCATCACCATCGACGTCGCCTACCGCTATTTCTCGACGCCGAAGCGCGCCTTCATCATCGCCGACACGCCGGGCCATGAGCAGTACACCCGCAACATGGCGACCGGCGCGAGCTCGGCGGAGCTTGCGGTCATCCTCGTCGACGCGCGCAAGGGCATCCTGCCGCAGACCCGCCGCCACTCCTTCATCACCTCGATGCTCGGCGTGAAGAGCGTCATCATCGCGGTCAACAAGATGGACCTCGTCGGCTACGACCAGGGCGTCTTCGATGCCATCGTCGCGGGCTACAGGGAGATCCTCCCCTCCCTCGGCTTCACCGACATCGCCTACATCCCGCTCTCGGCGAAGAACGGCGACAACGTCACCGCCCGCTCGCCGCACCTGCCTTGGTACACCGGCGAGACCTTGCTCGAGCGCCTCGAGATCGCCGCGCCCGAGACCTTCGAGGAGGAAGGCGCGCCTTTCCGGATGCCGGTGCAATGGGTCAACCGCCCGAACCTCGACTTCCGCGGCTATTGCGGCACCATCGCCGGCGGCCGCGTCTCGCGCGGCGACGAGGTGGTGGCGCTGCCGAACAACGGCACCACCCGCATCAAGGCGATCTACGGCCCGTCCGGCGAAGTCGCCAGCGCCGGCGCCGGCGAAGCCGTCACGCTGACGCTCGCCGACGAGGTGGACCTGTCGCGCGGCGACGTGCTGGTGCGCCGGGGCGACACGATCGCCGCGCACAAGACGGTGAAGGCCGAAATCCTCTGGATGGTCGAGCGGCCGCTGGTCTCGGGCGGGCGCTTCATCGCCCGCATCGGCTCGGCGCAGACGCCGGCGAGCGTGCGCAGCCTCGACAAGTCGATCGACATCCACACCTACCAGCCGCGCGACGCCAATGCGCTGTTGATGAACGAGATCGGCCGCGTCACCATTGCCTTCGACCGGCCGCCGGTGACGGTGCCCTATGGCGAGAGCCGCGACCTCGGCGCCTTCATCCTGATCGACCAACTGACCAACGAGACCGTGGCGCTCGGCCTCGTCCGCGAGGTCGGCGCCAATGCGCCCGCCCCCGAAGGCGCCGCACTGCCAGCAGCCGCCGCCCTCACCCCGCTGGAGAAGGCGCAGCGCGCCTGGCTCGGCGCCGACGTCGCGCTGCACCCGTCGCGGCGCAAGGGCGCCATCCGCTTCCGCGCGCTGGCGGCCGTCGCCATCGCGCTGCTGTCGCTGCTGCTCGGTCTGCATCTTCTTGCCGCCGTGGTGCTCGGCGTCGCCGACTTCCTGGTCCGCCCGTTCCTGCGCGGCCTCGTCGACCGCACCGAGCGCAAGCCGGCGCGGATCGATCCGACGACGGTCGTCGACGGCGCGGGCATTTGACCCACGGTCACCGCGCGCCCTTTGCACTCTGCGCCAGTTCCCAATCGTCGAGACGGCGCTGCTTCTGCTCTCCGTCGGCGCATGCCTTGCGCTGACGGCGGGGCTGATCGGATAAGTCTTTCGGTAAAGCACGTGGGCTGAACGGCCAATGGCCGGCAAAGCGGCAGCTCGCCCCCCTCTGTCCTGCCGGACATCTCCCCCTCAAGGGGGGAGATCGGCAGTTGCGGCGTCGGCGGTAATAGTTCTCCCCCTTGAGGGGGAGATGCCCGGCAGGGCAGAGGGGGGTGGCCGTCAGGCTCCACCTTCGAAAACCTTGCCCTCGCGCAGTCGCCGTCAGGCTCGGGCCTTCGAAACCTTACCCTTGCGAACTGACCGTCAGGCGCCGCGCTCTCGAGCCTTACCCCTGCGAATACGGCGAGATCGACACTTCCACGCGGCGGTTCTGCGCGCGGCCGTAATCAGTGTCGTTCGGGGCGACCGGGCGGCTCTCGCCAAAACCCTGGACGTTGAGGCGGCGGGCGCTGACGCGCTGGCTGGCGAGGTAGTCGGCGACGCTTTCCGCGCGGCGGCGCGACAGGTCGAGATTGTAGCTGTCGGAACCCTGGCTGTCTGTGTGGCCGTCGACGTCGACGTCGGAGCGGTCGTACTTGGCGAGCACGATCGCGACCGAGTTCAACACGGGGTAGAATTCCGAGCGGATGGAGTCGCCATCCGAGGGGAAGGTGATGTTGGAGGGCATGTTGAGGATGATCCGGTCGCCCTGGCGGGTGACGGAGACGCCGGTGCCTTGCAGCTGGCGGCGCAGGTCAGCCTCCTGGTTGTCCATGTAGGCGCCGATGCCACCGCCGCCGATGGCGCCGATGCCCGCACCAATCAGCGCCGCATTGCCGGAATTGGTGCCGGTCGCCTTGCCGACGAGGAAGCCGCCGAGCGCGCCGACGCCGGCGCCGATGCCCGCGCCGCCGACGGTGTTGGAGAGTTTCTGCTCGCCGGTATAGGGATCGGTGGTGCAGCCGGTCAGCACGATCGTGGCGCAGGCGAAGGCGATGATGGGCTTCATGGGGAACCTCGTCGGACGGCGCAGAGGCGCGCAAACGGACACCGCGCCCGTGTTGGATCGACGCCGGACATCTTGCCGAAAAATGGCGAAATCCGGTTGATTTTTAGTTAAATTGCCGACGATCGCCGAAAGCCGCGGGGTGAGGCGCCGAGGTCACAGCCCCGCGCGCGCTCACGGTCTCTGCCGCCTGCCGCAGCTCCCCGCCTCAGCCCGGATGGGCCGCGGCCCAGCGGCCGTTTTGCGTGCGACCGCCATAGCCGTAGGCATCGCCATCGGCGGCATGGATAAGGACGTAGCTCTCCGCGTGCAGGGGCCCGAGGAGATCGCCCATGTCGGCAAAGGCCGCCGCCACGAAGGCCGTCGTCTCCGCCTTCACATTCGTCCCGACGGTAATCTTGACGTCGAGCCAGAAGGCGGCGAGCCCCGCATCCGTCGGATGGCTGCCGGCGATGAACCAGCTGTCGGGCGCGGCCTCCTCGACCAGCACCGCGGTGACACCCGGATCCTTGCCGAGGTGGTCCGCCGCCAGCCGGGCGGCGGCCGCGGCGATCTCTCGGCGCAGGTCCGGTCCTGGTCGTGGCGTCACGTAGCGAACGGTGATCATCGGCATGTCTTCTCTCCCTTTGCTGGAGACCCACCTTGACGCGGCCAGTAGGAAAGCGGAACGCTATGATGCACACGCCTCATCATAGTGGATCACGATCATGCTCGATCTGAAGTCGGTTCGCCTGTTCGTCCATGCCGCCGATTTCGGCAGTCTGACGCGTGCGGCCGAGGCGGCGGGAACGGTGCAGCCGGTGGTGAGCCAGCGGTTGCGGGCGCTGGAGCTGACGCTCGGGCGAAAGCTGCTGGAGCGCACGCCCCGCTTCGTTCGTCCGACCGCGGATGGCGTGGCCTTCCTCGAACGGGCACGGGCCCTCCTCGCCGCCCATGACGACGCCATCCTCTTCGCCGATGCGCCCGCGGTGCGCTGTGCCATCGGCATCAGCGACCACGCGCTGGGTCTCGGCCTCGAGGCGGTCCTGCGCACGGTGCGGGCGGCACTGCCGGCCGGCGCGACGCTGGAGGTGCGCAGCGGCATGTCGCAGGACATGCGCCAGCTGTTCGACGAAGGACGGCTGGACGCGGCGGTCGTCCGCCGCGAAGGCGGTGGCGCCGAGGGCGAGGTGCTCGGGCAGGATCCGCTGGGCTGGCGGGCGGCCGAGGGCTGGTCCTTGCCCAAGGGCATGCCGATCCCGCTGGCGACCTTGCCCTCGCCTTGCGGTGTCCGGGCCGTCGCGTTGCGGGCGCTCGATGGTGCCGAGATACCCTGGCGGGAGAGTTTCGTCGGCGGAAGCTGCGCAGCGCTTCTCGCCGGCGTGCGGGCCGGCCTCGGCATTGCGCCGATGGGCCGGGCGGCCTCCGGCCATGCCGTCGACCTCGGACCGATGCTGCAGCTGCCTTCGCTCCCCGCCTCGGACATCGTGCTGTTCGCGCGGGCGGGTTCGCCGGCGCTCGCGTCGGCGCTGCGGGCGCTGGCCGGCGCCGTCCGGTCCAGCCTCGCCTGAGGAGAAAAGTCACGAAAACGCCGCCGGCACGGGTGCCGGCGGCGTTTGTCATGCTGGAAGCCTAGAGTTAAGCCGGCTCAGGCCGCCTTCTTCGCCTTGATCAGGCCGCGGTTGACCAGGAGCTCGGCGATCTGCACGGCGTTGAGGGCGGCGCCCTTGCGCAGGTTGTCGGCGACGACCCAGATGTTCAGGCCGTTCTCCAGCGTCTGGTCCTCGCGGATGCGGCTGATGTAGGTCGCGTCCTCGCCGGTCGCCTCGTAGGGGGTGATGTAGCCACCGTTCTCCTGCTTGTCGATGACGAGGCAGCCCGGCGCCTCGCGCAGGATCGCCCGCGCCTCGACGGCGGTGATCGGGTTCTCGAACTCGATGTTCACGGCCTCGGAATGGCCGATGAACACCGGCACGCGCACGGCGGTGCAGGTGACCTTGATCTTCGGGTCGAGGATCTTCTTGGTCTCGGCCATCACCTTCCACTCTTCCTTGGTAGAGCCGTCTTCCATGAAGACGTCGATGTGCGGGATGACGTTGAAGGCGATGCGCTTGGTGAAAGTGTTCACCTCGACGCCATCGGCGACGAAGACCGCGCGGCTCTGCTTGAACAGCTCGTCCATGCCGGCCTTGCCGGCGCCGGAGACCGACTGGTAGGTCGAGACGACGATGCGCTTGATCTTGGCGAAATCGTGCAGCGGCTTCAGCGCGACGACGAGCTGGGCGGTCGAGCAGTTGGGATTGGCGATGATGTTCTTGCGCGAGAACATCGCGACGGCGTCGGCGTTCACCTCCGGCACCACCAGCGGCACGTCCTGGTCGTAGCGGAAGGCCGAGGAGTTATCGATGACGACGCAGCCGGCAGCGCCGATCTTCGGCGACCACTGCTTCGACACCTCGCCGCCGGCCGACATCAGGCAGATGTCGGTGTCCGAGAAGTCATAGGTGTCGAGGAACTGCGTCTTGAGGATCTTGTCGCCATAGGTCACCTCGGTGCCCTGGCTGCGGCGCGAGGCCAGCGCCACGACCTCGTCGGCGGGAAAGCCGCGCTCGTCCAGGATGTTGAGGATTTCGCGCCCGACATTGCCGGTGGCGCCCACGATTGCCAGCTTGAAACCCATCGGTTTCTCCCACTCTCCCCGGTGAAATCTTACGCGCCCCCGATCCCCCCGGGGGAGAGCGCGGGGAGGCAGGCGTCAGATAATCCGGGTTTTGGTGGTGCGCGCGATCATGCCGGGCGATATGCGCGGCAGAGGGCGAAAAGTCAATCGGCAGGGAATTTCGCGGGCGTCAGGGCCTGGAAAGACATCTCGATCGGCAAATAGAAACGGCGGGATCATGGATCCCGCCGAAGAACTGGCTGACCGAGCCGTGACGCGGTCCTGCTGGAATAACCGGCGACCTTAGTCGGGCCGGCGCTGCGGGGCGGCGTTGCCGCGCGTCATGCGCTTGGTAATCCAGGCAAGAATGACGGCTTTGAGAATACCACGGATCATCGGTTCGTCCTTGATGAGAGCAAAGCAGGGGAATGCAGCGGCGGCGGAACGGTTGCGCTGCTCGTAAACTGCGATTCACGTGAAACGTTCGGGCGCGCAGCGCTCCGCCGGCAGCCGGCGAAGGATAGGCCGCTGCAAAGACGCGCCTTTTCTTTCATTACGACTAAGGACGCAATTTTACTCTTTCCGCTTTCGCGCTACTAAAGAGGTTCAACATCGCGTGACCGGACCGGGCACGACGATGGATCAACGGTACGGGCAGGACGCAGACCGTCTCGCCAAAAGATACCGCAGACGGATCTGGAACCTGTCGCCGGCGCATCCGACGACGGCCCTTGGGGAGGGAACACATGACGACGATCGGCACGGATGTCGCGGAGGCCAAACGGCCAATGAACCGCGAGGAGCGGAAGGTGATCCTCGCCTCCTCGCTCGGCACCATTTTCGAATGGTACGACTTCTATCTCTACGGAACGCTCGCCGTCATCATCGGCAAGCAGTTCTTCTCGGCCTTCCCGCCGGCGACGCAGGCGATCTTCGCACTGCTCGCCTTCGCGGCCGGCTTCCTCGTCCGCCCTTTCGGCGCGCTGGTCTTCGGCCGGCTCGGCGATCTCGTTGGGCGTAAATACACCTTCCTCGTCACCATCGTGATCATGGGCCTGTCGACCTTCTGCGTCGGGCTGCTGCCGAGCTATGACCAGATCGGCTGGGCCGCGCCGATCCTCCTCATCGCGCTGCGCATGCTGCAGGGCCTGGCGCTCGGCGGCGAATATGGCGGCGCGGCGGTCTATGTCGCCGAGCACGCGCCACGGGGCCGCCGCGGCTTCTACACCGCCTGGATCCAGACCACCGCGACGCTCGGCCTCCTGCTCTCGCTCGCCGTCATCGTGACGCTGCGCGTCAACATGGGCGAAGAGGCTTTTGCCACCAACTATCCCGTCCTGTTCGGCCTCACGGGCGGCTGGCGCATTCCGTTCCTCGCCTCGGCGCTGCTCCTCGCGGTCTCCATCTACATCCGCCTGCAGATGAACGAGTCGCCGGTCTTCCAGAAGATGAAGGAAGAAGGCACCCGCTCGAAGGCGCCGCTGACGGAGGCCTTCGGCACCTGGAAGAACGGCAAGATCGTGCTGATCGCGCTGTTCGGCCTCGTCGTCGGCCAGGCCGTGGTCTGGTACACCGGCCAGTTCTACGCGCTGTTCTTCCTGCAGAGCATCCTGAAGGTCGACCTCCTCACGGCGAACGTCCTGATCGCCTGGTCGCTGATCCTCGGCACGCCCTTCTTCCTCGTCTTCGGCGCGCTGTCGGACCGGATCGGGCGCAAATGGGTGATCCTCGCGGGCTGCGCGCTGGCTGCGGCGACCTATTTCCCGCTGTTCCATGCGCTGACCAACACCGCCAACCCGACCTATGCCGCCGCCATCGAGAACGTCGACATCCAGGTCTCGGCGGACCCGGCAACCTGCGGATCGCTGTTCGACCCGGTCGGCATCCGCACCTTCACCGAGCCCTGCGACATCGCGCGCCGCACGCTCTCGCAGCAGGCCTTCACCTATACGCTGGTGCCGGCGGCCGCCGGTTCGCCGACGACGGTCAGCGTCGCCGGCACCGACGTCCCGGTCGCCCCGGCGACGCTTGCCGACGGCAAGACCGAGACCTTTGCCCAGCGCCTCGGCCCCGCCACCGTGGCCGCCGGCTATCCCGCCGCCGCCGATCCCGCCAAGGTCAAGGTCGACGGCTTCTTCTCGGTGTTCGGCAATGCGCAGGCCCTGAAGGTGATCGCCATCCTCTGGGTGATGGTGGTCTACGTCACCATCGTCTACGGCCCGATCGCCGCGGCGCTGGTGGAGTTCTTCCCCACCCGCATCCGCTACACCGCGATGTCGCTGCCCTACCACATCGGCAATGGCTGGTTCGGCGGGCTCCTGCCGGCGACCTCCTTCGCCATCGTCGCCTCGACCGGCGACATCTATGCCGGCCTCTGGTACCCCGTCGGCTTCGCGATCCTGACGATCATCATCGGCGTGATCTTCGTGAAAGACCGCCGCAACATCGACCTCAACGACTGACAAGGTCGGCATTTATGAAGAAGGCCCCGGCAATGATGCCGGGGCCTTTTTGTTGGCGTGCTGTCGAAGCGATCCGCAGGCGAAGAGACCGCCGACCTTGGTCGGCAAGGCCGCACGCCATCAGCGCTGCGGCTGATCAAGATCAGCCTCCCGGCCGTATTGAGACCAACGCTGTCCGCAGAGAACGCGCTCCAGCCTAGCGGGATGTCCCTGGCCATCGCGTGCGGAAATGCGCGCCACCTGGAAGGGTGACCTCCGTCCAGGCGCTCTTACTCTCCACCGGAATGATGCTCACAGCCCGATCAAAGATCCTGCGCGCCTCCCCCGGACCTTTCGTCGTGATGCAGAGATCGAACTCGCCCTCGCGTGCTTGTGGCGATGGACGCTCGGTGAATTCGCGAACATCGGGGCTCTGCTGTAGATACCCGACGATGCGTTCATGGCTCTGAAGATCTGTTCCGCAGCAGTAGCTTCCAAAGTGGATGGTGACGTCACAGGCCTCGGCTGCGACCGATGGTGACGCAAGGGCCAGCGCGCTGAGCATCAGCGCGCTGAACGAGCGGCTGCATCCGATGACGACCATGAGACGCTCCGAAAATCAGCCAGGGTAGAGAGAGCCGGCATGTGCGCCGGCCCGCTCCCTTAGGCGGCCAGCTTATCCCGGAACGCCGCCAGAATCGCATCGCCCATTTCCGCCGTCCCGACCTTCGTCGCGCCCGCCGCCATAATGTCGGCGGTGCGGATGCCGCGGCCAAGGACGTCGGCGATCGCCGCCTCCAGCGCGTCGGCCTCCGTGATCATCTGGAAGGAATAGCGCAGGCACATCGCGAAGGAGGCGATCATCGCGATCGGGTTGGCAGCGCCGGTGCCGGCGATGTCCGGCGCCGAGCCGTGCACCGGCTCGTAAAGCGCCTTGCGCTTGCCGGTGACCGCGTCCTCGGCGCCGAGCGAGGCCGAGGGCAGCATGCCGAGCGAGCCGGTCAGCATCGCCGCGATATCCGACAGCATGTCGCCGAACAGGTTGTCGGTGACGATCACGTCGAACTGCTTCGGCGCCCGCACCAGCTGCATGCCGCCGGCGTCCGCCAGCATGTGCTCGAGCTGCATGTCGGCGAACTCCTCGCGGTGCACGCGCGTCAGCACCTCGTTCCAGAGGACGCCCGACTTCATGACGTTGCGCTTTTCCATCGACGTCACCTTGCCGCGGCGGGTGCGCGCCAGCACGAAAGCAGCTCGCGCGATGCGCTCGATCTCGTAGGTGTCGTAGACCTGCGTATCTATGCCGCGCTTCTGGCCGTTGCCGAGGTCGATGATCTCCTTCGGCTCGCCGAAATAGACGCCGCCGGTCAGCTCGCGCAGGATCAGGATGTCGAGACCCTCGATGATCTCCGGCTTCAGCGAGGAGGAATCGGCGAGCGCGGGATAGCAGATCGCCGGCCGAAGGTTGGCGAAGAGTTTCAGGTCCTTGCGCAGCCGCAACAGGCCGGCCTCGGGCCGCACGTCGTAGGGCACGGCATCCCATTTCGGACCGCCGACGGCACCGAACAGCACGGCGTCGGCGGACAGCGCCTTGGCCATGGTCTCCTCGCTGACCGCCGCGCCGCAGGCGTCATAAGCGATGCCTCCAACGAGACCCGTCTCGGTGACGAAGCCGGCGCCCGTCGCCTCGTTCATAAAGGCGATCAGCTTCTCGACCTCGGCCATGGCCTCGGGGCCGATGCCGTCGCCGGGCAGCAACAGGAGCGTGCGGGTGGTCATGTCAAATCCTCCTCCAAGTTCCCGTCTCTGCTAGCGCCGCGGGCGGGATGCCGCAAGGGATCGGCGTTCGCACGGCCTGGCAAGGCTTCCAGTCACTGGAGTTAACCAATTCACTTCAAAGGCAAAACGCCCCGACATCGCCCTGAATCGACCGCAATTTCTCAACCTTCGCTTAACCCTGCTGGCGGATAACCAAGCCATACGAACGAAAGCCGGTGCGGCTCGAACGGCACGCCTTGCGGGGGACCTCTCCCGGGCGGTGGCCGGGCTATGCCGTGGGGAAGAGACGACATGCCCGATTTCATCAGTGAGAAGGCCGCGGACAACCTCGCGATCAGCCTCTGCATTCTCCTCGCCATCCTCGCTTGCCGCTGGGCGGCCGAGTTCTGGATCACCCGCACGACCGACGGCATCGCCGCCCGCCAGCGCCGCTTCACGGTGCGCGCGGTGACCAACATGCTGCTGGCCGTCTGCCTCCTCGGCGTCTGGCTGTCGGAGATCCAGAACCTCGTCTTCTCGCTCGCCGCCGTCATGGTCGCCTTGGTCATCGCGACCAAGGAACTTTTGATGTGCGTCGCCGGCGCGCTGCTGCGCTTCGGCGGGCATCTCTTCAAGGTCGGCGACCGCATCGAGATGAACGGCATCCACGGCGAGGTCATCGACCACGGCCTGTTCTCGACGACGATCATGGAGACGCCGCCGAACGGGCTCGGCCATGCCGGCACCGGCCGCCGCCTGACCTTGCCGAACAGCCTGTTCCTCGCTTGCCCGGTCCGCGTCGAGGCGCAGCCGCGCCAGTTCGCGCCGCACCGCTTCACCGTGACCCTGGAGCACCCGGCACCGATCGCCTTCGCCCTGGCGCGGCTGGAGGCGGCTGCCGAGACGGCGCTCGCCGAGGACCGGGAGCGCGCCAGCCGTTTCCACCGCCTCAGCGTCGCCAAGACCGGCGTCGAGATCGCCGGCCCCGGCTTCGAGGTGACGCTCGCCACCTCCGACATCGGCAAGCTGCAGTTTCACGTGATGCTCTACTGCCTCGCCAAGGATGCGCGCGCCCTGCAGCAGGACGTCACCATCGGCTTCCTCACCGATCTCGCCAGCGTCGGCGACCAGCAGCCCGCCAAATCCAAGGTCACGGACGGCTGGAGCGATCTCGCCCGCAAGCTGCGCGAGCCCCGCACCAACGCCGCCTGATCGATACCGCCTCACCCGCCGACCAGCGCCTTCCCTCCCCGTTCAGCCGACCCAGGATCTTGACCATGCCGACCCGCTCCACCGACCGCCGCCCTTCCGGCATCGCCCGCTTCGATCCCGTCCGCATCGATCCCGCCGCCGTCCTGCGCCAGATCGGCGGCACGCGCCTTGCCGATGTCCGGCAGCCGTCGAAGACCGCCCGCCGCGCCGGCCTCTGAGGTCATCGCAGGTTGAAGGAACGGCACGGATCCAAGCCTCGATTATGGGGCTTTGCTCCAACGGCAAGGGCCGCCGGACCGTCACACGTGAAGACACCCCCTTGCGCGGCCTTGTCGACAGCATAGCTGGAGTGGCAAAGCGCGCCCGCGCGCAGCGGAGCGCCAGCACCGGATGAAAGCCCGGTCGCCGTTCGCAAGGGAAAGTGCCATGTCCAAGCCGATGAAGATCGATTTCGTCTCCGACGTCTCCTGTCCCTGGTGCATCATCGGCCTCAGAGGGCTGGAGACGGCGCTGGAGCGGGTCGGCGACCTCGTGACGCCTGAGATCCACTTCCAGCCGTTCGAGCTCAATCCCGCGATGCCGGAAGGCGGCCAGGACATGGCCGAGCATCTCCAGGAGAAATACGGCTCGACGCCCGAGCAGTCGGCGGCGAATGGCGAGATGATCAGGGAGCGGGCGGCCGGCGTCGGCTTCACCATGGCCTCGCGGCAGGGCAGCCGGATTTACAACACCTTCGACGCGCACCGCCTGCTGCACTGGGCCGGGCTCGAAGGCCGCCAGCAGGAGCTGAAGCACCAGCTCTTCACCGCCTATTTCACCGACGGACAGGATCCCGGCGACACGGAAGTCCTGATCGACGCCGCGGGCAAGGCCGGCCTCGACCGGGCGGAGGCGGCGCAGGTGCTGGCGTCAGGACGCTATGCCGACGACGTCCGCGCCGCCGAGCGCGACTGGCAGGCGAAGGGCATCACCTCGGTACCGGCGGTGATCGTCAACGACCGCTACCTCATCTCCGGCGGCCAGCCGCCGGAGGCTTTCGAGCAGGCAATCCGGACCATCGCCGCAGAGGCCTGAGGCGTCCAAAGCTCTGGTATTGGAGGGCGCCCGCCAGCGCCCTCCAATGGATCGTTTACAGTTCGCCCTTCGCCATCCGGCCGGCGATGTGGTCGGCCTGGCGCAGCGCCAAGGCGACGATCGTCAGCGTCGGGTTCTCGGCAGCGCCCGTGGTGAACTGCGAGCCATCGGAGACGAAGAGGTTGGTGATGTCGTGCGTCTGGCCGAAGCGGTTGACGACGCCGTCCTTGGCCTTCTCGCTCATCCGGTTGGTGCCGAGATTGTGGGTCGAGGGATAGGGCGGGGTCTCCACCACGCGCTTGGCGCCGACCGCGTCGTAGATCGCCTTGCCCTGCTGGTAGGCATGGTTGCGCATCGCCGTATCGTTCTCGTGATCGTCGAAATGGACGCTGGCGACCGGCATGCCGAACTTGTCCTTCTCGGTGCCGTCGAGGATGATCCGGTTCTCCTCGCGCGGCATGTCCTCGCCGACGATCCAGAGGCCGGCCATGTTCTTGTACTCGTCCATGTCGCCGGCGAACTGCTTGCCCCAGCCACCGGGATCGAGGAAGGCGGCCATGAAGGGGATGCCGAGCGACAGCGTCTCGAACTCGTAGCCGCCGACAAAGCCGCGGGACGTGTCGTGCCGTGCCTCGTCCCGGATGATGCCGGCCATGGTGGTGCCGCGGTACATGTGCACCGGCTTGTCGAAGATCGCGTAGACCGAGCCGGTGGTATGGCGCATGTAATTCTTGCCGACCTGGCCGGAGGAATTGGCGAGACCATCTGGAAACTGCGCTGAATGCGAGTTGAGCAGCAGGCGTGGGCTCTCGATCGAATTGCCGGCGACGGCGACGCCGCGGGCCTTCTGGCGCTGCTCCTTGCCCTCTTTGTCGGCGTAGACGACGCCGGTGACCTTGCCGGACGCATTGTGCTCGATGCGCAGGACCTGGCAGTCCGGCCGCACCTCGAGCTTGCCGGTCGCCTCCCCTTTCGGAATCTCGGCCACCAGCGTCGACCATTTGGCGCCGGATTTGCAGCCCTGGAAGCAGAAGCCCATCTGCAGGCAGGAGGCTCGCTCGTCGCGCGGCTCGGAGTTGATGGCCATGCGGCCGGTCGAGACCTCCTTGTAGCCGATCTTCTTGGCGCCGGCCTCCATCACCTTGTAGTTGTTGTTGCCGGGAAGGCCGGGAATGCCGTTGGTCGTGGTCACGCCCATCCGGTCCTCGGCCATGGCATACCAGGGCTCCATCTCGGCGAGTGTCACCGGCCAGTCCAGGAGGTTGGCGCCCGCCACCTCGCCGTAATGGGTCTTGGTGCGGAACTCATGGTCCTGGAAGCGCAGCGAGGCGCCCGCCCAGTGCGTGGTCGAGCCGCCGACCGCCTTGACGATCCAGGCCGGCAGGTTCGGAAAGTCCTTTGAGACCCGCCAGTCGCCGGTGGTCATCCGCTTGTCGGTCCAGGCGAGCTGCGAGAAGCTGTCCCATTCGTCTTGGATGAAGTCCCAGGTCTCGTGCCGTCCGCCGGCCTCGAGGATCACGGTGTCGATGCCCTTCAGGGCGAGCTGAGTGCCGAGCGTGCCCCCGCCGGCGCCGGAGCCGACGATGACGAAGACGCTGCTGTCGTCGAGGCTGTAGGGTGCTGCCATGCTGTCCTCCCGTGTGGCGGATCCCGCCGTTCCCGGCCGGTCCACGCATCATTGTTTTGATCCTGGTCGATGGCCTCGCCATGCTGCGGAGCGGCGCCGGCCGTGCTGGTTCCCCGGCGCTGGCGGTGTCCGCCTGCGCCTCAGGCGAGCCAGTCGATGTCGTTGAAGCCGTGCTCGATATAGCCGCCGCGCGAGGCGACCTCGCCCTCGTAGCCGAAGATCGGCCAGAGCTCCTTCTGGTTGTAGAGGCCGACCACAAGGTTGCCGCGCACCTTCTGGAAGAACGGGTCGGTGGCGATACCCTCGAGAAGTTTCGTGCGGGCCGCCTCGTCCTTCACTGCGGCGTAGCCGCCGGCGCCGGCCGACGTATCGAGACTGGCGACGCCCTTCTCGAGGCCCGCCAGCACGTCGGCGTCACCGGCGGCGGCCTTGTCGAGGATCTCGACCGCGGCGGCATAGTACTTGTCCGCAATCTCCGCATGGGGATACGTATCGCGCGACATCTGCACGAGGGTGGCGAAGCTTTCGGGCTTCAGCGCCGTCGGCGTCGCCGCCCAGGCCTTGCCGACGAGGCTGCCGCCCGGAAGGATCTGCAAGGCGAGCAGCCCGCCGCCACCGGCCTTCAGGAAGTTGCGCCGCGACATCTGCGGCATCGAGATCTCGTTCATGCTGTCCTCCCGTGATCCCCGCCGGCGCTCTCTGGCGCCTGGCGGGCCTTCTGGCATCTGCGCGTGCCGTCGCCGCGTCGCTGTTACTGGTATCGGCCGTGCCGCTGGAGCACCTCGATCTTGTAGCCGTCGGGGTCCTCGACGAAGAAGAAGCGGGCGATCACCGTGCCGCCCGGCGCGAAATCCTTGAGGTCCTTGGGGGCGAGCCCTTCCGCCTTAAAGCGCGCGTGCTCGGCATCGAGATCATCGACGGAGAAGGCGAGATGGCCGTAGCCGTCGCCGAGGTCGTAGGGGCTTATCCGGTCCTTGTTAACCGTAAGCTCCAGTTCAAAACCGGTCTCGGCATTGCTGAGATAGACGAGGGTAAAGGTCTCGAAATCCAGCCGGTCGGCGATCTCGAGCCCAAAAGCGCGGCGGTAGAAATCGAGCGAGCGCTGTTCGTCGAGCACCCGGATCATGCTGTGGATGGCTTTGGCCACGTCTTTCCCTCTGTCAGGGCCGCCGCGGCGGCCGAACTCACGGGAAGAGGGCATGCAGAGGCGTTCGCACCTCGATGCGTCGGCATTCCCCTCCTCCCGCGGCGCTGTTCCCGAAGGTGCGCCGTTCTGGGGAGGAGATTAGTGGCCGCCTAAAAGCGGGAGGTAGTATCCTGATACGACAGTGAGATTCTCTCCGGCGGTCAAAGGCGAAAGCGCCCTGCGTCCGCGGAAACGCAGCCAGCGCCCTCTATCTCAGTGATAGCCGAGCCTCGATCTTCGATAGGGTTCTATTGGGGGATGGCCTACCGCACGAGGCTGAGCTGCGGCGCGGCCCGGCGCGGTTCCGGGTGGGGTGTCGAGCCGAGCACCCGCTCGAGGTGCAGGAGGCAGGCGCAGCGCAGCAGGGAGGCGAAGTTGCGCACCTCGCCGTGCAGGTCGAGGACCTCGCCGTAAAGCTTGGTGAGGAAGCGCGCGAGCGACATGTTCTCGGCTTTCGCAAGTTCCTCCAGAAGGTGCCAGAAGGCCATTTCCAGCCGGATCGACGTGGCGTGTCCGCCCAGCCGCAGCGAGCGGGTCTCGCTCTCGTAGTTTTCCGGCGGTATTCCGGCAAACATCCTGCACATGCCCGCATCCTCCCGCGACTGCCCGACGACGGCTACCTTCGAATCATTCCAATAAAGCGCGAAGTGGGGGCGCCCGCAAGGAAGTGATGCAGATGGCGGCAGCCGTCGGACTGGCCCGGCCGACGGGCCAGTCCTAGAGGCGGCGAGGCGATCAGCCGGCCGGCGGGAAGCCCTCGAGCACCAGCTTGCCGCGGGCGCTGCCGGCCTCGATCATCGCGTGGACGCGTCGAAGGGTCGCGGCATCGATGGGCGAGAACCGCTCCGTCATCGTGGTGCGGAGCTTTCCCGCGTCGACCATCCCCGCGACCTCGTTCAGGAGCACACCTTGCTCTGCCATGTCGGCGGTCTCGTAGATCGAGCGGGTGTACATCAGCTCCCAGTGAACCGAGACCGACTTGCGCTTGAAGACGCCGATATCAAGCACCTTCGGATCGTCGATCAAAGCGAGGCGTCCCTGCGGGGCGATCAGCTCGGCAATCTCGGCGAGATGCTGGTCGGTATGGTTGGTGGAGAAGACGAAAGCGGGCGCGCCGAGGCCGAGCGCTGCAACCTGCTCGGCCAGCGGCCGGCTGTGGTCGACGACGTGGTGGGCGCCCATCTCGCGGACCCATGCCTCGGTCTCCGGCCGCGAGGCGGTGGCGATGACGGTGAGGCCGGTCAGCGCCCGGGCGATCTGGATGGCGATCGAGGCGACGCCGCCGCCACCGCCGATGACGAGGATCGCCGGCGCCGCGCCCGGCACGGGACGGCCGACGTCCAGCCGCTCGAACAGCGTCTCCCAGGCGGTGATCGCGGTCAGCGGCAAAGCGGCGGCTTCGGCCCAGTCGAGCGTCTCGGGCTTGCGGCCGACGATCCGCTCGTCGACCAGATGCAGCGCGGCGTTGGTACCGGACCGGCCGAGCGCGCCGGCATAGTACACGGCATCGCCCGGCTTGAAGGCGGTCACGTCGGGCCCGACGGCCGTGACGGTGCCGCTCGCATCCCAGCCCAGCACCTTCCAGTCGCCCTCGGCCGGCTGGCTCGACTTGCGCATCTTGATGTCGATCGGGTTGACCGAGACCGCCCGCACCTCGACGAGAATATCGCGTCCCGTCGCCGCAGGGACCGGCAGGTCGATGTCGACGAGGGAATCGGCGCGGTCGAGGGCGCCGGCTTGCTGGTAACCGATGGCACGCATGGGAAAGGCTCCTGTGGATCGAAGCCTGGAGATAGTCGCACTAGATAAGATGGACAGTACGCACAAGCACCGCCCCTAGTACCCAAAAGGATACCGCATGGCCAAGTCACGGCATTCGCGTTTCGACTGCCACCCCGGCTGCTCGGTCGAGGCCGCCATCAGCCTCATCGACGGCAAGTGGAAATGTGTGATCCTGTTTCATCTCGAGGAGGGAACGCTGCGCTTCAACGAGATCCGGCGGCGGATCCCCGGCGTCACCCAGCGCATGCTGACCAACCAGCTGCGCGAGCTGGAAGCCGACGGTCTCGTCCACCGGAAGATCTATGCCGAGGTGCCGCCGAAGGTCGAATACAGCCTGTCGCCGCTCGGCCGCAGCCTGTCCCCGGTGCTCGGTGCGCTGAAACACTGGGGCGACGCGCACATCGACCTGTTTGCGGTGAAAGCCGACGAGGCGGCCTGAGCCGAGGCTCACGCCGCGCCGGTCCGCCTGCCGCCCGCCGGCCGCCGCTTCAGGCCCAGGGACGCTGTTCGGCGTTGCGGGCCTCGAAGCCGGTGATGCTGGCTTCCTTCTCCATGGTCAGGCCGATGTCGTCGAGGCCGTTGATCAGGCAGTGCTTGCGGAACGGGTCGATGTCGAAATGGATGGTGCCGCCGTCGGGACCGCGGATCTCCTGGGCTTCGAGGTCAATCGAGACGCGCGCATTGGCGCCGCGCTCGGCATCGTCGAGCAGCATTTCCAGCTGCTCGGGGGTGACGCGGATCGGCAGCACGCCGTTCTTGAAGCAGTTGTTGTAGAAGATGTCGCCGAAGGCGGTCGAGATCACGCAGCGAATGCCGAAGTCGAGCAGCGCCCAAGGGGCATGCTCGCGGCTCGAGCCGCAGCCGAAATTGTCGCCGGCGACGAGGATCTCCGCCTGCCGGTAGGCCGGCGTGTTCAGGACGAAATCGGGGTTCTCGCTGCCGTCGCGGTGATAGCGAAGGTCCGCGAACAGGCCCTTGCCGAGCCCGGTGCGCTGGATCGTCTTCAGATAATCCTTCGGGATGATCATGTCGGTGTCGATGTTGACGATCGCCATCGGCGCCGCGACGCCCGTCAGTTTGTCGAATTTCTGCATGGCCGGCTCCTTCGCTATGGGCCTTGGTTATCACTTTCGCCTTGCCTTTCAAACTGGCATGCAAGGGGCATGCAGCAACCGCGACGCTCCCTCCTCTTCGTTCCCGCCGCCAACCCGCGGGCCCTGGCAAAATCCGCCGGCCTTGCCGTCGACACGCTGATCTTCGACCTCGAGGATTCCGTCGCGCCAGCGGAGCGGACGGCCTCGCGGGAGCGGCTGCGGGCGCATCTTTCGGCGCTCGGCAGCGCGCCCGGCCGGCCCGAGATCGTGGTGCGCATCAACCGGCTGGAGACGCCGGAGGGCGCCGAGGACCTGTTCATGGCGCGCGGCGCCTGGGTGCAGGCGGGCGCGCGCCCGGCGGTCGACGCGATCCTCCTGCCGAAGGTCGAGGATCCCGCCGAGATCGCCGCTGTCGCCGAGATCCTCGACGCCACCGACGCCCCGGAAAGCCTGCGGCTCTGGGCGATGATCGAGACGCCGCGCGGGCTTCTCGAGGCCGGGCGGATCGCTTCCGCCGGCGGCCGGCTGCAGGCGCTCGTCGCCGGGCCGAACGACATCGTCGCGGCGACCGGCATAAGGCTGTCGCCCGGCCGTCCAGAACTCCTGCCCTATCTCGCGATGATCCTCCTGGCGGCGCGGGCGAATGGCCTTGCCGCCCTCGACGGCGTCTACAACGACATCGCGGACACTGCAGGCCTTGCCGCCGAATGCGCCGCCGGCCGCGCCATGGGCTTCGACGGCAAGACGCTGATCCATCCCGCCCAGATCGCCGCCGCAGACCTTGCTTTCGGGCCCTCGGCCGACGATATCCGGGAAGCGGAGGCGATCGTCGCCGCCTTCGCCAGACCCGACCATGCGGGCGCCGGCGTCATCCGCCTCGACGGGCGCATGGTCGAACGCCTCCACCTCCACGCGGCCGAGCGGCTGCTGGCGCACCGCGACGCGATCGCAAGGAAAGCTCGATGAAACTCTACCGCCTGCTGACCGGCCCCGACGATGCCAGCTTCTGCCACAAGGTCTCGGCCGCGCTGGACAAGGGCTGGGAGCTGCATGGCAGCCCGAGCTACGCCTTCGACCAAGCGGCCAACGGCATGCGCTGCGGCCAGGCGGTGGTGAAGGAGCTCTACGGCCAGAGCTATGATCCCGCGATGAAGCTTGGCGACCACTAAGCCGGCAAACCTCCTGCGGCGGGCCGCGGCCTTCGGGGCCGGCGGCCTGCTGACGCTCCTGGGCGCCGGCGTGCTGGCCCTCGCCCTCGGCGTGCTCGTGCCCGTCGCGGGAACGCCGCCGTCCGACGCAGGATCGACCGGCCGCCACACCGTGTTGGTCCTGTCGAACCCGATCCACACCGACATCGCGCTCCCTGCGGAACCAGCGGTGCGCGCCCGCTTCGGCTTCCTCGCCGAGCCGCTTGGGCCGCCCGACCCCGATTATCCCGCCGATGCCGGACTGCCGCTGGCGCGTGCCGATGTCGGCAGCATCGTCGTCGGCTGGGGCGGCCGCAGCTTCTACACGGCGACGCCGACCTGGGCCGACCTGAAGCCCGGCCCGGTCCTGCGCTCCTTCACCGGCGACGCCTCGGTGCTGCATCTCGAGCTCGCCGGGACGATCGATCCCGGGGCGGAAAGCGTGCGCGCCTACACGCTGGACGACGCGGCCTTCGAGCGTCTGCTGGACTACATCGAGGCGAGCTTTCGCCGCGATGACGCAGGGCAGCCGATCGCCCTCCCCGGCACCGCCTACGGCGCCTTCGACCGCTTCTTCGAGGCGGAAGGCCGCTTCACCGCCTTTGCCGGCTGCAACGCCTGGACCGCCCGCGCCTTGCGCGCCGCCGGCATCACCACCGGCCTCTGGACCCCGCTGCCGCAGACGCTGGCCTGGTCGCTGGACCTGCATGGGTGAACTGGATGGCTTGACCGGCGGGTCAGGCTACCCCGTCTATTAGCTTCAAAGGGGCAACCGCTTGGTGGTTCTGCTCTGTGGTGGTGACAAATCGAGCCAAGCCGCGGACATTCGTAAGGCGCTCGCGCTGGCAGAGAGGCTTTGACATGACCGACAAGATCGACCTCGGCGCCCTGCCACGCTTCGACGCGGCCGACTATCTGACGACGCCGGAGCGGCAGGCGGACTATCTGTCGCAAGCCCTGGAAGACGGCGACGACGCGGAAATCCGCCGCGCTTTGGGCGCCATCGCGCGCGCCCGCGGCATGACAGGCTTGGCGGAGGCGACAGCCATGAACCGCCAGAGCCTCTACGTCGCCCTCAGCGATCAAGGAAACCCGGCCTTCTCGACCGTGACGAAACTCGTCCGCGCCATGGGCCTGAAGCTGACGGTTCAGCCGCAGTAGCTACAGTCGCTACCCCGCCTTCGCCTCGAGGCTCTCCATGTCGTCGTCGGACAGGCCGAAATGGTGGCCGATCTCGTGGATCAGCACGTGCGCGACGAGGGTGCCGAGGCTTTCCTCGTGCTCGGACCAGTAGTCGAGAATCGGCCGGCGGTAGAGGAGGATGCGGTTCGGCATCATGCCGGTGCCGCCGAGGTCGAAATCGGCGACCGGCCGCCCCTCGAACAGGCCGAGAATGTCGAAGGCGCTTTCGAGCCCCATCTCCTCCACCACTGCGTCCTCGGGAAAATCGGCGACGTAGAACTGGATCTCGCCCGATAGCTTGCGGAACTCGGCCGGCAGGTTGGCATAGGCCTCCAGCGCCAGGGCCTCGATCTCGTCGAGACTCGGCGCCATCCGCCGTCCCCAGTCGCCCGTCTGATCCAGCTTGGCCATTCCGATTCCTTTGTCTGTCCCGGCAGAGATAGGTCACGTTCCGGTGGTGTGCGAGGGTTTTCGCGATGCGGCCGCCCGGCGGCAGGATTGACAGGCGGAAGGGCGGTTTTGCGGGCTCCGGAGCCGCTCCTTGGGCCCTCGACCGGCCAAACCGCCTATAGGACGAATATCCTTAATATTCAGGATATCCAACGGTTTGTGGCGCAGACTGAATCACATCAAGGAAGATAGTCCACAAAAAGACTCCGCTTGACTCTCAAGGGGCCCTCTGGAATCCATAGGAACATACAGGGAACAACGTCCCTTGTGAGGGAACGGATGCTCTCCGGGAGAGAGCGGGAACGACCAGGCTTGCGTCTGGCCGAGGGAGATTGTCATGCCGAAAACCCCGCTTCTTCCCGGCCGGACCGCCACGGCCGCGACGCTGGCTGACCTGCAGGAGCGCATCGCGCGGATCGAGGGACGCCCGGTGCACCGGCTGGTGCCGGCGACGGGGCCTGAGCGGCCGGCCGGGCTGCGCGACGGACCATCCGCACAGGTCCCCAGTCCGGCAGCGGTCTTCGACGCCGCGGCGTGGGCGCGGCCGGCCGGATTGGCTGCGCCTCTGGCGGCACAGGACGAGGCCGCCGGGCCCGGCTTTGCGGGCCTCGCCGCCAGCCTGCGCCTGCCCGGACTGACCGAGATCCATGTCGACGACACCCGCGGCAGCGGCAGCGGCGCCGGTTTCGTGCTGGCGCTGGCCGTGCTGTTCGGCGCGCGGGCCAGCCGTCCGGCGCTGTGGATCGGCGCCAATCTCGGCTTTTCCGAGGGCGGGATGCCGTATCTTCCCGGCCTTTCAGGCCACGGGCTCACGGCCGGCGCTCTGCTTCTGGTGCGCACCCGCCGGCTGGAGGAGGCGATCTGGGCCGGCGAGGAGGCCGCTCGTTCGGCCGCCGCCGCGCTGACCATCCTCGAGGTCCGCGGCAATCCCGGCCGGCTCGGGCTTGAGGGAACGCGCCGCCTGCACGTGCGGGCGCGCGACGCCGGCACGCCGCTTCTCCTTCTGCGCCAGAGCGGCCGGGCCGAGGCCACCGCCGCGCCGCTCCGGCTGCGCATCGCGCCCGCGCCTGCCGCCGATGTCACCGGGATCGGCGACGGCACCAAACTCATCGGCCACCCCGTCTTTGCCATCACCGTCGAGAAATCCCGCGACGGCCGCCCGTACCACCTGCTCCTGGAATGGAACCCGCATGAACGCCGTTTTCAAGCACCCGCCGAGCCGCATTCTCGCGATCGCGCTGCCCTTCCTGTCGACCGACCGGATCCGGCGCGACCGGCTGGGACGCTCTTGGCGCTCCGACGCGCGTCCTGAGGCCGGTGGTCCCGGCCCGCGGACGGGCAGCCCCGAGCGGCCGGGTGCCGGAACGCCGGCGGACGCGGCTGACGGACCGGCGCCGCTGGTGCTCTACGAGCGCCTTGCCCAGGCCGACCGCATCTCGGCGCTCTGCGAACAGGCGACGGCACTCGGCCTGCAGCGCGGGCTTGGCCTTGCCGAAGCGCGCGCCCGGTTTCCAGGCCTCGACATCCAGCCCGCCGACCCCGCCGCCGACCGGCGCCTGCTCGCCGCCATCGCCGACTGGTGCGACCGCTACACGCCGCTGGTGGCGCTCGATGCGCCGCGCGGCCTGCTGCTCGACATTTCCGGTTGCGCGCATCTCTTCGGCGGCGAGACGGCGCTGCGCGACGACCTCGCCGGCCGCCTGACGCGCCAGGGATTTGCCGCCGCCACCGCGATCGCCCAGCAGGCCGGCACCGCTCTGGCGCTGGTCGACGGTGCGCCCGGCAGCCAGCTCGACCAGGGCGGCGAGGCCGAAGCGCTCGCCCCCCTGTCGATCCGCACGCTGCGGCTCGCTGGCGATCTCGCCGCGATGCTGGAGCGGCTCGGCCTGAAGACCATCGGGGACATCGCGGCGCTGCCCCGCGCCAGCCTCACCCGCCGCTTCGGCGCCGAGCTTCTGGAGCGGCTGGATGCCGCCATGGGCACGGCGCGCCGGCCGATCAGCCCGCGCCTCGCCATCCCCGCCCTCATCGCCGAGCGGCGCTTTGCCGAGCCGATCAGCCAGGTCGAGGACATCCAGCGGATCATCCTGCTCCTCGCCGACCGGCTGGCGGCCCTTTTGGAAAAGCGCGGCGAAGGCGCCCGCCAGCTGGAACTGGCGCTGTTCCGGGTCGACGGCGCGGTGGAGCGGCTCGCCGTCTCGGCCTCGGCGCCGATCCGCGCGTCGGGACGCATCGGCGTTCTCTTCCGCGAGCGGCTGAAGGGGTTCGGCGACGAGCGCGACATCGGCTTCGGCTACGACCTCGTCCGCCTCTCGGTGGTGAAGGCGGAGGCGATGGCCGAATGCCAGGCGGACCTCGCGCCGCCGAGCGCGGCGACCGGCGACCTGCAAGGCTTGATCGACCGCATCGGTGCCCGGCTCGGCGAGAGCGCCGTGCTCGGCATGGAGCCGGTCGACAGCCATTGGCCGGAGCGCGCCATGCGCCTTGCCCCGGTCATCCCCGGCGCTGCGCCAGCAGCGCCCGGCGCTGCGTCCGCGGTGGCGGGCACTAGGTCAGCTGTGGCGGGCGCTGCGTCCGCGGTGCCGCGCGCTGCCGCAGCCGCGCCTGGCATGGCGTCCACGGCGCTGGCCCCTGCTTCGGCGAATGCGGCGGGCGCGGTACCGGAAACGGCCTCTGGTACTGTTTCATCCGCGGCCGCGGAGAGTCGCGCCGAAACCTTGCCGGATGACAAAAAGTCCGCCGCCTTGCAGAGCCCCGTGCGCAAGGGACGCGCTGCGCCGCGGCCGGAGACGGCGATCGTCCTGCACCCGTTCGACGGGCTGCGGCCGGTGCGGCTGTTGCCGGTGCCCGAGCCGGTGGAGGCAACCTTCGCCGTCCCCGACGGCGTGCCTCTGAACTTTCGCTGGCGCCGGGCGCTGCATGTCGTGCGCAAGTTCGAGGGGCCGGAGCGGATAGCGCCGGAATGGTGGCGCGGCGAAGCCGAGCGGACGCGCGACTATTTCCGCATCGAGGATGCCGACGGCCGTCGCTACTGGCTGTTCCGCAAGGGTTTTCACGGCGAGGTGGTGGATCCCGCGATCCCCGTGCCGCCGGTCGCGGCCTGGTACCTGCATGGGATCTTTGCGTGATGTCGGGCCTTCAAGGCTTCGCCGAGATCGGCGTCGCCAGCAACTTCTCCTTCCTGCGCGGCGCCTCGCAGCCGCCGGAGATGGTGCTGGCGGCGCAAGGCCGGGGCCTTGCCGGCATCGGCCTTGCCGACCGCAATACGGTCGCCGGCGTGGTGCGCGGCTACCAGGCGGCGCGCGAGGCGGGGTTTCGCTTCGCGCCGGGGGCAAGGCTGGTGTTTGCCGACGGCACGCCCGATATCCTCGCCTATCCCCGCGACCGCGCCGGCTGGGGCCGGCTCTGCCGCTTGCTGACCACCGGCAACCTGCGGGCCGACAAGGGCAGCTGCGATCTCTTTCTTGCCGACCTCTTGGAATGGGGCGAGGGACTGAACCTTGCCGTGCTCGCGCCCGCGGGCCTCGGCGATCTCGACAGCATGGCGGCCGAGGCAGCAGTGCAAGGGGCGCGCGGCGTGCTCTCGCCGCTGGCCAACGCCTTTGGCAAAGCGGTGCGGCTCGCCGTCGCGCCTTGCCATGACGGCACCGACCAGCGCCGCTTCGCCCGGGCCGCAAGCCTTGCGCGCACCTGCAAAACCCCGCTCGTCGCCACCAATGACGTGTTCTACCACGCGCCGGAGCGGCAGCGGATGCAGGATGTGCTGACCGCAATCCGCCTGCACGTGCCCCTCGCCGAAGCCGGGCTGCAGCTCGCCCGGAACGCCGAGCGGCACATCAAGTCGGCGGCCGAGATGGCGGCGCTGTTCCGCGACCACCCCGGCGCTGTGACAGAGAGCCTGCGCTTCTTTGGCGAGCTGCAGTTCGACCTGAAGAGCCTGAAATACGAATATCCCGACGAGGCGCTGAAGCTCGCCCGCACCCCGGCCGAGGAACTGAGCCACCTCGCCGCCATCGGCGCGCGCTGGCGCTATCCCCGCGGCGTGCCGCAGAAGGTCCTCGACCAGATCGAGCACGAGCTGGCGATCATCCGGACGCTGCAATACGAGCCCTATTTCCTCACCGTCCACCGCATCGTCCTGGCGGCGCGCAAGATGCGGATCCTCTGCCAGGGGCGCGGCTCGGCGGCCAACTCCACCGTCTGCTACTGCCTCGGCATCACCGAGGTGGACCCGGAGATCACCGGCCTCCTGTTCGAGCGCTTCATCTCGCCCGAGCGCGACGAGCCGCCGGACATCGACATCGATTTCGAGCACGAGCGGCGCGACGAGATCATCAACTGGATCTACCAGGAGTACGGCCGCGACAATGCCGCGATCGCCGCGACCGTCATCACCTACCGCGCCCGTTCGGCGGCGCGCGAGGTGGGCAAGGCCTTTGGCCTTTCGGACGACGCGGTCTCCGCCCTGTCCGGCTCGGTCTGGGGCTATTCCTCCAGCGATCTCGGCGAGCGGGAGGCCGCGGCCGCCGGTCTTGCCGCCACCGATGCGACCACCGCCAACGTCCTCTCCTTCGCCTCGGAGCTGATGGGGTTTCCGCGCCATCTCTCGCAGCATGTCGGCGGCTTCGTGCTGACGCGCGGGCGGATCGACGAGACGGTGCCGATCCTCAACACCGGCGCCAAGGGCCGGACCATCGTCGAATGGGACAAGGACGACCTCGACGAGCTGAAGATCCTCAAGATCGACATTCTGGCGCTCGGCATGCTGTCGTGCCTGCGCCGCGGCTTCGACCTCATCAAGAAGCACTACGGCGAAGCCTACACTCTGGCGACCTTGCCAAAGGAGCCGCCGGACGGGCCGACCTGGAAAATGACGCACCGGGCCGACACGCTCGGCGTGTTCCAGATCGAATCGCGCGCCCAGATGACCATGCTGCCGAAGCTGAAGCCCAATGCCTTCTACGACCTCGTCATCGAGGTCGCGATCGTGCGGCCGGGGCCGATCCAGGGCGACATGGTGCACCCCTATCTGAAGCGCCGGATGGGGCTGGAGAAGCCGGTCTACGAGAGCCCGGCGCTCTACGAGGTGCTGAAGCGCACGCTCGGCGTGCCGCTGTTCCAGGAACAGGCGATGCAGATCGCCATCGTCGCCGCCGGCTTCACGCCCGGCGAGGCCGACCAGCTGCGCCGGGCGATGGCGACGTTCAAGCGCTCCGGCAAGCTTTCGACCTTCCGCCAGAAGATGATCGACGGCATGGTCGCCCGGGATTACACACGGGAGTTCGCCGAGCGCTGCTTCCGGCAGATCGAGGGGTTCGGAGAATACGGCTTTCCCGAGAGCCACGCCGCCTCCTTCGCGCTCCTGGTCTACGCCTCCTGCTGGATGAAGTGCCATTATCCCGACGTCTTCGCCGCCGCGCTGATCAACGCCCAGCCGATGGGCTTCTACGCCCCCGCGCAGATCGTCCGCGACGTCCGCGATCACGGCATCGCTGTGCGCGCCGTCGACGTCAACCGCTCGGACTGGGACTGCACGCTCGAGGAAGCCCCCTTCGACCCTGCGCAGCTGCAGCGCCGGCACCGGGAGATGCAGGATGCGATCCGCTCGAAGCATGCCGTGCGGCTCGGCTTCCGGCAGGTGAAGGGGCTGTCGGAGGCGGAGATGGCACGGCTGGTGGCGATCCGGGCGGAGACCGGCGCCTATGATTCCGTGCGCGACCTCTGGCTGCGCTCAGGCCTCGACCGCGGGGCGATGGAGCGACTGGCGGATGCCGACGCCTTTGCCGGGCTCGGCCTGTCGCGGCGCGACGCGCTCTGGGCGGCGCAGGCGCTCGACCCGAAAGGCGCTGCCGAGCGGCTGCCGCTGTTCGAGAGCGCTGCGGCGCAGGACCTGCAGAAGGAGCCGGACGCGGCGCTGCCGCCGATGCCGATGGGCGAGGAGGTGATCAACGACTACCGCTTCGTCTCGCTGTCGCTGAAGGCGCACCCCGTCTTCTTTGTCCGCGAGACCTTGCGGCGGCAGAGGGTGCTGACCAACCAGACGCTGGAAACGCTGCCCTCGGGGCGGCGCGTCACCGTCTCCGGCCTCGTCCTGGTGCGGCAGCGGCCGGGCTCGGCCAAGGGCGTGATCTTCATGACCATCGAGGACGAGACCGGGGTGGCCAACATCATCGTCTGGCCGAAAGTGTTCGAGCGGCTGCGGCCGATCGTGCTCGGCGCCCGCTTCGTCAAGGTGACCGGCCGGATGCAGTCCGACCGCGGCGTCATCCATGTCGTCGCCGACGAGATCGAAGACCTCACCGGCCTCCTGATGCACATCGCGACCGGCGGGCTCGACACCGCCAGCCATATGGCGCCGGCCGACCATGTCCGCAGCCCGCTGCGGCCCGGCCCGGTCAAGCGGCGGGATGGCGGCAGCATCCCGCCCAGTCCCGAGAACACGCTCGGCGGCCTCCTGTCGCGCGCCGACGAGGTCCGCCGGCCGATCGACGAGGGCCGGCTGCACCGGCGGCGTCTCGACGAACTCCGCAAGGCGGTGTGGCGGGAGTCGGGCGAGCCGGCCTTGCCGGCCGACTATGCGCACGTCGCCCCCGACCGGACAGCGCGCGCGGTGCTGCCGCGAGGCCGGAACTTCCAGTGACGGCGTCAGGCCCCCGGCCGGATCCGCACCGGGTCCGGCAGCGGGATGAACTCGGCGTCGTCGCCGGGCGGCAGGTCGAAACGACCCTTGGAGAAGTCCGCCTCGCGCCAGGGGCCGGCTATTTCAGGACGTCGGCCCATTCCGGGTGGCGCTGGAACTGCGCCGCGGCAAACGGGCAGAGCGGGATGATCTTCAGCCCCGCGGCGCGGGCGTCCTCGACCGCACGGGCGACGAGCGATACGCCGACGCCTTGGCCGCGAAACGCGTCGGGGACCTCGGTGCTGTCGATGATGATCATCGTCGCGCCGGCCTTGGAGAAGGTCAGCCTGGCCACCGCGCCGCCAAGCCCACTGAGGGAATAGCTGCCCTTGTCCTCCGAGTCCTGCCGTTCGATCCCGCTCATGCGGCTTGACCTTGCGCCTCTCCGGCGTCGCGCAGGAAGGCGGCGGCCGCCTGAATCTCGGCATCGCGGATCTCATGGCCGCCGGGGTGCCAGACCGTCTCGACCAAGGCGCCGGCGGCCGAAAGGCTCTCCGCCAGCCGCTCGGTCAGCGCCGGCGGACAGATCGGGTCCTGCCGTCCGGCGGTGATCAGCACGCGCCTGCCGGCCATCCCCGACGCGATCTCCGGCTCGAACGGAATGAGCGGGTGCATCAGCACCACGGCATCGAACAGAGCGGGGTCGGCGAAGAGCGTGGCGGCCAGGATGTTGGCGCCGTTGGAATAGCCGAGGCCGAGCGTCTTCGGCAGCGGTGCGGTCGCGGAAGCGGCCGGACGCTTGCTGGCGACGAAGCCACGCATCTTCGCCGTCGCGCGGGCGAGGTCGTCCATGTCGTAGCGGCCCTCGGCGAGGCGGCGGAAGAAGCGCGCCGCCCCCATCTCCAGCACGTCGCCGCGCGGCGAGACGAGCCCGGCCTCGGGCAGGATCTGCCGGGCAAGGCCAAGGAACTGCGTCTCGTCGCCCCCGGTCCCGTGGAACAGGAAGAGCGTTGGCGAGCCCGGCGTCGCGGCAGGCTGGTGGTGATGGCGGTAGTCCATGGGAAACCTCCTTTGGCCGTCGCCCGGCGTGTGAACGCCCGGGCTTCGGCACTGCATCAGACGAACTTCCCGGCGGTCGCCCGCCGGGAAGTTCTGGTCAGGCCGCGTCGCCGAGCGGCGGCAGGTGCGCCTCGATGGCGGCGCGCGAGGGCTCGTAGCGGGTCGGCAGCATCAGCCTCTCGCCGAGATGGGCTAGCGGCTCGTCGCGGTCGAAGCCCGGCTCGTTGGTGGCCACCTCGAACAGCACCCCGCCGGGGGTGCGGAAGTAGATCGCCCAGAAATAGTCGCGGTCGATCACCGGGGTGACCTGGTAGCCGGTATCCAGCAGCGCCTGGCGCACCGCGAGCTGTGCAGCCCTGTTCTCGACGGCGAAGGCGACGTGGTGCACGGAGCCCGCCCCTTGCCGCGCCCTCGGCGCACCCGGCAGCGTCTCGATGTCGATGATCCCGGCGGTCCCGCCGGGCACCTGCAGCCGGGTGACGGCACCGGACCGGTCGACCTCCTCATAGCCCATGAACTTCAGCAGCTCTTCGGTGGCGCCGCCGTCGCGCAGCCGTAGCTGGACGGAATGGAAACCACGCACCGCCGCATCGGCATCGACGCCACCACCGAGGAAGGGCGCGCGATCGTCGTCGCCCTCGATCAGCGAGAACCCCTCGCCATCGGGACCTGCAAAATGCATCCGCTCGGCGCCGAAGGCGGTGTCGCGCGAGAGCCCGGCGACGCCCGCGGACGAGAGCCGAGTCTCCCAGAGGCCGAGCGCGCCTTTCGGAACGGCGAAGGCGGTGGTGGCGACCTCACCCGCACCGGGCGTGCCGCGCGCCGCATCCGGGAACGGGAAATAGGTCATCACCGAGCCGGGGCTGCCGGTCTCGTCGCCGTAATAGAGGTGATAGACGTCCGGCGAGTCGAAATTCACCGTCTTCTTCACCCGGCGGAGGCCCAGCGTGTCGGTGAAGAAGGCGTTGTTCTCGCGGGCATTGGCGGCCATCGAGGTGACGTGGTGGAGGCCCTTGATCTGGTCGAGCATGTCGAAATCCCTTCGAGGCTGGTGTGCCCTCCATCTGGCCCTCCGGCGGGCTCTCACAAAGCTGGGCGCGAGGGGGTAGTTGTCAACGCTGCGTTGACAATCGGCACGCATCGCCGCCGGGCCAAGGTTCGTCGGTTCTGTCGCAGCCGGGCCTGCTGACCCGGCTGCTTGCCTTCCTCAAGACGATTCGTTCGCCAATGCTGAACGATCAGAAATCCTGTTGCTCGATGGGGACGCGGCGGCCCCGGCGATCGTCGCCATCTGGCCCGCGGCGGCCGTCGCGGAAATCGCCGTCATCCGACCGGGAGCCGAAGCGATCACCGTCGCGGCCCTCTGGACCCCGGCGCGGATCGAAGCGATCATTGTCGAAGCGGTCGTTATCGCCGCGCTCGAAGTTTTCGCCGCGCCGCCCGAAACGCTCGTCGCCGCGGTCGCGGCGGTCGTCGCGCCCCTCATCGAACCGGTCATCCCGGCGATCGTCGCGCCGATCAAAGCGCCCGCCGTCTCGTCCATCATAACGCCCGTCATAGCGTCCCTCGTAGCGATCGTCGCGCGGCGGGCCGCGGAAGTCCCGCCGGCCGGGGCCGCGGCGCGGGCCGTCGAGATAGCGGTCATGGTACCAGGACCGGCCGGTGTAATAGCGGCGGTGATAGTCGTAGGGGTCGAAGCCAAGGACGGGCACGCCGACATAGACGCCGACGCTCGAGAGCGGCCGCCGGTAATACTGCCGCCCGAGCGTCAGCAGGTAATTGCCGGAGACCCAGCCGCGGCCGCCCGCCCAGTCGATGTCGCACCAGTTGTAGCCGGCAAGGCAGCCATAGACCGTAACCTCGTCGCCGGCCGGGATGGTGCCATAGCGCTGGTAGCCGGGCCCGGGCCCGGTGCGCACGTTGAGGTCGCCGGTGACGACGGCGCTGGAGGCGGCCATCGCGGCGCCGGGAATAAGGAGCCCGAGGCCGAGGATAAGAGCCTTGAGGGAGGTGCGCATGCTGTGATCCTTGAGCGACCAGACGGGGGTGGCGAATATGCCTTTCCCGGCGAAAGGAATGGCGAATTTCTGAGTCGAAATCTGGGCCTCGCCGGCTGAATGCGCGCTGAACACACAAGGCGGTGTTCGCTTCCCTATCGCCGGACGATCGCAGCTGCGCCGCGCTTTGACATGACCTGCTCAGGTAGGCGCACGGCTTGCGCTTGCGGACAGCTGCAGCGATGATCGCGTCAACTGAGGGAGAGGGCGCATGGCCAAGAAGCACCGACTGGCTGATCTCGACATGAGCACCAGCATGGCCAAGGGCCATTACGAAACCAGGCTCAGCGACCTTCAGCTGACCCTGGTGCGGATCCAGCAGGCCTATCTGCATTCCGGCCGCAGCGCGGTGATCGTGCTCGAGGGCTGGGATGCCGCCGGCAAGGGCGGCGCCATCCGCCGCATGTCGAACGTCCTCGATCCCCGTGGCTTCCGCGTCTGGCCGATCGCCGCCCCGACCCCGTCCGAGGCCAAACACCATTACCTCAAGCGCTTCTGGGAGCGGCTTCCGGGGAAGGGCGAGATCGCGGTGTTCGATCGCTCCTGGTATGGCCGCGTGCTGGTCGAGCGCGTCGAGGGCTTCGCCACGGAAGCAGAATGGCGGCGGGCCTATGCGGAGATCAACGATTTCGAGAAGCAGCTCGCCGACAACGGCACCTGCATCGTCAAGATCTTCCTCGCCATCACCAAGGACGAGCAGCTGCAACGCTTCCTGAAGCGGATGGACGATCCGTTGAAGCGCTGGAAGCTCAGCGTCGAGGATTTTCGCAACCGCTCGAAGTGGGACGCCTATGTCGAGGCGGCCGAGACCATGCTCGACAAGACCTCGACCGAGGTTGCGCCCTGGAAGCTGATCGCCGCCAACCACAAGAAGTATACCCGCGTCACCGCCCTGCAGGAGGTGGTCGACCGGCTCGCCGATGGCGTCGACCTCAGCCCGCGGCCGCTCGAGCCGGGCGTGGCGGAGGAAGCGGCAGAGCTGCGCGGCGAGCGTTAGGGCGACCCCGCCACCCCCTTCCGGCACCGCCGGAAGGCCCTCACATCTCGGTCAAAGGGTCGACAGGGCGGCACGCATGGCGTATCGCGCGCTGCAGGCCGGGCGGCAGACCTTGCGGGGTCAGGCTGCCCGCGACGCTGTCGAGGAGAGACGTTTCATGGAAATCGATTTGAGCAAGACCGGCGAGCCGGTGGCCCGCAAGCCCTTGTACCGGCAACTTTATGTCCAGGTATTGACCGCGATCGCCCTCGGCATTCTGCTCGGCCACTTCTACCCTTCCCTCGGCGAAAGCCTGAAGCCGCTGGGTGACGCCTTCATCAAACTGGTGAAGATGATCATCGCCCCGGTGATCTTCCTGACGGTGACCACTGGCATCGCCGCGATGAGCGATCTGAAGAAGGTCGGCCGCGTCGTCGGCAAGGCCATGGCCTACTTCCTCACCTTCTCGACCCTTGCGCTGGTCGTCGGCCTTATCGTCGCGAACCTTGTGCAGCCGGGTGCCGGGCTGAACATCGATCCGAACTCGCTCGATGCCAGCGCCGTCGCCGACTACTCCTCGAAGGCGCACGACCAGTCGATCGTCGGCTTCCTGATGAACATCATCCCGAACACCATCGTCGGGGCGTTCGCCACCGGCGACATCCTGCAGGTGTTGTTTTTCGCCGTGCTGTTCGGCATCTCGCTTGCCATGGTCGGCGAGAAGGGTGCGCCGGTCCTGTCCTTCCTGCAGGCGCTCTCGGCGCCGTTCTTCCGCCTGGTCGCGATCCTGATGAAGGCCGCCCCGATCGGCGCCTTCGGCGCCATGGCCTTCACCATCGGCAAATACGGCATCGGCTCGGTCGCCAACCTCGCGATGCTGGTCGGCACCTTCTACCTCACCTCCTTGCTGTTCGTGGTGCTGATCCTCGGCGCCGTCTGCCGCTACAACGGCTTCTCGATCTTCAAGCTCCTCAGCTACATCAAGGAAGAGCTGCTGCTCGTCCTCGGCACCTCGTCCTCCGAGGCGGCGCTGCCGACCCTCATGGAGAAGATGGAGAATGCCGGCGCCAAGAAGTCGGTCGTTGGCCTGGTCATCCCGACCGGCTATTCCTTCAACCTCGACGGCACCAACATCTACATGACGCTGGCCGCCCTGTTCATCGCCCAGGCGACGAACATCGAGCTGTCGCTCTGGGATCAGGTCCTGCTGCTGCTGGTCGCCATGCTGTCGTCGAAGGGCGCTGCCGGCATCACCGGCGCTGGCTTCATCACGCTGGCGGCGACGCTCTCCGTCGTGCCCTCGGTGCCGGTCGCCGGCATGGCGCTGATCCTCGGCGTCGACCGCTTCATGTCGGAATGCCGCGCCCTTACCAACCTCGTCGGCAATGCCGTGGCGACGCTCGTCGTTGCCCGCTGGGAAGGCGAGCTCGACGAGGAGCGGCTGCATGCAGTGCTCGGCAGCGAACGCCAGCTCGCCGTCAAGGCTGCGGAGTAACATTCATCAAAGGGATGACGGTCGAAGGGCGCGGCGCAGGCTGCGCCCATTTTCATGTCCGCAGGTTCATGCACCTTGTCGCTTGCCCGGCGAAAACAAGGTTCATGGCGATGAGCGAAAGAGGGCGAGGGTCGAAGGGATATCCGACCGTCCGACGTTCTCCAGAGACAATGATCTAGCGATCCGTGCGAATGGCTTTGGTGCTGGAGGATTTCGCTTGCTCCTCGGCAACCGCCTCGACCTGCGCGGGCGCGTAGCCGAATGTCGCCGCGATCTCGGACTTTTCCGTGCCAATGTCGATCATCGCCTCGATGATCTCACGATCAGTCTCGGACAGTGCAGCCTGGGCGCCGAGGATGACGGCAACCTCGTCGAGGAAGGAACTCATGCTGCACTCCACTGAGCTATTCAGGTGAGTACGCCGTGACCGCCTCAAGGTTTCTTCAACTAAAAGTGAGCGGAAGATTCCCGTTTCCGACAGAACCGACGAAAGGCGCCGATCCCCATGCAAAGCCGCTGGCCGCCGGCAACGCTCAAGGAAGAAGGTTTCCGAAAGCCTTCGTCACAATGCCCCCGGCCAGCATGCCGAGCAGAAAGAGGCCAGCCGCCAGCGCCTTGCGGGTGCTGGCCTTGATCCAGCTGTCGGGCCAGTCCGCACGCGGAAACACCGGTTTTCCGCCGGCATAGCCGAGCATGGCCTCGCGCGCGGTGACCTCGATGTGTTTCTGGACGTTTTGCGCGGCGCGGTTGGCTGCGGTCTTGATCTGGCGGGCGTCGCCACCTGCCTCCTGCCGCTCGCGGCCGTAGTCGACGAGCGCGCGGCAGAGATAGCGCAGCGACGTCGCGGCCTGCGGCACGAGGTCGGCCGGGCGGATCTGGCGGGAACGGCAGATGTCGAGGACGTAGGACCAGATGTGGTCGACGATCGCCGCCGACGTGCCGCTGATCTCGCGGAAATCTACGGCCGGACCTTCCACACGCTCGCGCTTGGCTTGCCTGAGGGCCGCCTCGCGCCGGATCTTCAGCCAGGTCTGCTCGATGCGGTAGTCGATATCGGCAATGACCTCGGGAAACTCGTCTGGTGTCGTCTTCATCGTCCATCCCTCCGGCGTCCTGCAGCCACGCGGGATGCTTTCCCGCCGGTGCGCGGTCTGCGCTTGGCGGCCGAGATGCCATGACGAGGCTGCGTGGGGATGGATTTGCCGGCCGTCCACGTCCGGAAAGTTGGGGGCGGGCGACGGACCGTCAGAGCGAGGGGTAAAAGAAGCGCTTGCGGTCTGCGGCCACGGCCGAAACGAGGGCCCGGGCGGCTTCTCGCGGGCCCGAGACCCGGCGCCCTCAGGCGCCAGGCTGGCGCCATCGGGTGCCTGGCTTATTCAACAGACGTCAGCCGGGGCCCTAGGCGTCGTCGGCCGACGCCGCCGTCACTCTTCGGTGTCGGCCGGGGCGTCTTCGGGCTGGCCCTCTTCCTTCTTCGCCGTACGGGCGTCGAGCTTGGCAGCCTTCTTGGCGGCCTTGGCCTTGTCGCGCTCCTGGCGCTCGAAGTCGAAATTCGGTTTTCTCGCCATATCGGTCTCTCCTCGGCGGGCCGCAGGTTCCGTGAGGGGAACGGCACGGCCGGGTTGATTACATCTCCATGACGGGACATAGCCGCTTCAAAGGCTTTACGCAGCCCCAAACCGCAGAAAGCCGGCCCGCCGCCGCCGAATCCGGCGCCCCGGCCCCAGCCGCACAGCGGGCACTCCGCTTTCCGTACCTGATCATCAGATCTGCCGCAGCCCAGGGGTTGCAGGCTCTGGGGTATGCAAGCAGTAAAGCCAGGTTCCAAAACGTCAATTTTTGGTACTAACTTGCCGTTAATCCTAGCCCTTCGTTCTCCGGAACGTTGCAGGCTAATAATCGCTTGGGTTGTCAGTGCAATTTACGCACTGGGAGAATAAAGCGATGCAAAACCGTATGTTACGTGTGACTGCAGCTATCCTGGCGTGCAGCATTGTTACTCTTTCAAGCCCTTCGCAAGCTGAGTTCGCTGGCGGTGGTTCAAGCCGCGGCGGCGCAGGCGGCGGTGGCCTTGGTGGACTCGGCGGAGCCGTCGGCGGCGTGGGGAACGCTGTGGGTGGTGCGGTCGGTGGCCTCGGTAACGCCGTCGGTGGTTCCGGCGGCCTGGGCGTCGGCGCCGGCGTATCGGCCGGCGGAAGCCGCGGTGTCAACGCTGGTGTTGGTGCTTCGCTTGGCGGATCAGACGGAGTGAACGCCGGTTTGGGAGCGTCTGTCGGCGGTTCGAGCGGTATCAACGCCGGTGCCGGAGCCTCGATCGGCGGTGGCGACGGTGTGAATGCCGGCGGCGGCGCCTCCATCGGCGGATCTCAGGGCGTCAATGCCGGCCTTGGGGCCTCCGTTGGTGGCGGGCAAGGCGTCAACGCCGGCGTTGGTGCTAGCGTTGGCGGAAACTCCGGTATCGGCGTCGGCGCTACCCTTGGCGGCAGCACCCGCAGCACCTCCACCAATTCCAGTTCGGGCGGTGGCAGTGGCGCTGGCACTCTTAATAACGCGTCAGGCGGCGCAGCCAATGGCTCCGGCACGCCAAACGGCCTGGGCGTTGGAAAGGCCAATCCCGTGCCGGGGGCAAGCACTGGCATCCTCACCGGCAACCGCGGAATTCGCGGGATCGGCAAGCCCACCGCGGTCGTGGCACGGGGACTGCAACGCTACAGTGAGATGAGCAGCAGAGAACAGCGGGCCATGAAGCGTCAGTGTCGCGGTGTTCTCGGCGACCCGAACGGCTTCGAGTTCAGTCTGGTTCAACTCTGCAAGCTCCTTCAGTAGCGGCCATCGGGGCCACTGGCGGCTTGCGCCGCTGGTGGCCTCAATTCGCACAGATCCAGCGACGCATTCGCCCTTGTCCTTGAGAAGGTTGCAGATGAGCATGCTCGAGAGTTTCGAACCGAACGTTTCATCGTTTGTCAGCCAGGAGCTTGCGGATAGCCGGCAGCGTTCACACCGTCTCGCCTTCTATGATGAGATGACGGCGCTTCCAAACCGGCGGTCTTTTACCCAGATGCTTGAACGCCTTGCACAAGCTAAAGGGTCGGGCTTTGGGCTCCTCCTGCTCGATATCGATCACCTCAAGCGAACGAACGACACAAAAGGCCACGCAGCCGGCGATCAGGTGATCTGCGAGGTCGCGGCCCGCCTCCAAGCGCTGTCGGCCGGGGACTGCGTCTTTCGGCTGAGCAGCGACGAGTTTGCCATTATCTGCCTTGGCTGCTCGAGCCATTTCGATCTTCAGTCGATTGCCTTCGATGTTCTGGCGAGCATGACGATGCCAGGATTTGGTGGCGGGAAGCCGCAGGTATCCGTTGGCGGCGCCCTGTTTGGTGCCGACGGGGATAACGGTTGCACCCTTCGTCAGAATGCCGGGCTGGCTCTGCAGCAGGCAAAGGCGAACCATCGTGGCGGCTACGCGCCCTTTGATTCCGCATTCCGTTCCGCCTTGATACGAACGGCGAACGTCGTCGAAACGATGGCGTGCGCCTTGGATGAAGGCCGCGTAGCGACCTTCTACCAGCCACTGGTCAGGCTCGACACCGAGGAGGTGGTCGGCCTTGAGGCGCTTTCCAGGGTCATCACAAACGACGGCGCGATGTTGGCCGCAGGATGCTTTCAGGAGGTTTTCTCAGAGCCCTTGCTTGCCAGCCGGCTGACGCGCCAAATGCTTGCTCAGGTAGCCCATGACCTTAGTTACTGGATCGACAGCGGCCTTAAGTTCCAGCATGTCGGCATCAATCTTTCGGCCGTGGACTTTGCGCGGGGTGACTTGGAGCAATTGTTTTCCGAAGCCTTCGACAGCAAACGGGTACCTCTGAAACACATCGTCCTCGAGGTAACGGAAGCCGTCTTCATGGACGGTCTAACGAGCGGTATCATCGAGGCAATCGAACGGTTACGGCAGCGGGGCCTGCTGGTCGCGCTCGACGACTTCGGAACGGGATTTGCGTCCCTAACGCATTTAAGGACATTCCCCGTCGACATCATCAAGATCGACAAGTCGTTTGTTGATCGCCTGGATAACGATCTGCCTAGCGAGGTCATCGTCGAGGCACTGATACGGATCGGTCGTCGACTGGATATCCGCGTTGTTGCAGAAGGCATCGAGACAAAAAACCAGGCAACCCGCCTTCAGGAAATGGGGTGCGTCCTCGGTCAAGGCTTTATGTTCGGTCGTCCCGCGGATGCAGCCTCAACCAGCAGGATACTCGCAGCTCGGGCTCAGCGCTGATAAGGCGAGTATCGGACACCGTCGACGTTGGTATCTTCTTCCAGCTGGGAATCACACGGTCGTCGCATGTGATAACCCACCTGTCTGTCCGCCTTTGACGAACGGCCTGACAAACCCTGGAAAGGGTTGCCCAAGCCACATGCCGCCTGCCCTCGACCCCGACTATCCTGCCGCTGAGTGATGCGTCAGCAGTGGATGGCGCGATCCGGATGCCCGGCGGGTTTAGGGATGCGGCGGTGTCCATGGCGACGACATCGTATTTTGTTCCAAATCGCCCGGTTCGGCCGGGCTAGAGCGGGCGCCGGAGCAGCTCGGCAACAGAGTTATCCTAAAAACTCGGCAAGTTTGGAACGGACGGAACCGACGCTGGCGAACCTTGTTTGGTGGCTGACTATGTCATGTTCGGACGGAAGAAACTTATGCATTTCATCGCTGTAGCCATGGCGGGCACTGCTACTTTGATCCTCAGTGCAATGCCTTCCTTGGCGCATGAGCATGCGAAAGTCAGCAGGCTTGGTGCCCCAGAGCAGGCCATCCTCGTGGCAGGGACCGAAGGCTCGCGTGCCGGGACTCCTCAGCCAGAGGCTCGTCAGCCAGCCGTCGACGACACGAAAACCGAGCCTGCTGTCCGTCGTACGGAAAGCGGTATCAGGATCGTCGGTGCGCCATTCCTCCCGGAAAAGTAAGCGACACTACCCTTACAGGCAGGCTTCCGCGCTAGCCTGCTCCCAAGCCGCAGACCTAGCCGATCATTCCGAGGGTCCAGGCCGCCAGAGCAGCAATGGTGGCGAGGCCCAGCAGTGGCCAGATGGACGTCATGAACCGGTAGAGCTGGGGCCTCTCCCGTTCAACGCGGTCGATGTACTCGGCAATGCGGTAGATCATTCGGTCGGATCCTTTCTGTTGCCGCGCGCGACGATCTCGAGAACGCCATCCGGCAGCGGCCTCTGCAATTCCTTCGCCTCCGACCATTCTGCCCGCATCCAGACGTCCATCTCCTCGGCCGTCGTCAGTATCACCGGCATCGCCTTCGGGTGAACGGCGCCAACGGTCGGGTTGGGTTCGGTCGTAAGGAAGCCGAAGAGGTCGGTGGTGATCTCGCCCTCCTTGACCTTCCTGACCGATGTCCAAGTCGTCCAGATGCCGGCGAACACCATCAGAGGCCGGCTCTCGTTCCCGGCGAACCAGATCGGGACCTTGGTGACGGCGTCGTATTCGCTAAAAGAGGTGAACGGCACCAGACAGCGGTTCTGGGGCCCAAGCCAGCGCAGCCAGTGCTTCGATGCGGTGTTGCGGACATTGGTGGTGCCGCCATCGGGCTCAGCTTTCAAGAGGGCGTGGAAGTCGACGGGCTTGCCCTTCGCCTCGAGCTTCTCGGCCCGCAGCTTCGCCTTCCGGAACAGTTCCTGCGACGACGTCGGCATGCCCCACCGCACCAGCGACAGCTCGCGCTCGCCCTCGACCGTGCGAACGATCGGGGCCGGCTGATCAGGGAAGATGCCGGGCATGGGCGGGAGGTTGCCGGTGCGGTCGCGCATCGCCCGGGTGAACTCGAGGATGGCCGCCTGGCCCTTGGTAATGCTGTAGAGGTTGCACATGCCGCATCATGTGCCAGGCAAAGGCCATGCGTCCAGTTCCGGAGACATCAGCATTCCAAGAGCATCAAGCCAAACAGCAAAAAGGCCCGCCTGCGCGAGCCCTGAAGCACTGTAAAGAAGATGTTTGGGAAGAAAATTGGAGCGGGCGAAGGGATTCGAACCCTCGACCCCAACCTTGGCAAGGTTGTGCTCTACCCCTGAGCTACGCCCGCCCGCTCCCCGCGGCGGTCTCTGCCGCGGACTGGCGCTGTATGACGGAATGACCGGGTGAATGCAACAGGGGGGAGCGACTTTCTGGCGGATTTTCCGCAAGGCGCCTGCACTTTTCTTTGGCGCCCCTTGCTGGGGATGCCCCAAGGCCCCGCCCTGCCCTTGATCCGCCGCGCCTCTGCCGCTACCTCGGTCACACTGCCCGTGCGGCGCCGGATGCGAGTTTCCATGAGCCTCTCCCGCGAGAACCTCTTCGCCTTCCTCGACCGGCAGGGCATCGCCACAACGACGGTGGACCATGAAGCCTTGCACACGGTCGAGGAAAGCCAGGCACTGCGCGGGGCGATCCCCGGCGGCCATACCAAGAACCTCTTCCTGAAGGATAAGAAGGGCACAATCTTCCTCGTTGTCGCCGAAGAGAACCGCACGGTCAATCTGAAGACGCTGCACAAGACGATTGGCGCGCAGGGGCGGCTGTCCTTTGCCGGTGCCGACCAGATGCAGGCGCTGCTGGGCGTGTCGCCGGGCTCAGTCACCGCTTTTGGCGTCGTCAACGATACCGGCCACCAAGTGCAGGTGGTGCTCGATGCCGGCCTCCTCGCGCATGAGAGGCTCAACTGCCATCCGCTGGTCAACACCGCGACGACGACGATCGCCCGCGACGACCTCCTCGCCTTCCTGGCGGCCACCGGCCATGCGCCGTTGGTCGTCTCCCTCGACGAGACCCCGATCCGACCGGCCGAACCGGCAAGCGAAGGAAACTGAGATGAGCCAAAATCCCTACGGTTCGAGCTATGGCACGCAGACCGCCGGCCTTAGCGGGGCGGCCCCGCGGGCGGCGCCTGCCGCAACCCCGCCCGGCTCAACCGGCGCTGCTGCCGGCGGACCGCTGATCAAGGACACGACGACGGCCGGTTTTGGCGCCGACGTCGTCGCCGCTTCCCGCGAGCAGCCGGTGCTGGTCGATTTCTGGGCGCCCTGGTGCGGTCCCTGCAAGCAGCTGACGCCGATCCTCGAGCGGGCGGTCACCGCTGCCGGCGGCCGCGTCAAGCTGGTGAAAATGAACATCGACGAACATCCCTCGATTGCCGGCCAGCTCGGCGTGCAGTCGATCCCGGCCGTGTTCGCCTTCGTCGACGGACAGCCGGTCGACGGCTTCATGGGGGCCTTGCCGGAAAGCGAGGTGACGGCTTTCATCGACCGCGTGGCGGGCCCCGCGGGACCGGCCGAGGATCCGCTCGCCGCGGCCCTCGTCGAAGCCCAGGCGCTGCTGGCGGCCGGCGACGCCGGCAATGCCGCTGAGATCTTCGCCGCCATCCTGCAGCACGCGCCCGGGGATCTCGCGGCGGCCGCAGGTCTTGCGGAATGTTATCTCTCAGCCGGCGATGCCGTCCACGCTCGGCTGGTCCTCGACCAGGTCCCGGCCGACAAGGCCGCCGATCCGATCCTCGCGACCGTGCGGACCAAGCTTAAGCTTCAGGAGGAAATCTCGGCGCTCGGCGACAGCGCGGCCCTCGATGCGGCCCTCACCGCCGATCCCGACGACCATCAGGCCCGCTTCGACCTCGCGCTGATCGCACAGGCCAAGGGCGAGCGCGCTGAGGCTGCACGCCAGCTGCTCGAAATCGTCCGCCGCGACCGGACCTGGACCGACGACGGCGCGCGCAAAAAGCTGCTTGAATTCTTCGAGGCCTGGGGTGGCGCCGATCCCGCCACCCGCGACGCGCGCAAGCGACTGTCGACGCTGCTGTTCGCTTGAGATGGTGAGGGGCGTGCCACAGCGCCCCTGCACGCCTGCCCACACCCGGCCCGACTCTTTCCGGTGGCGCCAAAGAGGTCCCCGCGCTACGGCATCTGTGATCGGCCCGTCCCTTGAGTTTGCCGCCGCCTGCGCCACATCGATGGTTGGAGATGGAGGCCCCCTTTGGTTCACGCTGGCAATACCAACTACACCCGCGAGTCCGACCTGCCCGAGGTGGTGCCGGTCTTCCCGCTGACCGGGTCGCTGCTGCTGCCCGGCGGTCAGATGCCCCTCAATATCTTCGAGCCGCGCTACCTCGCAATGGTCGACGAGGCGCTGAAGGATCAACGCGTCATCGGCATGATCCAGCCGCGCCTCGATGGCGCCCGTCGAGAGAATGGCGAACCGGAACTCGCCAAGGTCGGGTGCCTCGGCCGCATCACCTCGATCACCGAGAGCGGCGACGGACGCTACATTATTAACCTGCATGGCATCGCCAGGTTCCGCGTGCTCGAGGAGTTGGAGACAGGCGTGCCTTACCGCGTCTGCCGGCTGGCTGCCTTTATCGGCGATCTCGACCTTGGCCATGGCGCCGGCGACGTGGACCGCGACGGGTTGCTGAAAGCCTTCCGTCTCTACCTCGACGCCAATCAACTCGAAGCCGACTGGGAGAGCGTCACCAAGGCGTCGAACGAGACCTTGGTCAACGCGCTGTGCATGATGTCGCCGTATGGTGCCGCCGAAAAGCAGGCGCTGCTCGAGGCGCCCGATCTGAAAACGCGCGCCGAGACCTTGATCGCGCTGACCGAGATCGCCATCGCCCGCGAGAACTCCGAAGACGGCGGCGGCCAGACGCTTCAATAGCGGCATGGATCAATCCTCTCCGCCACAAGACTCACGTTTGCCGATTGGTCTTGGATAAGACCGCTGTTGTGTTCAAGCCGTCAGGGGCTTAGCCCGCGCTGGTGCGCTCCCTGATGCGCCGGCTTCCTCCACTCACATGCGTGCATAGATCCGCTTTTGTGGAACACCGAGGTGGGTTAGAAGAGGGCATGAGCGATCTTGCCCGACGTCCCGACCCGAAGCTCCTCGAACTCCTCGTCTGCCCGCTGACGAAGGCGCAGCTGACCTACGATGCCGCGCGCAACGAGCTGGTCTCCCGCGCCGCACGTCTCGCTTATCCCATCCGTGACGGCATCCCGATCATGCTCGCCTCCGAGGCGCGCGCTCTCGACTGAGACTGTTCGTGCCGCCCTCCTGCGGGTACAGCAAGCAGGTGCTCTCCGCAGTTACAAAGAGCCGGAGAGCCGGAGAGCATGGCGAATGGCACGGCTCTGCGCTATCCCAGCATGGCCCTTGGCGGTGTGACGGCGGTGGCCGAAGACCCCCCCCTCGGTAACGACTTTCGTCCGCACCGAGACGAGCCGGCGGACCGGTTTTCAACCGGATTTGCGTGAGACGGAGAACGACATGGCCAAGCAGCTGACCGCCCGCAACATCGCCGTCGATTTCGGCGGGACGTCCCGCGAGTGGACGAAGAAGGCCGAAGCCGGCCTGATCCCTGGCGCGTCGCGTCCGAGCGGCAAGGCGCCGTGGCTTTTCGACGTTGCGGTGTTCCGGGCCTGGCACGAAGCGGGCCAGCCGGCGATCCCGCGTCCCGTTGCACCGGCGGCGCCGAAGGCGTCGAAGTCCCCCCCTCCCCGTTCCGATTCTGAGACGAAGCGTCGCTTGAAGTCTGCTGAGATTGATGCCGGGATTGCGGCATTGGTACGGGGCGCGTTGAAGGGCCGTTGATCTCGGCCTGAGAGCGCCGGCCGCTGGGGGCTCCGCCGTGTCATTGCCTCTGGACTGACTTGCGTGTTGACGCTGGGATCGCGTCTTTAGTTT
>NZ_JBUZWF020000006.1:0-269245 GCF_055730105.2 Mesocryomonas lacus
CGCTGGGCACCTGGACTGGGGACTCAACCAGGTCTCCCACCTTTTCCGGCCATACGTCAGCTCGTCGGCGCGGGATGGCCTGTTTCCTTTGTCGGCGGGACGATAGGTCAGCCTAAGTCTGCTTTCGAGATACCTCATCAAGGACGAAGAACGGCGGCGTTGGGTCGAGAGCCGTCCGACTGCTTCCGGACGGCTGCTTCAATAGCCGCTCGAGACCGGACGGGGTGGATAGTTCTCCATCCGCTTTCGGAAGGCATGCGCGGGGAAGCAGACGTTCCGGATGTGGCATCAAGCTGGAGTCAGCAATCGGCGCACGCGCACGTCGCGCAACCATAGCCCGGACCACAGGATGAGGCCGACATACACCCCGAACAGGGTGTGGCTTAGCATGGGACTGGCAACTCGAAGATGAGTGGCAATTGCCCCGCCGAGATAGGCGGTCAGCAGAACTGCGCCGATCACCGCTGTCCGCGGCCAAGTATAAAGAGCGGTGCACCCGGCGAGGATTGCGCCAAGTAGACGATAGAACCCTGGCTCTGGCGGCAGTCCCAGCGCCGGGGAGTTGGCAATCATCAAGTCTGGTGCGAGCAGCTTGCCGCCCGCGTCCATCGCCAGGAATAGGATTGCAAAGCCGCTCAGTATGCGCCCAACCAAGGTGCTTGCTGCAAGCCGTCGCGAAGGTGCGGATCGCACTTTTTCCACCATTGATGCCATGGTCTTCCTCCAGGGTGGGACAACGCCAACGCCATCCTTCGTCCGTTACTTTCCCTCGGCGAGTGCTTTGAGCTGGTCCGCGGCGGCGCCCCACCCGGAATCGAAACCCATCTCGCGATGCCGCTCCATGGCCTCGCTGGTCCAATGTCGCGCGGTCGCTCGGTAAAGCGTTCCGGCACCATCGGGCTCGATTTCGAAGATGGCGACCATGAATGGCCCGGCGGGTTGCCAGTCACCGGTGAAGGCGTCGGTGAAGACGAAGCGCTTGTTCGGTTCGAACGCGAGCACCGTCCCCTCGTTTGGCATCTCCTCGCCGTTGGGCCCGTGCATCACCACGAGGCTGTGTCCACCTGGCCGCCAGTCCAGCTCGCGCGCTTCGGCGCGCCATGGCTTGGGACAGAACCAGTCCTCGAACCGTTCGATCATCACCCGCCATACCTGTTCGATCGGCGCTTCAATCCGGCGCTCGATGCTGATTCCGTATCCTTGGTCGGTCATCACGCGTCTTCCTTGCACAGCAATGTCACGTAGCGTTTCAGATGGCGCACGCTCTCGCGAGCCATCTCAGTGTCACCTTGGGCCTTGGCGAGTACGAAGGCGCCTCGCAGCACGGCCTGGAAGTGCAAAGCGAGGCCACGCGCATTCTGGCGTCAGCGTTTGTCCCCGGGCGGCAGATCAGGCCGCGGCGGAGCCTTCCGTTTGGCGCCGACCGACGAGGCCGAAGCGGATGCTGCGGTCGTCCTCGGCGACGAGAGCGAAGGCGCCGCCGGGGATCGCGTCCGGACCCTGCACTGGCTTGCCGCCAGCCATCTCCAGCCGGGCCTTCGCCGCGTCGATGTCGTCGACGGAGAAGTAGATTTGCCAGCCCAATTGCCCGTTCGGCACTTCCCCCATAACCGCGCCGATCCCATTGCTTCCTGCTTGTAGGAAGCGATATTCACCGAGACCGCCCATCGGCATGCCACCCTCGGCCCGTAGGCCAAGGATTCGGCCGTAGAATGCGAGCGCGGCCTCCGGATCCGGCGTCGAGAGCTCGTTCCACACCCCGTGGCCCTGCGGCACGGTTGCTCCGCAGACGAAGGCCCGGGAGTCCTCGGTGCTCGCTCCGCGCATGATGTAGATCATCTGCCCTTGCGGATCGGTGAGGAAGGCGAACCGTCCGACGCCGGGAATGTCAGCCGGGGGAACGTGAATGTTAGCCCCGGCCACGCTTGCTTCCTCCACCGTGCGGTCGACGTCGTCGACGCCGAAGTAGACGAACCAGCGGGTCGGCATGGCCATGCCCGATGGGCATTTCATCACCCCGGCGACGCCCGTGCCATCGGCTTTCGCGATGCGATAGTCGCGCTCCAGGCCGCCGGCAGGGCGTGAGAAGCGCCAGCCGAGGACTTGACCGTAGAACCTCTCGGCGCTGTCGGCATCTTCCGTGATCAGTTCGTACCAGATCGGAGTTCCCTGCGCGTTGGCCATCTTCAATCCTCCCGGCTGACGACGGCAAAGCCGCCATAGATCATCCGCTTGCCGTCGAAGGGCATTGGATTGTCTGCCATCGCGCTCTCCATCTCGGCGAAAACGGCCTTCTGTCCAGCGTCGCGGGTTGCCTTGTCCGGCCATTCGATCCAGGAGAAGCAGACCGTCTCGTCAGCCTCTGCTTTCACTGCGCGGTAGAAATCGGTGACCTTGCCCCGCGGTACATCGACGCCCCAACATTCGACATGTCGCGTCGCCCCGTTGCGCAGAAACACTGGCGCGGCCTCACGGCAATGGAGTGTGAACTCCTCTCGACGCGCCGTCGGCACGGCGAGGACGAAGCCGTCGACATAGCCGAAGACACCTCCGGGTCCCTCATCGACCACTGGCTCGAACCCGCCGAAAATCATGCGTTGCCCGTCGAAGGCCATGTCGGACATGTCCATGCGCGGATCGTTCATCATGGCGGGCTCAGCCGCATCCTTGGTCGCCTTGTCCGGCCAGAGGACCCAGCCAAAGCCGATAAGCTCGTCTTCTCTCGCCGCGACGGAGCGATGGAAATCCGTCAGCGTCCCCTTCGGCACGTCGTCTCCCACCGCGTCGACGACGCTCGTGCCGCCGAACTCGCGAAAGAAAGGCGCCGCTCTTGCGGCCTGTTCCACGAAGCGCTCGCGCTTGGCTCCTTCCACCGGGAGCACGCAACCCAGGACGTAAGACATCGGTGTTTCCTTTCGGTTCGGTTGGGGACAGTTCGTACCGACGGCTAAGTCGGCCACACTCAGCCAGCGCCCTTGTACTTGGCCGCGTTCTCGCGGAACGGCTGCATCTGCGCCTCGAGCGCTCGCTGGAACGCGGGGCGGGCAGTGTGGCGTCGGACGTAGGCTGCAAGCGTCGGGAAGCTGTCGAGGTCACCGGTCGTCTCGATGTTGCGTAGGACGACGGATGTCATCAGGTCGGCAATCGTGAAACGCTCGCCGACAAGGAAGGGACAATCGCCCAGCGCATCGGCGAAGCGCGACAGTCTCAGGCGAAGAAAGTCACGCGCCTGTGGCTCGATCCGATCAGCCGCCTCGCGATCCTCGGCGAAGAAGCGAAGATAGCTGCACAGGTCGATCGGCTGGCCAAGCGAGTCCAGTGCCGCGAAGAACCAAGAAAGGCAGGCCTGCCGGTCGGCCGTGTCCTCGGGAAGCAGAGCTTTGCTGGCTTCCGCGATCCGCCAGGCGCAGGCGCCGGACTCGAACATCGTGAGGGCGCCCACCTGCATTGCGGGCACCTGCCCGAAGGGCTGCCGCGCAAGGTTTGTGGAACTGGCACGCTCGGCATGTGGCAGGAGGTCAGCATCGTAGGGAAAATCTGCCTCCTCCAGCGCCCAGCGCAGCCGAAGATCGCGCACATAGCCCTGCGCCATCTCAGGCACCCAATCGTAGGCGGTGACGGAGACGGGGCCGCGGAGAAAGTCCTCGCGCTTCACTGTACAGCCTCCGCAACATCGGCGTCCGGGGCGGGCATGTCGTTGATGTGAAGGATGTTGCCGTCGGGGTCCTTAAACCAGGCCATCTTCATGCCGCCGGCATGGTGGATGCCAACGCGATAGGTGCCGGCCATATCGTAGTGCTCGAAGGCGATGCCCTTGCCCGCAAGATCGGCAACGATGGACTCGATCTCGCCGGCCGCGTCGAACACGACGGCATTAGCTTGGTTCGTGCCCGCCTCGTCGGAGCGATAGATGACGAGATGCGTCTCACCCGTCCGATAGACCGCGACGTCGCCGTCGTCGCCCGCCGCGGAAAGGCCGAGCGTCCCGCCGTAGAAGGCACGGGCTCGGTCCATGTCGGACACGGCGAGGATTGCGGACGAGCTCTTGTGCGAAAGCATGGCGGGTCTCCCTTCCAGCCGACTTCGAACACTTGTCCTAAGAGTTGATATCAACATATATGGGGTGGTGTCAAATAAAGTCTGCGGCCCGGCGCTCCCGGAAGCCTCCACGGTTCCCTATGCGACGACGATCCACGTCCGCGATCATTGCCTATGCCTTCATACCCAACGTGCTGCCCGGCGCCTGTCGCGACGCTTCGACGAGGCCCTGCGCCCGGCTGGCCTGAAGAGTGGGCAATTCTCGCTGCTCATGTCGTTGAATCGACCGGAGCCGCCGACGCTCGGCGCGGTGGCACATCTTCTCGCCATGGATCGCACGACCCTCACTGCTAACCTGAAGCCGCTGGAGCGTGGGGGACTTGTTGAGGTCCGGGTCGATGCGCAGGACAAGCGCGCCCGTCGCCTCGTCTTGACACAGAAGGGGCTGGAGGCTCTTGCCCGCGCAACGCCGATCTGGACCGCAGAACACGCAGCGATCGAGGCTGAGTTGGGCGAGGGGGAAGCTGGTAGGTTGAGAGGGGCGCTGAACCGTCTCGCTTGAGGGAGTTGGTTCGGCTTCCTGGACCTTGCTGCCTTACACTCGAACAGCTTGGTCGGGTGGAAACCTGCCTGACGTCTTTCGGGCGGGTCCAAGCGGAAGCCGCTGTTTATCCTGTCGCAGTCGATCTGGTCGTGGCATGTTGAGCAACCTCGGAGCGTCCGAGATGAACCAAACGGATGCCCCGCCATGCCACCTGTGGAAATCCTTCTCGCGTTCATGGTGACGACGGCAGTCTTCGCCTTCATCCCGGGTCCAGCGATGCTTTATGCTGCTGCGCAGACAATGGCGGGTGGGCGCCGATCGGGCTTAATGGCCGTTCTTGGTATCCACCTCGGCTGTTACGTCCATATCGTAGCGGCGGCAGCAGGGCTCTCCGTGCTGTTCCATGCGATCCCGACACTCTACCTCGCGATCAAGCTTGCAGGTGCCGCTTACCTCGTATGGCTGGGCATCTCCTTGTTTCGATCAAGGAGCGCTAGCGAGACCGACGTGTCGGGCATCCAACCCAAGTCCGGACGGCGCGCTTTCGTGGAAAGCGTGACGGTCGAGGTCCTGAACCCCAAGACGGCGATCTTCTTCCTCGCCTTCCTACCGCAGTTCGTGGACGCGTCCGCCACGTTCCCCGTGTGGCTGCAACTCGCCATTTTCGGCATCGTCATCAACGCGATGTTCTCGTTCGCGGATTTGGTGTGCGTCTTTCTCGCTGGTCTCGTTGTCGAGCGTCTGAAGCGATCGGGTAGCGTTCAACGATGGGTCCAGCGCGCCGGGGGAACGATCCTTATCGGTCTAGGCGCTCACCTTGCTCTGCAACGAACCTAACAGAGCTCGTGGACACTGGGGCGACCGCTCTCCGGCTTGGCGAGAGCCCTCGGGTTCGTCCTGAAACGTTCGAGAGCAGTCCTCAGGTCGATGATCATCATTGATATGGGGGGCAATGGCTAAAAGCTGAACGGATGGTCCGCTCGCAGAGCGTATCAGTGACGCGTAGCCCTGGCGGAATAGCGGCCGATTTTTTCGAGGAAAGGATTTCGGGGCCCTCCTCAGCCATAGCCCCGATCCTTCAGGATCGCGTTTAGCTCTTTATCCGGGACAGCCTCCAGACAGAGCAGGGCCTCGTAAGGATCGCCGTCGAGGCCGAGCACGGCGGCGAAGGCTGGTTCGGTCTTCAGGCCGGACCAGCGTGCCGCCATGACTGCCCAGCGAAAGCCGTCGCCGCCCATCGCTAGCAGTCTTCGCTCCGCGTGAAAATGCCGCCATCCTGCTTGCCGGGAGACCGGAATGGCCTGACCGAAGATCTCGATCACCCACTCCGAATGGACGATCTCGGCGACCACTGCCCGATCAAGCCCAGTCCGCTGGAAGATACGAAAATTCGGGCAGGGGCCGAAGGCGTTCGAGACAGCGCGAGCAAAAGCCAACGGATCGGGCGCGAAGCAGACGATGTCGATATCGCTTGTCGGCAGATCAAGGCTGAGGGGCGGCGTGCCGACCACATGCGGATCGAACGCGGCCAGGATCTGCAAGACCCCCGTGTGTTCCAGAACCTCTCGGTAATGCGGTCTTTCCATGAAGTAGGCCCTTTACCATCGAGTAGCTCGTCGATGCCAACCGAATGTCGGCGCAATCGTTTCGGTTCGCGACTGCGCTTAAGCCGGACAATAGGCCAGACTGCACGACAGCTTTCCGGACTGTCCGAATGCGCTCGGACAGTCTGAGACGGGCCGTGAACAGCCGTACTGCGTAACGCAAGCGCGTGTTCGCATTGTGGGGTCGCTCGTCGTGGCCAACCGTGTTCTCGTCGCGGCGGCGGCGTGCATGTGGCGGACGGCTACCTGCCGTCGCGGCAGACACCTCCGATCGGTAGGCAATGGACCGCCGATGTGCGCGGGACTACGCGGTCTGGCTCTTGCGGGAGCCGCCGTGAAGGTCACGGTTGCCCCAGCTCCGCAGGGCCCTTTGGGTGATCGACGCGATCCTCCACGAACCCTCGGCAGGCGAGAACTGGAACTCGTACGACCCGCAGGAGTGATAGAAGTCCTCGCCCCCAGACGCAGCCTCGGCGAACCGCAGGATGAGGTAGTTGCAACGCCCGCCGATGCCGTCGCCCTCTCGCGACAGCAAAAGGTTCGAAAAGCTGTGCTGCTTCGAGAGGCTGTCGACTGCGCCCTTGCGGCGCCCCACGAACTCGGCTCCCGGCATGGTGACGGGAGCTTCACGTCCGGAGGAGGAGTAGTCGACGAACACCGTCTCGGCGAGGGTATCTCCCATACCGACCCAGTCGCGCTGGTCGAAGGCCAGGAAGAACCTGCACAACAAATCATGGATAGCCCTGCGGGCTTCGGCGTCGACATTGCTCATGAGGTGAACTCCTTGCTGGGACGATTCATTACCGGCGGCCTCCGGTAATCAATTTCGGGCGCAGGGACTAGTAAAAGCCACCAACACCTAATGCCGCTTCGTTCAGGTGGCGGCCTCGATGTTGCTTGGTGGCAGGACGAAAGTGAACCGCGTTTCGTCGACGCTGGAGGTGACAGATATCCGCCCTCCATGCGCGACGGCGATCTCGGAGGCTATGTGAAGGCCGAGACCAAGGCCTTGTTGGTTTGGTCGCACGTCTCCGCGGAAGAAGGGCTGGAAGAGTTTCGAGATGGCTTCGTCCGAGATCGGGTCGCCGCCATTCGCGACCCAGAACTCCAGCGTGCCATCGCGTGACTTCGCCCCCACTTCGATGGCCTTGCCCGGATCCCCATGCGTCAGCGCGTTACCAAGAAGGTTCGACGCAAGCTGCCCGATCCGGATGAGATCGCAGTCGATTGCCTCGTGCAGCTCGATTAAAACCTCGATCTCCCGATCCGGATGGCTGAGCCGAAGCTCCTCGACGACTTGTCGCAACACGGGCTCCAACGGCAGATCGGAGGTCCGGTTCAAGACGATGCCGCTTCCAAGACGTCCGCGTGCGAAGTCCAGGATGTTGTCGATCAGGCCCGACATCCGTACGACGCTGCCTTCCATAAGGTCCAAGATACGCGAAGTCCGCTCTGGCGAGGGACCCTTGCGCAGAAGGTTCGTCGCTGAACTTATCGATGCGAGCGGATTGCGCAGATCATGTCCGAGGACCGCTATGAACTGCTCGCGGAGCTCGGCGTTCTCCTGTTCAACTTCTAGCTTGGAGCGCATCTCGGCACCTGCCGCCTCCAAAGCGGTACGCGCCTCGACGAGGCCTCGTTCATACCGTCTGCGCTCGACCGCGGGAAAGACCGTGACCCGCGTGAACAAAAGGGCGCCGTCATCGCCACGCCGTTCCGCGGCGTTCGCTAGCACGGGCAACTTGGAACCGTTGGCAGCGATGAGGTCCAGCGCCACCTCGTTAAAGAAGCCTTGCATGCGCAGCAGTGGGGCGAAGTGCGTCTCGTAGAAGATCCGTCCGGGCATGTTCAGGAGGTCGCGCAGGCGCTTGCCGCGCAGCTCCTCGGACGACCTGCCCATCCAAGTCGTCAGCGTGCGATTGACCTTGACGATCCGGCCGTCAGGACCGAGCGAAAGGTACCCACAGGGAGCGTTCTCGTAGAGGTCCTCCAGGTCTTCGACGCCGTCCGCGGAGGGTGCTCGCGGAACCATCAAACGAATTCGCGGATGGCCTGGATCACCTCGTCCGGACTGCTGAGGTTCGGGCAGTGGCCGTTGGCCTCCAGAACAACCAGCTTGCTGCTACGGATTTGGCGATGGACATACTCGCCGACTTCTTCGGATGCGATGATGTCGTCCCGGCACTGGAGAATGAGCGTGCGTGTGGTGACGAGGGGCAAGTCCGCCCGGTTGTCTGAAGAGAAGGTCACCCGAGCGAAGGCCTTCGCTATATCCGGATTGGTGCGACAGAAGCTGTTCGTCAGCTCTTCTCCAAGCTCTGGACGGCCGGGGTTGCCCATGATGACCGGAGCCATGGCGGCGGACCATCCGAGGTGATTGTCGTCGAGTGAATCCAAAAGCTCGTCGACCTCGGCCGCAGTGAAGCCGCCAACATAGTCGCCGTCGTTGATGTATCGCGGCGACGGGCCGACAAGTACAAGGCTCCCGAACAGCTCGGGTGCCTTCAAAGAGGCGATGACACCGATCATCGCGCTGACGGAGTGGCCGACGAAAACCAAGCCGGCCAGCCCGAGCTCACGGCAAATCTCGATCAGGTCGTCGGCGTAGCCCGAAAGCATCGCGTACTTGGCAGGATCGTATGCGGTGAGGTCCGACTGTCCCGCGCCGACGTGGTCGAAGAGGACCGTGCGAAAGTCCGCCTCAAATGCTGGGCTGACCAGGCGCCACATGTTCTGGTCACAGCCGAATCCATGCGCGAAGACGATGGCGCGTTCGCCATCACCTCTGATCTGAACATGATTTCTGGCCAAGACCGACATGGACTCTCCCTTGTCAGCTTCCGTAGCACTAAATTCCGGGGCTGGTCTTCCAGTTCGTAGATCGCGTCGTAGTCGGCAGCCTCTCGCAAACCCTTGAACGAAGCATGCGGCAGCTTGCCGTCTCCGGTCCAAGCACGGAACTCAATCTCGGCCACCAGATCGGCTCTTGCGAAGACGAGCTTCTTTGGTGGCTTGATCATCGGCGCCGCTGCGGCTGGCGCCCCTAGTAGCATAATTGGGTCGAGAGCGGTTGGACCGCTTCCGAGCGTCCGCTTCTCCTGCCTCCGAGACCGGACGGGGTGGAAAGGAGACTGGCACCTTTCCGGTCGTAAGACGACCATGTGGACATTGATTACATCGGGTCTAACCCGAGCGGGCATGGTCCAGTAATGCCTGCCACTTGGCATGACTCCTCACGAACCTGCTACGTAACAAGCCACGTTGAACGAATTCATGAGCCTGTTGACGCAGAGCGTCCGCTCAATGGAAGCACAACACCGCTCCTCAAAGTTTGAGGTCACTGGCGAGAAGGTCGATGAACCCTCTGACACGGGGCTCAAGCAGCCGGCGTCCGGGATAGATGCACCTGATCTCTATCTCTTCGCTTGTTACGTCTGGCAAGATATGAACGAAGCGACCTGACTGAACCTCCCTTGAGACCAGGAAGTTAGGCATCAACGCTATGCCAAGGCCGCGCATGACCGCGTTGTGAAGCGCTTCTCCGCTGTCGAGTCGCAGGCGGCCTTGAATAGGAACTGAGGACCAACTCCCCGTCGCGTCGGTGAAGCGCCAGCGCTGTCGATATCCCCGGCTGCTGAAGGCCAGACATGGGTGCCTTTTCAGCTCGTCCAGATCACACGGCTTCCCGTGCTGGGAAACGTAATCGATTGATGCAACCAAGAGGTAACGGTCCCGAGCCACGACGCGAGACATGAGCCGACTGTCGGGTACGACGCCGCTGAAGCGGATCGCGAGATCGAACCCCTCGTCTAAGAGATCGACCATTCGGTCGGTGAAGCTGGCTTCAATCTGCGTTTCAGGCCACTGGGCCAAAAACTTTTCAATGATGGGCATGATCATCCGCTGTCCGAAGGCATGCGGGGCGGTCAGGCGTAGAATGCCACGCGGCACGCCCGTGCTGCCGCCCACGCTTGCCTCTGCCTGATCCACCGCATCCATTATGTGTTGGCCATGGACGTAGAACGAACGGCCTTCATCGGTCAGGCTGAGCGCCCGAGTTGTCCGGTTGAGCAAACGGACACCCAATCTGTCTTCGAGCCGTGCGACGGCCTTGCCGGCGGCGGAGCGCGTCATGCTGGAAGCGGTGGCACCAGCAGAGAAACTCCCTGCATCCACGACTGCCACGAATACCGAGATATCGCTGAGGTTCATACCTGTCGTCACGCCTCAGCTAGCGGTCCATGCTCACCCGTCTGTGTATCCCAGATTTCCCCAATAAGTGGTAGCCCGGGACATTTACGATCGCCATATTAAGCAGACGAGTTACCTGCTTCATTCGCTGCGACGCTGAATTAAGGCGCTCAGTGCGGAGGCCAGAGAGGATCCACACAATGTCTCCAAGAAAAGCAATTGGCCCCGCCATGCGACAAGACCTTTACACTAAGTTCAAATACTCAGCGGCTATCCAGTCGGGGGATTTGCTGTTCGTATCAGGACAGGTCGGCTCACGAGAGGACGCATCACCCGAACCGGATTTCGAAGCCCAAGTCACACTAGCTTTCGAGAACCTTACGGCCGTTCTGAAATCTGCTGGCTGTACTCTCGACGATGTGGTCGACATCACGACCTTCCACACGGACCCGGAAGCACAGTTCGAGACGTTCCTGACCGTTCGTGACAGGTACTTGGGCGAGCCGCCCTATCCGAACATCACCTGCGTCGGGGTCAATTGGCTCGCTGGGTTCGACTTCGAGATCAAGGTGATTGCGCGGATCCCGCCATCCGCTTGATGCATCATCATGCATGATGAGAGGCCCGTACGGGACTTCCATTATGCATACCTTCATACGGCCATTTGAAGTGGTGGAGTTGATGCAGGATCTGGAACGCAACAAGGCAGCCGTCGTCGCTTTCTATAACATGATGTTCAACGAAGGCCGACCAGCAGATGCGGTCACGCGCTATGTCGGTGCGGACTATATCCAGCATAATCCGCTTGTCGCGACGGGCAAAAATGCCTTCATCGACTATTTCGAACGAATGGAGCGTGAGTGGCCCGGTAAACGCGTCGAGATCAAGCGGGCCATTGCCGAGGGGGACTATGTTGTCCTGCACTGCTTTCAGCACTGGCCTGGGGACAAGGACTTTGCCGGGATCGATATCTTTCGACTGGATGAAGCGGGAAAAATCGTCGAGCACTGGGACGTCCTGCAAGTCGTTCCGGAAGGCGGGGAGAATCCGAACGGCATGTTCTAATCATGTTTGTCCGAACGGGGCGCCTGCAACCCTTCCACCGATCAGAGGCAGCCTCGACAGGATGCAGCCGCTGCTCACAGAGCGTGATCGGTAAATCGACCGATACATGTTCGGCGCTGAGGGCGCCGCGAAAAGCGCGGCCGCTTTACCTATCGCTCGATTTCTACCTGCCTCGGCATCACGTCGACAACGAACTTTCGAGATGCGGCCCAATGGCAGTTACCCGTTAGTCTAGCAGCCAAAACAGCGTGCCGAACACCAGCGTAAGGCCGAGGATGGAACCGACAATCCTGACGGTGCCATCGACCCTGTCGGCTTCTCAGTTGTAGTCCAGCAACGCGGGCACTGCCTGTCGTGTCGCATGGCCCAAGCCGCGCAGGCGCACGAGGCGTTGGACAGCGGCTCGTCGAATGGGCCGATCGTCCTTGTTCAAAAGTGAATCTCGTTCACTGACGGTTGAGATGGATAAGAACCAGAGACGATCGTCTGGTGATGCCCAGCCGGTCCTGATAGACGCCGCAATCTCGTCGGCGAAGATGCGGACCTTCGCTGGCACCAATCGATCGGGCAACATGAGCGTGTGTCCGCTTCTGAGCGTTGCCAACTTACTCCGCTAAGGCAAAAGTGGGTCGAGACCGGACGGGGTGGATTGCAGACCTTCCGCTTGTGGCTTCGTAGGTGCGTGTAGCGGACATTCAGCTTCTCGGTTCGACACCCGTTGAGGAAGGACAACGTCGCGAAGCTCGTGAAAGCCAGGGTCCGTCAACGGTGTCTCGAGTTCGGTCGCGACGGTATCCGAAACGAGCACCGATCGCTTCCGGCGTTTCCCTAGGTGCAAGAGGCACCTTGTGCGGTTCACCGCCGGGCCGATGACGGTGAAGTCCATACGGTGCGCCGCACCGACCATTGCCGTACGTGACCCTGCCGACATCCAGCACAAGGCATGCGCGACGGACGGCTCACCATAGAAACGACGTCGCGCGTTGGCAGCTTCGGTTCTCCGGTTAAAATCCTAGGCCGTTGCCATGGCTCGTCAGAATGTTGTCCGGCGATCTGATCAACGGATGTCGCGAACACCGCATCGCCCATGAACTTCAGAATCTCCCCCATGGGCATCGACGACCTCTCCGACGAAGTCGAACCACACGTTCAAGGTGGCGAGAACCTTACTGGTGGGATGCGTCTCCGAAAGCGCCGTAAACCACGAGGATCGACGAACCATAGGCGCGCGTGTCGAGGGGATGCGCTGGTATCCGATCGTTGACTGCCCGCCATGGCCTCAACCAGGGTCCCGAGCTCCGTCTGCGCCAAGGTCGATGAGAATGCGATGCGCCTACAGGAAGTTAAGCGGGTATTATCGCAGCGGGTAAAAAGTTTAGGGCAATACCTTGCCATTTCCTGCGTTCATTGGCCAATTTCGTCGGAAATTAAAAGGAGGCGTAGTTCATATATGTTGTATCTTTATCTTGATATAGCGTGTCTATGAACTGATCATCGGTACCTTTTAGGCCAGCCGTGACAGAGAGACCGACCGCGCTCCCGCCGATATTCAGCAGGAGGTTCCGGATGACCCGATATTTCTTTCACGTGATGAACGGCAAGGCGGACATCGACGATGTCGGCATCGAGTGCGCCGATCTTGATGCCGTCCGGGAGGAAGCAATTCGGTCCGCCGGGCAGATGCTGAGCACCGGACGTCAGTCGTGGAACGGCGAAGCGTGGCGCATGGCTGTATGCGACCACGAGGGGACGATCGTCTTCGGCGTCAACTTCTCTGTCGACCGCCACGGGCTTTAAGAACCCTTCACATGCCTTCGGGTCGAGTCCGCTCGATATGGAGATAGGTCGGATCGAAGCTCGCGTATTCCTTCAAGACCTCTACGTCGGGTATAGCGAGCTTTTCGTTTCTCATCGTGATGAGGTTTGCGGCCCGCAGTTCCCGGAGGCTCCGGTTCACGTGCACGTTCGACAGTCCCATCGTGTCCGCGATCTCCTCCTGGGTCAGCGGGAGTTCGAAGCCCCCGTCCGTCGTCAGCCCAACCGCCTTCATCCGCACGTGAAGTTCGCAGAACAGATGGGCGATGCGCTGCGAAGCGGAACGCTGCCCGATGTTGACCAGCCACTCGCGCAGCGTCGCCTCGTCGACAAGGGAGCACATCCACAGGGCCCGGGCCAGTGACGGCCGCCGCTCGGTCATCTCAAGTATCGCCGAGGGCGGCAACTTCACTACGCGGCACGGGGTGACCGTCGCGATGCTGTGGTCCATCCTGCGGAGCAATGCGACATGTAGATCGCAAAAGTCGCCGGGGATCATGTACGCAAAAATGTGCCGTTTGCCCTCGAAGGTCGACTTGTAGCGGACCGCAAGGCCCTCAAGCACCAAATGGACGATCTCGGGATTGTCGCCCTCGCGGATCAGGTCCTTGTTGGCACCCACCTCGACGGGGTTCCGCGTCAACGACGCCAGCCAGTCGCGGTCCTCGTCCCGGATCTTCTCGAAACCGTCGAGCTTGCGGATGAACGGGTTTGCCATGGGCCGGCACTCCTTTCGACGACAAATCGAACGGCCGGAGAATTCATCTCACGACCAACGATGAAGCGTGCTCAATGCTCTCATAGTCCTGCCACGACTGCGTACCGTAAGGAGGCGACTGAACGATCAGTAATTTGCCTTTTATAGACGGAAGAGAACTCCGCAAGGCGTAGCAATGTAAATATATAAACTGGGATGACTAACATATGTAATGGCCGAATTTGAAAATTCGGACCCTCACTCCTTTGTCGGCTCGCGGCAGGAAGGATCCAATGGATCACGAACCAACCGTCTCCGTACTCATTCTCGAGGACGAAGCCCTCATTGCCTTGGACGTGGAGTACAGCGTCGTCCAGGCGGGTTTCGGTGTCGCCGCCGTTCTCTCGAACTGTCGCGATGCGCTGGCCTGGCTCTCCGAAAATGTCCCCGACATCGTAATCACGGACGTATCTCTCCGGGACGGCTCATGCGGTCGACTGGCGGAAGCGCTGAATTTCCGCGGCATACCGTTCATCGTGCACTCGTCGATCAGTCGCCGACCGGGGACGTTCGACGAGGCGCTTTCGAACGGGCGCTGGATCTTCAAACCCTGCGATCCCGACGACCTCGTTCGCGCCGTCGCATCCTCCATACGACCGTTTGTCCGGCAAGCCTTGCCGTCCGTGTCTCGCAGGCGGTCAAGCGTGCGACCGGGTGAAGTTGTCCGAAACCGTATTCAAAAGCAAATCGCGATCTAATCGGGGGCCAATGTGATGCAGCATTTCTTCTTCAATTTCCGATCCGACGGCGTGCTCGTCCGGGATTACGAAGGGCATACCCTCGCCGGCCTCGATCAGGCGATCGGGCAGGCAACCGAAATGGCATGGCACATGAAAGAGGCAGCCAGGTCAGGTGCGAACATCGACAGTCGCCAGATCGAGATCTGCAACGAGGCAGGGCTGACGGTTCAAGTCGTTTCCGTGAAACAAGTGGCCGAAGCCCTCGGCGATCTCGAGAATCTCTTGGTCGATCACGATGAAAGGTAGGCCCAACTGGCGGCTGCTCTACGATCCTACGACGCTTCCCTCGGGCGTCGGCTACTTCCAGGATCTCGACGAGCGCTTTCTGCCCGGCACGGGGATGCAGGTCATCGCTGCCGAGCGGGAGGCGTCGATCTCAAAGACGGAGCGGCTTCGTGAGGAACGCTTGGCGCACGCATCGAAGCCGACGCCGGAGAGGGTGACCGATGACGACGTGTGACCAACGCCGTCGGTCGCGGATTCCCCGTTCAGTTCCAGTCGTGTCCGGCATATGAGTGACGTGCATTTCCCGGAAGCGGTCGTCGAGATGATTGTCGGCGGCTTTTCGCTATCGAAGGCATTCCGCCATCACGCTGGCCTGCCGATCCAATACGTTGCGGCACGTACCGGGATCCCGGTGTGCAGGCTGGCGGTGATCGAGAGTGGCAGCAGCGCCTCGGACGACGAACTCTCCGCGATCGGCAAGGCGCTAGAACTGCCGCACGGAATGCTTGTTGGGGCTCCATCGGAAATCATCTCCGCCGGGAGGCTTGTACCGTCGGCATTCCCGGCGGCCAGTCGTCATTCCGGTATGGGAGACTGACATGCTCAGAAAAAAGTGGATGTTCATGGTGGGAGCCAGCCTTGCCATGGCGGGGGCCGTTCATTTCCGTACGATTTGGGCAAAGCGTCGGAGCCCGCCCGCGGGACGGTTCATCGAAGTCGACGGCGTGCGGCTGCACTACGTGGAGGCCGGGTCCGGCGAGCCGATCGTCTTCCTGCATGGCAACGGCAGCCTGATCCAGGACTTTATCACGAGCGATCTCGTTCGCCTCGTTGCACAGACGCACCGGGTCATTGTCTTCGACCGTCCCGGCTATGGCTACAGCGAACGTCCGCGAGACCGGGTATGGACGCCCGCGGCCCAAGCGGACCTGCTGGCGCATGCCGCGGCAGAGCTGGGGATAGAGCGGGCTGAACTCCTGGGGCATTCGTGGGGAACGCTGGTGGCCGTGGAATGGGCTTTGCGACATCCCGAGCGCGTAGGTAGCCTGACTCTTCTCTCCGGCTACTACTTCCCGACGCCACGACTGGATGTCGTGTTCGCGTCCGGCCCCGCCGTGCCTGTTCTCGGAGACTTGCTTCGTTTCACGCTCACACCTCTGCTCGCACGGCTGGCTTGGCCTATGATGATGCGAAAGCTCTTCGGGCCGGCCGTGACGTCGGAGCGTTTCAATAGCATCCAGCCGGCCCTGTTCCTTGCCCCCGATGCGCTGCGTGCCTCGGGAGAGGAGGCTGCGGTGATGATTCCATCTGCCGCCGCGTTGATGGATCGGTATGTCAAATTGAGTGTCCCGGTGTTGATCGTAACAGGCGACGGGGATCGGATCGTCAATCCGCGACACCATTCGCACCGCTTGAGCAAGCTCCTTCAAGGCAGCGCGCTACTTGTTCTCCCGGGTGCCGGACACATGGTCCACCATACGGAGCCACGAAAGATCGTCGAAGCGTTCGTGGCTTTTGCGAACAGACATCGGCTCGTTGCCTGACCCACGGTCTTCTGTCAGTGGTCGTTCGACCAAACCGCGAGCAGGCCGAAGCCAGCTTCCATTCGTCGAAGCGCCCAGGCGTCGCCGAGAAACATATGAACGAGCCCGCTGAATGAACGACTACCAAGCGGGCATGCAGGATACCGAGGGCCGGGACCAAGCCGAGAAACACCTCGAGGCGGTCCGGCAGCAGGGCGGCCTGTTCGTGGAGGCCGTGCGTGTCACCCGCATGCCGATGATCGTCACGGACGCGACACTCCCCGGCAATCCGATCATCTTCGCCAATGCCGCCTTCATCGAACTGTCCGGTTACGCGATCGAGGAGCTCCTCGGGCAGGACCCACACTTCATGAACGGCAAGGACACCGATCCCGCCACGGTCGAACTTTACGAGCAAGCCATCCGCGCGGGTCGGGACGAAACGCTGGAAATCGTCCAATACCGCAAGGACGGATCGCCCTTCCACTCGATGCTCTTCGCCAGTCCGCTCCGCAACGACCGGGGAACGGTTGCGAACCACTTCCTCTCCTACCTCGACGTCACCCGGCGTTTCGACGCCGAGGCCGAGCTGCGCAAGGTGAACGACGAACTGGAGGAGCGGGTCGCGAGCCGCACCCGGGAGCTTGAGGAGACGAACGCAAGGCTGAAGATCGTCGCTGCCGAACGTGAGCTCCTCATGAAGGAGGTTAACCATCGCGCTAAGAACAGCCTCGCCATCGCGGCATCGCTCCTCAGCATCCAGGCGAGGCGGCAGACCGAACCGGCCGTGAAGGCGCTGTTCGAGGATGCACGGGAGCGCCTCGGTGCGATGGCTCGCGTTCATGACCTCCTCAGTCACTCGGAGAGCGAACAGAACGTCGACGTCACCGCGTACATGACGGACCTGTGCGCCGCCCTTCAGTCGATGACGGACGAGGGCCGCATCCGGCTGGAGGCAAGGTCGGAGCCGGGCATCTTGCTCGATGCGGACACCGCGGTACCGCTGGGCATCGTTCTGACGGAGGTCGTCACCAATGCGGTGAAGTACGCGTTCCCGCCGCCGCGCACGGGTACGATCCTGGCGCGGGCGAGGCGCAGCATGCCGGGGCGCATCGAACTCGAGGTGAAGGACGACGGCGTCGGCGTGGCCGAGGCTCGGGAGGGCTCGCTGGGCTACGGCCTGATCCGAGCGCTCGTCCAGCAGATCGGAGGCGTGATCGAGGTCAGTTCCGAAGACGGTGTAACGGTCCGGATCACTTTTCCCGATCCCTTGAGCCAAGACCTGGACGCAGTGGAAAGTTACTGACGCTGCTTGTCTGAATCGGCGAGGCGGTCTGGATTGAACCTCCTCGAGGTTCAGCACCCACCCTGCCGCTGCACGGCGTCATTCACGCCGCTTCAACGGAACGATGCCGCCCATCTCATCGTCGGGCATCGCCCCGGCCTCAGTATCCGTCAGCGCGTTGGCCTGAGCCTCTGGGTGATAGTCGGGATCAGGCGAATCCTTCGCACCAACCAAGGTGTCGGAGACGCGCGGCGTGCCGCCTTTCTCCGGCACGCGGTCGGCTTCATCGTCGGAGTTTCGTGAGAACACGTGCTTGGTCGGCTCGGCCATGGTCATGCCTCCTCTACGTCGTGGGCGCTGAACTCGGCAAAGGCCTCGCGGATGAGGGCGGCCTTACTCTCGTCTTCGATGTCGACCGATACCTCGATCGCGCCGTTCAAAGCAGCATCGTGACGCTCCTCGACGCTCGGCTCGCCGGCGTCGTTGTCCGATCCGGCCGTTTCCTCGCCCGCGGTGTTTTCCCGGCCGGCGGCGACGACGAAGATGTCCGTCCGCTCGATACCGTGCTCCTGCACGAGACGCTCGACCGTCATATCGGCCTCTCGTCTCGTCTCGAACTTCGCCGTCAACGTCGTGCCCATGGCCTCATTCCTTTGTTGGTGGTCACCGAGCCAACGCACGAAGTCGACAAACGACCCACGGCACCGGGATCCTTCGGCTCGTCCTAGACGATCGTCTGTCCCGTCTTCGCCCAGTCGGCGACGAACCCCTCGAGGCCTTGTCCGTCAAAGGGTGATTGATCAACGCCCGCAGCGTCGACGTGGGCATGGTCGCTGCGTCGGCACCGATGGGGGCAGCCTCGCGCACGAAGTGGTTCTGGGTACGGAGCGAATTGGATTACGACTCGGGCAACGCGGCTCCGGTTCGCTCGATTCGCAGCGCATCAACCACTTAAGGCTTCTACAACATCGCAGTGCGATGGTGTGCCGTTCCGCAATGAATTGGATCTGTCATGACCATCCCCTGCGAAGGCTGCCAGAGTGGCGTCCAGCTCGACTTCGACTTCTCCATGGCGTTCCAGCCGATTTACGATGTCGCAAGCCAGCGTGTCTGGGGCTACGAAGCGCTGATCCGCGGCACGGGAGGGGAAGCCGCTTACACGATGCTGTCGCGGGTGTCGCCGGAGCAACGCTACCGCTTCGACCAAGCCTGCCGGGTAAAGGCCATCGAGCTCGCATCCCGCCTGTTCCCCAAGGACTGCGACCTGAAGCTCTCCATCAATTTCATGCCCAACGCCGTATACGAGCCTGCAGCCTGCCTGCGTGCGACCCTGAACGCCGCCATTTGTCACGGCTTCCCAAAGTCGGCGATCATGTTCGAGTTCACCGAGGACGAGGAGGTCTCGGACCCCCTGCACCTTACCCGCATTATCACCGAGTATCGCAAGCACGGCTTCGTCACCGCGATCGACGACTTCGGCGCGGGACATGCCGGCCTTGGGCTGCTTGTCGAGTTCCAGCCCGACCTGATCAAGATCGACATGAAGATCGTTCGGGGCATCGACACGAGCTGGGCGCGTCAGGCAGTCGTGGCGGGGATCGTCGGCATTGCACGGACCCTCGACATCACCGTCTTGGCCGAGGGCATCGAGACGGAGGAGGAGTTCCTGACCCTGAAGGCGGCGGGCATCCCCCTCTTCCAAGGCTACTGGTTCGCCCGCCCAGCCTTCGAGGCTCTGCCGGCGATCGGGTCCGCTTCAATGGCGGCGCTTCGCCTGACAGCATAGAAGGGGAACAACCGCGCATGGAGGGACTTGGGTCTGGAACCCAAGGAAACCTCATGACCGTAAAAGCCATCCTGTTCGACGTCGACGGCACGCTCGTCGACAGCAACGACCTTCATGCGGCGGCATGGGTGGAAGCCTTCGCCGAGTTCGACATCGTCATCCCGCACAGGGACGTCCATGACCAGATCGGCAAGGGTGGCGACAACCTTATGCCTGCCCTTCTCGATGAGGAGGTAGTCGATGAGCACGGGGAGGCGATCTCGAACGCGCGCGCCCGCATCTTCAAGGAACGTCACGCCAGCAAGGTCGAGCCCTTCGCCGATGTCGCGGCTCTCTTCCGGAGGGCGCGGAAGGATGGCTGGAAGATCGTCCTCGCGACCTCCGGCGAGACTGATGAAGTTGAACCTCACATCGACAGGCTCGGCGTTCGCGACCTTCTGGACGTGGTGACCACCGCATCAGACGCCAAGCACTCCAAGCCCGACCCCGACATCTTCGCCGCGGCCCTCAAGAAGGTTGGCGCCGAAGCTGCCAACGCCATCGTGGTCGGGGACAGCCCATACGACATTCAAGCCGCCAAGAAGATTGGGCTGCGCACCATCGCCGTCCGGAGCGGTGGTTTCGACGACCAGGTGCTGACGGAAGCGGGCGCCGTGGCGATCTACGACAATCCTGCCGACTTGCTGGCCAGGTACGATACCTCCCCCTTGGCATCACACTAGCCCAAAGCTAGTGGCTCTAAGGAGGAGCAACCTCATGGCCGGCTCCGCGCCATTCCCGCCCGGCTAACAACCCAAATGGCCAGCGCGACGACAAGTGCGTCCTCCACGACGCCTGCGGCCATTGGCCGTAGCGGGCGATGAAGCGTTTACGGACCGCAATCGTGAAGTACGAGGATGCCACGACCACGGCTGCACCAACCACTGCTCCTGCCTTCTTGTCGTCGGCAAGGGCCGCTCCCGCGATCCCGCCCGTCATCAACTTGGCCAACATGCCGGGAGGGACGGTTCGGTCGGGTTCCGAGTGCATCTTGTCTCCCAACAGTTCGGCGACTGCCAGCGCGATTGCGCCTGCAAAGACCCACGGGCTTGCAAGCAACCTGACGGGAGGTCTCCGGCCGGAAAGGCGGCGCGCTCGCGCAAGCAGTGAGACGGCGGCAAGCGGGGTCACCGATCGTGACCCGGCAACGACGCCCATGACGAGAGGCGCAATCATTCAGCGGACCGTACGTGCCAAGTAGATGGTTTCGTCATCCGTCTTCTCCCATTCGTTCCGTAATCCGAACGGCGAGCGCGGCGCGGGGTTGCGACTCGATAATATGTTGGCCCAGTCTCGCGACGACAGTTATCTTCGACGCTGTAGTGACCTGAAGGGTCCGGGTATCCAACGGCCGCCCCCGTCAGCTACGTCGCCGTTGATCGTCGATGACCAGCGCGTGGCGGTGGCGGATTAACTGGTGAGGGTTCAAGTGCGGACCCTCCCAGCCATCGTACTCAAGGCGGGATTTAGGGGAAACCCTTGCCACCATGCGCACCAACCGCCGTCCCAGTGCTGAAGGTCGCTTCGCCGGACGCAAGGGAAACATACAGCGACGCCAGCTCGGCCGGCTGGCCCGCACGCCCAAGCGATGTCTGCTGGCCGAACTCGCCCATCTTGCCGGGGAGTTGGCCGCCTGCGACCTGCAACGGCGTCCAGATCGGCCCCGGCGAAACGGCGTTTACCCTGATGCCCTTCTTGGCGAGCTGCTTGGCCATGCCGCGGGTCAGGTTCTGGATCGCCGCCTTGGTCGAGGCGTAGTCGATCAAGTCCTCGCCGGGATCGTAGGAGTTTTGCGAGATCGTGTTGATGATCACCGAGCCGGGCGGGAGGCTTGGGATAGCCGCCTTGCTGAATCGGAACACGTGGAAGACGTTCGTCTCGTACGTACGGACGAACTGCTCGTCCGAGATCTCCATAATGTCCGCCTTGGACTGCTGGTAGGCAGCATTGTTGACGAGGAGGTCGAGACCGCCAAGTTCAGCGATCGCCTTGCGGACGACCTCCTCGCAGGCGGCCTGCGTCCGGATGTCGGCGGGGATGGCAACTGCTTTGCGGCCGGCCTCGCGGATCAGCGCGACCACTTCCTGGGCATCGGACTCCTCGTCGGGATGGTAGTTGATGGCGACGTCCGCGCCTTCTCGGGCAAACGCGATGACCGCGGCCCGTCCGATCCCGCTGTCGCCACCCGTTATCAGGGCGCGGCGTCCTGTCAGCTTGCCTGAACCACGGTAGCTCTTCTCGCCATGGTCCGGCACCGGGTCCATCTTGCTCGCCAGCGCTGGCCAAGGCTGCTTCTGTTCGGGGAAGGGCACTCGGGTAAACCTGTCTCGCGGATCGACGAGCGACGGCGCCGTGCCTGCGGGAGGGGCGCCCGCATCGCCCGTCTGGGCGGCGGCCGACGAGGCGGCACCGACGGCGAGGCCAACGGCCGCGCTGCCGAGTACTGCGCGGCGGGTCAAATGGTGATCGGTCATCTGGTGTCTCCGTCCGTTCGAAGGGTCTTGTTCTACATCGCGAACGGCGTTGGAGGGAGATCGCTCCCCGTCTCATCATGATGTGACCTGATCGTACGGTACAGGCCCCCTTCCTCGGCGAAACCGATTGCGTTCAAAGACATTCCCCCATTCCAACCAACCGGAGAATTTCCATGGTCACCACCGTCGGCACCGAAAGCACGTTCGAGAAGCTCGTCCAGAACCTTCTCATCCTCGAGCATGACGCGATCGCCGCCTATGAGAGTACGATTGCCAAGCTGGACAGCGAGATATTCAAGACGAAGATCGCCGAGTTCAAGGCGGATCACGATGCCCACGTCGCCGAGCTCACCAAGATGGCCCAGCGTCTTGGCGTCGAAGCCCCTACCGAGGGCGACATGAAGGAGTATCTGACCACGGGAAAGGTGGCGCTCGCCTCGATCATCGGCGACGGCACCATCCTGAAGGCGATGTCGACCAACGAAATCGAGACAAAGATGGCATACGACCAAGCCTCGAAGAACACCGCAGCTCCCGCCGAAGCACAGGCCTACTTCCGCAAGGCGTTCGAGGACGAAAGCCGTCACAAGGCCTGGATGGACGCCAACGCCTGATCAGACAAACGAAGGCCCGTCACGATTTCCGTGGCGGGCCCTCTGACTTCCGATCGTGACAGTCTGCTACTTCAAGGTGGGCATGTCCTCGGCAATCTGCGTTAGGAGATCGTCCGTCCGCTTCTCCTCCTGAAGGGTCTCGTCTAGCAAAGTCACCGCCTCGTCGTAGCCCAGCTTGGTAGCCCATGACTTCAACAGGCCGTAACGCGCGATCTCGTAGTGCTCGATGGCCTGCGCGCAGCCGATAAGGACATCCTCCGACGCCGCGGTATCACCAAAGTCCTCGAGGTCTTCTTCCATTTCAGACGTCATGCCGACCATGGCTTCGCAGGTCTTGCTCCGGGGGGGGGGGGTGCCGATGAGCTCGAACACCTGCGTCAGTCGTTCCACCTGGTTCGCTGACTCGTCGACATGCTGAATGAACGCATTCCTGAGCTCAGGGGCCTTTGCTGCTTTGGCTGACTTCTTGAGTGCCTTCACCGAGGCTATCTCGGCGTAGTAGACGTCCTTGAGTGTCTCGTAGAAGGCGTCCTCGAGCGTCCTTTCCTTCGCCATGTCACGCTCCTGAGAGATTGCCGCGACATGCGGCCTTTGGATTCGCAGGAGCTGGCGAAGGTCACATCGGTTCCCGCAGAGCCGAATGGCCAGGACAACAACTGTCCCACATCCATCGGACGTATCCCGGTACACAATCCGCCTGGAACTTCGGAGGTTCGCATTGCTTTGGAATTGAAACGGAGGCGGACTAAATGAAATCCGAACACGACGTCGATACTGCACCCGGGGAGCTTACGGTCTGGCGTAGCCTCTTTGGCGGCTCCATCCTCTGGGGTCGCTTCAAGTTCTTCATTTTCGTCGGCGCTTTTCTGCTGATCGGCGGCCTCATCGTCGCGTTCGCACCGATCTGAAGGGGCCTAAAATGGATTTCCAGAATGGCGAACGCGAGTTCCTCACGGCCAACCGTGCCGTAAAGATCGACGAAGACGGCATCGAGCGATATGTCGGCCTCACCGAAGACGAAAGCGTCGAGTATCTCGGTCTCTCGCGGGCAAACGATGCGGGCGGCCTTGAGGAGAGTGACGCGGCCCGCTACGCCACCCTGCACGAGAAGCACGAGAACGCCCGGCAGGTGTATGCCCGGGGCGAGAAGTCTCTTCATCCCTTCCAAAAACCCTGACCCGCCCGGTAGAGATTCAGACCGATTGTCAGATAATTGGCGCCGGCCCAGCCAGACTGACCGCTGCCGTCTATCTCGCCAGCTTCCGTCGTTCCGTCATCGTCCTCGACGGCGGCGAAAGCCGGGCCACGCGCATTCCGCTCAGCCACAACATCCCTGGCATGGCCGAGGGTCTAAGTGGTCATGACCTACTGAACCGCCACCTCGAGCAGGCAGCCGTCTATGGCGTAACGCCGCGCATGGGTACGGTTCGCGACATGGCGCCCATGACTGGCGGGGGCTTCCTTGCGACCGTCGACAACGGCTCAGGTGACAAGCTTCGGATCGAGGCGCGCTCCGTTCTCGTCGCGACCGGGGTCCGCGATCGGGAGCCGGCTCTGCCCGACGTGGAAAATGCCATCATGCGCGGCCTCGTCCGCCACTGCTCGATATGCGACGCCTTCGAGGTCACCGATCAGAACATCGCTGTACTGGGGCAGGGAGCCGGGGCAATCGGCGAGGCAGTCTTCATTCGCACCTACAGCCGTCGGGTGGCATTGTTGCTTCTAACTGGCGCCGAGACCCTTAGCGAAGAAGACCACCATCGGCTCGCCGCGCACGATATCCACCTCGTAAAGGATCCGATCATTACCGTCTCGATCGAAGGCAACCGGATCTCGGCGCTGACGACAGGGGGTGGAACGCAGCATCGCTTCGACGCTCTACTCGGCACTAGGCACCGATGCGCGCTCTGAGATTGCCTTGTCGATCGGTGCCGATCACGAGAAGACCTGCAACGCGATCATCGTCGAGGAGCAACAGCGTACTTCCGTGGCGGGAAGGTGGGCTGCCGGCGACGTCGTGAGTAACCTCAACCAGGTTGCTGTAGCGTGGGGACAGGATGCGGTGGTCGCTACCGACATTCACAACCGACTTCGCGATCTCGACCAAAAGACAGCGGCCGCCGCGCTCTCGGAACGGCCGTCGCTCTATGGACATGCGGTGAGGTGAGAGGGCAACCGTTAGCTCGGTACGGGAGTATCGATCCTCACGTCCCTGCACTGGAACAAACACCCAGTGCTCAGGTTTTGGGTCGAAATTTTAGCGAAGCGTCTTCGGACTCCTTCCTTTAGGATGGCGTCCGCCCTGTTATCGCGAAGGAGAATTGCATGACCATCGGCAGGTTTGCCTTCGAGACCAGTTGGGGAACCCGCTTCAATCCCGACGGTACGCGGTTTCGACTTTGGTCGCCGGGGGCTAGGAGCGTTGAGCTAGCCTTCACGGAAGGCCCGCTACCTGGTCCAATGGAATTCCAGATGATGGAGCGGGACGGCGACGGCTGGTGGGAAATCACCACCGACGCGGCAAAGCTCGGCTCCGGCTATGGCTTCCGCGTTGATGGCGGCAAAGTCGTGGCCGATCCCGCCGCCCGTGCCCAGATGGGCGACGTCCACTGGCTGTCGCGGCTGACCGATCCCCAAGCGTTCGGATGGAAGTCGGCCGACTGGAAGGGACGGCCTTGGCACGAATGCGTGTTCTACGAAATGCACGTCGGCACCTTCACCGCGGAGGGCACCTTCGAGGCGATCGTTGCCCGTCTCGACCACCTTGTCGACGCCGGCATCACCGCGATCGAGCTCCTGCCGATCGCGCAGTTCGCCGGCCAGCGGGGCTGGGGCTATGACGGCGTGCTGCTCTACTGCCCGCATCAGGTATATGGCGGGCCGGAGGGCCTGAAGCAGCTCGTTGACGCCGCGCATGAGCGTGGGCTGATGGTCTTCCTCGACGTCGTCTACAATCACTTCGGACCGGACGGAAACTACATCCCGACCTATACGCCGGAGTTCTACCACTTGGATGTCGATACGGCTTGGGGGCCGGCGATCGCCTACGATGAAAAGCCCGTCCGCGAGTTCATGATCGAGAACGCGCTGTACTGGCTGGAGGAGTTCCGCCTCGACGGCCTGCGCCTCGATGCGATCGACTCGATCAAGGACACGACTGAGGTTCCTTTCGTTCAAGAATTGGCCGCCCGGGTGCGCAAGGTCGTCACGGACCGCTACGTCCACCTGACGACCGAAGACGATCGCAACATCACCTGGCATATCGAGCGTGACGAGGGCGGCGCGATCCCGCTGGTGTCCGGCGAGTGGAACGACGACTTCCATCACACAGCGCACGTCCTCGCGCTCGGCGAGCAGGAGGGCTACTACGAGGATTATGAGATCCACTCCGCGGCGCAGATGGCCAAGGCTTTGGCGACAGGCTTCGTCTATCAGGGCGAGCACTCGCGTCACCGAGAGAAGACGATCGGCTTCTCGTCGGCACATTTGCCGCCGACGGCCTTCGTGAACTTCATCCAGAACCACGACCAGATCGGCAACCGGGCATTTGGCGACCGCCTCAAGTTCCTGTCGTCGGTGCGGGCGTACACCTGTTTGGAGTCGATCCTGATGTTGTCCCCGCAGATCCCGTTGATGTTCCAGGGTGACGAGTTCGGCGACACGACGCCCTTCTGCTACTTTACCGATTTCCATGGCGAGCTCGGCAGTGCGGTGAGCCAAGGCCGCAAGCAGGAGTTCAGGAGCTTCTCGGCCTTCGAGGACCCGCAGGCAGCGGAGGTGTTTCCCGATCCGAACGACGAGTCGACCTTCCTGGTATCGAAGCTGGATTGGGACTTGCTGCGCATGCCCACGCACAAGCGGTGCCTCCAGGTCACCCGGAACCTCCTACGGGTTCGGCGCGACGTACTCATGCCTCTGCTGGCCGACATTCCCGGTGGGAGCGGCGCAGCGATGGTCGACGGCCGCAAGTTCGCGGTGTCGTGGACCCTCGCGGACGGGCGGGAGTATCAGCTCTTCGCTAATCTTACCGACGAGACCTGGAGGCTGGAGGGTGTGGCGACAACTGCCGACCTCGCTTCGGCGTCACCTGTCTACTCGAACCACCTACACGCACCCGAAGAGCTCAAGGAAGGACGTCTTAGCGCCTACACGACCCTCTTCGTGCTTGCCCCTAGACGGCTGTTCGAGCCGACCCTCTAGGCCATCACCATTCACAAAAACGCCCGCCCCAATAGGGGCGGGCGCAATACTCACCGGACGATCTGTTCAGCGCGACTTCTTGTAAAGCTTCGAGGCGATCTCGAACATTTCCTCCGGCGCGTAATCCGGGGTGAAGGCCGAGGGCACACCAGTCAACTGATGGATCTTGCCGCCTTCCGGCATGCCGTCGACGACTTCGAGTTCGCCCGGTGGATCGTTCGGCAGTGCCATTTCGCCGTTACCCCAGATGCCCGCCATCTCCTTGTAGTCGTTCGGGCTGAACGTGTAGAGCCGGCGATGCGAGCCCTCGTCGAGGTACTTCTGGCATTCCGGGATCTTGGAGAGGTCGATGTTCGGCGTCGGCAGGAAGTCCTTGATCTTCACGCCGGTGATCTTCTCCAGCGCCAGCGCGTAGGCGTGGGCATGCACGGAGCCGCGCACCAGGAGATAGCCGCAGACCTCGCGGCCGGTCGGGTCGGTCAGCGTCTCGTAGACTCGCAGCTTGTGCAGCCGCGCGCCGCATTCGAGGTGGAAGTTGTGCAGGAGGTCGACGACGACATTGCCGGTGGTGGTGATGAAGTCGTTGTTCCACGACGCGCCGTTGGAGTTGACGGGCATCGCGCCGCCGGCACCCGACAGGAAGGCCGCGGCCAAGCGGATGTCCTTCATGTCCTCGAACGGTGCGCCGGAAATGTCCCCGCCATCACCCATGTCGCCGTTTGGCTTGTCCGGGCCGTTGTTCAGCATGGCGACGCCGTTTGAGACGAGCTCGACGTGCCCGAGTTCCTCGGCGGTGATCGAGGCGACGAGGCTATAGAACGGCTTCAGTTTGTCCTTGGAGCGGAAGTTGAAGCTCTGGAACATGTAGTTGCCGAGCGTCGACATCTCGCCGTACTTGCCGCCGAGTAGCTCCTGAAGGGCCGCAGCGGCATTGGGGTCGGCACGTTTGGGGGCAGGAAGCTCCGCTTGCAGCTTATCGACTCGCATGAACATGAGAGTGGCCTTTCTTGAGTGGAGACCAGAGCCAACGGGAGCGGGGGGAAGGCGTTCCTCATTCATTCGATAGGCGTGCTGTGTTGGATCCGGGCCCGTCGACGAGACGCGGACGCTTCTACCAAGTTGTCAGATCTTACTTGGCAGCGAGCTTTTCGGCCTCTGCCAGATGCTGCTTCAAAGTCGGAAGGCTCTCAGTTGCAAAGGCCTTCAGTTTGGGTGAATTGCCATTGTTCGAAAAGTCGTCGAAGAGCGCGACCGCTTCTTGATGCGCCATCACCTGCATCTTGGCGTAGATCAGGTTGAAGTCGCCGCCCTTACTTTGGCGTATCGCCTTGATCATCTGGCCATACTTCGAGTCTGGCGGAGATACGGTCCCGACCCCATCTGCCTTCGCCGCCGCGAGCAACTTAGCTGTTGTCTCGGCGTGATTGTGAACCATGTGCTCGGCAAATTCCTTCACGTCTGCGCGGTCAGCCTTCTCAAGCGCTGCCTTGCTGGATTCAACTTCGAACATGTCCGACGATGCGGCGGTCAATGCGAATAGTTTTTCGTCGGACATCTCTGTCTTCACGGCGCGATCTTGGCCCGGAGTGGTTTGAGCGGACGCTATCGGTGCCACGAGGAAGGTCAATGACGCTGTCAGTAAGTTGCGGCATATCATGCGACTAGCTTCCCTTGAACATTGGTTACCGTCTGCCAACCCTGCCGTAGTCGGCAGTTCAGGCGGCAACAGGCCATTGGAGCAGAATCCAATCATGCGTACGGAAAAGAACCTTGGCTCATGGGCCGAGCTTCGCCAGATGATGGCGAGAAGATCGAAGCCTGCGCAAAGAACTCTAGGATTCGGAAATTCACCGCAGTGACCTCTTCCCGATGCAGCCAATGGGTCGCATCGGGAAAATACTCGATCGTGGCGTCGTTGCAGGTGTGGACGGAGGCCGCGGCAAGCCCCGGTTCCAGCGCGCTGTCTTTCTTGCCCCAAAGGACCAACGTCGGTGCATGGATCGACTCTGAGTAGGACGGTCGATAGCGCAAGGCGCGGTACCAATTCAGCATCGCCGTCAAAGCACCGGGATGTCTCCAGGCGCGACGGTACAAGGAAAGATCGTCATCACTGAACGCGCTAGGCCGGGCCGAGGCAACCAGAGCCTTCGTTAGCAGACGTGCATCTCCGGCACCAAGAACGGTTTCCGGGAGCCACGGAAACTGGAAGAACGCGGCATAGCTGCTCCGGAGGAACTGCGTCGGCGATCGGAGCGCGTATCGAAAGAGGGCATCTGGATGCGGCGCATTCAGGATCACAAGCTTGTCGACCCTGTCGGGTTTGCTGGCCGCGAGCGCCCAGGCGACAATGCCTCCCCAGTCATGACCCGCCAGATGGAAACGACGGATCTCCAAAGCGTCTGCTAGAGCGACAACGTCAGCCACTAGCTTATCCAGCGAGTAGGCACGAAAGCCCTTTGGTTTGTCGCTGGTATTGTAGCCACGCTGGTCCGGCACGATGACACGATACCCTGCCGCCGACAGGGCCTGCATCTGGTGGCGCCAACCGATCCAATGGTCGGGAAAGCCATGCAGGAGAAAAACCGGGTGGCCGTCGGCTGGTCCGCAGGCGACGACGTGCAGTTTCACGCTCCCGACTGTGACGAAGCGATGCTCGATCGCCTCCTCGGCGATGAAGGCTTTGTCCAAAAATTCGGAACGCACGGGCACTCAGGACCCACCCGCGACGGAACCAGTAATGGCGATGACGAGTGACACCAAGTCAACATTCCCCTTAATGTCGAGGGTATCGTCGTCTCCCAACTCCACGACCAGTTTGCAGGGATTTTCGTTAGCTTGCCGTTTCAGCTCAGCGAAGATCGCTTCTTGCAACTTGACGTCCAGAACCATTTTCGTCCTCGCTGTCAGGCTTACGGTTTGCGGTAAGCGGATCCGTCTTCGGCCCGGGCGGGGTTGCCGAGGTACTCCCCACTTTGCGGAACGGCGATGTCGTCGAAGCCAGCGGCGAGCGCCTGTAGAGCCTGCCGCATCTCGGCGCCTTTCATCGCCTGACCGTGCCCCGTCACGACTAGCTCAGGATTTAAAGCCGCGAGTATGCGAACAGAGTCGCGAGCCTTGTCCCACTCAACGGTGTAGTACATCGGCGGACCATGCATCACGGCCTTTTGGAGCGCCACGGCATAAGCCGATTCTTGCTCAGTCGTAACAAAGGCATCTCCCACGATCAGCGTCCGGTCGGCTTCCCGCCAAAGCGAGACATGCCCGACACTGTGACCCGGCGTGTGAACCCAGCGCCATCCTGGCATGCCGGGAATGCTGCCATCCGCTGGAAGCGTACGGAGACGGCTCGATACATCCACCGGACCACGGGGGTAGAACCGCGCCATGGCCGCCATCAACCCTCCGCCGACCGAGGGATCGCCCGGAGGATAAGCTGCCGTGCCGTCGAGATATGGACGTTCCAAGGCGTGGGCGTAGACGGGTGCGTCCCACTGCTCCGCCAGATCCTCAAGCGTTCCAATGTGGTCGAAGTGGCCATGCGTCATCACGATGGCCGCGGGCCGAGCCCCCGTACCGAAGCGTTCGGCTGCGGCACCCTCGATTAACCCGCGAGTTCCGGGCAATCCTGCGTCGATCAGGACCCAGTTGCGGTCGCCGCACCCGGCCTCCCCAAAGAAAACGACGTTGACGATTCCAAGGCGACGATAGGCCAGATCGCTTGCGATCTCATGCGTGCTGTCGTCGCGAGCAGCGTCCAATACAGGATCGACTGCGATGGCTTCCGTGGAAAGGGGAATCTGTTGGGTCATCGAAGTTGTTCTCGTCTTAGGGGCCGATCGTGGAAATGGCTTCGAGGATGGCGGGCACTTCGCTCGATAGTTCTCGTGCCAGAAAGCCTACAGTGCCGAGCCGCTTGGTCAGCCGCCGCCCTGCCTCGGCGTGCAGGAAGACACCCCACTGGACTGCACGAAGGGGAGGGGCCCCACGCGCGGCGAGTCCTGCAATTAGGCCCGCGAGGACATCACCAGAACCCGACGTAGCCATGCCGATCCCGCCGCCTTCGCAAGACCAGGAGCCGCCGTCGGGTGAGCAGATGAAGGTCTTCGGCCCCTTCATCGCGACGATGCCGCCAACGGCGGCGGCCGCTCTTATCCCCGCTCCCTCTGGGTCACCAACAATCGCGTCTTTGTCTATCCCCAGGAACGTCGCCATCTCACCCGGATGCGGAGTGATCGCAAAGCCTCGCCCAGAACCGCGAAGCGTTTCGAGTGCGTCTCGCAGACCTGTCAACGCAGCGGCGTCAAAGACGAACGACGCTTCCCCCTCCATCTCCAACACTGCGAGTGAAAGTGCGCGTGCCCCGGCTTCATCGGCCATGCCAGGTCCGATGAGAACTGCATCAGCCTGACCGACCTCTTTCAGCAGACGCGAAGCGCAGCAAGGATCGATTTCGCCGTCTACCGTTTCGTCTAGTGGGATCACGCGTGCTTCGGGAACAGCCAGTGCCAGATGCAGTGCGACCGATGCGACGGTCGCGATCTGTAGCTTGCCTGCGCCCGCCCGGAGGGCGGCCTCCGCAGCTAAGCGGATTGCGCCGGGCACCTCCCGACTGGCACCGATGATCAGGACGGTGCCGCGCTCGTCTTTACCTGCGGAAACCTCGATTTCGGGAAGGGGATGTGACCGTAGGAAGTCAAAGTCGACTGAGCGTGAACTACTCATCGGGCTGCGACGCGAGCATCGGGCTCGTCGGTCACCTCCGTACCCTCTTCAACGAGGGGCGCCACAAAATTGTAGCGCTCGAGCCTAAGCATGACGTCGCTGTCGCCATTAGCCTTCGCATGATATTCCGTGACCGCACAGTTAGCGACGTCGCCCTCGCTGTCGATTTCTAGGATCTGCTCCTCGTCGAGCTGCTCGATAATGTAGCGTAGGCACAGCACTACCACCTGATGGCCGACGATCAGAACCCGTTTGCCGCCGTAGTGAAGGCTGATTGTATCCAGCATCGAACGCAGCCGAAGAATGACGTCACACCAGCTCTCGCCGCCCGGCGGCCGGTGATAGAACTTCCCGAGCAGTTGCCGAAACTCGGCCTGATCTGGATGCTCGCTTTCGATGCCAAAGCGCGTCAGCCGATCGAGAATACCGAACTCCTTCTCGCGCAGACGCTCATCCGTGGAGCGGGCGACGTTTCCGAGGCCAGCCTCATCGACAATTGCAGAAGCGGTACCTATGGCCCGGAGATAAGGTGAGGAGAGGATGACCTCCGGGCGCTCTTCCTCGGGCAGGGATGCGAACCAGCGACCGACAGATCGCGACTGCTCAAGCCCGAGGGGGCTTAGAGGGACATCGATGTCTCGGTCCGCGATATCAATACGGGCGAGGTCGGATGCCATGGCGGCGTCCCTTGCAACATTGCCCAGGCTCTCGCCATGCCGAACGATCCAAATCTTAGAAGGCCATGTCATTGTCATGGATTGATCCCGAGGTTGAAGCAGCCATCACAGGGCGGGAAGAGCCTAGAGTTCCCTTCTCCGCATTTCTCTGTCAGCACTAGAGTGTTGCCGTAGGTCCTATTTTTCCTTGTGGAGCCGCTCTTCCACGCGGTTGCGACTGTTGCCAACCTCCTTCACCGCCTCACGAACCTCGCCGCGACTAACGCCTTCCTTCTGCGCTTCATATTTGACTTCATGGGTCTGGCCCCCGGCAACCTTGGCACGATCCTGAGCGCGCCCACGGGATGTCTGCTCTTCAGCCATTTCAGCCTCCATCAATTCGGTCGTGTTTCAACGTGGGCAAGGCTGAGGAGTTGCTTTTCCAAAGCGTCTGCTTTCGGACAATGGTGCGAATGGCCGGCTGTGCACGAACATCGTCATCAAACTTCAACGATGCCTTCTTTGCTCATCCCGTTTTTTCTATGCACGGTGGCATAACCGTTCGAGGCTACGTCTGGGCTCTACGAGGCACCTCTCTCCGCGGGCCCTTGTAGGCCGGGTGGAGGGATGGCTTCGTCTGCATCGGGATCCTTGCCATGGCTCCTGTCGAGCATCCGCATGACAGGCGTGACTGTCACGCCATGCATGAGAATTGACATCAGAATGATCAGGCCGACGACCGCCCACAGCCGATCGACCTCCTCGACGTGGCCGATGTGGTTCAGGCCATAGGCGAGGTAGTAGACCGTTCCCACGCCCCGGATGCCGAAGAACGAAAGCGTCAGGCGCTCCTGCCATCCCACCTTATGACCGACGAGGCCGATCAGTCCTGCAATGGGTCGAACAACTAGCAGGATCACGACAGCCGCCGCGACATCGACCCAACCTAAGGGCACGAGCAGGCCGTTGACGAGCGCGCCGCCGAACATGAGCAGCAGCACCATCATCGCGATGCGCTCGATCTGTTCGGTCAGATCGTGCATCTGAAGATGGAAGTCGTGGTCCCGGTGCGAGTGCCCAAATGTCAGCGCGGTGACGAAGACGGCCAGAAACCCATAGCAGTGGATGAGCTCGGTCAGGCCGTATGAGACGAAGGTTGCTGACAGCGCGATCAGCCCGTCTCCGGTCTTCGCAAGCTTCGTCTTCGCGGGCACGTGGAAGGTGAGCCATCCGAAGGCGCGGCCGATTAAATAGCCGCCCAGGACCCCGGCGCCGATCTCCCATAGGACGTTGTAGGTGAGCCACTCGACGAGCCACGGCTTGCCTGTCGAGGCCGCAAGCGCCAGCACTATGGCGAGGTGGACGAACGGAAACGCGAAGCCGTCGTTCATTCCAGCTTCCGAGGTGAGACCGAACCGGACTTCGTCCTCCTCCCCGGACCTTGGCGGCCCGACCTGCACGTCGGCTGCAAGCACCGGGTCGGTAGGGGCGAGTGCCGCGCCGAGGAGCAGCGCCACTGTCCATGACAGGCCCATCCACCACCCCGCGATGACGGTAATCGCGGCTATGCTGAGGGGCATGGTCATGGCGATCAGCCGCCAGGTCACACCCCACTTTCGGAAGTTGAAGATCCGGTCGAGCTTAAGTCCCGCCCCCATCAACGCGATGATGACCACGAACTCGGAAAACCGCTCCGTGATTTCCGGATAGAGGATGGGTAGCGGATCAAGGGTCACGCCCGGAAGCGAGAAGATTACCGCGCCAAAGAGAATGCAGACGATCGGCAGCGACAGGGGCAGGGTGCGCAGTGCCAAGGGCAGCCATGCCACTAACGCGATGAGGAGACCCGCCCCTGTTAGGATGAGGATGTAGGGGTCGGGACTGAGTTCGAGGGAAAGGTTCATGCCGCTCTTGCCGTTGATGGTCGCCACGCACGAAAACCGGAGGGACATGCCCTCCCGTCTCCGATGGATGTTCACGGCCCGGATCGCTCGGTGGCGATCCCGACTTGCGAACTACAGCTTGCTGGGCGATACCTCGGAAACGCTTCCTTTCGCGGCGCTGGCCACGTTGCCGACCCTGTCCTTCAGGTCAGCAGCAACCTCTCCGAGCTTCGCCTTCGTCAGGCCCTGCGCCTCGGCTTCGCGTGCAACCTCATCGAGCGCTGTCGCCGCCAGATCCTTGGCTTCGCCGATCTTCTCGCCAACGAGCGAGCGCGCCTGCGCCTTGAGCTCGTCACTGGTCTCACCGAGATATTCCCGCTCGATGTCCGTGACAGGAAGCAGCGCTGCGACGCCCGCGCCCACTGCAAGTCCGAGCACGCCAAGCGCCAGAGGCTGGTCTTCGAAGAACTCGCCGACTGTCTGCTGCACGTGTCCCGCCTGGCTCCTGGCAATCCGCGAGCCAGCCCTACCCGCGTCGTAGGCGTGCGACCCTATGTAGGAAGCCGCGTCGCCGGCATATGAGGCGGCCGCGTCGTACCCTTGGGATGCCGCGCCGGCGACTGACGATGCCCCGCTGGCAATACTGGATCCTGCCTGCTGGGCACCATAGCCGACGGCATCCACGGCATCGTTGGCGGCACTACCCACACCGCTCGTCATGGCGCCGAAGCGGTCGGACGCGCGACCAACGTGACGCGGCGCCTCAAAACGCATCTCGAAATCGTCACGCTCCGACCGATGGCGGTTGCGATGACCGTGGGCGCGATCGTGGTCCCGCTTCGAGCCGAACAGCGACGTCTTGCTTCCACCGAAGAACAGCCAGGCGACACCCATGCCGATCAGCGCGGCCGACGCCGGGTTTTCGCGGACAGCGTCCGTAAGGGTGGTTCCAAAGTCCTTCCTTGTCACAGTGTTCCCGGCGTTGGGAATGGTGGGATCTTCCGCGTATGTGGAAGGGACGGGACGTTCGTATGTATGGCTCATGGCTGATTTCCTTTCGCCGCTTGTGCGTCCATCTGGACCTGATGCACCGTGCGCTCGGGCACCATCGTCTCGGATTTCAGTTTCTTGATGCCCGCCGATACGAGGATTGCAGCGACCGCGCCCCCGACGACGGTAGCTAGCAGGAACGCCAGCCCTGCACCCATGCCCGCCTCAACGAGGAAGGTTGCGACGGTGGTCAAGAGCATCACCAAGGTAGCCATCGCGAATGCCACCCCGCCGACCATCAGTCCGATGGCCATGCCGGCATTCGTTGCCTTCTTAGCCATCTCCGCCTTTGCGAGCTGGATCTCGCTCCGGAAGAGGGCCGAGAGCTGCTCGAGGCCGTTGGAGATCAGCTCCGAGAAGCTTCTGTCGTCGGGGGACGTAGCCATCCGATCCCCCCTTAGCTCAGTGTGCCGCGGACGGGCAGCGGCCGGGGTGCGCCGACATGGTCCGCATCGCTCTTCCAGTCACCGACGTTCGCCTCGCGCGTGCGCTTCTGGGCTGAGGTCGACAGGAACCGAGCAACGACGAAGCCAGCCAACGCGGTGGCGCCGAGGAACACAGCCGGCTGACGGCGAGCGTAGTCGTGAACGACACCGACGAGATCGGCGAGGTCGCGATCTTTTACGGCATCGGCCAAGTGCTCGATCTCGCCCGCTGCCTTGCGGGCAAAGTTGGCGACCATCGGCATCTCTTCGTCGAGGCTGTCGGCAGCGCGGTTGATCGACCCGGCATAGCCCTTGAAGCGGTCAGCCCCTGCGGCCTTTTGCTCTTCGGCGAGACCGCGCACATGATCTGCCGCGTCGAGAACACCCTGTTTGGCACGGTCACCGAGATCGTTCACGGCGGCCTTCGCCTCGTTTGCAAGCGAGCTCGCCTCGGCACTGACATTGTCGGCGGCGGCCTTTGCCTGATCGGTGATGTCCGGCTTGGCTGCCTGGTTCGGGTTGTAGGTCGTGTTGCTCATGTGGGTCTCCTTAAATTCGATTATGGGTTAGTCGCTGGCCTGATGGCCCGTTCAGTGATCCAGGGGCCGTGCCGCAACGTGCTTCTCAGGCTCCTCGTCTGGGGCGACAGCCTTCACACCTGCATCGACGACGGCTGCCGCGCGCTGACCAAGATCGCGGATCGCATTCTTGCCGGACTCGACGTCGAGGCCTTCGTCGGAAGCGGCGTTCACGGTTGAGGCAGCCACTCGCTCACCGACATCCATTGCGGCGTGCAGACCTTCTCGGGCAGTCGTCTCGGCCTTCTGCCTCACTCGCGAACTCGCGTCGCCGAACAAGCGGGATTCCGTGCGGCTATGCGGGATGAGCGCGGCAAGTGCAGCACCTGCTAGGGCCGTTAGCGCGCCGACCAATAAGGGGTTGCGCTGGACTGTATCAACCAGCGTGTCGCGACCCTGTCTGCCAAGCACAACCGCCTGATCGGCGACTTCGCCAACCGCGTGTGTGGCGTCGTGATAGGTCATCCGGGCTTGATGGGTCACGGCATCGGCCGCGTCCGTCAGGCTCTGGGTCGCATCGGTCAGGGTGTTGGTCACCTTGTTCGCGGCTGCCGATGCGGCGCCGGTTACGCGGTCGGACATATCTTGTGCGGTTGAGGTAACGGAGGCCGCGGCGGCCGATGCCGTGTCCGATGCCTTGCTTGCCAGTTTCGAGGCCTTGTCGCTGCCCGTCGAAACCGCATCGTTGACTTTGTCTCCCGAGATCAGTCCGGAGAAGATGTTGTTGCGGCCGGACAAAGCCACGCCCGCGCCCATCAAGAGAATTGGCGCCGGGATGCTCCGGAGAATGCCGATGATCGGATAGGCCAGACCAGCTCCGATCGCTGCGGTCTGCAACGGGTTATCCCGTGCGGACCGCTCGAGCTTGGCAAGCAAGTCCTGGCCCGATTGGACAATGCTGTCCTTGACGTCGGCTTTGATGGTACCGGGCGATAGGCGGTTCCGCAGCTCTCCAACGGTGTCGGCAAGCCCGGACCGTAGATTTTCGTTCCGGGCCTCGATCGCATCGAGGCTCGGATCGCCGGTCTCGGTTCTGTCGGTTGAACTCATCTTCTTCTCCTCAGCAGCCCGTGCTTTTAGAAGGCCACGTTCACTATTCTGAGAACTTTCGTAGGAGTCGCTTAGTTCCTCCAGCAACGTCTGGGCTGCTCGCGCAAATAGTATATCGCGGCCGAAATCTACGAGGCTTCCATGAGCTTTCAATGTCGTGAACGACATCCGATAGTCCTGTTCCGTTCAACGAGAGACGGGAACGATCGATTCTGTGAAGAATCCAGTATCACCCGCGACGGCTTGCCCGATCAACAGAATGCCGAACGACGCCAGTTCGACATGGTCGTTAGGGAGGCCGTGCCGTCCGCTCGAGCGTTCTCGATCTTGGCCAATCCCTCGAGACCAAAGGAAACTCGTGGTTACCGGATCATAACGGCGTCCCGAAAGTTTATCCGTGCGCCAGCGAGAGGATAGACATGACGGACGTAGGTTTTGCTCCGGACCAAGACAGTCCGCCGACGCCCGCCAAGCAAGAGGTCTTGAAGGAACAGAAGCAAGCCCACGCCGAAGCAGCCTCAGAACGCGGCCGAGGGCGGGAAGCTGCCAAGCCCACGGAGATCCCGGCGACTGGCTGGAAGGACATCTTGTGGCGCGTCTACGCCGAATTCTCGAACGACCGCCTGATGCTCGTGGCCGCCGGGCTGACATTCTACCTGCTGCTCGCGCTGTTTCCTGCGATCACGGCGTTCATCTCCATATACGGGCTCTTCAGCGACTTGGGCACCGTGAACGACCACTTACAGTCTATGTCGGGGATTCTGCCGTCCGGGGCGGTGCAGATCATCGGCGAGCAGCTCGAACGCACGGTCAAGAAGGGCGACGTCACGCTCGGATTTGGTTTGGTGTTCGGCTTGGGCGTCGCCCTGTGGAGCGCGAACGCGGGGATGATGAGTTTCTTCGACGCCCTGAACATCGTCTACGCCGAGAAGGAGAAGCGCAGCTTTGTCAGGCTGACACTGATCTCGCTCGCGTTCACGCTCTCGATGCTCGTTTTCATCGCCTTCATGCTCGGTGCCGTCATCCTGATGCCGATCCTCTTCGAGTACATCGGCCTTGGCGGTCTCGAGACGTTCCTCCTGATTTTGCGCTGGCCGATATTGCTCGCGATCGTAGCTGTTGGCATCTCGATCATGTTCCGTTACGGGCCGAGCCGCGCGAAGGCGAAGTGGCGCTGGGTCACACCCGGGGCTGGCCTTGCAGCGATCGTCTGGGTCCTATTCTCCATCGCGTTCTCCTTTTATGCGACGAACTTCGGAAGCTATGACGAGACGTATGGAAGCCTCGGCGCCGCCATCGGCTTCATGGCCTGGACGTGGCTGTCCTGCATCGTGGTGCTGTTCGGCGCCGAGCTTAATGCCGAGCTGGAGCATCAGACCGCCCGCGACACGACACACACTCCTGAACGTCCGTTGGGAGAACGCGGAGCCGCAATGGCGGACACCGTAGGTGAGGCCTCCTCGTGACGTAATAGGGAAAGCTCATACTTGAGCGAACGGCGGGGCGGGAGGGTTTGGCTCTAGCCGCACCAAAGCTCCGATGTTCATTTCTGCTGATGGTCCGGCGATTCATGGAAGAAAGCACAGTGAAGGCACTCAAGAGCGAGATCATCCTTGAGGTACTGAGAGCTTCCCCGAGCATAGGCCTGGCCGAACTTTCCCGGCGTATCTACGGAATGGACGGCAAGGCGTGCATCGCGCGCACCAGGCAGCAAATCAGCATCCTTCGAGGTGCCGGCCATCCCATCGACTACGATAGGCGATCCAAATCGTTGTCGTTGGGCCTACTGGCTCCTGCTGGGGATTAAGACTGCCCATGACTTTGGGTGCAGGGTCGTGGCGGAAGGCATTGAGAGCGACGCGACCTATAAGCTGCTCAAGCGAATGCGACGAGGACAGGGCTATCTCAAAGCCCGCCCAATGCCCGCTGCCGAATTCGAGAACTTCATGCGAGACGGAACGCACGCGGCGTTGGCCTGACGGCACCAAAGCAGCCGGCGCGGTAGGCGTTCAGAACCCGTGTCGTCGAAGCAGGCGGGACGTATCCATCTCCCGCTCGATGCACGCCATCAAGATGGGATAGGAGCCTCCCGCTACCTTGGCAACCTCACCGCAGTATGCGGTCGTGCTCGCAGGAAAGGCTGTCCATTCGTCTTTCAGTTGAGCGTAAGCATCGCGCTGGCTTTCGAGGCAACCCATCCATGCCCGTTTCGACTCACCGACGAGGCTTGCAAGGTTGCGGCAGTAGTCCGCGGGATCGTACCGAGGAACGCTGTCCGCCATCGAAGCGTGACACGACAAGATCAGAGTTGCGGTCGTCGTTGCCGCAGTAAGGGAACGCAACAAGTCGGTCATCTTCCTATCTTCGCCTGGAGGAGGCGACGCTGACGAAGCCTGCATAGAAGCGGCGTGCCGAGTGACCGACCAGCCAACGGGATTCGATAACGGAGCCACATGAAGCGGCTCCGCCGTCACTCGGGTTCCTTACCAGTTCGTAGTCTCGTTGCGATCCGGAAGGCGGCCGTTCGGCGTCAGCTTGTCGATCACTCCCGGCAGGAGTTCCGACAGTTGCGAAAGGAGGTCGCCCTGCGACATCCCGGTCTGGGTCGACAAACGATCGACGGTATCGTCGCCGAGGGCTTGCTGAAGCTCGTGCGGAGCGATGGACTCGTTGTCGCCATGACCGACCCACGAAGCCGCCTTCTGCCCATGCCCGGCCTGCTCGAGACGCTCGAGAAGACCGCCGGGTCCGGTGTGGCCGCCGTCGAACTCCCCGCGGCTGCCGAGCCCGCCTTGAGTCGGCCGATCGCTGCGGTCTGCGCGCTCTTCTCGGTCCGGCTCTTGTATTTGGCCCGAGCCACCGATCTGGCCCACGCCACCCGACCGTCCAGTCAAGCCGCCGAGTAGGTCGCCAAGGCCGCCCCCACCAAGCACCCCGCCACCGCCGCGACCGGACATCTGCTGCGTGAGCAAGGCCATCAGTGCCATCATGATCGGCGACATACCGCCCTGCGATCCGCCACCCAGCATCCCGCCGAGGCCACCAGGCAGTCCACCTTGTGTTCCATTGCCCTGCATGCCGCCGCCTCGCTGCTGTCCGCCCAGCACGCTGCCGATCACGTCTTCAAGAATGCCCATCGATACCTCCCAAAATAGAAAAGGGCCGGAGGGGAGATCCCCGCCGGCCCGACTGTTACCCTTAAAGGCCGCGGCGTACCCGCTCTGCGTCCGTCAGGGTCTCGCCGACCCGCTCGTCCGCAATGTCGACCTCGGTGTGACGCACCGTGTCCGAAACCGTCTCGGTACGGTCACGAACATCACGCTTGAGGTCGATCTCCTCGACAACACGCGCTTCCTTCGAGATGACCGGCTCCTGCGCGGTTTCCTCGAGTTCGATCGTGCGCTCAGCGAAGGCGTCGACCGCGCCGACCGGACGGTCGACGGCGCGACGGGAGATCTCGACGTTCTCGCTACGAAGAGTGACGTCCTCGGAGACATTCTCTTCGACGACATACGAACGGACCTTGACCCGACCATGGCTGACGTCGCGCTTGCCGACGCGCAGGTTCTCCTGCACCACCTCGATGGTCCCGTCCGATCCTTCGAGAGGTCGGTGTCAAGGGTGTCGCGCTCTGAGTAGCCAGCGGCGCCCGATGCGGCGGCATACGAGGTGCCCGTCGAAGAGCCGATGCCCGTGGTGGCAACAGTGCTGTCACCCACTGGGTCGATCGAACCGCCGGAGTAGGCGCAGCTGCCGGAGGCAGAGGTGCCTTCCCAGCCTTCCGAGCGCCAGGTTGCTGCACGCTCGTCGATGTCAGCTGCACCTTCGCCCTCGAGCACGTCCGCAATCTCTTCGAAGCGGCCGTCCGGAGCGCTGACGGTCACGACCGTACCGCCGCGGCGCACGCCTTCGGCATAGGTGTGGCGGTCGTCTTCGTCGTCGCCCATGAAGAAGTCGCCGATGGCCTCAAAGAAACCCTTGTCCTCCTCCGCGGTCGTGCCGCGTGAAGTCGTCGTTGTCGAATCGGCGATCCGGACCTCGGAACCCGAGATGCCGATAAGAGCGAGCTTATCGATCGCGGCCTGGGCTTCGGCACGGGTATCGAAGTATGCGGTAACGGTCTGCGTCATTGGTTTTCTCCCGTTGGTGAGGTGTCTGTTGAATCGCCGTCGACGTCCGTCCGTTCCACGACGGCGCGCTGTTTCCGCAAGTTGACCGAAGTCTCGATGCGCTCGGTGGTCTTGACGCGGCGAATATGAACTTCTTCGGTGACGACCAGACGCTTGGTGACGACGATGATCTCCTCGACCAGCGATATGATCGTCACGTCGCCTTCCTGGCGGACGACGGGTGCTTCGGCGACTTCGCGGTCCACACTCACGCGGGTGATCTCGACGTTCTCGGCATCGAGCTCTTCGGCAACGATGTGGTCGGTCGTCTCAGTGACGGTGCGCACCCGGACGTGGCCTGTGACCACGTTCTCCTTCTGGATGCGCACCGTCTCCTCGACGAGAGGGATCACATCCGACCGATCTTCCTCCGGTGCCATAGTCAGACCACCCCGCGCGAGGGGATATGCCAGCCTGCGATGGCGCCTCCACGAACCCTCTCCAACAGGATTGGCCTTGATCCACGGACCTCCGTCGGGATTAAACCGGGAAGGTCATGCGGTAGCACGCAGATGGTTGTCGGGGTCATAACTAGTCCTCCGTTCGGCGTGCGGAGCGCGGGCCCTCGAAGGCTCAACCTGGCCTTGGGAAAATCGTTCAACGCGGAAGCGTTGGGCTTGAACAACAGCGTCCAACAGGTACGGGAACGCTGCATCGCGGCAGGTGAAGGGGAAGGCTCGATCGGGATTTGGCCTCGCGAAGCCGCCATGCCCCCCTGAAGGGCTTGGACGACTCCGATGGCTTCCCGATAACCGACGTAGTGCTTGGCTTCCGTATCCTCGTTCCAGACTCCACCGGGTCGGCAGGGTCGGATCGACCGCTGCGAACTCGCTGGCTCATGCTGGGGATTTCTACTGGGGGGGGAGGGAGCAAATCCTTGTCTTGTGACATTCCTGCGGCCGCCGGCTTCGTCGATGGTCCGTCGACGTTCCTCGCCGACTTTTTCGACTTGCCGCACCGATTGGCAATCGATGTCATGCCGCACAGCCGCGAAGATCTACGGGGCGTCGCGCTCGCAACTCGAAGTAAGCGTCTCCGGCCCGTCGCGACGTCCGCAATGCGTCATTAGCTGCGGACGGCACTAGGACGCATTCCCGTAACTTTCGCCCATGAGATTCGATCGTCGCTGCGCCGTCTGTCAGGTGGCCAGTGAGGTGCCTCGGTTGAACATCTCGGTTAGGCAGTTCCGGCGACCACCTTGTTGCGGCCATTCGCCTTGGCTTGATAGAGCGCCGTGTCGGCCGTGCGGATCAGGCCATCGACGTCGACAAGATCGGCGCCCCCTTCCAATGTCGCGACCCCTACACTGATGGTCACAACACCGTGGCTGCTGCCTGAGTGCGGGACCGCAAGGTCGAAGACCGCCTTGCGGACCACTTCGGCGCGCATGAGCGCTCCAGAGGCGTCCGTCGCCGGAAGGATAGCTCCCAGTTCCTCGCCACCGTACCGTGCCGTGAGGTCTCCGGGGCGGCGAAGGCTTCCCTTCAATGCGGCCGCCAGTTGACGCAGGCAATCGTCGCCAGCCTGGTGCCCGTATGTGTCGTTGAACGCCTTGAAGCTGTCGACGTCGATCAGGAGGAAGCTGAGGTCGGTCTTGCCACGGGTCGCACGGGCAAACTCCAACTTCAACTGCTTGTCGAGCGCCCGGCGATTGGCGAGTCCGGTCAAACCGTCCGTCGAAGCCAACAGCTCCAACTGACGGTTTGCCTCCCCCAGTTCGTTCTCCATCAGCTTTCGGGAGGTGATGTCTCGCATGACGAAGACCGTTCCCGCCCCGTCATCAAGTGGTTTCGCCGCAACTTCAACCCATCGATATCCGCCGTTCCGATGGGCAACCCGGTACTGGACCCCGGAGGCCGGGCGGCCGGCCGTGACCTCCGCCATCATGATGTCGACGATGGGGACGTCATCAGGGTGCGCGAGCTCACGCGGTTGTTTTCCCATCAACTCCGCGGGCTCGTACCCAAGAAGGTCGCGACTGGCGGGAGAGACGTAAACGCGCCGTCCGCCCTCGTCGGAGCATGTGATCATGTCCGCGGTGTTTTCGGCCAGCAGGCGGAAACGTGCCTCGCTCTCGGCGACGATGGCCTCCGCCTTGCGTCCGTCGGAAAGCCTCACCGCCATGAGCTCGAGGACGCCTCCGAGGTTGCGCAACTCGGGAGCCTGCCACGGTTCCAGGTGCGTCGTGACATCGGCTTTTCCGAGGCCGATCTGTCCCGCCAGGTCCATGAGGCTTTGCAACGGTCGCAACTGGGTTCGGTCGCTCAACCACCAGACCGCCGAAGCGGCCGCCAGCAGGAAGGTCAGGAAGCCAAGGATCGACAGGACAAGTCTGTTCCGGACCGGAGCGATCAGGTTGCTGCGATCTTCACCGACCGCCAGAACGATGTTTCTTGCGGATGGCAGCGGGGCGAACCCATAAACCCGCTCGACGCCGTCAATCCCCCGTACTTCCGCCGTCCCACTGTTTTGGGCGGAATGCATGGCAGCCATCAGCGGATTTCCCGGGAACGTCGTTCCGAACGGAGTTCCCTGCAGCGGCGGGAAGTGGACCAGGACACGGTCCGTGCCGGGTTCGACCAGCATCACCGATCGGCTCCCCCCGCCGGAGACGTTCTCGACCTCGTGGGTCAGTCGATCGAGGCTGAGGCTCGCAAACACGGCGCCCGTAAAGTCGCCGTCGGCCGAAGGAAAACTGTTCGCCAAAATGACGGTCGGCTTGCCGCTGACCCTTCCGATCACGAAGTTGCCGACCTGAAACTTCCGCGCGCCCGGTGCCTTCATCCGATTTACGAGATCGACGTCGGTCAGCCCCTGGCGGGTCCTCAACGAGTTGTGGCAGTTGATTGTACCTTCGGTGTCAACCACACCGATCGTGTTGTAGAAAGGGTTCGCTCGGCTGACGTCAGCGATGAACGCCGAGCAGGCCTCGCCGCCGCCGGGTGTCACGACGGGGCCAAGGGCGAGAGTTCCCAGAAGAGACCTTGTCTCGTCAAAGATCCGGGATTCGGTCGCCGCTGCCAGTTTCGCTGCGGAGAACACCCCGTCCTTTGCTGTCCTGATCGTCTGGCCATAGTCGGCCGAGAGATACAGGGCCACAAGGGCAGCCAGAGGCAGCATCGCGAAGGCAAGAAGCCCAATCTGCCGATGACGCATTCCAACCGAACCGATGGAAGGAAATTTCACTGTCGCAAGCCTTCACTGAGGGAACTCCCGCCGTGTGACGACGCGATATCAGTATAAGATCCTATCCTTACCGATGGCTTGCTATCGGTTTAGTTTGCAGCAACCTGGTTTGGCGAAAGCTTCACGGGAGCTTCGATCTGCCGAGGATCGGACAGGCTATGACCGCGGATGGCTTACTCGTACCGTCTATACCGCACGGTCCGACGCGCATCGCGGTCGTTTAGACGCGTGGGGTTGCCGGGGACCGGGGGAGCTGGCAACGAGCCTTCCGGGATGATCCGGGCTTGGATCGGAGGCGACGGCATTCCCGTTAAACCGACCCGCGATGGACACCTGCGTGTACCCGCTCGTTCAGTTGGCGCCCCACGACGTCAAGCTACGCATGTTGAGCGCCGTCGAGGAAGCAAGCCGTTCCGACGAGGGCATGCCGACTACTCGCCCCCACAAGACCCGGGGCGTGCCCGGATCTTGTGCGAAGACCGGCACGCCCCTGAGCGGTCCGTGAGTTCTCTTCTGAATCCGAAAGACAGGCGCTCGGGGAAGGGATCGCCGACGTTGTCCGCAGGGGCAGCAGCGTCCGCACGAGGGTCTAGTGACCGTCTCCCCAAACTTGTCGGGGATCTGGAACAGGGGCGTCCCGAACAGGGTTCCCGGATCGTACGGCCAGCGCGTCGATCGTGCCGTTTGAACCTGGGAGACAACATGAGTGACCAGACACTGAACGACCTGTTCCTTCACCAGCTCAAGGACACCTACTTTGCGGAGAACGCGATCCTGAAGGCGATACCAACGCTGATGGACGCATCGAGCTCCGATGATCTGAAACTGGCATTGGGCGTGCACCTCGACGAGACAAGCAGCCAGATCAAGCGCCTCGAGGACGTCTTCTCGATCATCGGTGCAAAGCCGGAGGGCGTCGAATGCAAGGCGATCCTTGGGATCATCGCGGAAGGCCAGGAAGTAATCGAGGAGTTCGCCGGGTCCGAAGCCCTCGACGCCGGGATCATTGCCGCGGCGCAGGCCGTCGAGCACTACGAGATCACCCGTTACGGAACTCTGTATGCCTGGGCAAACCAGCTAGGTCTCGAGGAGGCTGCCGAACTCCTTAAAGATACGCTCATCGAGGAAGAGAACACGGACCAAATCCTGTCGGATCTCGCCGAGTCCTCGGTCAACGAAGAAGCCGACCAAGATTGATCGGCCGGAGGTGTTGTGACCAACGTTGCCACACCTCCACCTCGGCCCGGGCGATCGGCACGCGGAAGGTTGACGAACTGCGGCCCACGCGACGGTGGACCGTTGCCCCCGGTCTTCGTTCGAAATTGGTCCACCTGCGTAACCTCCCGCTTACCATCGCGACGTCGAGCGCACAAAATGCAGACCAATTTAACCTCCGTGCCCGTAGCTTGTCCCCCAAAGCCCAAGGGACATGCGATGACCGCCTACGTAATCGACGCCGTCAGAAACGAAGAGGCGCGCCTCAATGCGCTACGCGACCTCAACCTCCTCGACACATCTCCGAGCGACAGTTTCGACCGACTGACGCGACTTGCCAGCAAGTTGCTCGACGCCCCGGTTTCAACGATCTCGCTCACCGATCGCGACCGCCAGTGGTTCAAGTCCAAGGTCGGCGTCGACATCACCGAGATCCCGCGTGAACAGGCGCCGTGCAGCTATGCCATCGGCGACAACGAAATCTTCGTGGTTCCAGACCTTCAGGCAGATCCGCGTTTCGTGGACAGTCCGCTGGCCCTTGCCGGAATCAGGTTCTACGCAGGGGCGCCACTCTTCACGCGACAAGGCTACGGCCTCGGCACGCTTTGCGTCGTCGACGACAAGGTTCGAGACCTCGACGCCGAGGGGCATCAGGTGCTGCGGGACCTCGCTGGCATGGTGATGAGCCAGATCGAGCTCAGCAACACGATCGGTCGATCCGACGCCGTCACCGGGCTGCCGAACCAGCACCAGATGTTTGAGGACATCGAAGACCTGGCTAGGCACCATCCCGGCGCCGACGTCGCGGCGATCATGTTCGAGCTCGTTTCTCAACAACAGTACGACCAGGGCCAGCGAGTGCTGGGTGGAAGCTTCACCGAGGCGTTGATCCGCGGAGGAGCGGCCATGCTTCGTCCGTGGATGGGCAACTCGTCGCGGCTCTACCACGTCGGTCCGACGCGGCTGGCGGTCATCCTGACACCCGAGTTCGGCGGGGACCGGGAGGAGTTGGCAATGAGCCTTCTCGGTCTCCTCCGAGCGCCGATCGAGTGTGATGGCATCCCCGTCACGCCAACCCCAGCGATGGGAACGTGCGTGTTCCTACTCGGCGAGCTGGCGCCGCGTGACGTCCTGCGGCGCATGCTGAACGCCGTCGAGGACGCGGGCCTGTCCGATGAAGGACATGCCGACTACTCGCCCTCGCACGACCTAAGGCATGCCCGCAGCTTCATGTTGCTGAACGATTTCAGGACGGCACTGGAAGCAGATGACCAGCTCCGCCTTCACTACCAGCCGCGTGTCGACTTGCGGACGGGGACGTGCCTAGGCGTCGAGGCGCTCCTGCGCTGGACCCATCCGCAACTGGGGCCGATCCCGCCAGTGGAGTTTATCCCGTCCGTCGAACAGACGGCGCTCGCCAAACCTCTGACTGAATGGGTCGCAAGGACGGCCCTCGCCCAAATGGCAGAGTGGAACGCTCGAGGCATCGAGATGAAGGTGTCAATCAACGTATCGGCCTTGAACCTCGACGAGCCGGACTTCGCCGACCGGATCCTCGGCCTCGTCCGGGATGCGGGCGTACTCTCCGGGTTCTTGGAGCTGGAGTTTACCGAAAGCGCGGTCGCAAGGAACGCCGCGCGCGTCGTCACCCAGCTTCAGGCCATTCGCGCGGCGGGCATCTCGATCGCGATCGACGACTTTGGCAGCGGCTACAGCAACCTGTCCTACCTCCAGAAGCTTCCCGCGACGGTGCTGAAGGTGGACCGTTCGTTTGTCGGTGACATGGAGGGTTCAGAGCGCGACCGCACGCTCGTCAGGTCCGTCGTCGACTTGGCCCAGGACCTTGGCTACCGCGTCGTGGCCGAGGGCATCGAAACGGAGGGTGCCTACCGTCTTCTCAAGGAGTGGGGCTGCGACGAGGGGCAGGGTTACCTGATCGCGAGACCGATGCCGGCGTCCGAACTGGAGGCATGGCTACGTTCAAAGGATCTCTCGGCCGTAGCATGACGGTCAGGTATCTCATGTCCCCCTCAAGCAGGCGAAGCTCCCGATGAGTCGTCTCAAATGCTGACCGTGCTCAACTGCATGCAGGAAGCCAACGACAGCCGCTTGCTGATCCTTGCTGCCATCGTTTGCACCGTTGGTGTCTACGGCTCGTTCTCCATCGCCAAGCACGCAGGCCGATCCGCGGGACGCGCACGGGCCATCTGGGCGTGGTCGAGCGTGCTTGCAGCGGGGTGCACCGCATGGGCAACACATATGATCGCGTTGCTGGCCTTCCAGCCGGGCATGGAAGCCGGCTTCGACCCGATCCTGACAGTCCTATCCCTTGTTCTTGGCGTCGTCGGCATCGGGGCCGGCCTCGTGCTTGCGGTCGGCCGCCAGAAGCGGCCGCGACGCTTTGCGGCCGGCACGATGCTGGGGCTCGGCGTCGGGGCCCTCCATTACGTCGGGCAGGCTTCGTACGTGGTTCGCGGCGAGATCGCATGGGACTTCGGTCTAGTCGCGACGTCGCTCCTCGTCAGCCTGCCGATCTCCGGTCTGGCTTTGGTTGCCGCGGGCGAGCGCCGGAAGAAGATCCGTCACGTCGCTGCCCCCCTGCTACTCCTGTCCATCGCGGTGCTGCACCTCGGCGGCATGGCGGCCCTTAGCCTGACGTTTGATCCCCGCATCGTCCTGCCGCGGCGAACTTTGCCGCCGGAAGTCTTGGCACCCATCGTTGCGGCCGTGTCGTCCGGTCTTCTTGCCCTCGCCGTCATCGGCCTCCGTTTTGCGCTCGACGCCCGCGCGCGGCTCCGTCGCGACCACTTGCGCCTGCGCGAACTGGCCGATCTTGCCGTGGAGGGCCTGGCCATCTGCAACGGCGAGACGATCTCGTCGGTCAACGACAGCCTCGAGCGCCTGTCAGGCCTGTCGCGCGCGGACCTGACGGGAACCGGACTGTCCGACCTGCTGCCCGGTCTCGTCGTTTCCGACCTTCCGCAGCACGAGGAGCGGGACGCAAGGCTCCTCGGGGCTGGCGGTCAGCTCCTTCCCGTCCGCGTCCTGCGGCGAGATGTGGTCATGGGCGACCAGACAGTCACGGTCGTCGCGGTCCGGGACCAGCGGGAACGCCTGTCGAGCGAGGCGAAGATCAGGACGCTTGCCTTCTTCGATCCCTTGACGGGCCTTGCCAACCGCACGCGGTTCTCGGAAGTGCTGGCCGACCTTGTCGCCGACCGCATGCAAACGGGGCAAGTCTTCACAGTGCTACTGTTCGATCTCGACGGCTTCAAGGCCGTGAACGACGCTATGGGGCACGCCGGGGGCGACGCGGTACTCAAGACCGTCGGCGAGCGGCTGTCTGCGACGCTAGACGACAATACGTTCGTCGCTCGGCTGGGTGGCGACGAGTTCGCCGTCCTGATCCCGGAGACTGCCGATCGAACCCGTGCCGTTGCACTTGGCAACCGCATCATCGCCATCGTCGAGCAACCGATCGAACGGAGCGATCGCACCATCCGGATCTCCGCGAGCGTCGGGATTTCCTTCTTTGACGAACCGGGTGCGACCGCCGATCAAGTCGTCAACGATGCCGATCTCGCGCTTTACGCCGCCAAGGCGGAAGGCAAGGGTCGAACCCGCTTGTTCACCTGCGACCTCCGGGATGTGGCCATCGAGCGGAGCGACACCGTCCTCAAGCTCGTCGAAGCATGGGCGCACAAGGATTTCGAACTCTATTACCAGCCCCAGGTGCGACTGTCGGACGGCGCCCTCGTCGGAGCCGAAGCACTCCTCCGCTGGAACTGCGGATCCCGGGGCGTGCTCACGCCGGCTGCCTTCCTGCCCATTCTCGAGAGCGGCCTGCTCGCGGCACCCGTCGGGGAATGGATCCTGCGCACGGCTTGCGAACAGGCCGTCCGCTGGCGCGCCATGGGAGTGCCGAACCTGCGCATGGGCGTGAACCTCTTCGCCGCCCAGTTTCGCATCGAGGGATTTGCCGAGACCGTCGAGGCCATCCTGCGAGAGTGCGGTCTCGCCCCCGGCGGACTGGAACTCGAGGTAACCGAGAACATCATCCTGAAGGACGACGGCCATATCGTCGGGCAGTTGGAGCAGCTTAAGGCCGCCGGCGTCGGCATCGCATTCGACGACTTCGGAACCGGATATGCCTCGTTGACGATGCTGAAGTTCTTCCCCGTCACGCGGCTGAAGATCGACAGGTCGTTCGTCACCAACATCGCGTCGAGCCGCCAGGACCAGACCATCGTCGAGGCCATCGCGCGTATGGCCCAAGGCTTCGATCTCGAGATCATCGCGGAGGGAATCGAGTTCCCCGGTCAGGCGGACTTCATGCGCGGCATAGCCAGCGAGGGCCAGGGATATCTCTACGGAAAACCGATGACAGCCGAGGTATTTGAAATTCGTTATGGCCTCATGGGGCCGTCCCTGGCAGCGGCCTAACCGGCCCCAGCGGAAGGTGCCGAAGTCGCCGCTGATTGCGGAGAACTGCCAGGAGGCCGCGAACCGACGGTGGGGAGCGGTCCGAGAAGGCGCCGATCGTGTTGAGCGACTGCCATAGGCCGAAGCTTGCGCCCCGGATCTCCGGCGGCAAAAGGTCGGCCGATGTACTGAGGGCGACGCCATCCAGAAGCGCTGTCGCATCGACTCGATCGGGCGACGGTGCTTCAGTGGCGAAACCCTGAAAGAACCACGGAGAGACAGAGATGGCAGACAACAAGAAGAAGACCGACGGGCGCGACAGGGCGAAGGTGTCCGCTACCGAGCCTTATGAGGTGAACTATTTCGCCAAGAAGCACGGCTTGGCGGCCGAGCAGGCCCGCGAGATCATCGAGAAGCACGGTCCGAGTCGCGAGGCGTGCGACGCGGCGGCCGAGCGCAAGCGGTAACGCTCCCGAGCAAGGAGGCGGTGGCGCCATAGAGCTAACGGGATATGTAGCGTGACCCGCCGCAAATGGCGTGCGCTGCCGTCCCGGGAACATCGGCGGGCCCCGGTCTGTTCGTCTCATCAGATCATGAGGAGGACCGCATGCCCGACTTAACCCAAAACTTCATAGCCGCTCTCAAGCGCCTCGAAAACGATCGTGACGCAGACACCATCGCCGGCCTGTTTGCCGAGGACGCGGAAGTCGCCAGTCCCTTGGTGCAGCACGAAAGCGGTGGCGTGGATGCAGCCAAGGCTTTCTGGTCGCAATATCGCGATGCCTTCGACGAGATCAGCTCGGACTTTCGCACCGTCACTGAGAAGGACGGCACCGCCTTCCTGGAATGGACCAGCCAGGGCTCGTTCAACGGCAAGCCCTTCACGTATGGAGGCGTCACGGTTCTGGTAGGCGTTGGCGACCGCATCACCTCCTTCCGCACCTACTTCGACACTCGCCACATCCCGAGCGTCAGAGCCCAGGGCGGTACCGGGTCCGCCCCTGTGGCATCCGTTGACAAGGCCAATGTAGAGCGGAGCCAATTTCCCAAGTCGGCCGGAGAGAATGTCGGCGGGATCGACGCCAATGGTCGGGAAGTCAGCTCCGACGACATGGTGGATGCCCAGCGTGAAGCATCCGAACAGCGCGCCGGCGGGGGCTACAGCTAAGCAAGGGGCACGGCTACCGGGCATTCCCTTCCGCCGGAGTTATGGACGCCGCAAATTGTCCGCTATCGCAACACCGCGCCTGAACTGACCGTCTCTCGCAGCGTGAATTCGACAACCTCGGCATCGTGCGTGCAGACATCCCGGCTTTGGCTCGCCAGTCGTTCCGCTAACGGATTCACCGAATTCGCTGCGGCCGTTCCTCCCAGACCCGACGCCAAGAGACCCAGCTTTTCGTCCCACCGCAACGGACATTGGCTGACACCCTCGCCGGGTCTTCCCCGGCGGGGGTGTTTCCGTTTTAGATCAGTAAGCAATCTCGCGAGGTCGTCGACTATGGCCATGTCGGGCTCTTGCTCCGGAGCCATCCACGTCGCTTTCCTACGAGCAGAGCTGACCCAACGCAGAATGGTAACCTGTGCTGAGGCGATGGCCTCGCAGGACGAGCGGTGGGCGAAGTGGCTGGCATCGCCGAGGCGACGCCGCAGGACAAGCTGAACTACATCCGCAACGAGCAGCGGCAGGGAAGGCTGGTCGCCATGTGCGGCGACGGCACCAACGACGCCCCGGCGCTCGCCCAGGCCGATGTCGGCGTCGCCATGCAGACCGGCACCCAGGCCGCCCGCGAGGCCGGCAACATGGTCGACCTCGACTCGGATCCGACGAAGCTTATCGAGGTGGTCGGCATCGGCAAGCAGCTCCTGATGACCCGCGGCGCGCTGACGACGTTCTCGATCGCCAACGACGTCGCGAAATACTTCGCGATCATCCCGGCGCTGTTCATCGCCGCGATCCCCGAGCTCGGCCTCCTCAACGTCATGGGCCTCGCCTCGCCGGAAAGCGCGATCCTCTCGGCGGTAATCTTCAACCCGCTCGTCATCGTCGCCCTGATCCCGCTGGCGCTGAAGGGGGTGAAGTACACGCCCGGCGACGCCGGCTCGATCCTGCGCCGCAACCTCCTGATCTACGGCCTCGGCGGCATTCTCGTGCCCTTTGTCGGCATCAAGCTGATCGACATGGTCATCGCCGGCCTCGGCCTCGTCTGACCGCAGTCCGGTCCCTTCCCATCCGGGTAGGGACCGCCTGTCAGGCTCAACATCTTCGTTCCAAAGGAACTCCCATGCTTTCGCAAGTTCGCCCCGCGCTCAGCCTTCTCGTCATCCTCAGCGCCGTCCTGGGCATTGCCTACCCCTTCGCCATGACAGGCGTTGCCGGGGTCGTCTTCCCGGATGCCGCCAGCGGCAGCCTTGTCATGCGTGACGGCAAGGTGGTCGGCTCCAGCCTGATCGGTCAGTCCTTTACCCGTCCGGAATACTTTAAGCCTCGCCCGTCGGCCGCCGGCACTGGCTATGACGCCAGCGCCTCATCAGGCACCAACCTCGCCCCGACGTCGGCCAAGCTCGCCGACCGCCTGAAGACGGACGCCGACGCCATGCGTGCCTCAGGTATCACCGGCCCGATCCCGGCCGACGCAATCACCACCTCCGGCAGCGGCCTCGATCCTGACATCTCGCCAGCCTACGCGCAGGCTCAGGTCGCCGGCGTCGCCACGGCCCGCGGCATGGCCTCGGCGAAGGTGTCGGAACTCGTTGCCGCTCATACCAAGGGCCGCACGCTGGGCATCCTTGGCGATCCCCGGGTGAACGTCCTCGAGCTGAACCTCGCGCTCGACCAAGAAGTACCGAAGCCGTAAGGCGAGCCGATGGGTGCCGACCAACCCCAACGGGCCTCGCCCGACGCACTGATCGCCGCCGCTGAACGCGAGGGCAGGGGATCCTTGCGCATCTTCCTCGGCGCCGCGCCCGGGGTCGGCAAGACCTACGCCATGCTCCAGGCGGCGAAGGCCGCCAAGGCACAGGGAGGCGGTGAGGTGTCCGAACTCGGGATTGCCGGCGCCGGGGAAGCGCAACATGCAGGCGGCGACAAGTGTGGAGGCGCCTGGTGGCCCTTCGGACGGTCCGGCTCAGGTAGCCGTGAGCGATGGGCATCGAAGAGGGGCCTTGCGACTAGACGTGGACGGCGTTGCAGGCTAGCCCGAGCAAATGAGCCGTGCCGCCGCCGTTCCTCCACTTCCTCAGCCGAGCTTGGACCGGGTCTTGCCCGGCATCGGGCTGATGCTCGTCTTCTGCATCGTTGCGCCCTTGATCGACGTCGCGTCGAAGATGGCCGTCCAAACGGTTTCAGCGGGAACGGTGACGCTGGCCCGCTTCGTGGTTCAGGCTTTACTCATGGCGCCTGTTGCCCTTGCCATGAGCCTGCCGATGAGGATTGACGGAAGGGTCGTACGGCTGACGTTGCTCCGCGCGCTCGTCGCGATAGGCTCGACGTTCTGCTTCGTCGCCGCCGTCCGCGTAATGCCGATCGCCGACGCTCTGGCTATCGCCTTCGTGTCTCCCTTCATCCTGTTGCTGATGGGGCGGTTCATCCTGAAGGAGCAGGTCGGACCGCGCCGGATCGGCGCCTCGGTCGTGGCATTCTTCGGGACAGTGTTGGTGATCCAGCCTTCCTTCGCCCGCTTCGGCACCACGGCCCTGTTCCCGATCGGCAGTGCCTTCTGCTTCGCGCTATACATGCTCGTGACAAGGCATCTCAGCCGTATTCAGCACCCCGTCACGATGCAACTTCATACGGCCTTGGCGGCTAGCTTTCTCTGCCTGCCCCTCGTGGCCTTTGGCAGCTTTGCGGAGGTCGCACCAATCCGCTTCTTGCTTCCGGAAGGGGTGGTCTGGTGGTCCTGTCTCTCGGTAGGCATCGCAGCGACCGTAAGCCATCTCGCCATGACCTTCGCGCTATCCCTTGCACCGTCGTCCACGCTGGCGCCATTGGGTTACCTCGAGATCGTGACGGCGACGCTCTTCGGCTTCCTGTTCTTCGGCGACTTCCCGGCAGGCATGACGTGGACTGGGATCGCCATCATCGTGAGTGCGGGCCTATACGTCATTCATCGCGAGCGGGTCGTATCGAAAACCTCTGGGTGACACGGGGGCCCAGTAGGGCTGGATCGACGAACACGATGCATTGCAATGAGCGACGGCAGCGAACGGGGCCTTCGGCAGCTTCTCGAACTCTCCTCTACGAACAGGAAGCTCGATGACCGAAGATCCTTGGACCAGCCAGCCCACTACCTTCCCTCCGAACCCCAACAGATGCGTACCAAGCCCGATCACGGCGAGGAGTCGTATGTCGGCAAGGGCCTGCTCGACGGCCGCGCCGAGCTGATTACCGGCGGCGACTCCGGCATCGGCAAGGCGGTCGCGATCGCCTATGCCCGGGAGGGAGCGGACGTCGCGATCTCCTATCTGCCGGAGGAGCAGGCCGACGCCGACGACACGAAGGCTTGGGTCGAGAAGGCGGGCCGGCGGTGCCTCCAGTTACCGGGCGACATCCGCGACCCCGACCACTGCGTCTCGCTGGTCGAGCGGACCGTCGCTGAGCTTGGCGGAATCAACGTGCTCGTCAACAACGCCGCGGCGCAGACGACCAACGAGGACCTCGGCGACAGCGACGGCATGATCCCCGAAGAAGGCGACGTCGAGCCGCTGGTCGAGATGCTCGGCCGCCCGCTGCACTCCTACCGCGACTTCGCCTTCAAGATGGCCAATGCCACTCACTGAACCTGACAGTGCGCGCCAGTATCACGCCCGACCCTTTCCTAGGGGCGAGGCGTTGGTGTTGGGTGGACCCGACGCAGTAGTCAGGTTGGTTCAAGCTGCCCGATCGGCAGATGCCACTACGTCGGCGCTCGCTGGCAACTTCATCGGACAGGTCCGATCCGAGCGGCGCCGCACGGCCTCCGCTCGCAAGCTGCCCGTCAGTTTACGTCCCAACCTGTAATCGGAAATCTTTTCCGGATCGGCGAGAATGCTGTAAGCCGCTTTCGATCCTGACACCCTGACAAACAGCCTGTACTGTTGCGAATTCGCCTAGTGCCACCACGGTCACAACGCTGAAAACGATTCCGGCTGGTCTCGCCAGCACATAAACTTAGTTCGATAGACGCGATCAACCTAGTCCGTGAAAGCGGCCGCTGAAGGAACTGCCGAATTACTGCGTGGACGGCGCGGGCCATGCCGAGAGCATCTGGTGTGTCGCTGTGAACGCGTCCCATCTTGGCGGCCACGCCCGTCGGGCGGAACTTGGTTCTTGGTGTCGTGCTCATGGCTAACCTTCCAAACTGTAGAGCCTCAAGGAACTCGACAGGGCCGCCGCTGACACTGGCGGCCATGTCTTGTCAGATCGACTGATCGTGCGAGGGCTTGTCCCACAGGTTGATGCCGCCCTCCACCGCGTGAAGGTCGATCTCGGCCAGCTCCTCGGCGGTAAAGGCGAGGTTGTCGAGGGCGGCGACGTTCTCGCCAACCTGCTCCGGGGAGCTTGCGCCGATCAGCGTCGAGGTAACGCGGGGATCGCGCAGGACCCAGGCGAGCGCCAGCTGGGCCAGTGTCTGGCCGCGCCGTTTGGCGATGGCATCGAGCGCCCGGACCCTGGCGATGTTCTCCTTGCTAAGATGTTCGGCGCGCAGCGAGGCACCGCCCGGTCGGTTGACGCGGGCATCGGCCGGAATGCCGCCGAGATATTTGTCGGTCAGCAGGCCCTGCGCCAGTGCGGTAAATGCGATGATGCCGGCGCCGGTCTCTTCGGCGGCATGGAGCAGGTCTGCCTCGATCCAGCGGTTGAACATGTTGTAGGCTGGCTGGTTAATCAGCAGTGGCACGTTCCGCGCGGCGAGGAGCTTAGCGATCTCGCGAGTCTTGGTGCCCGAATAGGATGAGATGCCGACGTAAAGCGCCTTGCCCTGCTGGACCGCGGTAGCCAGCGCGCCAGCGGTCTCCTCAAGCGGCGTATCGGCGTCGAATCGGTGGGAATAGAATATGTCGACATAGTCGATGCCGAGCCGCTTCAGACTCTGGTCTAGGCTGGCTAGCATGTATTTGCGACCACCCCCGCCCTGGCCGTAGGGACCTGGCCACATGTCCCAGCCGGCCTTCGTCGAGATCACCAACTCGTCGCGATAGGCCGCGAGGTCTTCCTTCAGCATGCGGCCGAAATTGATCTCGGCGCTGCCGTAGGGCGGACCGTAATTGTTGGCGAGATCGAAATGGGTGATGCCGAGGTCGAAGGCCTTGAAGATGATCGAGCGCTGGCGTTCTAGCGGGATGCTGTCGCCAAAATTGTGCCAGAGGCCGAAGGAGAGGGGCGGCAGCAAGAGCCCGCTGCGACCGACGCGGCGGAAGCTGGCATTGTCGTAGCGATCGGGAGCGGCTTGGTAGGTCATCTTTGATCCTGTGTAGAGAAAGGCCGAACGAGCGGACGTCGTGACGAAGCGGCAAACAGACGTCGTCGATCGATCCATATGGTGATTCTGGCGCTCGAAACTATGCGGCGGCTGCCCGCGCAGCAGCGTTTGGGCGAGATCATCCTACGCGCCTTTTCAATTTCGGCACTGCGTCGGAACGGAGGCGCCTAGGCAAGGTTCTACGAGGCCACACCAGGCGCGACGATCGCGCCTTTGAACCCCGGGAGACGATATGAGCGGCCAGACCTTGAATGACCTTTTCGTTCACCAGCTCAGGGACACCTACTTCGCCGAGAATGCGATTTTGAAAGCGCTGCCGGCGCTGATGGACGCAGCATCTTCGGAAGATTTGAAAGTGGCGCTCGGCGTCCACCTGGAGGAGACCAAGAACCAGATCAAGCGTCTCGATGATGTGTTCGGGATCATCGGGGCGAAGGCGGAAGGCGTCGAGTGCAAGGCAATCCTCGGGATCATCGCTGAAGGCGAAGAGGTAATCGAGGAGTTTGCCGGGTCCGAAGCACTTGACGCGGGGATCATCGCTGCGGCGCAGGCGGTGGAGCACTACGAGATCACTCGCTACGGAACGTTGTATGCCTGGGCGAACCAGCTCGGTCTGGAAGAAGCTGCCGAGCTTCTCAAGGAGACGTTGATCGAGGAAGAGAACACGGACGAGATTTTATCGGATCTTGCAGAGTCCTCGGTCAACCAGGAAGCGGAAGAGGGCTGAGTCAAAAGGGGCGTCTCGGCATTGCCGGGACGCCTCCGGACCGCAGTTCTGGTTCCGAAGGGGTAACGTACACTAGTTCTTGCCGAACTTGACCGACGTCGAGTCAGCCAAAATCCGGAGCCCGGTCCGTCCGAAAGCGCTCCACCAGTCCCCCCATGTGGCTGGTCGAGAAGTTGTACAGCGTCGCCGCTCCGACCGCTTCTGCTGTAGCAGAATGGACCTCGTCGTCGGTAAGACCGAGATAGTCTCCCGGCATCAGGAGGCCCGTGATCTGTCGCCGTCCGTCGGGTAGGGCAGTTGACAGCTGACGCATTCCAAAGGTCAGGCTGCAGACGCGAGATTGTCGATCGCCTTCGATTACCAAGCCTAGTTGGGTTGCAACGTCCCGGAAGTCATAACGGCCTCGAGGGCGCAAATCTCCCCCCAGCCCAGCACCGCGTACAGTGCCATGGATCGGGCTTCGCAAGCTGCTCAAACGCGACACGCGTGTATCTGCTGCCAGGGAGCGAGTATAATCATAACGTCTGTGATCATTATCGGATCTTCTATCTGGACAGGCTGCATGACCCGACCCGCTAGCGCGCGTCGGGTGCGAATGCTTCCGCTACGGGCTCTCCCCTTCGGGGGGCTTCGCACGGTCGTGTGGCAGTGACGTAATGATGTCCGAGGCAGCTGGTCCGTCGGGAGATTGGCCAGGGGTAAGCCGAAATCAATGCTGATTAGACAACCGGTTTCGCCCCAACGGTTCTGGTTCGACGACATCGACTGTCGCCTCTTCGGCGCCTACGCCCAAAATGAAAACGCCCGACCTCTGGGGCCGGGCGCTCATGAGTGCAGGTGGCTTCAGATCAGTGTGCCATCATCTCGCTGACGATCTCCTTGGTGTTCAGCGAGGACGAGTAGTAGGTCGGCCAGTTCGTGACCTCCTTCAGCAGGGCGGCACGATCGTTGCCCCAGTAGAGGTGGTAATGGTCCGCCTTGGCTGGCGCGATCCCGTGGTCGCTGAACTGGATGAACTGCGGGGCCCCGGCGTCGCCGTTGGTCTTCTTGAACATGAAGCGGACGCCGCGGTTGCCCTTCTTGTAGGTCAACGTCTCGCGGCCGTCGGAGGCATAGGTCCCCTTCAACGGCTTGCCATCCCGGTAGAAGGTCACGATGTCGCCTTCGATCGTGATGCGCTCCACGTCCGTGCGATAGCCCGTCTCGTACTCGGCCTTGACCTCGTCGGCACCCATCGTGCCACTCTCGGCCTTGTGCGCCCAGACAGGATCCAGCGTGCCGTCCCGGAGATAAGGGTACAGGGACTGCCAGTCGCCCGCGTAATCCGACAGTGAGCGGTCCTTGATCTGGCTGTCCTCGAAGTAGCCTGCGTAGATCTTCGGGTCGCCATGGCTATGGGCGTGACCTGCGTGATCGAGGCCGTTGCCCTCATGAACGACGCCGCTGCCGCCGGCCACGACGATGTTGTACGGCATGCCCTCGACGGGGATGGTCCCGGCCTCCTTCAGTGTATCCCTGGCGATGCGGCGAACCATCCCGGCCTTCGGGTCGCTTATGACCACCTCGTTCCCGGCCAGTGCGAGCCGCGGACGTGGGTCGTTCCAGTGGCCATCCATCGAGTAGGGTTCGGTCACCCGGGCACTCTTGGCCACTTTGCCGTTGAGGACGTCGATCTGGTGAAGCGTGCCATCCTCTGTCAGCACGTAGCCGAAGCGGGCGTTGGCAGGATCGAGGACGAAGTCGATGCGCCTGAAAGGCAGTTCGATGTGCCGGAAATGGGGTTCGTCGACGGGATCGACCACGACCAGGCCCTTGTCGCCAAGATTGCCGAGGAACACCTGCATGCTCTTCGAGCCTAGGATAGTTCCCGTCATCTCACCCGCTGGCAGGTCCGCCGGGTAGGGCAGCATCTTGAACGAGGGTGCATCGGGGCCCGCGGTAACGGTGAGGATTCCCTCCTCGCAACCCGTCGCCAGATAAGCCCCGGAGAAGGCCTCACCGTGGATCCCGGTGCAGGTCGCGACCTCTCCGACAGGTGTGCCGTCCGGCTTCACTTGTTGCAGGCCGAGACGCTTGGGCGCCGCATCGCCTTCGACAGGGGCGTCGGAGGCAACACTCGTCACCCAGGCGCTGCCGATCGGGGCGGCGTAGCCATGATGGGCCCGTCCCTGCGGAAGGCGGCGCGCCTCGACCTTGCCCTCGGAGAGTTCGTGCGCGTCGACGATCTCGGCGTAGCCGCCGCGATCGAAGTTGATCACTGCCTTGCCGCCATGGTCGATCAAGTGGAAGGGGCGCGGTCCCGTCAGCGGGCCTTCGACGGCCACCGGATCGGCAATGGCGATGTCGGAGTGGTCGCCATGGGAGTGGAGGACGATGCCACTCTGGATGAAGTGAACGGCATCCTTGTCGGACTGGACTGCCGCGACGGCTGCTCCGTTGTCGACGGCGTAAAGCTTGCTTTGCCCGGTCGTCTCGAACGTCCACCGCTTGTCCGGCGCGCCGAGGTCGAACGCCGTGACCTTCGGATCGGCGTGATCGCCGACGAAGACACGATAGAGCGTGACGTCGTCGCGGTCCTGGTCGGCCTCTTGTGCCATGGCGTTGGCCGCCAAGACGAGTGAGATGCCCGTCACGCACGTAAGAGTTCGCAGCATTGTCTTCTCCATTGAGTGGGGATGAAGGGGATAAGGGCCAGAAGGCGCTCAGTCGGCGGCGAAGGCCTCGACGATGGTCCGCGCATTGTGGCGCATCATGTCGGCGTAGCTGGACGCAGGGCCGTCGTCGGTGGACAGGGCGTCCGAGTAGAGCGTTCCGCTGAGGGTGAAGCCTGCCTCGGAGGCGATCTGCTCGACCAGCCGGGTGTTCGAGATGTTTTCGGCGAAGACCGCCACCGCACGTCGCTTGCGGATTTCGCGGATCAGGGACGCTACGTCGGCCGCCGAAGCCTCGGAGCCCGTAGACACGCCTTGCGGGGACAGGAACGTCACGCCGTAGTCGCGCTCGAAGTACCGGAAGGCGTTGTGGCCGATCACGCCGACGCGACGGTCGGCAGGAACCTTTGCCATCGCCTCTTTGATCTGGGTGTCGAGAGCCGAGAGCGTGGCCTGGTAGGTCCTGGCATTGGCATCGTAATCCTCGCAGTTGGCGCTGTCCGCCGCGCAGAAAGCGCTAGCGATGTTCCGGACGTACACCTTCGCGTTGCCGACCGATTGCCAAGCATGCGGGTCGTTGGGTGTGGCGTGGAAACTCGCCTGACCGTTGGTGAAGTGGTAGTGGCCGCCGTTCGGGTCGGTCAGGACATCGGCACCATCAGTCAGCTTCACCATGGGAGCCTGGGTACCGCTCGACTCGACAAGTCGCGGCAGGAAGCCTTCGAAGGCGAGGCCGTTAACGAGGACGACGTCGGCGCGGGCTAGTGCCCTTGCGTCAGCCGGACGTGGTTCGTAGACATGGGCGTCCGCGTTCGGACCTACGAGCGTGATCAGTTCGATGTGGTTGCCGCCAACCTGCTTTGCGAAATCGCCGATGACGGAAAAGCTGGCCACGACGCGTAACGGGTCGGCTAGCGCGTGCGTCGGCAGGGCAGATGCCACAAGGCATGACACGAGGCCGAACCTCAGGATGGTCATCTTCATAGGTTGCCTCACTGGTTGGGGTGGTTCCGAGGGAGACGGCACCGTGCCCGTTTCCGGGATGAAGGGATGCGTTCTCCGACGATCGTTCTCGCCGGGCCTCCAACACACACGCCCTTCGACCTGCCGTTCGATCTTTCCGACCCAAAGCGATGAAGCCTCCTAAACGTTATGTAATACCATTACAAGTTAGATGACGATTGCTGGCGATGTTCGTGGGGGATGCCGGGCGCGGATCGTATCCTCGGGTCAGCAGTTGCGGACTACCGCTTCGTCCTTCACCTCCGCAGAACTACGGCGAGCACGAACAACGCGCCCGCGGCGGACGTGACGATACCGACAGGAAGCTCCTGCGGGGCAAGGACCACACGGCTGGCAAGGTCGCTGACCAAAAGAAGGATGGCTCCGAGCAGCGCCGATGTCGCGACCAGTGCTCCGTGGCGTACGTCGACAAGCGCCCGGGCAAGATGCGGCACCGTGAGGCCGACGAAGCCGATCACTTTGCTGCGGCCGTGCTCCCAGTCGGGCATGCAACCGACACGGATGTCGACCTTCTTGTCGAGGAGATCATGGTCGTCGCGCGCGGGAAGAAGGCGGGGCGAGCCAGTTTTCGGGCGATGCTGGCCCACGGCAACCCGGACGCCGTGTCCAAGGACCAGGAACCCTGCAACGCTCGGTTCGACCTCAGTCCCTGGTCGCGAGCGTTGAAGCCGATCCTTGGCTATTGGCCCTTGGACAAGCTCGTGAAGCGTGACCGCGTTTTCGAGGACGGCGCCTACACGAGTATCCGGTACCAAGCGACCCCACTTGGCCAGGCAGTGTACGCCGCCATGCTCGCTGAGGATCTGAACTGATTTCTCCGGCATAAGGTAGCCAAGGGCCACCAACTGGGCGCTTCAATGCGCACTGGGAATGGCGAAGTTGGTTGGAAAGCTGGCTGTCCGCTTACTGACACCATAACCGTAAAGCCGCCGAGCCGGATGTCCGGAAGCCGTTACCGAGCATTCTGTCTAGGCAGGAGCTTCGATCCCGCCCGTGGTACCCGCGTGACGCCAAGCTGCCCGCACCATATCTAACCGGCGTTCTCAATGTTGTCTGCTGATCGGCCAGGCACTCGCCTCGCGATGCGTCTTACGTTTTTCGTCGCTGGATTCGGCGTCGCTTGCTGGGCGCCGCTTGTGCCGTTCGCCAAGTCCCGGCTCGGAGTGGATGATGGGACGCTTGGGCTTCTCCTCCTCTGCCTCGGCCTCGGCTCGATAGCCGCAATGCTGGCTGCGGGCCCGGCGAGCGCAAGGTACGGGAGCCGGCCCGTGATCCTTGCCGGCGGCTTCGGCTTGGCACTCCTTTTGCCTCTCCTCGCAGTGGCCAGCACGCCACTGACCTTCGGCCTGGCACTTCTCGCCTTCGGTGCTTCGCTCGGCTCGATCGACGTCGCGGCGAACACTCATGCGATCGAGGTGGAAAAATCGGCGGGGACGCCACTGATGTCCGGCTTCCATGCCCTCTTCAGCATCGGTGGCTTCTCCGGGGCGACATTCATGACGTCGCTCCTTTCCGCATCGTTCAGCGTTCTTACCGCAACCCTCATGGCCGCAGCCGTGATGGCAGTCTCCATGGCTGTCGCATGGCCCCGTTTCCTGAAGTCAGTTCAGGCGAGTGACGGGCCGCATTTCGCGCTGCCACGTGGCATTGTCCTTCTTCTCGCAGCGCTTGCGGCGATCATCTTCTTCGTTGAGGGCGCCGTCCTTGATTGGAGTGCGCTCCTCATCACCGGGGCGGGTCTGGTCGAGACGAGGCAAGGCGGCCTCGCCTACATGCTGTTCGCGATCGCCATGACTGGCGGCCGTCTGGTCGGCGATGCGTTGACGGCTCGGCTGGGAGATCGAAGGACGATCCTCTTCGGCGGGCTGGCGGCCGTACTTGGCTTCGTTGTCGTCCTGGGTGTACCCGTCGGATGGCTGGCCCTGTCGGGATTCGTCCTCGTCGGGCTCGGAGCATCGAACATCGTCCCCGTGCTGCTTCGGCTCGCGGGTTCTCAAACCATCATGCCCTCCGGGCTTGCGGTCGCCTCGATCACCACCGCTGGCTATACGGGCATGCTCGTCGGTCCCGCCGGCATCGGCTTCTTGTCCCATCACGTCGGGTTGCTAACGTCATTCTGGCTTCTGGCCGCGCTTCTCCTTGTCGTACCGCTTTGCGCCCGGGCCGCAACCATCCCCAGCAAATGAAGGAACCGCCACATGCGCCTTGGCACGAAGCCCGGAGTGCCAATGGCAATTATCCGCGAAGAACTCGTAGAAGGAGGTCGTCCAGGCGTCCGGACTGATCGAGGGTCTGAAGATCATCGCCTCCGCCGATGTGGGTCGAACCGACGAAAATCTGCGGCACCGTACGACGGCCGCCGCTGTGGGCGACCATGACGTTTGCCGCTTCTGGATCTCGATCGACGTCGATCTCGATGAAGGCAACTCCCTTCTCGGACAGGAGCGCCTTGGCTGCCTTGCAATAAGGGCAGTCCGAAGTCGTGTACATCAACACACCCGCGCCGTGCACGGGAGCCGTGTTGTCTTGCAACCAGGCGACGACTTCAGCGGCCGATCTGTTCGGAGGGAAGACCGGATAGAAGACGTGCTCAATCACACCATCCTTGATGACGAGGGTAAGCCGCTTGATCAGCCGCATGCCCTCCACAGCCATCGTTGGCAGGCGCAGCGTGTCGGTGAGCTTGAAATCGGCATCGCTTAGGATGGGGAACGAAAGCTTCAATCGGTCGGACAGCTCCTTCTGGTACTCCGGCGTTTGCGTGCTCAATCCGAAGACCGAGACGCCAAAGGCTGCAATGGCGTCCTTCTGGGTCTGAAACGACAAGGTTTGCGGCGTGCAGCCGCGAGCCCCGGGGATGTCGTTCTAACCTAGCGGTAACTCGACGCCGGGAACGCCGGTCATCGGATAGGCATAGACGACCGCGCGGCCCGGAAAGATGGAGAGGTCCACCACCTCGCCCGAGGTCGCGCGGAGCGCGATGCCCGGCATCTGCATGCCAGTCAGATGATCGGCCCCACCGTCGTCTACCGGGGGCGGCAGGTTGTCGGGAAGGGACATCGGATTCGTTGTGTTCGGGGAGTTGGTCATAAGGAGCCATCCTCGGTCATTGGTAACCCTGCCTTTTGGCACCCCGTCACGTCCTGGAAAGAGGTCCATTATGTAGAGCCATTCTGAGGAAATTTTACTGAACCACTTTCAGCAAGCGTGTTTGGAACCAACTTGCCGAGGATGGTGCGCAGGGTGCGGGCGGCCCCTTCCAACTCCTCACGGGAAAAGCCTCCGAAGCCAAGCATCAGTCCCGGTCGCCCCTTGGCGTCGCCGTACATCGGGGAGATCGGCCTAACCGAAACAGACGCGGCTTTTGCCTGCCGGGCGATTTCGATGTCGTCCGTGCCGTTTGGCAGCCACAGCAGGATGTGCATGCCCTGGTCACTCGGTTGGACGCAGCATCCTTCCGGGACATCCACGAGGGCGCTCAACAGGATCGTGCGACGCTCGGCGTAAAGACCGCGTATCCGCCGGATGTGGGCTTCGAGCGCGCCCTCCTTCATGTAGGCGGCCAGGACACACTGGTCGGCCGTCGGGGAGTGCCTGTCGAGGATGGCACGGGCACCCGTGAACGCGCGGACGAGCGGTTTCGGCGCGAAAACGTATCCGAGGCGCAGGGAGGGAAACAGGACCTTGCTGAACGTGCCAAGGTAGATCACCCGCGATGTGCAAAGTCCCTGCATGGACGGAAAGGGATGGCCCGCGTAGCGCAGCTCGCTGTCGTAGTCGTCCTCGACGATCCAGGCCCGTCGCGTTTGCGCCCACCCGATCAGCGCCTGTCGCCGTGCCATGTTTAGGGGCATGCCCAAGGGGTATTGATGGGACGGCGTCACGAAGGCTGCCCGCGCCTGTGGGCAGGCATGGACGCCGGCGGCGACATCGATGCCTTGCTCGTCGACCGGGACGCGATGGACCTGCACTTCAAGGTCGTCCAAAACTGCGGTGAGGCCCGGATACGCAGGATCCTCGGCCCACACCGCATCGCCCCGCGCAAGCAACACCCGACCTGCCATGTAGAGGCCCTGCTGAGTGCCCGACGTCACGACCACCTGGTCGGGCTCGCAACGAACGGCCCGCGCCCGTCGAACGTGATCGGCGATCGCCTCCCTCAGCTCGGGAAGGCCCTGTGGGTCGGCGTAACTCGCCGGGCCGGCACATCCCGATCTGCGCAACCGGTTGCCCAGTTGCCGCCACCTGTCGTCCGGCTCGATGCCGCAGGCCGGAACGGCGACCGCGAAAGGGATGGGCGGTGCGGCTCCATCGCGTCTGCACGGCCGCCAACCGCGCCACCGAAGCGGGAAGGTCGGCATCACCTGGATCGGGCGAGCCCATGCCGCCGGATGCCGCCTGCGTCATGGATTGGATGTCGCTCAGGTCTGAGGCGACTGAGGTCCCGGCGCCCACCGAAGCTTCGAGATAGCCTTCCGACCGCAACTGCTCGAAAGCCTCCACGACCGTTCCCCGGGAGATGCCGAGCGAGGCGGCCAACGCGCGTGTCGAGGGCAGCCGCTCGTTGGCGGACCTGAAGGACACCCGCCCCCGCTGCGTGCTGGCCCGGATACCGCTGGTTGAAAGTACCGAAACGCCGGGAACGTTTTATCTTGCGCGCTCGGACGGAGATCGTCATGCTGGGATGCTTCGGCAGACGAAGCACGGCAACAAGCTGGCCGAGATGCTTCGCCTCGATACCCTTTTCGAACCGTTCACACGCATTCCGGCGAAGGAGGGCGGGGTGGACATCGAGGGCATCGCGGTTTCGGGGAACCGTCTCGCGCTCGGGATGCGCGGACCCGTCATCCGCGACTACGCGGTTCTGCTGGAGGTGGGAATCGAAGCGGAATCGGACGGTACTCTGAAGCTGCCGTCGCCTCCGATGAAGCGGCTTCTTGACCTGGAGGGCCTCGGCATCCGGGACCTCAAGCAGCGTGGCGACGACCTGCTGATCCTCGCAGGGCCGACGTCGAGCCTATCGGGTCCGTGCGCGCTCTATGTTTGGCGGAACTGGGTCAACGAGCCCGCGTCCGGGGCGGACACGGTCTTGGTCCATCGACCCGAACGGCTGATCGACCTTCCATACGGAAGGGGAGTCGATCACCCGGAGGGCTTGGCTCTTTGGGGCAAGGATGGCGGGAGGAACCGGATACTTGTCTTGTGTGACAGTCCGGCGCCCGCCCGCTTCGCGGATGGACCGGCGACGTTCCTCGCCGACCTGTTCGAGTTGCCCGACTGATTGCCGGCCCAGCATCAGGTAGCTGAAGCCACCGCACTGCTCGGCAAATGTCCAGACCAGTGCCTGCCCTAAAACGGTCATTCGAACGCGCCTTGCCAGTCGTAGAGCGCTGCCGTCGTGGCATATTCCCGTAGATACGAGAGCTTGCCGTCGTACAGCTTCGCGATGGTCGCGCCGTTAAAGCTCTTTTCCTCACTGCGCCACGAGTAATGGAAGGTCCATTCCGCAGTCTCACCCTCGGGCGAAGATCGTAGATCGTGGACTGTCCAATCGATGACCCGACCGTCCTCGGCCAGCCACCTCGAGACCCACCGTTCAACCCAGTAGTGCCCGCGGTAGATCGGTCCGAAACTTTCGATGACGACGCAATCCTGGGTGAGCGTTCCGAGGATCGCGGACAAGTCGTGTGCTCGCCAGCCGGCGATATATTGCTCCAATGGCGTCATCAGTTTGCTGCCTTTCCGTGGATCCACCTCGATACGGCATGCCAACGCTTCGTGCACGAGGCCAGGTTGTCAGCGAGCGGCACGCGCCTGCCTCACCTCGAGCTACGAGGATCGCGGGCGTGGCGTATCACTGGAGCCGGCGCATGCCCACGGCGAGGCCAACTACCGCGCAAACCCTCAAGGTATCAGCACGCGGCGCCGGAAAAGATTTCCGATCCGGGTGGAAAGGCGACAGTCAGCTTCTGGACGCCACAAGCGGGAAGCAGACCATAACCGAGCTCGACGAGCCAACCGATGGGCGGCCGACAATGTGTGGTTTTTCTTACCCACGATAGCGCAGGGCCTCGACGATGACGTTGAAGGCCGGCGAGGACTGCCGGCGGCTCGGGTAGTAGAGGTGGTAGCCTTGAAATGGGGGGCACCACTTGCTCAGCACTTGAACCAGTTGGCCCTCGCGGATGCAGGAACGTGCCTGCTCCTCGGGAAGGTACGCAACGCCAAGGCCTGCCAAAGCGGCGTCCATGATCGGCCCGGAGCTGTTGAAGACGAGCTGCCCGTCGACCCGCACCTTCAGTTCACGCCCGTCTTTTTCGAACTCCCAGGCGTACAAGCCGCCGTAGGTCGGCAGGCGCAGGTTGATGCAGTTGTGACTGAGGAGGTGCTGCGGCTTCGTCGGCTTTGGGCACCGGGCGAAGTAGGACGGCGCGCCCACCACCACCATGCGCATCTCGGGCCCGACCGGCACTGCGATCATGTCCTTCGCCACCTGCTCCCCGAGACGAATGCCCGCGTCGAAGCGGTCCGCGACGATGTCCGTCAAGCCGTAGTCAACGGTGACCTCGACCTTGATGTCTGGGTACTCCGGCAGGATCCGGCCAAGGGCGGGCGAGATGATGGCGTCCACGGCGTGCTCGTCGGCGTTGATGCGGATCGTGCCCGCCGGCTTGTCACGATACTCGCTTAGGGCATTCATCCCTGCGACGATGCCTTCGAACAAGGGGCCCACGGTCCGGAGCAGACGCTCGCCCGCTTCGGTCGGCGAGACGCTGCGGGTGGTGCGGGCGAGGAGGCGAACGCCGAGCCGTGTCTCGAGCTGGCGGACTGTGTAGCTGAGCGTCGGCTGCGAGACGCCGAGCTTAGCCGCCGCGCGCGTGAAGCTGCGCTCCTCCGCCACTGCGAAGAAGGCCTTCAGGTCACTCAGGTCGTCGCGGCCATTCATAGATAACATCTATAGCCTCGTGCGGATTGGGCTGTCTAATCCTGAGCCCCTTCCTGACTTATGTTTTGACCGAGACGCGGCGGCAACCTCTGAAGCCATGCCTCGTGATCGCCCGCGAACCATCGTCCATTCACGACAGAAGGGGACCGAACTGATGAAGCTGCTGTCCGCGTTGTTATTTGCCCTCACGATAGGAACTTCAGCAATGGCCCAGGAAACCGCCACCCCCGCTAGCCCCCTTAGAGAACCCTCGGCCCTTTCCTCTGCCGACATTCAGGCGGTCGCTCCGGCTCTGGCCCGCTATGGACAGCAGGACATCGCCGCCAGTCTCTGGGAGCGCCCGCAGCTATCTCCCCGTGACAGAAGCCTCGTTACCGTCACCATCCTGATCGCGCGTAACCAGACAGTGGACCTTGCCCACTACATGGACGTTGCCCTCGACAGCGGCGTGACACCTCGCGAACTGTCCGAGGCGATCACCCATCTTGCCTTCTACTCGGGCTGGTCGAGCGCCATGTCCGCAGTATCCGTCGCCAAGGACGTCTTCGCCGCCCGCGGCATTGGAGGCGATCAGTTGCCGCCCGCCTCGCCGGAGCTTCGCCCCATCGACATGCAGGCGGAGGCAAAACGCGTGACCAGCGTCGAAGGTCTTGTAGGGACCGCGTCCCCGGGCCTTGCCCAGTACACCACTGACCCGCTCTTCCGAGACGTTTGGCTGCGCCCCGATCTCTCCCCGCGTGACCGCAGCCTCGTCACCATCACGTCGCTGATGGCCAATGGTCAGGTCGCACAGCTCCCGGGCCACTTGAACCGCGCCTTGGACAATGGCCTGACGAAGGACCAGGCGGGCGAGGTCGTTACCCAAGTCGCCTTCTACGCGGGCTGGCCAAACGCCTTCTCCGCCGGCCCCGTCGTCAAGGACGTGCTCGAAAGCCGACCTGACTGAGCGCAACCTGCAATCAGCCACGGCCCAGGGCCGTTTTGTCCCTTAACTTTTGAAGGTACCACCATGAAAAACACGCTCATCGCCGCCACGTTTGCCGTCGCAGGCGCCACCTCCGCCTCCGCTCAGGAGATTCGGGTTTTCCCGAGTGGCTCTGCCCCGTCGATGATGGCCGATCCCAAGAACTTCTCCGGCCAAGTGGTCGTCGACCTGCTCGTGCCGTCGGGCGTCGAGACGCCCGCGTCGTCCGGGCTGGTGAACTTCGCTCCCGGCGCCCGCACGGCGTGGCATAGCCATCCAGTTGGGCAGATGCTGATCGTCACCTCGGGCAAGGGATGGGTCCAGCGGGATGGTCAGCCGCGCCAGGACATCAAGCCCGGCGACGTCGTGTGGATCCCGGCGGGGATCAAGCACTGGCATGGCGGAACCGACACGAACGCCATGAGCCACGTCGCCGTCACGTACATCCAAGACGGCAAGAACGCCGACTGGATGGAGCTTGTGACCGACGAAGAATACGCCGCCCGCTGACGCACCATGCGCGGAGCCGGCCAGCCCGATCCGGCTCCTCGCCGCAGCGTAGTTCTTCTCGTCTTTCTCGGCCATCGGCCCGGGCCCATGCTGCCGTCCCCCTTCGATCGGGGACGGCAGCATGGGGCTCAGCGGCTCAGGAAAATCCCATGAGAAATGATTTCCGCCTGCGCGACGCGCTGACATCCATTGCGGTCGCCGCCCTTATGGCGGTGTCCTCGCCCGTCCAGGCTCAAGCACCCCTTGAGGTGACCACTGCGGGTGGACCTGTCATCGGCACGGCAACCGACGGCATCGAATCCTGGCTTGGCATTCCCTACGCCGCGCCACCTGTCGGACCGCACCGCTGGCGCCCGCCCGAGCCCGCCGCGGCATGGACGGTGCCATTGAAGGCCAACGCACCGTCCAGCGCATGCGCCCAGAACGCCGATCTCGGCATATTCGCGCGCGCCGGCGGCAGCGAGGACTGCCTCTACCTCAACGTTTACCGGAGCGCGCAGGCCGCGGCGTCGGGTCAAGACCTTCCGGTGTTCGTGTGGATCCATGGTGGCGCCTTGCAGGTGGGCGACGGCGGCCACTACGACACGACAAAGCTGACCACCGAGGGCAAGGCGGTCGTCGTCACGCTCAATTATCGGCTTGGCACCTTCGGCTTCCTGTCGCACCCCGATCTCGACGGCGAAGGACACGACTTCGCCAACTACGGCCTGATGGACCAGCAGGCCGCGCTTCGGTGGGTGCAGCAGAACATCGCCCGGTTCGGTGGCGACCCTGCGAATGTGACGATCTCGGGTGAATCCTCGGGCGGCAACAGCGTTATGGCGCACATCGCGTCGCCATCGTCGGCGGGCCTTTTCCAGCACGTCGTCGCCATGAGCGGCGCCGGCATCATGACCCGCCATCCCGCGTTCGGTGCGCCGCGGCCGCTCGACGTGGCGCGAGACGTCGGCACCGCCTTTGCCGAGGCCACCGGGTGCGCCTCCGGAGGGGCCGACTGCCTGCGCGGCCTGTCCACCAAGCGGGTCCTCGACGCCCAGACGCCTTTCCTGCTCAACGAGTTCATCATCGATGGCAAGGTGCTTCCGATCCATCCCGCCGACGCCTACCGTTCCGGCGAGATCAACCGCGTGACCCTCGTGCACGGGTCGACGCGGGACGAGGGGCGCTTCTTCGTCGCCCTTCCCGAGCTCGCGACCGGGAAAGCACCGACGGACGAAGACTACCCTGTCTGGATCGGGCGCCAGTACGCCGCCCTCGCGCCAAGGGTACTCGAGGAGTATCCCCTCCACGACTACGACAGTCCGAGCGAGGCGTTCGCCGCGGCGAGCACGGACAGCATGTTCGCGTGTACCGGATTGGCGATGAGCCGGGCGTTGGCCGACAAGATCCCGGTCTATGCCTACGAGTTCGGCGACCGCACCGCACCGTCCTATGTAGGGCCGACGACGTTCCCGCTCCTTGCAGCGCATACCTACGAGCTGCCCTACGTCTTCACGGGCTTTCGCGGCGGCGGATATGCCCAGGTCAAGTTGAACCCGTTGCAGGAGAAGCTATCCGACAAGATGGTCGGCTATTTCGCGAACGTCGCTAAACTGCCGTCGCAGGGGACGGAGTGGCCTAAGTTTGATCCTGCTCGCGAGAACGTCATGACCTTCGCGCTCCCGGCTTCGAGGCTGGTATTGGGACGCTTGGCCAACGCACATCACTGCGAATTCTGGGACCGGACGGGCACTTATTGATGTCCGCCTCGGGATGCGACACAGAGGTGCAGGCAGTCCACTATCCGACCGCGCAACCGGAGTGCCGTCGCACGCTCCGATTCGACCAGTACTCCGCTCAAACTCTATGCCGGAGCGCTTCGAGAACGAGCGAAAACGCGGCCGACGGTTGGCGACGGCTGGGATAGTAGAGGAAATACCCAGGGAACGGATCGCACCAATCCTGAAGGACACTGACCAGTGAGCCGGAGCTCACGTAAGGCTCGACGTACTCCTCGGGAAGATAGGCCAGGCCCATTCCGTCCAACGCTCCCAAGCGAGCCAGGGTGTTGGAGTTGACCAGAAGCTGGCCCTCCACGCGCACGTTCACGGCACGTCCCAACTTCTCGAACTCCCAGACCGCCCATCCGCTGTTTGCCGTGTAACGTAGGTTGATGCAGTTGTGCTCAGCCAGATCGTGAGGGGTGACGGGCGGCTTGCGGGACCTGAAGTATCCGGGCGACCCGACGATCGCCATCCGTGTGTCAGGGCCGATTCGGGCAGCCACCATGTCCTGCGCGACCGTCTCACCGAGGCGAACGCCGGCGTCGAAGCGCTCAGCTACGATGTCGACGAAGCCGGCGTTGACGCTGATCTCCACGCGTAGGTCCGGATAGTCCGGGAGGAGCTTGGCGATCGCCGGAAGAATGATCCCTTCGGCGGGCGTATCGCCCACGGTAATGCGCACCGTACCCGCGGGCTTGTCTCGGACGTCCGTCAGGGCGGAAAGACCTGCTTCGATCCCGTCGAAGTGGGGCGAGATGGTCTTGAGGAGGCGTTCTCCCGCCTCGGTCGTCGAAACGCTGCGCGTTGTCCTGTTCAACAGTCGCACGCCGAGCCTGGCTTCGAGTTCCCGCATCGTATGGCTGAGGGCCGGCTGCGAGACGCCCAGTTCCTTGGCGGCCCGGGTGAAGCTGCCGGCCCTGGCTACAGCCAGGAAGGCGACGAGATCGCCGACGTTCTCCCGCACGACTGATAACCCCTGTTTATAGCTCCATGCGAGATCTACCGTCTAATGGGGACCGCGTACAGGCACTAGTTCTTGATCGAACGCCGGCCCGCAGGTTGGCCAACAACATCGCCAACCCCGTCAGGAAGCCCCATGCACGCCACGATCCTCTCGCTCTCCATGCTCCTCGCCTCGGCATCCATCGTGATGCTGCCCGATCGCCACGCCTTCGCCCAGGACATGTCCAACGGCGCGAACAACTTCTACAAGAGCGACACCGTCGACGCGCAGAAGGTCTCCTTCCGCAACAAGATCGGCATGAACGTCGTCGGCAACCTTTTCGTGCCAAAGGCCCTCGACCGCAGCACCCAGGCATCGGCGATCGTCGTGGGCCATCCGATGGGCGCCGTGAAGGAGCAGAGCTCCAACCTCTATGCTCAGAAGCTCGCCGAGCAGGGCTTCGTCACCCTGTCCTTCGACCTGCCGTTCTGGGGAGAAAGCGATGGCATGCCCCGCAACACCGTGGCTCCGGAGCTCTACGCCGACAGCTTCAGCGCGGCCGTGGACTTCCTGTCGACGCAGGCTTTCGTGAACGCCGAGAACATCGGCGTCCTCGGCATCTGCGGCAGCGGCAGCTTCGCCCTCAGCGCCGCTCAGATCGATCCGCGCATGAAGGCGATCGCGACGGTCAGCATGTACGACATGGGCGCCGCCAACCGCGATGGCCTGCGCAACGGGGTGACGCTGGAGCAGCGCAAGGCAGGTATCGCGGCTGCGGCGGAGCAGCGGATGGCCGAGTTCACGGGGGTGCCCGTCGCCTACACGGGCGGGACGGTCACCGAACTGACAGCGGACGCCCATCCCATCCAGCGTGAGTTCTATGACTTCTACCGCACCTCGCGTGGCGAGTTCACGCCGCCCGGCCAGCCAAGCGTGCCGACCACCCAGCCCACCCTTTCGAGCAACGCGGCCTTCATGAACTTTTATCCCTTCGCGGCGATCGAGACGATCTCGCCACGCCCGGTCTTGTTCATCGCCGGGAGCGAGGCGCACTCGATCGAGTTCAGCGAGGACGCCTACCAGCTCGCAGCCGAACCGAAGGAACTGGTCATCATCCCGGGGGCCGGCCACGTCGACCTCTACGACCGTACGGGGCTCATCCCCTTCGACAAGCTGACCGAGTTCTTCCGCGGCAACCTTAGCTGACCTTCGAACAGGGACGGGTCTCGTATCCGTCTGCCAGTGACTCGCCGACACACAATGGCGCGTCACGCCAACCCACGATCCCACAGGAAACACCATGTCCAATCCGAGCCGTTTCGTCGGCAAGGTCGCCTTGGTCACGGGGGCGGCCAATGGCATCGGTCGCGCCACTGCTCTCGCCTTCGCCGTAGAGGGGGCAAAGGTTGCCATCCTCGATCGCAGCGAGGCGTCCCTCCGCGGCACCGCCGACGCCATCGCGAGCGCTGGCGGCGAAGTCCTCGTCCTTGCCTGCGACGTCTCCCGGCCAGAGGAGGTCGAGGCCGCGGTCGCACGCGTCGTCGAACGGTTCGGGCGGCTCGACTGCGCCTTCAACAATGCCGGCGTCGAGAACGAGGCTGCCCCGCTCCACGAGATTGACCTGGAGGAATGGGACCGGGTCCTCGGCATCAACCTGCGCGGTACCTTCGTGTGCATGAAACACGAGATCGCTCAGATGCTGCGCCAAGGCGGCGGCGTGGTGGTGAACACTTCGTCGGGCGCCGGGGTGCGCGGCGTCGCGGGAGGCGCCTCCTACTCGGCGTCCAAGCACGCGATGATCGGGATGACCAAGTCCGCCGCGCTCGACTACGCCAAACTCAACATCCGGGTTAACAGCGTCTTGCCCGGCAACATCGACACGGAGATGATGGACCGCTTTACCGACGGCGACATCCAGAAGGCCATAGACCTCGAGCCCGTCGGCCGGCTGGGCAAGCCTGAAGAGATCGCGGAGGCCGTCCTCTGGATGTCCTCGGACCTCGGCGCCTTCGTGACCGGGGCGTCGATCGCCGTCGACGGTGGTTGGTCGCTCTGACCGTTCGCGGCCCGAAGGCCACAGAGGATATCGGAAAGGAACCCTATAATGCGCAGACGTTACGCCGCCGCCCTCCTCGCCCTATTCATCACGGAACCCGCCATGGCCCAGCAACCCATCCAGATCACCTCGCAATGGGGGAACGTGACGGCTGAACTCGCCGACAACGAGGCCGCTCGCTCGCTGGCGGGAATGCTGCCGCTCACGATCCAGATGGGCGATCATCTCCGTCAGGAGAAGACGGGCGACCTGCCGTCACCGCTTCCGGAAGGCGCGCGCCAGCGCGACTTCTCTTCGGGAACGCTCGGGCTCTGGGGATCGAGCGACTTCGTGATCTACTACCGGGACGGCCGCGTTCCCCTGCCGGGCATCGTGATCCTCGGCAAGGTCACCGGAGACGTCTCGATCTTCGATCGACCGGGCGAGATCACTGTCAAACTAACGCGCTGACACCGTAACTGGCGTTTAGCCATTGGAGACGGTCGTCAGAACATGATGTAGCCTCTGGCCGCTGAGCGTCGACTTGACGGATACCAGCTCCGCCAAGTCGAAGTCGTTCACCTGATCGCGGCATTGCGGCGGGGATTAGGTCTCGTCTGCGAGCAGACCGAAGCGAAACGACGAGGATGCCGCATTGGCCAATGTCTCCAGGCACGATCGTCAGATCAATACGGTTTCGGTCGCCCTAATCAAGGCTGAGCGCAACGGCTTCAGGATTGCCGTCATCGGCCGGACGATCGCCATAATGGCGATCGCTCTGGCCTCGCTGTTCGCGTTCTACTTTCCGATCAACGTCGCCGTGGCATTTTCCACGACGATGATCGCGGTCGGCGGGCTCGCCTCGCTCCTGGCAGTCGGCACACGCTTTGAAATGGCGACGAGGTTTGCGCTCTTCGCGTTCGATGCAAGCGCGGTGACCTGTCTCCTGGCGTTTGTTCCGCTGAGCAGCGGCGACGACATTCCCCAGAACCTCGTGTTCCTGACCAGTTCCACCCAGCACTATTATCTGGTCGTCGCCGCATCCGCCCTGACGCTGTCACCGACCCTTGTCCTCTGGACGGGAGCCTGGGCCGTCTGCGGCCTCCTCTTCGCGACCGGATGGATCGTGCATGGGATGGAGCAGGTTCTGACCTACAGCGACCTGCCGATCGCACCGACGCGCGACGTCTACTTCCAGATCGTGCTTAGCGCAAACTTCATCGGCCTTGCATCGAGGATGCAGGAGGCCCTCATCATCGCCTTGATGACCGCCACGGCTGCTCTAGCCGTCCATCGCGCCAGGGGGGTCGTGAAGGATCATGCGAACGCCGATGCCAGCCATCGCCATGTCCGCAATCTCTTCCAACGCTACGTTCCCGCGCCCGTGCTGCGGGAACTGCTCGACGAAGGCCATCTCGTTCCGCAGACAAGGGAAACGACCCTGCTGTTCGCGGACATAGAGGGCTTCACGCGACTGTCGGAGACAATGCCTCCCGTGCAGATCGTCTCTCTCCTGAACGAGCTGTTCACCGCGGTCACGGGCATCGTCGACCGATACGACGGTGTCGTCATCAACTATGTGGGCGACGCCGTCATCGCGTCCTTCAACGCCCCGCTTCCAACCGAGAACCACGCGGACAAGGCGATCGACGCGTCGCGGGAGATACTGGCGATGGTGGAGGAGCGTCGGTTCGACGGCGTCGCGATCCGCCTCCGGATCGGCATCGCCACAGGCAGCGTGGCGGCCGGGACGGTCGGCGCAGATGAACGGCAGGTCTACACACTCTACGGAGATGCGGTGAACCTGTCCCAGAGGCTGCAAGAGCTGAACAAGCTGAAAGGTACGAGATGCCTCATAGCGGGAGGTACCGTCAGCAGGGCTGTCAAAGACCACCGCTTGCAAAGTCTGGGAGAGGTCGAGATCCGCAATCTGTCCGCTGCAACTGAGATATTCAGTTTCCAATAACTGCCGCAGAAGCTAGCGGACACGTTCACCTCGCTGATCGGCTGTGGCGGAGACTGTATCGGTTGCCCTCGAGGACGTGCCGATGGCTGGTTGGAACGACGCGGTTTGCTTACCTGAAAGCGAGACACGGCTCGACCATCTTCACACCAGGCTGGCCATGCGTGACCTGATCAGCATTCGGCGTAAAGGCGCACGCGGTCACTCCCGCGTGTCTCCCATCCTCAGGCCACGTCTGGGAGGCTCCCGATCAGCTGGTCCAGGGTGATCGGGTAGGACCGAACACGGATGCCCGTAGCGTTGTAGATCGCGTTGGCGATCGCTGGCGCGACGCCGGTCAGGCCCAGTTCGCCGACGCCCTTGGCCTTGAGCGGCGATATCGTCGGATCGACCTCCTCTACGAAGAAGGCATCAAGATGCGGGATGTCGGCATGGACCGGGACCTCGTAGCCGGCGAGGTCGTGGTTCACGAAGAAGCCGATCCGCTTGTCGACCGCCATCTCTTCCATCAGAGCGGCGCCGACGCCCATCACCATGCCGCCGATCACTTGGCTGCGCGCCGTCTTGGGACTGAGGATCCGGCCCGCGGCGCAGACCGCGAGCATGCGGCGGACGCGGATCTCGCCTGTGTGGGCGTCGACCCCGACCTCGGCGAAATGCGCGCCGAAGGTCTGCTGCGCGTACTCCTTCGACAGGTTGCCGAACTCCATCTTATCCTCGACGATGATGTCGCCGGCCGCTGCGGCCTGTCCGAGCGGCACCGCGCGGTTGCCCGAGCTGACGTTGCCGTCGGCAAACGCCGCATCGGCCGAGTTGAAGCCGAGCCGCTGCGCCACGGCTTCCCGCAGCTTCACGCAGGCGGCGTACACGCCTGCCGTGACCGAGGCTGCTCCCTGCTGTCCGCCGGAACCCGGCGTTTCGGGAAAGCTGGAATCGCCGAGCCTGACAGCCACCATCGATAGCGGCACACCCATCATCTCAGCAGCCGTCTGCGCGACGATCGTGTAGGATCCAGTCCCGATGTCGGTCATGTCGGTCTCGACCGTCACCAAGCCATCCCCATCAAGCCGAACCCGGGCTCCGGCCTTGCTGATCGGGCCGCCGCGGATTGCCCCCGCCATGCCCATCCCGACAAGCCATTGCCCGTCGCGGACGCTGGCAGGCATCGGCTTGCGACTGTCCCAACCGAAGCGCTCTGCGCCTGTACGCAGGCATTCGACGAAGTTCCGGACGGAGAAAGGGCGCTCGGGCTTTTCGGGATCGGCCTGCGTGTCGTTGAGTATGCGAAACTGGACAGGGTCCATTCCAAGCTTCTCGGCCATCTCGTCCATGGCGATCTCCAGCGCCATCAGGCCGGGCGCCTCGCCGGGCGCCCGCATGGCGTTGCCTTCGGCAAGGTCGAGCACGGCGAGGCGGTTTCGCGTCATCCGATTCGCGCCGGCATAGATCGAACGTGTCGAGAGGGTCGAGGGCTCGGTCCGGCCACCCGGCTGGTTGCCGCTCCAGTTCTCATGCCCGATGGCCGTGATGGTGCCGTCGCGTTCCGCGCCGATCCGGATGCGCTGGATCGTCGCCGGGCGGTGGATGGTGTTGTTGAACATCAAGGGGCGCTGAAGCGTGACCTTGACCGGACGCCGCGCCGCCCTGGCCGCCAACGCCGCCAGGACGAGATCTGACTGAACGGTGCCCTTTCCCCCGAAACCGCCGCCGATGAACGGCGATTGCAGATGGATGCTCTCCTTCGGGATGCCCAAGGTCTTGGCGAGATCGCGAAGCCCCCAGTTCATCTGCTGGATGGAGGTCCGGCAGGTCAGCCGGTCGCCGTCCCACCAAGCGATCGTCGCGTGGGGCTCCATCATGGCGTGGGCTTGGTCGGGCGTCTCATAGGTTTCGTCCACCTTGACGGGCGCGGCGGCGAAGGCTCCATCAAAATCGCCGACCGAGGTCTCAGGCGGTCCGCCGAACTGCGCCTTCTCCGCGACCGGCGCGGTCTCCACCTGCGCGGCGAGGTCGAACGAACCCTGCTCCCTCGTGTACTTAACGCGAACGAGCTGGGCGGCGGCGCGAGCCTCTTCGAACGTCCGGGCGACCACCACGGCAACGGCCTGGTGGTAGTTATCGATCTCGGGAGCGGCGAGGAACCGCTGGACATAGAACTCGCCCTTTCCCAATGGGCCGGCGTTCTCATGCGTCACGACCGCGAGCACGCCGGGCGACGCCATGGCCGCAGTGGTGTCGATTGAGGCGATGCTGCCCTTGGCGATGGCCGAACCAAGGATAAAGCCGTAGGCGGCATCCTGGGGCAGGTCCTTCCATTCGTAGGCGTAGGTCGCGGTCCCCGTGGTCTTCAATCGACCTTCGATGCGGTCGACGGGCTGACCAACCACCTTCATCTGGTCGATTGGGTTCGTTTCCGCGGGTGTGTCGAACTTCATGGGATCGATTCCTAGCCTGTCCCGCCACCACGCCGAGCATTGGCTCGACCAGCGGAGTCTTGAACGCGTTGTTGCCGTTCGCTTGTCATGGGCAAGCAGTCGCTTTTCGACGACGTTTGCCGCCACCTGTCATCAAGATGACCGATATTGATGGGACTCGACGGGTAGCACCTCGAGAAGATGCGGCAGCCAGTAGCCCGCAAAACGACGCAGGCCTCACTATGGACGATAGGCGGCGGCGTGGAGGCGGTGTGGATCGTCCTCGAGGACGTGCCGATGGCTGTCGGGACCGATGCGGTCCACATTGCTGAGATCGAGCAACAGCTCGACCAACTTTGCGTCAGGCCCGACTACGGAGGGCCCGACCAACTCCTGGCGTCACGGCGCGCTAGGAAGGTCCCGCGCGCGCCGGTCATTCCTCAGGCTACGTCCGGGAGGTCTTCGATCAGCTTGTCCAGCGTGATCGGGTAGGATCGGACACGGATGCCCGTGGCGTTATAGACCGCGTTGGCGACCGCCGCGCCGACGCCGCAGAGGCCGAGTTCACCGATGCCCTTTGCCTTCATCGGCGAGGATCGCGGATCGGTCTCGTCGAGGAAGATCACCTCCTGGTGCGGGATGTCCGCGTGGACAGGAACCTCGTAACCCGCGAGGTCGTGGTTGACGAAGAAGCCATGCCGCTTGTCTAAGGCGAGCTCTTCCATCAGCGCGCCACCGACGCCCATGGTCATGGCGCCGATCACCTGGCTGCGGGCCGTCATCGGGTTGAGGATGCGGCCGGCCGCGCAGACGGACAGCATCCGGCGCACGCGCACCTCCGCCGTCGACACGTCGACTCCCACTTCCACGAAATGGGCGCCGAACGTCGATTGCTGCTCGGCGTCGGTGAAGGCGGTATCCCATTCCATCGTGTCTTCCGCGACCAGCTCGCCATCGGCCGCCGCATCCGTCAGGCTGACCGAACGATTGCCGGACCGCACTTCGCCGTCCGCGAAGACCAGATCGTCCGCCGAGTTGAAGCCGAGTTTGGCGGCGATTACTTCCCGCAGCTTGACGCAAGCGGCGTAGACGCCCGCCGTGGACGAGTTGGCGCCGAACTGGCCCCCGGACCCCGCCGATACGGGAAAGCTGGAGTCGCCTAGATTAACCGCGACGCGGAAAGAGGCAGCCCCATCATCTCGGCCGCCGTCTGCGCGATGATCGTGTAGGAGCCTGTACCGATGTCGGTCATGTCCGTCTCGACGGTGACGATACCGTCCTGCCCCAGGCGAACCCGAGCACCGGAAGGCAGCGTCATGTTGTTGCGGAAGGCCGCGGCGACGCCGACGCCGACCATCCACTGCCCGTCGCGGACCTGGCCCGGCCGGGGATTGCGGGCATTCCAGCCGAAGCGCTCGGCGCCCTGGCTCAGGCACTGAACGAGCTGACGCTCCGAGAAGGGCCGCTCCGGTTTCATCGGATCGACCTGCGTGTCGTTGAGTGCCCGGAACTCGACCGGATCCATCCCGAGCTTCTCGGCCATCTCGTCCATGGCGATCTCGAGCGCCATGAGGCCCGGTGCTTCCCCGGGGGCGCGCATGGCGTTGGCTTCCGGCAGATCCATCTTGGCGAGCCGGTTGGACGCCAGACGATGAGCGCCGGCGTAGAGCAGCTTCGTCTGCGCGACGGCGTCCTCGGGATCGCCGCCGGTCAGGTTGCCGGACGCGCTCTCATGGCCGATCGCGACGATGCGACCGTCCTTGCCGGCGCCGATCCGGATGCGCTGGATCGTGGCGGAGCGGTGCGTCGTATTGTTGGGAATCATGGGACGCGTCAGCGCCACCTTCACCGGGCGCTTGGCCGCCTTGGCTCCAAGAGCTGCCAGGACCGCATCGGTGCGCAGGAAGAGCTTGCCGCCGAAGCCGCCGCCGATGAAGGGCGAGATCAGGCGCACCTTATCCTTCGGCATATTCAGCGTCGTGGCGAGATCCGTCACGCTCCAGTCGATCATCTGGTTCGACGTCCAGACGGTCAGCTCGTCCCCGTCCCAGCGCGCGATGGAGGCATGGGGCTCCATGGCGGAATGGCTTTGGCTCGGCGTCGTATACTCTTCGTCGAGCTTGACCTGCGCATCGGCGAAGGCCTTGTCGAAATCGCCGTGGCGGTCTTCTCCCGGAGTCGCGCTGCCCTCGCTACCGCTGCGCACGACAAGCGAAGCGTCCTTGGCCAATCCCTTCAGATCGAACTGCCCATCCTCGCTGATGTAGTCGACCCGAACGAGGCTTGCGGCCGCCCGCGCCTCCTCGAAGGTACGCGCCACGACGAGCGCGATAGCTTGGTGGTAGTGTTCGATCTCGGGGCCGCCCAGCAGCTTGGCGACGTTGAACTTGCCCTTGCCAAGCGGCCCGGCGCTCTCAGCCGTGACGATGGTTATAACACCTGGCGCGCGCCGTGCCTCGTCGAGCTGCATGGCGGAAACCCGGCCCTTGGCGATCGCGCTCCCAACGACGTAGCCGTAGGCAGTATCAGGACCGACATCATGGCGCTCGTAGGCATAGGGCGCGGTACCCGTCACCTTGTGGCGACCGTCGATACGCTCGTGCGGCTGGCCGACGACCTTCAACTGGTCGATCGGGTTGGTGCCGGCGGTTTTGTCGAACTTCATGGGGTCAGCTCCTCGCCTGCGCCATCACCGCGCCGAGCGTGCGCTCGACCAGCGGGATTTTGAACGCGTTGTGTTCCGTCGGCTCGGCATCGGCCAGAAGCCGTCCGGCGGCCGTCTTCGCGCCATTGGCAAAAGCCGCATCGGCTCCGTCGACACGCCAAGGCTTGTGGGCGACGCCGCCGACCGCAAAGCGGCCAGTGCCGTCCGGCTGAACGACGGCGGCGACCGAGATCAGCGCGAAAGCGTAGGACGCGCGATCGCGGACCTTGCGATAGATGTGCCTGCCGCCGAGAGGTTTTGGGAGCGTCACCGCGGTGATGAATTCGCCCGCCTCCAACACGGTCTCGATGTGGGGCGTATCGCCGGGCAGGCGGTGGAAGTCGGCCATCGGAATGGTGCGCGTCGCGCCGTCGGGCTTCACCGTCTCGACTTCGGCATCGAGCACCCGGAGCGCGACATTCATGTCGGACGGGTTGGTCGCGATGCAGGCCTCGCTGACGCCCACGACGCCAAGCTGGCGCGAGTAGCCTTCGAGCGCCGAACAGCCGGAGCCCGGGGTGCGTTTGTTGCAGGGCATGTTGGTGTCGTAGAAGTAGGAGCAGCGCGTGCGCTGGAGCAGGTTGCCCGCCGTCGTCGCGCGGTTGCGGAGCTGGCCCGAGGCGCCGGCGACGATCGCCCGCGTCAGCACGCCGTAATCCCGCATCACGCGCGCATCGGCAGCGAGATCCGTGTTGCGCACGAGTGCACCGATGCGAAGCCCGCCCTCCGGCGTCGCCTCGATCGTGTCGAGCTTGAGCCCGTTCACATCGATGAGGTGTGCGGGCGTCTCGATCTGAAGCTTCATCAGGTCGAGCAGGTTGGTGCCGCCCGCGATGAACTTCGCGCCCGGAGTGGCACTTGCGGCCTTGGCGGCTTCCGCGGGAGAGGTGGCGCGTTCGAACGTGAAGGATTTCATGCTGGCCTCCCGGCGACGTCGGTCATTGCTTCCGCGATGTTGGAATAGGCGCCGCAGCGGCAGATGTTGCCGCTCATCCGCTCGCGAAGCTCGACGTTCGACGCATCGGGCGAGGTCGCGAGATCAGCCGTCACATGGCTCGGAATGCCCGCCTTCACTTCGGCCAGCACCGCGACCGCAGAGACGATCTGGCCAGGCGTGCAATAACCGCACTGGTACCCGTCGTGCTTTACGAAGGCATCCTGCATCGGGTGGAGGTTGTCGGGGGTGCCGAGCCCCTCGATCGTGGTCACCTCGTCGCCCTCGTGGAGGACGGCAAGCGTAAGGCAGGAGTTGATCCGCCGTCCGTTGACCATCACCGTGCAGGCGCCGCACTGACCGTGGTCACAGCCCTTCTTGGTCCCGGTCAGGTGCAGGTGCTCGCGCAACGCATCGAGGAGCGAGGTGCGCAGGTCGAGGTCGAGTTCGCGCCGCTCGCCGTTGACGGTGAAGGACACCTTCGACGTCACGGGGGGTAGATCGCCCCCTTCGGACGCCTGCGCGTAAGACGAGGACGGGACGGCCAAGGCCGCCGCACCGGCGGAGACGCCTACCATCAAGTCCCGGCGGTTCAATTCAAGGTCGGTCGATCTCATCGTGGTTTCCCCGGTTGAGTGTTCGGTTGGACCACCCTCCATCCCGAATGGTTTCGGCCGGCCGACGATGTCGGCGTACGAGGCATGGGCAGCCCGATGCAGTTTGAAACTAGTCTAAACTGCGCGTTTGATTACCGCTCAAAAGCTGAATGCTCCTATGAGCGGCGGTTATGAATGGGCGGGAGGAAATAGCCGCTTTGGGAGGCGCCAGTCACAGCTCACGTCGGCTCGTGTCGCTAGACTGGGGACAGTCCGCAAGCTTCAGGCGCTCTGCGCGTTTCCGGCTTTCCGCGCCATGACCGCCATTCCGGCAGAGCAGCAGAGAAGGACGGCACTGAGGATGAAGGTGCTTCGGTAGCCGCTGTGATCGAAGAGCACGCCCCCTGCCGTGGCGCCAAGGGTGATGGCGAGCTGGATCACCGCCACCATGAGGCCGCCCCCGGCGTCCGCGTCTTCCGGCACCGTCCGGGACAGCCACGTGCCCCAGCCGACGGGCGCCGGGACGCTGATGAGTCCCCAGAGACCGAGAAGGATTGCCGTCGCGGTAGTAGAGGCGCCGAGCAGGACCAGTGCGACGGCTATCGCCGCCATTCCCAACGGGATGAGGATGAGGACGGAGAACAGTCGCGAATTCAGGAGCGCGCCGACCAAGGACGTGCCGACGAGCCCCGTCAAGCCAATGACCAGAAGCAATAGCGACAGGACCGAGATGTCGACCCGGGTGACGGTTTCGAGGAATGGGCGCAGGTAGGTGAAGAGGGCGAACTGGCCCATGAACAGCAGGAAGATGGCCGCCATGCCGTAGGCGACCGCCGGATGCCGCAGCAGGCGGAAGACATTGCCCGCTGGCTTTGCCTCCGGCTCCGGCGGCATGGAGGGCATCGACAGGAGCTGCCAGACGATGGCGAGAACTGCGAGTGGCACCACCGCGAAGAAGGCGCCACGCCAACCGATGATGCTGCCGAGGTAGCTTCCGAGCGGAGCGGCGACCGTGGCCGCGAGCGCGTTTCCCCCGTTCAGCATCGCAAGCGCCTTCGGCACCGCGTCACTCGGCACGAGGCGCATGACGGTCGCGGTGCTCATGGACCAGAAGCCTCCGATGGCGATCCCGAGCAGCGCGCGGCCGGCCATCATCACCAGATAGGTCGGGGCGAGCGCAACGATCGCTCCGGAAAGGATCAGGAGCGACGTGTAGAAGAGCGTCACGGCGCGTCGATCGTAGCGTGTAACGAGGGCGGAACCGAACAGGCTGGTCAGGACGGCGAAGACACCCGAGATCGAGATCGCCTGCCCTGCCTGCCCCTCGGTGATCCGCAACGTTTCCGCGATGGGGGTGAGCAGGCTGACGGGCAAGAACTCGGATGCGATGAGGACGACGACGCCGAGCGACATCGACAGGACAGCGCCCCAGGCGGCGGGCCCGGCGGAAGCAGGTGCCTCGGTTCGGATGGCTATGGACATGAGGGTCTCTCAGTTTGACGGCGGTCGCCTGCGCGTCGGGCAGACGACCGTCTCGTTCGGCAGGCAACTTCTCCGGCCTTCCCGTCGAAGTCAGTGCTGGAGATAAGCCCCCGGGGTGAGTGGCACTATCCTGGAAGATCGACATGCTATGATAAACGCAGCTTATCAATCGTATCCCGCTTGCTGGCGCTGTTGCACCGTGGTCGGCGACCGTGATCCGCGAGCCGGGGCATTGCTACCCACCCATCGCGGCATTGCCTGAGCTAGCCGGCCTCGGCCGTCCGGTCAAAGAGCTCACGTAAAACGCGGCGATCGCCGGCAGGGCAACCACGCCTGCCCAATGCCCGAAGAACGGGGCGACCGCGGTCGTGAAGTCCCAGAAGTCGAGACTGTAGGTGAAGGTGAGCTTGCCCCACACGTCCAACACGGACCAACTCCAGAGGCCGAAGGCACCGAGAACCGCAGTGACCAGGCGAAGTGCCGAGGTGCGCTTGGCGTTCGTGGGACCAAGTCCAAGCGTGTTGCGGACCAGGGTCATCACCCGCGTCCAGTGAAGCCCGACATGAACGCCGACGACGACCATCACCCAGTAGGCCGCGAACCAATGGATGTCCCGCAGGGAGATGCTGTCTTGAATCGGCAGGGCGGCGAACACCGACTTGGAGATAACCACGCTCGTCACGAGGAGCACCGCCATGTTGATCACCAACACCAGATGCAGGATCAGCTTCAGGACGCGACGACCGTTGTATCGTCCGTGCGCCAGGTTCGCGAACCAATGGCGGTTCACCACAAGATGCAAGGCAAGCAGGGCGAAGACGGCCGTGCCGAATAGTTCGTGGGCGATGTTCCCGAGCCACCAGTACGCCAACGACAGGAGGAGCCCCGCTGCCATGGCAGCAGGAAGTCCCAAGCGCTGGGCGACGACGGCGGAGACCGGACCCCTTCCACGGTGGCCGCGGAGGGCTATCACTCGAACTCCACGGCGTCGGAGTACGTGAACATGAACTGGCGGTCCTGTCGGCTGCGTTGATGGCAGGAGTAGCACCGCTCGACGTTCTCGTCGGCCTTGACCGATCCATCGGGGCGGAACCACTGGTATTGCCAGTCGGCGATGCCATCGCCCGTCTTTTGGGCAACGAGGTATCGCTCGAGAACATCGCTCTGGTAGTCGACGAGGACGACGTGCGACCCGGTCGGCACAGACTGGCCGGCTTTGATGGCGTCGAGCGCCGAGCGGTTGGTGAGCATGTGCTCACGCGTCACGCCCCGGCGTACCGTCGTGTAATGCTCGAGTTGCTCCAGCGGCGGAAACGTCACCGCGTTCTCTTCCGCATGCGCCGAGGGCAGGCTTGCGTCGCCCGGCAGCATGAACGACGCCACGGCGATCGCGACGAGAGCGATGGCCGCCGTCCACACCGCTCGCTGACTCTTGCTTCTCATGCACCCGTCCGTTCCATTGGTTGTTCGAGGTGTCTCGATGCCAAGGTACGCGGGCGCGTTAGGTAGGATTAGGCGGTTAAAGCGGCATAGACCAATAACGAAGGCTTATGAGTGAGTGGACTGCCGAACTGCTTTCTCGGAAGGTGCCGAAAGCTGAGAACGACCCACGGTCATGTCTGCTTTCGTGGTAGCCGAATGGACTTCTGGATGACTAAGAAGGGTCGAAAGCGGCTGGACCGCTTTCGGGCGTCGGCGACGATCGGCGCGACCAGGTGGAAAGCCGTCTGTCTGCTTTAGGAGCTTTTTCCCGATGCCGAACTGCCTGAGCCTTTGACATTGAGAGTTCGGGCTCATTGATCTCGGAGAGGCTGACAAACGGCTGTTTGTCGTCATGGCCGGCAGCGTGCTTCGCCTCCGGCCTGTCTGCTAGACCGCCACCATCATCTCCATGAGAGTGTCGTTGCCGAAGCCGCCCCCACCACCACCGCCGGACCCACCGGCGAAGCTATCGAAGCTGAAGTCACCTATTCCGTAATCAGATGAGAACGACCCAGCGTCGAAGCCGAAGTCGCCGCCAAAGCTGTCGTAACCGCCGCTGTTGAACCCGAAGTCCGTAACGCCGTAGTCGGCGGCGAACGATCCCGCATCGAAGCTGCTAGCGTCATAAGTGCCAAGGTCTGAGGTATTCAACGTATCGTTGGTGAGAACCCCGGATGTGTCGGCGTACGAAACGGTTGGGTCTGTAACAAGCAGGAGATCGCCGTCTGCATATCCCGCCCGCTGTGGTTCGCCCAGCTCGATCGCCATATCGTTCGCGGCTAGATGGGCGACCGCCTCTGCTGAGTTATCCCATACCGCATCCGGCGTTGCATTCGGGTCGAGACCACCTTCAAGAGTTAAATGCGCCAACTCAGATGCGAGATTAAGAGCCGGACTCATGACTTCGCCAGTCGAAAGCTGAAGCGCGACTTCGGGGTTCCAGCCGACGCCTGACGCGTCCATGAATGCCTGATCGGCATTGATATCGGCCCGGTCGAAAGTGATGCTTGTGCCGCTCGCAGCGTCGATGATCTCAGTCGCGTAAGGCGACTGCTGAAGGTAGATGAGCGATTGCTCGAGGTTGTTGCGTCCTGCGTCGTCTCATTTATCATGTTGAAGTCGTTAGCCGTGACGCGGCCCTCACCCATGACGACGCTCGACGTAGCGGTATCGAATTGCTCTTGCATGGTATTTTTCTCCCTTACGGCGGTCCCTTGGAACTAGCTCGGGTCGAAGATTACCTAATTCAATAAATAGCTAGAGAGCCTGTTCTTAGATCCGTTTCTAATAATGCCTTACCAAGCTAGCCATCCAGCCTTATCGGTCAAACTGTTTCTGCCCACGATTTGGAGTATCCGGTAACCTATTCTCAGAGCTACATTTTCGCCGAGTTCTTGACTTGGCGTACGCGATCGGTTTGCCGCGCCTTCGCCACATTTCTACGGAGCTTTCCCTAAGCCGTAAATTTTCTGTACACGTCAATCGAACCACCGAGGGTGCAGCGCGAACCTGCACCATTTGGACCACTGTCAACGGCAGTTATCAGCGTTGGCCGGCCAGACGCGCATAGTCAGCTTTCGGCTCTTTGTGGGATCGGAAATCGTTTCCCGCCTGGGTGGGTTCCTGCCTGTCCGCTTCCGGATCGGGTTGGGCGAAAGCTGCCTCTCGATCCGTCAGAGATTAGATCTCGAAAACCCGATCGAACCCCACGCGCTCCACGAAGGATGGATCGTGGCTCACGACGAGAAGCGCACCGTCGAAGCTTCGCAATGCGTCTTCCAACAGTTCGACGGACTCGATGTCGAGATGGTTCGTGGGTTCGTCCAGGATGACGAGCCACGGTGCCGCCGCGCCTAGAAGAGTCGCGGCAAGGCCTGCCCGCAGCCGCTCGCCGCCGGACAGAGTGCCGACGACGCGCCTTGCATCCCGATTGCGGAAGGCGAACCGAGCACAGATGGCGTAGGCCTCCTCGTCGCTGGCATCGGGAAGCAGCCGGCGGATGTTGTCGAGAATGCTGCCTTCGGGATCCAGCAGCCCGACATGTTGGTCCAGCATGATGATGCGTCCCTCGGCGCGGTACACCGTGCCCGCGACGGGGGCTAGAAGACCGGCGGCAATCCGCAGAAGGGTCGTCTTGCCCGCGCCGTTCGCTCCCTTCAACGCGATGCGCTCCGGCCCGTCGATGCGGAAAGTCCACGGCCCGAGGCAACGGTCGCCCGCTTCGGCCACGACGCCCGCCATGGCAAGGACGTTGGCGCCTGATGGCAGGCCGCTCGGGGGCAGCGTGATGGTCAGGGGCGTCAGGACTTCCACCTGCGCACGAGCCTGTTCCGCTTCTGCCCGAGCAGTGCCCATGCGTCGATCGTTGATCGCCCGTGCCCTCTCGCCGCTGTTCTCCGCTCGCTCGGCTCGCGCATCCAGCAAGATCTTCGGCTCGGACCCCTTGGCTGCAAACGCACGTCCCGCCCTGTCGCGTCGCTCCTTCGCCTCGCGCTGCGCCTGCGCGGCCTGCCGCGCCGCTCGGACACCCGCGTCGGCGCGCTCCAGTTCGGCGCTGGCGCGGCGCCGATCCTCATCGCGGGCAGCGGCGAAGGCCGACCAGCCCCCGCCGAAACTGCGCGCTCCGGTCGCCGTTAGCTCCAGAATGCGGTCCACATCTTCCAAAAGCTCCCGATCGTGGCTGGCGACAAGGACGCCTCCGCGCCAATCCCGCATCAGGGCTTGGATCGCACCGCGACCGACGGAGTCGAGATTGTTCGTCGGCTCGTCCAGAAGCAGGAGGTCTGGTGCCTCGATGAAGAGACGAGCAATGCCAACTCGCGTCCGCTCTCCGCCCGACAGCGTTTGGAGGCAACGGTTCAGCAGCAGCTCGGGAAGCCCTGCATGCGCAAGAGCGGTACCGATGCGGCTCTCCAAGGTCCAATCCGCAGCGTTGAAATCGCTAGCGGTGCCGTTCCCTGCCAGGATGCGCTCCAGCATCTCCAGACGATCCATGACGCCAAGGGCTTCGGCCAACGTCCACCCTCCCGGCATATCCTGCTGGAGGACACCGATCGTACCGTTCGCCGAACAGCGCCGGAGGATGGCTCTGCGAGACCGGCGGCGATGCGAATAAGAGTGGATTTGCCGGAGCCATTGCGGCCGACGATTCCAACACGCTCATCGCCGATTGCGAACGTCAGATCGTGGAAAAGAGAACGGTCAGTTGTCCGAGCGGCAACGGAGTCGAACGTGAGGAATGCGGACATAGGCAACCGTAGAAGGGATAGAGACAAGGCGGATCGCGTTGCTCGTCCTGTTGTTCACGGCTGCACTCCCTCTGCGGTTCGTCCTCCAGCGTACGATTCGAACGCCTCTCGTGCAACCGAACATCCGCTTCCTGGGATCTCTGATGGGCGAGCGGGTGTCTTGGAAGGGTCGTGAACTGCCGTCCCCTCGGTGTGCCTTTGCTACCAAAGGACGGATCCATCCATGGGGCACGTCAAAAAGCTGGGATCGCATTGAGGATTGCGGCGAACAGAGTGTCGCATTGTCGAGACGGCTTGCGGTAGCTGTAGCCTCAAGAGGCGAGCCGTTGGACTGGCTGCGGCACTGAAGGAAAATACTGGCTCTCCGGCCGCTCCAGCCCGAAGTGGCCGCGCAGCGTCTCACCCTCGTACTCCGTTCGAAATAGGGCCCGGCGCTGGAGGATCGGCACCACCTCTGAGGTGAAGGCGTCGAACAGCAGCGGCAGGATCGGCGGCATGACGTTAAAGCCGTCGGCTGCGCCAGACTTGAACCAGTCCTCGATGACGTCGGCGACCTGCTCGGGCGAGCCGGCAACGGTGAAGTGTCCGCGGGCTCCGGCAAGACTGTGAAGCAGAGCGCGAAGCGTGGGTCGCTCGCGGCGCACAAGGCCGATGATGCCTTCAGCCCGGCTGCGCGCCGCCTGCACCGTCTGAGGGTCCGGGAAGTCGTCGACCGACAGGACCGTGTCGAGATCGAGGCGGGAGAAGTCGTACCCACCGAAACGGTCCGACAGCCGCGCCAGTCCGACTGCCGGGTCGGAGAGCTCGTTGAGATCTTGGAGAATGCGCTTAGCTTCAGCCTCTGTAGCTCCGATGGCGGCGCTGATGCCGGGAAGGATCAGGATGTCGTCGCGGCGTCGACCGATGCCCGCCGCCTGTCCCTTGATGTCTAAATAGAAAGCGGCGGCGCTTTCCTTGTCGAGATGGGCGGTGAATACGGCTTCCGCGTGCCGAGCCGCGAACCGCCGGCCGTCGGCGGAGGATCCTGCCTGGACGAAGACGGGACGTCCCTGCGGCGATCGGGCGATGTTCAGTGGGCCTCGGACGTTCTTCCACTTTCCGCGATGGTCGATCCGGCGGATGCGGTCGGGATCGGCGAAGCGGCCGCTCTGACGGTCGTCGAGAACGGCATCGTCTGCCCAACTGTCCCAAAGCTTCGAGGCGATCTCGACGAACTCCTCAGCGCGCTCGTAGCGCTCGGCGTGCTCGATCTGGACGTCATAGCCGAAGTTCGGGCCGGCACCCTGCACCCAGGAGGTGACGATGTTCCAGCCGACCCGGCCGCCGCTGATGTGGTCGAGCGACGCGAACTGGCGCGCGAGGTTGTACGGTTCGGTGTAGGTGGTCGACGCGGTCGCGATCAGCCCGATCCTGTCGGTCGCCCCGGCAATGGCGGCAAGCGTCGTGATCGGCTCCAGGCCGCCCTTCGCCACATGGCCGATCTCGTCACCGATCGCGAGGGCGTCGGCGAAGAAGATGCTGTCGAAGTGGGCCGCTTCGGCGCGTCGGGCGAGGTCGCGGTAGTAGTGGATGTCGGTCAGCGCCAGCGGGGTCGATCCCTCGTGCCGCCAGGCGGTCTCGTGGTGACCGCGGCCGTGGACGAAGAGATTGAGGTGAAGCTTGCGGGTCATGGAATTGTCCTCTCAGAGCTGGTCGACGACGCCGAGCGCGTCGAGCAGGGTGGCGCGCAGCCCCTCGAACTCCGCATCGGAACGCCGGCGCGGATGCGCGAGCTTGATCTTCCGGTCGAGCACGATCCGTCCTTCGTCCATGACGAGCACACGGTCGGCCAGGACGAGCGCCTCCTCCACGTCGTGCGTAACGAGAAGAACCGTCGGCCGATGGATGCGGACAAGGTCGAAGAGGAGGTTGTGCATCCGGATACGCGTCAGTGCGTCGAGCGCACCAAACGGTTCGTCGGCTAGGAGAAGAGCAGGATCGCGCACCAGCGAGCGTGCCAACGCGACGCGCTGCTGCTCACCACCGGAGAGCTGGTTCGGCCAGTCGTCGCCCCGACCCTTGAGGCCGACTGCTATTAAGGCTGCCAGACCGCGATCCACAGGCGCGTTGCCGCGCACTCCAAGCGTGATGTTCGCCAACACCGTCTCCCAAGGCAGGAGACGGGAATCCTGAAAGAGCACGGACGCGTTCTCGGGAACGTCAATTGTGCCCGACCCCTCGACGTCGTCGTCGAGATCGGCGAGTGCGCGCAGCAAGGTGCTCTTTCCGGAGCCGCTGCGGCCGATCAAGGCGACGAACTCGCCGGGCGCAAGATCGAGTGTCACGTTGTTGAGGACTGTCCGGCCGTTGAAGCCGCGCTTGAGGTTGCGGATCCGGACCGCCGTGCCGGGCGAAACGCGTGGCGCCGCCGGATGGCGATGGTCGACGTGCTGGGCGAAGGCGCTCATGACCCAATTACCTTCCGATAGCCGAGGACCTGTCGCTCGACGGCGCGGACGCCCACGTCGGAGAGAAGCCCGAGGATCGCGTAAATTGCCAATCCGACGACGATGACATCGGTTTGGCCGTAATCCCTCGCACGGTTCATGAGGTAGCCGATGCCTTTGGTTGTGTTGATCTGCTCCAGCACGACGAGCGCGGTCCAGCAGGTAGTGACCGAAAGGCGGAGGCCCGTGAAGAAGCCAGGCAGCGCACCGGGAAGCGCGACCCGTCGGACGAACTCGGTGCGGGTCAGGCGGACGGTGCGGGCAAGCTCGACGTAACGGATGTCGATCGAGCGCAGCGCCGCGTGGGTGTTGATGTAGACCGGAACGAGCACCGCCATGGTGATGATCGCGACCTTCATGGCCTCGCCAATGCCGAGCCAGAGGATGGCGAGCGGGATCAGAGCGAGGGTCGGGATGGCGCGCTTGATCTGGACAAGGCCGTCGATCGAGGCCTCTCCCCAACGGCTGAGGCCGGAAGCCAGTGCCAGCGCAAGCCCCAGGAAGACGCCGAGGAGAAGACCAGAGTACGCTCGGCCGGCCGACGCAAGGAAATGGTCGACCAGTGCGCCGTCGGCGATCATCTGGACGCCCGTGAGGATGGCGGTGGACGGTGCAGCGAGGAGCCTTGGCGACAATATCCCGGTCTGGGAAGCCAGCTCCCAGACCGCCAGGACGACGGCTGGTCCGATCAGGTAGCCGCCGCGCCCGAGGCGGCGCGGCGTAAGGGAGAACGATTTGCGTTGCGGGTTGGCCTGCCTCCCCGACGGCCGGACCTTGGTGGTCCTCTGCCAGCCGAGCGAGGCCTTAGTACCATGCGACTTTGTCTGATACGTCATCGTTCGGCTCCGGATGGGTTCAGTTCGAGGCGGTGGCGAGCACCTCGTCGAACCGCAGGTCGAACTCGTCGGAAGCCTCGAGGCGCGTCGGGATGTCCCCGGCCTCGACGATGATGTCGATCAGGCCCTGCTGGCGTTCGATGAGCGTGGAGAGCTGCGGGAAGGAGATATCGCCCTCGGCGGCGACGAGAGCGTCGCCCTCGGCCATGGTCAGCTTCTGTCCCTTCACGTAGTAGGCGTCGACCCAGGCGTCGGGGTTGGCTTTCGACCATTTCTTCGCGGCGATGTAGTGCTCGACGAAGTCGCGGACGGCGGCCGTCTTGGCCGGGTCCTCGAGGGCCGCGCCGCTCGCATAGAGGTAGGAGAGCGACCGGGGCAGCTTGTCCTGCTCGGCCTTGGGCAAGACCTTGCTTTCGCGATTGCCTTCGGCGAGGTAGCGGGAGAAGTGGGGTTCAGTCAGAGGGGCGAGATCGACCTGTCCGTTGCGGATTGCGTCCGGGAAGTCGGATACGCGAAGCGGAACGAGCTCGACATCGTCGCGCGTCAGTCCGCCGAATTTAAGCGCCTGCAACACGAAGGGCTGGCGGCCCGTGCCCTCGGCATAGGCGATCTTCTTGCCCTTGAACTCGGCGAACGAATTGATCTTCAGGCCCGGCCGCACGGCGAAGTCGTAGTCGGGTTCCGACCCGGCGAGCGCGGCCACGATCGGGATTTTCTCGCCCGACGCCTGTGCCTGGATCGGCGGTGTGTTGCCGACGCTGGCAACGTCGAGCGCCCCGGCGCGGAACGCCTCGAGGATCGCCGGGCCGCCAAGGAAGTTGGCGTAGGTCACGTCCGCCGACAGCTTCTCCTGTTGACCGGAGGCTTTGAGGAGAGTCTGGACGACCTCGTTCTGGTCGGCGACGACGAGCGCGGTCCCTGCGGGCACGTCCTTGGGGAGTGCAGTCTCGGCCCGGGCGACGGCAAGGCAGAGCGGTGCGATCATCAGGGAGAGGGCCAGCGAGCGGAAGGTGCTCCGAGCGGTCTTCATGGTGGGATGCGACATCGACATTCTCCTTCAGCCACCATCCGAGGGGGCTACGGGGAGAATAGGCGAGCTGGGAAACCGAAGAAGGAAGGCGATCCTTAAATCTACTGGATAAGTAGAATGATCATTCGCAGTTTCGCCCGGCTGGATAGCGACGTTTTTCTGTTTCACCCTGCGGGGGCAACCGCCGACGTTCGAACAACTGCCAGTCGAAGCGGTTCTTGCGAAGGCCCTGTGCCGACACCCCGGTACCTATGCGGCCACTGGCAAGGCGGGTGCCCTCCAGACCTCATCTCAAAGAAGCTAAAGAAGGCAGATACGATGCCGTCCTAGTGGTCGAGTCCAACCCTTGGTCCCTTAACCGAACATCCGTTGTGGGTGGAAAGCGGTCGGTCAGCTTTCGGGGCTGATTGGCGTTCCTTGGTGGAATGCCATCTGCCATTGGCCGTCGATCAGTGTCCAAACAGAACTGCGCAGCGTATGTAGGTCTGGCGATCCTTCCCCCTTCCATTTGGTTCGGTAGGTCAACAACACTACGCCCACGGCGAGGGTCTTCAACTCGTATCCGTAGGCGGTCAGTTGTCGCAACTCACGACCCCCTTCAGCGGCGAGACTGCGAACGACCTCATCTTTCCCGTAAACTCGGCCAGTCCTTCCAAACTCCAAAAAATCATCTGTCAACAGTGCGGCCACTGTCCCCGGAACCGCGCGAACGGCGGGATCATGCAGCCGCTCTTCCAGGGTACGCACGAGGTCCAATTCGCTGAGGAATGCCATCCTTGATCTCCATTGCATCTTGGCCATTCAGTGTGGAATGTCCGCCTTGGGTCGAGGCTGTGTCAAAACCCTGATTTGAGCTAGACTTGTGATCTCACTTAGGGAGGTCGGCATGGGTCGGTTCATCGAAGGGGAAGACCGGCGCCAATCCTGGCTTCTTCCCAGTTCGTTGGACGACTACGTGGCCGAGGATAACCCGGTGCGCGTCGTCGAGGCTTACATCGACGAGCTCGACCTTTGCACCTTGGGCTTTGTCCGACCGGAACCTGCCTCGACAGGACGTCCGGCCTACGATCCGGCGACGCTCCTGAAGCTGTACCTTTACGGCTACCTGAACCGCGTCCCGTCCAGCCGCCGACTGGAGCGCGAGGCGCAGCGTAACGTCGAGGTCATGTGGCTGGTTGGTCGTCTGGCGCCCGACCACAAGACGATCGCCTTGTTCCGGCGGGACAATGGACCCGCGATCCAGGCGGCGTGCCGACAGTTCGTGGCGCTGTGCCGCCGGCTGGGGCTCTTTGCCGGGGCGGCGGTGGCCATCGACGTCTCCAAGTTCAAGGCGGTCAACAACCGCGATCGCAACTTCACCGTGGTCAAGGTCGCCAAGCGGCTCGAGCAGGTCGATGCCAGCATTGCCCGCTTCCTTGCGGCGCTCGATCGGGCCGACAAGGAGCCGAACGACGTTCCCGAAGTTAGGGTCCAGCGCATCGGCGAGAAGATCGCAGGCCTTCGCCGTCAAATGGCGTTCCTGCGTCAGATGCAGACCCAGGTAGAGGCATCGGACGCGGGCCAGGTCTCGCTGACCGACCCGGATGCGCGTTCTATGGCCACCAGCGGACGCGGCACCGGTATCGTCGGCTACAACGTTCAGATCGCGGTGGATCCCGACCATCATCTCGTCGTGGCGCACGACGTCGTCAACGAAGGCCACGACCGCACGCAGCTCGTATCAATGGGCGCCAAAGCCCAGGAGGCGATCGGTGCTGAAAAGATCACGGTCGTCGCCGATCGTGGCTATTATAACGGCGAGGAGGTTCTGGCCTGCGAGGGCACAAGCATCCTGCCTGTCATGCCTCGGGCCGACACGTCGGGCCACGCCAAGAAGGGCCTCTTCGTTCGCGCGGACTTCACCTACGACCCGGTTGCCGATCACTCTGTCTGTCCCGCCGGCGCGCTGTTGACCAAAGCCAAGGTCCGTTCTGACAGGCATGGCGACATCGACCACTACCGTAACCTCGACGCCTGCCATGCCTGCGCGATGCGGGAGCGGTGCACGCCCGAGAGGGTAAAGCGGATGAAGCGCTGGCGGCACGAGGGCGTGCTGGAGGCCATGCAGAAGCGGCTCGACGTGATGCCGGACGCCATGGCGGTTCGTAGGGCGACGGTGGAACACGTGTTCGGCACGCTGAAGGCGTGGATGGGCGCGACGCCGTTCCTGACGAAAGGGCTCGGAAACGTCAGAACCGAGGTGAGCCTCGCCGTTCTGGCATACAACATGAAACGAATGATCCGTTTGTTTGGCACCGTCAGGCTCGTAGAGGCCATACCGGCCTGAAGTAGGCTGCTGTGTCGTTCCTCGCCCGCACTCAGTTGTCGTGCCAGACGTCAGTTACAGCGTTTCGACACAGCCTCGGTCGGAAGGAGATGGGCCGTAGCCCGTTCAGGCGATGACGCCGCCGCCATCCACCCGCACGGTGGAACCCGTAGCGAACGGTGTCGTCATCAGGAACAGTACGGCATTGGCGATGTCGTCGGGTCGTCCCACGGTCTTTGCGGGCAGGTTTGCCGTCGCCCGGTCAAACATAGCCTGCCGGGCCTCGTCCGACAGTTTCGACCACAGCGGCGTGTCGATCATGCCCGGTGAGACCGTATTCACCCGGATCGGCGACAGCTCCAGCGCTAGACCCCTCGCTAGGCCATCGAGCGCGGCGTTGATCGCGCCCTGCGTCACGGACGCGGCTGAGGGACGATCCGCGAGATAGCCGGTGATGAAGGTGAGCGACCCGCGCTCGGCGATCCGGGCGGCCCGCGCCACCCGGTAGGCACCCCAGAACTTGCTTTCCATTGCATTTCGCGCGTCCTCGAGCGGTAGGGTGCGCACTGGGCCGGTCGCCGTCTGCGCGGCCGACACGACGACGTGGTCGAAGGTGTCGCGGCCGGCGAAGAAGGTCTCTATCCCGTCGATGTCCCCGGTGTCGAGAACCGCTGCCTCGGCGTTCGGTCCGAGAGTGGAACGCGCCGCCTGGAGTTTGGCTTCGGAGCGAGAGGCGATCGTGACCGTCGCCCCCGCCCGGTCGGCCTGCTGGGCGATGGCGAGCCCGATGCCCGAGCTGCCGCCCACCACCAGTACGCGGCGTCCGTTGAGTTCCGTCATGGCTTGGTCCCTTTCCATCGGTCGATCGGTCCTAAAACGCTTCGAGCCGCCGATCCGGTTCAACTGTCGTATCGCGAATGAGGGCAGGGCGACGCTTTCCCAGGCGCCGACCTGCGTTCTAGGTTCAGATCTCGGGGAAGAGCCCCCGGACCGGGCTCACGCCTTCGAGGAGCGAGGCGACGTGCAGGATAATCGTCTCCGCATGCCAGGCGCCGACGACCTGCACGTTGATCGGCAGGCCCTCCCGGCTCGTTCCGAACCGCATCGCCAGACCGGGCAACCCAGTGACGTTAAGTGGCACGGTCGCGCCCTGGAGGTAGGTCGCGTCCACCTCCTGGCCGTCGATGGTGAACGTTTCCACCCCGTGCTTGTGCGCCGGGATCGGCAGCACGTGGGTGATCAGGGCGTCGAAGCGGGCGAAGTAGTCCGCGTAGCCGTCTCGCAGTCGCTCCGCAGCCTGCTCGGCGTCGATGAAGTCGGCCATCGAAGTGTCGGGCAGCGACAGCATGGTCTTCGACATCTTGTACATCTCGCTCTCGTGGCCGCGCGTCGCCTCGCGGAACGCGGGCTTCATCTCCATGACGTGCAGGCGATTGAACACGTCGAGGGCAAAGTCACGCTCAAGTGCCGGGATGCCCACCTGCTCGACGTGGACGCCAAGGTCCTTCAAGGCCTCCGCCGCCGCCTTCACAGTCGCTGCGACCTCGGGGTCGACAGGCCCGAAACCGGGACCGACCATCCAGCCGACACGAAGCGGGCGGTCGGGATGCCCCACAGTGCCTGCATTGAACCGACCAGTGATCGTCGCGAACGCATCCTCGCCGTCCGGCCCGGCGAGCTGGGAGAAGGCTAGCGCGACATCGCGCACCGATCGAGCCATCGGCCCGACATGCCAGAAGCGGCGTGGCGCACGCGGCCAGATGCCCGTCATTGGCACTCGGCCATGCGTCGCCTTCATGGAAGTGATCCCCGTCTGCGCGGCGGGACCGCGGACGGAGATGGCAAGATCGGTGCCCAGGCCGAGCGGCGACATGCCCGCGGCGATGGCCGCAGACTCGCCGCCGCTTGAACCGCCCGGCGTGCGACTCAAGTCCCAAGGGTTGTTCGAGCGACCGGACAGGAGATTGTCGCTCTCGATCCAGTACGAGAACTCGGGAAGGTTGGTCTTCGCGAGAAGGATGCCGCCGGCCTGCTTCATGCGGGCAACGCTCGTGGCGTCGCGGTCCGGTGTCCGTCCCCGGAAGATCGGCGAGCCGCGTTGCGTCAGGACCCCGGCGGTGTCGATCGAGTCCTTCACGGTGAACGGGACGCCGTGCAACGGCCCGAGCTCCTCTCCGGCCAGCACGGCGGCTTCCGCAGCCTTGGCCGCGTCGAGCGCGCCTCCAGCGACAGTTACGATCGCGTTGATCGTCGAGTCGATGGCCTCGATGCGATCGAGGTGCGCCTGCATGACCTCGACGGGCGAGACCTCCTTCGTGCGGATGAGTTGGGCGAGCTTGGTTGCGTCAAGGCGGGTGAGTGAGGCAGTCATCGCTGGGCTCCTATCTATCAGTTGATAGACAACCCGTAGAGCTTCACATATCGACCGTCAACGTCTATCTATCATTTGATAGAGAAGATTTGCGGAGAGCGATGATGGGTTCGAACATGAAGGAAGACATCATGGCGGCGGCCAAGCTTGCCGCGCAGGCTCATGGCTACACCGGCCTGAACTTCCGCGAGCTCGCGGCCGAGGTAGGCATCAAAAGCGCGAGCATTCATTACCACTTCCCAACCAAGGGCGACCTCGGCGCGGCGGTGGCGAAGCGCTACTGGGAGGACTCGGCTTCCGTCCTGGACGGCATCTGGAATGGCGGAGCCGGTGCTTCGGAAGCCTTGAGGGAGTATCCGAACACGTTCCGCCGGTCGCTTGAGAACGGCAACCGCATCTGCCTGTGCAGCTTCATGTCCGCCGAACACGACGACCTGCCGGACACGGTGAGGCAGGAGATTTCCCGCTTTGCCGAGATCAACGTGGCGTGGCTGACCAAGGTCCTGTCGGACGCGACCGACATGGAGGCCGACGCGTGCGAGCGCCGGGCCCGCGCCATCTTCGCTGCCGTCGCCGGCGCCCAGCTCATGGCCCGTAGCCAAGCCGACGTCGCCGTATTCGACAACCTGATCGATGGCTATTGGGATGCCGGGCTGCTGCCGGCTTGAACGCATCGAAGAAGGCCGGCCGAAACCGAGCCAGCTTCGTAGGGCGAGGGCCAATCGTTCGGCCGTCACGAGGTCGACCAACCCCGGGACATCGCCAGCATGAGGCGTGATTTCCAGTGGAGATACGGACGCAGATCCCAACTGGACGGGTGCCATGACCGCTCACCGAGAACGTCCGCTGTCGGGATCCCATCACGCTGCCTTGTAAGGCAATGATGGGTCGATAGCTGTAAGTCCGGTATCGGCTGCCACCTCATGCTGCGCATGCCTTTACTGAGACCGCAGCAGTTCATCGTTGAGTACCGATCCGTCGTCTTCGATTAACTCCAAGTCCGAGATCCCGTCCATATCTCCCACGGGAGGTCCGTTTAGGAATTCATCAGGATCGAATGCGCAGTCGATGTCTGCGATGCCAAGCTCGTGCAACGTCATGGCATCTGTGGGCGGGCGCTTCGGGGGCATGGCAGCTCCGTTGCTGTGGCCGGGCGCTGGACGTCGCCGCCCTACCAGACTCAATCTACCACGTGACAGCTTGATGAAGGGTCGATCTCGGGCCTTTCATTCCAAGCTTTCCGGACGCCCCGTCAGCACAGATGCACAGATCGGCCAATCGGCGAAACGTCTTGTCTACTCCCGGACGCCTTCAGCTCGCGACAAATCAACCTTCATCGGATTGTTAAATAACTTCCTTACGAAAGGTAAATGCGCTCAGCCATTTTGCAGCATGCTGCGAGTGGCACTGGTTGCAGCCTCTCTGGAGACGTGCCGTGGCTATGATCCTTTCCGGTGCTCCATGGCTCACCCGGCTCTTCGGTGCCGTCCTTCTTGTATGCTTCGTCGGGCAAGCGAAGGCGGATCCAATCCAGGGGGCCGGGTCGACGTTCGCGGCACCGATCATCCAGAAGTGGTCGCAGGACTATGAGGCGGCGCGGACCGACGGCGGCGACTTCACGTCGCCGGACTGGAAGGTCGATTACGAACTCGTCGGATCTCTCGCCGGCATTATGCGTCTCGACCAGCCCGAACTGGATTTTGCGGCGACGGATGTCCCGCTGGCGGCGGCAGAACTTTCCAGGCACGGGCGGCAGCAGTTCCCGATCGTCATGGGCGGCATTGCTGTCGTTGCCAATATCGACGGCATTGAGCCCGGCGCGCTGCGGCTAAGCGGCCCGGTGCTCGCCGACATCTATCTCGGCAAAATCGCGAAGTGGTCCGATCCCGGGATCCGCGCTCTCAATCCGCAACTCCCGCTTCCCGATAGCGACATCTCCGTCCTGCATCGCCAGGACGGCTCCGGCTCTACCTTCGCCTTTACCCAGTTCCTTGCCGCCGCAAGCCCAGAATGGAAGGAAAAAGTGGGCGCCGACACGCTGGTGACCTGGCCCGTCGGCACGGGAGCGAAAGGTACCGCAGCGCTTCTTTCCGCGCTTAGCACCACCAAGGGCGCGATCGGGTACGCCGAATTCGGCCAGGCGCAGCGCGCCAAGCTTGTCTTTGCCGCCATCGAGAACAAAGCGGGGCGGTTCGTCACGCCCGAACCCGCGGGTGTGGCGGCGGCCGCCAGCAGCGCCGACTGGTCCGAGGCGAACGCTTTTGCAGCCAGCCTCGGAGATGGTGGCGGCGACGGCGCATACCCGCTGAGCGTCGCGACCTTTGCCGTTCTTCCCGTGGCAGGCAGGCCCGCCCAGCGGTATCGCCGGGTGCACGACCTCTTCCGGGTGGCCTTTAGGCAAGGCGACGAACAGGCCCGGGCGCTCGGCTACGTGCCGCTTCCGGCAGACCTCGTCAGCAAGATCGAAAGCTATTGGGCAACCATCCCGGTCGCGACACGATAGGCCGCCCGGCATGGCGCCTCCGAAGAAATAGCAGAGGGCGCCGCGTCGCCCGCAGTCGTAGCCCGTAGGGGAGCAAGCCGCATGGAAGTCAACATCTTCAAGGACATCCTTGTCCCGGTGATCGGGGGGCTGGGCATCTTCATGCTGGGCCTCGAATTCATGGCCAATGGCATCCAGGCGCTGTCCGTCAACAAGATGCGCGCCTTTCTCGCCAAGGCGGCGGGGACTCCGATCAAGGGCGTGCTCGCCGGCACCTTCATCACCGGCATCATCCAGTCCTCCACCGCGATGACCGTCATGGTCGTCGGCCTCGTGAATGCCGGCGTCGTGGGGCTCAGACCCGCGATCAGCGTGATCATGGGCGCCAATATCGGCACGACCCTCGGCAATGGCCTGATTGCGTTGCCGCTCGGTCCGCTGGGGCTCATCCTCGCGGGCGTGTTCTCTCTGGTCTACTGCTTCTCCAACAACGAGCGGGTGCGCAACATCGCGCTCGCCTGCATGGGCTTTGCGCTCATCTTCTACGGCCTCAACCTGATGACGGGCGGCCTGCGCCCCCTGCGCAACATGCCCGAGGTGATGGACCTCTTGCAGACGCTGCGAGCGGACAGCTTTGGCAACCTCCTCAAATGTGTCTTTATCGCCGCCGGTGTCACCGCAATGATCCACTCCTCCTCGGCGACCATCGGCATCGTCATGGGCCTCGGCGCAGCGGGCGTGCTCGACTGGACGACGGCCGTTGCCTTCTCTCTCGGCGCCGACCTCGGCACAACCATCACTTCGTGGATCGCCTCGCTCAACCTCTCCAAGAACGCCAAGCGGGCCGCCTACGCCCACATGTCGTTCAATGTGATCGGCGTCTGCGTGACGGTTCCTCTGTTCTTCGTCTCTATCGAGGTGCTGCGCTGGGCCATGCAGTTCTTCGGCGGCGATCCAGGCATTGCTGTGGTCGTCGACGGCAAGGAGACGTTCCCCCTCGTGCCCGTGGCGGTCGGTCTCTACTCGACCTTCTTCAACATCTTCAACGTGCTTCTGCTCTTCCCTTTCATCGGAGTGTTCGACCGGGTGCTGTCGCGCATCGGGCACAGCTCGGCCGAGGACGTCGAGGACTATTCGGTGCCGCGATTCCTCGACCGCAAGCTCGCGGGCGACTTCGCCGCGGCGATCCCGGCCGTGCAGAAGGAAACGGCCCGACACCTCGAAGCTGGCGCGCTGTTCCTCGATATCGCCCGCAAGAGGAAGGAAGCACCGTCGGATCCTGGCGAGCATTACCTTGCAACCGACATCCTCAGCCGCGACATCCGCACCTACACCGCCGACCTGATGAAGAACGACATGCCGTTCGAGCAGCTCGATCTCGTCGCCAGCCTGATCGAGGAAGCCGACTTCACCGCCGCGCTAACGGAGTCCCTGCACCAAGTGGCCCGCCGCGTCCGCCGCGAGAGCTTCGGCCCGGAAGCGGAAAAGATCGTCCAGACGGCGCTCGATCGGCTGGATGCCGATCTCGGCGAGATCATGCCGAAGCATGGCGTTGCCGATGCCCGGCTGCCGGCGGGACACGTCGCTTTCCCGGATGTCGGCGAGCTGCGTGCCCATACCCTTGCCCTCGGACCGAACGCCGGGGCCGGCGAACGCGGCACGATACTCGCTTTGCTGGGTTCGGTGGAGCGCGCCGAACTTCTGATCGGACGCATTGATGCTGAACGCAAGTCGGTCAACCGTCAGGCGGTGATCGCCCGTGCTTCGGCTTTGCGCGAACAGAGGGACGAGACCTCAAGCTATGGCATGAATCCTGTCCCTGCAGAGTAGCCTGAGGAGGTACCAACACGCAACGAGACCTATCGCGAGCACTTTCTTCGCAGTCCACTAGGTCTATGGAGCCCCGATGCGCCTTGCCGTCTACAACGTCGAGAATCTCTTCGACCGCGCCAAGGCAATGAACCTCGACACCTGGGAAGACGGCCAGGACGTCCTCGAGGCATTCGCGGAGCTCAGCGGGCTTCTCGGCTCCATTCGCTACGGCGATGGCGACAAGGCGCGAATGGCAAAGCTTATGATCGAACTTAGCCTTGAGCGATCCGATACGGGGCCCTTCGTCATCCTGCGCCGCAACAGGGGCGGTCTGGTGAAGCGGCCGCGGGCGGGCGGCATCAAGATCGTCGCCGACGGTCGCGTCGACTGGGTGGGGACGTTGGAGCTTCGCGACGAGCCGATCAACGAGCTGGCTATGCGGCATACCGCAAGGGTCATGGTCGAGGTAGGCGCGGACGTGCTGGGCGTCGTGGAAGCCGAGTCCCGTCCTGTGCTGTCGGCTTTCAATACCGAGATCCTTCCGGCGATCGGCGGTGAGGCCTTCAGGCACGTCATGGTCATCGACGGTAACGACGAGCGGGGCATCGACGTCGGGCTGGTGTCCCGAGAGGGCTTCCCCATCGGCGCGATGCGCAGCCATGTCGACGATCGGCTGCCCGATGGGTCCCCGGTGTTCTCCCGCGACTGCCCTGAATTCAACGTCGCGACGCCCGGAGGCAACCGGATCGTCGTCCTGGTGAACCATCTCAAGAGCAAGGGGTACGGAACGACGGCGACCTCCGACAAGCGCAGACGCGCCCAGGCACGACGGGTAGCCGAGATCTACGCGGACCTGAGGCAGGGCGGCGAGAAGTACGTCGCCATCATCGGCGATCTCAACGATACGCCCAATAGCGAGCCGCTCCGGCCCCTGCTGTCGGGCACCGACCTTCAAGATGTCTTCGAGCATCCGGCCTTCGACGATGGCGGGCATCCCGGCACATACGGTTCCTGTCTTCCGGCGAACAAGATCGACTACATCCTTCTCTCCCCCGAGCTCTTCGGCCTCGTGTCTGCGGGCGGGGTATACAGGAAGGGCATGTGGCCGGGCGTGCGGCCGCGCAAGTGGGAAGCCTTCCCGGAGATCGCCCGCAAGCAGGAAGCGGCTTCCGACCATGCCGCGGTCTGGGTTGATATCGATCTTTCCTAGGCAGGAACCAACAAACCCTACACAAGGTCCGGATGCAGCTCGTCTCCGCGCCGCTCGTCTCGAACGCGATGTGCCATCATGGATGGCACGCCCGAAGACGTAGACCGAGGCTTCCCTATAGACGAATGGCAGCACCGGGCAGCAGACGATCAAATTCAGGCTTGCAGGATAAGCTGGAACGAAGACGGTCGCTGCCGTCTTCCACCTTCATCGCGACGAAGGAGGACGAAATGTCGAACACACCAGGCATCAGCCCGCTGACCACGGATATTGAAGAGATCCGTCATACAGACGACACCTCGTTCGACGAGATCGATACGGACTCTGGCAAGCGTCCGGAGATCGACGACGAGTTGGACGAAACCGACGCTCTTGCCGATCTTCCAGGCAAAGACAGCGGCGCCCCATAATCGAAGAGCCCGCCGGTTGGGAGCCGGCGGGCTCTCGATGGATGCGACGGCGTTGGGAGCGCTGACGCAACGGCAGTGCAGCATGGAGCCGTGTCACACGCCAGATACTCAACCGGGGTAGACGACGCGAAATACACGCTTCAGGACACCTCCATGAGCACTCCCCAGATACCCCAAGCCGTCGTCAAGATGCTGACTGATGGCTTCTCTGCAACAAAAGCGTTCCGTCACCACGCTGGTCTCCCGATCCAATACGTCTCCGCTCGCAGCGGGATACCGGTTAGCCGCCTCGTCAACATCGAGAGCGGAGTCTCGGCTTCGGATGCCGAGATCGCGGCGATCGGGAAGGCTCTCCATCTCCCGCACGGCGTCCTGAGCTGATGCCGCGGCGTCTTCTCCTTCGCGTCAGAAAGCTCCTTCGCTCGGAACCCAGGCGCCACCTATGCGGCTTCGAGCGTCGGCGCATCGTCACGATGATCGATGCGGGGGTCACGCACCGGACGCTGATCCGCCAGCATGGATACACGCGAGCCGAAGTCGATCGCGCGATCCTGGCGCACGTCGGACGGCCGGATCCGGACGACGAGGGTTGACTATGACGGTGCACGGAGTGCGTTTGTGACATCGAGATGAACGTACGGACGGATACGATGCCAAGTCTCATCGAGAATATCGCAGTCGCGGTCTCGGAGCTCGCGACTCCGGAAATGAAACCGAAGAAGCTGTTCGAGGCCGTCAAGGCGAAGTATCCCGAGGCCTCGAAAGGCGACATCGTCCGGGCCGCATTTCTAGCCGTGATCTCGCAAGCCGACGCCGATCCCAAGAAGGCGGACCGGATGCAGGCTGCCGCCCTAACGGAACGGTCGTCGGATCCGGAGAAGGCCAAGGCTAAGCCGAAGAAGCGGAAGTCGAAGACGAAAGCCACCGAGAACGGTAAGTCGGCCTAATCTGCTGCCGTCGCCTGCCGGTCGATTACGCTGATCCTATCGGCAGGCAGTCGGTGATACTCTACCGGAACTCGAGCGCCAAGCGCGAGCGTTACGACCCAGCGCAAGTCGTCGGTCAACGACAGGTCGTCATAGACGACAACGCCATCGACATGCTCTAGCCAGATCTGTGCTTCGACAACGTAGCCGCGGTCACGCCTAATACTGGATGGCCGCTCGCGACGGTGACCCGCGGCACTACCCAGGACACCGAGCTGACCAAGATGGCCGCCGAGCGCGGCTTCACGGTCACCCGCTACGACGACGACGCCACGATGGTGACGGCGGCGGTCAGCGGCCAGGCGAAGATGGTCGCGACCTCGGCAACGCTGGTGAACCAGATCGGCAAGCGCAACGAGACGCTCTCCTTCGAGCCGATAGCGGAAGGGCCGCTATCCGCCTCAGCCACTGGGAAGCCGCAAGGCCGCTTTCGGTCCCGGCGGATGTTCAGTTATACTCGCTAGGTTCTTGCTAAGCAGCGACGCGCAGGCAGTAAACGACCGCCATTTCGCATGCAATGACGATTTGCCTGGTGGATGTCGACGCGCTCTGTCGGGTATTCAATCTGCGGCTTCAATTCTCGCCTGTGGTCAGGATGTTCGGCCGAGGTGTGGCGCAGGCTTGATGCAGTCAAGAACGCTCGGGAGAGTTTTGACGTCACACCGACGTCACATCCCACTGATCTCGCACGCGAACCCATGCGTTTGCGAGGTGTGTTCCAAGCACACTGGGAAGCGCGACTGCGTCCCGCGCTTCAAAGGCTCTGACCATATCCTCGTGCTCAGCAATCGCGGCTGCCCACTTTTCCGGCCCTTCGTGCCCGATGAACCGGACGCGTTTCAACCTGGACTGGAGGAGTGCGTGAAGGTTGATGAGCGTGAAATTGTCCGAAGCAGCCACGATGGCCGAATGGATGTTCTGGTTCAGCTTGAAATATTCCAGCCGGTCGCCTTGCGCATAGGCCGCCAGCATCGCGTCGTGCAGGTTACGCACCATAGCAATGTCGGCGTCGCTGGCGTTTCTGCAGGCGAGGGCTCCGGCCAGTTCCTCCATCGCCTTGACGACGAGGAGCATGTCTTGGACCTCCTTGGCGCCAAATCGCTTGACCACGGCACCCTTGCCCGGAACCAGTTCCACTAGCCCCTCGCTCGCAAGGTATTTCAACGCCTCGCGCAGCGGCGTCCGGGAGACGCCAAGGTGCGTTCCCATCTGCGCCTCATGAATGCGCGCGCCAGGTAGCAGCTCTCCCTCGATGATCATGTCCCGCAGCCGGTTGACGACCTCGCCGTGCAGCGATTGGCGGGAGATCATCCCGGAGGACTTCATGTCGGAGATCAATGTTACGCTTTCGATATCCATCGTCCGCACCTTGGGCCTGGGTGTCAGGGGCAGTAGCACGAGCAGAGCGCGAGAGCATCCAATCGCGTTCTCTGCTTTCATAATTTTGTATACCGAATACAAAATGCTTGCCAGTGCTGTGAGGTGTCGCTAGCGTCCGGGTCAGTCAATGGCATCTGGGAGGACGCTGCGATGGCGCTTACTGCAAATCTTCGGGCTCAGTCCGACCGGATCGTGATGGCGCTCGTCATGGGCGATCCGTCGGGCGTCAGCTCGGAGCTGGCCGCCCGCCTGCTGGCAGAAGAAGATCTCGCCCAGTCCGTGCAGTTCGTCGTCGTGGGCGATCGGCGCCTGATCGAGGACGGCGCGCGGACCGCCGGTGTCGATCTCGATCTCGATTACACCACCAATCGTGCGGACCTGACCCCGCGTTCCCACAAGCCGCTGTTCGTGGACCTGCAGAACCTGGCGCTCGCCGATGTCAGCCGCGGCGAGGCGACCCTTGCCGGCGGCAGCTTCGCCACAGAGAACTTCCGCTTCGGCCTAGAGATGGCGCATCGGGGCGAGGCGGCAGCGGTCTGCTTCACGCCCTTCAACAAGAAGGCGATGCGCTACGCCTATCCCGGATATGACGATGAACTGCGCTTCGTCGCCGATGTGCTGTCCTTCACCGGCAAGGCGCGCGAGTTCAACGTGCTGCAGCAGATCTGGAACGCCCGCGTCACCTCGCATATCCCGCTCTCGGCCGTGTCCGCGGCAATTACCGAGGAGGCCATTCTCGCCGAGCTGGATCTCACGGCTTCCTGCCTGAAGCGGGCCGGTATCGAGCATCCCCGGATTGCCGTGGCCGGCCTCAACCCGCATGCGGGCGACGGCGGAAGCTTCGGCATGGAGGAGATCGACGTGATCGAGCCAGCTGTCGCCCGGGCCAAGGCACTGGGTTTCGACGTCGAGGGGCCATTTCCCGCCGACACGGTCTTCCTGCGGGCCGTTAAGGAAGGATTCCACGCTGTGCTGACGATGTACCACGACCAAGGCCAGATCGCGATGAAGATGATGGGCTTCGACAAGGGCGTGACCATGATGGGCGGCCTGCCGTTCCCGCTGTGCACCCCGGCCCACGGCACCGCTTACGACATTGCCGGCAAGGGCATTGCCGATGTCGGCGCCTCGCGCGAGGCGGTGCTGCTGGCGGCCCGCATGGCGCGCCGGGCCAACGAGGGAAAGTCGACGTCGCACTGACGTCGACCCAAGCTGGCCGACCTGCGGGAGAAACCCGGGCGGCCGAAGTTTTCACAGGGGAGGAATGCCGATGCTCAGATCCATCACACTTGCGGCGACTTTTGCAATCGGCGCCGCGTTGCCCGCTCAGGCTTTCGAGCCGAGCCGCCCAGTCGAGTTCGTTGTCACCTCGGGTCCCGGGGGCGGCACCGACACCTTTGCCCGGACGATCCAGATGATCATCGGCAAGCACGACCTCATGAAGGCCTCGGTGATTGTCACGAACAAGGGTGGCGGCTCCGGGGCGGAAGGGTTCGCCTATAGCGCCGCGCATGCCGGCGACGTCCACAAGCTCACCTTTGGGACCAATAACGAGTACCTGCTGCCGAATGTCGCGAAGATGCCCTACAAGCCGGCTGATCTCGTGCCGGTCGCATCTCTCGCCCTCGACGAATTCCTGATCTGGGTGAACGGCAAGTCCGAGTACAATGATGCCGGCGCCTTCATAGCCGCGGCGAAGGTCGGCAACATGCAGTTCGGCGGCAGCCAGTCCAAGGACACCGACCAGATTCTGGTCTCGATGCTGTCGCAGGTGACCGGTGTGAAGTTTCGCTACATCCCCTTCAATGGTGGCGGCGAGGCGCTGACCCAACTCGCGGGCGGCCACATCGACGCAAACGTCAACAACCCCAACGAAAACCGCGGCCAGTGGGAAGCCGGCCTTGTCAAGCCGCTCTGCGTCTTTCGCGAGGAGCGGCTCCCTAAGAGCGAGCCGGTGTACGAAGGCAAGGGCTGGCACGATATCCAGACCTGCAAGGAGGCCGGCATCGCGCTCGACAACTACCGCATGCCGCGCACCGTCTGGCTGCCGGCCGGTGTCGATGCCGAGGTGGTGACCTACTATCGCGACGTGATGAAGAAGGTGTCGGAAACGCCTGAATGGGCGGAGTACATCACCAAGACAGCGCAGAGCGGCGAGTTCCTGGCCGGCGACGAGTTCGCCGCCTATGCCGAGAAGGACAGCAAGCGGGTCATCGAGGTGCTCGACCGCGAGGGCTGGCTCGTCAAGTAGGATCCCCGCGGCCGGGGTGCGCTCGCCCTCCGGCCGCTCCCATCTTCAGCGAGGCAGTCATGGAAAATTCGGATCACGGCAAGGGCCTGTCGCGGCATGCGATGGAGATCGCCACCGCCTGCCTGACGGGCGTCGTTGGCCTCGTCGTCTGCTACGGCTCGTGGCAGATCGGCATCGCCTGGGAGGAGACCGGCCCGGCGTCGGGCTATTTCCCGTTCTGGATCGGCGTGCTCATCGTCCTCGGCAGCCTCTGCAATCTCGGTCGGGCGCTGGTCCTGAAGCACCATGTCGGTGAGGTCTTCCTCGATCGGCGTCGGCTCGGGCTTGTCGCATCCTTCTTCCTGCCCGTCCTCGCCTTCGCCGTGCTGTCGGTGTTCGTCGGCCTCTACGTCGGGACGCTGATCTACATCACCGCGGCGATGATTTTCCAGGGCCAGTATCCCTGGTGGAAATCGCTGCTGTCGGGCCTCGGCGTCGCTCTCGCCTTCTACCTGATCTTCGAGGTCGGCTTCCAGGTTCCCCTGTTGAAGGGCCCCGTCGAAGCGATGTTCGGCATCTACTGACGACGTTCGTCCGCCAGCGCCCGCGCTGCCTGCCGCCACGGACTCCGGCTCCCGGGAGGGGATGACATGACAGACAACCTCGGCCACTTGATGGACGGCTTCGCCACCGTCCTCAGCACCTATCACCTGATGATCATGATGGTCGGCGTCATGCTGGGTGTCCTGGTCGGTGTCCTGCCAGGGCTCGGTGCCCCGAACGGCGTGTCGTTGCTGCTGCCGCTGACCTTCACCATGGATCCGATCTCGGCAATCATCCTCCTCTCCTGCATGTATTGGGGGGCGCTGTTCGGCGGCTCCACCACCTCCATTCTCTTCAACATCCCCGGCGAGCCGTCATCCGTGGCGACCACCTTTGATGGTTATCCGATGGCGCGACAGGGGCAGGCGACGCGGGCGCTGACGCTCGCCTTCGTCTCCGCCGGCATCGGCGCGCTGGCCGGCGTGGTGATGATCACGCTCCTTTCCGGGTGGGTCGCCGGCTTTGCGCTGCGCTTCTCATCGCCTGAATTCTTCGGGGTCTACTTCCTCGCCTTTGCCAGCTTCATCGGCATGAGTTCCAATTCACCCTTCAAGACGCTGGTCTCGATGATGCTGGGCTTCGCTTTCGCTACCGTCGGCATGGACACCATGTCCGGCGGCATGCGGCTGACCTTCGGCATGACCGATCTCATCAAGGGCATCAGCTTCCTCATCGCCGTGATGGGCCTCTTCGGCATTGGCGAACTGATGCTCACCATGGAAGAGGGCCTCTCGTTCAAGGGCATCTCCGCCCGCGTTCGGGCCGTGGATGTCTGGAAGACGCTGAAGGAGATGCCCCGCTACTGGGCGCTGATGATCCGTTCGATCTTCATCGGCATCTGGATGGGCATTACTCCCGGCGGCCCGACGGCGGCCTCCTTCATGAGCTACGGCTTCGCCCGGCGGTTTGCCCGCGACCAGTCGCAGTTCGGCAAGGGCGATCCGCGCGGCATCGTCGCGCCGGAGACAGCCGACCACTCCGCCGGCACCTCGGCGCTGCTGCCGATGCTGGCGCTCGGCATCCCGGGCTCGGCCACCGCCGCGGTGATGATGGGCGGCCTAATGATCTGGGGCCTGACCCCGGGCCCCATGCTGTTCATCAACCGGCCTGACTTTGTCTGGAGCCTCGTCGCTTCGATGTATCTCGGCAATGTCGTCGCGGTCATCGTGGTGCTCGCCACGGTGCCGCTCTACGCCTCGATCTTGCGCGTGCCCTTCGCCATCATCGGCCCGATCATCGTCGCGGTGATCATGACCGGCGTCTATCAGGTTGCGAATTCGACCTTCGACTTCTGGCTGCTGCTGGGCTTCGGCCTCCTCGGCTACCTCTTCAAGAAGCTCGAATATCCAATCGCGCCGCTGGTTCTGGCCATGGTGCTGGGATCGAAGGCCGAGGCTGCGTTCCGCCAGTCGCTGCTGATGTCGGAGGGATCGCTCCTGGTGTTCTGGTCGAACCCTCTTGTGGCGACCATCATGAGCCTCGGCGTGATCATGCTGGTCTGGCCGCTGATCTCCAAGGTGATCGGTCTTCGCCGCTCCCGCACCCCGATCGAGAACTGAGAGCCCCTTGAATTATCACAGCTACTTCCCGCCCGGCGCGCGCACCGTCGAGACCTGCGTCGTTGGTACCGGTGGCTTCGGTCGCTCTTTCATCGCCCAGGGCCTGCATGTGCCGCTGATGAACGTCCGGATCGCAGTCGACGTGTCCGCTGCCGCGGCCGCGAGCGCGTTGCGGGCCGTCGGCATTGCCCCGGCGTCGATCGCCGAGTGCGAGGGCCCGTCGGAGGCAACAGCGGCCTGGGAGGCCGGGCACTTCATCGCCGCCGGAGACCTCGCCGCAGTACTGCACCTGCCGATCGATGTCGTTGTCGAGGCAACTGGCCATCCGGAGGCGGGCGCCCGGCATGCGCGCCTCGCCATCGAGGCCGGGCGTCACGTTGCCTTGGTGTCGAAGGAGGTCGATAGCGTCGTCGGTCCGGGCCTTGCCCATCTTGCTGCGGCCCATGGTGTCATCGTGACGCCGGTCGACGGGGACCAGCCAAGCCTTCTGATCGGGCTCGTCACCTGGGCGGAAGTGCTGGGCTTCGACATCGTTGCCGCCGGCAAGTCGAGCGAATACGACTTCTGCTACGATCCGGTGACCGGAGAACTTGCCAGCAACGGCACGACGGTCCATGCCCCGGCCTTTGGCGATCTTCTCGACCTTAGCGATCGCCCGGCTGCCGAACTGGTGGCCGCCCGTGCCAAGGCCGCCGCCGCGCTGCCGCAACGCGCCGTTCCCGATCTCTGCGAACTCGGCGTTGCTGCCAACGCGGCCGATCTCGTTCCCGACGTGCCAGCCCTGCACTGCCCGATCCTGCGCACCGGCGAGGTCGCCAGCGTGCTCTCGACCATCGCGGACGGCGGCATTCTTTCCGGCGAGCGCCGGATCGACGTGTTCCATTGCCTGCGTCTGCCGGGCGAGATCAGCTTTGCAGGCGGCGTTTTTGTCGTTGTCCGCTGCCGGGACGGCGCGACGTGGGAAATGCTGCGCGAGAAAGGCCACGTCCTGTCGCGCAACGGCCGCACCGCCATGCTCTATATCCCCCGCCATCTTCTCGGCCTGGAAGCGGCAACCAGCATCCTCGAGGTGGCGCTGCGCGGAGTATCGAGCGGGGCCGAGCGTCCTTTGCCACGCCTTGACCTCGTGGCAGTCGCCGAAACGAACCTTGCGGCCGGGACGCTGCTCTCGGCCGTCGGACATCACCACACGATCGCCGGCGTCGGATCGGCCCTGCAGCCAGCTGGTCCCTTGTCGGTCGATCGCGCCGCCCCGTACTACCTCGTCGCCGACAGGCACCTCGCACGGCCAGTCGCAGCCGGACAATTGATCCGCCTCGGCGACATCGACACGGCGGAGAAGTCGGAGCTTCTGGCCCTCCGCCGCTACCAGGACGAAGCATTCGCGGCAGGCGGTGAGTTGTAGTCAGGGCGCACATCGTCGGAAGCGGACAATCTGCTTTCGGCTCGAACTCACCCCGCTCGCAACCGCCGGCTTGGGTCGAGAGCAGCCCCTCAGCCGCTTGCTAACACCGATGCGTCTCAGCCGCCTGAGAGGGTGGAAATGTTTTCTGATCTCTGGCTGGAAGACCTTGGCACGGCAACCGACCAGATGTCGCTACTCCCGGCACCCAACGCCACTGGTCGTGACTGCGGAGAACGAGCGGCACGGCTTCGGTGAAACCGATTCCACTAAGCTACCCCTTCCATGTCCCTGCCATCCCAACGGCAGCTTGGGTCAGGAAAGCCAAGTTGGTAGGTAGGCAGGAGCTCGCGATTGGATGCAGGTCGAACGTCGATCTGACTAGTCTGGAAAACCCCGCGCGGCGAGACGCTGGAGCCTGGGACGCAGTCTCAGAAAACCTCGATACCCTCGCTCGAGGATGGCAAGCACCCAGGGGCATCGTGCCGCCAGTCCAAGTGGACGCAACATTGGGATCGCGCGCCACATCGCCGCGAAGGCCGCTGCGCCGTCCAGCATCACGCCGTCCTCGCGAGCGTGGAAGCGAGCGAGCAACTCGGCCCGGTCCACCGGGCATCCGAGCTCATCTTCGGTCGCATCAACGAACTGGATTGCGCTGATGCGGTCGAGCCGCCTCATCAGGGCAATCTCCCGGCGACAAAGCGGACAGGATCCATCGTGCCATACAGTCAGGTTGGTCATGACCGAGATGTAGGTATCGCCACTCATTCTGTCGATCGCGCCACTTCATACAATAGCTGGTTCGCTCTATCCAAGGTCACCCCCGTCAGCCCCTCCAGGAGCACCTCCATGGCCGATCGCGCGATCATCGTCGTCGACCTCCAGAACGAGTACCTCCCATCCGGCAAGCTTCCCCTCGTCGGACTGGATGCCGCCCTGTCAAACGCCGCCCGCATCATCGACGAGGCGCGTTCCAGCAACGACGTCCTCATCCACGTGCGTCACGAGAGCGCAACGGCGGATGCGCCAGTCTTCGCGGCAGGTTCTGACAACATGAAGACAATCACGGCCGTCCAGCGCGAGGCGACGAGACCGTCATCGTGAAGGAGCACCCGAACTCGTTCCGGGATACCGAGCTCAAGACGAAGCTCCACGAGAACGGCATCGAAGAAGTCGTCGTGATCGGGGCGATGAGCCACATGTGCATCGACGCGACGACACGTGCGGCGGCGGACTTCGGCTACTTGGTGACCGTAGTTCATGATGCCTGCGCTACCCTTGACGTTGAGTTCGGTGGCAGGACGGTTAAGGCAGCCGACGTCCATGCAGCCTACATGTTTGCCCTAGGCTGGGGTTACGCCAAGGTCGTCTCTCCGGACGAGTTCCTAGCGCGCTGATCACCTCGGCCGCCAGAGCCTGATTTGCGACCGATTGGTCCATTCGAAAGACCGGAAGACACTCCCCGGTCTTCGCCTCGACGCCGGCGGCGTTACGAAGCCATGACAACGACGCCCCGGGTGGAGCGCTTGGCTTGGTAGAGTGCCGCATCGGCCTTGGCGACCAGCGGGCGTCGGGTTTCGGCATCTTCGGGGGCGACCGCGATCCCGACGCTTGCCCCGATGTCGATGGTGAACCCGTCAATGAGGAATGGCGCACTTAAGGCTTCGACAACACGCGCGCCCATGGCCAAGGCAGCGTCCCTCGAGGATACGGCCTTCTGCACGATGACGAACTCGTCGCCGCCTACCCGTGCGATCCTGTCGCCCTCTCGGACAAGCCGGGACAGCCGTGTCGCCACCTCGACCAGAACCTTGTCCCCGACAGGGTGGCCATGCCGATCGTTGACCTCCTTGAAGCGGTCGAGGTCGATGAAGTGCAACGCTGTCTTGGAGACGCTCGGATCCGACAGCGCGGCATCCAGATACGCTTCGAACGAGAAGCGGTTGGATACGCCCGTGAGGGAGTCAATTCCAGCGAGCTGGACGCTTTTCGCCCGGGTCACCAGCAGCTCGACGGTCGCGACATAAGCAGTCTGGACGGTCTCGAAGCTCGTCACCATCATCGCGGCCAGCAAGATGGCGACGCCGATGTCGATCCTCGATCCCAGAGCAAGGGCAGCGGCGACGGGAAGCACGGCAAGTGCAAGACACAGCATGCACATCCACCTCAGCACGGAGCCGCGCACGACGACGCCCGCGGCGTAGCTGAAGGTGACCGCCAGCATGAGCATGCGGTAGTCCTGGACAGGCGCCAGCATGATACGGGCTCCGATCAGGCCGAGCGCAAGGGCGTGCACACATGCGATCGAGGCGTAGAGCGAGCGCCAGCGAGAGACGTCGAGTAGGTGTGGACGCATCCGGAAGAGAACCATCACGCCGAGCTGGACGACGGTCACCGTCGAGGACGCTACCGTGAAGGCGAGCAGCGTGCCGTCGCTAAGGGCGATTGCCGTCAGGCAACCGATGGCAAGCGTTGCTACACCCAGCGCCGATACGGGCACGAGGGGGCTCAGCAGCATGCTCAGGAGCTCGTGCTCAACCTTCTTGGGCCATCCCATCATGAATCGCTTCCGTTCATCGAGATCGCATCTAGGTGCCGATCGGCAAACGGAGGGGCGACCAAATAGCTCAATTGGTATCCGACGTCGGTCTCGCCACGCGGTGATACGTTCTCAAGGCTCAGAGAAAGCCCTGGACCGTTCCAACGCCGTCGAAATCCTCCGCACCTCATCGACGGTAGGATAGGATCCGCCTTCGATCGCCAGGAGCCTAATTCGGCTCAATCTCGATACCTCGGCGACCTGTTCGAGGCTAAGCCGCGAGTACAGCCGGAGCGCCTTCGTTGCAAAGACGCCGTTGACCATCATCTCCGCGATGCTGGCGTTCTCATGGTCGTAGTCAGCCATGCCAGTCTCCGCTTCGGAACGCCGATGAAGCATGAGCAGGCCTCACCTGTATGACGACATGGGCTTAAGGTGACCATTTCCAAAGAATCGATTCGGCAGTAGGTAGGATAAGCCACCAAATGGACTTGTCGGAGGGCGCTTTGGACGGCCCGCTTCATAACCTGGTTGGGCGACAGCTGCCTCGTGATTCAATATAGGATTAGACCTCGAAGGCGCGGTCGAACCCCACCGCCTCTAGGAAGGACTGATCGTGACTTACGATGAGAAGCGCGCCGTCGAAGCGTCGTAGCGCGTCCTTGAGAAGCTCTACAAAGTCGATGTCAAGATGGTTGGTCGGTTCGTCCAGGACGCCGTCGTCTACCACTCGGGCTACGGACACACGAAGCGTGCTGCGGAGGCCGTCGCGGACGGCGCGTCGGCCTTGCTGATCGCGATCGACGCCAAGGGCAACATCTCGGATCACGAGTGGAACGCCCTTGCCGTCGCGGACGCCATCATTTTCGGCTCGCCGACCTACATGGGCGGTCCGAGCTGGCAGTTCAAAAAGTTCGCCGACACGTCCACGAAGCCGTGGTTCGAGGAGAAGTGGAAGGACAAGGTGTTCGGCGGCTTCACGAACAGCGCCAGCATCAACGGCGACAAGCTGAACACGCTCCAGTACATCGTCCTGCTGGCGGGCCAGCACGGCGGACTGTGGGTCAGCCTTGCCATGAAGCCGGCGAACGTGAAGGCGTCCAAGCGCGATGACCTGAACCGGATGGGCTCCTACATCGCCCCGATGGCGCAGTGCGACGCGGATGCCGCCTGGACGAGATGTCGACGGGCGACCTTGAGACCTGCCGCCTCTACGGGGCCCGGGTTGCGGACGTCGCCACCCGGCTTCACGCCCGGCCGGCCGCCTGGGCTTCCCAGGATCGCTCCGGTACGAGGATCGGGTCGCGGCCGGATACGGTCTTAAACCGCGCTCTAATCTCCAAACCACCCGTTGAAAACTAATGCAGCTTAGTCATCCTCGCACTACCTCGATCGCCCAAAGTCGAGGTAGTTGCTTGGAGGCAGAGCTCAATTTGCAATGGCCGCTTCTGACACTGGCACCGCATCGCCATCATTCGGAGCGGCGGACTCCAACGGTCGTCCAGCTCGCCAGGCCTCCGGATCGACCCAGAACTGTACGAAGTGCTCGGCCTCGGCCTCTTCCCGGTCGTTGCCATCATAGGAAGCATATTCGCTCTCCGTGATAGGCCCCAGTGGCGCCCCATACTCGCGCTGATGCTTCCACATGTTTTCCGGCCACGGACCGAACTTGCCCTGCAACGCGCTGTAGTCGATGCCGAGGATGTCGCCTTCGGCCCAGCTGGGGTCGCTCATCGAGGACGTTTCCCGCAACAGCGCCAGCGGCAAAGTTTTCCGCAGTCCTTCTGTCTGACGTTCGACGTGCGAAGGGGCAGCCACGGGCTTCCGTTTGCGACGGAGGCTGTCAGGGGTGATGACATAGTGGCGCCCTTCATACCGCCGCTGGGCCTCGGGGTGGAACTCTTCACCTGTCAGCGCGGATGCAATGGCGCAGCCGAGGTGCAGCGCTACAACGGGCGGAAAAGCATTCGCGATCTGCCGATAGACGTCGTGCTTGCTACCCTGGAAGGGCCACCTCGGCGAAAAGCCCTGCAGCGCGGCAATCACCTTATTCGTCGGCATCAGTTCCCCGACATGGTCATGTGTCGGAGCGTAGTTGCCCCATCGGCTGACGACGAAACCGATATCGCTCCAAACCTGCCGCGACTTGGGCTGTCCGAAATCCGGGCTGGCCTTCTTCAGGCTCCCGCCGATGACCGTCGGCGCTGTGCGATCAAGCCGATCAAGAAGATCTTGCGGTAGCTCAAAGCCCCGGGCTGTCAGAACGGACGCAAGGCCCTCCGCCATCGTATAGGGCATCTCGGCGTAATTGCCGGCGGACACGGGCCACTTGAATCGAGCCATTGCCGCTTTTTCCTTGAAGGCCACAAGTATGGCGCGCTTGCGATCCTGGGGAACTCCAAAATTGGAGCAGTGAACGACCCGCCACTCCGCCTGGTACCCCATTCTTGAAAGCTTCTTCAGGATGTCCAGGCGGTAAAGGTCATGCGCCGGGCCCAACAGACCCGTGACGTTCTCCAACATCACGGCGCGCGGCTTCAAGCTCTTCACCAAGCGCAAGGCCTCCGGGAAGCAGTCGCGCTCGTCGTCTTTGCCCTTCCGCTTCCCGGCCTGTGAGAACGGCTGACAAGGCACCCCTCCGGCGAGCAGATCGACAGGGCCAACGTCGCCCGGTTCGTAGCCGACAAGATCGGCTTCGATGACGTGCTCCGGACCGAAGACCGCACGCAATGTCTCGCACGGTCCGGCTTCACGCTCGAGCATGCCCACATGGTTGAACCCGGCCTTCGCGAGGCCCGCAGCCTGACCGCCGCCGCCAGCACAAACCTCAAAGGCAGTCAGGCCGTGTTTGAACACAGACCCGATCAGCGAGTCCTGCAACCGCGAAAGAGGCTCGGCCTTGTTCGTCGCAGTCATGGTGTCGGGCTCCTGGGGCACCCGCTCGATCGGCAAGGCGGAATGCAAATGGTCAATCTGGTTTCGAACGAGTGAGGATGCAGCGTCGACGTCGGCCGGATCCGAAGAGACCTTCAGCTTGCCGACGGCGTTAGCCAACGCTCGGACCGTGTTGCGGTTGGCATCCTGGGGATCTGTTCCGGAAGCCATCGCCATGAGCTGCGTATGCAGGGACCGGGCTGCGTCGACAACGTCGAACGACGGATCCCGGTCGGTCGATGCGAGCGCAGCCGACAGATCCTCAAGCCTACGCGCAACCTCGGCTGCATGCTCGCGTGCAGCCTTCCGGAATGCCTTCATTCCGATGACGGCATCGGTCGCCTTTGGCTGTTCTCGGATCGCCAGTCTCATTTCGGCGACGCTGATCCGACGATCGGAAACGAGCCCGGCCACGACCCTTTCGATGACTGCGTCCGAAGCTGAGGCGAGGACGACCGCCGCCGACGGCGTCAACTTGGTCTCAACCAGAACCTCCCTATGGACGCCCAGGCGGGCTGCTACCTTGCGATACCCGAGGACGGTCCGAGGCTCGATCTGGCACTGGTGCTTCACCCATGCCCCAAATGAGCCCTTGAGCAGGGTAGCAGCTTCCTGAAACGCAAAACCCAGTTTGAACGTGTCCTCGAGACTGCTCTTTCCGATCGAATTGACGTCATCGCACAGTTCCCTGACCCGATCGGTGATCGCGCGCTGTTCGGCACGTTTGACGGCAAGCGCGTCGAGTTCGCGTTGCTCGGCGGCAAGCTCCGCCTCGGTTTTGATGACTTCCTGTTTTTTTCTGGCCATGTCTGTCTCGATCAAGAGTTGTCACGTCGAGATTGCGCAGCTCCGAGTTAAGCCGTGATCCGGAGAGCGCTTAAAATTTTAACGACTGTACAATCACAGCTAGCGGCGTCGACGAGGTCGACCGATCTACACAACTACAGGACACAAAATCTTAGCTTTCGGTTGCGTAGATCTCGGCGATCCTCAATTGGAAATAGTCGACATGAACATTCACACGACGCGGTCGATCGAGAGGGTTGTCTTTGCGCCCGGAGAGCCGGCGGCGTGGCTGCTGACCCGTCTGGCCCGTCAAAACGGCTTTGAGGATGTGGCGAAATTCGGAAGCGTCATCGGTGTTTCCGAAGCTGAGGTCCGCCGCGGCAATCGCATCGATCAGCTAAGCCACCTTGCTGGCTTGGATCCGGAACTCGTTCGCGAATGGTCGCCCGTCGGAACCACTGCAATGAAGGCGCGCCTGCGCGGCGAAGTCATCCGGATGCCGTGGGACTGGCGCAATCCCGCCATCGGAAAAAAGATCCGCTTCTGCCCGAACTGCGTGGCGGAGGACTTGCGCGGCGGGCCGGACGCCTCGGAGCGGGTGCCATACGTACGGGCATGGTGGTGCCTCAGGGACATCCACCACTGCCACGTCCACGGGAAGGTCTTGCTCGAGACTGCGGATACGACGTCTGGCACCATCACCACCGACCTATGGAACGAGTGTGCCAAGAGGGAGGCCGACATCGCCGATACGGCGTCCGTTGCCGCTGATCTCTACGTGCTCGGTCGCATTGGCGTGACGAAACGGATGCTGATGCCAGGCCTCGATGAGTTCGAACTGGGCGAGGCTTCGGCGGTCCTGTCGTGGCTTGGCGAACTCGCAACCGTCGGAAAGGAGGCGCTCGACTTCCGAAGCTTGCCATTCGGCGAAGCAATGAGGGTACGCTCTGCTGGCCTGGAGATCGCAAAGGATTGGCCGAAGAGAATTCAAGGCCGGCTCAACGAGCTCTTCGAATTGCCCCGAGGAGAGAAGGGCGGCCCGAAAGCTGTCTACGGTCGCTTCTACAACCGTCTATACGACTAGCGGTTCGGTCGGGACGGCCACGAGGCCCGGACAGCCCTAGCGCAGATCGTCGAGGAGCATGCTCTCGAACGCCTCCCGTTTGGAGTCGACACCACTTTGTTCGAAAAGCCGACGTTCTCGAGCAAGATGGTCACGCTGCAGCACGCAGCACTGATCTCGGGGTTCAAGAAAGCCGAGTTCATCAAGGTCGCCGCGGGAATGGGGATCGTCCTGGAGGAGGGCGACGTACTCCGGCGCCGCGGGGTCGATCGTGCGTTGGCGGACGATTTGGCGGACATCCGGCGCCGGTCGCTCACCGGTGAGGAGCTGGCCGAAGAAGCATGCCTGGACCTTGAGGACATCGTGCACCTCAAGTCTAGGGCTGTCATCGCTCCGTATCTGGCTGGCGCCACACCAGCCAACGATCTCTACCACGCAGATGCGCTGCAAACGCTGATGCAAAGGGAAGCGCAACAGGCCGCACACTCTTACGCCGTCACCTGACGTCAATGAGCAGAGTAGTTAGCGTTCGATCAATAAGCGGCGGGCGCATCCAAATCCATTTATTAGTAGGGGACTTCCTGGAGACAGCGCGGTCCGAACACCTTGTTTCTCTGAAGTCAGAGGGAGATGCCTACGACAATCGTAGCACCGCGCTGAGAGTTCGTTAGAACCCAAACCGAAATTCGGCGGCTGAGGATCGGCGAGTGATTTTTGGGGCTCGCGAGGAGGCGATTGCAGCCGATATCGCGGGGTATCGGCAAGATCGCCGACGAAGTGAGGTGCGAAAAGCGCCGACGAGCTAACCCGTCCGAGTTTCGGGTTGGGCTCTTAGGCCATCGTCTCAATGGCAGAGGCGCCAGAGTAGGAGGCTTCCCATTTCGTCGGGATGATTGCTTCCGAGACGTCAATGCATTTTTCGTCGTTGCGCACGAGGTTCCGCAACCGCACGTTTTAGCCGAAGGCTTTTCGACCAGGGGCCCGTTGGCCTCCCTGGTTTCCGACCTCGATGTTTGCGATGATTTGATGTCGTTCTGCAGGTGCCGCTCGCGTGAAGTTGGTTGAAACAGTCGGCCAAGATTAAATCAATGGGTAGCCGCTGGAGATATGGAAAGCGGTTGGTGAAAGCGGCAGGGCCCAGTCAGTTGATCGAGAAACACGTTTCTCACATTCCGAAAAGTCCGAATAATGGGATTTTCGGAATGTGACGGGCGGGCTAGTGTCGACCCACCCGTTCGTCGTCTGCTTCGGGACTCGCTTAGTTGAGGCTTTCCTCGGCCTATGCCTTTCACCGCAGGCCTCCCGCCGATCAACCCCGGCGGCTAGTGTCCCCTGTGAACGTCACGGATCTCTTTGACGACGTCGACCCAAGAGCCGCGCGCGCTGCGACTGAAGGCGGCCACCGATGTGGCCATCACGCAATGCCGCGGTTGACGTGCCGGGCATAAGGCAAAGCCTGCTAGGCTCGGATGCCTCAAGAAGGCCACAAGGACCTTCTCGGTATCTTCGGTCGCCCACTGCATTCTTAGCACCCGCATGGCCGTCGTGACCGCCGCCCTAACGCTACGCAAGTAGACCTGCGGCCGTCCGCGCTGCGTCGGGCGACGGCGGGCTATCAGGCGGATCCCATCTCGAGTACCGTCGCGCACTCCGCCTCCGACACAAAAAGCAGCGCTTCGGCGATAGCGAAAGACATGCGAGCGCCTTGAGGACGAACATCGGTGATGTGGCCGATGTCAGCCGCGTTCTCGGCGCGCGCCATGGCTGCCTGCGCGTCTTCCCAGATCGCGTCGTCGTTCAGGTGGTCGAAGCTTGCGTTGCCTATCGCCAAGCCCTCGCGCGCGCGCGTCACCGCGACGTTGTGGAACGCGACGGACGAGGCTTGGCAGATCGTCTGGGCGGCGCGCAGGCCCGCGAGCAAGTGCCGGGCCAGCTTCGCAGATGTCGAGGGCAATCGCCGCGAGGCGCGTGCGTGCTGTTTGCGGGCGGCAAACCACTTTAGCAAAACGTCGTCCTTCCGGAGCGGACGGGCCGCATTCGGTGGCGGGAGGACCATCCGCATGACAGTGGTCTTGTAGTGCATGTATCGCATGTCGCTCATCCCTTGATGACGAAAGAGAAGCGTGTCCGCCGGCGGAGCCGCGGTCGGATGGCCTAGTAGGCTAGCCGAGGTTTTTGTAGGGCACTCCACCGACGGCCGCGATGCGGAGCTTGCTGATGGTCTCGCCCGAGAAAAGGCCATTCCGCTCGCCGATTTCGCGGAGCGTGTGCCGCCCCATGCGCACGAGGAGGGCGTCCCGCTCGCGGCTGGCCTCCTTCTGCCGCGCGCGCATCGCGCCATCGAGGTAGCCCTCGCTGTCGACGGGCGTGAGGGCGATGAACGCCTGAAGCTCGGCGAGCCGGGCGACGTCGGTGGGATCCTCTGGGGCTTGGTCCATGGTCGCACCTTGGAGCCGTCGACCATGGGGCGTCAATCGCGTCCGGGGTGGTCCACCAGGCGACAGGCGATCGCATCTGCGTGATGCCATCGGACCTGGCGAGGTATTCGCGCCGACCATCACCGTCAACGCGATTAGCAAATAGTTGACAGGGATGCCAATCGCTCGCCCTGAAGTAGAGTTTCTGGATTTCGTAGGTGGCGAGAAGTCTTGTCAACAATTGAGTGCCTGTGGCGTCGTCGAAATGCAACACAACGTGAAGAGAGGCGACCGAAAAAACTTGCGGCGAGTAATGCGCCACCACATGATCATTGCAGGCGAATTGCAGGGGCGGGTCGCTGGGGGTCCGAGGGGGCCTAGGGAGAGCAGACATGAAGAGCAAGGCATTCAGGGCGAGCGAAAAGGCGGCAGCGGACGTGGGCATCACGAGCGTCCGCGAGGACGGGAACACCGTCGTCGTCGACTATAGCGGATCGAACGTGCGCATCTCGCTGAGCATGTACTCCGAGGGAGGCTGGAACGTGGTGGTCGACGGAACGAACGAGGGCACCAAGCGGGCACCGAGCGTCGCATTCAAGCACGCCGTCAAGTTGATCGATGCGGCCGATGCCCGCCGGCAGGCCGAGGCCGAGGAGACCGCCATCCGAGACCTCTACGCCGCTGCCCGCATGGGAGGAGCGCAGGTGTCGTTGGTGAAGCCGGACCGCGTCGTCGCCGACTGCGAGGGACACACCGTCGAGCTCCGACTTAAGGAAGGCTACTGGTCGGCACATGCCGGCGTCGATTTCGCGGTGGCTGTGGCCGACACCGCCGCCACGGCGATGAGGTTTGCTCTCGACTGGGTGCGGAGAAAGATGGCGGCGACCGACAGGGCCGCGCCTGTCGAGCGCGAAGTGACGCTCGACGACATGCCCAATCCCTTGGGCACGATTGAGTACCTGTTCGACGATGGGCTCCCGCTGCTGACCGACTTCGCCGAAGTGCGGAACGCCATCGAAGAGACGTTCCAGGCCGGCGACGCCGACCACACGACGAGCGCCGACGAGCTGCGCGCGATCTGCAACATCGACGCCGAGATTGAGGACCACGAAATCCTCAACGCGCTCGCCGAGGCCGTCCGGGACGAAGGCGCCCCAGTGGTTGTCTTCACGCTCGGATGCGACCGTGTCGAGCTCCAGATCGAGCAGGTCGAGTCCGAGCGTGAGGCGGTGGCCACCGCCGAGGAGGCCCTGACCGACATCGCCGGCAGCCAAGCTCGGCTGTCCCGCGTCGGCAGCCACGAAGAGGGGGATGGCATCTTGCGGGCCTACCGGGTGCCGAGCGGCGACTACGAAATCGAGGACTTCGAGACCGTCGAGCGCTTCGGCGTCGAGGTCGGTCGCTACCGGGTAGAGTACGCCGAGGCTGCCTGACACGCGCAGCGCGGGGCTTCGGCTCCGCACCCGTGCCGGCGGGTCCGGCGAGAACAGGAGATCGAGATATGACGAGCATCGAGACACAGATCAAAGAGATGACCCGGGAGCGCCGCCGCCGCATCCTCGACGGGCTAGAGCCGTTCGATTTCGGCCCCCAGACACCTTGGGTCGACACCCGCGTGGTGTCCCGGTTCCAGCCCATCGCATCGCTCCGCGAGGCCGTCGCGGCGATGCCCGCCGTCCTACACGACGAGGGCGACGTCGAGACCTGGGGAGCCGCGACCTACCTCGACATCGACCTTGAGCGCGGCACCGTCCGGCTAGGTAGCGGTCACGACGATGAAGCGGACCGCACCCGCAACAAGGCGGGCCTCACCTGCTGCTACGAAATCCACCCAGGCACGCCGGGGCACCGCTTCGTCGAGGTGCTCGACGTCGCGGAGCGCGAGATGCCGGCGATCGTCGCCGGGTTCGATTCCGACGACTACGGCATGTGCGGCGGCCTGACGACGGACGAGTCTTACGAGGCCCTACTGCGCGTCCGCGACGCCGTGCTCGCGTTGGGCTACGGAAAGGAAGCAGTATGACCCACGACCTCGCCCATGCGGTCGCTTCGGAACGCGCCGACCGCGCGCTCCGCTACAAGAGCCTGCGGCATCGCTTGAGGATGACCGTACCCGAGCTGGCGACGGCGACGGGCTACTCGGCCGGTCATGTGTCGCGCTGGTGCCACGCCGGCAGGACGGCGGTGCCCGTGCCGCAGCGCGCTATCACGGTGCTCGAGGGCGCCCTGCGCGCGCGGGCCCGGGAGGATCTCGCGTTCCTCGACGTCGGCGAGACCGAAGAGGGGCACACGGAGCATTGACGCAGGCCGAACGAACCAAGCCGCCGCCGGGTCAGGACCTCGCGGCGGCTTTCGCTTGCAGGCGATCCACGTGCTCTCGATGGGCTTGCTGGTGATCGACGTTGGCCTGCACCCACGCGGCATCCCAAATCGCGCGCAGCGCCGGATCCGCCGGGCGCGGCGACGCGTCGTCGTCCGACAGTTCGGCCGCGATCTCGTATGCCTGTCGGCCCGTGTCCTCGGCATGCTCGAGGTCGTCCTGCGACGGATCCGGCCAATCCGTGCCGGGAGCCGCCGACGGCATGGCCGGTAACGGCAGGATGGGTGGCGACGGCATGTGCCTCGGCACCCTTTCCCTGATCCAGCCGCGCTGCGCCTCGTCGAGACGGGCTCGGACGGCGGCCTCCGCCGCCGCAGCTTCACGGCGGTGCCGCTCCAGCGCGGCGGCCGGCAGATCCGGCACTGCGGCGAGGACCCACGGCGGGATCTCGTCTTCGTCTTTAGCGAGCCACCTTGAGATGATCGCGTGCGACAGCGTCTCGCCAGACCTGCGGCCACCCTTGCCGTCGACCCTGAATCCAACCAGGTCCTTGGCGATCTCCGTCCGCCAGTTCTTCCCGTACAGTGCCTCGCCGTGACGTCGCAGGTCTTCCGGCTCCATGCGTCCGCGCGGCCAGTTTGCGCGCAGCTCGGCGAGCGTCGCCGCGTCGAGGTGGATGTGCGCCTCGGCGGGCATCTCGTCCATCGACGGACCGGGAGGGACGGGTAGTCGGCGGGGCTTGCGCTTGGGAGTCTCGGCCATCGCGTGACTCCTCCACATTCCATGGGCATATGACAACCCACGTTTCGACAGAGGCCCAGTTAGGAAGTGAAGGGCGGCTAGTTACTTCAAGGCCCTGCCGTCCTCGCCAATGCAGTTGACCTAGCGCGGCGGGAACGAGAGTTTCCTATAGCCCGCGCCGGATGTCGAAGGGATCGACGAACTCTTCATCGAGTCCCTTTCGATCTTGGCCTCGGCGTGGGAGATCGTGCGGTTGGTCAGGCGCAGGCTTATGATGCCCCCTGCTGCTTGACCAGCATCCGGTCGATACGGAGGACGGCGTGGGCGAAGGCTACCCAGTTGGCCCGAGGTGCCGAAACCTCGCTGTGGTCTCCGAGCATGGCCTCTTCGGTGCCGCAGCCGCAGAACAAGCCGTCGATGGACGGCGGTAGGCCGACGATCTCAGCGGCGGCGTTGATGTCCAGCTTTCCCGCTGTCATGCCGCCACCTGCTTCGCCAAGTCCTGCGACCCAAACCCTCCGACCCAAGACATCCAGAGCGTCTCCCGGGAGTGCCGGGTCGTCGTGAACTCCCCATCCACCACCTCCTTGAGGACAACGTGCAGTTCGCCGGCCGGGATGGGCATCCGGGACATGTGGTCACGGTGCTCGCGGCGGCCGCGCACGACCTTCGACGACAGCACTCGGACGTCGCTGTCGTCGCCCCCGAAAATATCGACGGACAGCAGCTCGTCGGCCGTCAGCAGAGCTGTGCGGCGCCGTAGCTCGTCGAGGAGGCCAGGAACGTAGGCACCTGTCTCGGCTATCTCCACCGTCCGCGCGGCGTACGCCCTTGCGGAGTGGAAGCTGGGCAGGCCGTCGCAGTCCTGCTCGCCAACGATGGTGTCCTTGTCCCACGCGTAGCTGACGTTCTCGCCCTCGGCATGCCACTGCCAGATGCCGGGATTCACCTCGACGATGCGGACAGTGAAGACCTCGTCGACATACCGCCGAACGAAGTCGCCCGGCTGGCTTTCGGGAGCCGCGGGCAGTTCTCCAATGCTCATCGAGCTGCTCCCCAATCCAAGGCCTCGAGGACGTCCTCCGGCGTGCGGTCCGGCGACGCGAGCCGCACGCCCAGGTCCTCGCTATAGGCCACGCGCTGCGCCTCGGCGTCGACGAGCACGGGGTATGCCGGGAGGGCGGGTGCCGGGGCGGGCGGGATGCCGAAGAGGGCTTCCCACGCCGCGATGCCCTTGGCGAAGTCGGGGGCCATCAGGCTGCCTCCGCCGTCTGCATGCGGAAGACCGTATCGATGGTCTCCTGGATGCACTTCATCTGGTGCTCCGCCAGCTCGGCGCGGGCGTTGGCCGCAGCGGCCGCCGCGATGAGCTGCTCGTTCACCTTGACGAAGTACGCCAGCCGGGCCTCGGCGTCGTCCTTCCGTCCGGACGGCTCCTCGAAGGCCTGGAAGACCTCCCGGGAGTGCCCGCGCAGGCGAGCGATGTAGGAGTGGATCTACTCCACGCCCTCGTGCGTCGAGCGGATGCGGATCTCCTCACTGTCGCCGTTCAGGTGCTCGACGGGGATGAATCCCTGCCAAGCGAAGTCGGCGTTCAGGTGAGTGTCTGCGACGTCCCACGGCACGTTGCTCGTCGTCGGCGCCAGCACCGCGGCGAGCTGGCGGTCGGTCTTGTCGGTCATGGAAAGGGCCTCCTAGGTGATCCCTAGGAGGCCTGCCGGCCGTGCAAGATTCCATGCACCGTGTGATTGACCGGGCTGGTCACCGCATGGAGGCAGTAATGGCCGTGAACGCTAATCAGGCGTCGCCCCCTCGGACCAGTAGCGCTCCTCGGCGGCAGCCCGTCGTCGGCGTGCCTTGGCCTCGTCAGAGAGGGTGTAGTGGGCGAGGCGATCAAATGACTCGGAGCGGTCGAAACCTGCCTGCGTCAGGGACTTCAGGGCCGCCTTCAAGAGGGTGCCGTACACCGCCGCCGCCGGAGAGTCGGGAGCCTTATGGGCGGCGGCGGCCAGCTTGCGGACCGCGCCGGCCACGGCTTGAACGACGGCCCGCGTCTCCGGCGCGCCGCGCGGGGCCGCCGTGCCGTCCGACCGCGTCTTAGCCCGCTCCCGCAGGCGCGCACGGTAGCGGCGCTGCTCCTCGGCATGCCTCGTCCTCGTCGCCATCGTCGTCGCCCTTCCGCTCACCTCGTGAGCATGCAGGGCGACGACGCAAGCGACGATCAAGTCGTGGCGGCCAGCCGTTCCAGGGTCAGCACGAGCGGCCGCAACGTCGTGGCTTGGCACCGTGCGCGGGTCGTCGATGCAACGGCGGTGCGACCCGGAAAAGCCCGGTGCACGAGGCGCTGGATTGCATCGGCGCCGGGACCGCCAGCGGCCAAGATGATGATCGCGGCGTCGGACAGCACCGCGCGGATGGCCTCGTCGCTAGCCACGGGACGACCGTTCTCCGCCTCCTCCCGTGCCTTCTCCCTCGACCGCCTCTTGGCGTCCCGCATGTACGCCGCGCGGTCCTCTGGAGATCGTTCGCGCACGGCTTTGGGCTTCTTCGACCGGGACGCTGCGACGGCTCGGTAGAGCAAGGCCAAGGCTTCGGTCTTCGAGTCGGCTGATTTCGCGTTCGACATGTCAAATTCCAGTTCAGATCACCAGCATGATCCTTCGGCGGGCACGGAGCAAGGACTTTGTTTGACAGGTCAAACACAAATTAAAATTGCCCCAAACGGGTTTCGGGCGTAAGTTCGAGGCCCCCATGTCGGATGGTCGGCAGAAGGTCTTTCGGGATCCCCCGGGGCCAAGGGACACAGGTTTCGGCGCGGTAGCGGAGGCCCATCGCGGTAGCGTGGTCGACGGGACAGGCGGGATATCCATCAGCACGTCATCAGGGGACATCCGTGCGGAGCTGGCTCGGCGCGGGACGGAAAGGACGGGACGGGTATCTCCAGCCTCCGGCCAAGAAGCCGCGAAGCGGGCCGGCTGAAATCGAGGCCGCTCGCGCGAGTGGAGTCGGCGAACGGACGCGGGATCCACCTGGCGCTAGCCGCTGTCTCCGCTCGCGCGAGTTGGGATTCCAAACTGCGACGACCGACGGGCTATCTTTATGAGTCCGACGATGAGGCGTTGACAGGTATGGCCTGCCGACCTCGGCCCCTCGATCATCGTCAACAGTTTTACCGTCGCAGATTCCGCATCGACATCACGCATCCGCGACGCGCCCGTTCGCGCAAGCGGCGGACTCCAGACGCGCGAGCCGAAGGGCAACGAGTATTCTTATGTATCTGCAAGCGAACGGTGGACAGACTTTGACCCAAGCCCTTGCCTCGCAGGGACGCAGCCGACTTTATTTCACCGCAATTTCCGCAACGCTCTTGTGCGTCGCCTTTGACCGGGTGACCCTTTGTCAGGGAGGTCAACGAGATGCAGCCAGTGACGACCAAGAGAGGCAACAGCGAAGCGCCGTTCATCGACACGCGCGCGCGCACTCGCGTCGTCCGCCCTCGTGGCGATATCGGCCGGGCGCTCGCGGACGGAGCTCGGCTTCTCCGGCACGTCGGACCTGAGACACCGCGTCCGCTGGACCTGCTAACGGAGGTCAAAGGGGACGAGCGGCTGACCGCCCGCGACCAGGTGCTGTGGGAACTGCTTGTCGCCACCGCCTACCAGCGTGCCTACAACGCGAGGCGGACAGGCGCGCCCGTGGTCGTCGGCACCGAAATCTCGCTCCCGCTCCGGGACGTCGCCGCCTACCTCGGCTCCGCCGCGCGTAGAGCGGACGTGGCCGCCTCCCTCACTGCGCTGTCGGGAACCATGGTCACCGTCGCCGGCATCCGCGGGAGGCGCTTCGCGATGCCGATGCTCGCCGGCGGGAAGATTGCGGGCAGCGATGTCCGCTTCGCCCTGCCGACCGCGCTATGGACGCTGCTCGCGACCCAGCGGCGCTACGCGTACCTCGAACTCGACTCCCTTGCGCGCATGAGCAGCCGCCACGCTGTGCGCCTCTACAGGCACCTAGCGGCGCATGTAGCGGGCTACGGTCTCCGGTGGTCGCCGCAGTGCGCCGATTGGACGCTGGAGGTCCCGGCTCGCGAAATGGCGCTGGCGCTTGGCCTGCCGGAAGACGCGCCGGGAAGTCGGGTCGGTGAGGCGCTGGCTCGGTGCCTTCCGGACCTCCAGGCCGTGCGAGCGTTCTCGGTTACGCTCGGCGAACCTCGTCGGCGGGCGGCCCGAGGGGCACCCGTGGAGGCGTACCGACTGATCCTTCGCGCCAAGCAGCCGAACGCCTTCGCGGCTCCATCACTTCAGTTTGACGAGAAGCAGGCGCGCCTCGACGGCGTGCGGGACGCGCCTCGGTTTTGGGTCGCCCAGCATGTGTGGCGGAAAAGCGCGATGCTCGGTGGCACAATCTTCCCTCAGCTCCTCCTCGACGGGTGGCTGGTCGCGCTGGACGAGGCACTGTCGGGTGCTCTCGTAGGCGACGTAGGCGCCGGGCGGAGCTATCGCGGCGCTTCGCTCCTGCGGGCGATCGACGATATCGGCGCCTCCCGCGCCGCGTTCCTGTTCTGCACCGAGGAAGCTGTGGAGGCCGATTTGACGAGGCTCGGCTTCCCCGACGAGATCGCCCGAAAGACGCGGGCGAAGGCGGCACGCGCTGCACGCTGGACGGCGCATCGGGCCGGCCTGCCGCCGAAGCCGAAGGGTGCGAAGGCGGAGAAGGCAACTCCCGTGAAGCTTCGGCGAGTCACGGGCCTCGCGCGGCTGGCGGTTGAGGACGACGAGGGAGGGTTTGGCGTCGTGCTGCGCCTTGGTCCCGGTCGCTCCGGTTTCGAGGCGCGTCAGCATGCCCCGGAAATCTTTGCGAAGATCGGCTGGACGGGCGGGCGCCCTGTCGGGCTGTTCGCAGAGTATGTGTCCCGCGCCGAGCGCAAATGGGTGCGGGTCGCGCTCGGCAATCACGCCGCTTCCGAGGCTGACATCGAGCGTGTTCTCGGTCACTCAGGTGGGCTTTTAATTTCGTGGAGGCGCGATGACCCCAGCTTCGATGTCGCCAACGTCCGGGCGGCGGGCGAGGACATCATCGTCGAGGACGGCCAAGGGAGGCCTCAAGCCGACGACAGGGATCGCATCGAATGGCTGCCGGGTTCGGCCCCCTTGGCTTGGTTCTCGGCACCCGCCGGCAACCACCCTGACTGCGACGAGTTCGCGACCGACGAGCGCGACGAAGACGAGGACGACCTATCGATTTACGAGGGCGACTACGACGTGGGCGAGGACGAGGACGACCCGTTCTAAGCGATCGCATCCCGTTAACCCTGCCGGCGTCCCACACCCGGCAGCCCCCTCGACGCCGGGCCTCGTGCCGGCTACCTCTACGACCGAACCGGAGCCGAACCCATGGACACCTTCTCGATACGCAACTGACGCCCCCGTCAGCCCGCCGCCGCAATCACGCGGTGACGACCGTATCTTGAGGAGATCCGCATGCCGCCCCGTTCGATTCACGCACCCCGTGGAAAACTCGACGTCCGCGCCCTTGCTGCCGCAACCCGCGTGCACAACGCCGAGGATGCTGCGCCGGCCCCGGCCTCGCTCGACGGCCTTCCGCTCCTGCGCCTCTGGTCGCTGTCGTCCCTCGGCGGCGTGAGCATTCTCGGCGTCGCCGAGGACGGTAGCGTTCAGTCCGTTCAGGTCGATGCCTATGCCGGCGACGGCACATGGGCGCGCTTGCTGGACGGCGGGTACATCCGTCTGGAGCATCCATGGCTGCTGCCGATGTCGACGGGAGCGCACCGATGAGCGCCCGCAACCTCACGCCCGACGAGCTCGACTTCGTGCGTGATGGAATCCGGCTCTACGAGTCCTTGGCGGCAGACCTGCGGGCGCTGGAAGCCAGCGGGTGGCCATCGCCGGGTGACCTGCCGGATGCCCCGCTGCTCGACAACTGGAAGACCCAGTTGCGGCCAGTGAAGGTCCTCCGTGGTAATGTTGCCGGGCATCCTTCAATCGATGACGGCGACATGGAGACGTCGCCCATCGTAGCCCTGCCGGCGGGCCATCGGCAGGATGTCGTTCGAACGCAAAGCCGCTGGTACCGCCTCGGGAAAAAGGGAGACATCACGATGAGCCGCCACCCTCTTTCGGCCGACGAGCGCACTGAGATCGAACGCACATTGCGCGGTCACGAGTCCATCGCGGCCGACCTCCGGGACGTCCTCAAGCACGGCTGGCCGTCGCTCCCAGACGCGCCGCAGCTCGAAGGCTGGTGCCGGGCCTCGACCTCTCTGGACACAATCGAAGGCGAGGTCGGTGGCACCTGGGTCCACACCGCTCCGCTCGTTGCCGTCTCCGTTGAGGCCCGCGTCATGCGCACCGCAGGCGGCTGGTATCGCCTGGGCCCGAAGCTGGAGATCATCCCGACATGCGAGATTCGATGATGCTCTGGCAGATGACCGCAGACCAGCGCGACGACCTCCTCGATCAGGCCCGTCGGCATGAAGACCTTGCCGCCGCGCTGCGCGAGCTGGCGACCCTTCGCCGGCCGGCCGACCACCGCCTCGCGACGGCCCCGGTGCTTCACGGGTGGCGCTGGACTTCGGAAAGCGTGCCCTCTCTGCGTGGCACCTGGCGGCGCGACAGCGAGCGCGGTCGGGTCAGCGAGGACGTCGGCACCGTGATCGCGCACATGCCGGACATGTCGGCTGTCCTGACGATGCACGGCTGGTTCGCGATGGGCGTGCCGGACGACGCACGGGCACCGACGACGGGGGTGATCCAGTGATCCGCGTGGTGTCGCATCCCGATGCGCTGCGCGAGCGCGCCGACGAGCTGGAGACCATGGCCCGCCGGCTTCGCGCCGCCGCCGACGGCGACTGGCCGACACCCGTTGCGTCGGCGCTGCTCGAGGGCTGGTCCGTCACCACCCGTCCAGTCGACGTAGTGGTCGGCATCCGGGCGGCATCCGGCAAGCATCACATTTCGGCGCCCTTGCTCGTCCTCGACGAGGAACGAGGCGTCGCGATGTCGACTCACCAGACCTACCGCCTCGGCGCCCGCAAGGACCCAGCTTAATGCCCATACGACGCTCGAAGGCCCTCAGGGGCGACGCACAGCTCCACGGATAGCGCACCTCGGCCGTCGGCTGGGGTGGATACACCCCCCACGACAGGACGAGTCACATGAAAGCCGAGACTCCGCGCGACTGGCGCGACGACATGAACGATCGCTACGGCCGTCTGTTCGGCGGCCATCCCGCCTACGCCGACGTCGGCGAGGGCTGGGCCTCCGTCGTCCTCGACCTCTTGGCCGAAATCGATCGCCTTGTGCCGGCCGGGTACGAGTCCTTTCGAATCACCGACATCAAGTCCAGGTGGACGGGGTTGAGGTGCTACCACACGGGCGGTGAGGACGTGGAGGAAGCCGTCGACCGCGCCGACGAGCGCACCAGCCGGACGTGTGAAACCTGCGGGGCGCCCGGCACCGTCCACGGACGCGGCTGGTACGTCGTCGCCTGTGCCGCGCATGCGCCCCGGGACGGAGGTGCAGCATGAGGGTTTGGCTCCTTTCCGACCTCCACCTCGAGACACGGGGCATCTCGCTCTCGCTCCCGGAAGCCGACGTCTGCGTGGCCGCCGGGGACATCTGCGGCTCGATCGTGGATTCGATGATCTGGCTGTCGGAGCGCGTCGGACGCTGGATGCCTGTGGTCTACGTGCCCGGCAACCACGAGTTCTTCGCTGACGACCGCAGCGCCGCGCTGCGCCAAGCCCGCACGCTGGACGACCGCAGGTGGCTGGACGGCGTACACCTGCTGGACGACCGGCAGGTCGTCCTCGGTGGCATGCGCTTCGTCGGGGCGACGCTCTGGACGGACTACGCGCTGGACGCGACACCGGAACCGGGTCCGGCGCGCGACCGCGATCTCGCCTACGCGCAGCGCCGCGCGGCGGAGCTCGTGCCGGACCACCGCGAGATCGGCGGGTGGCATCCGTCGGATGCGGTCGCCGCTCACCGCGTGTCGCGCGCTTTCATCGAGACCACGCTGGCTGCGCCGTTCGACGGCCCGACGGTCGTCGTCACGCACCATGCGCCGTGCGCGCTCAGCCTTTCGCGAGAGTTCACCCGGACGGGCCTCGACGGCACCTACGCCTCGGATCTTTCGTCGACGATCGAGGCGGGCCGGCCGGAGCTCTGGATCCACGGACATGTCCACGGAGCGCGCGACTACCGGGTCGCCAGCACACGGGTCGTCGCCAACCCTCGCGGCTACGCGTCCGAGGACACGGGCTGGGATCCGGGCCTCGTCATCGACGTCGTGTCACGTCAGGAAGGAGACCGCACATGAGCGGGAGTGCACGCAAGCCGCGCGGCGTCGAGGCGGCGATCCTTGCGCTGGAGTGTCCGGAAGCCCGCGCCCGGCTGCTCGCGAAGCTGGAGAAGCTGCGCGAGACCACCAGCCGGGCAATCGAGATGGCACGTCAGCGTCGGCTCCAGCCACGCCGTCCTGACGGCTGGATCCCCATCGGTGAGGTGTCGCAGCGAGTTCGCGCGGCGATCGAAGAGGTGCGAGACAAGCCGGCGATGTCAGTCGAGCAGGCGATCGCGATGTTCGATGCGCTCGATACCACCAAGCACTGATTACGGCTCCTCGTCGCGGAGAGCGGCGGACTGCGCCGCCCCGTGCTCATCGAAGCCTTCCTCTCCGAGCACGGCGCCGAGACGGCTTACGTCAAGCGTGACGTGAGGCTTGTTCACATCGGACCCACGCGATGCCACCAGCGCGGCGATCCGTGCCGAAACGCGCTCCGCTTCCCGTCGCGACGGCTTGCGCTCCGGCTCCGCCGCGACCGTGGCGGCTCGGTGAAGCGGGTTCCTCATGGGCGCATCGTGCCGTCGCTTGATGTCGTCGTATTCTCCTAGGACGGCTTCCGCCCACGCCGACAGGCCAGCATACTTCAGAGCCATGCGCTGGCTCTTGTTGTAATGATCGCGGGTGACCGCGCTTTCCTTCGTTTCCGGCGCGTCTCCCGACGCAGATGCATGGTCCAAGATCGCCGACGCGGCGGAGCCGGGGAGCTGCGTGTTTGAGGACAGATGCGTCACCAGGGAATCGCGGAGTTCGTGCAGCGTGAAATGCGGCAAGCCAGCCGCCGTGAGCTGATCTTGCTCGACGCGCTTGCCCCCCAGCATACCGCGTAACCGCCCCAGCAGGTTGTTCAGGGCCGTGTCGTTGAGCGGGCGGTCCGCGCGCTCATCCTTGCCCTTGACCTTCGTCGTGCGCATGGGAAAGACCCACACGCTCTCTCGGCGATGGGGATCCGACAGCGCGCGGCCGATGGTCCGTTCGTAGATCTGCGGCGGAACAGCGAGCGAGAAGTGGCGTCCGGCCTTCATGTCGACGGGCAAGAAGCGCACGTCGACCCAGCCTTCGGTGGCGGTGAGATCCTCAATCCTCGCGACTTGGACTTGGTAGGCCGCGTGGGTCCGCTGCGCGGTCAACGCGACCCACCACAGCGCCGCCAATGTAACCTCCTCGGTCTCGCGCCGGATCTTCCTCCCAGGGGCGATCCGGTTCAGCTCTGCAACATGGAGGAGGGTGGCCACTTCGCGTGCCGTCAAGGGGCGCGGGGCTGGCTTTCCCCTCATAGCATCCAGCTCTGCCTCCGACGCGTATCGATGATGCTGTAGCTCCAACCACCACGGCCCGACGTCGTCGAGCTGCGCAGAGGAGTGGCGACCCTTGGCCCACTTGTAGGCGGCTTTCACATAGACGCAGAGCTTGTGCTGACGACCTTTGACACCGTTCCCATGGTCCCACCATTTGTCGCGGATGGTTTCGATGTCCGTCTTGCGGACGTCGCGGGCCAGTTTCTTGTCGAGAGCGGCGACGACCTCGGGATGACGGAGGACGAACGTGACCTCCGTGATGGTGTTCTGCTTGTCGGGCTTGATGGCCCCATTCGACTTGATGGTAGGCCGGGAGACGTGATCCGCGATGTACCGTTCGGCCAGGGCGGCAAAGGTCCAAGCTCCGCTTTCGCGTGCGGCAATCGACGCCCCAGTTGCGGCGGCGACAGCATGGCTCTGCCCTTTCGTCCGCGCGGCGATGTAGCTGTCGACTTCCTCCCCAGCCTTCATCATCTCGCGGACATGGTCCGCCAGCTCAGTCACGCCGGCGAGCGTGTAGAGGAGGCCGGGCTTCTGGCTGAGTACTCTTGTTTCGCGCTGGATGTCTCCCAACCGCTTAAACGAGCCGTTGAATTTGACGAACCATCCGCATGATTTTCCCGACACACGGATCGAGATGCCGACGGCCCCCACCTGTGTAAACACGAGGGCATTGCTCGACGGATGCCGACCGTCGGCCTCGGCTAGGGCCTGCTTGTAGACGTCGGAGTTGAATCGGACCTTCAGGGTCGGCATGCGCGGCCTCGGAGTGGATATGCCATATCCATTCCATATCCACCGCCCCTGTGAGATTCTAGCCGGCGATGCCGCTTTACCCACTACGAGGCTCCTAGCGATCACCTAGAGCACGACAGCAAAAAGCCCGGAAAACCGGGCTTTTGCAGGAACTTAGGAGGTTTTGAATGGCTGGGGAACCTGGATTCGAACCAAGACTAGCGGAGTCAGAGTCCGCTGTTCTACCCTTAAACTATTCCCCAGCAGGAGAGCGGCGCGGGAAGGGCGCCGGTCGGGAGGGCTTATAGCGCTACATCGGGGCGATGGGAACCCACCCTGTGGCGTTTTTAGGGGGAGAATGTGCGGGGCAGTGTTCAGGCGGCGCATTTGTCGGTTTTGGTGACGGTGGAGCGGTCTGTCGGGGACGGCGGCCGGGCGGCGAGTTCGACGGCGCTGGCTGCCTTCCTGTGGGGCGGCGGCGGGGCTCCCTTGTGCTTGCCCACCGGCTTGATACACTCGCCTTAACCAAGGAACCAAGGCGCACGGGCCAGCCTCCACGGCCGCTCTGTGCCGGAGAGAAATAGTGAGCATCGATGAACGTACCGGGAGACTGCAGCCGCCGTCGACAGTAATGCGGGAAGAGAGCGGGCGCGGGCCTGATGGCATGGCGACGCCCGGCCGTGCCAAGGCTACTGGCCCGATTCTGCGACCCGACAACGACGCGGCGCGGCCGGAGGGGCCGCGCGCAGATTTTCAGCCCGCTGGCGTTTCCAGTCCGGCGGGCCCGCGGCCGAATCAGGCGAGATCGGCGCTGCCTTTGGCGGACGGCCCTCATTCAGGCGTTTCGGGCCAGCCATATGCCGAGATAGGTTTGTCGGGTAACGGCATCTCAAAAGCCAGCGCCCCGAGGGGCGGTCGCGACGCGTCCGCGGCTTCGCCCCGCTCTGCGGCCGGCAAAGGCCCCGCCCGCGAGGAGGGGGATGCGCCCGGCGCTGATGATCCCGGTGCCAAGGCGAGCCTCACCAAGCGTCAGAAGCGGCGCCGGCGGCGCGGCAGCGGCGGCACGGGGGCGCCTCAGGGTGAGACGCCGGCTCCCGCGCCGGCCGCCAGCGAAGTGCGCGAGGCAAAACCCGGCCGGCGTCGCCGCCGGCGCGGGGCGGCGCGTCAGGGCGGCGAGCCGGGCGGGCAGGCGGGTGCCGTGCCGGCGACCGTGCCGCAGCCGGCGCGGCTGTCGCCGACCTCCGGCGCGGCGGTGCGCGCTCCGTCCCAGCCGCAGCGCACGCCGCAGCCGGTGACGGACGACCGGCCGCCGGTCTATGCCGCGCTGGATCTTGGCACCAATAATTGCCGGCTGCTCGTCGCCGTGCCCTCGCGGCCGGGGCAGTTCCGGGTGATCGACGCCTTCTCGCGCATCGTCCGGCTGGGCGAGGGGCTCGGCCGCACCGGCCGGCTCGCCGCGCCCGCCATGGACCGCGCGGTCGCGGCGCTGACGATCTGCAGCCAGAAGCTTGCCGCCCGGCAAGTCGCCGGCGCCCGGCTGATCGCGACCGAGGCCTGCCGCGCGGCGGCGAACGGCGAGGAGTTCATCGAGCGGGTGAAGCGCGAGACCGGGCTCGACCTCGAGATCGTCAGCCGCGAGAGCGAGGCGCGCCTCGCCGTCTCCGGCTGCGGCTCGCTCGTCGACCGCGCCGCCAAGGGCGCGGTGCTGTTCGACATCGGCGGCGGCTCGTCGGAGATCGCGCTCCTCGATCTCCGGCAAGGCTATTCGCGTCGGCTGTCGAACCACATCGTCGCCTGGACGTCGCTGCCCGTCGGCGTCGTCTCGCTCGCCGAGCACTATGGCGGCCGCGATGTGACGCCAGCGCTGTTCGAGACAATGATCGGCTCCGTCGTCGAGCGCATCGAGAGTTTCGAAGGCCGCGACAAGCTCGCCGACCTCGTCGGCACCGGGGATTTCCACCTTCTCGGCACCTCCGGCACGGTGACGACGCTCGCCGGCGTCCACCTCAATCTCGAGCGCTACGACCGCCGGCAGGTTGACGGACTGTGGCTGACCAACGATGAAGTGAGCGAACTGGTGGCGCGGATCGCCGGCTGGAGCTTCGAGGAGCGCGTCGCCAATCCTTGCATCGGCAGCGATCGGGCGGACCTGGTGCTGGCCGGCTGCGCCATTCTCGAGGCGATCCGCAGGGTCTGGCCGGCGCCGCGGCTGCGCGTTGCCGATCGCGGCCTGCGCGAGGGCCTGCTCACGGAAATGATGGTCGCCGACGGTGTCTGGCGCAAGGGTGCCCCGGTGCGCCAGAAGGTATTGGCATGAACACGATTTTCCCGCGGGGCCGGGCATGAGCGGCGCCGGCGGCGGCCGCGGCGACGACCGCGGGCTGACCGTCCGGGTCAAGAAGGGCAAGCTGAAGGCGTCCTCGCGCGCCTGGCTCGAGCGCCATCTGAACGACCCCTATGTCCGCCGCTCCAAGGCCGACGGCTACCGCTCGCGCGCGGCCTACAAGCTGACCGAGATCGACGATCGCTACAAGCTCCTGACCAAGGGCATGCGCGTCGTCGACTTGGGCGCGGCGCCCGGCGGCTGGACGCAGATCGCCGTCGAGCGCTGCGCCTCGGCGACGGCGGAGTCGCGCGTTGCGGCCATCGACTACCTGCCGGTCGATCCGATCGCCGGCGCGACGATCCTCGAACTCGATTTCCTCGACGAAACCGCGCCGCAGAAGCTGCTCGATGCGCTCGACGGCCCGCCCGACATCGTCCTCTCCGACATGGCCGCGCCGACCACCGGCCACCGCCGGACCGACCATCTGAAGACCATGTATCTCTGCGAGGTCGCCGCCGACTTCGCGGTCAAGGTGCTGAAGCCCGGCGGGCATTTCCTCACCAAGACCTTCCAGGGCGGCACCGAGGGCGACCTCCTCACCATGCTGAAGCAGAACTTTACCAGCGTGCACCATGTGAAGCCGCCGGCGAGCCGCGAGGACTCGGTCGAGCTCTACCTCCTGGCCAAGGGTTTCAAGGGCCGCAAGCCCGTCGCTGTGGACGAAGACGAGGACGTCTCGCCGCTCGGCTGACCCGTCCCGGCATGCCGATCTCCGCCCTCAAGGGGGAGATGGCCGGAAGACCAGAGCGGGGCGCCGCAGGGCGCGGCGTCTCCTCGCGATCAGCAAAAGACAGGCTAAAAGGTCTGCGGCAGTTCGCCCCCCTCTGCCTGCCGACATCTCCCCCTCAAGGGGGGAGATCGATCGGCCTATTCCGCCGGAATGCGTCGCCCGGAAATCTCCGACCCGGCCGACTGCGGCAGCTTGAGGAAGGCGGCGACGGCGAACACCGTGATCGCGCCGACGATCAGGAAGGCCGCCGAAAAATCACCCAGCGTCGAGACGCCGGTATCGCCGACGGCGAGGCCGATCTCGAGGATCGCGCCGGCCACCGCCACCCCGCCGGCGATCGCCACCTGCTGGAAGGCGGCAAGCAGCGCCGTCGCGTCGCCGGCCTTGGCGGACGGCACGTCGGCGAAGGCCAGCGTGTTGATCGAGGTGAAGAACAGCGAGCGGAAGAAGCCGCCGATCAGGAGCAGCACCACCAGCACCAGAACGGGCGTCTCCGGCCGGTAGAAGCCAATCATCATCACGAAGATGCCGCCGATCGCCCCGGTGCCGATCAGCGTCTGCTTGAAGCCGAAGCGTTTCAGGATCGGCTTGGCCAGGAACTTCATCATCATCGCGCCGCCGATCGAGACGGCGCTGATCACGCCGGATTCGAGCGGCGTGTAGCCGAAGCCGATCTGCAGCATCAGCGGAAACAGGAAAGGCACGGCGCCGGCGCCGATGCGGAACACCGCGCCGCCGATCACCGCCGCCCGCAGCGTCGGGATGGCGAGCAGCCGCAGCTCCAGCACCGGATTGTGGTGCCGCCGCGCATGGCTGATGTAGAGCAGCGCCGAGACTGCACCGAGACCGGCAAGGCCGAGGCCGAGGGCCGGCGGCAGCGCCGGCAGCGAGACCACCGAGAGGCCGAACACCACGCCGGCACAGGCTACTCCCGACAGCACGAAGCCGGTCCAGTCGAAGCGGATGCCGGGGATCTTCTCGACCTCCGGCAGGAAACGGGTGGCGAGGAGAATGCCGGCAATGCCGATCGGCAGGTTGATCAGGAAGATCCAGCGCCAGTCGGCGTAGGTCGCGATGGCACCGCCGATCGGCGGTCCGACCAGCGGCCCGATCAGCGCGGGAATGCTGAACCACGCCATCGCCGAGACGAGATCGGCTTTCGCCGCCGAGCGCACCAGGAGCAGCCGGCCGACCGGCGTCATCATCGCCCCGCCCATCCCTTGCAGGAAGCGCGCGGCGACGAAGCCCTCGAGCGAGCCGGCCATGGCGCAGGCGAGCGAGCCGAGGACAAACACGCCGATCGCCCAGCGGAACACCGTCTTGGCGCCGAACTTGTCGGCGATCCTTCCGGAGATCGGGATGAACACGGCCAGCGAGACATAGTAGCTCGTCAGCGCCAGCTTCAGCGCGATCGGGTTGGTGCCGATGTCGCGGGCGATGGTGGCGAGCGACGTCGCGATCACCGTCGAGTCCATGTTCTCCATGAACAGGGCGACGGCGAGCACGAGGGGCACGATGCGTTTCACGGGCTACACCAGGAGCGGGTGATATTATAAGTCTGCCTTACCGCGATGCGGCGGTAGGTGATAGCAGGCGAAGGAATGAGGGCGTGACACGCAGCGCCGGCGCGGGTCAACTCGGCGTGTCCTTCCCTTGAGGTGGCTCCATCCGCGACCAGTTGTGGCCGCAACCTGGGTTTTGCGCGCGTTGCCACGCTCGCAATCGCCCATCCCCGCAGCAGGAGACAAGAGATGACCGACGACAGCCGCACCGACCCGAGCCGGGTCAGCCGCCGCAACGCCATGAAGCTCGCCGCCGTCGCCACCGGCGCGTCGACTTCTCTCCTCTTCGGCGGCGCTGCCCTGGCGCAGTCGGCCGGCGCCGCTGCGCCGGTGGCGCAAAAGGCTGCTACCTCGCCGAAATGGTTCCGGTTCGCCTTTGGCGAGGCGGTGATCACCGTGGTGCTGGATGGCCTGCGGCCGGGCGATGGTCCGTTCCCGACCTTCGGCGAGAACCAGACGGCCGAGGCCGTCGCCGAACTGATGCGGGCGAACTCTTTGCCGGAGACGAAGTTCGTCACCGGTTTCTGCCCGGTCCTCGTCGAGAAGGGTGGCACGCTGGTGCTGTTCGACACCGGCATGGGCGAGGGCGGCCGGGCCAACGGCATGGGCCTCCTCACCCAGCGCATGGCCGAGGCGGGATATGCACCGGTGGATGTCGACATCGTCGTCCTCACGCACATGCACGGCGACCACATCGGCGGGCTGATGGAGAATGGTAAGCCGGCTTTCCCAAAAGCACGCTACATCGCCGGCCAGGTCGAGTTCGACTTCTGGACCTCGGCCGAGGCGAAGGCCGGGCCGCGGGCGCAGAATGCCGAGATGGTCGGCAAGAACGTCGTGCCGCTGAAGGACAACACCAGCTTCATCGCCGAGGGCGCCGAGATCGTCCCGGGCCTTACCGCGCACGAGGCTTTCGGCCACTCGCCGGGCCATCTCGTCTTCACGCTCGTCGAGGGCGACAAGACGCTCTGGCTCACAGCCGACACCGCCAACCACTTCGTCGCCTCGCTGCAGAAGCCGGATTGGGAGGTGAAGTTCGACATGGACAAGAAGGCCGCCATCGCGACGAGGCACAAGGTCTTCGACGAGATCGCCAAGACCGGCGCGCTGTTCATCGGCTACCACATGCCATTCCCCGCCGCCGGCTACGCCGAGACGATCGACGGCGGCTATCGCTTCGTGCCGCTGACCTACCAGCTGGATATTTAGAGGCCTCGAGAGCGAGCGCCTCCGAACGCCGCGCGCCTCACCGCGAGCAACCGATTTCCGCCATGATCGGGACGACATCGGCACGGGAACGGCAGACGTTCTCGCAGGGAATGCCGTCGCCGTCGCGGTCAGCGCCGTTATGCTGACCGGCGCACCAGGCCGTGATGGCCTCCCGGCAAGTCGCGTAACTCTTGCAACTCGCCGCCGCGACGCTCTCCACTGAGGCCGCAAGGGCGAGGAGGAGAACGAGGCTGCGCAGAATGATAGGCATGCGGGTCATAAGGTCTTTCTTGGCACCAGGCAGCAATTGCCATTGAATGGATGTCGCCGTGAGCGCGGCGAATGAAGATGGTAGGTCAGATGCGTGACCATCTTTCTGCCGTATGCTTAGCTCGGCTCTAACGCTCAACGTCCTGCACTCCGCGCTTCGGCTTACGAAATCGGCAGTGCCTGCCCCTCCAAAAGGTCCAAGGTCTGGAGCATGCCGTCCGTGACCGAATTTGCGCGGAAGCCACGCAGGCTTATTCCCCTCCCAATGTGAGTGATGGCTGAGATTACATCAGCCTTTGTGGACGACTTCGAAAGAGTATCCGTCGGGATCCCTGACGTCCGCAGCGTAGTATCCTGGATAGTATTCGAGACGGGCACGCGGCGGGATGCCGCCCGTCGCACCAGCCGCGACGGCGGCCTTGTAAAATTGATCGACAAGGGCGGTGCTGCCGGCCTTGAAGCCCCAATGGATAGCACCCGGGTTCGGCTTGCCTTCTCTGAGCCAAAAGATCGCGCTTTGACCGTCGCCAAATCCCCAGAGGTTAGGGTGACCGTCCTTCCCCTCGAATGGCATGAAGAACCTGATGTTCAGCGGCTCGAGGGCTGATTCGTAAAACGCTAGAGATAGTTCGATCTTGCTGACGGTCAGAATGATATGGTCGAGCATTGCGGCATCCTAGTTTTAAGTTGAGAACAGGGAAAGTCGCCCACTTGGCGCCGGGCAGGGCAGAAATCCGACATTAATTCCAGGGCGTCACGCTTACTTTCCGGAGGCAGTCTATATTTCTACCGCTAGTGCCGCGCAAGAACGCACATTAATGTAAGCAGCTAACACGAAAGTAAGAATGAGCAAGGCAGTCGATAGAATGCAGACCGCCGCCGGTCTTCTCTGTGGCTACGAAGATCCGATTGCGTTTCGTGAGCTTCTGACCAAGGTCGGGGACAAGTGGAGTATTTTCATCATGCTCGCGCTCTCGATGCTCCCCAACAGGCGGGCAAGGTTCTCCGAGCTCAAGAGGTCGATCCCGGCAATATCGGAGCGGATGCTGTCGCTCACACTGCGAAATCTAGAGCGGGACGGCCTGGTTAAGCGCGAGCTTTTTGCGGTGGTCCCTCTCCGGGTGGAGTATGAACTGACCCCCATCGGGAGAAGTCTGCTGCCCGCGTTGCAAGGCCTGGTGGATTGGGTGGCCGCCAACGCCGACGAGGTGAAGGCGGCGCGGATCTCATTTGACGCCCAATAGGCCTTGACGTTTCTCCTCGTCCCAGACGCCATACAGCCGGACCAGAAGCGTCATTCGCTTGTGAAGGATGCGGGGACTGAAACTTCAGTACCAATGTCATCTTCTGGTTAAGCGTTGACGCCTCCAGAGCGTCCGCAACGGTTCGTGGTTTGCCACCCGCTGGCCGATCCTGCAGCCCGGAGCCGGACCTTCCAAAGGTGTTGAGCCAAGCCCTGCGTGCTTTCCGTGCTGACATCATCCCGCGCTTCGCCCCCCCTCCGCCCGACAGTGGACACGCTGTTCATAAGCCGCTTGCGCCTTCCCTCCCGTCCGTCATCGTGCTAGCAGCCCTTGCCAATCCTTCACCGCGGGCGGTCCTTGCCGGACCCGGCGGTTTGTTTATTTTGGGGACTGGCCAATGGCACGCATCATCGAAACTGCCACCGGCGCGACCGCGCTGACGTTCGACGACGTGCTGCTGCAGCCCGGGCATTCCGTCGTCATGCCCGGCGAGGTCGATCTCTCCACCCGCATCACCAAGACCTTGCGCCTGAACCTTCCGATCATCTCGGCGGCGATGGACACCGTCACCGAGTATCGCCTGGCCATCGCCATGGCGCAGGCCGGCGGCATCGGCGTCATCCACCGCAACCTCACCCCAGCCGAGCAGGCCGATGCGGTCCGACGAGTGAAGAAGTTCGAGAGCGGCATGGTGGTCAATCCCGTCACCATCTCGCCGTCGGCGACGCTGGGCGACGCCCGCGCGCTGATGAACATGCACCACATTTCCGGCATCCCGGTGGTCGCCGACGCCGGCCCGACGCCGGGCCTTCTGGTCGGCATCCTGACAAACCGCGACGTGCGCTTCGCCACCGACGACTCGCAGCCGATCCACGAGCTGATGACGAAGTCCAACCTCATCACCGTCCGCGACGGCGTCGACCAGGCCGAGGCCAAGCGGTTGTTGCACCACCACCGCATCGAGAAACTCGTCGTCGTCGACGACGCCCAGCGCTGCATCGGCCTCATCACTGTCAAGGACATCGAGAAGTCGCAGCTCAACCCGCATGCCTCCAAGGATGCGCAGGGCCGGCTGCTTGCCGCGGCCGCGACCAGCGTCGGCGATGACGGCTTCGAGCGCGCCGAGCGGCTGATCGATGCCGGCGTCGACCTCATCGTCGTCGACACCGCGCACGGCCATTCGCAGCGCGTCCTCGACGCCGTCACCCGCGTGAAGAAGATGTCGAACGAGGTGCAGGTGATCGCCGGCAACATCGCGACCCCCGGCGGCGCCCGCGCGCTGATCGATGCCGGCGCCGACGGCATCAAGGTCGGCATCGGGCCGGGCTCGATCTGCACCACGCGCATCGTCGCCGGCGTCGGCGTGCCGCAGCTCTCGGCGATCATGGGCGCCTGCGAGGAGGCCGACAAGGCCGGCATCCCGGTCATTGCCGACGGCGGCATCAAGTATTCCGGTGATCTGGCGAAAGCCTTGGCGGGCGGCGCGTCCGCGGCGATGATTGGCTCGCTGCTCGCCGGCACCGACGAGAGCCCGGGCGAGGTCTATCTCTACCAGGGTCGCTCGTTCAAATCCTACCGCGGCATGGGCTCGGTCAGCGCCATGGCGCGCGGCTCGGCCGACCGCTACTTCCAGGCCGAGGTGCGGGACACGCTGAAGCTGGTGCCGGAAGGCATCGAGGGCCAGGTGCCCTACAAGGGCCAGGTCTCGGCCGTGCTGCACCAGCTCGCCGGCGGCCTGCGCGCCGCCATGGGCTATGTCGGCGCCGCCAGCCTCGAGGAGCTGCGGGAGAAGGCGACCTTCGTGCGCATCTCCAATGCCGGCCTGCGCGAGAGCCATGCCCACGACGTCACCATCACCCGCGAAAGCCCGAACTATCCGGGCTCGGGGCTCTAGTCTCACAAAGACACTGCGTCTCCCGTGCGTCCGCTCGGATGCACGGCGTTATGAAGGGAATGCCGAGATGAACGGAAACATCGCGATCTTCTGGCCGATGATCGTCCAGGCCTTCCTGACCATCGCGGTCTACTTCATGCTGTTCTTCCGCCGCAAATCGGCGGTCTCGGCGGGGGAGGCGAGCCTCGGCGACTTCCGGAGGGCCGGCGCCGAGCCCGACCGCAGCAGCGCGGCGGTGAAGAACCTTGCCAACCAGTTCGAGCTGCCGGTGCTGTTCTACGCCGTCTGCCTGTCGCTCTACGTCACCAACGGCGCCAACTGGCTGGCGGTGATCCTCGCCTGGGTGTTCGCCGTCTCGCGCATCGTCCACGCCGCCGTGCACCTTGGCAGCAACGACCTGCGCCTGCGCGCCCCCGCCTTCGCCGCCGGCCTCTTCGCCGTGCTGCTGCTCTGGATCATGCTGGCCTTCCACGTCTTTAACGTCGTCGGGGCGCTGGAGGCCGCGGGCGCTGCCTAGACCGCGCCGACGCAGCGTAGCGGCACGGCGGTCACGCCAAGGCAAGCTTGACGTCTGTCAGCGTGAAATCCGCGCCCTTGAATGATGGCCGAGGTGTCGATCACCATCAGGTCGGCAGGCCATGTTCGTCATAGCCGAGAATATCGTCGGCACAGCGCGGATCGGCGTCGGGAAGCCGGGCATAGCGCTGTCCGATATCCCGTAGTTGCGCCGCGATTTTTTCGGGATCTTCCGGGCGCTCGCGCGCGAGGCGCTCCTGCAGGGCCGTGGTCACCGCCGCTGTCAGGCTCTCGCCCTTGATGTCAGCGAGTTCCTCCGCCATCCGCTGCATTTCAGGGGTCACCTCTATGCGCATCGGCCCCTCTTGGAAGATTGCGATCAAGCATAGAATGCGATCTTCGACCGGTGCAAGCTTGTGATGGCGGGTCTTTTGCTGGCTGTCCGCACGAACTCTTTGACGGGTAGGTTGGGGCACTCCTGACGCCTGCGCGGAGTTCGTAGAGAGATCCTTCAGGCTCCCGGCCTATGCTGCGGGTCTTGCCGATCCTGCGGATGCCTGCCCCATGAAGATTGCCATCGTCGGATGCGGCTTCGTCGCCGACTACTACATGCTGACGCTCGCCAACCATCCGGAGCTCGAGCTCGTCGGCGTCTACGACCGCGACCCCGCGGCGCTCCGGCGGTTCTCGGCCTATTTCAAGGCCCGTGCCTTCGAGAGCCTCGACGCGCTTCTCGCCGAGCCCTCGGTCGAGCTGGTGCTGAACCTCACCAATCCGTCCAGCCATTACGCAGTCTCGAAGGCGGCGCTCGAGGCCGGGCGGCATGTTTATTCCGAAAAGCCGCTGGCGATGTCGCGGGAGGAAGCGGGCGACCTCGTGGCGCTCGCCACTGAGCGCGGGCTCGAGATCGCGGCCGCGCCTTGCTCCTACCTCTCGGCCGCCGCCGACACTGTCCGCAGCGCGATCGCAGGCGGGACGATCGGCGCGGTGAAGCTGGTCTATGCCGAGATGGAGGACTCGATGGTCTTCCGCGAAGACTATCGCCGCTGGACCAGCCCGTCCGGCGCGCCTTGGCCGGCCGAGGACGAGTTCGCCGTCGGCGCGACGCTCGAGCATGCCGGCTACTACCTCACCTGGCTCTGCGCCTTCTTCGGCCCGGTCGAGACGATCACCGCCTTCTCCGCCAAGCTGTTCGACGACAAAGGCACGCGGCAGCCGGCGGCGGACATCGCCAACGACCTCTCGGTTTCTTGCCTCACCTTCCGCTCCGGCGTCGTCGCGCGCCTCACCTGCGGCCTCGCCGCGCCGCGCGACCGCTCGCTGCACGTCGTCGGCACCGAGGGCGTCCTCTCCTTGACCGATGGCTGGGACAACCAGTCGCCGGTGTTCCTGCGCACGGCGGAGGGGCACTGGGCGTCGCGGCCCGCGATCCTCGGCAAAATCCTGCAGCGGCTGGAGCGTGGGCGGCCGCTGCGCCACTGGTTCGGTCGCAAGCTGACGGTCGCGCCGAGCGCTGCCAAGGTGCCCGGCACCTCCTCGCGGATGGATTTTGCCCGCGGGCCCGCGGACCTCGCCCGTTCGATCGCCGCTGGCACGCCCCACCCGTACGGCGGCGCCTTCGCCCTGCACGTCACCGAACTCGCCCTCGTCGCCCAGAACGCCGACCGCTATTCCATGCCGCACCGGCTGACGAGCAGTTTTGGACTCACCGGGAGCCGCTGATGATCTCCGGCGTCACGGTTGCGGACGGGCCGCCGCGCTGTCGCGGGCACTGGCCGCCGCCCGCTCGACCAGATCGAGCACGGCGACCGTCTCGTCGAGCGGCATGACCGGGCTCTCCGTCCAGCCGTGCTGCAGGCAGAGGCTGAAATGGTCCGCCTGGTAGTGGAGACCAGTGCCGATGTGGAGCGTCGGGTAGCGCCGCGTCGCCAGGCGGCCGACCAGCGGCCGGAGCGCGGAGAGGGCGGTCAGCGGGCGCACCAGCGGATGGGGGGGCGCCGCAGCTTCGCCGGGCTCGCCGGGAGCGGTGGCGGGTTCGACGCTGCCGGTCTGGCGCAGCGAGATCAGCGGCGGACACAGCACCGGCCGATGGGCGCTGGCGATCCCGGCCGTTCCGGTGACGACGGCCTCGTTGGCACCCTCGACGTCGAACCCGCAGGACAGGGTGGCGATCGCCTGGTCGTAGCCGAGCAGCAGGCCGGCGACGGCGATCGCGCCGTTCCCGGCCCGGATGACGGTCGCATCGACGCTGCGGGGCATGCCGGCGAGGTGGACCGCGAGCGACAGCGGATAGACGCCGAGGTCGAGGAGCGCGCCGCCCTTCACCGGATCGTAGAGCGGCGAGGCGGCGTCGAAGGGCTGCGGATAGGCGACGGAGATGTCGAGCCGGCGGATCTCGCCGATGCGGCCCTCGTCCACCAGGCGTTTCAGCCGGACGATGCCGGGCGTGAAGCGCATCCACATCGCCTCCATCACCAGGACGCCCGCGCGGCGCCCGGCCTCGGCGACGGTGCGCGCCTCCGCGGCGGAAAGGGCGAAGGGCTTTTCCACCAGCACCGGCTTGCCGGCGGCGATCGCCTGGAGCGCCTGCCGGCCGTGGGCCTCGTTCGCCGTCGCGAGATAGACCGCGTCGATGTCGTCCCGCCGCAGCAGGTCTTCAAAGCATCCGCCGACGATATCCGGGCCGAGCTTTTCGGCGAAGCTGGCCGCCCTCTCCGCCGATCGCGATCCGACCGCGACGATCCGGCCGGCGCGGGAATGGTGCATGTCGGCGGCGAAACGTGCGGCGATGCTGCCGGTCCCGATCAAGGCCCAGCGGGTCTGGTCTGGCATGCGATGGACTTCCGTTTCTGAAGGTGGCGCCGAACAGCCGATCCCGGTTTCTACAACCTGTGAGGGACCGCGCTGCCTTCCGTTTCGGCCGAAGATGGAGCATCTGCCCTTCCGGGCAACCGCTGGATCAGCGATGCGATCGCCTCGAAGTCGCGCCGCCGCGCGGCCGAGGGCCGGAACGCCAAGGCCAGCGTGCGCGAGGGCGCGGGATCCTGGAACGGCAGGATCCGGATACCGCCGCCCCGGCTCTCGGCGGCCACCGCCATGTCTGGAATCAGCGTCGCGCCGAGCCCGCCCGCGACCATGCGCAGGATGGTGGTGAGGCTGGTGGCGCCAAGGCTCGCCAGCTGGCTCGCCTCGACCAGTTCGCAGATCTTCAGCGCCTGGTCCCTGAGGCAATGGCCTTCCTCGAGCAGGATCAGCCGCTCGGTGGCGAGCGTCTGCACGGAGATGCGGCCCTGGAAGCGCTCCGACCCATGGGCGGGCACGGCGAGATGAAAGCGGTCCTCGAACAGCTCGATGGTATCGAGCCCCTCCGCTTCGATCGGCAAGGCCAGCACGGCGCAGTCGAGGTCGCCGTGCAGGACGTCCGCTGTCAGCGTCTCGGTCAAGCTTTCGCGAATCTCGCAGTCGAGTTTCGGATGCTCGCGGGCAAGCTGCGGCAACAGATGCGGCAGCAGATAGGGGGCGACGGTGGCGATGAGGCCGAGCTTCAGCCGGCGGTCCAGCACCGCGTGCCCGGCAGCGCCAAGGCCTTCCAGATCACGGATGTCGGTGAGGATCTTTCGCGCCCGGTCGCGGACCAGCGCGCCGTCGCTGGTGAGGAGGACGCCGGACGGCCGCCGCTCGAACAGCGGTCCGCCGAAGCTTTCCTCCAATGCCGCAATTTGCGCCGAAAGCGCTGGTTGGCTGATGTTGAGGTGCTTGGCCGCCCGCCCGAAATGCAGGGTTGTGGCCAGCGCCTCGAAGTAGCGGAGCTGTCTGATCGTGATCATGCCCGATAGGATAAACTGATCGGGCAGCCTAGCAAATACGATTTGCTGTTATGACCCCAAAGGGTCCATTGCTGACTGGAAGCATTCCAAACCGAGGTGACTCCATGACCGAGAAACTGACGACGACCGCCGGCGCGCCGGTGCCGGACAACCAGAATTCGTGGACTGCGGGCGAGCGCGGCCCGATTCTGCTGCAGGACTACCAGCTGATCGAGAAGCTCGCGCACCAGAACCGCGAGCGCATCCCCGAGCGCGTCGTCCACGCTAAGGGCTGGGGCGCGCACGGCACGCTGAAGATCACCGGCGACATCTCGAAGTACACCAAGGCCAAGGTCTTCCAGCCGGGCACCGAGACGCCGATGCTTGCGCGCTTCTCGACCGTCGCCGGCGAGGCGGGTGCCGCCGACGCCGAGCGCGACGTGCGCGGCTTCGCGCTGAAGTTCTACACCGAGGAAGGCAACTGGGACCTCGTCGGCAACAACACGCCGGTGTTCTTCGTCCGCGACCCCTACAAGTTCCCGGACTTCATCCACACCCAGAAGCGCCACCCGAAGACTAACATGCGCTCGCCGACCGCGATGTGGGACTTCTGGTCGCTGAGCCCTGAGAGCCTGCACCAGGTGACGATCCTGATGTCGGACCGCGGCCTGCCGCAGACCCCGATGAACATGAACGGCTACGGCTCCCACACCTTCTCGTTCTGGAACGATGCCGGCGAGCGCTACTGGGTGAAGTTCCACTTCAAGACCCAGCAGGGCCACAAGCACTACACCAACGAGGAAGCCGACCAGATCATCGGCAAGACCCGCGAGAGCTACCAGGAAGCCTTGTTCGGCGGCATCTCCAAGGGCGAGTTCCCGCGTTGGACCGTGCAGGTCCAGATCATGCCGGAAATGGACGCCGAGAAGACCAGCTACAACCCGTTCGACCTCACCAAGGTGTGGCCGCATTCGGAATACCCGCCGATCGAGATCGGCGTGATGGAGCTGAACCGCAACGCCGAGAACTATTTCGCCGAGATCGAGAACGCGGCCTTCTCGCCGTCGAACATCGTGCCCGGCATCGGCTACTCCCCGGACAAGATGCTGCAGGCCCGCGTCTTCGCCTATGCCGACGCCCACCGTCACCGTCTCGGCACGCATTACGAGACGATCCCGGTGAACCGTCCGAAGAACGAGGTGCACCACTACCACCGCGACGGTCAGATGAACGTCTTCGGTGGCATCAAGACCGGCAACCCCGACGCCTACTACGAGCCGAACTCGATGAACGGCCCGGTCGAGGTGCCCTCCGCCATGGAGCCGCCGCTGCGGATCCACGGCGATGCCGACCGCTACAACCACCGCATCGGCAATGACGACTACGGCCAGGTGAGGGACCTCTTCAACCTGTTCGACGCCGGCCAGAAGCAGCGGCTCTTCGCCAACATCGCCGCGGCGATGTCGGGCATTCCGGAAGAGATCGGCGAGCGCCAGCTGGCGCATTTCGACAAGGTCCACCCGGATTACGGCGCCGGCGTGCGCAAGGCCCGCGAGACCCTGACGGGCCGCGAGCCGGCGATTTCGGTCACCGCCGACACGCCGCAGCAGGCCGCCGAGTAAGCCACAGCGACTCAGTGATGAATAAGAAGGCCGGGAGCGATCCCGGCCTTTTTCGTTAAGCCGGGCTTTTCCTTTGGGTAGCGAGCAGTCGCTTGTTGGGCTTTCGGATTGGCCGTATGATCGAGCCAGCCAGAGGCCCGGCTTGAGGGAGACGGCAGTGGGAAGCAACTGGACGCTGAAAGACGCCGAAGCCGAGTTCGTGACGCTCGCCCATGCCGCGAGCGACGGCGAGCCCCAGCGGATCGCCATGCCCGACGATGCGGCGGTGGTGCTGGTCTCCGCCCGCCAGTACGACCTGATGGCCCGGCGCCCCAAGACCTTCGTCGAGCACATCCTGGATTTTCCCATGCTGCCGGAAGGGATGGAGGACTTCATGGACTTCGACAACCGACCGCAACTCATTCCACGCGATATTGATTTTGGAGACTGAGGCCGGTGTTCCTCCTCGACACCATAGTCGTTTCCGAACCGCGCAGGCCAAAACCCGACGCGGGCGCCCTGCAATTTCTCGCTTTGGCTGATCGCGCGCTGACTTTTATCAGCGCCATTAGCTTTGGCGAGATCGCGGCGGGTATCGAGAAGAAACGGCAGGCCCATTCGGCTCTCAGCGGGCGGCTTGACCTCTGGTTCGCCGAAACCCGCGCCCTGTACGAGGAGCGCACGCTGCCGGTGACGGTGGAGGTCGCCTTGCGCTGGGGAAGTCTGTATACGCGGCTGGGACGCCGTGACATGGATCTCCTCATCGCCGCCACCGCGCTGGAGCACGACCTCACCGTCGTCACCCGCAATACCCGACACTTCAAGCCGACCGGTGCGAAGCTTCTGAACCCTTACGAAACGTGATTCTTTTGACTTTATCCCAGATGCCGCCGCTGCCCCGCCCCGCCGGGAGCGTGATCCCATGCGTCTAGGTGGCCGGATCGCGGCCGCGATCGAAATCCTCACCGATACCGCCGCCAAGCGCCGCCCGGTCGCCGACGCCCTGAAGGACTGGGGCCTGTCGCACCGTTTCGCTGGCTCGGGCGACCGCGCCGCCATCGGCAACATCGTCTACGACGTCCTGCGCAAGCGCCGCTCCTATGGCTGGCGCATGGGCAATGACAGCCCGCGCGCGCTGGTCTTTGCAGCGCTGATGGACAGCCAGCACCTCGATCCCGAGGCAATGCTCGCCGCCCTCGAGGGCGACCGCTTTGCGCCGGAGACGCCGAGCCTCGAGGACCTCGGCCGCTTTAACGCCAGCGACCTGTCGAAGGCCGCGCCCGCCGTGCAGGCGGACCTGCCGGACTGGCTGGCCAAGGAGTTCGAGGCCTCGCTGGGCGAGGACTGGATCGCCGAGGCGCAGGCTCTCTCCGCCCGCCCGCCGCTCGACATGCGCGTCAACACGCTGCTGTCGGACCGCGACCAGGTGCTGGCGGCGCTGGCGCCTTTCGGTGCCGAGGCGACGGCGATCTCCGAAACCGGCCTGCGCATTCCGCCGATCGCCGGCAATGGCCGTCATCCCAACGTCCAGGTCGAGGCCGCCTTCCAGAAGGGCTGGTTCGAGATCCAGGACGAGGGCTCGCAGATCGCCGCGTGCCTTACCGGGGCCGAGCCAGGCGAGGAGATCCTCGACTTCTGCGCCGGTGCCGGCGGCAAGACGCTGGCGCTCGCCGCCGCGATGCACGGGCAGGGCACCGTCCACGCCTATGATGCCGACAGGCAGCGGCTCGCGCCGATCTACGACCGGCTGAAGCGCGCCGAGGCCGGCAACGTCCAGGTCCACGGGCCGCGCGAGGACATCTCCGTCCTCGGCAGCCTGATGGACCGCGTCGTGGTCGACGCACCTTGCACCGGGGCTGGCACGTGGCGCCGCCGGCCGGATGCCAAGTGGCGGCTCGCCGCTTCGGCGATCGACAAGCGGGTTGCCGAGCAGGATGCCGCGCTCGATGCCGCCGCGCGCTTCGTGCGGCCGGGCGGCACACTCGCCTACATCACCTGCTCGCTGATCGGCCGGGAAAATGCCGGCCGCGTCAGCGCCTTCCTCGAGCGCCACCGCGACTTTTCCGCCGGCGACTCGGCCGCGGTGTTCGCGAAAGCCTTCCCAGCGGCGGGAACGCCGTACCGCGAGGAGAAGGTGCATGGCGGCACGGTGCTGACGCTGACGCCGAAGCTGACGGGCACCGACGGCTTCTTCTTCGCGCAGCTCGTGCGCCAGTGAGAGGCCCTGCCGCCCGCTACGGCCTGCTCGCCTTGTTTCTGGCGGTGTCGCTCGGCGGCGGCATGCTGGTCGGCATCTCCAACCCGCCCGGCGAATGGTATGCCGGGCTGGCAAAAGCGAGCTTCAACCCGCCGGGCTGGGTCTTCGCTCCCGCTTGGACGGTGCTCTACATCCTCATCGGCATCGCCGGCTGGCGGGTGCTCATGGCCGGACTGCGGCTGCCGCTGGCGATCTGGGTGCTGCAGCTCGCGATCAACCTCACCTGGTCGCCCACCTTCTTCGGCCAGCACCAGATCGGCCTCGGCCTCGCCATCCTCGTCGCGATGTTCGCGGCGATCCTCGCCTTCATCGCCACGACCTGGCGGCGCGACAGGCCGGCGGCGCTCTGCTTCCTGCCCTATGCGCTCTGGGTAGCGTTTGCCGGGCTTCTCAACGGCTCGATCTGGTGGTTGAACTGAGGCACCGGTGCCCCGGAAAGGCGCCGGTCACTTCGGCATTGAAAAGATAGAGCGTCTCTTGTGCGTCCTCTTGGACGTCCAGCGCTCTAGGAGAGACGCATGAGCGAGGTCGATCGGGTGAACGCCGCCGCCGCGGCCGAAAGCATTTCCGGAAGGCGGGTGCTCTTCGTCATGGCAGCTTTGCCGGAATACGGCCCGCATTTGCGCCAGCGCATCAGGCCGTTGATCACCGGCGTCGGCCCGATCGAGGCGGCGCTGGCCACCGGCGTCGCGCTGCAGACGCTGAGTGCCTCCGGCGGCCTGCCGGACCTTCTGGTCTCGCTCGGCTCGGCCGGCTCGCGTGTCCTCGAGCAAGGCAAGGTCTACCAGGCGGCGTCGGTCTCCTGGCGGGACATCGACGCCTCGCCGCTCGGCTTCACCAAGGGCGTCACCCCCTTCCTCGACCATCCCGTCGACACGCCGCTGCCGACGCCGATCGAGGGCTTCGCGGCCGTCCGCCTGTCGAGTGGCGCGGACATTGTCTCCGGCGCGGCCTATGACGCGATCGATGCCGAGATGGTCGACATGGAGACCTTCGCCATCCTGCGCGCCTGTCAGCGCTTCAGCGTGCCGCTGATCGGCCTGCGTGGCATTTCGGATGGGGCTGCCGACCTCCACCACTACGACGACTGGACGAGCCTTCTCCATGTTGTCGACGAGAACCTCGCCGAGGCCATCGACCGGCTGCCCGCGGCGATCGAAGCGGGACGGATCTAGCCGGCGCTGCCGCCTGCCATCCGCGGGGGTCCGCAGACCCTCCTATCGTGCGGCCGCTCGGGGCCGAGACTCACCGAAACCCTTGCCTTCCCGGCGATGCCTGCTTAAAGGCTTGCAATGACCGCACATCCAGACACAGTCCTCATCATCGATTTCGGCTCCCAAGTGACGCAGCTCATCGCGCGCCGCGTGCGCGAGGCCGGGGTCTACTCGGAAATCGTGCCTTTCCAGCTGGCGGAAGCAGCCTTCCAGCGGCTGAAGCCGAAGGCGGTGATCCTGTCGGGCGGTCCCGCCTCGACCGGCGACATCGGCTCCCCCCGCGCGCCGCAGATGATCTTCGAGGCCGGCATCCCGATCCTCGGCATCTGCTACGGCCAGATGACCATGTGCGTGCAGCTCGGCGGCCGCGCCGAGAGCTCCCAGCACCGTGAGTTCGGCCGGGCCTTCGTCGAGGTCCAGCGCGACTGCGCGCTGTTCGCCGGCGTCTGGCCGGAGGGCACCCGCCATCAGGTCTGGATGAGCCATGGCGACCGCGTCATCGACATGCCGCCGGGCTTCGAGATCTTCGCGAAATCCCCGGGCGCGCCCTATGCCGTCTTCGGCGATGCGGCCCGCAACTTCTACGGCCTGATGTTCCACCCGGAGGTGATGCACACCACCGACGGCGCCAAGCTGATCCATAACTTCGTGCACAAGGTCGCGGGCCTTCCCGGCGACTGGACCATGGCCGCCTTCCGCGAGAAGGCGATCGAGGAGATCCGCGCCAAGGTCGGCACCGGCCGCGTCATCTGCGGCCTGTCGGGCGGCGTCGACTCGTCGGTGGCGGCGGTGCTGATCCACGAGGCGATCGGCGAGCAGCTGACCTGCATCTTCGTCGACCACGGCCTTCTGCGGATGAACGAGGCCGAGGAAGTCGTCACGATGTTCCGCGACCACTACAACATCCCGCTCGTCCACGTGGAGGCGCAGGACCTCTTCATCGACGCGCTGGAAGGCGAGATGGACCCCGAGGTCAAGCGCAAGACCATCGGCCGCCTGTTCATCGAGACCTTCGAGGCCGAGGCGAAGAAGATCGGCGGTGCCGACTTCCTGGCGCAGGGAACGCTCTATCCCGACGTCATCGAGAGCGTCTCCTTCACCGGCGGGCCGTCCGTCACCATCAAGTCGCACCACAATGTCGGCGGCCTGCCCGAGCGCATGAACATGCAGCTCGTCGAGCCGCTGCGCGAATTGTTCAAGGACGAGGTCCGGGTGCTCGGCAAGGAGCTGGGCCTCCCCGCCCACTTCGTCGGCCGCCAGCCCTTCCCGGGCCCGGGCCTTGCGATCCGCTGCCCCGGCGGCATCACCCGCGCGAAGCTCGAGATCCTGCGCCAGGCCGATGCGATCTATCTCGACGAGATCCGCAAGGCCGGCCTCTACGACGCGATCTGGCAGGCGTTTGCCGTGCTTCTGCCGGTGCAGACCGTCGGCGTCATGGGCGACGGGCGCACCTACGAGTTCGTCTGCGCGCTGCGCGCCGTCACCTCCGTCGACGGCATGACCGCCGACTTCTACCCCTACGACATGGAATTCCTCGGCAACACCGCGACCCGCATCATCAACGAGGTCAAGGGCATCAACCGCGTGGTCTACGACGTCACCTCGAAGCCGCCCGGCACGATCGAGTGGGAGTAGGGCCGTCCCCTCCGGGCCCTGGCGAAATACTGCTGTGAAGCGACAGAAGGCATCGTGATAGAGCACCTATCTCGATGCCTTTTGTTTTTCTGTCGCAGGGATGCAAGGTCTGACAGGCTGGCCGATGGGATCGCGGCCGTGTCAGCGCCCCTGGCGTCGATGAGCCCCGATCCTTACCAACACTCGCTGAACGTTGCGCATCCCGCGCGCCTGCCGGACACTCGAGCGGTCCTGGCGGACCGCGACCGCACGCCCGCTGGGCGCCGGAAGCGCGGATATAATTTGATACACGGCGTAACGGTTGGCTGCCTATATATCATCCATCACCTTACACCGCGTGCCCGCACTGGGTTCGGCGAGATCCTGACCAGAGTGGCCGATATGAACCAGACAGCAAATGCCTCCTGGGCGCTGCCGACCACACGGCAGCGGGCCGTCATCGGCCTGATGCTGGCGGCGTTGAGCCTTTCCGCCTGCTCCGGTGAGTCGAAGGACGCGGCGGCCCGCCCGGCGCCGGTGCCGGAGGTCGGCGTGGTGACCGTCCATCCGCAAGAAATCTCGATCACGGCCAGCGTCTCCGGCCGCGTCGTGGCGCTGCAGACGGCGGAGATCCGGCCGCAGGTGGATGGTCTCGTGCAGAAGCGCGTGTTCCAGGAGGGCAGCGAGGTCAAGGCCGGCGACGTGCTCTACCAGATCGATCCGCGCAGCTATCAGGCAAAGCTTGCCGCCGCCGCCGCGGCGCTGAAGAAGACGCAGGCCGCCGTTCCCTCGGCCAAGGCCAAGGCGGAGCGCTACAACAATCTTGGCGCGACGAGCGTCGTTTCCAAGCAGGACGCCGAGGACGCGCAAGCGACTTACCTCCAGGCGGAGGCGGACGTCGCCGTCTCGGAAGCCGACCTCGAGACCGCGCAGATCAACCTCGACTACACCACGATCAAGGCGCCGATCGATGGCCAGATCGGGACGTCGTCGGTCTCCTCCGGCTCGCTCGTCACCGCCGCCCAGAGCAATGTTCTCGCCACCATCCGCCAGCTCGACACGGTCTATGTCGATCTCACCGAATCCAGCGGCAACCTCCTGAAGTTCCGCAAGGAGCTGCAGGAAGGGGCGGTGCGCAGCGTTGCCGGCGGCGAGGAGAAGATCGAGGCCAAGCTGACGCTGGCGGACGGTACCCCCTATTCCGAGACCGGCACCATCGAGGCCGCCGACCGCTTTGTCAGCGAGACGACGAGCAGCTTCACCTTCCGCTCCAAATTCGCCAATCCCGACCGGATCCTCCTACCCGGCATGTATGTGCGTGCCACCGTTCGGCTCGGCATCGACAATAACGGCTTCCTGCTGCCGCAGCGCGGGGTCAGCCGTAATTCGAAGGGCGAGGCCGTTGCCAGGTTCATCGCCGCCGACGGCAAGGCCGAAACCCGGACGCTGACGGTGCTGCGCGATGTCGGCTCGAACTGGCTGGTGACCTCTGGGGTTGCCGATGGCGACAGGCTGATCGTCGAGGGGCTGCAGAAGGTGCAGGATGGGCAGACCGCGACGGTGACCGAGATGGCGATCGACGCTGCCGGCAATGCCAAGCCAGTCACGACGAACGCCGAAAAGGTCCCGGCGGCGGCAGGTGTCGATCCCTCGGCCGCGGCGACCGCACCGGCAGAGCCCGCCGCCCCGACATCAGACCCCGCCAAGGCGGCCAAGCCCGCGACGGCAGCGGAGTAGGGGCATGTCGCATTTCTTCATCACCCGCCCGGTCTTTGCCTGGGTCATCGCCATCGCGATCATGCTGGGCGGTCTTCTGGCCCTAACCCAGCTGTCGATCTCGCAGTATCCAGAGATCGCGCCACCCACCGTCAGCATCAGCGCCACCTATCCCGGCGCCAGCGCCGAGACGGTCGAAAACTCAGTGACGAAGATCATCGAGCAGAACATGACCGGGCTCGATGGCCTGCTCTACATCTCCTCGACCAGCGCCTCGTCGGGCGCCGCGTCGATCACTCTCACTTTCGAGAACGGCACCGATCCCGATACCGCGCAGGTGCAGACCCAGAACAAGCTGTCGCTGGTGGAATCGCAGCTGCCGGACGCCGTGCAGCAGCAAGGCGTGACGGTGACGAAGTCGAGCTCCGGCATCCTGATGATCGCCGCGCTGACCTCGCAGAACCCGTCCTATTCCTCGACCGATCTCGCCGACTTCATCAGCTCCGACCTTGAGGATACCATCCGGCGGGTCGTCGGCGTCGGCAATCTCAACATCTTCGGCTCAGGCTATGCCATGCGCATCTGGCTGGATCCGAACAAGCTGGCGCAGTTCCAACTGACGCCCTCGGACGTGACCGCCGCCATCTCCGCGCAGAACGTCCAGGTCTCCGTCGGACAGCTCGGCAACCTGCCGGCCGTGCCGGGCACGCAGATGAACTTCACCGTGACGTCGCAGAGCCAGCTGCAGACGCCGGACCAGTTCCGCGCCATCACCCTGAAGACCGATACCGGCGGCTCCGTCGTCACCATCGGCGATGTCGCGCGGGTCGAGATCGGGGCGGAAAGCTATTCCTCGTTCAGCCGCTACAACGGCCAGACCGCGGCGGGCTTCGGCGTGAACCTTGCCACCGGCGCCAATGCGATCAACACCGCCGAGGGCGTGCGCGCCGCGCTGACGACGCTGGAAGGGGCGCTGCCTTCCGACGTCAGCGTCGTCTACCCCTATGACACCACGCCCTTCGTCGAGCTCTCGATCGAGAAGGTGATCCACACGCTGCTCGAGGCGGTGGTGCTGGTCTTCGTGGTGATGTTCGTCTTCCTGCAGAATTTCCGGGCGACGCTGATCCCGACCATCGCGGTGCCCGTCGTGCTGCTCGGCACTTTCGGCGTCCTCGCCATCGCCGGCTACTCCATCAACACGCTGACGATGTTCGCCATGGTGCTGGCGATCGGCCTCCTCGTCGACGACGCCATCGTGGTGGTCGAGAACGTCGAACGGGTGATGACGGAAGAGGGCCTGTCGCCAAGGGAGGCGACGGAGAAGTCGATGAAGGAGATTACCGGCGCCCTCGTCGGCATCGCCCTCGTGCTGTCGGCCGTGTTCCTGCCGATGGCCTTCTTCGGCGGCTCGGTCGGCATCATCTACCAGCAGTTCTCTATCACCATCGTCACCGCCATGCTCCTGTCGGTGCTGGTCGCCATCGTGCTGACGCCCGCGCTCTGCGCGACGATCCTCAAACCCGCGCACGACAAGCCGAAGAACTGGTTCTTCCGCAAGTTCAACTCGGGCTTTGCGCGGATGACCGGCGCCTACGAGGGCAGTGTCGGCGGCATGATCCGCCGGCCGCTGATCTTCTTCGCCGTGTTCCTGGCGATCGGCGGCGGCGTCGTCTGGCTGTTCGGGGCGCTGCCGAGCTCCTTCCTGCCGGAGGAGGACCAGGGCGTCCTGATGACGCAGATCGAGCTGCCGGTGGGCGCCACCGCCGAACGGACGATCGAGGTCGTCAAGCAGGTCGAGGACTACTACCTCAACCAGGAGAAGGACAACGTCGCCGGCGTCTTTGCGGCCATCGGCTTCGGCTTCTCCGGCACCGGGCAGAACAATGCCATGGCCTTCGTCAAGCTGAAGGATTTCGACGACCGGACGGGCGCCGGCCAGAGCGCCGGCGCCATCGCCGGAAGGGCGATGGGGGCCTTCTCGAGGATCCGCGACGCGCAGGTGATCGCCCTGTCGCCGCCGGCGCTGCCGGGCCTCGGCAACTCCTCGGGCTTTAGCATGTATCTGAAGGACTCCGGCGGCAATGGCCGGCCGGCTCTCCTCGAGGCGCAGGACAAGTTGCTGGCGGCCGCGGGCAAGGACGCATCGCTCGCCGGCGTTCGCCGCAACGGCGCCAGCGAGCAGCCGGAGTTCCAGGTCAACATCGACCAGAAGCTCGCGGGGGCGCTCGGCATCGCGATCTCCGACCTGAACAACACGCTCTCGACCGCCTGGGCCGGCACCTATGTCAACGACTTCGACAATGGCGGCCGGATCAAGCCGGTCTACGTCCAGGCGGACGCCGCCTTCCGCATGCTGCCGAGCGACATCGACCGGTGGTATGTGCGCAACGGCACCGGCGAGATGGTGCCGTTCTCGGCCTTCACCCAGACCGCCTGGACCGAGGGGCCACCGCGGCTGGAGCGCTATAACGGCGTTGCCGCCGTCAACATCCAGGGCTCGCCCGGCGCCGACGTCAGCTCCGGCGATGCGATGAACACGATGGACGCACAGGTCGCCGCGCTCGGCAGCGGCTACACTTCGGAGTGGACGGGCCTCTCCTACCAGGAGCGGCTGTCCGGCTCGCAGGCGACGCTCCTCTACGCGATCTCGGTGCTGGTGGTCTTCCTCTGCCTTGCCGCGCTCTACGAGAGCTGGTCAGTGCCATTCTCGGTCATCCTCGCGGTGCCCATCGGCGTCTTCGGCGCCCTCGTCGCAGCAACGCTGACCGACCAGGCGAACGACATCTACTTCAAGGTCGGCCTGCTGACGACGATCGGTCTGGCGGCCAAGAACGCCATCCTCATCGTCGAGTTCGCCAAGGATCTCGAGGCGCAGGGCAAGGAACTGGTCGCCGCGACCCTCGAGGCATCGCGGCAACGCCTGCGGCCGATCCTGATGACCTCCTTCGCCTTCATCCTCGGCGTCACGCCGCTGGCGCTGGCGACGGGCGCGGGCTCCGGCGGCCAGCGGGCCATCGGCATCGGTGTGATGGGCGGCATGTTCGCCGCGACCTTCCTCGGCATCTTCTTCGTGCCGCTGTTCTACGTCTCGGTGATGAAGCTGACGGGATGGCGCCGCAAGCCGTCCGCCGACGCAAGGCCCGCCGCCACGCCTTGACCGGACGAGCCTCACCGTCTGGTGAAAGGGGAGGGTGTCTCCGTTCGCCAGCGGCTCGGCCGTTCCCGACGCGTCGCCCCTGCGTTAGGGTTGAGCCGGGCTGCCTTCGCGGGCAGACCCGCCTGCGTTGAAGGGACTGCGTCTTGGCTGCTGCCGAAACCCCGGTGAGGGCTTGATCCTCGACATGACCGCCTTGCCGACCGCCATCGAGCTCGTCTGCCGCGACGGCGTACGGCTCGGCGGCCATCTCTGGACGGCGCCTTGCGGCGGGACCCACGGCACGGTGATCGTCAACCCGGCGACCGGAGTCCTCGCCCGCTACTATCACCGCTATGCCGCCTTCCTGGCCGAGGCGGGCTTCCATGTCGTGACCTACGACTATCGCGGCATCGGCGCGTCGCGGCCGGCGTCGCTGCGGGGATGCGGTCACCGCTGGCGGGATTGGGGCGAAGAGGATTTCGATGCCGCCTTGCGCTTCGTCCTCGACCAGTCCCTGCCGAAACCGCTGCAGGTGGTCGGCCATTCGATCGGCGGCTTCCTGCCGGGTTTCGCACAGCACGCGCTCGCCATCGACCGGATGCTGACGGTCGGCGCTCAATATGCCTACTGGCGCGACTACCGTGCCGAGGACCGGCGGCGCTTGTTCCTCAAATGGCATGTCGCGATGCCCGCGCTAACGCTGATGCTCGGCTATTTCCCAGGAAAGCGGCTCGGCTGGCTGGAAGACCTTCCGGCCGGCGTCGCGCTGGAATGGAGTTCTCGACGGCGCCGGATGGAGGAGAGCTATCACCGGCGGGAGCGGGCGGCAATTCTCTCCCACTTTGCGGCCGTCCGGGCGCCGATCCTTGCCGTCGGGCTCAGCGACGATCCGCTGGCGCCAAAGCCGGCGATCGATCGGGCGCTCGCCTACTATACGGGGGCGGATCGGACCGCGGTCGTCCTCGCGCCCGAAGATCTCGGCTTTCCCGCTATCGGTCATTTTGGCCTGTTCCATGCGCGGCACCGCGACGGTTTTTGGCAGGAGACGCTGCGCTGGCTGAGCGACGGCATCAATCCATGGCCGTCCGCAGGGGGCGGTGTAAGCGCTGGGGATGGCGGTTCCGGGCAGAGCGCGCCGAGCCCAACCCGCTCTGACAAGGAAGGCGCGGCGGCGCTGCTTCCACCCTGACGGTGACGGCGCGGGCGTCCGCCGGCATTTTCATCCGCCCGCTCTTGCGCCGGGCGGTTGCGCCTGATTCTGTTCTGACTACGCATCCTGTTTATTCAGCGTATGCAATCCAAGGTTGTTGCCGCACTGGCGGCGCGCTAGGCTCGCAAGCCCTCGGCGCGAAGCTTCCAGTGGCGGGAACCATGATCGGGCTCGGCCATTTCGCCTTTGAAAATGTGGAGGATTTCAGAATGCGTCTGGTGCGCTTTGGCGCTCGCGGGTCGGAGCGTCCGGGCCTGATCGACCGCGAGGACGAGGTTCGCGACCTCTCCCAGCACGTGCGCTCGCTCTCCGGTGCGTCGCTCGATCCAGACGCCCTCCGGGCGCTTGCCTTGATCGATGAGGCGTCATTGCCGCTCGCACCCGCCGGGGCGCGCCTGTGCGCGCCGTTGTCGCGGATCGGCAAGATCATCGGCGTCGGGCCGAACTTCGAGGCGAGCGCGTCGCTGGCCGGCTTCAAGTCGAGCCCCGAGCCGACGGTGTTCATGAAGGCGACCTCGGCGATCAGCGGACCGAACGATCCCATCGAGATTCCCCGCATGTCGAACCGCACGGACTGGGGCGTCGAGCTTGCCGTGGTGATAGGCCGGACCGCGAAATACATCCGCGTCGAGGACGCCATGCAGCATGTCGCGGGGTTCACTCTGGCGAACGACGTGACCGAGCGCAGCCTGCAGCTGCAGCGGGGCGGGCAGTGGACCAAGGGCAAGTCGCACGACACCTTTGCGCCGCTCGGCCCCTGGCTGGTGACGCCAGATGAGCTGCAGGACTACGGCGACCTGACGCTCTGGCTCGAGGTCAACGGCGTTCGCCAGCAGCAAGGCTCGACGGCCGACATGATCTTCAAGGTGCCCTATCTCGTCTCCTACCTGTCGCGCTTCACCCGCCTGGAGCCGGGCGACGTGATCCTGACGGGGACGCCCGGCGGTGTCGGCCTGTCCTACGACCCGCCGCGGTTCCTGGCGGTCGGAGACCGGATGCGGCTTGGGGCGACGGGGCTCGGGGTGCAGGATTATGTCTGCGTCTCCAGCTGAGCCGCTCCTCTTCCCAGAATGCCGCTGACAGCCTGGAGCGCTCCCGCGCCGCGGGCGGCCGGGAGGGTGATATGGAAACGGCGGAGCGCCGGGGTTGGTGTTGCGCAAGGTGGCGGGCATGTCCGGCGCACCGCGGGTTTTCCGGCAGACGTTGACCATCCGCCCCTGCACGTCCTGACCCAGGGCGCTGGCGCCTGGGCCGCTGCCTCTCGGGAATGCCAATCCCTCGAGGCCTTCCATCGGCAGCGCCGGCCCGGCCAAGGCCCTTGCCGCCGCCCGTCCTTCGCTGCCTCGGCCCGATCTGCCCGGCGGGTCCCGTGCCCGGCGGGGGCTGTCTCAGGCATCGACCAGCGGGCGTCCACCCTTTCGCGACGGAGGGCGGACCCGGAGGCTGCAGGAGGGGCGGGTGATCAGTCCGCCCCTCCGCAGTCCGCAAAATCTGACATAAAATCCCATATAGGAAAATAGTCTAGACCGGAGATTGCGTAGCTGGGTGCGCGAAAACCGGTCGGGACAAGGCCGACCGGCTTTCGCTGCCCATGCAAGTCAGCGGCGCATCCCACGATGGGACCGCATTTTTGCAGCCGCTCTCCTGTCGCCACTTTCCCGCGCTGATTGTAACGCAGTGCTAAGCCGACGGTGACGGTCTTGTCCTGTTGCCCCCAGCCGATTACTCGGCCGCGGGCTTGCGGGTGCGACGGACGCGTGGCTTGGCCGGCGTGATGGTCTCGGGGGACGCCGCGAGGTCGTTCTCGACCTCGACCGTCTCGACGGCGTCCTCTTGCACATCACCCGTCCCGCTGGTGGCGCCCAGCGCTGTCGCATCGCTCAGCTGTGCCGCCTCTGCAGGCTGGGTCGTCTCGGGGAACGAACGCGGCGGAGCAATGTCGTCCGGCGCGGCCGCAGGCGCGGCTGCTCCCGCCGACGGGCGGTCGTGCTGGGTGGCGATCGGCGACACATCGGCCATCGGAAAGCTGTCGACGGCGACGACCCCGGCGACCGCGGTGCGCGCCGCAGCCCACTGGTCGAATTCCGCGGCCGTGATGACGCCCTGGTCCAGCGCCTTCTGGGGATCGCGGATGCCGGCGTCGCGCAGCTTGCGGTCGATCGGGGCCGCCTCGGCGACCAGCTCGAAGGCCGCCTCGAGCGCGGCAACGGGATGGTCGGTCCGCCCCTCGCCGAGATAGAGGTCGGGCGTCAGCCGGTCGCGCTGGGTGGAGGGGCGCATCAGGATTTGCGCGACCTCGGTCACCAGCTCGTCCGAGGGCATCGGCAGCGGGATGGCGAAGGGGAAGGCGACGACGCGCGTCAGCACCGCGGCCCAGCGGGCGGGCAGGTTGTCGAGCACGCCGTTGAAGGCGACCCCGATCCGGAAGAAACCCTTCTGCATGACGTATTCGACCAGCGGCCGGTCGGCCTCCGGTCGGCCCTCGCTCTCGAAGCGCTTCAGCGCGGCGCCGAGCAGGTACATCTCGGACAGGATGTCGCCGAGCCGGGCGGACAGGAGCTCCCGCCGCTTCAGGCTGCCGCCGAGCGTCAGCAGCGCGAGGTCGGAGAGCATTGAGAAGGCCGAGGCGTAGCGCGACAGCTGGCGCCAGTGGCTGGTGAAGGCGACGCCGACCGGCGCATGTGCTGCCAGCCCGCCGGTCCAGCCATGCAGCAGCGAGCGGAAGGTGTTGGTGACCGCGTGGCGGGCGTGCGCCCAGAAATGCGTGTCGAAGCTTTGGAGCCCGGCCGCCTTGTCGGTGTCGGCCAGCGCCAGCATTTCCTTGAGCAGGTAAGGATGCGCGCGGATGGCACCCTGGCCGAAGATCATCAGGCTGCGGGTGAGGATGTTGGCGCCCTCGACGGTGATGCCGATCGGCAGCGACTTGTACTGGGCGCCGAGATAGTTGCCCGGCCCGTCCATGATCGCCTTGCCGCCATGCACGTCCATCGCGCGCTCGACGGATTCGCGGGCGCGGTAGGTGGCGTGCGCCTTCATGATGGCCGAGACCACGGAGGGCCTGTGCCCCTCGTCGAGGGCGGCGACCGTCAGCCGGCGCGCGGCGTCGATCTGGTAGGCGTTGGCGGCAAGGTCCGCCAGCGGCTCCTGGATGCCCTCGAACTGGCCGATCGGCAGGTTGAACTGATGGCGGATGCGGGCATAGGCGCCGGTGACGCGGGCGCAGTAGGCGGCCGCCGCGGCGGCCTGCGAGGGCAGCGAGACTGAGCGGCCGGCGGCGAGTGCCGTCATCAGCATGGTCCAGCCCTGACCGATCTGCGCTTCGCCGCCGATCACCGCATTCATCGGGATGAACACGTCCTCGCCCGTCAGCGGGCCGTTCTGGAAGAAGGTGAACTGCGGGATGTGGCGATCGCCGGTGGTGACGCCCGCGGTGTCGGTCGGGATCAGCGCGACGGTGATGCCGAGCGACTCGCCCCGGCCGAGGAGGTTGTCCGGATCCGACAGCTTGAAGGCGAGGCCCATGACCGTCGCGACCGGGCCGAGGGTAATGTAGCGCTTGGCGAAGTTGAGCCGGATGCCAAGGACCTCTCGCCCCTCGTGCTCGCCGTGGCAGACGATGCCGTGGTCGGTCATGGAGGCAGCGTCCGAGCCGGCCTCCGCCGAGGTCAGGCCGAAACACGGAATCTCGCGGCCGTCGGCGAGGCGCGGCAGCCAGTAATCGCGCTGCGCGTCCGTGCCGAAGTGGAGCATCAGCTCGCCGGGTCCGAGCGAGTTCGGCACCATCACCGTGACGCCGGCGACGACGCTCGCCGACGAGACCTTGCGGACCACCTCGGAATGGGCGGTGTGCGAGAAGCCGAGGCCGCCATACTCCTTGGGGATGATCATCCCGAAGAATTTCTCCTGGCGCAGGAAGTCCCAGACTTCCTTCGGCAGGTCGCGGTCTTCCCAGACCAGCTTCCACTCGTCGATCATCGCGCAGAGCTGGTTGACCGGGCCGTCGATGAAGGCCTGCTCCTCGGGGGAGAGGCGCGAGGGCGGCATGTCGATGAGCTTCTGCCAGTCGGGGCTGCCGGTGAACAGCTCGCCGTCCCACCAGACCGTGCCGGCGGCGATCGCCTCCCGCTCGGTCGCCGAGATCGCCGGCAGCACGCCCTTGGCCCAGCGGAAGATCGGCTTGGTGATCCTGTCCCTGCGAAACGACATGGCATCCTCCCTCGAAGTGTTCCTTGACGGGGAACTTAACGCAGCGGACGGGAAAGTCGCGTATTGGATATGTCTGCAACTTCGCCGACAGTTCTTCTCGGCGCAAGCGCGACACCCGGCCGCGGCAGCAGCGTCCGGTACGTTGACGCCATATCCACCGTTTCCAGTCGCCCCGGGGCCGCTTACTTTCGACGGCCCAGCAGCCCTCGATCGCTCGGTTGCTTGACCGTGCCGTGCTTCAGCCTTCCGCCGAGGCTTCTTCGCGGGCGATGGCGTGGTGGCCGATGTCGGTGCGCCAGAAACCCTCCGGCCAGTCGATCTCGGCGACCGCGGCATAGGCCTTCACGGCCGCCTCGCCGACGCTCGGAGCCGAGGCGGTGACGCCGAGGACGCGGCCGCCCTCGGCCAGCATCCGGTCGCCGTCGCGCCGGGTGCCGGCATGGAAGACGATGGCGCGGTCGTCGTCCTCGGGCAGCGCGCGGATCTCGCTGCCCTTGGCATAGGCGCCGGGATAGCCCTGTGCGGCGACGACGACGCAGAGCGCCGGATCGTCGCGCCAGACCGGCGTGCAACCGGAGAGATCGCCCCGCGCCGCCTGCATCAGGATCGGCAGGAGGTCGCCCTCGAGCCGCATCATCAGCACCTGGCATTCGGGATCGCCGAAGCGGGCATTGTACTCGATAAGTTTCGGCCCGGTGCCGGTGAGCATCAGCCCGGCATAGAGCACGCCGGAGAACGGCGTGCCGGCTTCGCTGAGGCCCCTCAGCGTCGGGCGAATGATCTCGGCCATCACCTGCTCGATCAGGGCAGGCGTCATCACCGGAGCCGGCGAGTAGGCACCCATGCCGCCGGTGTTGGGGCCTTGATCGCCGTCGAAGGCGCGCTTGTGGTCCTGCGCGGTGCCGAACAAGACGGCGCGCGTTCCGTCGGCGAGGCAGAAGAGGCTTGCCTCCTCGCCGGTCATGCACTCCTCGACCACCACCTCGGCACCCTCCGGGGCGCCGGCGAAGCAGTCCTCCACCGCGGCGAGGGCGGCCTCAATGGTCTCGGCGACGGTGACGCCCTTGCCGGCGGCGAGCCCGTCCGCCTTGACGACGATCGGCGCGCCGCTCGCGCGGACATAGGCTTTGGCGCTCTCGGCATCGGCGAACCGCTGGTAGGCCGCGGTCGGGATCGACATGCGGGTGCAGAGGTCCTTGGTGAAGCCTTTCGAGCCCTCCAGCTGGGCGGCGGCCGCGGTCGGGCCGAAGACCAGGATGCCGGCGGCCGTCAGGGCATCGGCGATGCCGGCGACGAGCGGCGCCTCGGGGCCGACGACGACGAGATCAACGCCCTTATCGCGGCAGAAGGCGGTGACGGCGGCGTGGTCGGTGATGTCGAGCGGGACGATTTCCGCATGGGTGGCGATGCCGGGATTGCCGGGCGCAGCGTAGAAGGCGCCAATCTCGGGCGATTGCGCGAGTTTCCACGCCAGCGCGTGTTCGCGTCCGCCGGAGCCGATCAGGAGGAGATTGGTCATGGAACGGGGCCCGTCTTTCATCGCCGAAAGGCCGATTACGGGCGAGGAAGGCGCAAGGTCAAGGTCGCAAAGGCGCTACCAACGGGAAACATCTTGACGAAAGAGGCTTTCGGCGCACTCTCCGGCCATGTCGAATCTCAGAGATCCCGTTGCGTCCGCCCCGCCCGAGCACCGGGTTGCCGACGCGCCGTCCGACAATTTCGTCTACCGCCTGCTGCCGCAAGGTGCCTGGCCCTATGCGCAGCTCGCGCGCTGGGACAGGCCGATCGGCTGGCAGCTGCTGCTCTGGCCGTGCTGGTGGTCGGCCGCGCTCGCCCCGCAGGCGATGGCCGCGGGGGCGGTGACTACCGGCCTGCCGAGCCTCTGGCACCTCGCGCTGTTTCTCATCGGCGCCATCGCCATGCGCGGCGCCGGCTGCAGCTACAACGACCTCGTCGACCAGAAGATCGACGCCAAGGTCGCGCGCACCCGCTCGCGGCCGCTGCCATCGGGCCGCGTCACGAGCGGGCAGGCCAAGATCTTCGTCGTCGTGCAGGCGCTGGTCGGCCTTGCCGTGCTGCTGCAGTTCAATTTCTTCGCCATCTGCCTCGGCATCGCCTCGCTCGGCGTCGTCGCGGTCTATCCGTTCCTGAAGCGGGTGACCGACTGGCCGCAGCTCGGCCTCGGCCTCGCCTTCTCCTGGGGCGCGCTGATGGGCTGGGCCGCCTATTGGGGCTCGCTCGGGGCAGCGCCACTGCTGCTCTTTGCCGGCAGCGTGCTGTGGACCATCGGCTATGACACGATCTACGCGCACCAGGACAAGGAAGACGACGCGCTGGTCGGCGTGCGTTCGACGGCGCGGCTGTTCGGCCGGCACACAAAGCGGGCGCTGGCCTGGCTCTATGGCGGCACGCTCGTCTGCTTTGCCGCGGCCTACTGGCTGACCGGGCCGGATGTCGGGCCGACCTGGCCGGCCTTTGCCGCCCTTGCCATCGGCGCGGGGCAGATGTTCTGGCAGATCCGCACGCTCAACATCGACGATCCCGACCAGTGCCTGGTGCTGTTCAAGTCGAACACGTCGTTCGGCTGGATCGTCTTCGCCGGGCTGATCGCCTCGGCGCTCTGGGCGCTGGCGTTTCCCGGCTGAGGCCGCATCGACGCAGAAGGTTTCACGCAGAAAGGCCGGCGCATCCAGGGATGCGCCGGCCTTCTTTGATCGCTGAACAGCTACTGGTATCAGGTCCGGGCGATGATCTCTTCGCCGGAGATGACCATCCGCATCCCCAGGCCGCCGGGCTTGCGCCGGGCGAGGAAGCGCGGGCGCCGGTTGCGGTGCGGGCTCGCCGAGCGGCGGCGCGGGGCGGCGGCCGAAGCCCGGATGGCGCCGAGCGTCTCCTCCAGCGGCCGGACGCTGCCGTCCGACTCCACCATCAGCATCGGCAGGTTGAACAGCTCTGCCCAGCCGCGCCAATCGGCGGCGACGTCGAACAGGTCGCTGGCGACCAGCAGCGGCACGGAGAACTTCGGGTCCTCGTGGTAGAGCTCGAGGGTGACGGTCACCTCGCCGGCGCCGTCCTCCATCGCACGGGCGGCGATGCCCTTGAAGGCACGGGCCGGCAGCGCAATCGACATCGGCACGCCCGACATCTCCAGCTTGCGGCTGATCACCGCGCCGCGGTGGTCGACGCGGTAGCTGACGCGCTCGCCATTATCGAGCATTTCGAAGCTCTGCTTGCGGTCGGCCGCAGCAGGATCGAGCCGGATCGGAACATTCGCCCATTCGGGTTTCAGGGATGCTGAAGTGGAAGCCATGTTCATCTTGGACGCCTCTATGCCTCGCCTGAGAGCCGATCGCTCGGTCTCCCGGTATGACCGATGTCTCCCGGCCTTTGATGACTTGAAGCTACAGCCGGCATCTTGAGGTCAGCCTAAGAAAGTCAGTTAAGTGATCCTGACTATCCACAGGGTTACTGAGTCGAAAAACTGAATAGAATTTTAAACGACTTTTCCCGGATTCAGCAAATGGAAAGGATCGAACGTCCGTTTTAGATCGCGCATCAGCTTCATTTCCACAGCATCCTTGGTACGGGCAAGTTCATCTCGTTTTAACTGTCCGATACCGTGCTCGGCCGAGAAGCTGCCGTCGAGGCTGGCGACGATGCCGTGGACGATCTGGTTGAGCTCGGTCCAGCGCGCGAGGAAGGCCGCCTTGTCGGCGCCGACGGGCTGCGAGACGTTGTAGTGGATGTTGCCGTCGCCCAGATGGCCAAAAGCGACAATGCGCGCGCCTGGGATCGCCGCAAGGACGGCGGCATCGGCGGTGGCGAGGAACTCCGGCACGCGGGCGATGGGCACAGAGACGTCGTGCTTGATCGAGCCGCCTTCCGGCTTCTGCGCCCAGCTCATCTCCTCGCGCATGGTCCAGAACGCCTTGGCGTCGGAAAGCGACTGGGCGATCGCGGCGTCGTCGATGGTGCCGTCCTCGAGCGCCGTGCCGAGAATTTCCTCCATCGTGTCGCGGGCATCCTCGGCCGAGCGCGAGGAGGAGATCTCGACCAGCACGTACCAAGGATGCGCCGATGCCAGCGGGTCGCGGGCGCCTTGCGTGTGGCGCAAGGTGAACTCCATGCCGCGGCGGCCCATCAGCTCGAAGGCGGTCAGCTGCGCGCCGGCCCGGTCCTGCGTCAGCGTCAAAAGCTGCAGGGCGGCCTCCGGCGAGGTAAGGCCGACATAGGCGACCTCGCGCCCGGCAGGCTTGGGGTGAAGCTTCAGGACGGCGGCGGTGATCACCGCGAGCGTGCCCTCGGCGCCGATCAGAAGGTCCTTCCAGTCATAGCCGCGGTTGTCCTTCTTCAGCCGGCGCAGGCCGTGCATAATCTCCCCCGACGGCAGCACCGCCTCGAGGCCGAGGCAGAGCTCGCGGGCGTTGCCATAGGCGATGACGCCCGTGCCGCCGGCATTGGAGGAAAGGTTTCCGCCGATCTGGCACGAGCCCTCCGACCCCAGCGACAGCGGGAAGAGGAGGCCTGCCTCATCGGCCGCCGCTTGTGCCGTCGCGAGCACGACGCCGGCCTCGACCGTCAGCGTGCGGCCGACGGGGTCGATCGCGCGGATGCGGTTGAGGCGCGACAGCGACAGCACCACCTCGGCCGACGAGCGTGGCGACTGGCCGCCGACGAGCCCGGTATTGCCGCCTTGCGGCACGATCGGCGTGCGGGTTTCGGTGGCGAGCGCCATGATAGCGGCGACCTCGGCGGTGGAGCCGGGACGCAGCACCAGCTGCGTCTGGCCGTGGAAGAGGTCGCGCGGTTCGTGCAGGAACGGGGCGATCAGGTCGGGCGAGCGCAGCGCATTGGCCTCGCCAACGAGCGCGGTGAAGCGGGCGAGCGAATCGGCGGAAAGCGGGGGATGATCCATGCGCGGACGATAGCCACGCCGCGGAGCCGCGTCGAGCGGATGCGCCTTACCCGCGGGGTGCGGCGGCGCGCGAGAGCCGGTCGTTGATGGCTTCGCCAAGGCCCTCGGTGGGGATCGGCGCGACGGCGATGCTGGCAATGTCCGGCCGATCGAGCGCGCTGAGGGCAGCAAACAGGTTGGCGGCGGCCTCGCGGAGATCGCCGGACGGGCTGAGGTTGACGATGCCCGCTGCTTGCTCCTCGCCGGGAAGGCGTGTCGGACCGAAAGCGATCAGCCATTCGCCGGGCAGGACAAAGCGCGCCTCCAGCCGGACGCGGCCCTCGGGCGCGTAGTGCGAGGCGAGCTGGCCGGGCGCCTCGATGCCGGCATCCGGGCCCGGCCTGAACACCGGCAAGCCGATGCGGGCGGCGATCTCGGCGGCGGGAATGCCGCCGGCGCGCAGGAGCGCGATGCGATCGCCCATCGGCTTGACGATGGTGGATTCCAGCCCGACGGCCGACGGACCGCCATCAATGATCAGATCGACGCGCTCGCCAAGGCTCGCCTCCACATGGTCGGCAGTGGTCGGGCTGACGCGGCCGGAGCGGTTGGCGCTGGGCGCGGCGACCGGCCCTCCGAGCGCGGCGATGATCGAGCGGGCGATGCCGTGGGGCATCCGCAGCGCGATGGTGGACAGGCCGCCGCCGACGAGCGGATGGATGCCGGCACTGTCGCGCAAGGGAAGGACAATGGTCAGGGGCCCCGGCCAGAAGGCCTCCGCCAGCTGCCGAGCGAGCGGATCGAACATGGCCGTCGCCTCGGCCATCGCCATGTCGGACACATGGGCAATCAGCGGATTGAAGCGGGGCCGGCCCTTTGCCGCGAAGATGCCGGCAACGCCCGTGCCGTTGGTCGCGTCGGCGCCGAGGCCGTAGACGGTCTCCGTCGGAATCGCCACGAGGCCGCCGGCCCGCAGAACTTCTGCGGCCAGCGCAACACTGTCATCGGAGCGGGAGGATATTCGCCGGGTCATACCGGGTCTTCTGCCGGCAAACCACGGCAAAAGCAAAAAAGAGCAGCGGCCCGAGGGGGAGGGCGGCTGCTCTTTTCACTGTCAGATCCGGCGGGGGGACCGGATGGTCTGAAAACGCCCGGGCTTGGCGACATCGATCGGGAAGGGGGGCCGGATCGGGGTCGGGGGGTGCCAAGTGTTCGTGTGGCGTTGCTGGAATAAGCGTGGCGGTCGGGAAGGGTTCCGGGGAAAGTAAAAAATATCTAAATTTCTGGGGGAGTTCGGCGAATTCTTTTGCCGCACGGCGGTCGCACGACGGCAGCGTGGGAAGTCAGCGGTGGTGGGGGACTTGGCAAAGGGTGCGGGCCAGCTTGAGGAGCGCTAGCGATGTGCGTTGCGCGCTGAGTGTTCTGTGACGAATGGAAACGTCCCAGTTTCGTCATCCCGGACTTGATCTCTGCGAAACTAATGGTTTCGCTGGGATCCATTCCTCTGCGGTGGATGCCGCAGTCCGTGACAGAACACCGGAAGGTCGACCGTACGATCGCTCGTTCAAAGATTTGGAATGGATCCCAGCGAAACCATTGGTTTCGCAGAGATCAAGTCCGGGATGACGAAGCGTTGGCGTGAGCGTCCAGCTTATTCAAGCCAACGGGCAGTCCCCGTGCACAAGGCGCCCCCTTCAGGCCAACAAATGCTACCGCCTCTCAGGCCGCAATAAACTAACGCGTGGCGACGAAGGCATTCGCGACCCTTTCGGCCGCGGCGATGATGCCCTGGCTGCCGACGGCGGGGAGCCGCGGGCCGCGGGTGCTGGCGTTCGTATCGTCCTTGACCCTGTCGGCCATGTAGGCGGCCTTTTCGGCTTCGGCGGCGCGGCGGAAGCCGTTGGCGGAGATCTGCAGCCAGCGGCGCAGGCGGGCCTTTTCGGCGGCATCGAGCGGATCGCGCGCGCCGGCCATGGCTGGCGGCAGGTCGGGGCCGAACACTTCGCGGGCGCCGCTGGTCAGTCCGTCCAGCGGGCCGAGCGCGGCGATCTGGATCGGACCGCCGGCATGCAGGATCTTCGGCGCCGGCTTCAGAGCGGCGGCGTCGACCTTGCGGGCAGCGGCCTTCTCGGCCTCGGCGGTCGCGGTGATCAGCTGCAGCGGATCGATATGCGGGGCCGGATGCTCGGCCGGACCGTAGGCGGCGAGGAACGTCGAATCCCGGTCGGGCGCGGCGGTCTCGGCTGGCGGGGCGGCAGTCCGGGCGACCACCACCGGGGTCTCGGCGGGCCGGCGGTTCTCGGCGAACCGGACGAGGTCCGCCGACAGCGCGGCGAAGACCGATCCTGCCTTGCTCGTCAGGCCCTTCAAGCTGGCGACGAGGCTCGGGGCGGCCGGCGCGTCGAGCGGCTTGATCAGGTCCTTGAACGGCCAGGCGGCGCGCAGGCCGGCGACGTCGTAGGCGGAGACGTTGACGTCGATGTCGTGCTTGGCGCCCTTGACGCGGTAGGGGCACTGCTTAGGCGAGCAGTTGTGCATCGAGGAGAACTGCCAGAGCGCGTAGCTCGGCCAGGTCGTCTCGGGGAAGAGCCCGGTGATGTCGTCGCGGTAGCGGGCGTACCAGAGCGGCAGGCGCGACAGCAGCGGATAGGTCTCGCGGTAGTCGGAGATCCACTTGGCGGTGGAGCCATTGGTGTAGAGGACGGGGTAGCGGCCGGTGCGGATCTTCACCTGGTCGGCGAAGATCTCGGCATCGGCAAGGCTCATCCACTCGTTGGTGTTGTCCTCGATGTCGATGGCGATGAGGTCGTCGGCCTCCGGCTCGGCGAAATCGATGAAGTGGTCGGCCTGGGCGCGCGGATTGCCGGGACGGGCGAGGTGGTAGGCGCCCCATTTCAGACCCAGCGTCTTCGCCATGGTCCGCCGCGTCATATAGAGTTCCTTGGTGACAGAGTACTTCCACCAGCGGTTCTTGCAGAGCAGTTCGTCGTCGCCCGTCTTGCCGCTGCAGTTCCATTCCGGCGGCATGCCGTCGGAGGCCTTGTTGATGAAACCGGCGATGCGCTTGTCCTCCGCCAGTTCCTTCCAGTCGATCGGGTTGAACTCGTAGGCATCGACGACGAGCGCGCGATCCTCCGCCTTCCAAGGCTTGTTCCAGGCGGCGCCGGCGGTGTCCGTAAACACGGCGACGAGCGTCATGGCTGCCACGAAAGCGGCGCGCAAGTTCTGCATCCAGAAATTCCCCTTCGCAGCCACCCCGCCCCCAAGCGGTTTTGGGGACCTTCCCCAGCGGCTACAGGGACTTGTGTGCCTGACCAATCGGGCCTGTTCCGGGCACGCTGAGTAATATCAGATTACCGGATGAAACATAGCGTGATAATTTGGTGGCGTGTCATAGTTAAGGGATTGTTCCCGTTGCCTTAGCGCCACCTTGCGCGAAACTGTCGCCGCCGCACAAGGCGGGGTCCCAACCCTAGAAAAGGGCCGCAAGCGGCTGATCCCGAATGCGAAAACGGCAGCCTCCGACACAATTCGGGGCTGCCGTTCTGCAGGAAGGGTGATGCGTCCTGTCGGCCTTCAGCCGGCGATGCGGGCGAAGTCGGCGACCTTGCGGGTGGCGAGGCGGATGCGGGCGAGGAGGGCAAGCCGGTTGGCGCGCACCGCCGCGTCGTCGGCATTGACCAGCACCTTCTCGAAGAAGCCGTCGACCGGGCCGCGGAGGCCTGCCAGCGCCGTCATGGCGCTCGCATAGTCCTCACGGGCGACGGCCGCGGAGACGTCGGCATCCACCGTGGCGATCGCGGTGGCAAGCGCCTGTTCCTCGGGCTCGGCCAGGAGGGCGGGGGCAACGCTGTCGGCGATGCGCGTGCCCTTCTTCTCCTCGGCGGCGAGGATGTTGGCGGCGCGGCGGGTCCCGCCGAGGAGGTTCTTGCCGTCCTCGGTGGCGAGGAAGGCGCCGAGCGCTTCGACACGGCGGGCGATGTCGAGGAGGTTGTCGCCCGACGAACTGCCGATCTCCCCCCTGGAGGGGGAGATGGCCGGCAGGCCAGAGGGGGGCACGCTGCCGCCAGCGTTCGAGGACGCACCATCGGCGGGCGTCGTGTCGCGCGCGCTCCCCTCTGCCTTGCCAGGCATCTCCCCCTCTTGGGGGGAGATCGAAGCGTCGGCGTCGAGGACACCAGACAGCACGGCGTCGACGAGATCATGCCGCGCGCCCTGATCGCGGAGCTGAACCTTGAGGCGGTCGTGGAAGAAGGAGAGGAGGTCGGCGTCATCGACGATGTCGGCAAGACGCAGGTCAAGCGAGCGGTCGAGCACGATCCGGATTAAGCCGAGCGCTGCGCGCCTGAGGGCATAGGGGTCCTTCGACCCCGTCGGCTTCTCGTCGATCGCCCAGAACCCGGTGAGCGTGTCCAGCTTGTCGGCGAGCGCCACGGCGATCGCCACCGGATCGGTTGGGACGGCGTCGGACGGGCCTTGCGGCTTGTAGTGTTCCTCAATGGCCGCTTGCACCGACGGGTGCTCGCCCTGGAGGCCGGCGTAGTAGCGGCCCATCAGCCCCTGCAGTTCCGGGAACTCGCCGACGGCCTCGCTGGTGAGGTCGGCTTTCGCCAGCAGCGCGGCGCGCATCGCCAGCGCCGGGTCGGCGCCGACCATCGGGGCGATCTGTTCGGCCAAGGCCGCGATGCGCTGGACGCGGGCGCCTTGGGTGCCGAGCTTGGCGTGGAAGGTGACGCCGAGGGCGTCGAGTTTCGCCATGCGCTGGTCGAGCGGCTTCGACAGGTCGAGGCCGAGCTTTTCGGCGGAGGCGGCAAGGCCCGCCTGGTCGGGGAGGGCGCCCTGGTCGGTCTGCCAGAAGTAGAGCGCATCCGACAGGCGGGCGCGCACCACCTTGCCGTTGCCGCGGGCGATCTCGGCGCCGCCATCGGAGGCTTCGATGTTGGCGACGAGGATGAACTTGTTCGACAGGCCCTCGCCGCCGACCGGGCGGGTGACGAAGCATTTCTGGTTGGTCTTGATGGTGAGGCGCACGACCTCCGGCGGGATGGCGAGGAAGGCTTCCTCGAACGTGCCCATCAGCGTCACCGGCCATTCGACGAGGCCGGAGACTTCTTCCAGCAGCGCCTCATCCGGCACGACTTCGAGGCCGATGGCGAAGGCGAGGTTCTCGGCGTCGGTCTTGATGATCTGCTGGCGGCGCTCGGCGTCGAGGACGACGTAGGCCTTCTCCAAGCTTGTTACGTAGTCGTCGAAGCGGCGCACCCGGATCGCGTCCGGGGCGTGGAAGCGATGGCCGTAGGTCAAGTTGCCCGAGCGGATGCCGGAAACCTCGAAGTCGACGACCTCGGGCTCCGAGGTTTCCGGGCCGAACATGCAGAGGATCGACTGCAGCGGGCGGACCCAGCGCAGGCTCCCGGGCGCTGCCGAAGCCTTGCCCCAGCGCATCGACTTTGGCCACGGAAACTCGCGGATGATGGCCGGCATCAGTTCGGCGACGATTTCTTCGGTCGGCCGGCCAGGCTTGCGGAGATGGGCGACATAGAAATCGCCCTTCTTCGGGTCGCTGTGGACGTGCGCCTCCTCGATCGACGACAGGCCGGCGCCCTTCAGAAAACCCTCGATCGCCTTGGCCGGTGCGTCGGTGCGCGGGCCCTTGCGGTCCTCGACGGTGTCCTTGGAACGGGCGTCGACGCCGCGGATGTCGAGCGTCAGCCGGCGCGGCGTCCAGTACTCGCGCGCGCCCTCATAGGTGAGGCCGGCGGCGACGAGGCCATCGGTGACGAGCTTGCGCAAATCGCCCGCGGCCTTGCGCTGCATGCGGGCGGGGATTTCCTCGGAGCGCAATTCGATCAACAGGTCGGGCATCGGTCTCTCCACCCTCCGAAGAGGGGTTTCGGCCGGCGGTCGGCCTTATCGTTTCGGTCGCGGGCGGCGCTTGCCCGGCGGCGGCGCCAGGGCAGGCTCGTCGCGGCGCGGCAAGCCCTGCCGCTCTTCGACCACGGCGCGGATGGTGTCAAGAACGGCGGCGGCATCAGTGCGCACGGTGGCATTGGCGAAGCGCAGCACGCGGTATCCCTTGGCGTCGAGCCAGACGTCGCGGGCCGCGTCCTTGGCGAGTTGGCGCGGGGTGCGGTGCTGGTCGCCGTCGAGCTCCACGATGAGGCCGAGGGGGTGCGAGACGAAATCGCAGAGATAGGGGCCGATGCGGACCTGGCGGCGGAAGTGGCGGCCTTCGCCGGGGATGGCCTGAAGAGACGGCCAAAGGGATTGTTCGAGGGGGTTGGAGGTCGCTTGCACGGCCCGGCGGTCGCGCTGGGCTTTCAGCTCAAGGCGGGTCAGCGCCATGGGGTAGGGCGGGGCTGTGCGGCGTATGTCGAATGGTTGCGGGTGGCACACCCCCCTCTGCCTGCCGGCATCTCCCCCTCAAGGGGCGAGATCGGCTTGTCGCCGGCGGCCGAGTGCCTGATCTCCCCCCTTGAGGGGGAGATGGCCGGCAGGCCAGAGGGGGGTGTGAGCACCGTCAGCGGAAGCGGTGTAAGCCCCGGCAGCGGGCGCGGTGAGCACCCCAACAGCGCAGGCGGAAAGCGCCGCCGGCCGCCCTGTCCCGTCCGCCTCATGCCCTAGATGTCGCCCTTCGACGTATCGCAGGCGGCGATGTTGCCCTGCTCGTAGCCGCGCTTGAACCAGGTCTGGCGCTGGGCCGAGGTGCCGTGGTTGAAGCTGTCGGGCACGACGTAGCCCTGGCTTTCCTTCTGCAGCGTATCATCGCCGATCTGCTGGGCGGCGTTCAGGGCCTCGTCGATGTCGCCGGGCTCGATGTAGCCGGCGCCTTGCGTGTCGTGTGCCCAGATGCCGGCATAGCAGTCGGCCTGAAGCTCGATGCGCACCGACATGGCGTTGGCGTCGGTCTGGCTGGCGTTCTGCCGGGCGCGGTCGAAGGCGGGGAGGATGCCGGTGATGTTCTGGACGTGATGGCCGACCTCATGCGCGATGACATAGGCCTGCGCGAAATCGCCGGGCGAGTTCAGCTGGCCTTGAAGTTGCCGGAAGAAGCCGAGGTCGAGGTAGAGCTTCTGGTCGTTCGGGCAGTAGAACGGACCGCTGGCCGAACTCGCACTGCCGCAGGCGGAGGCGACCGAATTGTTGAAGAGGACGAGCGTCGGCTTTGGATACTGCTGGCCGGCATCGGCGAAACGCTTCGTCCAGACGTCCTCTGTGTCGGCAAGCACCGTCGCGACGAAATCGTCGGTGGTGTCGGAGGTGCCGTTGACGCTCGGTCCGTTGGCGGTCTGCGACTGCGTCTGCTGCTGGCCGCCATCCATGCCGAACAGGAACATCGGGTTGACGCCGAAGCCGAACCACAGGACGCCGGCGATGATGATCAGCCCGACGATCCCGATGCCGCCACCCCGCCCGGCGCGCATCGGCACACGCATGCCGCCGCCACCGAAACCGCCGCCGCCATCGCCGCGGCGATCCTCAATGTTGTCGCTCTGCCGCCGACCTGTCCAACGCATGGATGCTCACTCCTGACTGACGTCCCGCACGGCAACGTTCCGCCCGCGGTTTAGTGCCATGCCGGTCACATTTTGCGTGATCGCCGTCGCAGATGACAAGCGATTAGCCAAGTCGGGGCTCGATGTTCGGCCTCAGGCCGCCTCGATCGCCGGCGCGACATAGCCGAGCCCGCCGCCTTCGGTCGCAAGGAAGGCCTCCCCGCAGGCCTTGGCCAGCGTGCGGACGCGAAAAATGTAGCTCTGGCGTTCGGTGACGGAGATCACGCCGCGGGCGTCGAGGAGGTTGAAGACGTGGCTCGCCTTGATCGCCTGGTCATAGGCCGGCTGGGCCATGCGGTGGCGTCGTTCGGCGTCGGCCTCGCCGGGGGCGCCGGCCTTCAGCAGCGCCTGGCACTCGGCTTCGGCCTCGTTGAAGTGGCGCAGCAGGACGGCGGTATCGGCGTGCTCGAAATTATAGCGGGAATATTCCTGCTCGGCCTGCAGGAAAATGTCGCCATAGGTGACCTTCTCGTCGCCTTCGCGGCCATTGAAGTTGAGGTCATAGATGGAATCGACGTTCTGGACGTACATCGCGAGCCGCTCGAGGCCGTAGGTGAGTTCGCCCGCCACCGGCGCGCATTCAATGCCGCAGATCTGCTGGAAATAGGTGAACTGCGAGACTTCCATGCCGTCGCACCAGCACTCCCAGCCGAGGCCCCAGGCGCCGAGCGTCGGGCTCTCCCAATCGTCCTCGACGAAGCGGATGTCGTGCAGCGCGGTGTCGATGCCGATCGCCTTCAGCGAGCCGAGATAGAGCTCCTGAAGGTTGGGCGGGTTCGGCTTCAGGATGACCTGGTACTGGTAGTAGTGCTGCAGCCGGTTGGGGTTCTCGCCGTAGCGGCCGTCCTTCGGCCGGCGAGAGGGCTGGGCATAGGCCGCGTTCCACGGTTTTGGCCCGAGCGCGCGCAGCGTGGTGCCGGGATGGAAGGTGCCGGCGCCGACCTCCATGTCGTAGGGCTGCAGGATCACGCAGCCATAATCCGCCCAGTAGCGGTGCAGCGTCAGGATCAGCGCCTGGAAGGAGCGCTCAGGGCGCATGTGCAGCGGCAGGTCGGTCATGGCGGGCTCTCGCTGTCTGGCCCCCGCGTCCGCGGTCCCCGGGGGATGCGGCGGGGGAAGGTGCTGCGCGAGTGCCATGCGCCGGCCGCGAGCGTCAAGCGCTTCGGCACCAGAAGAGGCTGAGAGCCAGACGCCAGCCAGTCCCGGCCGGACGGCTCAGTCGCGCTTGAGGCGGTAGATGCCGTCGGCGTCGCGCACCAGTGTGCCCTGCGCACCGCTTTGGCTTTCGGCCTCGGAGCGCCGGTTGCGCTCGGTGACGCGGACGGCCTCGCGCTTCAACTGCTTGAAGCCGTAGACGGCGGCGGCCCCGACGAGGCTGAGAAGGATGAATTGGGGCATCAGATCGACCATGGTGACGGGTCCGAAAACTATGAGCCGCGATCGGGCGCAAGTAAAGCGCCGGGCGGGGACGCCGGATGCGCCGGCGCCTTTCTCCGCAGGTTACAAGCCGTAGCGCGACCAGAGGCCGCGCTCCTCGGCCAGCGCGCCGAACTCCGCGACGGCGCCGGCCCCGATCCGCGCCGGATCGAGCCCGGTCGTGACGCCCGTGGCCGCCCGGCGGCCGAAGAGGCCGCGGTTCTGGCTGATCAGCACCGGTTTCACCTTCTCGCCGAAGCGGGCGTGGAGCACCGAGCGGAGGTCGCCAAGGCTGTCGACGAGACCAAGCTCCAGCCCGCGCTTGCCCGACCAGAACAGGCCGGTGAAGAGGTCGGGATGATCGGCGAGGCGGCTGCCGCGGGCGTTTCTAACGAGGTCGATGAAGGTTTCGTGCACCTCGGCCTGCAGCGCCAGGAGATGGGCGACATCCTCCGGCCGCTCCGGCTTAAAGGGGTCGAGCGTCGCCTTGTTGGTGCCCGACGTGTGCACCCGGCGCTCGATGCCGAGCTTGTCCAGAAGATCGACGAAGCCAAAGCCGCCGGAGACGACGCCGATCGAGCCGACGATCGAGGAGGGGTCGGCGATGATCTCGTCGCCGGCGCACGCGATCATGTAGCCGCCGGACGCCGCGACATCCTCGACGAACACCAGCACCTTCTTGTTCTTCTCGGCCGCAAGATCCCGGATCCGCTTGTAGATCAGCCGCGACTGCACCGGCGAGCCGCCGGGCGAGTTGATGACGATCGCCACCGCCGGCGCCTTCTTCATGGCGAAGGCCTTGTCCAGGAGGGAGGCGGTCGAGGCCAGCGACAGCGTCTGCCGCAGCGGCCCGGACCCCGCCATGATCGCCCCGCTCAAGCGGACCACCGGCACCGTCAGGGCATCCGACCGGAAGCGTTTCGGAAGATATTTCTGGAACGGGAACGCCACGCGGCTCAGCCTCTCGATGGGGATCAGAGCCTGGATATGGGAAGCCGCGGGGCTGTTGGCAAAGGTAGGGGAATGAAGGGGTGATCTGGTGCCGGATGAGCCGCTTTCGATTTGGATAGAGGTTCGGGGCGGGATGCCGATCCTGCAGCGAAAATGGTGCGCTTGGGGCGATGGCATGGGTCCCCGCCCTGCGGGCGAGGATGACGACCGGAGAGGGGGCGGCGGCTGGAGAGGTCGGAGGGCGGCGGTCGGAGGGCCGCGTCAGCGCACAGAACGGCCGGGCGTTCATCCACGGCAACCCGCTTCCTAAAACCTAGATGCCGCAAGTCGCGACACCCCTCCCGTCGTCATCCTCGCCCGAAGGGCGGGGACCCATGCCGGAGCGCTAGAACTAGGCTCGTCGGTGTCGGAGGATTTGGGGACGGGTTACCCGCTTCGCGCCAGCTCGCTCAGGTGAGTCCCAGGTTGATCCAGGCGGAGCCCATGCCGATGCCGGTGCCGATCTCGGTCAGCGCGCCGTCGCCGCCGTGCAGGATCGCCGGTGGCAGCAGCGATAGCGGGGCCCGCGAGGCCTTGCGGGCGTGGACGAGGATGCGGTTGGCCGGGCGGTCGGCATGGCTGTGGACCGGAAGAATGCGGACATCGCCGAGCCGGTTCGGCACGGCCGCGAGGATCTCTTGAAGGTTGACCGGCCGGGCGACCATGGCGAACAGGCCGCCGGTTTCGAGAAGGGCCGCCGCAATGCGGATCCAGGCGGTGAGGAAGCCGTCGTCCGGCATGCCGCGGGCGGTTTCGCGCAGGCGGTCGGTCGAGGCACGCCCGCCGGCGGGGTGGAAGGGCGGGTTGGTGAGGACGGTGGCGAAAGTGCCGTCGCCGAGCCCCGCGGCAAGACGCGAGCCGCGCCCGGCGAGAAGATCGGCCTCGACGACGGCGAGGCGGGGCGAGTGCTCGGCGTTCTCGGCGAGGGCGAGGGAGCGGCGCGCCAGATCCGCCATGACCGGCTGATTCTCGACGAGGGTCAGGTCGAGGCGCGGGCAGCGCACGGCCGCGGCAAAACCGGCGGTGCCGGCGCCGGCGCCGAGATCGGCGGCCTTGCCCGCGCGGTCCGGCGGGAGGCTTGCTGCCAGCAGCAGTGCGTCCAGTCCGGCGCGGAAACCGAAGCCGGACGGCTGCAACAGATGGAACCGGCCGGCGTAGAAGGCGTCGAGCGTGGTGCCCGCGGGGCCACCGGATTTTTCGGCTGCAGGCATCAATCCGTCAGAGTTCAAGCCTTCCGGACTCGCGCAGGCGCTCTCGGCGTTGTCTACGCCCGCTGGCACGCCGGCGGTTCCAACCGGCGCACCCGCCGTTCCAGCCGGCGCACCCAAAATTTCAGCGGGAGAGTTCATGGCCGAGATCGGCATCGCGCAGGAGCCGGCGGGCCTGGTCGACCTGTTCCTCGTCGATCATCACGCGCCGCGGCAGTGCGCCGATCGAGCCGTCGAGAATGCTCATGTGCTCGTCTGCGACGAAATGCTCGATCTCGGCATCCCGCAACAGCGACCCGACGAAGGAGATCAGCACGGGGTCGTTGGACCGCATCAGTTCGATCATCCGCTGCTTTTCCTTGCCTCATCGCCCGCATCCGTCGATGTCGGGCCTTTCAGGCGGGTGCCGCGCCGCCGAAGCCGACGATATGGCATCCGGCACGCGCCTGCAGCAATCCCGAGCGCCGCTTTTCGGCCGGACCTCGCGCTTTGCGATGCGGCGTCGCAGCGACGCAGCCTTTCCCTTGGCGGCGCAAACCCCATCTACCGGCTTGCCGGGCACGCCCGACCGTGTTTAGTCCTGCCGCAACCAACGGAGTGAACCCTCGTGAGTGTTGCCAGCCCCGTCCGGGAGACATCCGACATGGCGTCCGCTAGGGCGTCCGCCAGAGCATCAATCGACCCGATCGTCCAGCTGACCGCGCCCGACATGGGCAAGGTCAATGCGCTGATCCTGTCGATGGCCGGGTCGAATGTCGCCCTGATTCCCGAGATCGCCGAGCATCTCATCTCGTCCGGCGGCAAGCGGCTTCGGCCGATGCTGACCATCGCCTCCGCGCTCGCCTACGGCTATCGCGGCGCCGACCATGTGAAGCTCGCGGCCAGCGTCGAGTTCATGCACACGGCGACGCTGCTGCACGACGACGTCGTCGACGAGAGTGATTTGCGCCGCGGCAAGCAGACGGCGCGGATGATCTGGGGCAACCAGGCGAGTGTCCTCGTCGGCGACTTCCTGCTCGGCCAGGCCTTCAAGATGATGGTCGAGGTCGGCTCGCTCGACGCGCTCGACATTCTGTCGCGGGCCTCGGCGGTGATCGCCGAGGGCGAGGTCTGGCAGCTGTCGGCGGCCAAGAAGATGACGACGACGGAGGCCGATTACCTCCAGGTGATCGGCGCGAAGACCGCCGCGCTGTTCTCGGCCGCGACCGAAGTCGGTCCGGTGATCGCCGAGGCCGGGCCGGAGGCGCGGGCGTCCATGCGCGCTTACGGGCTCAATCTCGGCCTTGCCTTCCAGCTGTTCGACGATGTGCTCGACTATCGCGGCACGGCGAGCGCGCTCGGCAAGAACACCGGCGACGATTTCCGCGAGGGCAAGATCACGCTGCCGGTGATCCTCGCTTACGGTCAGGGCGACACTGCGGAGCAGGCGTTCTGGCGGGACTCGATGGAGCAGGGTGTCAACGACGATACCGCGCTCGCCGAGGCCAAGCGGCTCCTTGACCGGCACGGCGCGATCGAGGCGACCATCGAGCGCGCCCGCGGCTTCGGCGAGATCGCCTATGCGGCGGCCGCTGCGCTGCCGCGCTCGCCGAGCCGGGATGCGCTGATCGACGTCGTGGAATTCTGCATCGACCGGGTCAACTGACACGGTTTTCCGGCGGGGATGCGCCGCCGGGACCGGTGGTCAACGCAGACGTGCGCGCGGCCTGATCGGCCGGCTCTGGCGAAACGGTCGCAATATGGTCATTCTAACAGAACAATGAGAGCAATGGCCGCGTCTTCGGCGTGGCGGGCCATTCGATCGAATCGCAGCAGGCGAGGCCGGGCAGAACCCGGCAGCCGGCCAGACGATATCCGCCCATCAAAGGATTTCCTCGTGCAGCGTATTTCCCGGCTTGCCCTCGTCCTCGCGCTCAGCGCCGCCGCCGTGCCCGCCGCCCATGCCGCCGGCACCGAGACGCCGAAGCCCGCGGCGATCGTGCAGCCGCCGCTGATCCAGTCGCTCTCCGGAGCGTATCTGGCGGCGAAGTCGGCGCAGATCGACGGCGATCTCAACGCCTCCACCGGCTATTTCGGCCAGGCACTGGACCTCGACCCGACCTCTGAGATGCTGCAGCAGGAGGCAATGTTCGCCTTTCTCGCCGCCGGCCAGTTCCGCGAGGGCATCGATCTCGCCGCCAAGCTGCGCGATGCGCCCGATGCCGGCAAGGTGGCCCGCATCGCGCTCGGCGTCGATTTCCTGAAACAGAGCAAGTTCGAGCCGGCGATGGCCGAGTTCGACATCGTCAACCCGAGCGATCTCGATGCGCTGCTGCTCGGCCAGCTGTCGGCCTGGGCCGATGCCGGCAATCAGAAGTTCGACGATGCGCTGGCGCGCTTGAAGGAGTTGGACGGGGCCGAGTGGTACCCGATCTTCAACAACTACCAGTCCGGCCTGATCGCCAGCTTCGGCGGCAAGACGGATGCGGCCCGGACGTTCTTTGCCAAGGTGCTCGACGACAAGGCCAATGCGCAGACCTCGCCCGACGCCTATCTCGCCTCGGCCGAAGCTTTGGCGCGGCTGGAGATCGGCGCGGGCAAGAAGGACGCGGCGCTCGCCGCGCTCGCCCGCGGGCTCGACCTTGCCGAGAACTACGATCCGCTGCTTGACCTGAAGGGCCGCATCGAGAAGGACGAGAAGATCGCGCCGTCGATCGCCAGTGTTCAGCAAGGCGCGGCGGAGACGCTCTACATTCTCGGCCAGGCGATCAACCGCGGCGAAGGCCAGCAGGTGGCAATCCTCTATTTCCAGCTCGCTCGGACGCTGGCGCCGAACAATCCCGGCCTCCTGACCGCGCTCGCCGGCATTGCCGAGCGCTCCAAGCGGCTCGACGACGCTATCGCTTTCTACCAGCAGATCCCGCAGGATTCGGCGTTCCGCCGCACGGCCGAGCTGCAGATCGGCCTCGACATGTACACCGCCGAGCGCAAGGACGAGGCGAAGGCGCATCTGCGCCGTGCCGTCGAGACCTATCCCGACGACCTGCAGGCCTATCTGGCGCTTGCCGATGTCGTCGCCGCCGACAAGGAGTACGGCGAGGCGGCCAAGGTGCTGGACAAGGCGGTGACGCTCGCCGTCGAGCGCAAGGAAGAGACCTGGAACCTCTACTACAAGCGCGGCATCGCCAACGAGCGGCTGAAGCAGTGGGACAAGGCCGAGCCGGACTTTAACAAGGCGCTGGAGCTCTCGCCCAACCAGCCGCAGGTGTTGAACTATCTCGGCTATTCCTGGGTCGACATGAACCGCAACCTCGACAAGGGTCTCGGCATGATCAAGACCGCCGTCGATCTGCGCCCCAATGACGGCTACATCATCGATTCGCTCGGCTGGGCCTATTTCCGGCTCGCGCGCTATGACGACGCGGTCGAGCAGCTGGAGCGGGCGGTGCTGATCACGCCGGTGGACCCGACCATCAACGACCATCTCGGCGATGCCTACTGGCGCGTCGGCCGCGAGCGGGAGGCGCGCTTCCAGTGGGCCCGCGCCCTGGTCGGCGATCCGAAGCCCGAGCCGGAGGAGGTCGCCAAGATCGAGGCCAAGATCAAGGACGGTTTGCCGGCGGATGACCGCAAGGCGGACATGAGCGCTGGCGGGCCGACGAAGGCGCAGCCGGCCAAGGCCGACCCCAAGGCCATGCCGGCACCGAACGCCACGCCGGCACCGAACTCCACGCCGGCACCGAACGCCACGCCGGCACCGAAGGCCGCACCGGCGCCCGACGCCGCGCCGGCGCCCGGTGCCGTGCCGGCGCCCGCTGGCGCCACGCCGAACTGACAGGCATGACGCAGCCTCGCGTCCGCCTGTCCGGCCGCGACCTGCCGGCTTCCGCCAAGATCAACCTCGCGCTGCACGTCACCGGGCAGCGCGCGGACGGCTACCACAGCCTGTCGAGCCTCGTCGCCTTTGCCGAGATCGGCGACAGCCTGAGCTTTGCCCCGGCGGATGCCGATAGCCTCGAAATCACCGGCCGCTATGCCGCCGTGCTGGGCGCCTGCGCGCCGCACGACAACATTATCCTGAAGGCGCTTGCCGCCGCCCGCGCCGTCGCTGCGGAGGCGGGCATGACGCTCGCCCCCGTCGCGGTTCACCTCGACAAGCGGCTGCCGGTGGCCTCCGGCATCGGCGGCGGCTCGGCGGATGCCGCCGCGGTGCTGGCGCGGGTGGTTTCGGCCGCTCCCGCTTTGCGCGAGCCGCTGCGCCGGGCGGCGCTGTCGCTCGGCGCCGACGTGCCGATGTGCCTCGACGGTGTCCCGGCGCTCGTCGAAGGTGTCGGCGAGGTCGGGAAGCCGCTCGCCGGTTTCCCCGAAATCGATTGCGTCCTCGTCAATCCCGGCATCGCCGTCTCGACGCCCGATGTTTTTCGCGCCCTCGACGTTCGCGCCAACCCGCCGCTGCCGCCGCTGCCGGCGGGAGGGTTCGCAGGCCTCGAGGCGCTCGCCGCCTATCTCCGTGAAACCCGCAACGACCTCGAGCCGCCGGCGATGGCGCTGGTGCCGGTGATCGCCGAGGCCGCGGCGGCGCTGCGGCAGGCCGGGGCGGTTCTGCAGCGGATGTCCGGCTCCGGCGCGACGGTGTTCGGCCTGTTCGATACAGTGGCATCGGCGCAAGTGGCTGCCGATGCCATTGCTGCCGTCCAGCCGGACTGGTGGGTCGTCGCCACGCGGTTGAAGCCGGCAAGCCTTCAGGAGAGACCGAGATGACCGAGAGAAGTTTCCTGCCGCTGTCGATCGCCGTGCTGACGGTTTCCGACACAAGGAGCCTTGACGACGACAAGTCGGGCGCGACGCTCGCCGACCGGCTGACGGCGGCCGGACATCATCTGGCGGACCGGAAGATCGTGCCGGACGACGTCGGCGCCATTCGCGAGACGGTTCTCGCCTGGTCGAGGGATGCCGCCATCGACGTCGTCATCACCACCGGCGGCACCGGCTTCACCGGCCGAGACGTGACGCCGGAGGCGCTGGAGCCGATCTTCGAGAAGCGGATGGACGGGTTCTCGGCGATCTTCCACCGCGTCTCTTTCGAGAAGATCGGCGTCTCGACGATCCAGTCGCGGGCGACCGGCGGCGTGGTGAATTCCACCTTCGTCTTCGTGCTGCCGGGCTCGCCCGGCGCCTGCCGCGATGGCTGGGACCTGATCCTCGCCGCCCAGCTCGACTACCGGCACAAGCCCTGCAACTTCGTCGAGATCATGCCGCGCCTCGACGAGCACCTGCGCCGTGGAGCGGGCGAAGCGACCTCTTCGTAGACCAGCGGATCAGCTTCCGATGGGGTGGACTCATCCCATCGGAAGAGGGTCATAGGGGAGCCGTCTTCATCGACGGAGCTGGCTCGAGCCTTCCGCTCGGCGACCGAACCTGGTGATTAGGACCGGCGCGTCCGCTGCCGCGGCCGGATCGTCGCCTCCAGCGCTGATGTGGCGAGGCCCTTGCCGATATCCTCGAGCGTCGCGCTGCGGCTGGCGGGCCCGCGGGCCTGCGTCTTCGTCAGAAGGAGGCCCTCGACAAGCGCCGTGCGGCGGCCGGTGAAGCGGGCGAGAAAGCTCTGGCGATCGCGCGGGGCGCGCGAGAAGCGGGCGGCGCGGGGCGTCTTCGCCTGCAACTCGACCTCGCCGATATGCGCGTTGACCGAGTCGATCCAGTCGAGCGACAGCCGTGAGCCGGTTTCCAGCAGCAGCAGCCAGTCGCCCTTCGCCGCCCCGACGATCGCCGGCAGCGTCTCGCCCGAGACGATGCGGCAGCCCGCGTGGTCGGCGACCTTGCGCGTCGCGTCGTCGAGCCCGCGGTCGATCACCACCACCTCGCGCACCAGCCCTTCGACCGCCCCCGCAACGAGGGTGGAGAGCGTGAGGGCAAGCCCGTTCGGGTCTTCTGCGGCGTCGATGAGCACGGTGAGCATGTCACCGCTCTAGCCGATCTGTCGCGCCCTCGCCAGCCACGGTGTATTTTGTTCTTGTAATGTTCTCATCGGAATCCTAGGTTTTAGGTCACAGCTGAACGAACGTTCGGAAGGTTTCCCATGCAGGACGTCATCACCGCAGACCGCGCTGCCTTCGCTTCGCCGAACGGCGTCGACATCGCCAACCACATCATCGCCGAATCCGGCCTCCGGGTCGGCTTCGAGCGGCGGCGGGGCCGCGGCGCCGGGGTCAACCCGACGGGTCGCTTCGAGCCCTTCGCGCGCAGCGCCTACGACGACGGCTGGAACTCGCTGGAGGAGCTGCCGGCGTTCAAGACCGACGTGCAGGTCGAGAAGCCGAAGACCATCATCACCCGCAATTCCTCGCCCGACATCTCGTTCGACCGCTCGATCAACCCCTATCGCGGCTGCGAGCACGGCTGCGTCTACTGCTTCGCCCGGCCGACGCATGCCTATATGGGCATGTCGCCGGGGCTCGATTTCGAATCAAAACTCTTCGCCAAGCCGAACGCTGCTGAGCTGCTCGAGCGTGAGTTGGCCAAGCCGGGCTACGAGCCGCGCTCGATCGCCATCGGCACGAACACCGATCCCTACCAGCCGATCGAGAAGAGCTGGAAGATCATGCGCGAGGTGCTGGAGGTGCTGGAGGCGGCGAACCATCCGGTCGGCATCGTCACCAAGTCATCGCTCGTCACCCGCGACATCGACATTCTCTCCCGCATGGCCGCCAAGGGCCTCGCGCGGGTTGCCCTGTCGATCACGACGCTCGACCGCACGCTGGCGCGGGCGATGGAGCCGCGGGCGGCAACGCCCGCGAAGCGACTGGAGGCGGTGAAGGCGCTGAGCGAAGCGGGGATCCCGACCATGGTGATGACGGCGCCGATCATTCCGGGCCTCACCGACCACGAGATCGAGCGCCTGCTCGATGCCGCCGTCACGGCGGGGGCCAAGCACGTCGGCTACGTCCTCCTGCGCCTGCCGCTGGAGGTCAGCCCGATCTTCAAGGACTGGCTGCTGACGCACTATCCCGATCGCTACCGGCACGTCCTGTCCCTGCTGCGCTCGATGCGCGACGGCAAGGACTACGATGCCGAGTGGGGCAAGCGGCTGAAGGGCACCGGGCCTTACGCTTTCCAGATCAAGCGGCGGTTCGAGATCGCGGTGAAGAGGCTTGGGCTGAACGAGACCCGTCCGCAGCTGCGCACCGACCTCTTCACCCCGCCGCGGCAGGCGGGTGTGCAGCTGTCGTTGCTCTGAGACTTGAAGGCGTCGTGGCCTGCGGGCTCCGGCGTGATCAAATAAGCCCAGCGATGTCCCGAGGGGGCTGAGGCAGGGCTACGACATCGCCGGCCGCCCCCTTGGGCCGGCGACGCTCGGTGCGTTCTCACCCCGGAGCGACACCGAGCCTTGTGGAGAATCGGAGAATGCGCGAGTCTGGCCGCACCATGGCTCGCCGACCCTCCGATTCTCCCGCTTCTTTGCCTACGCTCGTCGTGGTGCCGGATTTCCGCATCGAGACCGAGAGGTTCGAGCGGGGTGCACGCTTCGTGGCGGGAATCGACGAGGCGGGAAGGGGCCCCCTGGCGGGGCCCGTCGTCGCCGCGGCGGTGATCCTCGATCCCCAGCAGATCCCCGATGGGCTGAACGATTCCAAGAAGCTTGGCGCTGACGATCGCGAGCGGTTGTTCACCGACATCCTGCGGGTCGCCACCGTGTCCATCGGGTCGGCGAGTTCGGCCGAGATCGACCGCGTCAACATCCGTCAGGCGACGCTTTTGGCCATGCGGCGGGCGGAGGGCGGTCTCGCGCAGCCGCCATGCCATGCGCTGATCGATGGCAATGACGTTCCGCCGTCCCTCAGACTGCGCGCGACGGCCGTGGTGAAGGGCGATGCGCGCTGCCTGTCCATCGCCGCTGCATCGATCGTCGCCAAGGTGACGCGGGACCGGATGATGGCGCGGGTCTGCGCGCGCTACCCCGCCTACGGCTTCAGCCAGCACATGGGCTACGGCACACCGCAGCACCTCGCCGCGCTGCTGACGCACGGCCCTTGCGTCTTCCACCGCATGACTTTCAGCCCGATCCGCCAGGGCGAACTGCTGCTGGTGTAGGTGCTGCGGGTAATTCGGCAGGTTGGCGGCGCACGCACCCCCCTCTGGCCTGCCGGCCATCTCCCCCGCAGGTGGGGAGATCGATCATCGCCAGCGCCGCGACTGCCGATCTCCCCCCCTTGAAGGGGAGATGCCCAGCAGGGCAGAGGGAGGCGAGCGGCCGCACCCTGTCATGTCGAACGATTTCAGAAGCTTTGCTGCCGTCAGTGGAAGCGTCGACCAACTGCCGACAATCCACCCAAACAAAAACGCCGCCCCTCTCGGAGCGGCGTTCGATCACTGCGGAAAGCTGAGCCTAGTTGAGGCGCTGGCGGACGTCGCCGATCGCCTCGTCGACGAAGCGAGCGCTTTCGGTGCCGTTCTGGCTGCGCTCGGCGAGGATCCGCGTGGCGGCGGCGACGGCGATGTCGACGGCGGAGCGGCGGACCTCGGTGATTGCGTCAACCTCGGCTTGGGCGATCTTGGTCTCGGCCATGGCGGAGCGGCGGGTGATGTATTCCTCGCTCTTGACGCGGGCCTCTTCGAGCAGGCCGTCAGCCTCGCGCTGCGCACCGGCAACGATCTCGCGGGCTTCGATCTCGGCGTCGTGGCGACGACGCTGGTATTCGGCGAGCTGCTGCTTGGCTTCTTCCTTAAGGGCGCGGGCTTCCTCGATGTCCGAACGGATCTTCGCCGAACGCGCGTCGAGCGCCTTGGCGATCATCCCCGGCACCTTGAAGTAGGCGACGACGAGCAGGAAGATGATGAGGGCGACGAGGGCCCAGAATGTGTTGTCCAACGCCGGTCTCCTTAGCTGCGCACGGCGCGCACGGCGCCAGCGACTTCTTCGCGCGGTACGTCGAGACGGGCAACGGCAGCGAGGATTTCCGCGGTTGCCTCTTCGGCGATGGCGCCGACATCGGCGAGCGCGCGGCGCTTGATCTCGTCGATCCGGGTCTGCGCGGCGTTGAGCTTCTCGTCCAGCGAGGCCTCGATGCGGGCACGTTCAGCCTCGGCATCCACCTTGGCGGTGTCGCGCGCGGCGGTGGCAATGAGGTGCGAGCGCTCGCGGGCGGCGGTCAGTTCCTGCTGGTAGGCGGCCATGGCCTCGTCCGCATCGGTCTTCATCTTGCCGGCGGCGTCGAGGTCGAGCGCGATCCGGTCGCGGCGATTCTCGATGATGGCGCCGATGCGCGGCAGGATGGCCTTCTGCAGGACCCAGTAGAACAAGCCGAAAGTGATCGCCAGCCAGAGCAGCTGGGAAGGGAAATAGGTGGTGTCCATCGGCGGGAAGACGCCGACGCCATGCTCGCCGTCACCGGCGACTTCCGTGTGTGCGCCGTGCTCGACCGGAGGCTGTGCTGCGATGGGAGCGGTGCCCACCGTCGGCTCTGCGGTTTGTGCCTGCGCTTCAGTGACGAACATCTGTCTCTCCGACGGAAGGAACCAGCCGCCCCATGGTCGGGGCGGCTGGGAAAACGGTCTCGACGGGTCTGATTAGACCGCGAAGAGGAGGAGCAGCGCGACCAGCAGCGAGAAGATGCCGAGCGCTTCCGTCACCGCGAAGCCGAAGATCAGGCGGCCGAACTGGCCGTCAGCAGCCGACGGGTTGCGCAGGGCGCCCGAGAGGTAGGCAGCGAACATGTTGCCGAGGCCGAGGGCCGTTCCGGCCATGCCGAAGCATGCGAGGCCGGCACCGATGTACTTTGCAGCTTCCGCGTCCATGGTAATCTCCTTTGGTGGAACGTGCGGTGGGAAGTCACGACCCCGGGGGGACGCGGCGTCTTGGGGGTTCAATGATGAGGATGGACCGCATCGTTGAGGTACATGCAGGTCAAGACCGCGAAGACGTAGGCCTGCAGGAATGCGACCAGGAATTCAAGGCCTGTAAGGGCGACCGTCATGATCAGGGGAAGGATCGCGCCGCCGATGCCGACCGCGCCGAGGGCGCCGAGCGACACCACGAAGCCGGCGAAGACCTTCAGCGTGATATGGCCCGCCAGCATGTTGGCGAAGAGACGAACCGAGAGCGAAATCGGACGCGACAGGAACGAGATGACCTCGATCAGCACGACGAAGGGCAGGATCAGCATCGGCACGCCGGTCGGCACGAAGAGCTTGAACCAGGACAGGCCGTGCTTGGCGATGCCGTAGACCACGACCGTGCCGATCACCACGATCGCCAAGGCGAAGGTGACGATGATGTGGCTGGTGACGGTGAAGAAGTAGGGGAACATGCCGAGGAGGTTGGCCACCAACACGAACATGAACAGCGAGAACACCAGCGGGAAGAAGCGCATGCCGGACGTGCCGGCGGAGTCGCGCAGCATGTTGGCGATGAACTCGTAGGACATCTCCGCCATCGACTGCGCGCGGCCGGGCACCAAAGCCTTGCCGGACGTCGACCAGTAGAGGAAGGCCGAGGCCACCGCGACGGTCGCGACCATGTACAGCGCCGAATTCGTGAAATCGAAATGCAGCCCGCCGATTTCGATCGGCACGATGGGCTGAATCACGAATTGGTGGAGCGGATCGTTCGCCAAACTATGTAGCCCTCTTGCATCCCAGCGTCCCGTCGCCGGGCCGCATTGCCATAGCGTCTGAGGCTGCGGAGGGCAACACCCCCTTCGGTCATTCCAAAGGGCGATTCTCGCGATTTGTGGCGTCTTTCGGAACGCTCGTCGGGGCCGGGGCGGTTTTTCCGACCGATCGAAGGACGTTGAGGACGCCCGCGACGAAGCCGAGAATCAGGAACACGATGAGGCCAAAAGGCCCGGTGCCGGCGATGCGGTCGAGGAGATAGCCGATGCCGGCCCCGGCGAGGATGCCGGCGACGAACTCGCTGGCAAGCTTCATGCCGTCGGCCGCGCCGCGCAGGCCGGTGGCGGGCGTCGGCTTGACGAGGCCGGCCTTCACCTTCTGCTTTTCCAGCTTCTCGGCCAGCGCCTCGCGCCGTGCCTGCCACTCGGCGGGGGACACCGGATCGGTTTCTCTGTCGTTCATGCCTGTCCTCGATTCGTTCGGCCATCAAGACGGCAGGTCGGGCGGGGATTCAAGCGGTGCCGCCGTCGCGATCCGTTTCTCCGCTCCGCCAAAGTCGCGAGCCGTCGAGGCCGTACAGAGGGTTGTTGCCCGGAACCATCCCCAAACAGGCCGCCTTAGTCTCGCAACAAGGAGACCTGTCATGACCGATACCACCCGTCGCACCTTCCTCACCGGCGCAGCGCTTACCGCCGGCGCCGTCGTCACCCTCGGCGCCACCGGCAGCGCGTCCGCGCAGCAGAGTGGCGGTGCCGCAACCGCCGCCACGCCCGCGGCTGCCGCCTATCCGAAGCCGCCTTATCCCGTGGAGATGCAGCCCTGGCCGGGCCTTGCCTCCAAGATGAACCCGCGTCCAGACCACGGCGAGACCAGCTACAAGGGATCCGGGCGTCTTGCCGGCAAGAAGGCGCTGATCACCGGCGGCGACAGCGGCATTGGCCGGGCCGCGGCGATCGCCTATGCCCGCGAGGGCGCCGACGTCGCGATCAACTACCTGCCGGTCGAGGAGCCGGACGCCAAGGAAGTCATCGCCCTGATCGAGGCCGAGGGCCGCAAGGCCGTGGCGATCCCCGGCGATCTCCGGGACGAGGCCTTCTGCCAACGCCTCGTCGCGGAAGCTGCGGAGAAGCTCGGCGGGCTCGACATCCCTCGTCAACAACGCTGCGCGCCAGCAGACCCGGCCGGAGATCGCGGCGATCTCCTCGCAGGATTTTGACGACACGATGAAGACCAATGTTTACGCGCCGTTCTGGCTGACCAAGGCGGCGGTCGCACGGATGCAGGCGGGTGCCGTCATCGTGAACACCTCGTCAGAGCAGGCCGGCAACCCGTCGGAGGACATCATCGACTACGCGATGACGCGTGCGGCGGTGTTGAACTTCACCAAGGGTATGGCGAAACAGCTGGCGCCAAAGGGAATCCGCGTCAATGCGGTGGCGCCCGGCCCGTTCTGGACGCCGCTGCAGGTCAGCGGCGGCGCGACGCCGGAGAAGCTGAAGAGCTTCGGCAGCGATTCGCCGATGGGTCGGGCGGGCCAGCCGGCCGAGATCGCCGGTCTCTACGTTGCCGCCGCCGATCCCTCACTGAGCTTCTCAACCGGACAGATTTTTGGCGCGACGGGCGGCAACGGCCAGCCCGCCTGATCTGCAGGCTGGCGCTACACCGTACGAGTGCTCCTGAAACAAGAAAGGCCGCCCCGGATGGAGCGGCCTTCTTCGTCGGATAGGCAAAGTTGAATGTCCGGTGAGGGAGGTGGGTCAGCCCCAGCCGCCGCCGAAGGTGCGGTAGAAGATGTGGCGGCCGATGGTGTCGACCTTCTGCATCGCCTTGGCCCAGCGGGGGGCGACGTAGGTGGCGTGGTAGTGCGTCGCCGAGCCGACGTCGGCCAGCCAGATCTCGCCCCGGCTGACCTCGCCGGCGATGCGCTTGGCGGTGGAGAAGGCGCGCTTGTTGGTGATGCGGTCCTTGATGCCGTCGCAGGCGAAGGAGAACTGGCAGCGGTTGCGCCAATTCTTGTTCTGGTAGACGACGCCGCAGATCGATTTCGGATAGGTCGGGTTGCGGACCCGGTTGAGGATGACCTGGGCGACCGCGGCCTGTCCGGTCTCCGGCTCGCCGCGTGCCTCGAAATAGATGCCGTTGGCAAGGCAGGTCTGCTCCTTGGCCGAGAAGGCCTCGGACGGCAGCGGCGTCGCCGCCCACGCATGGTCGTCCTTGCCGAGCGGCGGGATGAAGCCGTTGGAGCCGGGACGCAGGATCCTGTTGAACAGGGATGCGACGGGGTTCTCCGCCTCGGGCGCCGCGCCATAGGCGAGGACATTGGTTTCCGGGACGCTCGCGATGACGATTTTGTCGGGGACATGCGCCGGGCGGGCGTCGAGCCGGGTGGTGGCGGGGTCGAGCGAGGCGACCATCACCTTCTCTTCCGGCCTTACCACCGGCGAGCCCGCAGCTTCGAAATTCATTGCCAGCGCGATGGTGTCGCCGCGTGTCTCCTGCCGGATGAAAGCCGTGCGCAGCTCGGCGCCCACCGCAGCGCCGGGTCGCAACAGGCTCTGCCGCTCGAGGATGGAGCCGGCGGTGAAGGCCTTCGGCGGCGCCTGCTGGGTGATCGCGAGGACGCGGCCTTCCTTCTGGTAGCGGGTGACGCGGGTCTCGTCCGGCGTCTCGACGTCCGGGCTGCGGGAATTGACGGTGTAGAGATCGCCATTGCCGGCGCGGATGCCGGCGCCCGCGGGCATCCGGCTGCGGGCGGCGGCGCCGAAACTGATCTCGGCCTTTTCGACGGCGCCGGCGGGGGAGGGGATGAAATAGGCCTGCCAGCGCGTTTGAGCGCGGTCACCCTCGAGGAGGCTCGTCATGTCCTGGAAGGCGACGGCCGAGGTGAGGGCCGGCACCATGGCGAGACTGCAGCTGACGACCAGCGCAGCCCGCCGCAGAACCGGCTGCGGCCGCTGGATCGATCCGCCCTGGCGGCGCGCCGTTTTCGTCATGGGAAACCTGCTTCATCACTGAACGAAGCCGATCATCCCTCATTAACCTTGTTTCTTGGTTAACGACCCGTTGAAATCATTCGCCAATCCCGATCCGCCGGAAAAGGCGGCGACAGTGGCGGTCGCCCGCCGCTCCGGAAGCGCCGTCAGGTGTACTTCTTCGCCTTGCCGGCGAACGGGTTGTCCGGCTTGCGCAGGATCAGCCGGATCGGCACGCCCGAGAGCTTGAAGGTCTCCCGCAGCCCGTTGACGAGGTAGCGCGTGTAGGACGAGCCGAGCGCGTCCGGGCGCGTCGTCGACAGGACGAAGGTCGGCGGCCGGCTCTTGATCTGCGTCATGTACTTGATGCTGACGCGGCGGCCGGAGGCTGCCGGCGGCGGGTGGTGGCTGACGACCTTTTCCAGCCACTGGTTCAGCTTGGACGTCGAGATGCGGGTGTTCCAGATCTCGTGCGTCTTGGTGATCGCCTGCATCAGCCGTTCGAGGCCATCGCCCGTCTCGCCCGACACGGTCACCGCCTGGATGCCGCGCGCCTGCGGCAGCAGCCTCTCGGTCTTTTCGCGCAACTCCGCCAGCACCGCCTGGCGGTCCTCGATGAGATCCCACTTGTTGAAGGCGATCACCGGGGCGCGGCCTTCGCGCATGATGAGGTCGGCGAGCGACAGGTCCTGGCGCTCGAAGGGGATGGTCGCATCAAAGACGATGACGACAACCTCGGCGAAGCGGATGGCGCGCAGCGAGTCGGCGACCGAGAGAATCTCCAGCTTTTCCTGGATCTTCGCCTTGCGGCGCATGCCGGCGGTGTCGAACATCTTCACCCGGCGGCCGCGCCACTCCCACTCGACCGAGATCGAATCGCGGGTGATGCCGGCCTCGGGACCGGTCAGCAGGCGGTCCTCGCCGAGGAAGCGGTTGATCATCGTCGACTTGCCGGCGTTCGGGCGGCCGATGATGGCGATGCGCAGCGGCTTGGTCGCATCATAGGGCTCGACCGGCTCTTCCTCGTCGAACTCGGCGTCGTCATCGAGGATCGTGACGTCGGCGCCGATCGGCTCCTCCTCCTCGGCGAACGCGGCTTCGCCCAGCGCGCCGACGATGGCGTCCCTGAGATCACCCATGCCCTCGCCGTGCTCGGCGGAGATGGGGACGGGCTCGCCGAGGCCGAGCGAGTAGGCATCGTAGAAGCCGGCGTCGGAGCCTCGCGCCTCGGCCTTGTTGGCGACGAGCAGCACCGGCTTGTTCTTGCGGCGGAGCAGTTCGCCGAAGAACGAATCCTGCGGCGTCAGCCCGGTCTTGGCGTCGACCATAAACAGGCAGAGGTCGGCGAGGTCGATCGCCGTCTCGGTCTGGGCGCGCATGCGCGCCTCAAGGGTTTCCGAGCCGGCTTCCTCGAGACCGGCGGTATCGACGATCTCGAATTCGAGGTCGAGCAGCGTCGCGTCGCCGTTGCGGCGGTCGCGGGTGACGCCCGGCCGATCGTCGACGAGGGCTAGCTTCTTGCCGACGAGGCGGTTGAACAGCGTCGACTTGCCGACATTGGGGCGCCCGATGATGGCGATGGTGACCATGGTGGTACTATCCGGTCCGGAACTGGAAAAAAGGCAATGCCCCCGGACCGGCGCCGGGGGCTCTGCCGTGAGTATACGGCATTTCGTCGCCCGCCGGAGGCCCCCGAAGGTGAAACCTCGGGGGGGGGGACGCTCCGGCGAGCTAAAGGGGCAACACGGTCCGGCGAGGTTTCGCGCCGGACGTGGGAAGCGGCGGAGGCCGCCGGGATCAGTTGGCCGGGGCGGGGGTTCCGCTGGTGGCCGGGGCCGGAGTCGCCGGCGCGTCGGCCGGTGCCGCAGGAGCGGGCGCTGCCGGTGCTGGCGTCTCCGGGGCGGGCGCTGCTGGCGCTGCCGGGGCTGTGGCTGGCGCGTCCGCCGGCGGGGGCGTCGCCTCGGTCGGCTCCGTCGGTGTTGTCGGCATTTCCGGCACGACGAGGCTCGGGTCGAGGCCTGCGGCAGGCGTTGCGGCATTCGGCGTCGCCGGCGCGCTGCCGGCGGCGGGCAGAGCGTCGGCCGGCACGGGCTTGTTGCCGGCGGCGATCAGCTCGAGCAGGAGGCGCGTGCGCAGCGCGATGCCGTTGGGCGTCGCCTGGTCGTCACTCAGCTGCTGGAACAGGCGCTTGGACTCTTCGAGGTCGCCGGCCTTCCAGGCGGCAAGGCCCATGGTCTCGCGCGCGGCAAAACGCAGTGGCTCGTTGTCGCCCGACAATTGCTGGACGCGCTCGGCCACGTCCTCGACGCTGCCGGTATCGACGAGGATATAGGCCGCGCGCACCGCCGCCATGTTGCGCAGCGGCTTGGGCGCGCCCGCATCGTCCGAGACGGCGTCGAAGGCGGCGATCGCGCCAGCCTTGTCGCCCTTGGCCTCGAGAACGCTCGCTGCGCGCATCCGCGCGAGATCGCGATAGGCACCATAGCCCTTGTCGGAAAGCGCATTGAGCGCGGCCAGCGCCGCGTTGTTCTGGCCGGCGGAGGCGAGATCGAGGGCCGCCAGATACTCGTCACCGGAGGCATTGGCGCGGCTGATCGAATACTGCCGCCAGGCGACGTAGCCGGCGGTCGCGACAACGGCGAGGATCGCGAGCGCGATCAGCCAGCGGCCATAGCGGGCCCAGAGGACGCGCGTGCGGTCCTGGCGGATCTCTTCGTTGACCTCGCGAAAGAAACTCTCGTCACTCATTCCGGGCATCACCTTGGCGATGCGGGAGGCCTTGCCGGGCAAGGCTGCCGCATGGAAGCTTTGGCTGGCGTTCTAACGATTTTTGCTGGAAACGAAAGGGCCGGCGGCCAAAGCGGGCTTGATCGCGCCGGCGCGCGGCGGGCGACCGGGGCGATGCGGCGCTGGCGCGATCGGCGGTTCGGCCGTACGCGGGATCGCCAATCCGCCGCGATTGACGATTACGTCAATTGGCCGTAGCCGTGACCTCTGCAAAATGCCAGTCCTTTCGGGAGAGATGCATGTACAAGGCCCCCGTTGCAGACATCGCCTTCGCGCTGACCTCGGTCGCCGGCCTCGGCGACTCCATGCGGGACGGGCGCGTCGGCGACCTGACGCCCGACCTTCTCGACGCCATCCTGGAAGAGGCCGGGCGCTTCGCCTCCGAGGCGATCGCGCCGCTCGGCGTTGTCGGCGACCGCGAGGGCGCGCGGCTGGAGGCGGGAAAGGTCACGACGCCAGCGGGCTGGAAGGCGCTCTATGCCGACTGGGCCGCCGGCGGCTGGAACGCGCTGACCGGGCCGGTGTCCCATGGCGGCCAAGGCCTGCCGGTGGCGCTCTCGGCCGCGGTCTTCGAAATGTGGAACGGCGCCTCGATGGGTTTTGCGCTCGCCCCGATGCTGACGGTCGGCGCGGTCGAGGCGATCGCCGCGCACGGCTCCGAGGAATTGAAGCGCCTCTATCTCGAAAAGCTCGTCTCCGGCGAATGGACAGGGACGATGAACCTCACCGAGCCGCAGGCGGGCTCCGACCTCTCGGCCCTCAGCACCCGCGCCGAGCGGCGCGACGACGGCAGCTACCGGATTTTCGGCCAGAAGATCTACATCACCTTCGGCGAGCACGACTTCACCGCCAACATCGTCCACCTCGTCCTCGCGCGGCTGCCGGACGCGCCCGCGGGGGTGAAGGGCATCACGCTGTTCCTGGTGCCGAAATTCCTGGTCGGGGACGACGGTGCGCTCGGGGCCCGCAATGACGTCACCTGCCATTCCATCGAGCACAAGCTCGGTATTCACGGCTCGCCGACCTGCACGATGATCTACGGCGACGGCAAGGGCGAGACCGGCGAGGCCGGTGCCGTCGGCTGGGTCGTCGGCGAGGAGAACAAGGGCCTCGCCTGCATGTTCACGATGATGAACAATGCGCGCCTGCATGTCGGCACGCAGGGCGTCGGCATTGCCGAGGCCGCGACGCAGCTGGCGCTGGCCTATGCCAAGGACCGCCGGCAAGGGCGCTCGACCCTTTTGGCGCCCAACGCCGAGCCCGCCGGCCGAATGAGTCCGATCGTCGAGCACGCCGACGTCGCCCGCACCCTGTTGACGATGAAGGCGCTGACGCAAGGCGCGCGCGCCATCACCTTCGCCTGCGGCCATGCGATCGACCGCGGCCATGCGGCCGGGGCGGAGGACGCCCGTGCCTGGAAGGAGCGCGCCAACCTCCTGACGCCGATCGCCAAGGCGTTCGCGACCGATGTCGGCGTCGAGGTCGCCTCGCTCGGCATCCAGGTGCATGGCGGCATGGGCTATGTCGAGGAGACCGGCGCGACGCGGCTGCTGCGGGACGCGCGGATCGCGCCGATCTACGAAGGCACCAACGGCATCCAGGCGATCGACCTCGTGCTGCGCAAGCTGCCGCTGTCGGAGGGCGGCGCGATCGAGGCCTATATCGCCGAGCTGTCCGAGGTGGTGGCTGGGGTGCGCGCCAGCAACGCGCCGGGCTTCGGACGGACGGCCGACGCATTGGAGGCCGCTCTCGTCGACTTCAGCGCCGCGACGGCCTTCCTGCTGCGGGCGATCGCGGGCAAAGAGACCGAGACGGCGCTGGCGGGGGCAACGCCCTTCCTGCGGCTGGCCGGCCTTGCAGCCAGTGCGGCCTATCTCGCCAAGGGTGCGCTCGCCGACGGCAGCCGCGCCGACCGCGTGGCGCTCGCCCGCTTCATGGCTGAGAACCTCCTACCGGAGACAGCAAGCCTGCGCGTGCAGGTCGTCTCCGGCGCCGAGAGCCTTGCGGCGGCGCGCATCGCCTTGCAGTAGGCCGGCACGGATTTCTTCAGACCCAGCGCTTGGCCCGCGGGCCGAGCACCACAGGAGCCGAGATGAGCGAGTTCATCGAGACCAGTGTCGCCGACGGCGTCCTCATCATCAGGATGAACCGGCCGGCCAAGAAGAACGCCATCGACCGGCCGATGTATACCGCCATGGCCGCAGCGCTGGCGCAGGCCGACGCCGATCCCGCCGTTGCCGCGACCCTTATCTGCGGGGTGCCCGGCGCCTTCTCGGCCGGCAACGACATTGCCGACTTCGTCGCCTTCGCGATGGGCGGCGGCAAGACCGGCGAGGTGGAAAGTTTTTTGCGGGCGCTGGTCGCGTCGCAGAAGCCGCTGGTCGCCGCCGTCGACGGCCTCGCCATTGGCATCGGCACGACGCTCCTGATGCACTGCGACCTCGTCTTCGCCTCCGACCGCTCGACCTTCCGCACGCCCTTCCTCGACCTCGGCCTGGTGCCGGAGGCCGGGTCGAGCCTGATCGCGCCGATGCTGATGGGCCACCAGCGGGCGTTTGCGCTGCTGGCGATGGGGGCGACCTTCGACGCCGAGGAGGCGCGTGCCGCCAACCTCGTCTACCGCGTGACGGACAGTGCGACGGTCGAAGGCGAGGCGATGGCGGCGGCAGCAGCGCTGGCGGCCAAACCGAAAGAGGCGCTGCGCATCGCCCGCACGTTGATCCGCGGCCCGAAGGAGGCACTGCTCGAGCGCATCGAAGAGGAAATTCGGCACTTCGAGGCGCGGCTGGCCTCCGACGAGGCCCGCGCCGCGTTTCAGGCCTTCATGACACGCTGAGGTCTACGCCCCGGGCATGGCCGGTCGCCAGGCGAGGCGCCCTATTCTCCGGGTTTGGCGACCGGCGGGACTTCCGGCGCACCGTCACCGTCCGCCTTAGCGTTGCGGGCCTCGCGGAAGAAGCCGTAGACCGTCGTCCCGCTGGCGATGATGAAAACGACGGCGATGCCGGCGAACACCCAGCGGCCGGCCGAAAGATAGCGCTCGACCGCGGTGCCGAGGAGATAGGCGCCGCCGCAGTAGACGCCGGACCAGAGGGCGGCGCCGAGCGCGTTGTAGAACGAGAAGCGCCACCACGGCATGTGGGCGGTCCCGGCGAGGAAGCCGCAGAGCTGGCGCAGGATCAGGATGAAGCGCGCGATCAGGACGATCGGCGGCCCGCGCTTCAGGAACCGCGCCTCGATCACCTCGATCCGCGCCCGCGGCAGCCCGACCTTGGCACCGTAGCGGTAGACGAAGGGCCGGCCATAGCGATAGCCGAGGATATAGCCGACATTGTCGCCAAGCGTGCCGCCGACGAAGGCGGCCAGAAACACCTCGACGATCCCCAGCCGCCCTTGGCTCGCCAGGACGCCCGCCGCGATCAGCAGGCTCTCGCCGGGCACCGGCAGCCCGGAGGATTCGATGAAGATGCCGAGAAAGACGACCACGACGCCGTATTCGGCGAGGAAGTTCATGATCTGGTCGAGCATCTTGGCTTTCGCGGGACGGGGCGGGGTCTTCTAGCAATGCGGCCGTCGGGCTGCAATGCGAGGCGGTGGGTCGCCACTGCGGTCTCAGCGGAGCACGATTTCCGGATGGTCCACCGCGCAGTCGATTTCCAAGCATCGGCATGGGTCCCCGCGATGCGCGCGAGGATGACGAGCTTGAAAGGCGCGCCGCCCTAACGCTCGTCATCCTCGGCCGCAGGCCGGGGACCCATGCCGCCGCCTCCTCGTCCTCTCACCAGTCCCGGAAGGTCCGTCCGTTCTTCTGGAGGCTTGCTTGGCCGGGTCAGTACGCAACGACCGTCAGATGTCCCATCCAGCTTGCCTCCTCATCAGGAAGCGGACTTGCTATCGGTATGGCGGGGCACGTTTACATCATGGCGAGCCAGAAGCGGGGCACGCTGTACATCGGCGTCACCTCGGACCTGTCGCAGCGTGTCTATGAGCACAAGGAAGGTCTGACGCCCGGCTTCACCAGTCGCTACGGCTGCAAGCGGTTGGTTTGGTACGAGGAGTACTATGATTTTCGGGATGCGATCGTGCGCGAAAAGGCGCTGAAGAAATGGCCGCGCCAAAAGAAGATCGAACTGATCGAGGGGATGAACCCAGATTGGTCGGAGCTTTATCGCGGGATGGGCTGGTAGTTGCGCACCTAACCCATCGGTGGTTTGAAGAGCGCTTCACACCCCTCTAGCCATCATCCTCTCGCGCAGCGCGGGGACCCATGCCGGGAGTTTGCCACCAGGACGGCGTTTCAGGACCGGTGGCCGTCGTCACCAATTTCAATGCATCGGCATGGGTCCCCGCGCTTTGCGCGAGGATGACGAACTCGAAAGTTGCAGTCTTACCGCTCGAACAGCGCCACGGCCTCGACGTGGTGGGACCAGAGGAACTGGTCGATCGGCGTCACCGAGAGGAGCTTGAAGCCGCCGTCGAGGAGGATGCGGGCGTCGCGGGCAAGCGTTGCGGGGTTGCAAGAGACGGCGGCGACGCGCTTGACCTTGGAGAGGACGATTTCGCGCACCTGCGTCTCGGCGCCGGCGCGAGGCGGGTCGAAGACAAGGCCGTCGCATTTGCTGAGTTCGCGCGCGGTCACCGGCCGGCGGAACAGGTCGCGGCGCTCGGCGGTGATCTGCTTGAGGCCCGAGACGCCGCGGCGGCCCTGGTCCAGTGCGGCGAGGGCGGCCGCGTCGGTCTCGACGGCGAGCACGGAGCTCTTCGCCGCCAGGCGAAGCGCGAAGGTGCCGATGCCGCAGAAGAGGTCGGCGGTCGCCTTGCAGGCGGCGAGGTGGCCGGTGACCAGGGCGGCCATGGCTTCTTCCGCGGAGGCGACGGCCTGGATGAAGGCGCCGGGGGGCGGCGAGACGGCGATGCCGCCGATCGGGATCGTCGGCTTGCGGGTCTCGACGATGATCTCGCCGTCGAGCGTCACCCGCGGGAAATCGCGGCGGAGCGAGAAGGCGAGGATCGACTGGCGCATGCTCTCGGTGAGCTTGGCCGTGTCGGACAGCGCGATGTCGAGGCCGGCGGAGGTCGCCGTCACGCTCATCCGCATCGGCCGCTTGCGGTCGGCGACGATCAGCGCGAGGCCCTTGAGGTCGGCGAGACGCGCGGCGATCTCGGGTACCACCACGAGGCAGACGTTGATCTCCGCGACGCGGTTGGTCTGCTGCTCGAAGAAGCCGAAGACGATGTTGTTGCCCTCGCGCATGCCGGAGAACACCGCGCGGCGGCGCGTGTTCGGCAGGCAAGGCACGAGATCTTCCACGGTGATCTCGATGCTGCTTCTCGCGAAAGCGTCGACGACGAGGTCACGCTTGAAGGCGCGGTAGAGCGGCTCGCTCGCATGCTGCAGGTCGCAGCCGCCGCAGACGCCGAAATGCGGGCACGGCGGCTCTTGTCGCTCCGGCGAGGCGTCGATGAGCGTGCCGATCGACAGACGGGCACCGATGCGTTCGACGGCGATGCGCTCGCCCGGCAGCGCGAAGGGCACGAACAGCGGCTCGCCCGCGGTGCCGTGCGCGAGGCCGTCGCCCTTGGCGCCGAGGCTCTCGATAGTGACCTCGAGGCTCATGCCTTGCGCCCGTGCATCAGGAATTCGTGGTTTCCGTCGCCGCCTTCTATCGCCGACGGGATCGGGTCGGAGGCCGTCCAGCCGTCCTGCTCGTTCAGCCATGCGCTGAGCTCGGAGGCGACGGCGGGCGCGGATTCCGGATCGCGGAGCAGGCCGTTCTTGGCGATGGCGAGGCGTCCCGCCTCGAACTGCGGCTTGATCAGGAGGATCGCGTCGGTGCCCGGCTCGGCGAGTTCCAGCGCCGGCGGCAGCGCGAGCTTCATCGAGATGAAGCTGACGTCGCAAACGAGGAGGTCGAACTGGTGGTCGCCGAGATGGTCCTCGTCGAGGTCGCGGGCGTTAAGGCCCTCGATCGAGGTGACGCGGGGATTTCCCGAAATGCGCGGATGGATCTGGCCGTGGCCGACGTCGATGGCGATCACGTGCTCGGCGCCGCGGCGCAAGAGGACCTCGGTGAAGCCGCCGGTGGAGGCGCCGACGTCGAGCGCGGTGCGGCCCTCGACCGCGATGCCGAACGTGTCCAGCGCCGCCTCGAGCTTCAGCCCGGCGCGCGAGACGTAGTCGGCGGCGGGGTCGTCGAGGGTGATCACGCTTTCCGGCGGGACGTTTAGGCTCGGCTTGGTGACGGTGTGCCCGTCGACCTTGACGTGGCCGCGCAGGATCGCGTCGCGCGCCCGGGCGCGGCTCGCGGCAAGGCCGCGATCGCTGACGAGAATGTCGAGCCGGATGCGCGACAGGTGTTGTTCTTCGGTGCAGGCCATCGCTAGCTCATGCGGCCCGCGCCGCGAAATGGCAAGCTGCGAATGATTCCAGTCTGCCGGCTCAGGCCTTCATCACGCGGCTGGCGCTGGTCCCGAGCGCCTTGAACACCGCGTCGACAATGCCTGTCTTGTCGAGGCCCGCCTGGCGGATCATCGCATCCGGAGCGGCGTGGTCGATAAAGGTATCAGGCATCACCAGTGGGCGGACCTTCAGACCGTGCTCCAGCAGGCCACGCACCGCGAGGAACTGCAGGACCTGCGTCGCGAAGCCGCCGGTGGCGCCTTCCTCGACGAGGATCAGCACCTCGTGCTCGCGGGCGAGGCGGGAGATGAGGTCGGCGTCGAGGGGCTTTGCGAAGCGGGCGTCGGCGACCGTGGTGGAGAGGCCGAAAGTCTCAAGTTCCTCGGCCGCGGCGAGGCTGTCGGCAAGGCGCGAGCCAAAGGAGAGGATGGCGACCTTGGTGCCCTCGACGAGAACCCGACCCTTGCCGATGGCGAGGGCCTGCCCACGCTCGGGCATCTCGACGCCGGTGCCATTGCCGCGGGGATAGCGGAAGGAGATCGGCCCGTCCTCGTGTACGGCGGCGGTGCGGACCATATGACGGAGCTCGGCCTCGTCGGCAGCGGCCATCACGACCATGCCCGGCAGCGGCACCAGGAAGCCGGTGTCGAAGGAGCCGGCATGCGTCGGGCCGTCGGCACCGACGAAGCCGGCGCGGTCGATGGCGAAGCGCACCGGCAGGTGCTGGATCGCGACGTCGTGGACGATCTGGTCGTAGGCGCGCTGCAGGAAGGTCGAGTAGATCGCGACGAACGGCTTGTAGCCTTCCGAGGCGAGGCCCGCGGCGAAGGTGACAGCGTGCTGCTCGGCGATGCCGACGTCGAAGGTGCGGGTCGGAAAAGCCTCGCCGAAGAGATCGAGGCCGGTGCCGTTTGGCATGGCGGCGTTGATCGCGACGATCTTCTCGTCGTCGCGCGCTTCCTGCACGAGGCTCTCGGCGAAGACGGCGGTGTAGCTCGGCGCGTTCGCCTTGGCTTTCGCCTGCGCGCCGGTGATGACGTCGAACTTCGAGACGCCGTGATACTTGTCGGCCGAGCTCTCGGCCGGGCCGTAGCCCTTGCCCTTCTTGGTCACGACATGGACGAGGATCGGGCCGTTCTTGGCGTCGCGCACGTTCTTCAGGACCGGCAACAAATGGTCGAGGTCGTGGCCGTCGATCGGGCCGACATAGTAGAAGCCGAGCTCCTCGAACATCGTGCCGCCGGTGAAGAAGGCGCGCGTATACTCCTCGGTCTTGCGGGCGCCCTCGCGCATGAAGTCCGGCAGAATCTTGGTGAGGTTCTTCGCCTTGTCGCGCAGGCCCCGATAGGTCTTGCCGGAGACGAGGCGGGCGAGATAGGCGCTCATCGCACCGGTCGGCGGGGCGATCGACATGTCGTTGTCGTTGAGGATGACGATCAGCCGGGCGTCGAGCGCGCCGGCATTGTTCATCGCCTCGTAGGCCATGCCCGCCGACATCGCGCCATCGCCGATGACGGCGACGACATTGTTGGCGCCGCCGGCGAGATCGCGCGCCACGGCCATGCCGAGGCCGGCCGAGATCGACGTCGAGGAATGGCCTGCGCCGAACGGATCGTAGGCGCTCTCGGTGCGCTTGGCGAAGCCGGAAAGGCTGCCTTCCTGGCGGATGGTGCGCATGCCCTCGCGGCGACCGGTGAGAATCTTGTGCGGATAGGCCTGGTGGCCGACGTCCCAGATGATGCGGTCGTCCGGCGTGTTGAAGACGTAGTGCAGCGCGACCGTCAGCTCGACCACGCCAAGTCCGGCACCGAGATGCCCGCCGGTGCGCGACACCGCGTCGATGAGATCGGTGCGCAGCTCGTCGGCGACCTGACGCAGGTCGCTTTCCTTCATCGCCCGGAGATCAGCAGGGGACTCGATCCGATCGAGGAGGGGGGTCTCAGGCTGATCTGACACGGAACTCGGCACCTTTCACTGTCCTCGCGATCCTGAAACCGGACCGGTGGCATCGAAGGCCATGTCTGCACGGCCCTTGTCGTTGTTCTTAGATCGTGTCGAAAGTGACCTCGACAAGGCGTTATGCCCGACAAGGCGCTTTTACGCACCTCTCGCTGCGGAAAATTTGCTCAGGAGCGCCCGAACTGCCTGCCCGGAGGAGCGAAAGCGCGTCCGCCTACGCGAGACATGATCAGGATTTAGGCGGGATCGAGCGGCTCGGTGCCCACCGGCTTGCCGGCGCGCGAGAGCTTGATCTTCTCGACCTTGTCCTCGGCGACCGAGAGCAGGCGCTCGCAATGGTTCTTCAGCTTCTCGCCGCGCTCATAGATGCGAATCGAGATGTCGAGCGGCACGTCGCCGTGCTCGAGATCGGCGACGATCCGCTCGAGCGCCGACAGAGCTTCCTCGAAGCTCATGCGCTTGATGTCCGAATCGTCGGCGGGGACGGTGGTGTCTGCGGCCATGCTGTTCCTTTTACGCGAACTCGGTCAGCCGAGCATCAGGCGTTTCACGTGCGCCGACACCGATTTGTCGAGACCGACGAGATCGTAGCCGCCCTCGAGCAGGCTGACGAGGCGGCCACCGGCATGGCGGTCGGCAATCTCCATCAACTTGCCAGTCGCCCAGTCGAAATCGTCTTCGACGAGTTGCAGCGAGGCCAGCGGGTCGCGGTGGTGCGCATCGAAGCCGGCCGAGATGATGACGAGCTCCGGCTGGAAGGCGATGAGCCCCGGCAGGACGCGGGTGAGGAAAGCCTCGCGAAACTCATCGCCGCCATCGCCGGACCGGAGCGGTGCGTTGAAGATGTTGCCGGCGCCCACTTCGTCGCGTGCGCCGGTGCCGGGAAACAGCGGCATCTGGTGGGTCGAGGCGTAGAAGACGGAGGGGTCGTCGAAGAAGATCTCCTGCGTGCCGTTGCCGTGGTGCACGTCCCAGTCGACGATCGCCACCCTTTCGAGGCCATGGACGGCCTGGGCGTGGCGGGCGGCGACGGCAGCGGTGTTGAACAGGCAGAAGCCCATCGCCGTCTCGCGCTCGGCATGGTGGCCGGGCGGCCGGGCGGCGACGAAGACGTTCGCGGCCTCGCCGCCGATAACGTCGTCCACGCCGGCGCAGGCAGCGCCGACAGCATGGAGGGCGGCCGAAAAGCTCTTCGGGCTGACCACGGTGTCGCCGTCTATCCTCGCCATGCCCTCCTCGGGAATGGACTTGGCGACGCGCCGCACAAAGGCCTGGGGATGGCAGCGGTAGATCGCCTCGAGCGAACCCTCCGGGGCCTCCTGCCGGTCGAGGTGCTGGAAGGCTTCCGCCTCCAACGCCGCCGCGACCGCCTGCATCCGTTCCGGCCGCTCGGGATGGCCGAGCCCGGTCAGGTGCTCGGCGAAGATCGGATGGTGGTAGAGGCGCGTGCTCATGTGCTGCGAGCTAGGGCTGGCGCAGCCGGTTTCCAAGGCCTTGCGCCAAAGAGATCAGCCACGGCCGGTCTGGCCCCGGTGGCGGAGATAATGGTCGGCCAGCGCACAGGCGACCATCGCCTCGCCGATCGGCACCGCGCGGATGCCGACGCAAGGATCGTGGCGGCCCTTGGTCATCACGTCGACCTCCTGCCCGTCGGCGTCGATCGAGCGGCGGGGGGTGAGGATCGAGGATGTCGGCTTCACCGCGAATCGCGCGACGATCGGCTGGCCGGTGGCGATGCCGCCGAGAATGCCGCCGGCATGGTTCGACAGGAATTCCGGCTGGCCGTCGGCGCCAATGCGGATCTCGTCGGCATTCTCCTCGCCGGAGAGCTCGGCAGCGGCAAAGCCGTTGCCGATCTCGACGCCCTTCACGGCGTTGATTGACATCAGGTTGGAGGCGATGTCCTGATCGAGCTTGGCGTAGAGCGGCGCGCCGAGGCCGGCCGGCACGCCGGTCGCGGTGATCTCGACCACGGCGCCCACGGACGAGCCGCGCTTGCGGATGGCGTCGAGATAGGTCTCCCATTCCCTGGCGGTCTCGGGGTCCGGGCAGAAGAACGGGTTGTTGTCGATCTCCGCATCGTCCCAGCGCGAGCGATCGATCTCGATCTCGCCGATCCGCACCAGGGCGCCGCGCACGGTGAGGCCGGGCACCACCAGACGGGCCAGCGCACCGGCGGCGACGCGCGTCGCGGTCTCGCGCGCCGAGGACCGGCCGCCGCCGCGAAAGTCGCGCACGCCGTATTTCATGTCGTAGCTGATGTCGGCATGGCCCGGGCGGTAGCGCTTGGCGATGTCGGAATAGTCCTTCGAGCGCTGGTCGACATTGTCGATCTGCATCGCGATCGGCGTGCCGGTGGAGATCCACTCCCCTTCGCTCGTCCCCGGCACGACGCCGGAGAGGATGCGGACCGCATCCGGCTCCTGCCGCTGCGTGGTGAAGCGCGACTGCCCCGGCCGGCGCTTGTCGAGAAAAGCCTGGATGTCGGCGGTCGAGAAACGCAGGCCCGGCGGGGTCCCGTCGACGACGCAGCCGATCGCCGGCCCATGGCTCTCGCCCCAGGTCGTGACGCGGTAAAGATGTCCGTAACTATTATGCGACATGGAGATTTCCGCGGATGTCGGGAAGGGATCGGCGACTGCGGTTTAAGTCAGGCCGTGGCGTCCGGTCAAATATCGTGTCGGCAGCGACACACAGGCTTTATCGCACGCAAAAGACACAATCGGCCCGAACAGTAAGCTTCCAGAAGATGCGGGCACGTCGCTCGAGGCTTCAGGAGGTGCGCGCGGGCGGGGGCTGTCGTCGTGCCAGGGGTATCAGGGTTTCGAGGGATGGACATGACCAGGAAAATTATTGCGTTCTTTGCCAGCTCCGTCCTCAGCGTCGCGCTGACGATTCCGGCCAAGGCAGAAGAGAAGACCGGCATCGTCGCCGCCATCGATCCCGACGCGTCGCTGCTGACCTTTGCCGACGGCACCACCTATGTCCTGCCCGGCGCGTTCAACTATGCCGCCGTCGAGCCCGGCATGGTCGCTCACGTCATTATCGACGAGGCAGCCTGCGCCTGAAGCGGAGAGCCGCTGCACCTTGCGCATATCGTAGCAAACGGCTGGGCGCTCCTGCGGAAGAACCCGTCAGACCCAGTCGATCTCGCCGTCGCTGTATTCCAGGATAAGGTCCTGCGGGATGAGGAGGTGCGCCGCATCGGCCGGCGGCATCGCGCCATAAAGCTTCAGGAACGAGCGCAAGATCCCGCCATGCGCGACGAGGATGGTCGGACCGGACAGCCCCTCGAACACCGGCTTCGCGCGTTCCGCCAGCATGTCATAGCTCTCGGCTGGCGTCCCCGGCGGGACGAAAGTCCACTTCTTCGTCTCGCGCTCCGAGACGGCCGCCGGGTCGCGAACGGCGACCTCGTCCAGCGTCGATCCCTGCCAGTCGCCGAAGTGGAGTTCGATCAGCCGCGCGTCGGTCTCGTAGACCTCGGGGTCGAGCCCCAGTTGGCCGCGGATGATCTGCATCGTCTGGCGCGTGCGCTGCATCGGACTGGCGACGAAGCGGTAATTGCCGATCTCGCTGCCGAGGAGGCTTGCCAGCCGCTGACCGTTGCGGGCGGCCTGGCTGCGGCCGAGCGCGTTCAGCGGGATCTCCTCCTGCCCCTGCAGCCGACCTTCGGCGTTCCAGTCGGTCTGGCCATGACGGCAGAGGAAGAGATGCGGCAGGCTCATGCGGTGGTCACGGTCATGCGGGAGGAGGGGCCGGATCAGTCCTTGACGACCGAGATGTCAGGCGCATCGACGGCCTTCATGCCGACGGTGTGGTAGCCGGAGTCGACATGGTGGATCTCGCCGGTGACGGCGGTCGACATGTCGGACAGGAGATAGAGTGCGGACTGGCCGACCTCGTCGATCGTCACGGTGCGCTTCAGCGGCGAGTTGTACTCATTCCACTTCAGGATATAGCGGAAGTCGCCGATGCCGGAGGCGGCGAGCGTCTTGATCGGACCGGCGGAAATCGCGTTGACGCGGATCTTCTGCTTGCCGAGGTCGACAGCGAGATAACGCACCGAGGCCTCGAGAGCCGCCTTGGCGACACCCATCACGTTGTAGTGCGGCATCACCTTCTCTGCGCCGTAATAGGTCAGCGTCAGCATCGAGCCGCCATCGCTCATCAGCTTCTCGGCGCGCTGCGCGACGGCCGTGAACGAGTAGACCGAGATCAGCATCGTCTTGGTGAAGTTGCCCTCGGACGTGTCGACGTAGCGGCCGGTCAGTTCGTCCTTGTCGGAGAAGCCGATGGCGTGGACGAGAAAGTCGATCTTTCCCCACTTTTCCTCGATCCCAGCGAACACCGCGTCGATCGTCGCCCCGTCGGCGACGTCGCAATGGCCCGCGACGAAGGCGCCGAGTTCAGCGGCCAGCGGCTCGACCCGCTTCTTCAGGGCGTCGCCCTGGTAGGTGAGGGCGATCTCGGCGCCCTGGTCGGCCAGCGCCTTGGCAATGCCCCAGGCGATCGATCGGTTGTTGGCGACGCCCATGATGAGGCCACGCTTGCCTGCCATCAATCCGCCTGCGGCGGCGCCGTTCGATACTGCCATGTCGTCCATCCCTAACCCGGTGCCCCGGCAGTGCCGGCGCGGCGGCGGGTATGGCATAGCATCGGCCCGCCTTCAAGTTGACCGCCGCCGGCGCGTCCCTTGTCCCGCCCGAACGGCAGCGAGCGGCGGGCGTTTGGCGTCCTACTCGTCCGCGGGTTTTGCCGCGAAGAAGGCGGCGAGCTGTTCGTCTTTTTCTGCCGGCAGGACGATCCGCACGGTCACCAGAATGTCGCCCCGCTCGCCGCTGACCTTGGTCAGACCCTTGCCCTTGAGCCGAAGCGTCTTGCCGGAATTCGTCCAGGCCGGAAGCGACAGCGAGATCCGCCCGTCCAGCGTCTCCACCGGCACCTTGCCGCCGAGCACGGCGGTGCGGATCGGCACGGGGAGGTCGAGCTTCAGGTCGCGACCATCGACCTCGAAGCGCCGGTGCGGCACGAAGTCGATGGTGATCAGCGCGTCGCCGGCCGGGGCGCCATTGCCGAAGCCGGGCTGGCCCTGGCCGCGCAGGCGGATGGTCTGGCCGTTCTCGACGCCATGCGGGAGCTTGATGGCAAGATGCTTGCCGGACGGAAAGATCGCCTCGACCTTTTCCTCCGCGACGATGTCCTCCAGCCGGACCTTCAGGTTGGCGCGGATGTCCTCGCCCTTGGCGGCCGCCTGCCGCGCTCCGGTGAAGCCCGGCCGCGCGCCGCCGCGGGCCTGAGCGCCACGGCCGCCGAAGGCCTGCTCGAAGAAGTCGCCGAAAATGCTGTCGGCCTCGCCGCCGCCAGAACGGAAATCGAACGACTGGCCGCCGCCGGCATTGCCGAACGGGCTGCCGCCGCCGCCGCCGGGAAAGCCCTGGAACTTCGGCTTGCCGTCATTGTCGATCTCCCCGCGGTCGAACTGGGCGCGCTTCTCCTTGTCGCCAAGGATCTCGTAGGCCTGGTTCGCCTCGTTGAAGCGCACGCCGGCGGTCGGATCCGAGGTGTTCGAGTCGGGATGATACTTCTTGGCAAGCTTGCGGAAGGCGCTCTTGATTTCCTTTTCGCTGGCCGTTTTGGCGACGCCAAGGATGGCGTAGGGGTCACGCATGGTTTCGATCCTGGCGGAGTCCGGGGAGCCGGAAGGCTCCACGTTATGAGGGCGGCGGCGCCTCGCGAGAAGCTGCCAGCCGAGATGGCGGTGAAAGAAGAACGGCCATTAATATGGCCCTTGCGCCCCTATATGGCCACTGCGCGTCCCGATTTAAGGGCCGCGCGCCGCCAGCGGGTCGTCAGGAGCCTTCGTTGAACCTTGTCAACGTCCACTCGCCCTGGCCCTTGGTGCAAGCCTCGCCATTGTAGAGCGCGACGCCGTCGAAGCGCTGGCGCGAGGTCTGGAACTGGCGGCAGATCACGTCGCCCGCCCGCACTTCCTTGATCGCGGTAATGACGCCGGTGGCGCCGGTGTCGGTGTTGGCCCAGGCGGTCGGCTGCTCGGCGGCCGCGTGCAGGTCCGCCGCCGAGACGGCATTGCGCACCATGTTGCGGTCGGAGGTCTGGTCGGGCGCCTCGGCCGGGGTCGCCGGCTTGGCGGGGGCGATGGAGTTGGTGACGATGCTGCGGTCGACCATCTCCTCCATGCCGCCGCCGGACACGACGCAGCCGGAGAGCGGCGAAATCGCGAGGCAGATCAGGAAGGGGACTTTGATCAGCTGCATTGCGGTCGTATGTCTCGCAGGCCCAGGTCTTGATCGGCGGTGGGCGGAAGACGCAAGGGAGCCCGACACCACTATGACCAATGAAAGTTTAACCCTTGGTGAAACTGTCGTCGGCGACGATCCTTTCGATCTGTTCGCCAGTTGGCTGAAGGAGGCCGAGGCCACCGAGCCGAACGACCCGAACGCTTTGGCGCTCGCGAGCGTCGACAGCGCCGGCCTTCCGGATGTGCGGATGGTCCTGCTCAAGGGTTTCGACGCCCGTGGCTTTGTCTTCTACACGAATTTCGAGAGCGCGAAAGGCCGCGAAATCCTCGCCAGCGGCAAGGCGGCGATGGGATTCCACTGGAAGTCGCTGCGCCGCCAGGTCCGCGTCCGCGGCGCGATCGAGGTCGTCACCGATACCGAGGCAGACGCCTATTTCGCCTCACGCGCCAGACAGAGCCGGCTCGGCGCAATCGCTTCCGCGCAGTCGCGGCCGCTGGAAAGCCGGCAGGTGCTGATCGACCGCGTCGCCGAACTGGACGCCGAGTTCCCAGGCGACGTCCCGCGTCCGCCCAACTGGTCGGGCATTCGCGTGGTCCCGAGCGAGATCGAGTTCTGGAAGGACGGCGAATTCCGCCTGCACGACCGCATCCAGTTCAGCCGCGTGACCCCGGATGCAGGCTGGTCTCGCACGCGGCTCTATCCGTAAGGGCACGACAGCCGGCGGGAGGACCTCGGCCGTCCCGCCCTTGTGGCGTTTTGCCCGGCGTGGCCGCGATCAGGCCTCGGTGCCGCCGACGGTGATCTGGTCCATCCGGAGGTGCGGCTGGCCGACGCCGACGGGCACGCCCTGGCCGGCCTTGCCGCACATGCCGATGCCGGTGTCGAGGGCGAGGTCGTTGCCGATCATCGAGACGCGGTGCATCGCCTCCGGGCCGTTGCCGATCAGCATGGCGCCCTTCAGCGCCTCGCCGACCTTGCCGTTGTGGATGCGGTAGGCCTCGGTGCAGCCGAAGACGAACTTGCCGGAGGTGATGTCGACCTGCCCGCCACCGAAGGAGACGGCGTAGATGCCGTCCTTGACCGAGGCGATGATCTCCTCCGGCGTCTTGTCGCCGGCGAGCATCATCGTATTGGTCATGCGGGGCATCGGCACATGCGCGTAGGACTGCCGGCGGCCGTTGCCGGTGGCGGCCATGCCCATCAGCCGGGCGTTCTGGCGATCCTGCATGTAGGCGACGAGCTTGCCGTCCTCGATCAGCACGGTGCGGTTGGTCGGCGTGCCCTCGTCGTCGATGGTGAGGGATCCGCGCTTCTCGGCGATGGTGCCGTCGTCGACGACGGTAACGCCCTTGGCGGCGACCTGCTGGCCGAGGAGGCCGGAAAAGGCCGAGGTTTTCTTGCGGTTGAAGTCGCCCTCGAGCCCGTGCCCGACCGCCTCGTGCAGCATAACGCCGGGCCAGCCGGCGCCGAGCACGATGTCGAAGGCGCCGGCCGGCGCCGGTACGGCATCGAGATTGACCATCGCCTGGCGCAGCGCCTCGTCGGCGATGTGCTGCCAGCGCGCGGTAACGAGGAATTCGCCGAAGCCGGTGCGCCCGCCGGCGCCAAAGGAGCCGGTCTCCTGGCGGTCGCCGCGGCCGGCGACGACGGAGACGTTGATGCGCACCAGCGGCCGGATGTCGCGCACCAGCTGGCCGTCGGCGCGCAGGATCTCGACATTCTGCCATTGCGAGCCGAGCGTCACCGAGACCTGGCGGACCGCTTCGCCCTTGCTTCGGAGATAGGCGTCGATGTCCTGCAGCAGACGGACCTTCGCCTCGAAGCCGGGGGAGGGGATCGGGTTCTCGTCGCCGTAAAGCTTCTGATTGGTGCGCGGCGGGGCATCGGCGTAGACGCCGACATGGCCGGTCTTCACCGCCGACACCGCGGCGGCCGCACGCCCGAGGGCGGCCTCCGACAGATCGCCGGCATGGGCGTAGCCGACAGCCTCGCCCGAGACGACGCGCAGGCCAAAACCTTGCTCGGTGTTGAAATTGCCTTGCTTCAGCCGGCCATTGTCGAAGGACAGCGACTCGGACTCGCGGTATTCGAGGAACAGCTCCCCGTCGTCCGCCCCGGCCAGCACGTCGCCGAGGATGCGGTCGATCCCGGCGCGGGAGATGTCGAAGCGCTCGATCAGCGATGCGGTCATGGAAGCCGTCCGTTTTCGGTTGTCATCGCCCCCGACATAAGCGTCGCGGGCCATGGTTCCAATGCGCGCCGCGCGTTTCCCGCAGCGATGGCTCGGGGGCGGCCGGCTTTACGGAAGCGCCTTGAAGCCCTCGCCGAAACCGTTGAGGTCGACCGGAATGCCGATGCCCTCTTCCGGGGTCTGGAACACGATGAAGGTCGCGCTCTTGCCCTTGCTCAGCGTGTCCAGCAGCGTGTCGACGAGGATCACCTCGGCATAGCAGCCGTCGGAGAAGCAGCGCACGAACTGGGCGCGGCCGATATCCTTGCCGTCGACATAGAGGCCGAGCCCGTTCGGCAGCAGGATGCCGAGCGGCGCGAGGATGCGCAGGATCCGCGCCTTCTGGTCGGCCGTCTTCAGCGCGACCACGGAGAGGCCGACCTCGGGCCGGTCCTCGGCGACGACGTTCTGCAGCAGCGCGCACTGATCGCTCGGCGCGCCGGCCGGCTTGTCGCAGACCACTGCCCAGGCGCCATGCTGCGATTTCACCGCGCCGCTCGCGCCGGCCTGCGCCAGCGCGCCGGGCACCGATCCGGCCAGCGCCGACACGAGGACGCAGGCGCCGAGAACGGTCTTCAGTCTCATGGTCATGATCTCATCCGAATCAGCATCACCGCGATCTTGCGACAAATATGGACAACAGAAGGTTACCGCCCTGCAGATCGTCGCATAGGCCGGGGCGTGATGTCACCGACCCCGGACCACCGAATTTTTACCGCGGGGCAAATTCCTGGTGGACTGCCCTGCCGGCCCGATTGCGGCGGAATTGCCGCAGGCCGCGCCGCTGCCTTGCGAAAATGTCGCAAGGCCCGGCTAGTTTGGAAATGTTGCAGAAAAGGCGTTTTCGTGGTTTGAACCTGACGGGCATCCGGCTAGAAGCGGCGAGGCAATCTAGGCTGGATTGGCGCGGCTCCGCTGCAGATTTGACGATGACGGGATCGCCAAGGCCGACGTGTCCGCGCAAGGGAGAGCATTAGTGAAAAGAACGATCATCTCGGCAGCGGCGTTGTTGGCGACCAGTCTGGGCGCCGCCGCGCAGGATGCGCAGCATCCCGGCCAGCCCCACAACTGGGGCATCAACCTGCAGGAGGCGCTGTCGCCGGTCGAGCGCAGCATCCACTGGTTCAGCACCTACACGCTCTTCTTCATCATCCCGATCACCATCCTGGTCGCCGTGCTGCTCGCTTGGGTCGCTTATCGCTACAGCGAGCGCCGCAACCCGGTGGCGTCGCGCACCAGCCACAACACCTTGATCGAGGTGGTCTGGACGGTGGCGCCGGTGCTGATCCTGCTCTGCCTCGCGATCCCGTCCTTCCAGCTCTTGACCGAACAGTACAACCCGCCGCGCGACCCCGAGCTGACCATCAAGGCTACCGGTTACCAGTGGTACTGGGGTTATGAGTACCAGCCGGTCGTCGCCGCTGCTGCCGCGCCTGCCGCCGCGGGCGAGGCTGCGCCGGTCGCCGAGCCGGTCGCCTTCGAGTCATACATGATGCAGGAGACCGATCGTCCGGGCTCCGGCAAGGAAAACATGAACCAATACCCGCGGCTGCTGACCGTCGACAACGAGCTCGTCGTGCCGGTCGATACCGTTATTCGCGTCCTCGCCACCTCCGGCGACGTGATTCACTCGTTCGCGCTGCCGTCGATGGGCGTCAAGGTTGACGCCGTACCGGGCCGCAACAACGAATACTGGTTCGAAGCGCTGAAGGAAGGCATTTTCTACGGCCAGTGCTCCGAGCTCTGCGGCCGCGATCACGCCTACATGCCGATCTCGCTGCGTGTCGTCTCGAAGGAACAGTTCGCCACTTGGTTGGCAGCTGCCGCGAGCGATGTCGGCGAGGCCAACAAGGCGCTGACCGCTTCCATCCAGTCCGCAGGCACCGTTTCGGTCGCCGGTCGCTAAGATAGGCTTCTAGGAGAACTCCATGGCGCACGACGCTGCCCACGATGCCCATCACGATCACCGGCCGACCGGCTGGACGCGCTGGGTCTACTCGACCAACCACAAGGACATCGGGACCCTCTACCTGATCTTCGCCATCGTCTCCGGCATCATCGGTGGTGCCCTGTCGATCGCGATGCGCATGGAGCTGCAGGAGCCTGGCGTCCAGATCTTCGGCGATCCGGCGGTCTACAACGTCTTCGTCACCGGCCACGGCCTGATCATGATCTTCTTCACGGTCATGCCGGCGCTGATCGGTGGTTTCGCCAACTGGATGGTGCCGATCATGATCGGCGCGCCGGACATGGCGTTCCCGCGCCTCAACAACATCTCGTTCTGGCTGCTCGTCCCGGCGCTGCTGCTGCTCGTGCTGTCGATGTTCGTCGAGGGTGCGCCTGGCTCGAACGGCGCCGGCACCGGTTGGACCATGTATCCGCCGCTGTCGACCACCGGTCACCCAGGTCCCGCGGTCGATCTCGCGATCTTTGCGCTGCACATTGCCGGTGCGTCTTCGATCCTCGGCGCGATCAACTTCATCACCACCATCCTCAACATGCGCGCCCCCGGCATGACGCTGCACAAGATGCCGCTGTTCGCCTGGGCCGTGCTCGTCACCGCCTTCCTGCTGCTCCTGTCGCTGCCCGTGCTCGCCGGCGCCATCACCATGATGCTGACCGACCGTAACTTCGGCACGACCTTCTTCACCGCGGCCGGCGGCGGCGATCCGATCCTCTACCAGCACCTGTTCTGGTTCTTCGGTCATCCCGAGGTGTACATCCTGATCCTGCCCGGCTTCGGCATCGTCAGCCATGTCATCTCGACCTTCTCGAAGAAGCCGATCTTCGGCTACCTCGGCATGGCCTATGCCATGGTCGCGATCGGCGTCGTCGGCTTCGTCGTGTGGGCCCACCACATGTACACCACGGGCCTGTCGCTCAACACGCAGCGCTACTTCGTGTTCGCCACCATGGTGATCGCGGTGCCCACCGGCATCAAGATCTTCTCCTGGATCGCGACGATGTGGGGCGGGTCGATCTCGTTCAAGACGCCGATGCTCTGGGCGATCGGCTTCATCTTCCTGTTCACGCTGGGTGGCGTGACCGGCGTGAAGCTCGCCAATGCCGGCATGGACCGGGTGCTGCACGACACCTATTACGTTGTCGCCCACTTCCACTACGTGCTGTCGCTCGGCGCGGTCTTCGCCATCTTCGCGGGCTGGTACTACTGGTTCCCCAAGATGACCGGCTACATGTACAACGAGACCATCGGCAAGCTGCACTTCTACGTCACCTTCGTCGGCGTGAACCTCGTCTTCTTCCCGCAGCACTTCCTGGGCGCCCAGGGCATGCCCCGCCGCTACGTAGACTATCCCGACGCGTTCGCCGGCTGGAACTACGTGTCCTCGATGGGCTCCTACCTCTCGGGCTTCGCCGTCCTGATCTTCCTCTACGGGATCTACGAGGCCTTCTCGAAGAAGCGCGTCGCCGGCAACAATCCCTGGGGTGAGGGCGCCACCACGCTCGAATGGCAGCTCACCTCGCCGCCGCCGTTCCACCAGTGGGAACAGCTGCCGCGCATTCGGTAAGCGCTCGGCTTCGATCCAAGACGATCCCGGCCTAGTCGCCGGGATCGTTGCATGAACAGACGTGGGCCGCTTGCCGGCCCGGCATCTTCCGCCACTGGCGCGGCCGGCTGACCAAGCCGCAGATGCACAGGCCCGAGGATCATCTTGACGCTGCTCAACACAGACATCGCCCCCGCTTTCGTTGCCCGTGACGGCATCAGCTTGGCGGAACCGCGCGACTTCTTCGCTCTCCTGAAGCCGCGGGTCATGTCGCTGGTGGTGCTGACGGCGATCACCGGGCTCCTGATGGCCCCGGGCGATATCGATCCGGCGTTGGCAGTGATCGCCATCCTGTCGATCGCGCTCGGCGCCGGCGCCTCCGGCGCCCTCAACATGTGGTACGACGCCGACATCGACGCGATCATGGCGCGGACCGCGAAGCGACCGGTTCCGGCCGGCCGCATCCTGCCGGGCACGGCGGCAGCCTTCGGCATGGCGCTGTCGCTGCTCTCGGTCATGACGCTCGGCCTTGCCACCAACTGGTTCTCCGCGGCCTTCCTCGCCTTCACCATTTTCTTCTACGCCGTCGTCTACACGATGGGCCTGAAGCGCTCGACGCCGCAGAACATCGTCATCGGCGGCGCCGCCGGCGCCTTCCCACCGATGATCGGCTGGGCCTGCGTCACCGGCGGCATCTCGCTGGAAAGCGTCGTCCTGTTTCTCATCATCTTCCTCTGGACGCCGCCGCACTTCTGGGCGCTCGCCATGTTCAAGATGAAGGACTACGGCGCCGCCGGCGTGCCGATGCTGCCCAACGTCTCCGGCGAGGCGACGACGCGCATGCACATCCTCGTCTACTCGCTAATCCTGGTGCCGGTCGGCGTGCTGCCGTTCGCGCTCGGCTTTGCCGGTCCGGTCTACGGCGCGGTCTCGGTGCTTCTAGGCGCCAACTTCCTGTGGCTCGCCGTCAAGACTTTCCGCATGGCGGATGCGGACCCGAAGATGCTCCCGGCCAAGCGGCTGTTCGCCTTCTCGATCTTCTATCTCTTTGCCCTCTTCCTGGTGCTGATCGGCGAGGCCTCCGTGGCACGCCTCGGCCTGATCGGAGCCTGAGATGAGCGAAGAGCGGGTCACCTTGACGGAGCGGGAACAGCGCGCGCGGCGCCAGCGCTCGATCGCGATCGGCGTGTTTCTCGTGGTGCTCGTCGGCGTGTTCTACGTCGTCACCATCGCGAAGATGGGCTGACGCCATGGCCACCGAGAGCCCCACCCCGCGCAACCGCAGCCGTGACAGGACGGTCGCCATCGCGTGCCTCGCCTTCGCCTGCGGCATGGTCGGGGCGGCCTATGCCTCGGTGCCGCTCTATCGCATGTTCTGCCAGATCACCGGCTATGGCGGCACCACGCAGCGGGCCGAAACCGCGCCGAGCCGCGTGCTCGACAGCGTCGTGACGGTGCGCTTCGATTCGAACGCGTCGCCGGACGTTCCCTGGGCCTTCCAGCCCACCGAACGCGAGATGAAGGTCCGCCTCGGCGAAGTCCGGCAGACCAGCTACCGCGTCAAGAACCTGTCGAACCAGCGCGTCACCGCGCAGGCGACCTATGGCGTGACGCCCGATACCGCCGGCAGCTACTTCAACAAGCTGCAGTGTTTCTGCTTCTCGGACCAGACGCTGGAGCCGGGCGAGACGAAAGACATGCCGATCATCTTCTTCGTCGATCCCGCGATGATCGACTCCGAGGAGATGCGCGATCTTCCGCCAATCACCTTGTCCTACACCTTCTTCAAGGCGGCGGACGAGAAGCCGGTGGCGGCAGCGGGTGCCGAGGCGGGGCAGCCCGCCGCGAACAAACTATAGACGGCGGGTTGCCGCAGGGCAGCACGTCGGCGAACTAGAGCAGGCCGTCGTTCTGGGTTACACAGGACATCGGGACCGAGGGCAGGGAATCGGGGATACAGATATGGCCGACACTCACGGCAAACAGCATGACTACCACATCATCGACCCCAGCCCGTGGCCGTTCATGGCGTCGATGGGCTCCCTGGTGATGTTCTTCGGTGCGGTGGCGTGGATGCGCCATCTCGCCGAGCAGCAGATGGTGATGTTCGGAATCGACTTCGCCACGCCCTGGATCTTCTTCCTCGGCCTCGCGGTGATTCTCTACGTTATGTACGCCTGGTGGTCTGACACCATCAAGGAAGGCCAGGAAGGCGCGCACACCAAGGTCGTGTCGCTGCACCTTCGCTATGGCATGATTATGTTCATCGCCTCCGAGGTGATGTTCTTCGTCGCCTGGTTCTGGGCCTTCTTCGATGCCAGCCTCTTCCCGAACGAGGCGATCCAGGCCGCGCGTGTCGAGGCGCTGGGTGGCCAGTGGCCGCCGGTCGGCATCGAGGTTCTCGATCCGCTGCACCTGCCGCTGTTCAACACCGTGACGCTGCTGCTCTCGGGCACGACCGTCACCTGGGCGCACCACGCGCTGCTGCACAACGACCGCAAGGGCCTGCTCACCGGCCTGACGCTTACCGTCGTGCTCGGCCTGATCTTCTCCTATGTCCAGTATTACGAATACGCCCACGCGCCCTTCGCTTTCTCCGGCTCGATCTACGGCTCGACCTTCTTCATGGCGACCGGCTTCCATGGCTTCCATGTCGTCGTCGGCACGATCTTCCTGCTGGTCTGCCTGATCCGCGCCGCCAAGCACCAGTTCACCCCGGAGAAGCACTTTGGCTTCGAGGCGGCCGCCTGGTACTGGCATTTCGTCGACGTCGTCTGGCTGTTCCTCTTCTTCTCCATCTACGTCTGGGGAAGCTGGGGCGCGGTGCTCCACGCCGAATAACACCGCGCCTGGCCATTTGGCCCGGCAAGGGTAGAGTTGGGAAAAGGCGGCGCACCCGGTGGCCGCCTTTTTTCGTTGGAGGCGGCGCGACCAAAGGGTTGGCGCCGCCGGAACAAGGATTGGCGCCATGCTAGAGGATACCGCGATGCATGCGCCGGTCGACGCGGCGAAAATGGCGACGCGCGGACGCTGTCCGCAGTGCGGGCAAGGAAAGCTCTTCGACGGCTATCTCAAGCTCGCGCCCGCCTGCTCGGTCTGCGGCCTCGACTATGCTTTCATCGACGCCGGCGACGGGCCGGCGGTTTTCGTCATCCTCTTGATCGGTTTCGTGGTCGTCGGCCTCGCGCTGTTTGTCGAGGTCTCCTACAGCCCGCCGCTCTGGGTGCATCTACTCGTCTGGTTGCCGCTGACGCTGGCGCTCTGCCTGCCTTTGCTGCGCATCCTCAAGGGCCTGATGATCGGCCTGCAATACCGCAACCGCGCGGCCGAGGGCCGGCTCGGGGGCGGGGACGGAGCCTGACATGAGCATTTCCGACGCACCGCGACCGACCTCCGGTCCGCGCTTCTGGATCGGCGTCGTCATCTGTCTCGTCGCCATCGTGCTGCTTTGCGGCCTCGGGGCCTGGCAGCTGCAGCGCCTCGCCTGGAAGGAGACGCTGATCCAGCAGATCGACGAGCGCGTCCACTCCGCGCCAGCGCCGTTGGAGGAGATCGAGCAGATCTACGACAGCACCGCTGATGTCGAATACCGTCCCGTCGACGTCTCCGGCCGCTTCCAGCCCGGCGGCGAGCGCTTCTTCTTCACCACCTTCAACGGCGACAGCGGCTGGAACGTCTATGTCCCGCTGGAGCTGTCGGACGGTCGCCGGCTGTTCGTCAACCGCGGTTTCGTCCCCTATGACCTCAAGGACCCCGCCACCCGACCGCCGCTGCCGCAAGGCGATGTCGAGTTCACCGGCCTCGCCCGTAATCCCCTGTCGGAGAAGCCGGACAGCTGGCTGCCGGACAACAACCCGCAGCAGAACGCCTTCTTCTGGCGCAACATGCCGGAGATGGCGGCGGGGCTGCCGGCGGGCGGCGCGCTGCTGCCGTTCTTCGTCGACCATGGTCCGACACCGAAAGAGGCGGGCTACCCTGTCGGCGGCACGACGATCGTCGAGATCCCGAACAACCACCTGCAATACGCCTTTACCTGGTTCGGCCTGGCGCTGGTCCTGGCGGGTATGCTCGGGGCTTTCCTCTGGAAATCGGCCCGGCGCGGCAGGAGCGCGGTCGCACCACCGCGCGCCGGATCCCGCGCCAAGGGTTGACAGAGGGGGGCGCCATCCCTTCATTCGCGACAGAGCGATGCCGGGCATCTCGTGCCGGCCGCGAACGGAGAGCGCCTTGCTCCAGACCCTTGCCAAGCCCGATCTGACCATCCGCCTCTGCGAGCCGCGGGGCTTCTGCGCCGGCGTCGACCGGGCGATCCAGATCGTTGTGCTCGCGCTGAAGAAATACGGCGCCCCGGTCTATGTGCGCCACGAGATCGTGCACAACCGCTACGTGGTCGAGGGGCTGGAGACGCTCGGCGCCGTGTTCGTCAAGGAACTCGCCAACGTTCCCGACGACGGCCAGCCGGTGGTGTTCTCGGCCCATGGCGTGCCGAAGTCGGTGCCGGCCGAGGCGGCCTTGCGCGAACTCCTCTATCTCGACGCGACCTGCCCGCTGGTCTCGAAAGTGCACAAGCAGGCGATGCTGCACGTCCGTCGCGGCCGCCACGTGCTCCTGATCGGCCACAAGGGGCACCCGGAAGTGATCGGCACCATGGGGCAGCTGGCACCCGGCGAGGTGACGCTGGTCGAGACCGTGGAAGACGTCGCACGGTTGTCCCCGGCGGATCCCGCGGCGCTCGGCTTCGTGACGCAGACGACGCTCTCGGTCGACGATACCGCCGGCATCATCGCGGCGCTGAACGAGCGCTTCCCGGAAATGACGGCGCCGTCGTCGGAATCCATCTGCTACGCCACCACCAACCGGCAGGAAGCGGTGAAGGCTGCGGCCCCGGGGGCGGACGTGTTCCTGATCGTCGGCGCGCCGAACTCGTCGAACTCGATGCGGCTGGTGGAAGTCGCGACGCGGGCCGGCGCGATGGCGGGGCGCCTGGTCCAGCGCGCTACGGACATCCCTTGGGAGATCATCGGCGAGGGCGCGACCATCGCGATGTCGGCGGGCGCCTCGGCGCCGGAGATCGTCGTTGACGAGATCATCGACGCGTTTCGCGAGCGCTTCGAGGTGCGGATCGAGCTGGTGCGGACCGCCGAGGAGAACGAGAATTTTCCGGTAATGCGCAGCCTACGCGACACGCCGCTGACCTCGGCCGACATGGCCTTCGTCAACGGCGCCAACCGCCCGCTCGCCCCCGCCGGGGCGCTGAGCGAGGAAGCCTGAGCCATGGCCGTCTACACCGATGTCAGCGAGCCCGAACTCGCCGCTTTCCTCGCGCCGTACGGGCTCGGCGCGCTGCTCAGCTACAAGGGCATCGCCGAGGGCGTCGAGAACTCGAACTTCCTGGTGCACACCGAGACCGGCACCTTCATCCTGACGCTCTACGAGAAGCGCGTGGACAAGGGCGACTTGCCCTTCTTCATTGGGCTGATGGAGCATCTGGCGGCGCGGGGCCTTTCCTGTCCGCTGCCGGTGGAGACGAAGACCGGCGAGCGTCTCGGCGAGCTGGCGGGCCGTCCGGCCGCGGTCTTCACCTTTCTCGAGGGCATGTGGACCAGGCGGCCGAACGCCGGCCAGTGCCGCGAGGTCGGCGCCGCGCTGGCGGGGATGCACCGGAATGCCGCGGACTTCGGCCTGATCAGACCCAACGCGCTGTCGGTCTGCGCCTGGCGGCCGCTGGCGGAGGCTTGCGGACCGGATGCCGACAGCGTCGAGCCCGGCTTGGCCGCCGAGATCGCCGGCGACCTCGCTCGGCTCGAGGCGGCCTGGCCGACGCACCTGCCGACCGGCGTCATCCACGCCGATCTCTTCCAGGACAACGTCTTCTTCCTCGGTGGCAAGCTGTCGGGGCTCATCGACTTCTACTTCGCCTGCAATGACATCCTCGCCTACGACCTTGCCATCTGCCTCTGCGCCTGGTGCTTCGAGCAGGACGGCGCCTTCAACGTCACCAAGGGCAAGGCGATGATCGAGGGCTACCAGGCGGTGCGTCCGCTCTCAGCCGACGAGATCGCGGCGCTGCCGCTGCTGGCGCAAGGCGCGGCGATGCGCTTCCTGCTGACCCGGCTCTACGACTGGCTGAACGTGCCGGACGATTCCTTCGTGACGAAGAAGGATCCCCGCGAATACCTGCGCAAGCTGCGCTTCCACCGCGGCGTCTCCAGCGCCGCCGATTACGGCCTCACACTCGATAAGGTCCCGGCATGAGCGAAGACCGCGTCACCATCTTCACCGACGGCGCCTGCTCGGGCAATCCGGGGCCCGGCGGCTGGGGGGCGATCCTGCGCTTCGGCGGCACCGACAAGGAGCTGTCCGGCGGCGAGGCGATGACCACCAACAACCGCATGGAGCTGCTCGCCGCCATCGAGGCGCTGAACGCGCTGAAGCGCCCGGTGCCGGTCGATCTCCACTCGGACTCGCAGTATCTGCGCGATGGCATCACCAAGTGGATCCACGGCTGGAAGCGCAATGGCTGGAAGACCGCCGACAAGAAGCCGGTAAAGAACGCCGAGCTCTGGCAGGCGCTCGATGCCGCCCGGACCGTGCACGACGTCACCTTCCACTGGGTGAAGGGCCATGCCGGCCATCCCGAGAACGAACGCTGCGACGAACTCGCGCGGCTGGCGCTCGCACCGTTCAAGAAAAAGCCGGCGTTTCCGCCGGCTCCTCGATAAACAGCGACAGGCCTTTGATTCAGAGCTGCTCGAGCATCGCCCCGGCAGTCGACTTGTCGGCCTGGCCCGGTGAATCCTCGACGTTCAGCGACTTCACGACGCCGTCCTCGACCAGCATGGAATAGCGCTTCGAGCGCACGCCGAGGCCGGCGACGGCGAGGTCGGCGTCGAGGCCGACGGCCTTGGTGAACTCGGCATTGCCGTCGGCGAGGAAGAGGATCTTGCCGTCGGCCTCGTTCGCCTTGGACCAGGCGTTCATCACGAACACGTCGTTCACCGCGACGACGGCGATGGTGTCGACGCCCTTGGCGCGCAGCTCGTCGTTGAGCTCGAGATAGCCGGGCAGGTGGTTCATGCTGCAGGTCGGCGTGAAGGCGCCAGGCACCGCGAACAGCACTACCTTCTTGCCGTCGAAGATCTCGGACGTCGTGATGTTGGTCGGGCCGTCCTCGGTCCGGGTCTTCAGCGTGGCATTGGGCAGTTTCTCGCCGATGGTGATGGTCATGTCAGTCCCCGCTGTGGCGGCCGATGCCGCGAAAAGAACGATGCGCCGCCGTAGATAGCAGTCACGGCAAGGGAGTCGAGCCGTCCGGCGAGGCGGCGACCTTGAGCTCCCGCACCTCGGTCGAGGCGCTGCCAGCTGTCAGCACGGCATCGACGGTGAGGCCTTCCGCCGGAAGCCGCCGCGGCCGCGACAGGACGGGCAGGCTGAGGCGTGTGCCGGCGCCCTCCGCGGCGCGCTCCTCCGGTGGCCCGAACGACCAGCCGCGTGGTCCGGCGACGAAGAGATCAGAGGTCGCCGGGTCGAGCGGGGCAGCGGTGACAACGAGAAGGTGCGTGCCATCCGCCGTCAGCCGGGCGCCGACAATGCCGGTTCCCAGCGCGCTCGCCGGCGGGAGTGCGGCGAAGGCTTCGGCCACCGCACGGCCTGCCGCCGACGCCCCAACTGCCTGTGACATGACACTGGCAGGGACGCCGAGCGCCAGTTCCGCCTGGACGGGGATGCAGATCTTTTCGCAGACCCCCAGCATGATCTTCAGGCGGATGTCCGTCGCCTCGCCGGGGGCCGTCTGCGGCACGACGAAGGTGACCGCCATGTCGCCGGAATAGCCGTTCGACATGCCATAGCCGTCGCTGAAGCGGTGTGGCGCCGGGAAGCCGATCCGCGCCGGCCCGGTGTTGCGGCTCCCGGAGAAATCGAAACTCGGCGGGATCCCCGCCTCGCCGGGATCGCGCCAGTAGGTTTTCCACCCCGGCGCCAGATCGATGCGAAGGGCCACCCGGATCGTGCCGTCGGCCCGCGGCGTCTCGGCCACCAGCTGCAGGTTGACTTGGTCGCTCTCGAAGCGCGCCGCATCGGCGCGGGCGTCGACGGAGGCCAAGGCGATCGCCAGGAAGGCGCCAACGACGGCGCGGTGGGAAAGGATCATGCAGAGGTCTCCGGCACAGCGTCGGATCAGCTTCGTCCCGCGACAGCGTTGCGCGGGGGCGGCGTGGAGCGAGACGGGCATGCGCTGCACAGCCGGGGCGCCGCCTTCGGCCGCAACCTATCCCCTATGCGCCGCAACACCTAGCCGAAATCCCGCGCGCCCGCGGTCAAAGGCCCTTGATCTGCCGCATTCCTTTCTCCCCAATGGGGCTGCCCGCTGACACCGGTTGCAAGGATCCCTATCTCCTGCCGATGGACGCCATGAACGAAGCCGAAAACGACCAGCCTTCCCTCGAAGGGCACTTCCTCATCGCCATGCCGGGCATGCCGGACGAACGGTTCGCGCGCAGCGTGATCTACGTCTGCGCGCATTCGCCCAAAGGCGCGATGGGCTTCATCATCAACAAGCCGCAGGACATCAGTTTCGGCGCGCTGTTGACGCAGCTCGGCATCGTCGGCAACGAGGACGAGATCAGGCTGCCCGGCAAGGGGCGCGAAGTCTCGGTCTGCATGGGCGGGCCGGTCGAGAAGGGTCGCGGCTTCGTGCTGCACTCCGACGACTATGATTCCGAATCGACCGTCGCCGTCGCCGAGCACATCGCGTTGACGCCAACGCTCGATATCCTGAAGGCGATCTCCGCGGGCATCGGCCCGGCCACCGCGATCATGGCGCTCGGCTATGCCGGCTGGGGCGCCGGGCAGCTGGAGGAGGAGATCGCCGCCAATGGATGGCTCACCTGCGCGGCGGATCCGTCGGTGATGTTCGACCCGGTCCTCGACGGCAAGTACAACCGCGCGCTCGGCCTCCTCGGTGTCGACCCGGCCTTCCTCAACAGCGAAGCCGGCCACGCTTGAACGACTGGGCGTCTCGGCGCCGCTTTTTCCGGCCGTCGGACAGGCTGGCGGCGAGGGCGCTCACCCCGCCCGCTTCAGACCCATCTGCTTGTCCTGCAGCCGGCGCCGCGCCGCCTCGGCCGTAAGCGGCGGCGAGAACATGTAGCTCTGCGCGAACTCGCAGTGGAGTTGGCGCAGCCGCAGCGCGTCCTCGTCGGTCTCGACGCCTTCCGCTACCACCGCCAGCCCAAGATCGTGCGCCATGGTGACGATCGACTGCAGGATGATCGGCCGCTGCGGCTGGCCGTCGTCCTTCAGGAAGGACTGGTCGATCTTCAGCGTGTCGAAGGGGAAGCGCAGGAGATAGGACAGCGAGGAGTGGCCGGTGCCGAAATCGTCGAGCGACAGCCCGACGCCCATTTCCCGCAACTTCTCGAGGAGTTTCGCCGAGCGCTCGGGATTGTCCATCACCAGGGATTCGGTGATCTCGAGCTTCAGCGAGCGCGGCGGCAGCTGGTAGCGGTCGAGCACGTTGCGCACGTCCGTCAAAAGGTCCTGGCGGATCAGCTGCCGGCTGGAAATGTTCACCGACATGGTCAGCGCGTCGTCGCCGGTCAGCTTGTGCCAGTCGGACAGGCGCCGCCCGGCCTCCTCCAGCGCGAACTGGCCGATCTGCACGATCAGGCCCGAGCTCTCGGCGACCGGAATGAACTCGGCCGGGGAGATCGTGCCGCGCTTAGGATGTTCCCAGCGCATCAGCGCCTCGAAGCCGGCGATCTCTCCGTCCTCCAGCCGCACGATCGGCTGGAAGGCCAGCGACAGCTCGTTGCGCGAGAAGGCACGGCGGAGATCCGACTCCAGCTCCAGCCGGCCGGAACCGACGGTCTTGTAGGCCGGGCGGAACGGCTCGATGCGGTCGCCGCCGAAGCGCTTTGCCTGATACATGGCCAGCTCGGCTTCCTTCAGGATCTCCTCGGAATTGGCGTTCTCGGTCCAGCCGGTAAGGCCGATCGAGCCGGTGAGGATGATCTCGCGACCGGCAAAGGCGATCGGCGCCTTGATTGCCTCGCGCAGGCTCTCGGCGAAGGCAACGATGGCGGCGACGTCTGTCTCGGAGATCAGAATCAGGCCGAACTGGTCGCCGGAAAGACGGGCCAGCGAATCCTGCGGCTTCAGGACGCGCTTCAGCCGGCGCCCGACGGTGAGGAGGATGGTGTCGCCGGTGGCGATGCCGAGGTCGTCGTTGACCTGCTTGAACCGGTCGATGTCGATGACGAAGACGCTCGGGCGCACGTCGGCATGGCTGGCGGCGAGGATGCCGATGGAATCCAGCCGGTCGATGAACAGCTCGCGGTTGGGCAGGCCCGTCAGCTGGTCGTGCAGCGCGTCGTGCAGCAGGCGTTCCTCGGCCTTCTTGCGTTCGGTGACGTCCTTCAGCGTGCCGACGCAGCGCACCACCTCGCCGTCGGTGCCGAGCACCGGGCGGGCGCGTAGCGACACCCAGTGATAGTGCCCCTCGCGCCCGCGGACCCGGAAATCCTGCGAGATGCGGCCGCGCCGGTGTTCCAGGATGGTGTCGAGCGTCAGCTTGAAGCGGTCGCGGTCGTCGGCGTGAAGGATCGGCAGCCAGTCGCGGGCCGGGCCGTTCATGGTGGCGAAGGGGAGGCCGATCAGGCTGTCGCCGTCGGCGCCGGCAAAAATCCGGTCGCGCGTGACGTCCCAGTCCCAGATCGCGTCGCCGGTGCCGGCCAACGCCAGCGCGCGGCGCTCCATGTCGGAGATCGCGCCGCCGACGAAACCGCCGCCGGCAAAGGCGTGCTGCATCACCGTGAAGCCGATCAGCAGCACGATCAGCACGAGGCCGCCGCCGAGCGCCGGCTGGATGACGTCGTTCACCAACTGGCCGGTGACCGTCAGCCAGCCGCCGAACAGCCAGACGATGACGAGGCACCAGGTCGGGATCAGCATGATCGCGCGGTCGAAGCCGAGCCAGGAGAGGTAGAGGATGAGGCAGAGGCCGATGCCGGCAGTGGCGACCAGCGAGAGGCGGGCGAGACCCGCGGCGATCTGCGGGTCGAAGGCTGCCGCGCCGCCGAGGCCGAGGAGGCCCACCAGCCAGAACAGCGTGAAGGCGGAGAGGATGCCGTGCCAACGGTTAAGGTTGAGGTAGGCGTAGAGGAAGACCACCAGCGTGAAGGCCAGCGCCACCTCGGTGCCGGCGCGCCAGACGCGCTCCTGGCCGGGCAGGATCGGCACCAGCTTCTGCCAGAAGTCGAAGTCGATGCAGATATAGGCGAGCACCGCCCAGGCGAGCGCGGCGGTGGCCGGGAACATCGCCGAGCCCTTCACCACGAAGAGGATGGTCAGGAACACCGCGAGGAGGCCAGCGATGCCGAGCACGATGCCGCGGTAGAGCGTGTAGGCGTTGATCGTGTCCTTGTAGGCGTTCGGCTCCCAGAGGCGGATCTCCGGCAGGTCCTTCGAAGCCATCTCGGCGACGAAGGTGATGACCGAGCCGGGATCGAGCGTCACCAGGAAGACGTCGGCCTCCGAGCTCGGCTGGCGCTCGAGGCCAAAGCCCTCCGAGGGCGTGATCGAGGCGATCCGCTGCGAGCCAAGGTCCGGCCAGACGATGCCGGAACCGGCGAGCTTAAAGTTCGGCGCGACGACCAGCCGGTCGATCTGCACGTCAGTGTTGTTGGCCAGCGCGAACACCGCCCAGTCGCCGGACGAGTTGGGCGCGTTCGCTTCCACCTCGATGCGCCTGACAATGCCGTCGGCACCCGGCACGGTCGAGACCTGGAAGCTGGCGCCGCGGTCGCGGTAGATGTCGACCGCCGGCGCGAGGTCGATGGCGACGTCGTCACGCGAGATCCCGACCGGCTCCAGCGCCAGCGCTGGCATGGCCAGCACGACGAGGGCGACGAGCGCGCAGGCGAGACGGACGAGGAGGCGAGCAGGCTGAAGCATTGTGCAATGGGGACCATGGTCGGCGCGTCCGGGGTGGCTGCGCTGAATGTTTCATCGTGCCGAAGCGGCGTCTTTTCCTGCTGCGGCAGAATCGGTGCTGCTCGTGGCCCCAGATCGCGTCCAATCTTCGGCGAGAAGCGAGTAGAGGTAGTGGTCCTCCCAGGACCCGGCGATTTTCAGGTAGTTTCGCAGATAGCCTTCCCGGCGGAAACCGGATTTTTCGAGCAACCCTATCGACCGGGCATTGCTCGGCAGGCAAGCGGCCTCGATCCGGTGCAGGGACTCGACGTCGAACACGAAAGGCTTCAGCACCTCGACCGCCCGCGACATGATGCCGGCTCCCGCATGCGCCTCCCCCATCCAGTAGCCGAGCGTGCAACACTGGGCGACGCCGCGCCGGATCAAGCCGATGGTGACGCCACCGTAAAGCCTGCGGCCATCGGGGTCGAAGACGAAGAAGGTGTAGCCCGATCGCTCCCGGGCATCCTGGCGATAGCGCAGGAGGCGGATGCGATAGGCCCGCCGGGTCAGCTCGTCGGCGGACCAGGACGGCTCCCACGGTGTCAGGAACCTGCGGCTCGCGGCGCGCAGGTCCCGCCACGCTTCGTAATCCCCAGCTTTCGGCAGGCGCAGCAGGATGCCCTCGCCGCGGAGGACCGGGAGACCTGCCTGGAAGAACGCGTCGAGGAGCCGCATGGCCGCGGCTAGTGGTGCGCGGCGGCCCGCAACCCTGGCGCCGCCGTGCCGCCGGCCAGCTGCGCGCCGATCTCCTCGATGCTGGCGAGCTGGCCGACCGGGCCAATGGCCGCCAGCGTCGGCACCTTGCCGACGAAAGTGCGCTCGGCAAGTTCCGCCAGGCGCGGCGCGGTGATCGCCGACAGCCGGTCCATCAGCTCGGTGTTGGAGATCGTCGCGCCGTTGAACAGCAGCTGGCGGGCGATCTGGCCGGCGCGCGAGGCGGGGCTTTCCTGGCTCATCATCAGGCTGGCGCGCATCTGGGCGCGGGCGCGGGTCACCTCGTCCTCGTGAATACCCTCGGCGGCCTTCATCAGCTCGTTGATGATCACCGGCGCCAGCTCCTTCAGCTCCTCCTCGCCGGTCGCCGCATGGACGCCGAAGATGCCGGAGTCCGAGAAGCTCCAGTGGAAGGCGTAGATCGCGTAGCAGAGTCCGCGGGTCTCGCGGATCTCCTGGAACAGGCGCGAGGACATGCCGCCGCCGAGGATCAGCGACAGCACCTGGCTGGCGTAGAAGTCACGGGCGTAATAGGGCCGTCCCTCGAAGCCCAGCACCATCTGCGCGTCCATCAGGTCGCGCGGCTGGCGGAAATCGCCGCCGGTATAGGCGGCGAGCGGCCGGTCCGGCATGCCCGAGGGCTCGACCACCGGGCCGGAGGTGCCGAAGGCCTCGGAGACGCGGCGCACGATATCCTCGTGCGAGACGGCGCCCGCCGCCGACACCACCATCTTGTCCGGCGAATAGTGCTTGGCGAGGTAGGTCCGGAGGCTGGCGGGCGTAAAGCTCTTGACCGTCTGCCGGGTGCCGAGGATTGGCCGGCCGATGATCTGGTTGCGGAACGCCGTCTCCTGGAAATGGTCGAAGACGATGTCGTCCGGCGTGTCCTCGGCGGCGCCGATCTCCTGCAGGATCACCTGCTGCTCGCGCTCGAGCTCGGCCTCGTCAAAGTTGGAATCGATCAGGATGTCGGTGAGGATGTCCATCGCCAGTGGCACGTCGTCCTTCAGGACGCGGGCATAGTAGGACGTGGTCTCGACCGAGGTCGCGGCGTTCAGCTCGCCGCCGACGTCCTCGATCTGCTCGGCGATCTGCCGGGCGGTGCGGGTCGAGGTGCCCTTGAAGGCCATGTGCTCGAGAAGATGGGCAAGGCCGTGCTCGTTCTCCGTCTCGTCGCGGGCGCCTGCCTTGACCCAGATGCCGAGCGCCGCGCTTTCGAGGTGCGGCATCGTCTCCGTCGCCACCGTGATGCCGTTCGAAAGCTTGGTGATCTCGACATTCATGCTCATGCTGCAGCTCCGGTCCGGACAGCGCGGCTGCGCTCGGCGATGTACGTCTCGATGGCGGTGAGGTCGTTCGGCACGGCGTCGAACTTCTCGACGCGCCGCATCAGGTCGCCGTGGCTCGGCGGCAAAGGCGGGGTGAAACCGCAGGCGGCTTCCACAGCGGCCGGAAACTTAGCGGGATGGGCGGTGCCGAGGGTGATCATCGGGCTGTCACCGATGCGGCCGTCCGCGACCTTGACGCCGACGGCGGTGTGCGGGTCGAGCAGATAGGCGGAGGTGCCGAAATAGCCTCGGATGGTCTCGGCCGTTTCGGCATCATTGGTCCGGTCGGCTTCGAACTCGGCGCGGATGGCGGAAAGCGTCGCCTCCGGCAGATCGAAGGCGCCGGACTGGCTGAGCTGCTGCATCAGACGGCGCAGGCTGTCCGAGTCGCGGCCGCCGGCCTCGAACAGCAAGCGCTCGAAGTTGGAGGAGATCTGGATGTCCATCGAGGGCGACGTCGTCGCATGCACCCCGGTCATCTCGTAGCGGCCGGTCGCCAATGTCCGGGCGAGGATATCGTTCTCGTTCGTCGCAATCACCAGCTGGTCGATTGGCAAGCCCATGCGCTTGGCGGCATAGCCGGCGAAGATGTCGCCGAAATTGCCGGTCGGCACCGTGAAGGACACTTTCTGGTCCGGGCTGCCGAGGCTGGCGGCAGCGGTGAAGTAGTAGACGATCTGGGCCATGATGCGCGCCCAGTTGATTGAGTTGACGCCGGAGAGCTGCGTCGACGCGCGGAACTTCGCGTCGTTGAACATGCCCTTCACCAGCGCCTGGCAGTCGTCGAACGTGCCGTCGATCGCCACCGCATGGACATTGCCGGCGCCCGACGTCGTCATCTGCCGCTGCTGGACCGGGGAGACGCGGCCTTTCGGGAAGAGGATGAAGATGTCGGTGCGCTCGCTTGCCGAAAACGCCGCGATCGCCGCGCCACCGGTGTCGCCCGACGTCGCGCCGACGATGGTCGCCCGGTTGCCGCGCTCCTTCAGCACATGGTCCATCAGCCGCGCGAGCAGCTGCATGGCGACGTCCTTGAAGGCGAGCGTCGGACCATGGAAGAGCTCAAGGACGAAATGCCGGTCGCCGATCTGCACCAGCGGCGCAACGGCGGGGTGGCGGAAGGTCGCATAGGCGTCGTCCACCATCGCCTTCAGCGCGGGCTGCGGGATGTCGCTGCCGACGAAGGGGCTGAGGATGCGCAGCGCCACCTCGGCATAGGGCCGTCCGCGGAACGATCGGATCTCGTCCGCCGAAAACTGCGGCCAGGTCTCGGGAACATAGAGGCCGCCATCGGTGGCCAGTCCCGCCAGGAGCACGTCGGCGAAGCCGAGGGTGGGCGCCTCGCCCCGCGAGCTGACATATTTCACGTGGTCTTCACTCCCCGCCGCCGCGCCAATCCTTTGGATCGTCGCGGGGCCATCTCGATTTTGTCGCGCCCGTCGCCTAAAGCGCAAAGGGCTGATATAGAACGGCGCGCCATAATAAGGGAAGAACCGACGGATGGATATGTTCAACGCCGCCCGGATCACCGCACTTCTTGGCGCAGCTGCGCTGGTGTCCGCCTGTGCCTCGACCAAGGACGACGCGCCGCTGGTGCCGCCGCCGGCCAGCATGAATGCCGCCGCTTCCGACGGCACCATTCCCGACTATTGTCCGCGGGTCTCGCTGCGCGAAGGCACCGCGATCCTGCGCAAGGGCGACGGCGCGGCGCTGCAATATGTCGCGTCGATCACCTCCACCACCCGCGACTGCCGGATCGTCGACGGTCAGCTGCGGATGAAGATCGGCGTCGCCGGTCGCGTCGTGCCCGGGCCTGCCGCCAAAGCAGGCGAGGTCGGCTTGCCGATCCGCGTCGTCGTCGTCCGCGGCACCGAGGTGCTCTACTCGCAAATCGGATCGCGCGCCGTCACGGTCAAGCCCGGCGGCGGCGCCGAGCCGTTCGTCTACGTCGACCAGTCGGTCGCCGTGCCCGAGCCGACCGAGAAGGACATCACCGTCTATGCCGGCTTCGACGAAGGCCCGAAGAAGTGACAACGCGCCTTTCAGGGCAGGTCTGGTCTTCAGTTTAGGCGCTTCCAGCCTGACATATCGTCGATCAACTCGACGATGGGCTGTCGCAGGATGTCGCGGCTGGAGTAGCCGCGAAGCGACAGCGCATCATAGTTGTCGGTGGTGAAGTCGTTGAAGCGGTTATAGATCGTCGCCGGTCCCGGAGCTCGAAGCTGTGCTTCGGCATTCAGCCAGTTCCGGACCACGGCGGACGCCTCGATGGGGTCGTTGCCGTGGACCGCGATGTCCGAGTTGGACATGTCGGAAATGGCCGCTTGGTAGCGAAACCGCTCGGCTTCCAGGATCAGGCACTTCTTTCCGGACCACTGGCCTCCCTTGAACAGCCGGCAGCCGATGTCGATGCCAAGTTCTAGCGGCATGTTGAGCCGGAAGTATTCGCCGACTTCGGCGGCCTGCAGCCGGGAAAGGTCGTGAATGGCATATTTGCAGGATTCGATGAGGCCGATGATCTTCTCGATCCGCGGCCGACCTGAATCGAGGCTTTCGAGGGCCAAGCGCGGGTAAAGGCCAAGGTCGATGATGGTGAAGAGGATCGGCCGAAGCAGCAGCATGTAAGGTTCGTCGAACGGGCAGTTGATGAAGACGCTGGTCTCAAATCCCTCGTCCCGTCGCATCAGCGCTGCTGCGAACCGGCATCGACCCCGAAGTTGATTTTCTGCTGGATGCTGCCATCGCGTTGATGAACGTAAAGTTCGGTCCGCTCGCGTCTGGCCACGTCGGTCGCGTAGGTCACCGCATCCGCCTGTGTCCTGAAGACCTTGCCGGAGCGCGCCGCACCGTATCGGCGGACGCCCCAGCCCCCGTCGCGGGTCGCTACCACATGCCGTGAATTCTTCGCCATCGGCCGTCTCCGCGTGCACTCGCTGCAGCGTACTATGCCGGCTTCGAACAGGGAATGGGCGTCAGACGGCGTCCCAGGCTGCCATCGCCTCGACCACCGCCGGATAGTCCTGCAGGCGGGCGATGACGGTTTCGGCGCCGGCTTCGCTCAGTGCCTCGGCGTGGCCGGGATAGCTGTGGCTGCCGCCGGTGAAGCCGACGACGCGGCAGCCGGCGGCGACGCCGGCCGCCACCCCGTGCACGGAATCTTCGAGCACGATGGCGCTGGCGGGGGCGACGCCGAACTCGGCGCAGGCGTAGAGGTAGACGTCGGGCGCCGGCTTGCCCTTCTTGCTGCCGACCTCGCGCGCGGCGTAGACATAGGGCTTGAACCGGTCCCAGAGCTTCAGCGGCGTCAGCGACAGTTCCAGCCGCGCCGAGGACGAGTTCGAGCAGATGCAGCGCGGCAGATCGATGGCGTCGAGCATTTGCTGGACACCGGCGATCGCCTCAAGGTCGCGGCCGAGCCGGACGTCGGTCTCCTTCTCCACCCGGTCGGCGAACTCCTCGGCGAAGCGGATGCCGGTCTCCTCGCTCACCAGTTCGAGGATGCGCGGCAGCGTGAGGCCGGCAAAGCGCTCGGCCAGTTCCTCGGCGGAGATCTCATAGCCGACCTCGGCAAACATCTCGGCCTCGATGCGCGCGGCGATGATCTCGGAGTCGACGAGAACGCCGTCACAGTCGAAAATGGCGAGGGCGAGGGCGGGCATGGTTACTCCGGCGTCTGTGTCTGGGGCGTCTGTGTCTGGAATTTTCGGATCTGCAGGCCGCGGCACTATCGCGTCGCACCTGTCCTGTCGAGGGCGCGGCTGCCATGCGCTGGCGGCGCGGCGGCCGAATTCGCGCGCTGCTTCATCGATTGTTTACGCTGTTCGGTAACCATGCCGTTGGTAATTGTTCTGCGTAACCGGTGAGAAAAATGGCAAAAGCGCGTCCTCTGACGACTTCCGAGCTGGGCTTCGATCCCGTTGCCGCCAAGGCCACCTGGCTCGACACGATCATCAAGGGGGACTGCATCTCCCGCATGGAGTCGCTCCCGGCCGGCTCGGTCGACGTGATCTTCGCCGATCCGCCCTACAACCTGCAGCTCGGCGGCGACCTGCACCGGCCGGACCAGTCGAAGGTCGACGCCGTCGACGACGAGTGGGACCAGTTCGAGAGTTTTGCCGCCTACGACAACTTCACCCGCGCCTGGCTGCTGGCAGCACGTCGCCTGTTGAAGCCGAACGGCACGATCTGGGTGATCGGCTCCTACCACAACATCTTCCGCGTCGGCTCGATCGTCCAGGATCTCGGCTTCTGGATGCTGAACGACGTCGTCTGGCGCAAGGCCAACCCGATGCCGAATTTCCGCGGCCGGCGGTTCCAGAACGCGCATGAGACGATGATCTGGGCCTCGCGCGACAGACACGCCAAGGCCTACACTTTCAACTACGATGCCATGAAGGCGGCGAACGACGACCTGCAGATGCGCTCGGACTGGCTGTTCCCGATCTGCTCGGGCGGCGAGCGGCTGAAGGACGAGGCGGGCCGCAAGGCGCACCCGACCCAGAAGCCGGAAGCGTTGCTGGCCCGCGTGCTTTTGTCCTCGACCAAGCCCGGCGACGTCGTGCTCGACCCGTTCTTCGGCACCGGCACCACCGGCGCGGTCGCCAAGCGCCTCGGCCGGCACTTCGTCGGGATCGAGCGCGATGACGCCTATATCGAGGCGGCCCAAGCGCGCATCGACGCCGTCGAGCCGCTCGACCTGCGCGCGCTGCAGGCGGTCACCTCCAAGCGCGCCGAGCCGCGGGTGCCGTTCAACAGCCTGATCGAGGCCGGCCTCGTCGCGCCCGGCGCCGAGCTGACGGATTCCAAGGGCCGCTGGGTCGCCAACGTCCGGGCCGACGGCACCATCGCCATCGGCGATCACGCCGCCTCGATTCACCGCCTCGGCGCCCAGGTGCAAGGGCTCGACGCCTGCAATGGCTGGACGTTCTGGCATGTGCGCCACGGCAAGACGCTGCGGGTCATCGACGAGCTGCGCCAGGAAATCCGCGACCGTATGGCGGCCGTCAGCGCCTGATCGTCGAAGGTCGGCCGCGCGAACGGCGGCCTTCGCCGCTCGCGCGGCTGCGGCTGATCCTGAGGCTCAGCCGTTCGCGGGGACGTTGATCCCGAAGTCGGCGAGATCGCGCCGCAGCTGCTCGGCATTCTGAAAATGGATGGCCTGCCAGCCGGCGGCGCGTGCGCCTTGGACGTTAACCAGGCTGTCGTCGATGAACAGGCTGCGCGCGGGATCGAGCGCGAAGCGCTCCGCATGGTGGGCGTAGATCGCCGGATCGGGCTTCACGAGGCCGATCTCGCCCGACATGGTGACGCCGCGGGCCTCCTTGAGGAAGCCGTAGATCCCTTGCGCCTCGCGAAACGTGTCCGCGGCGAAATTCGTCAGCAGCGTCACGTCGCGGCCCTCAGTGAGGAGGGCGCGCAGGATCGCCACCGTGTCTTCGTAGGCATGCGGCACCATGGCGGTCCAGTGCCGGCGGTAGCTGCGGATGAGCTCCGCCTTCTCGGGATGAAGCGCGATCAGCTGGTCTTCCGCTTCAAGCCACGGCCGGCCGCGGTCCTGTTCGAGGTTCCAGGCCGAGTTGCAGACCTCCGAGAGGAAATGCGCACGCTCCACCTTGTCCGGGATGAGGTCGAGGAAAGGCCTTTCCGGATCCCAGTGGATCAGCACGCGGCCGATGTCGAAGACGATGTGGCCGATCATGTCGTTCTCTTCCGTTTCGGCTTTTCGGGTTCCTGCGCGAGGGCGTCCGGCGCAGCGAGCGCGATCGCCTTCTTCATGAGGGTCGGCAAGGCCTCGCCGGGCAGCCGGTTCGGTCCCGCCCACCAGCCTTCGGTTCCGGGGTCGCTCGTGAGCGTCGCGCGCCAGACTTCCAGCGTCAGGGTGAAATGGGTGAAGACGTGGACGACGGCCCCGGCGGGCGCCCACGCCGCCTTGAACGGCGCCGCGTCAGCGCCGATCGCGCCGTCCCGGCCGACGCGCCAGTCCGTCGTCGGCGGCTCGGCCATGCCGCCGAGCATGCCGCTCTCCGGCCGGCGCCGCAGCCAGACGGCGCCGTCTCTTTCGCGCACCGCGACGAAAGCCGCGCCGCGGCGCTCCGGCTTGGCGCGCTTTGCCGCCTTCACCGGGAAACTCTCCATCGTCCCGTCCTGCCGTGCCTGACAGTCGGCCGAGATCGGGCAGAGGACGCAGGCCGGACGCTTCGGCGTGCAGATCGTCGCGCCGAGGTCCATCATGGCCTGCGCGAAATCGCCCGGCCGGCCCGCCGGTGTCAGCGCCTGCATCTGCCGGCGGATCTCGTCGCGGCCGGCGGGGAGGGGCGTCGCGATCTTGAACAGCCGGCTGACGACGCGCTCGATATTGCCGTCGACCACGGCGATCTTTTCGCCAAAGGCGATCGCCGCGACCGCCGCCGAGGTGTAGTCGCCGATCCCCGGCAGGGTTCGCAAGCCCTCCGCCGTCTCGGGAAAACGCGAGCCGTGCAAGGCCACCACCGCCTTGGCGCAAGCGTGGAGGTTGCGGGCGCGCGCGTAGTAGCCGAGCCCTGCCCAGGCGCCCATCACCGCCTCGGTCGGCGCATCCGCGAGCGCGTCCACGTCGGGCCATTGCTGCACGAACCGCTCGAAATAGGCGATGACGGTCGCCACCGTCGTCTGCTGCAGCATGATCTCCGACAGCCAGACCCGGTAGGCATCGGCCCGCTCCCCGCGCTGGCCGTCCGCCGGACTGACGCGCCAGGGCAGGACCCGCGCATGCCGGTCGTACCAGGCGAGCAGATGTGCCGAGGCCGCGGGCTCGGCGCCGTCGGGAGCCCTGGCGGAAGGTCCCGCGGGGAGGGAGGCCTTGACTTTCATGGCGTAACCATCGCACGCAAAAGGAATGCCGGCGGCGCGGCATAGGGGGTTGGACGAAGGCTTTAAGCGAGGGGCACCGCCTTGTCTTCCTCGAAACGGCTCCTGAAACGATCCATCAAGCGTTGCACGCTAACGTCACGGCGAAACCGGCGAAGCGGGCAGCATCGAACCGGCAAGAAGATGGGTGATGCCGCGACCTGGCGGGGCCACTCCTCCCGCACAGTACCACCGGAAGGGCGCCGCGCGGCCATCGCAAGGCTCGACGCCGCGGTCCTTGCCATAAAGAAGGCGTCAAGCTGGTCCTCCAAGTCCGCCGGGATGGACAAGGGTTTCAATTCTCGTGCTGCGGTGGAATTTTCCTGGAATGAATGATGTGAGCTACCCGATGTCGATCGAGCAAGCCGTCCATGTCGCTGTCGGGGCGCAGGCGTGAGGGCTGTCGAGCCGCTGTCTGCACCGGACCTGTCGCGGAGGGCTGTGCCCAGCCTCATCGCCGGAGCCCCGGTGGCGCCAGTCGTCGGCCTGTCGCCTTTCGAGCGGGCACGGGCTTTCGTCCTGAACCGCGATCCCGTCAGGCTCGGACGGCGCAACCGGCTGTCGAACTTTACCCTGTACTTCTTGGCCGCAGCCGGCGGCTCCGGCGCCTCGGTGATCGGCGGCCTCCTCGGCGTCTGGGCCTTGCTGTCGATCCTGCTACGGCGGTTTGCGCTGAAGCTTCAGCCGTCCGACCGTCCGATTGTCTACGCCTCGCTGCTGTTCTTCGTGGTGATCTCCGCCTCGGAGTTGTTCCACGACCGCCGGCCGAGCGCGCTGCTCGATGTCGCGGCCTTGCTGCCCTTCGTCATCCCCCTCTTCCTCGTGCCGCGCATGCGGCACTCGCAGTTCGCCGACACGCTGCCGCCCGCCTTCTTCGGGGCGGTTGTCGGCGGCGCGGTGCTTTTGCCCATCGTGCTCGTCGAATACGCCCTCGGCTCGCCGCGGGTGCAGGCCCTTGCCGGCAATCCGGGGCCGTTGTCGGTGACCTCGCTGCTCTGTGCCGGCTGGGCCATCCTCTCGGTGTCGCGCACGCAAAGCGGCTGGCGCCTGCTGCTGACGCTCTGCGGCGTGCTGGGAGCCTGCGTCGCGGTGATCCTCTCCGGCATGCGCGGCGCCTGGCCGCTGCTGCCGGTCTGCGTCGGCATTGCCATCTTCGCGCAGCGGCGGGAGTTCGCAGCGCTCTGGCGTGCGGCGTCCGGACGCCTGCGCGCGGCCGTGCTTCTGCTGTTCGGCGCCATCGCGGCGGCCGTCGTGGTCGTCGCCTTGCCGGTGATCCACAGCCGGATCGGGCAGATGTGGGCCGATCTCGGGCTGATCGCGGCCAATGCCGAGACCCCGACCTCGCTGAACCTGCGCAAGGAAATGTATGGCGCGGCGGTCCGGGCGATCGAGGCGCAGCCTTGGTTCGGCTACGGTTCCGAGAACCATTGGGCGGCGGTGACGCCCTATCTCAACCGCACGACCTTCGAGGGGCTGACCTTCTCGCATTTCCACAACATCTTCCTGACCGTCGGGGTCGATGCCGGCCTGATCGGCATCGCCGCGCTGATCCTGATGATCCTGTCGCCGCTCTACGTCGCCTGGCGCGCCCGCTTCACGCTCGGCGGCGGTCGCCGGCTGGCGGCGGCACTCATCCTGTTCGTCGCCTTCGTCGGCGCGGGCATGACCAACATCATGCTGTTCCACGACATTCTCGATGCCGTCTGGGTGTTTTCGCTGGCGCTGATCGCGGCCTCTGTGCCGGCGCAGACGGGCGGCGGTTCACCCCGCGCAGCGGCGCTGGACCGGCGATGAAGAAGCCCTGGGTCAGCTATGGCGCCAAGCCGGTCGGCGACCTCGCCTCGGCGCTGCTCGACCCGGTGCTGGCGCGCAAGGCCGGCATGACCACCGGGCTGATCGCCGCCTGGCCGGATCTCGTCGGCACCCGCCTCGTCGGCGTCTGCCGGCCGGAGAAGCTGGTCTGGCCGCCGCGGCGCAACGAGGACGATCCTTTCGAGCCAGCGACGCTCGTCGTCGCCTGCGAGGGCGCCTCGGTGCTACGGCTGCAGCACCAGACCTCCGAGCTCGTCGGCCGGGTCAACGCCTTCTTCGGCTATCCCGCCGTCGCCCGGATGAAGATCGTCCAGAAGGCGGTGGCCGGCGGGCGGCCCAACCGCAAGCCGAAGCTGCGTCCGCTGCAGCCCGGCGAGGCCGAAGGCATTGCGGAGATGACCAGCCGGATCGAGGATCCAAAGCTCAAGGCAGCGCTCGCGGCCTTCGGCGACAGCGTGCTGCGCCGACTGCCCGTGACCAAACGGTAAGCCCGGCTCACGCCAACGTCTATTGGCTTTGCCACAATCTCTTTCTATGCAGCATGTACACCAGGGGCAGGCAGGGCCGGCCGGCACGAGAGACGGGAAAACAACGATGCGCACACTCATTCGCAACGACGCCAGGTCCATCGCGCGCACGTCGGTGCTGCTCGCGGCGGGCGCCGCCATGCTGGCGATCGCCGGCTGCTCCGGCGAGGAGACCGCCTCGACCAACGTCGTCTCCACCGCGCAGGCGCAGGAAACCACTCCTGCAGCGCCGGCCGCAACGCCGGTGCCGGGCGCGGCGACCTCGCCCGCCGCAACCCCGGCCGCGCCGGCGGCCCCGCAGGCCGCCGCCGTCGAAGCGCCCGCGCCACAAGGCACCGTCGATGTCGCCAAGCTGATGGCGCCAGGCAGCCTGCCCGACGTCGTCATCGGCGACGCCAACGCGCCGGTGACCATTGTCGAATACGCCTCGATGACCTGCAGCCATTGCGCCGACTTCGCCGTCAACATCTGGCCGACGGTGAAGAGGGACTACATCGACACCGGCAAGGCCAAGCTGATCCTGCGCGAGTTCCCGTTTGATCCGCGCGCCGTCGCCGCCTTCATGCTCGCCCGCTGCGCCCCCGACGACCGCCGCACCGCCATGGTCGACGTGCTCTTCCACCAGCAGGAGCAGTGGGCCCGCGCCCAGAACGCATCGGAAGCCCTCCTCGGCATCGCCAAGCTCGCCGGCTTCACCCAGGAGACCTTCGCCGCTTGCCTCAACGACAAGGCGCTGCAGGAGAAGGTCGTCGAGATGCAGAAGCGCGGCGAGACCGACTTCGGCGTCAACGCCACGCCCACCTTCTTCATCAACGGCGCGAAATATCCGGGCGCCATGAGCGCCGCAGAATTTGGCGCCATCATCGCCGCGGCGAAGTAAGCGGCACAGCCGCCTTCTATCAAGCCGGCGGATATCCGAGACACTGCATCGCGTCCGGTCGGCGCGGTGCGGCTCTTCAGAACAAGCCCTCCGCTTCTTTTTGCGTCGCAACAATTGGCGGGCCCGCCGATTTCCCGTAAGTGTTTGATGACCTGCCCATTTGAAGGCGGGGCACAGCGAATCTGGGAAGCACGCGGCACCGTCCGATGGCCAAACGAGTCCACACCTTCAAGCGCGGCGCGGCCGAGCGCACGGCCGACGCCTTCGAGGCGCTCGGCGCCAAGGGCGCGAACCTTGCGCTGCTCGCCTCGCTCGACCTGCCGGTCCCGCCCGGCTTTACAATCACCTCGACCGCCTGGCGCGAGGCCTCGGCCGGGCAAGGCAGCCTGCCGCAAGCGCTGCGCTCGGAAATCACCGCGGCCGTCGAATGGCTGGAAGCTTCGAGCGACCGCCGCTTCGACGATGCGGAGCGGCCGCTGCTGCTCGCCGTGCGCACCAGCTCGCGCACCGCCATTCCCGGCCTTGCCGACACGGTGCTCGACGTCGGCATGAACGACCGCACGGTCGAGGTGCTGAGCGCCGAGCTCGAGGATCTCGACTTCGCCTTCCGCAGCTACCGGCGCTTCATCGAATCCTTCGCGGTCCTCGTCTACAGCGTCGAGCCCGGCGATTTCGAGGATCTCGCTGATGCTGAGCGGGTGAATGCCGCCTGGCCCGGGCACGAGCCCGGCAGCGCTGAGCAGTGGCGCGCGCTGATCGCCCGTTACCTCGCCTTCATCGAGGACGAGATCGGCGAGACCTTGCCGCAGACCCCGGTCGAGCAGCTGTTCAAGGTGGTCGAGGCGAGCTTCGCCAGTTGGCGCAACCCGCTCGCGCGTGCCTTCCGCGTGCTGCACGGCATTGCCGAGAATGCCGGCCTTGCCGTCACCGTGCACGCGATGATCTTCAACGAGCGCGACGAGAATTCTGGTACCGGCAAGGCGCTGTCGCGCGATCCTCAGACCGGCCAGTCGCGCCTCACCGGCGAGTTTGGCCTCGGCGGCCGCGAGCGCAGCGACATCGGCCACCGGGTCGAGCGCTGGCGGCTGGAGGCGTTGCTCGACAGCCATGCTGCTGCGCTGCCGCACGGCTTTCCGGGCGATCTCGGCGCGCTTGCCGACCATGTCCGCCGGCTGGAGGCGCATGTCGGCGACGCCGTCGAGGTCGACTTCATGGTCGGCGACAGCGAGCTCTTCCTCCTGCAGTCGCGGGTCGCCAAGCGCACGGCCGCCGAGGCGGTCCGCATCGCCGTCGAGCTGGTGCGCGAGGGGCTGATCGAGGAGGAGGAGGCGATCCTCAGGATCGACCCGGCCTCGCTCGACCAGTTGTTGCACGCAACGATCGTACACAATCCCGACCACGTCATCATCGCCCGCGGCATGCCGGCCTCGCCGGGCGCGGCGACGGGAGAGATCGTCTTCACCTCCGAGCGCGCCCAGCAGCTCGCCGGCGAGGGGCGGCCGGTGATCCTCGTGCGCAACGAGACGCATCCGGAGGACATCCACGGCATGCACGTCGCCGAGGGCGTCCTGACGGTGCGCGGCGGCACGACGAGCCATGCCGCCGTCGTCGCCCGCGGCATCGGCAAGCCTTGCGTCACCGGCGCCGGCTCGCTGCGGATCGACGCCGAGGCCGGTGCGCTGAAGGCCGGCGGCCTGACGCTGCGGGCCGGTGACCAGATCACCATCGACGGCACCTCCGGCGAGGTGATCGAGGGCTCGGCGCGGCTGAAGCGGCCGGTGCTCTCCGGCGATTTCGCGACCCTGATGCAATACGCTGACCGGGCCCGCCGGATGGGCGTTCGCACCAATGCGGAGACGCCGATCGAGGCGCGCGCCGCCCGCTCCTTCGGCGCCGAGGGCATCGGCCTCTGCCGCACCGAGCACATGTTCTTCGACGGTGATCGAATCCGCTTCATGCGCGAGATGATACTCGCCCCCGACGAGGAGGGGCGCCGTGCGGCGCTCGAGCACCTGCTGCCGATCCAGCGCTCGGACTTCGTCGAGCTGTTCGAGATCATGGCCGGCCAGCCGGTGACGATCCGCTTGCTCGACCCGCCGCTGCACGAGTTCCTGCCCAAAAGCGAGGCGGAGATCGCCGAGACCGCCTTGCAGATGGGGATCGAGGAGCGGGTGCTGCGCGAGCGCATCGAGAAGCTGCAGGAGATCAACCCCATGCTCGGCCACCGCGGCTGCCGCCTCGCCATCTCCTATCCAGAGATCGTCGAGGTGCAGGCGCGCGCGATCTTCGAGGCGGCGATCGAGGCCGGCGAGCGGGCCGGCGAGGCGGTGGTGCCGGAGATCATGGTGCCGCTGGTCGGCCTTCGCAAAGAGCTCGATTTCGTCAAGCAGTTGATCGACGAGGTCGCCGAGGAGGTCGCGATCGAGCGCGGCAAGCGCGTGAACTATCTCGTCGGCACGATGATCGAGCTGCCGCGCGCCATCGTGCGGGCCGATACCATCGCCGAGGTCGCCGACTTCTTCTCGTTCGGCACCAACGACCTAACGCAGACCGTGTTCGGCATTTCGCGCGACGACAGCGCCAACTTCCTGTCGACCTACGAGCGCAAGGGGATCATCGAGCGCGATCCGTTCCAGTCGATCGACGTCGAGGGCGTCGGCGAGCTTATCGCCATGGCGGTGGAGAAGGCGCGGCGCACCCGGCCGGACATCTCGCTCGGGGTCTGCGGCGAACAGGGCGGCGACCCCGCCTCGATCACCTTCTTCGAGCAGGTCGGCCTCGACTACGTCTCCTGCTCGCCCTTCCGCGTGCCGATCGCCCGGCTTGCGGCAGCGCAAGCGGCGATCCGCGCGACGCGCGCCTTGCGCGGCCCGGCCAAGGGGCGCGGGCGGGGATAGGGGAGGCGCCGCCCTCGTCCAGACCTTTGAAGCGCTCCGGCCCTTCGGCCGGGCCGCACTGCGGCCGGGCGCTTGCCTTTCAGGCGAAGCGCTTGGCGCCGGCGACGCAGAGGACGACCAGCCCCGTCACAGTCACCATGCTCCAGGCGACCGGTTCGCCAAGCAGGAGCGCGGCCAGCGCCAGGCCGAAGAACGGCTGGAGCAGCTGCAGCTGCCCGACGCCGGCAATGCCGCCGAGCGCGAGCCCGCGGTACCAGAAGACGAAGCCGATCAGCATGCTGAAGACCGAGACGTAGCCGAGGCCGAGCCAGGCGGAGGCGCCGACATCCGCGAGCCCCGTTGGACGAACGACCAGCGCCAGCGCCAGCATCAGCGGCAGCGCGAGGACCAGCGCCCAGCAGATGACCTGCCAGCCGCCGAGCCGCCGCGACAGCGCCGCCCCTTCGGCATAGCCGAGGCCGCAGATGACGATCGCCGCGACCATCATCAGGTCGCCGGCGAGCGAGGCGCCGCTGCTGCCGGCCAGCGCGAAACCTGCGACGGCGCCGCTGCCGAGAAGCGAGAAGAGCCAGAAGGCCGGCTTCGGCCGCTCGCCGCCGCGCAGAACCCCGAAGACGGCGGTGGCGAGCGGCAACAGGCCGATGAAGACGATCGAATGCGCCGAGGTCATCTGCTGCAGCGCCAGCGCCGTCAGCAGCGGGAAGCCGATGACGACGCCGAGGGCAACGATCGCCAGCGAGAGGAGGTCGCCCGCCGCCGGCCGCTTCTGCCGCAGGCCGGCGAGGAGGGCTGCGGCGATCAGCGCGGCGATGACGGCGCGGGCCGACGTCAGGAACAGCGGCGTGAAGCCGTGCACCGCGACCCGCGTCGCCGGCAGCGACCCGCTGAAGATGATGACGCCGAGCAGCCCGCTGCCCCATCCCGCCGTGGTCCTGTCCATGCCGTCTCCCCCTTCGTTCGACGTCGGGATAGCGCGGCGGTAGCTGGCGCGGACAGTGACAGTTCAGTACGGTTGATGGAAACCGTATGGGTCAAAGGGCCAGCGAGGGCGACAGCGATGCTGGAGAGGATGACGCCGGGAAGCCGCACCGGCGCGGTGATGCAGGAGATCCGCCAGCGAATGGCGGCCCGCATCCTCACCGCCGGCGATCGGCTGCCGTCGATCCGGGGTTTTGCCGACACGCTCGCCGTATCGCCGTCGACGGTCGCCGAGGCCTATGGCCGGCTGGCGGCAGAGGGCCTCATCCGGTCGCGGCCGGGCTCCGGTTTCTACGTCGCCGGTGTCCTGCCGCCGCTGGCGCTCGCCGAGGTCGAGCCGAGGGCCGATCGGGAGATCGATCCCTTCTGGGTGTCGCGGCAGTCGCTCGACGCGCCGGGCACCACTTTGCGCCCGGGCTGCGGCTGGCTGCCGGCGGACTGGATGCCGGAAGCCGCGATCCGCCGCGGCCTCCGCCGCCTCGCCCGCGCCGATGCCGCCGTCCTCGCCGACTACGGGCCGACGCGCGGCTCCATCGGGCTGCGCAGCCATCTCGCCCGGCGCTTTGCCGGCGAGGGGATCGACGTCGGCGCCAACGAGATCATGCTCGCCGCCTCGGGGTCGCAGGCGCTGGACCTTCTCTGCCGCTTGCTGCTGCAGCCCGGTGACTGCGTGCTGGTCGACGATCCCTGCTACTTCAACTTCCAAGCCCTGTTGCGCGCCCACCGCGTCCGCATCGTTGGCGTCCCCCACACCCCGACCGGCCCGGACGTCGCGCTGTTCATGGCGGCCGCCGCCGCGCATCGACCGCGGCTCTACCTCACCAATTCGGCGATCCACAACCCGACTGGCGCGACCCTGTCGGCGGAAACGGCGCGGGCCGTGCTCGACACCGCGGCGGCGCAGGACATGGTCATCGTCGAGGACGAGATCTTCGCCGATTTCGAGCCGGACCCTTCGCCGAGGCTCGCCGTGATGGGTGGGCTCGACCGGGTCGTGCGGATCGGCAGCTTCTCGAAGACGCTGTCGGCCTCGGTCCGCTGCGGCTACATCCTCGCGCGGGCCGACTGGATCGAGGCGCTGGTGGACCTGCAGATCGCGACGAACTTCGGCGGCCCGAGCCCGGTGGCAGTCGAACTCGTGCTCGGGGTTCTCAGGGACGAGGCCTATAGCCGGCATCTGAAGACGTTGCGCACCCGCCTCGATCATTGCCGCCGCGACGTCGCGGCTGCGCTGTCGGGCCTCGGAATCGCGGCATGGACGATGCCGCGGGGCGGCTTCACCCTCTGGGGCCGGCTGCCGGACGGACGCTCCGCCGCGGCGGTGGCGAAAGCGGCGATGACTGAGGGCCTGGTGCTGGCGCCGGGCGACATCTTTAGCACCAGCCAATCGGCGAGCGATATGATGCGCTTCAACGTCGCGCAGATGGACAAGGCAAGCCTCGAGATGATCCGGCGATCGCTGAGGCTGAACCCCCGCCCTTAGAATTAGTAAGATAGAGCGTCCTTTGTACGCCCTTCTTGACGCACGGCGCTCTAGGCGGTTCCGGCCGGGCGCATGCCGGCGATCGGCAGGTCGCCGCGGATCCGCTCGAGCACGCCGATGAAGGCGCGGGCAAAGCCGTGGAAACGCTCGCCGACCTCAGCCCTCGAGGCCATGCGCACCGTCAGCCCGTCCTGGTCGAGGATGGCGAAGAGGATGCGGCCGGAATTGTCGCCGGCCATCCGGACCGCGGCGATCCGCTGGGCATCCTCGATCGAGCCGTCCGCCGGCATTTCGAACAGGATTTCGCCGCCGATCACATGGGCGGCGTTGCTGACGCAGTCGGCAAACGGCGCGGCGGTCACGTCCTGCAGGTCGAGCGCGAGTTCGAACTCCACGGCCTCGAAAGGCTCGATGGCGCTGTCCGCGGCCGGGATGGCGGTGTGATTCTCGAGCATCTGTTTTTCCCCTCGAATGGCGCCGTTTCCGCCGGTGGCGGTGGCGGCTTGGCTTCGCTGGACAAAGATCCGGCGGGTGAACACACTGCAGGTGCGGGAGCGTCCCCAGCCCGTCCGGCTGATGCGGTCCGGCTGAGGCTTCCCCAGAGAAGCCAGTCAAGATGAGAAATGCGACGAAAGGGAGGAAGCTGCCCGTGCAGGGACTGATGCAGGACTGGCCGCTGGCGTGCTCGAAGGTGATCGACCACGCCGCCACGTATCACGGCGGGCGCGCCGTCGTGTCCCGCTCGGTCGAAGGGCCGATCCACCGCACCACCTATGCCGAAGTGCGCCAGCGCTCGCTGCGGCTCGCCAAGCGGCTGGCGGCCGAGGGGCTGCGGCCGGGCGACCGGGTGGCGACCATGGCCTGGAACACCTGGCGACATCTCGAATGCTGGTACGGCATCACCGGCATCGGCGCGGTCTACCATACGCTCAACCCGCGGCTGTTTCCCCAGCAGATCGCCTGGATCATGAACGACGCGGAAGATCGGCTGATTTTCGTCGACCTCACCTTCCTGCCGATCCTCGAAGCCATCGCACCTAGCATTCCGAGCCTTCGCCGCCTTGTCGTCCTCACCGATGCGGCGCACCTGCCGGAGACCAGCCTTCAAGGCGTCGTGCCCTACGAGGAATGGCTGGCCGAGGCGGACGAGGATTTCGCCTGGGCGGCGGTCGGTGAGAACGATGCCGCGGGCATGTGCTACACCTCCGGCACCACGGGCGCGCCGAAAGGCGTCGTCTATTCCCACCGCTCCAACATCCTGCACTCGATGATCGCGCTCGGTGGCGACGCGATGGGCCTGTCGTCGCGCGACCGGGTGATGCCGGTGGTGCCGCTGTTCCATGCCAATGGCTGGGGTCTCGCCTTTTCCTGCCCGATGGCTGGCGCGGCGATGGTGATGCCGGGTCCGCGCATGGACGGTGCCTCGATCTTCGCGCTGCTGACCGAGGAGAAGGTGACGATGTCGGCGGCGGTGCCGACGGTCTGGATGATGCTCCTGCAGCACCTCGAAAAGCATGGCGGCGCGCTGCCCGATCTCGACCGCGTGGTGATCGGCGGATCGTCCTGCCCGCGCGCGACGATCCGCACCTTCCAGGACGATTACGGCGTCCGCGTCATCCACGCCTGGGGGATGACCGAGATGAGCCCGCTCGGCACGCTCTGCTCGATCACTGCCGACTATGCCGACCGCAGCGGCGAGGCGCTGCTCGACATCGCGCAGACGCAAGGCCACCCGCCTTTCGGCGTCGAGATGAAGGTGGTGGACGACGACGACGTGCCGCGGCCTTGGGACGGCGAGACTTTCGGCCGGCTGAAGGTGCGCGGTCCGGCGGTGGCGTCGGCCTATTTCAAGGGCGTCGGCGCCGAGGCGTTCGATGCCGACGGCTGGTTCGACACCGGCGACGTCGCCCATGTCGACCCGCACGGCTACATGAAGATCACCGACCGCTCCAAGGACGTCATCAAGTCCGGCGGCGAGTGGATCTCCTCGATCGACCTCGAGAACCTCGCCGTCGGCCATCCCGACGTCGCCGAGGCGGCGGTGATCGGCATCCGCCATCCGAAATGGGACGAGCGGCCGCTTCTCGTCATCGTCGCCAAGGAGGGACGAAGCCCCGGCAAGGCGGACCTCATCGCCTTTCTCGACGGCAAGGTCGCGCGGTGGTGGCTTCCCGACGACGTCGTCGTGGTCGACGAGATCCCGCACACCGCGACCGGCAAGATCCAGAAGACGACGCTGCGCGAGCAGTTCGCCGACTATCGGTTTTCGCTGGAGTAGACCGGCAGAGGGCGACACTGGCACCGCGCGTCTTGCGGCCGGAAGGCGGCTCGTTACTGGAGCGGTAACTCCGCTTGGGCTAGGATGCAGGCCAAGGGGCATTCTATGAGCGTGGCGGCATTGTCGGGGCACTATATCAGGAAGCAGCTGCGGACGGCGGGCTGGGCGCGGCGCATCGCGGCCTTTGCCGGCCTGCTGCTGGTCACCGGCATTCTCGTCTACCGCTTCGGCGGGATCGACTTTCCGGCGCTGAAAGCGGTTCTGCGCCTGGTCTTCGCGCTGGTCTGCCTGACGCTCGTCCTCGCGCTGGCGGGGCTTGGGCGCGTCTGGCGGCACGGCCACGAAGGCGGCGGCAAGGCGGCCGGGGCGCTGTTCATCGCGCTGCTGGTCGCGGCGCCCTTCGTCGCGGCCGCGGTGATCGCCAGCCGCAGCCCGATGGTCGACCGCGCCGAGACCGACGGCATGCTCGCCTCCGACATCGCCGAGGGCGCGACGCTTGCCGAGGCGCTGCCGAACGAGGCGAAGGCGCCGGTGCTCGGCGGGCGGCATTACCAGGCGCGCGCCGCGCAGGTCTACATCCTCGTGCGCACGGTGCTGGCCGACGAAGGCTGGACGCTGGAGGAGGTTGCGACCGCCGAACCGGACGCGCCGGCCGGGCCGCTGGATGATTCCGGCGACCTCGGCATTTCCGGCACCGTCGACATTCCGCTGCCGACCGCCCGCGGCTCGGTGACGGCGCCGCCAGACCCCTTCGACCGGCCGGAATCGCGCGAATACACGCTGAAGGCCGTCGCTACCGGCCCGATCCTCGCGCTGCCGAGCGACGTCGTCATCCGGATCTCGGAGGATGAGGACCAGACCTATGTCGACCTGCGCGCGACCTCGCGCCTCGTCGACTGGGATCTCGGCCAGAACCGCCGCTTCCTCGAGACTTTCCTCGCCGACCTCGACACTGCCATGGCCGGCCTCGTCGCCATCGGCCCGGTGGTCGAGGGCTGAGGTGGCGGGACTGCGGCGTTCTGACGCAAGAAGTGCCGCTGGCATCTGCGCCCGCCAGCAAACACCGGCTCCGGGCGCGACGCTCGCCGATCGCCAGCAGACCAAGGTCGGGCGAGCGGCGACGCGCCGCTGCGCCATCTCGGCATGCCGATCGGCCATCGGTCATGCCTGATCCGCTCCGGCTCCCGTGAGTTGAGCCAGATCCTGCGAGCGTGTATGATCCCAGCATCGCTGACCGGGCCTTTCGCCTAACGGCTGAGCCAACCGGACCCGGACATTGCCAGACGCGTTCACCGCCGACATCGACCTCATCGCCAGCATCCCGGCCATCCCCTCGATCCTCGACGTTGTCTGCCGGCTGACGGGCATGGGCTTTGCGACCATCGCGCGGGTGACCGAAGGCCGGTGGGTCATCTGCGCGGTCAAGGACGATATCCGTTTTGGCCTTGCTCCCGGCGGCGAGCTGAAGGTCGAGACGACGATCTGCCACGAGGTTCGGGAGAGTTCCGAGGCCGTCGTGATCGAGAACGTCGCAGAGGATCAGATCTACTGTAACCACCCGACGCCAAAGATTTACGGCTTTCAGAGCTACGCGTCCTTCCCGATCGTGCTGCCGGACGGCTCGTTCTTCGGCACCCTCTGCGCGATCGACCCGCATCCGCGAAAGCTGAAGACGCCTGAGATCATCGGGACCTTCAAGCTCTTCGCCGAGCTCATCGCCTTCCATCTCGATTCCGCCCGCAAGCTCGCCGACACCCAGCGGCTTCTCGACGAACGCCGTGACGCCGACCGTCGGCAGCGGATTTTGCAGCGCGAACTGTCGCACCGGATGAAGAACACGCTGGCCATGGTGCAGGCCGTCGTCACGCAGAGCCTCAGAAGCGCGACGTCGTTGAAAGACGCCGCACATCTGGCGACGGAGCGGATCCAGGCGCTTGGGCGCGCGCAGGATATGCTGACCGAGACGAACTGGGAGACCGCGGACATTCGCGACGTGGTCACCGCCTCCATCGCGCCCCATCTCGACGGCGGCGAACGGTTCGTCGTCGACGGGCCGCGGGCGGACCTGACGGCGCAGCAGGCCATGGGGCTGGCCCTGGCGATCCATGAACTCGCGACGAACGCGGCCAAGTACGGCGCCCTGTCCAATGAGATGGGGCGGATCCATCTGTCGTGGACCGTCGATGACGGGCAGCTGCGTCTCGACTGGCAGGAGAGCGGTGGGCCCGCGGTCGCGCCACCGACCGGGAAGGGTTTCGGCTCCAAGCTGACGGAACGCGTCGTGCCCACCTATTTCAGCGGCAAGGCGTCTCTCGCCTATCATCCGCACGGCGTGCACTACGCGCTCCAAGGCGTGATCTAGGATTACGCGTCCGATCTGCCGGGGTTGCTGAAACTTACGGCCTAAGCGGCCAAACGTTCGCTCTTCGAAGACGGCGGGCAGCGCTGTGACCAGTGGCCGGAATTGAATGCCAAGCGCAGCTATTCCGCCGGCACGTAGATGCTGTCGACCAGCACCGGTCCGTCCGTCGTCACCGCGCCCTTGGCGACGAGATCCTCGAGATGCGCCAGCACCGAGAGGCCGGCGGCGCCGTGGAGGCGCGGATCGGTCTGGCGGTAGATGGCCGCGACGATTTCGGGGATCGTCCTGTCGCCGCCGTGCAGCCGTTCGAGGATCGCCGTCTCGCGCATCCGCCGGTGCGTCTTCAGCCCGCGCATGAACGCCTTCGGCTTGCGGACCGGCCCGCCATGGCCGGGCAGGAACAGCGTCTCGTCGCGGGCGAGGAGGCGGTCGAGCGAGGCCATGTAGTCGGCCATCGCGCCGTCCGGCGGGGCGACGATGGTGGTCGACCAGACCATCACGTGGTCGCCCGAGAACAGCGTGTCGCCGAAGGCGAAGGCCATGTGGTTGGCGGTGTGGCCGGGCGTCGCCACCGCCTCGAAGCGGCCGGCGGGAAAGTCGAGGATCTCGCCGTTGCGGACGAGGCGGTCGGGGCGGAACGCCATGTCGCCGGCGGCCTCCATCGCGTTGACCTCGCCTTCCTGCAGCGCGCGGGTGGCGCGGTGCGGGCCCTCGGCCACCACCGGTGCGCCGGTGGCGGATCGCAGCCTGTCCACCAGCGCGGTATGGTCGCGGTGGGTGTGGGTGACGAGGATGGCGTCGACCGGCCGCCCCGCGATCGCCGCCATCAGCGCCTCGAAATGCCCCTCCTCGTCCGGGCCGGGATCGACCACGACCACTGAGCTGTCACCGGCGATGTAGCTGTTGGTACCCTGGAAGGTGAACGGGCCGAGGTTGCGGCCGGTGACCCGGAGCACGCGGTGCGCCACCGGCACGGCCTCGCCATGCCGCGGATCGAACGAGGTTTCAAATTCTATGTCCATGCGAGACCCTTTGGTCTTTGCGCCGCAAGAGGCAAGCGCCTCAAGCGGAAGCGTCCGCCGCCTTCACCGGAAAGACTTCGGCGATGTCCGCCGCCGTCATGATGCGGTACGCGCCGGGGGCGAGGTCGTCCGGCAGCGCCAGGCGGCCGATCCGGTCGCGGTGGAGCGCGGCGACATGGTTGCCGGTGGCGGCGAACATCCGCCGGACCTGGTGGTAGCGCCCCTCGTGCAGGACGATGCGGGCCGTCGTCTCCGAGGTGACCTCGAGCTCGGCCGGCAGCAGCGGCTTGTCGTCGCCGTCGAGCATCAGCGTGCCTGCGGCAAAGACCGCCGCCTCGTCGCCCTTCAGCGGCCGCTCCAGCGTCACGACATAGCGCTTCGGCACATGGTGCTTCGGCGAGATGATCCGGTGCAGCAGGGCGCCGTCGTCGGTGAGCAGAAGCAGGCCGGACGTTTCCTTATCGAGCCGGCCGACGGTCGAGAGCGCGGGGTCCCGCTGGCGCCAGCGCGGCGGCAGCAGGCCGTAGACCAGCGGTCCCGCCTCCTTGTGCGAGCAGGTGACGCCGAGCGGCTTGTGGAGGAGCAGGCAGACGCCGGGCAAGGGATCGAGCGCCTCGCCGTCGACAATGAGCCCGGAAGCCAGCTCCGGCGTGAGCTTGACCCGGCCCTCGGCATCGCGGATCGGCGCGCCGTCGAGAACGATGCGGCCGTTGCGGGCCAGCTGCTGCATCTCGCGGCGCGAGCCGTAGCCGAGATTGGCAAGCAGCCGGTCGAGCCGGACGCTGGCCGGCCCCTTCACTTGCGCGCCTCGAAGATCTTGTAGCCGCCGCTCTCGGCCTTGAGGTTGACCAGCTTGAAGATCGGCTTCAGCACCTCCTCATAGGGTAGGTGCCGGTTGGCGGTGAGCCAGAGGAAACCGCCGGGCTTCAGCATGTCCGCGGCCTGGCGGATGAAGCTCTGGCCGAGCGTCCTGTCCTCGGTGCCGCCATCGTGGAAGGGCGGGTTCATCACCACGAAGTCGAACTTGTCCGGCAGCCGGGCGCCGCCGCGGACATCCGCCCACTGTACCGTTGCGCGGGCATCGCCGACGTTCTTGCGGGCGGCCTCGACGGCGCGGCGATCGATGTCGACCAGCGCGATGCTCTCGACTTTCGGCGAGGCCAGCACCGCCAGTGCCAGCGTGCCCAGGCCGCAGCCGAGATCGGCGACACGGCCGGAGAGTTTTGGAAGCTGTTCGATGAGCAGCGCGCTGCCGGGATCGAGCCTGTCCCAGGAGAAGATGCCAGGCTGCGTCCACAGGCCCGCCTCGTTCTGCCGCGGACCGCCCTCGGCGATGGCGGCACTAATGTTTTCGCGGGCGTCCCGGTCGAAGCTCTCGGGGCGTAGCGTCTCGCAGATGCGGAAATGCTTGCGCGAGTCCTCGCCGACGTCGCAGCCGAAAGCCTTCAGCTCCTTGGCGATCCGCAGGCCGCCCTTGTCTTTCAGCGCCAGCACGGTGAGCGGCGCGCCGGGCTTCAGCGCCTTCAGCGCCAGGGCGATGATCGCCCGGCGTTCGAGCGTGCCGGGCGGCGCGAGCAGCACCATGGCGCCGAAGCTCGCCGGGGTGGCCGCCTCGAGCGCGGACGCGCCGGGCACCAGCGGCGAAAACTGGACGGCGCCGTCGGGGAGATCGACGAGGTCGGCGGGCGGGGCGCCATAGACGCCTGTGGGGATGATCTGGGACACGAAAATTCCAATCGGCTTTTCCGCGTCTCTATATCGCCGGGCCGGCAAAGGCTATGCGGAAGGCCGACGCGGCGGTGAGAAGCGGGCTGCGCTGCTGGCGGGCGGGCGCGCGGGAAGCCAGCGGACGAATATCGAACGCAACCGAAAGAGGGCCGAATGCCGACGATTGCGATCTATGCCCTGGCCGCGCTCGCCGAGATCGGTGGCTGCTTCGCCTTCTGGGCATGGCTGCGGCTGGGAAGATCAGTGCTCTGGCTGATGCCGGGCCTGCTCAGCCTCGCCGCCTTCGCCTGGCTCCTCGCCCTCGTCCCCACCGATCAGGCAGGGCGCGCCTATGCCGCCTATGGCGGCGTCTACATTGCTGCCTCGATCGCCTGGCTCTGGAGCGTCGAAGGCGTCCGCCCCGACCGTTGGGACATCACCGGCGCGGCGATCTGCCTGGTCGGGGCGGGGATCATTCTCTGGGCACCCCGCGGGGCGTGAGCGGAGAGGCCGCTGGCAGGGAAGGGGGCTTGCGCCATGTCCAACCCCCTCTGCCTGCCGGCATCTCCCCCTCAAGGGGGGAGATCAAGCACGGGACCGCGCGCGATAAGCCGATCTCCCCCCTTGAGGGGGAGATGCCCGGCAGGGCAGAGGGGGGCCAACTGCCGCGGCGATAGCAACTACGCTAGCTGCCGCAGCGATCGCCTTCCGCGAACTCCCCCCAAACCCGCCTTACCAGCTCGGGATCACCGCGCCCTTGAAGCGCTCGGTGACGAAGGCCTTCACCTCGGGGCTGTGATAGGTCTCGACCAGCGTCTTGACGAAGGGCTTGTCCTTGTCGGCGCCGCGCACGGCGATGACGTTGACGTAAGGCGACTTCGCGGCCTCCTTGGCGATGGCGTCCTTCTGCGGGTCGAGGCCGCCTTCCAGCGCGTAATTGGTGTTGATGACGGCGGCATCGACGTCGGCGAACGAGCGCGGCAGCTGGGCGGCGTCGAGCTCGGCGATCTTGATGTTCTTCGGGTTCTCGGTGATGTCGAGCGGCGTCGGCTTCAGGCCGGCGGCCGGGTCGAGCTTGAACAGGCCGAGATCGGCGAGCAGCAGCAGCGCGCGGCCGCCATTGGTCGGATCGTTCGGCACCGCCACCTGCGCGCCGTCGGCGAGCTCGGTGATCGCCTTCACCTTCTGCGAGTAGATGCCCATCGGGAAGTTGACCGAGGTGGCGACGCTGACGAGGTCGTAGCCGCGGTCCTTCACCTGGTTGTCGAGATAGGGCTGGTGCTGGAAGGAGTTGGCGTCGAGGTCGCCGTCCGCCAGTGCCTGGTTCGGCACGACGTAGTCGGAGAATTCGAGGATCTCGATGTCGAGCCCCTTCGGCGCGGCGAGCGCCTTCACCTTCTCCATGATCTCCGCATGCGGGCCGGGGGTGACGCCGATCTTGATGCTCTCGGCGAGCGCCGGCAGAGCGACGCCGCCGGCAAGAAGGGCGGCAAGGACGCGGGATTTCAGGCGCATGGGACTCTCCTGGGGAGGGAAGACGGGGTAGGGAGGGGTAAGATAGGTGTGTCGGTGGAAGATCAGGCCTTGCGGCTGCGCTTGTCGAAGCGCCGCGCAACGAGGTCGCCGGTCGACTGCACGGCCTGGACGAGGACGATGAGCACGAGGACGACGGCCAGCATCATCTCCGGCATGAAGCGCTGGTAGCCGTAGCGGATGCCGAGATCGCCGAGGCCGCCGCCGCCGACGGCGCCGACCATGGCGGAGTAGCCGATGAGGCTGACCACGGTCATCGTGACGCCGAGGGTGATCGACGGCCGCGCCTCCGGCACCAGCACCTTCAGGACGATCTGCAGCGGCGTCGCGCCCATCGCGCGGGCCGCTTCCGTGAGGCCCGGATCGACCTCGCGGATCGCCGATTCGACGAGACGGGCGACGAAGGGAATGGTCGCGATGGTCAGCGGCACGATCGCCGCCGTGGTGCCGATCGAGGTGCCGGTGAGGAACCGCGTCAGCGGGATGATGGCGACGACGAGGATGATGAAGGGCGTCGAGCGCAGCGCGTTGACGACGACGCCGAGCAGCCGGTTGACCATCGGCGCAGCGTAGAGCTCGCCCTTGCGGCTGGTGGCGAGGAAGACGCCGAGCGGCGCGCCGAAGACGATGCCGATGGCGGCTGCCACCGCCACCATGAACAGCGTGTCGAGCGTGGAGGCGAGGATCAGGTTGATCATGTTAGCGGACATGGCCGAGAACCTCCGCTGAAAGGCCGCGCGCGGCGATGAAGGCGAGCGCCGGGGCAAGGCTCGGCTCCGGCAGCGACACGACGAGCGTGCCGAAAGGCTGGCCGCCGATCTCGTCCACCGCGCCGGCGAGGATGTTGACGTCGATGGCAAGCTCCCGCCCGAGGGCTGCGAGGATCGGGTCGGTGGCGGTCGGCCCGGTGAACAGGATTTTGACCACCGCCTGCGTGTCCGGCCCGGCGGCCTGCGTCAGGCGCTCGGTGACGAAAGCCGGCAGCCGGACGCCGGTGACGCCTTCGAGGAAGGCGCGGGTCACTTCATGCTGCGGCCGGGCAAAGACCGAATAGAGCGCGCCCTCCTCCACCACGCGGCCGGCATCCAGCACCGCGACGCGGCTCGCCACCTCCCGCACCACCTGCATCTCATGCGTGATGAGGAGGACGGTGAGGCCGAGCTCGGCATTGATCTGCCGGAGCAGCGCCAGCACCTGGCGCGTCGTCTCAGGGTCCAGCGCCGAGGTCGCCTCGTCCGACAGCAGCACCTTCGGCTCGGTCGCCAGCGCCCGGGCGATGCCGACGCGCTGCTTCTGGCCGCCCGACAGCTCGGCCGGATAACGGCCCGCCTTGTCGCCGAGGCCGACGAGATCGAGCAGCGGCGCGACGCGGGACCGGATGTCGCGTCGGCTGACGCCGGCGATCTCCAGCGGCAGCGCGACATTGTCGAAGGCGGTGCGCGAGGACAGGAGGTTGAAGTGCTGGAAGATCATGCCGACCGAGCGGCGCACGCCCCGCAGGCCCGCCTCGTCCATGCCGGCGACGTCGACGCCGTCGACCAGCACTTCGCCTGAACTCGGCCGTTCCAGCCCGTTGACCAGCCGCACCAGCGTCGACTTGCCGGCGCCCGACCGGCCGATGATGCCGGTGATGCTGCCGCGCGGCACGGTGAGGCTGACATCGCGGAGCGCGACGAAGCCGGCTTGCCCCTTTGCGGCGGCAAACTCCTTGCGGACGGCGGAGAACCGGATGATCGGTTCGGCGGACTTCTCGGCGACGGGCACGGCACAACTTCGAATGGGGTCGTCCGGCCATCACGGCCGATTCCTGGAAGGGGAGAGACATGCCGCCTCCAACCGCCGCACGCAAGGAAGGAACGTGCGGGGGAGGGCCGGCGGGTGGAAAACCGATCCGTCACCCATGGTCAAAGACCATTTCCAGATCCACCTTGCCAGCGAGTTCAATTGCGGAAGCGGGGCAAGATCGTCAGGACTGACCGCCTCAGTCCATCCGGAACACTTCCTCCATCGGCGCCCACCATTCGCCCTCGGCGCGGTTTTCGCGGGGGACCTGGCACGGGTCGGTGAGCTTCCACCAGCGCTGGGTGTCGGGGCAGGCGGCGATGGCCTTCTGGTCGGCGGCGTGGTCGGTGCCGTGGTATTCATAGGTGCCGAAGAGGACGTTCTCGGGCTCCTGGAGGAAGATCGAAAAGGCGCGGATGTTCTGGCGGTGGAGCGTTGCCAGCACTGCCGGCCAGACGTCGGCGTGCAGCGCCTTGTATTCCGCCACCTTGTCGGCCCGCAGGCCGATGGTCATCGCATAGCGCTTCATGCCGGCAGCTCCACCACGATCTTCAGCACCTCGCCGCGGTGCGCGTCCCAGTAGGGAAGGGCGTCCGCGGCATCGTCGAAGGCGAAGATGTTCGAGATCAGCCGGTCCGCATCCTCCCCCATCGCCTCGAGGCACGCGGCGGCTGCGGCGAAGTCGGCGGCGGTCGCGTTGCGCGAGCCGAAGATGTCGAGCTCCTTCAGGTTGAAGAGCTGCGTCTGGTAGCTGACCGGCGCCTTGCAGTAGCCGATGTAGACGACGCGCCCGGCAAAGCTGGCAAAATCCACCGCCTGGGTGAAGGTCTCGGGCAGGCCGACCGCCTCGATGACGACGTCGAAGCCATCATCGCCGGTGAGGCGCGACACCGCAGCCGCGGCGTCCTCGTCGGCGGGGTTGATGCTGGCGGCTGCCCCGAGCGAACGGGCGAGCGCCAGCTTGTCGCCGGCGATGTCGAGGACGGTGACCTCCGCTCCCTTGCGCACGGCGCCGAGCAAGGCGCCCATGCCGATCATGCCGCAGCCGATCACCAGCACGCGGTCGCCCTGTTCCACCCGGCCGCGCTCGACGGCGTGGAAGCCGACCGAGAGCGGCTCGATCAGGGCGAGATGGCGCGGTGCCAGCACCGCGTTGACGATGATCTTCTCGAACGGCACCGTCAGCCGCTCCTTCAGCCCGCCATCCTGCTGTACGCCGAGGGTGCGGTTGTAGCGGCAGGCATTGGTGCGGCCCTTGCGGCAGGACGCGCAAGTGCCGCAGGCGGTGTAGGGCAGGACGGTGACGCGGGTGCCGACGGAAAGATGGGCGGGCACCCCGCTGCCGACCTCGGCGATCTCGCCGCCGATCTCGTGGCCGGGAATGCGCGGCAGGCTGACCAGCGGATTGAGGCCGCGGAAGGTGTTGAGGTCGCTGCCGCAGAGCCCGACATGGCGGATGGCGACGACGACCTCGCCGGGGCCCGGCGTGGCCTCCGGTGTTTGGCCGAGGGCGGTGGTGCCGACGGCGTCGATGAACAGGGCTTTCATGCGGTGGCTCTCTCCAGGGCGGCGGCTCAGCGGCCGCGGCGCCTCAGCTGGTCGAAGAAGACGATGACGATGATGAGGACGCCGGTGATGATCCTCTGCCAGAACGAGTTGAGGTTGAGAAGGTTGGCGCCATTGTTGATGGTGGCGAGGATGAAGGCGCCGATCAGCGGGCCATGCACAGAGCCGATGGCGCCGAACAGGCTGGTGCCGCCGATCACCGAGGAGGCGATCGCCTGCAGCTCCCAGCCTTCCGCTTGGGTGGCGTTGCCGATGCCGATGCGCGCGGCGAGGAGGATGCCGACGAAGGCGGCGCACAGCGCCGAGAGCGAATAGGCGAGGTAGATCATGGTCGAGACCCGCACGCCCGAGAGGCGAGCGGCCTCCGCGTTCGAGCCGACGGCAAAGAGATAGCGGCCCCAGCGGCTCTGGTGCAGGAAGATGAAGGCAGGCACCGCGACAAGGATTACCATCCAGAAGAGGTTGGGAACGCCGATCAGGCTGCCGCGCGAGAATTCGTTGAAGGCCTCGTTCTTGATGCTGATGGTCGAGCCGTTGGTGATGAGCAGGCCGATGCCGCGCAGCGAGGTCAGCGTCGCCAGTGTGATGATGAAGGGCGGCAAGCCCATGCGCACGATCGCGAACCCATGGAACAGGCCGATGCCAAGGCCCATCGCCAGTGTCAGGAGGACCGCCGCCCAGATCGGAAACTCCGCCTGCAGCAGGAGCGCGACGATCACCGTCGAGAAGCCGACGATGGCGCCGACGGAGAGGTCGATGCCGGCGGTGATGATGACGAAGGTCTGGCCGATCGCCAGGATCGCGATCATCGATCCCTGCCGCAGGAGGTTGGCGATGTTGCTGGCGGTGGCGAAGTTCGGCGTGGCGACCGCAAGGATCGTGCAGAGCAGCAGGAGGAAGCCGAGGAGGGTCAGCGCGAACAGGAAGCTGAAATTGCGGCGCGGCTTGGCCGGCACGGGTTCGGTCGTCATGGGCAGCTCCTGCGGGCAGGGTTTGTCGGGAGGCGAAGGCCGGGTTTTCCGGCAGGCCAGATGCGGTGGTGCCGTCAGACGCCGATGGCTTGCGCCAGGACGTCCTCGTGGCTCGATTGCTGGTAGGCGCGGGTGGCGACGAGGCGGCCGCTGCGGAAGACGTGCAGCGTGTCGGCGAGCTCGTAGACCTCCGGCAGGTAGGACGAGATCAGGAGGATGCCGGCGCCGCGCTTCAGGAGCGCCCCGAACAGACGGTAGATCTCGGCCTTGGTGCCGACGTCGACGCCGACCGTCGGCTCGTCGAAGATGAAGAGCTCGGCGCCGTGGTTCAGCCACTTGCCGATGACGATCTTCTGCTGGTTGCCGCCCGACATGGAGGAGGCAAGGCTCCGCCGGCTCGGCGTCTTGATGCCGAGGCTCTTGATCTGCCGGTCGGCGTGCTCGTGCTCGAGCGTGCGCGAGACGGTGAGGCCGCGGGTCAGCCGGTCGTAGATCGGCAGGTTCAGGTTAAGGCCGATCGGCAGGTTCAGGCAGAGCCCCTGGTCGCGGCGGCTCTCCGGCGCCAGCGCCATGCCGAGGCCGATGGCGACGCGCTCGTCGGAGATCTCGACCGGCCGGCCCTTCCACAGCGTCTCGCCCGCCGTCTTCTTGGTCCGGCCGTAGAGGCCCATGACGAACTCGCTGCGGCCGGCGCCGATGAGGCCGTAGAGGCCGACGATCTCGCCGGCGCGCACCGTTAGCGAGACGTCGCTGAAGCCGGGGCCCGAGAGGTTGCGGACCTCGACGAGAGGGGCGCCGAGCGCGATCGTCTCCTTGTGGTAGATCTGCTCCAGCGAGCGGTTGATCATCATGGCGACGAGCTCGGCGTCATTGGTCTCGCCGATCAGCCGCGTGCCGACGAGGACGCCGTCGCGCAGCACCGAGACGCGGTCGGCGAGCTCGAATACCTCCTCCATCCGGTGGCTGATGTAGACGATCGTCACCCCTTCCGCCTTCAGGCGGCGGATGAGGGCGAACAGCTGGTCGGCCTCCTGGCGGGTGAGGTAGGCGGTCGGCTCGTCGAAGATCAGGAACCTCGTGCCGCGCAGCGAGGCACGCGCGGTGGCGACGAGCTGCTGCTGGCCGATGGTCAGCGATTCCAGCGGGGCGCCTGCCGGCAGCCGGAAGCCCATGTCGTCGAGGATCGCCTGCGCGGCCTTGGTCATCTCGCGCTTTTGCAGGATGCCGAAACGCGCCTTCTCGTCGCCGAGGAAGATGTTGGCGGCGACCGAAAGGTGCGGGCAGAGCACGACCTCCTGGTGCACGGCATTGATGCCGAGGTCGATCGCGTCCTGCGGCTGGGCAAGCGTCACCGGCTGGCCGCGCCAGAAGGCCTCGCCCGCCGTCCGCCGGATGACGCCGGTCAGGAGCTTGATCAGCGTCGACTTGCCGGCGCCGTTCTCGCCGACGATGGCGTGGATCTCGCCCGCGTCGAAGGCGAGTGTCAGGGGTTTCAGCGCCCGGACCGGGCCGTAGGATTTCTCGAGGCCCTTGAGCTCGAAGATCGGCCCCGGCGTCTCGGCCGCTGCCACCCCTCGGGCGGCCAATGCTTGCGTCACGCTGTCACTCCCTCCCAGGATGTCTCCGGGAGCGGATGCCCCCGGAGGATGGTCGCGCGCCGCCGCGCCGGCCCGGTTGCTTCCGGGCACTGTTCACGGCGGGCTCGGCTTTCGCGGCTCAGTTGACCTTGGGGTTGAGCAGTTCCTGCGAGCGGGCGTCGTTCATGTTGGCGGTGGTGATGAGGTTGGCGCCGGTGTCGACGTTCTTCTCGACCATCTCCTTCTTGGAGACGGCGAGCGCGGTCTTAATGCCGTCATACCCCATCCGGTAGGGGTCCTGAACCACCAGCGCCGAGATCACGCCTTCCTTCAGGAAGCCGACCAGCTTGTCGTCGCTGTCGAAGCCGACGAGCGCGACCTTGTCCTGCGCCTTGTTCTCGGCGATCGCCTGGCCGGCGCCCTGCGCCATGATGAGGTTCGACGCGAAGATGCCGACAAGGTTCGGGTTGGCGGTCAGAAGGTCGGTCGTCATGTTGAGGCCGGTCGCCGCCTGGCCGTCGGCATATTTGTCGGCGACGAGCTTGAGGCCGGGATACTTCTCCTTCAGCTGGGCGGTGAAGCCCTCGCGGCGCTGTTCCAGCGAGCCGGCGCCCGGCGTGTTGGTGATGAGGGCGACGTCGCCCTCCGCCTTGCCGTGCTTGGCGGTGATCGCAGCGGCCAGGCCGTCGGCGGCGATGCGCCCGCCCTGGACGTTGTCGGTGGTCAGGAACGAGGAGAAGGCGTCGGAGTCGGCGCCCGAATCGATGCCGATGATCGGTACGGAAGCGGCCGCCTCGGTGATCGGCGCGCCGAGTGCGGCGCGTTCGGTCGGCGAGATGACGATCGCCGCCGGGGCGCCGGAGACGGCGTTCTCGAGGATGGAGATCTGGCCGTTGACGTCGGTCTCGGCCTGCGCGCCGAGCTCGGGCACGGTGACGCCGAGGTCCTTGCCGGCGGCGCGGGCGCCGGCCAGCACGATCTGCCAGTAGAAGGACGTGGTGTCCTTGACGATGATTGGGATCGTCACCCCTTGCGCCACCGCCGGGCCCGCGGGCACCAGGCTGGAGACGGCGAGAAGGGCGACGGCAACGGTGCCGAGGATGCCGCGGCGGCTCATGCGATACGATGACATTCTATTCCTCCCAAAGGCGCTCTGCGGTGTCATCGTCATGCCGGCGCGGAGCATGCCGTGATCCTTGCCCCGTTCGGGGCTGGCGGGCGCGGTTGTTCCGCTGCTCCGCCAGGAATTCTGTTGTCGTGCCAGCGTCCCCGAAGGACGCAGACCCTTTTATTTGACCGGCAACTCGTCCGGGTGGCGGGCCACCAGGTCGTCGCGACTGGATTCTAGATGGTGCCGCAGCGCCGCCACGACGGCCTCCGCGTCGCCCGACCGGAAGGCATCCATGATGGCGGTATGCTCAATCCGGACCCGCTCGGCGACATAGGTGTCGATCGAGTAGGTCCGGGCGGTCTGAAGGCGCATCTGGATCGACTGGTGCCATCCGGCGAGCACCGAATTGCCGCCGAGTTTCACCAGCCGGTCGTGGAACTCCCGGTCGAGCGCGATCGCCTTGCCGAGCGCCGCCTTGTTCCTGGCCGGCAGGATCTGGAACTGCTGGGCCGCCAGCGTCGCCAGCCCGTCGATGAAGGCTGCGTCGACGCGTCCGGCGCTCCAGCCGGCGGTCACCGCATTGGTCTCGATCAGGATCCGCGCCTCGTAGATCTCGACGATGTCCTCAACGAGGAAGCGCCGCACCAGCGAGGCCCGGCGGTCGTTGCCGGTGACGAGGCCGTCGCGTTCGAGCAGCGCCAGCGCCTCCTTGATCGGCGTCTGGCTGATGGCTAGTTCCTGCGCGAGCTCGTCCGGAAACAGCCGCTGTCCGGCGCTGAGCTCGCCCGACAGAATCTTGTTCTGGATTTCCGCATAGGCCTGTCGCGCCAGCGTCGGTCGCCCGGTCGCCATCACCGCTCCCCCCGATTTGGCGAGAGATCATCACGGCAACGGGAGCGGGTCAATAAAAAATTTTCTATTTAGTTCACTCTGCTGTTTGGTGGCGTTGCCGGGGCTTCATTGGCACTCTTTGGAGAGGGATGAGTCCGATCAGCCGACCGGCGATATGAAGGCCGAACCTTGCCCGCAGCATCGTTGCCCCGCTGCAACAGCCAGCTCCAGACAAGTAAGCCAGACCTATCTTTGCGTGCAGCGACCATCTTGTCGTCATATAGGCTTCGCGTTGAAACCTTAGTCCAGCCCCATCGCCGCCGCAATTGCTGCTGGTGTGTCAGGCCGCGGTTACCAGGAGCGTTTCGAATGCGCATCAAGACCCTTCTCCTCACCTCCGCTGCCGTCCTCTCCGGCGCGATGTCGGCGCAGGCCGCCGATGCCGTGGTCATGGTCGAGCCCGAGCCGGCCGAATATGTCCGCGTCTGCGACGTCTACGGCGCCGGCTTCTTCTACATTCCGGGCACCGAGACCTGCCTCAAGGTCGGCGGCTATGTCCGCGCCCGCGTGATCGTCGAGGACAAGATCGGCAACAGCGACCTCGACGATGCCGGGCGCGATGCCAATGGCGACGTCGTCTTCGACAATGATGCCGCGCGCATGGGCACACGGGTCCGCGCCCGGCTCGAGTTCGACGCCCGCGAGGAGACCGAGTTCGGCACGCTGCGCGCCAAGGCCCGCGTGCAGGCCGAGAACACCGGCGACGGCTTTTCCACCGGCGACCAGGGCTACGGCATGGACGAGGGCTATCTGCAGCTCGGCGGCCTGACGGCGGGCTATGTCGACTCGCTGTGGACGCACAATGACGGCGGCATCGAGGACGGCCTGCTGCTCGAGGAAGCCGACTTTGCCGCCGGCGATTTCACGCAGAACCGTCTCTCCTACATGTACACCGACAACGGTTTCTCGGCGACGATCTCGGCCGAAGACGACGGCACCGGCGACTTCGTCCCCGACGTCCTTGGCAAGCTCGCCTATACCGGCGCCTTCGGCGGCGCCTACCTCATCGGCGTCTTCGACGAGGAAGCCTACAGCCGGACCTTCGCCAACGATGTCGACTTTGCATCGCTTGGCGTCGACAGCGACATCTTTGGTACGCTGGTCCTGCCGGAAGGCTATGCCGCCAACGACAGCGCCTTCGCGCTGAAGGCCGGCGTCCTTCTCGAAAACCTCGTTGCCGACGACTCCTCGTTCAAGATCGAGGGCCATTACGCCTTCGAGCCGACGGAATACGCCGTGGTCGAGACCGCCTATGGCGAGGGGCTCCTCGACGGCAATTTCGTCGGGCAGAACGTGCCGAGCGAATATCAGGTCGGCGCCGGCTACAGCCAGACTTTCGGCAAGCTCACCCTCGCGGTCGACGGCGTCTACGGCGAGACCTTCGACCTCGAAGTGGCGAATGGCGGTTTCTTCAACGGCAACGAGTTCGTCGGCGCTACGCAGAAGGTCGGATCGGCCGACTATTACGGTCTCGGCCTGAATGTCGGCTACGAGATCACGACCAACCTCTCGCTGCTCGGCGAAGTCTCCTACCGCGACATCGACCTGCCGGCCGGCGTCGACAATTTCGACCAGACGGCCGGCTATCTCGAGCTGAAGCGCGAGTTCTGAGCCCGTCCGGATGGGGTGAAAGCACCCCCTCCGGCATGTGGTTATGGATGATAGGCCATCAGCCGCGCGTCCCCTCGGGCGCGCGGCTTTTTAGTCGCGGTCGCCCGCCGAGTTGGCGAGAACCTGGCTTTCGAGCAGCCTGACGGCCGCGACGACGCCGTCGATCACCGGCAAGCCGAAGCGCCCGGTATAGTCGGCCGCAAGGTCGGCCATCCCCGCGCAGCCGAGCACGATGGCCGCCGGCTGGTCCTCGGCGAGGGCGCGGGCGATCTCGGCGGCCACCGTCTCGCGGGCCGTACTGCCTTCCTCCTCCAGCGCCAACACCGGCACTTCCGAAGCCCGCACCCGCGCGCAGGCGGCCGAGAAGCCATAGGTCTCGATATTGCGTGAGATCACCGGGATCGACACCGACAGTGTGGTGACGACGGAAAACCGCCGGCCGCCGTCCATCGCCGCGATGAAGGCGGCCTCGCCGATGCCGACGACGGGCTTGTCCGTCAGCCGTCGCGCTTCAAAGAGGCCGGTATCGTCGAAGCAGGCGATGGCAAAGCCGTCCATCTCGGCGGCATGCTCGGAGATCAACGCGAGAAGGCCGGGCACCGCGGCCTCGCCGTCTTCCGGACCCTGGATCGAGGCAGGTCCGGTCCCGGAAGTCAGCGCGACGATCTCGGTGCCGTCGGAAGCCGCGGCCCGGGCTGCGATCGCGACCTTGTCGGTCATCGAGGCGGTGGAGTTCGGGTTGATGAAGCAGAGGCGCATGCGGATTTCTTCGACGTCGAGGGTGAGGGGGCAGGGCGGAGGCTACAGCGTGCCCTTGCCGGCATCGGAGGCGCCGCGGGTGCGGCGGCGGCGGAGCAGCAGGCCGGTGCCGAGCGTCGCGCCGATGACCAGGAAGGAGATCGCCGTCGTCATCGTGCCGAGCGCGTAGATCGCCGGCGTCGTCACCGTCGTGGTCAGGCCCTGCAGTTCCAGCGGCAGCGTGTTCGGGCCGCCGATCGCCTGGCTGGACCGGGCGATCTCGTCCCAGGACAGGGTGAAGCCGAACAGCGCGACACCGATGAGGTAGGGCGCGATGATCGGCAGCACGACATGGCGGAACGTCTGCCAGGGCGACGCGCCGAGATCGCGCGCGGCCTCCTCATAGGCCGGGTTGAAGCGGTTGAAGACGACGAACATGATCAGCATGCCGAAAGGCAGCGTCCAGGTGAGGTGCGCGCCGAGCGCCGAGGTGAAGAGGCCCATCGCCGACTGGAAGGCGGGCCCAAGGAGGGAATGCTCCTTGATGAAGTCGTCGAGGATCCGGAACTCCAGCGCGATGCCAAGCGAGACGACGATCGAGGGCAGGATCAGGCTGGCGATGGCGGTGTAGAACAGAAGCGTTGAGCCGACGAAGCGGCGGCGGAAGGCGAGGCCCGCCAGTACCGAGATTACCACGGTCAGTACCGTGACCACGAGGCCGAGGCGGAAGGAGCGCCCGAAGGCCGCCCAGACGTCGACGACGCCGAGCCCTTGCCAGAGCACGCCGAACCAGTGCGTCGAGAAGCCGTTCATCGGAAAGGTCAGGCCGCCTTGCGGGCCCTGGAAGGACAGGATGACGATGGTCAGCGTCGGCCCATAGAGGAAGGCGACGAACAGCGTGAAGAAGGCGGCAAGGAGGTAGAAGACCGGGCTGCGCTTTTCGCTCATCTCAAAGCTCCTTGCGGATGTCGACGAGCCGCGTCAGCGCGAAGATCATCAGGAGGACGGTGGCGAGCAGCACCACCGCGTTGGCGGCGGCGACGGGGAACTGCAGATAGCTGATCTCGACCGAGATCGTCTTGCCGACCGAGGCGATCTGCTGGCCGCCCATCAGACCGATGGTGATGAAGTCGCCCATCACGATGGTGATGACGAAGATCGAGCCGATCGCGATGCCGGTCTTGGAGAGCGGGATGATGACGTTGGTCAGCGTCTGCCAGCCGCTGGCGCCGGCGTCCTTCGCCGCCTCGATCAGCGAGCGGTCGATCCGCAGCATGGAATTGTAGATCGGCACCACCATGAAGAAGGTGAACAGGTGGACGAAGGTGATCGTCACCGAGAATTTCGAATAGAGCAGCCAGTCCAGCGGCGCGTCGATCGCGCCGATGCCGAGGAGCGCCTTGTTCACCAGCCCCTCGCGCCCGAGCAGCGGGATCCAGGAGATCATCCGGATGACGTTGGAGGTCCAGAACGGGATGGTGCAGACGAGGAACAGCATCGACTGGATCGCCTTGCTGCGCACCTCGAAGGCGAGGAAGTAGGCGACGGTGAAGCCTATCAGCAGAGTTAGCACCCAGACGATACAGCAGAAGTAGAGCGTCGACAGGTAGGTTTTGAAGGTCGTGCAGACGGTCGGCAGCTTGACGATGCAGCGGTCGAAGACGTCCATGTAGTTCTGCAGGACGAAGGCCGGCTGGATCGAATAGTTCTCATAGGTCCAGAAGCTCACCACCACGATGAAGGCCAGCGGAATCACCAGGAAGACCAGGAACACCAGGCCGAGCGGCATGGCCTGGAGATAGGGTGCGATGCTGGTGCGTGATGCCATGGAAGATCCGGGTGAGAGGGTAACGCCGCCAATCTCCCCCCTTGA
>NZ_JBUZWF020000007.1:0-227119 GCF_055730105.2 Mesocryomonas lacus
GCGGATTGGTTCGAACTCGGCCGCAACGACGCCATCCATTCGGGTGGTTAAATCACCAGCAGACAATCCGTTGAAGCCTTCTTCAACTGCAAAAACAAACTGCTTCAGATCATCGGCTTTTGCGGCTTCGACGAGCGAGTGACGGTCGCGCTGAGCCTCCTGAGCGGAACGGTTTGCAACAGCTTCCTCTTCCAAACGTACTTGCTCTATGGCTGCCTGCTTAAACGTCAGTACGGTAGACGCCATCGCTCCAACTTCATCTTTTCGTCCAGTGGCTGGAACCTCGACTGTTCGATCGCCTTTAGCGAGCTTTTCCATCGCTCCACGCAGCAGAACGATAGGGGCGGCAATGCTCCGCGACAGTAGGGTCGCCATGCCGAGGGACGTAAGGACCAGTAGCGCGATACCTACCTCAAGCGTGAATACGCTATTGCCATAAGCTCTCTGCTGCTCAGTCGCGTTGGTCTCTGCCTGACTTTTCGTAAGCGCCGCCAGCGCATCGACAGCTTCTTCGGCAGGATCGATAAGGGCGCCAGCTGCATCGGAGAGCGCTAGCTGTCGAGCGGCACCGAGAGTGCCAGGCTCTTTTGCCAGTGAGATCGATTTCTCTACGATATCGCGCTGCCAGCTTGCGGTCGCTGCCACAGCTTTCTCCGCGGATAGCTTGGCGTTCGGTATATCGGACGCAGCATCTGCGTAATTGGCAATGTGAGCATTAAAAGATGCGCGGTGCTTTTGAAATTTCTCGATGTAAACGGCGTCAGTAGTCAGGAGATATCCACGAAGCGAATTTTCCATCCGTGTGAGCGCGGCCCGAGACTCCATTGCTTCGCGCCAGCCTGCATTCACCTGGCGGTTAAACGTCCGCACGCTCTCGATATGTTCGAGCCTTTCGTAAACAAGGCCGCCCATCGCCAGAACGCCCGCTAGCAGTATGCCGAAAGCGAGCATCAGCTTCCGTGAAATTCTCATATTCTGCAGCGTCATCGCTCATTCCGATCGATAGAAGGAAAATACTATCTAGTAGAATGAGATTAATGCCCGGCTACCGATCGGCTGCGCCAAACTTACCTGATTGATTCCTGTCTGGTTGGTTAACAGAAATACCGGCGATCTTAGCCAACCGAAACCACGTAACCACAAAGGCTAGGCTCCCTGACTCGTAGAAATTTTTAATAAATGTCAATCGAACCACTGGGGTGCGGCGCGAACCTTCGCCGTTTGGACCACGGCTAACGGTAGTTATTAGCTTTGTGCATCCGGAAGCGACTTGTCGGTTTTCGGCTTGGTGGCGACAACAGAAATGATTTCCGCTTTGCGCCCATGTTGGTCGTTTAGCGATTGATGGACGAAGCTCAAAAGCGGCCATTAGATCAATTTGTCGCCGAAATAGCCGGTCTGATCTGACGAAAGATCCCGTCCAGTAGAGGGCTCTGGCCGGGCACTTTCAATTGGCGCAAACTGCATTGGAACTGGCTGCGCCAGAGAGCGGGCGAACTATCACGGCCAAGAGTGCGCACTTCTGCGTAGCTGTGAGATATAGGGAGGCATCATTCTGCGAGAAAAATATAGTCGGAGGCTGATGCTCAACCACTCGCCCTCTGTGCCGGAAAGATTGTCGGCTGCCCATTTCGATGCCCTTCTTTGCCGCAACTGTGGCGCTGAGCTCGTTAGTCCATATTGCACCGTCTGCGGACAGGCGAAAGCAAAGCGGCTTGGCACTGCCGAACTGAAGGCCGAGGCCTGGGAAAAAATCCGCTGGTTCGAGGCGAGCCTGATCTGGGCGGGGCTGAAAGTCGTGTTCCAGCCGGGCCGGGCGGCCCGGGACTACGTGCTCGGCGCCCGCGCATCGCACACTCATCCCTTGAAGCTGCTGCTTGCGGCCATCGTTCTCCTGCTTTTGGTGGTCTACCAGACCGATTATCTCGGCTCGACCAATCCCACGCTGAACAGGGCGATCGCCCTGGTCCAGAGCTACTCGAAATGGTCGTTCTCGCTCGGTCTAATTGCCGTCTTTGTCGCTTCGACGCTGACTTTCTGGCGGGTGCGCGGGTTCAACCTTGTCGAGCATCTTGTGCTCGCCACCTACACACACTTCGTCATCCTCGCCGCCAGTATCCTTTCCATCGCACCCCTGCTGTTCCATTCGACGCCTGAACTGGTGAAGGCGCACCGCTGGCTGTCCGGCAGCACCATGCCGTTCGTAGAGGCGGGCATCGTCTTCCTTGCTTTCACCCAATTCTTCGCGATCGATGTCCGGCGGCAATGGTGGCGGCCAGCGCTCGGCGCGTTGGCATATGTGCTAGTAAAGAAGGGCCTGTTGACGCTCTACGCCCGCGCCGTCATCAAGATCGTGATGGCGCAAGTCAGTTGAAGGGGAACGAGGATGCTCATTGCCATCGCAGGGAAGGCAGACGCATGAAGCCCCAGAGGATAGCTACCGCTCGCCTGCGTCTCCGGTCGTCCGCCTGGCCTTTTCTGGTGTTCTCCGGATTGATGGCGTCGCCGCTTTCCGCCATGGCTGCGCCATCGAACGTCGCTTCTAAGCCCGCTGACGAGATCTGCAGGATTGTTTTGGAGGGTATGAACAACAGCGCGCCGATGACGAGCGTCCCGCCGCAGCGTCTAGCGCAAGCCGAGGCGCCGGCGGACGATGAAAAGGCGCTGGCCGACGAACTTGCCGAGATGCTGCAGGCCTGCTCCTATGACGGCACGCCCCTGAAGGTCAGCGCCAGGTCGCTTAGGGGGGGCGAGCGCTCTGCCGGTGAGGCCATCGTCGGGGAGATCATGCGCTACACCGGCCTGCCGCAAAATTTCAAGGTTGTCGAAGGCAGCGTTCCCAATGCCGCGGCGATGATTGTGCTCGGGCCTGATCGGCTACCGCAGCGGGTGATTTCCTACAATGCCGCCTTCATGCAGCGGGTGCGCACCGCCACGCGCAGCGGCGGCGACTGGCCGGCGGTATCGATCCTGGCTCACGAGATCGGCCACCACCTCTCTGGCCACACGCTCGTGCCCGGCGGCAGCCAACCGCCGATCGAGCTGGAGGCGGATCGTTTCAGCGGTTTTGTCCTGTTTAAGATGGGTGCCGCCTTGGCCGACGCGCAGAAGGCCATTTCAACCCTTGTTCCGGTGGCCGATGGGCCTACACATCCGGGCCGGCCAAAGCGCCTTGCCGCCGTCGCGTCGGGATGGACCACGTCCTGCGCCCAGTCCGCCACCGGCTGCCCGAACGACACCGTCGCGGCGGCCACCCCGCCTTCGACGACGCCCGCCCCGCCGGTCCCCGCAGAACCTGCCGCACCAGCCGCTGCCCCCGGTCATCTATCGGAACCCTTGGCCACCAAGCGATCCTCGATCGCAGACGTAAAGATCCCCTCCGTCGCCGACATCGCCATGCCCTCCACCGGCAGGGCCGGTACGCCAACCTCCGGCAATACCGCCAACCTCGTCCTCAGCACCGCGCTGGACGCCGTCCCGCCGCTTGACCCCGATGCGACGCCCGGAAAATTCGACCGCTTCGTCTATGACGAGGTCGGCATCTTCGACCCCGCGGTCAAGGCCGAGCTGGCGAAGCGGGCCTACACTTATGCCGCCGCCAACGACGTTGAGATCGTCACGATCGTCGCAAAAGACCTGCGGGGCCGCACCGCGGACCAGTACGCGCTCGATGCCATGCGGCAACTGCGGGTCGGCAAGCTCGAGGTCGGCAACGGTGCTGTCTTGGTTGTAGCACCCGGCACGAAAGAGGCGGGCTTGGCCCTGGGGGCCGGCCTGTCGATCCAGTACGAGAATACCGATGAGCTCCGCCGCTATCTCACGCGCTATCACGACCTAGTTGCCGGCGGCGCCCGGCCGCAGCGGGCGAGCGATCTGATCGTCGACGCCTCCAGCCGGATCATGCGGGACACCCAAGCGCTCGAATGGGCCGTCCGCTTCCCCAGCTTTCCGGCCATGCAAGCCGAAGCCGATACCTACCGCGCTCGCCAGCAGGCTGGCGAAAAATACGACGCAGCCAAGGATCCAACGTGGCGCAAACTTCTGCGTGTTCGCGCGACTCTCGTCGGTAATGACCCGGCCGCGGCTGGCCTTGACGTCAACCCGGTCAAGCAGCGCCGCATCGGGCCGGCGCTTCACGTCCGCACCACCGACGGCACGGATGCGGTCATCTATGCCAGCCCCCTAGTCGGCGCGATGATGCCGACCGCGCTCGAGACCGGCCGCAGTTATGCCTTCGTGCTCCGCGACAGCTTCATGGCAGCAAACGTGCCGCAGTTCGACCTAATCAGCTTCGATCTTATCCAGTAGGGCGAGGTAGCACGTCTCCCACGGCGATAAGGGTAAGCAGGTGGAAAAGTTTTGGCGACGAAGAGATCACATTGCACGGGGTCAACAAGTGCTCTCACCAGCGCAGAGCTTTTGAAGGTGCAGAATAAGCGTGAGCCCGCAGAGCTGAGCGGCCGTTCCGCAAGCAAGGGTTTTCGATGGCCATCTAGACGATGGACTCTCGTTCGCACTGACTAATACGCCGCTTGCAGGCTTCCATCGACCAGGGTCCATCAGTCCATCAAAACATGAACAGTATGCTGTAAGCTCAATTTCAAATGACGCCGAAAGAGACCGTTCCGGTTTCGGCCAGCGGCATCTGAAATCAATGCTGATGTGTCGCGGCGGTCTCAAACAGTTAGTTGGGAGGAAGCGGCGTTTGGTAGAGCGGACCATCCCCTGTAATCCCACATCAGGACGATCAGCTTACCACAATGCGGATATGGAATTAGAAGATCGGCGGAAGCCTCGGTATTAGATTCCGTTCTGTTGGCTGATAGAAGCCGGTAATTTGCCCTAATGAGTTCAGAGGCATAGGTCTTGAGAACAGATAACCCTGCAGATCTGTGCAACCAAGGGCGACTAGAAAGTCCCGCTGTGCCTCGGTCTCGACCCCTTCGGCGGTCGTTGATATTCCGAGCGTACGCCCAAGGCTGATGAGCGCGGATACAATTGCTGCTCCGTCTGCCCGTGTGTCGAGTAAGGAAACAAACGAACGGTCGATCTTTATTCGGTCGATCCCAAACTGCATCAGATGGCTGAGCGAAGAGTACCCAGTGCCGAAGTCGTCGAGGGAGATCTGAATTCCTCTTACTCGCAAACGCTCCAAGGTAGCGGCGACTTCGCAGCTATCGGCAATCAGCGCAGATTCTGTCACCTCAAGCTCCAACCGCGAGGGCGGCAAGCCCTCTTCAAGCAGCACCTTTCCGACTTCTTCGACGAAACCCGGAACTCGCAACTGCAGAGGTGATACGTTCACCGCGACGAAGGTCGTGGCTGACCAGTTCGTTGCGGCGCGGCAAGCCTCGCGCAGTACCCAATATCCGAGCGCTTCGATCATCCCGCCTTCCTCCGCTAGCGGAACGAAGCTAGTTGGGGCGAGCAGGCCGTGCTTCGGGTGATTCCATCGGATCAGCGCTTCCGCGCCGGCGGCATTGTGACCCTTGGCAGCGCTGTGGATGGTCTGAAAATAGAGCTCGAGGCTTCCGGCTTCCTGGCGTTCGGCTCGTTGAGGAATGCCCTCCGGTATAGTGCGCTGATCACCGCTCGCTTGGATGCCCAGCAAGGAACGAAGATCGTTCTTTAAGATCTCACGGACATTGCGGCCATCCTCCATAGCCGGTTGGAACTGTACCGAATTCCCGCGGCCCTGATTTTTGGCTTCGTATAGAGCGACGTCGGCGTGCCGCAGGATTTCGCTAGCGCTCCCGGCGGATGGAGGAACCGTGGTCATGCCGATCGAGCCGCCAACATGCGCCACCACTTCGCCGGATCGGAGGTGGAACGGACGTTTCAGTTCGGTAATCAGCGAGCCCGAGACGGCATCGAGCAGGGCATCGCCGCTTCCGATGTCGCGTAGAAGAAGGGCGAACTCGTCTCCGCCGAGCCGCGCCAGCGTATCGCACGGACGAATTATCGTCCGCATACGAGCCGCAGCCGTGCAGATCAGCTCGTCACCTGTAGCATGACCGAAGGTGTCGTTTACCGCCTTGAAGCGGTCGAGATCGATGAGCGCGACGGCCCAACGCGGACCGGAGCCCGACATGTTGGCGAGGCATTCTTCGAGGCGAGCTGAGAAGAAGCTCCGGTTGGGCAATCCCGTCAGAACATCATGGCTTGCGAGGTGCTGAGCTGTAGCTTCGCTCAACTTGAGTTCGATGAGACTTGCCCTGAGCCGTACGAGCAGAAGGAGGAACAGCACCACAATAACGAGCGCGGCGCCCGACAGAGCGGGCAATAGACGGCCGATCACCCTGGAACCTGGCAAATCGGGGCTCCAGACGATAAATCCGATGGGTTCGCCGGTGGCACCGGCGTCAACCTGAACGGCGACCTCGTTCTCCTCAGGATCAGCCGAACGCGCGAACCGAGCTCCGTTGAGACCTTGTTCTCTGCTTAGATCATCGAGCACGTCCCCGTCGAGAAACCGGATCGCGATCAGGAAGCGCATTTCTTCCGGCTGAAATCTCTCCTCATCGACCCCAGGACCGGTTCCACGGGATATTAGAGCGATACCAACGATCGTAGGGCGACCCTCGAGACGCATAAGTTCGGCGAAGGCGCCGCGCTGACCGCCGTCCAGCGAAGTGCGACGCTGAACCAGACCGGAACTTGCCTGTCTGATATCCTTCTGCTCCTGAAGGAGAGGAGCAAGGAGGGGCTTCATCCAGAGATACCGCTTCGTCGTATCCGGATCGGAGCGCATTGCCAGCTGTCCGTTGCCATCAACGACGAATGCCCTGTCGTAGCCGAACACCGCAATGACGATGCTGCTGATCGACTCCGCCGCGTCTAGCCCGACAGGATCAGAGGTGCTCTCCGGGCCCTCGGTATCTGAGCTGGTGCGGTGAGCTAGATTTGATGACAGGAGGGACATGTATCCCGAGCCGACCTGTTCGATCGCTTGGGAAACCTGCGCGACCTGTTCGCTAAGGCGACGCGTCACGAGTCCGCGTTGGCGTTCAAGTGCGGCGGCGTCACTTTCGGCGCCTGCCCAGATCCCAGCCAAGATCACCAGACCCAATGTAGCGACGCCTATCCCCGCGATCAGGGAAAGAATGCCGCCAGAGGATTTGCCCGCCCGATACATTCTCGGCAGAGCGTCAGGGAGATGAATTCGCACAGGTGGCCTCTCGCAACAGGCCTACAATCTCTCCAAAATGTTTACTTAGCCTTACAGAATAAACGTTATTCTCTTTCGCAATGCTCATGCGAAAGTTCCGCAAGATCGATCAATCCATCGCAACCCACCATGTCAGTAATTTAACCCGCCATCCGACTGTCTCCCGGATCAATAAGCGTCGATTGGAAAGGTCAACATGCGCATCGCCCTCTTCGGAACTCTCCCGCTCAGCACAGTCTTCGCGCTCGTGGCGGGGATTACGATCGTGGGTCTATCAGCGACAGCGTCGGCGCAGGACGGCGGAGCTACGAAAATAGCAGTGGAAGGCACCTTCCCACCATTCAACTATCTCGATGCAGATAACAGGCTGCAGGGTTTCGACGTGGAGATTGCACGGGCGCTTTGCGGCGCTGCGCAGCTTGCCTGCGAATTCGTGACCGAAAAGTGGGAGGACATGATCCCAAACCTGAACGCAGACAAATATGACGCCATTGTATCTTCAATGTCGAAGAGCGAGGAAAGGCAGAAGCTTGTCGCGTTCACGGACAGTTACTACACCAGCCCTTCGGTGTTTATCGTTCGAAAGAATGCAGATTTGCCCGATTTCCGTTCCAGCTCCCTTGGAGGCTTCACCATGGGTGTGACACTTGGCACGGTGCAGGCAGCCTATGTCGCGCAATCATTTCCCGACGCGAAAGTTACTGTATTCCCCTCTTCGCCCGATCTCTACAAGGGTCTTGCCGATGGAAGCATCGACGTCGCCTTCGAAGACAAGCTCGCCATCTACGATTGGCTGACGAACACCAAGGCCGGCAGCTGCTGCGAGTTCAAGGGAGCGGATATAAGCGATCCGAAGTTCTTCGGTGATGGGGCTGGTATCGCGATCCGTAAATCCGACGAAGAGCTGCGGGTGAAGCTCAACACTGCCCTAGCACGGATCACAGCCGACGGAAGCTACGACGCCATCAACGCGAAGTATTTTCCGTTCAGCATCAGATGACCAGCAAGCTTTGAGATAGAGAGTTCTCGCAATTTGACGCTGAACAACGTTCCTGCAATGCAGTATCGCAGGACGGAGACGACTAGGCGGAAGGTTGGAACTCTAGTAATGCGAAACGGATATGAACGTACCCGCATAAGGAGCGTGACCGGAATGGCAGCTATTTGCGGGCTGGCCCCGCAAGCGGACCGACCGCTGTCGGCCCATTGCGGCGCCGGAAATCATTTCCGGGTTGGGTAGATGAACGAACCCGCTCGAGCTTGATGGGAGGCAGCTTCAAGGGTTTCGGATTGATGCAGCATCCGGAGCGGCGGGCGCAGCCGAAGAGGCGCTGAGCCAAGGCAAGGGCAGCAGAGGCCGCCCCGGGAAGACGCCAGGCATTGGCGCTGGCCGGGCAGCCACGACAGGCTTCAGTGTTGCTGCCACCATCGACTCGCTGGCCAATGCCACCCCTGATGAAGCGGCAGCCCGCGGCAAAGCGTTGAATGAGTGGGCTGACGCGAACGTGCCTACGCCCTCCAACCTGTTCAAAAGCCTCTCGGGGGAAGGAAGCCCGCAGAGGGCATCGGCTGGTCCGTCGCACGCTGAAGCCGAACGCGACTCTATGTCCTCGCTGCGGGAGCAGTTCGGCAGCCTGATGGATCGCTTCGGGAGCTTCATGGCCGGCATCAAGGGATCGGACGTGATCGACGCTGTGGGGCTCGTCTCGACGCTGAAAGGGATACAGTCCATGACGCAATCGGTGGCCGCTCCGGCAAATATGTCGGCCGTGGTGAACGACAGCCGTTCGTTCCCGGTCACGAACAACATCTCGGCGCCGGTAAGCGTGTCAGTCACCCAGGCAGTACAGGCACCCGCCTCTGTCGGCAGGGCGATCGCCACTGCCGTAGGCATGTCTGCGGTGATGCCACGCGCCGCCGTGGTGGTCTCGCCGTCGAACTGATGATGAAGAGCCAGAGGATGTCGCCGCCAGAGGAAACATCCGGTGGCCGGCGTCCTCGGCCGTCTGCCTCAATGGCTGCCGGCAACGGCCATGGCTATGGCGCCAAGGACGGATCCGCACATCACGACCGATGACATCTCGCGGCCAGACAGCTTCATCACGCCGCCGGTGATGCCCATGGCAATGACCGCCACGGCGAAAAGCAGAAGTTCACTGTCGGTTTTCGCAACGACGTGCACCGCGACCACAACGATCAGCCCGACCACGATCATCAGGGCGCCTTTCCAAGGCGTGATCCGAGCCAGGCGGGCGCCCAGCAGGCCGCCGGCGATCGCGGCAACCATGATCCAGATCTGTGCTGCTTCTTCCATCCGAAAGTCTCTCCAAGCCTGTCCGATTCTTGCCAAGACACCTGATGACGGACATTTAAGGTTTGGTTAGCGTGAAATCCGATAATGTGCACTGGAAGATAGTCGATACTTTGTGCTCGCCTTTAGCAGTAGGCATACTCGATCGACAATTAGCAGGAGTTACTCCTCATGCCTTTGTCCAGCATTCCAGAACAGCTGCACAGCTACCTCGAGCCATGGTTTATCGGCACGACCCGCAAGCCCATCATCGAGTCAGCGTACCCCCTGATGCTGATCGGGCACCCGGCTGACACGTTCGATGAAGCTATGGCCCACGCCAACCTGACTGGCCTGCCACTGTTTCGGGTCAGCCTGATGAAGCTGAATTGTCTTCCAGTTGAAACGATTGCTTCGATCGTTGGGCACATCACCGAATTCGCCGGATCGATGTCATGTATACTGATGCTAGAAGACGTTACGGAATGCCCGATGCGGTATTCACGTTCGGTTTTGGCCCAGCAACGGCTGGAAGCGGCCCTTTGCAAGGGCATCCGGCGCATGCCGCATCCGGCTCACATCATTTGTACGGCAGTATCAGAAGTCGGCGATGACGGACTGCGGCGGTTGTTCAATCGCATGGTCCTGCCCGAGCCAGAACAACTAAAGCGCATTCTGGCGGCTTGAATCTGCAAAGCGAGGCTTCTGCCGGGCGATCGCGACTGGCAGCAGTTCGAAGCGTACTTGCTTCCAGGGCCGATGCCTCAAGTCTGAGGGCTGGAGCGCCGGGATTGCAGTCACTGCGATCCTAAGTCTGCTTCAACTCCTTTCCCCATCGTTCACCCGCATCACCGCCCAGATTTGGACGATGAAGCTAGAGGAGAGACCGCCGAAACGCTCTGCTCCGTAAGAACGTCGCTGGCTCTTGCGCACTCGATATCGTCGAGGGTGTATTCCGTCACAGCTGTGAGGTCGGCTGGCTCTATGGCGGCTTCCAACATGCTCATGATTGTGCGGCGGTCGTGATCCGTCAGCGCCTTCCTATCGCTGATCAAACCGAGACGGCGAAGAAGGTTCGTGACGGCATTCAGCATTGGGAGCCTCCAGCGAATGGCGGGTACAACTAAGGGTGTTTGACGCGGTGCGGTAGCCGTTGCGCTACCTGCTACGGAGGGGGTTGACTGCTTAGCTCGCGCTGCGCCCCAGCGGGTTTTTTGGCTCGAATGACGACACCGGTCAGGCTTCCCATTAGCAGCAGCGAATGCTTGTCTGCTCTACCTGCAATTGAGATGGTGCTACATGACGTCGAAATGCCCGAAGTGCGAAAAGCTGCTTACTCGTCTAAATTTGGAGACCGTCGACGGCAGTTCAGCCGTCGGCTCTTCGGTCTGGAAAACCGTCGTACTATCCTGCCCGTTCTGCTCGACGGCGATCAGCGCTCAGATAGACCCGATCGCAATAATGGCGGATACGGTGAAGAAGGTGGCATCCATGCTAAGGGTGCAGACGTAGCTGTTGGCGGTTCCACCCGATAGGAACAGTTACACTCATCTTTCCACGGCGTTCACTGCAGACAGTTTAACGCCGTCGGGCCTCAAACGGTCTGCACAGCGTGATCGTAGCCAAGCGGCCCAGAGCGAGGAATGACATGGCGTTGAGCTCAGCAAACCATTCAGTGGCGAAGGAGGAACTGGCGGATGGTCGGATGCTCATCAAGGTTTACAAGGGCGCCGCTCGGCCACGGGAAATCTTGTGCCAGGATTCGGACGAGGCAGATCTGATCTATTACCGTGAATATGAGATACAGCGGAAAGCGGCCCTGTAGCGATCTCTGTCAATCCGCGGGTCATCATCGTGCTCGGCGCGGCCAGTCCGATTTGAATGTTCCGCAACCAAATCTTAAGCATGAAACGCACATCCCAGTTTTCAGCCTAACTTTAATGAGTTCAATGCGTTGGATCCTGCTTGGTCGCGAAATGCGAGGGAGAACGCGTGTCCGCTTTCATGACTAAGTTCAGCTTTGCGCTGAGGGTACCCCGTGCAGTCTCTGAAACTGACCTTGGCATTATCGAAGCGATGATCGAGATCGGGGCGGACGATAAGGAGATATCCGACCAATTCGGCTACTCGTTGCCTGTGATCGAGAAAGTGCGGATGAACCAAAATACTTCACCCTACCGGGTGCTGGCCTCGTGAACCCCCAGCACCGTAGCAGAAGTCCTAGAAGCCGCGCAAAGCTCTTAGCTCAGAACCTAAATCACGGTCGGAACCGGTCCCAGGCTCACTCTATGCTTCGAGGAACGAGGTGCAGAATGTCCTACGATCGGTACAGCCTAGCTGAAACTGGTGATGGGACAACGTGGTCGATCATCGACCTGATTACCGGGCATCCGGCGTTTGTCCGCGATATTGCGCTCGACTACTTGGAGATCGAGGAGGCCGACGCGCTTATCGAGCTGATGAATTTCGCCGACCATCAGAGGCGCGTTCTGTTCGCGGTTCGCCGCGGGCTGGAATAACTAAGGGTCTAGTACCGATCACTGGACTGCAACGGACGAGCTATAGCGCCTGAGGCAAACCGGCGACACCAATTTTACCAAGTGTCGCCGGCCCTTTGTACCTGCTTCAACGCTAACACTGGAGTTCCCTTAGGCGTTGTTGTCCAACCTTCGGCAATAGATCATACCTGAGGCTTGCGGCACTGCGTACGAACAACGCCCCTACTCAGGCGCTGGGCGGCGCCGATCTGTCCAGATCCAATACAGATCAGTTTTAGCTGCCACGCACACTTTCTAAGATCTTGGTGAGGCGAGCGATTTCGCGCCGATGGAGGTCCGCTGCAGCGTCGTGCTTGCTCTCGATAAGAAGCCCTTGCCGACGTGCGATCTCCTGCTCCGCATAGTCCGTCAGCACAGTAATGACCCATCCCACCCGATCCACAAGCTCGTCGGGGATCCTGGCGCAGTGACCTGTCCCGGTCCAGTGGCATGCAGACGCAAACAATCAGCCCCGGAGTGTTGCGCATAAGCCGGCCCCGGGGTCCTTACCCGCGGATCGGCCGCTACAGCATACAAATCTGTATGATGGCGGAACCGCCCAAATTTGGGCGATGGCCATGACACCGTCCAGATCTGGACCGTTACCACATTGCGCAGTTCTGCGCGGTGGTACGAATTTCGTCCCACCATCCAGATTTGGATGATGGATCGATGAGCTCCACGGCAACCGTACGATCAGAGCGAACAGTTGAAGGGGTACCGCTTCGTTACCCCTTTGAACCCGACGAGCGACATTTTCGGAACTAAAGCGGCGAGGTCCACCGTTCTGCTTTCAAAATCTGGGAGCGCAGAATGGTAGAGATCGACAAAAAGCTTGAGCTTCTAGAGCGCGATGTATCCGACATCCGGCAGCACATTACGGCCATCGAAAAGGAGGACATGACCGGTGCCGTCTCAATTGGCTCGCCGAAGGGCCTTCGAGACGTGGACCCATCGGCCCATCTCGAAGAGTATCGTGCGAAGCTGGCTGCCGCCGAGGAGCGATTGAAGGTCTACAAGGCCAAGGTTGCAGCTTCCCACGAGGCCGAAGGACACTGACTGGCGCCGAAGGCGCAGAGTTCTCGGCGAACTGCCGGGGATTTGGATGATGACCGCATTCTGCAGAAAGAAGCCGGCGTAGAGACGCCGCCGTCCGCAGCGTTCTTAGGGCCTTAACCGTAGCGAATCGTTCTTCGGAACTCGTTTGCGTGCGGTCGCATTTGGGGCATAGAAATTCCAATCCGTAGACAGATGTGATCCCGATCCGATGAGCATATCGACAGCCACGCAGCGCCTCGACGGTACCGGCTATCCCTTGCGAATGGTGCTGGGCGCGACGGCTGGCACTTGTCTCATCGCAAGTTTTGTCGCCGATCTCGCCTTTCTTGGCACTGCCGACGTGGCCTGGACGATCTATTCCGCATGGCTTGTTCTTGCCGGAGCGGTCGCCAATGGCTTTGCAGTTACGGCAGCTTTTCTTAGCGCCGCCCGGCAGCGAGGCGACCGGCGCGAGCTAAGCTGGACTGGGTTTCTCGGATTTTGCGGTGTATGGGGACTGACGCTGATTAGCGCGATCGTCCACAGCTATGGGGTGGCCGGCTTCCCTGCGGGACTGGTACTGTCATCGCTTGCTGCGGCCCTGGCGATGGCGCTCGGCCAAGCGCATTGGAAGGCGATTCGCAGCGCCGCTTCCTACGACTATTAATCCAAACGTGGATTTCAAGAGCGGCGAAAGCTTCGGCAGATGCAGCGATGTCTGCTTTATTTGACGACTGGACAGATGTTTTGTCATCTGGCCACCTTCGAGGTATCGGGGCTCCGGAAAACTGCCGCGCATTAGCGGAATCCAACCGGATCCTGTCGCTTTAATTGTCTACTAGCAAGTCCACTGGTACGTCCAGAATATCTGAAAGAACAGCCAGCTCAAGGCCATGAGGCTCTGCTCCCTGCTCAATTGCCGCGAGCCGCACCTCGGTAATTCCAGCGTCGGCCGCAACATCATGCTGCGACTGCCCAGATGACTCGCGGAATGCTCGGACAGCAGTTGCGCCATCTTCAATGGCCGCGGTGACAGGGGCAGGGACTTGGAAATCGGTTTCTCTTTTAGTCATCACCCTCAAGACCTCTCGGTAAAGCTTCGGATGCGTCTCGCTCCAGCCTAGCAGCCCGAAGCCGCGCAGTCTTCTCTGCCCTGGCTTCCTTCTGCGATGCCGCACCGGATCCAGTGCCCCGCAATTTCTCTATTTCGGCGGACGGACGGAAATGCTTGTTCGCAGCCTTAACGGCCGCCGACTCTTTATCAGCCAATGTAAGTATCCGAATAAGTTAACGTATTGCTAGCATACGGCAAACAGCCAGCTGCGTCTCGCGCATGCCGTGGATGGAGCGCGCGCTCTTAGCAGACATCAGAAGCGAGGCGCCTTAGCCCATACTCTCATGGTAATGTCGGGTCTTGTTCACCAGCTTTTTCTCGTCCGCTATTGCCCGGTCAACCGCCTCAATCATCGCCTGAACATTCACCAACTCACTGATTTTCGCGGTGCCGGTGACGCTGATAGCCAAGCTCCGACGCTCGGTTACCAGCTGATTGCGGATCTTTTGTAACGCCTCTTCGTATTCACGAGATTTATCAGAGGCCATGGCAATCTTTCAGTTTTATTCGCAGGCCTGAGCTGCGATGAGGTTGGCAGCGAGTAGGCTTGATGGCCAATCCCGCGTCGCGCAAATCTGATGCGCCATCGCTCAAGCGCAAAACGGCGACACCTATTGAGGGGTTGTCGCCGGCCCTTCGCAACTGCTTCAGCGCTGACACTGGAGTACCCTTAGGCGCTGGTGATGAAGCGTCACCCATCGGGCATGCCTGAGGCCTACGGCACCACTACGGTGATACGCTCTTTCTCGCCGTCAGCACCTTCAGGGGGTATTCCATTCTCTGCCCATAGCGCCCGTGCCAGCTCTAATTCCCTCGCTTGGTCGGCTAAACGCTGCCAGTTCCTTCTTGCCTCATCATGCCGAGCTTTCACGCCAGGCGTTACCGCGTTTCTCGCCTCGATCTCTGCTGCATCTGCACGGGTTTGATAGTCGGTGCTGGTATCCACGCGGCTCAAATTCGGTTCCCTTTGATGGTGTCTACGTTGCACGGATTGCCGGGGTCCAGCGGCCCCCCCCGGAAATGAAGGGAACTAAATGCAACATGACTGCGACATCAAATCGATGGAAATGCCGCATATACTGTCGCTAACTGTCTGAAAAGGCTTCGGAAATTTCTGGCTGGGGAACCTGGATTCCCAGCCAACTTATTAAGTGCCTGAAACTGCGTGGTTTTAGTCGTAAAATACCCATCAATTCGAGGCGAGAGTGGACCAGCGTTGTGGACCCGTCAACCCGGCCGAGACATCGCCTGGAAAGAGGTCTAGTCGCCCAAACCGCTCGGCGAATTTGAGCATGCACTGAGCGACAAGCCACATTTGCTCAGCTCCGAACGACAGCTTCGCGCCCATCTCGGCCGATTAACAATCCTCGGGGGCCGCCTGTAAGCAGATATTCTGCTCGCCGTTCTGCACTGCTTCACCGGGTTTCCCACATAGCGCATCCTCAAAATCAGCGCCGATGATGCCATGCATTCCTTTTACCTTTGGCGTGTTTACTGTTCGGCGGTCGCCCTTCCGTGCTGGTCCGCCCGGGAAGTTGATCGCGTCCGCCTGTCGGCACTGGACGACGGCCGAAGGAGCCTCCGCTATGAGCGCAACGATCCTCTCGCCGGCCGACGGCGCAGCGACCCTTACCGTCCCGGCAGCGGCCGACCCGAACGCCCGGCTGACGCGCGGCGCGACGCTCACCTACAGCCTCGCTCTAGCCTTCATCGCGCTCCTGTCGGTCTCGGTGCATTTCCTTCTCGACAGCGTCATCGCCCAGCAGCGCGATTCGGCAACGCTGATCAACGTCGCCGGCCGGCAGCGCATGCTATCGCAGCGCATCGCCCTCCTCGCCTCGGACCTGCGCGCCGGGGACGAGACGGCTCGTGCGCCTCTTCTCGAAGCCGCAGCGCTGATGCAGCGCTCGCACGACGCGATCGGGCGAGGCGACGACCTCGGCATCTCGAACGCCCTCTCGCCCGACGCACGCGCCTATTTCGAGCGCGGCGCGGACGCGTTGGACGCTATCGTCCCGGCCTATCTCGCCGCGGCCCGCCTGATCGTCGAAGACCCAGCCGGCGTTGCATCGGACGACGCTTATGCGATGCTGCAAACCAGCGCGCGTACCACGCTCCTTCCAGAGCTGAACGGCGCCGTGACGATCTTCGAGCGGGAGGCGACCGAGCGCCTATCTTGGCTGCGCACTGTGCAGGCCATCGTCCTCGGCATCCTTCTCGTGACGCTGGTGCTGGAGGCGCTGTTCATTTTTCGCCCGCTCGTCGAGCGCATCCGCCGCCACGCCTCCAAGCTGACGGAGCTCGCCAGCCGTGACTACCTGACGGGTCTTTGGAACCGCAGGTCCTTCTTCGAGGCGGCGGATCGCGAGCTCGGCCTTTCCCGGCGCACTCAGAAGCCGATCTCCGAAGTCGTCCTTGACCTCGACCACTTCAAGTCGGTGAACGATACCCACGGCCACGCCGTCGGCGACGCGGTGTTGCGGCACTTTGCGCACGTCGCCTCGGCGACCCTGCGGCGCACCGACATCCTCGGCCGCATCGGCGGCGAGGAATTCGCGCTCATCGTCCCGGAGGCGGATGGTGCCGCGGCCCTTGTCGTCGCCGAGAAGCTGCGCTCGGCCATCGAGGCCGACAACCCGACGGGCACGCCGAGGGTGACGGTCAGCATCGGCGTCGCCGAGGTGGCGGCCAACGACGGCACCATTTCCTCTGCCGTCGAACGCGCCGATGCCGCGCTGTACGAGGCCAAGCGCGACGGGCGAAACCGCGTAGTCGTTGCCTGACACCATCAATCGGTTGGGCCTGTCCGAACTATGCATCCGACGTAGGCCGCCCTCAGGCAGCGACGGCTTCATCCTTATGGGGCCGCCGCGGCCCAGTTCCATGGCAGAATGAGGCATGTTGGCGATGCGAGAGAGGTCAGAGGCAGGCAAGGCCTGCGGATCGATGTCGTTGAGCGTGGCGGTTGCAATCATCGTCAGCATGAAGGCGCAACGATCGGCGAAGCGGTGCGAGAGCCAGCGGATGTCCAGGATCGTCTGCCGAGGACGACACCAAGTGGCAAGCACACCCCCACATCAGACGGCCGCGAGGCTTCGTCGCGGGTCCCCCTCGACGCGGACTGCGAATTGAGGGTTCCCCACGTCGACTCAGCATCCCGGACACGGCGGACATGAGGTGCCGGCTGGCGCGCCACTCGGCCAGGCAGTGGGCAGATGCGCGCTAGGACGCGATAATCCGGCATCTCCACGCAGAGACATCGTCGGACTCGATCGTCGCGAACTTCGCCTGGAGTCCTTCGTCATTGGCAACCAAGAGCTCGCGGTTTGTATAACCATCATCCTGAGTGAACGATCGCCGACGGTACCTGAAAACGTCATCGACTTATCCATTCATTCAGATTCATCTTGGAGGGTATGCCTTCAGGACGGTATGCTCCATTAAATGCGTATTTACCTAGCGGCCAGTACATGGGAGAACCAAATAGAACGACTGAAATAAAAGGGTGAAAATTTTACAGCCATCTGGCATTATAATTCTCGAATACGAGGACCGACATGCCCAGCGCTTCAAGATTATACCTCTGGTTGACCTTACGAGATACTCAGCCAAACTTAGCTATCGCTCAATGCCGTGAACTCCAGAGTCAAATTCCACTGCTCTACGCGCTGCTGAGCGTAAATGCGGTCGCGGTCGCGTATACCCATTTGGACTTCGCTCCTGCCTGGATGAGTGTTTGGGTGCCACTGGTACTAGTGGTCGTCAGCTTAATACGCCTCGTCGTCTGGATAAAAATGCCGGTGCGGGCGGTGAGTGGCCCAGAAGCCATCCTAACGCTCCGGAGAACTACGATCCTCGGCTGCTTGATTGCCGCTGCTTACATTTCTTGGTCGCTAAGGTTGGCCAGTTACGGTAGCTACCAACAGCATGCTCACGTAGCGATTTTTATTGCCGTTACCGTCATCGGCTGCATTTTTTGTCTGATGAACCTCCCTCAGGCTGCCCTTGCCGTCACTGCCATCGTGACCGTGCCCTACCTTGCCTACTACGTCTCCCTAGGAGACGATGTCTACATTGCAATTGCCCTCAACATACTTCTCGTGACCATCGTGATGATCCGAGTTCTGCTGAACAGCCATCACGGGTTCGTTCTTTTGGTCCGATCTGAAGCCGAGACCCAACGCCTGAATCACGAGGTTAATATTCTAGCCAACACAGACCCGCTAACGCGACTACCAAACCGTCGTCTATTTTTCTCGCATTTGTCCGAGCACATCAGCATGCAGGCTAAGGACGGCGGAAAAATTACCGTTGGAATTATTGATCTGGATCGCTTTAAGGCGGTCAATGATACCTATGGGCACATCGTCGGCGACCAATTGCTGGAAGTAGTCGGCGATCGCCTCCGTGCCGTATTTGGCTCCGACAGGCTGATCGCGCGACTTGGTGGAGATGAGTTCGCCTTCTGTGTCGAGATGGACGGAGAAGCCGCGACCGCAGTTGCTAACGATGCCTGCGAGGCACTGTCGGAGCCTTTCAGGCTTGGCGAAATTTCCGTCTCGATCGGAGCGTCCTGCGGGCTGTCGACCTCAACGCCCTTCGTTGACGGAGCCATGTCCGTTTACGATCGGGCGGACTACGCCCTGTACAGTGCCAAGAGCGAGCGGCGTGGGTTCGCGGTGCTCTATTCGGCCGAGCATGAGCGGCGTATCAGATCGGAGCGCGCTGTCGAAGCGGCTTTGCAAGCTGCCGACCTTGAGACGGAAATGGATGTCCATCTCCAACCCATCGTCACTGGCCCAACGGCAGAGACGACGGCGGTCGAGGCGCTGGCCCGGTGGACCAGCTCCTCACTTGGGCCGGTCCGCCCTGACATCTTCATCCCCATCGCGGAGCGCGCGGGGATCATACACCGTCTGACGTTAACCCTCCTCCGGAAGGCGTTAGTCCATCTCAGACGGCTTCCGTCCGAAATCAAACTATCGTTCAACCTGTCGGCGCATGATTTAACCTGCCCCGCGACGGTGCTGGGCATTGTGGCAGTCATCCGTCAGTCGTCTGTCGAACCCTCTCGCATCATCATGGAGCTGACTGAAACGGCGGTCATGCGCGACTTTGATGCCGCTGAGGCTTCGATCGTCTTGCTCCGCGGTCTTGGAGTTCAGATTGCGCTCGACGACTTCGGCACCGGCCATTCGAGCCTCAGCTATCTGCACCGCTTGCCGATCGATAAAGTAAAGATCGACAGAAGCTTCGTCGTTGGGACGGGAACCGAGTCCGGGCGCGAACTTTTGGCAGCCATCGTCGCCCTCTGCCGATCGATGAAAATGCAGTGTATCGCGGAAGGCATCGAAGAAACCTGCCAGCTAGAGATTCTGCGTGGCATCGGATGCGACACTTTCCAAGGCTTTCTGTTCGCCAAGCCCATGAGCATAGAGGATCTGATCGACTGGATGGCCGAGCGCAAGGCAGCGTAAGGTCGGGCAGCTAGTCGCGAGATCGCCCCGGGAGCGGATGGTCGGCTTTGAGCCCATCGCGGTATCGAAAATTATTTATGGCCTAGCCTGAAGCCTTGGCACCGCTTCAGCCGGCTTTTTGAAAACTGTTCGTCAACGCCATCGACGTGAAGTGAATCATGTCCGATGCGCTCCGTCGAAACTGACCTGCGCCCTGTCTCCGTGTGAGACGACCTGTCGATCCGTGGTCGATCTATTCCATATGAGGTGATCCGCGGGGATATCTGGTCCGCTATGGAAAGCCGACGATCATGACGAACGCCCAATTTCAGCGCATCGCCGCTTGGACCGCTCGGCAAGGTCTCGCCGGGGCCAGCGAGACGGAACTCCTGGACGGCTTCTGCGCCGAATGCACGGAGGCGGGTCTGCCGCTTGCACGCGCGATGCTGATCATCGACACGCTACATCCTATTTACGAAGGCAGGGTTTTCCGCTGGCGCAACGACGGTGTTCCCGAGGAGTCCATGGTCCAATACGGCCGCACCGACAGCGGCGCCGCCGCAGCGGACTGGCAATCCAGCATCTTCTACCAGATGCTGGCATCGGGCGATGAAGAACGGCGAGTCAAGATCGCCACGGACGGACCCCACCCCTGGAAGCATCTTGCCGAGCTGAAGGATACTGGCCACTCCGACTACGTTGCCTTCGTCCACCGCTTTTCCGGCGAGTCGAGCATCGGCGAGATGGACTGCCTCTATAGCTACTGGGTCACACGCAATCCCGACGGCTTCGACGAGGAGAACCTTGCCGACCTGCGCGCGCTGCTGCCTGCGCTGGCATTGGCGGTCAAATGCGCCTCGCTCGCCCGCATCGCGTCCACACTGGTCGAGGTATACCTCGGCCGCGATGCCGGACGCCTTGTCCTCAGCGGCCGCATCTCGCGCGGCGTCACCGAGACTATTCAGGCTGTGCTCTGGTTCTCGGACCTCCGAAACTTCACCACCATTGCGGACGCCGCCGAGCCCGGCGAGATCATTCCTCTCCTCAACGACTATGCCGGCGCCGCAATCTCAGCCGTACATGCTGCCGGAGGCGACGTGATGAAGCTCATCGGCGACGGGGTGCTCGCAATATTCAAGGCTGAGGACCCATCCGAGGCCTGCCGCTGCGCGTTGCGGGCCGAGGCGGACCTACGCAGGAGCGTTGCCGCCCTCAATGCGCGAAGGGTTGCAGGGCAGCTGCCGGTGACCACTGTGACACTTGGCCTGCACATAGGCCCTGTCTCCTACGGCAATATCGGCAGCGACGATCGGCTCGACTTCACCGTCGTCGGCCCTGCGGTAAACGAGGTCAGCCGCATATCCTCGATGTGCCGTTCGGTCGACCGCGGCATACTTGTTTCCGCGGACTTTCGCGCGGCGACTCCTCAAGACGAGCAGGAGAACCTCGTATCCGTCGGCCGCTATGCGCTACGCGGCGTCGGGCGGGCACAGGAACTGTTCACCATCGATCCGGCGATCCTCTGACTAAAGGCGGGGCGCAATCAGTCAGCCATAGGTGGACTGCGGTCAGGCAGCTTTTCGTCGTTTGCGGAATGGTAGCTTTTATAACGATCAACCCGAAAGCTGCCTGTCTGCTCTCGGCCCGACCTCGTCATGTAACTTGTGTCAAGCCGCGCCTGAAAGCCGTTATCATGCGATATCGGCGGCAGCGTGCGCGGCGATGTTGCTCTGCTTGCCCTATGCACTGTCCCCAAGCAGACGCTCATGCTGACTTATTGGGACATGGAACCAGGAAGTTGTCTGTCTCAAGATTTCCATCGTTTCCATAGGTCGCCTGTTGCCTTTTGCGGGGCGGCACTAAGCCGGATAGCCAGAAGCGTTACGTGATCCCTCCAGAGGGACAGAGAATGCGGCCGGGACTTTCATCAATCCGTCGCGTGGCTGTCACCCGGCGTTCGCACTGCGGCTCTAACAGTCGCCACTTCCAAGACAAACGGAGTGGTTTTATGATACTGCGTGTTTTCACGACGGCATTGACCGCGGGGTTTCTTGCCCTCGGCAGCGCTGCGCCTGCCGCGACCCAAGCCGAGAGCCGGCCGAACATCGTCGTTGCCGTCGCCGACAACCCGCCAACGCTCGAGCCCGCCAAGGAACTATCCAATGTCGGCACGCGCATCACCTATTCCGTCTTCGACACGCTGATCCGCCGCGACTTCTTGTCGGCCGAAGGCGGCGGCGGCTCGACGCTCGTCCCTTCGCTTGCCACGGATTGGAAGCGGACCGACGACAAGACGCTGGAAGTGACGCTTCGTCAGGGAGTGAAATTCCACAACGGCGCGGACTTCACAGCCGACGACGTCGTCTTCACCTTCTCGCCCGAGCGCCTAATCGGCAAGGATTCGCCGCTGCCCCAGGGCCGCGCCTATTTCGGCGTGCTTGACCGTGTGGAGAAAGTCGACGACCACACCGTGCGCTTCGTCACCAAGCAGCCCGACCCGCTGCTCGAACAACGCCTAGCCTCTTGGGCGGCCTGGGTCGTAAACAAAGCGGACTGGCTGGAGAAGGCCAAGGGCAAGGGATTTGCCCAGTTCCCGGTCGGCACGGGTCCATTCATGCTCGACGACTACAAGGCCGACCAGCATGTACGGCTGAAGGCCTTTGACGGCTACTGGGGCGGCAAGCCTACGGCGGAGAGCGTCACCTTCCAGAAGGTGCCTGAGCCCGCCGCGCGCATCGCTGGTCTCGTCAGCGGCGAGTTCGACATCATCGCCAATGTCGCGCCCGACCAGATCGCCCAGATCGACGGCTATGACGACATCGAGACTCGCAGCGTCGTCCTCGCGAACGCCCATGTCCTCGTCTACAACACCGACAAGGGCGTGCTGGCGGACAAGCGGGTGCGCCAGGCGATGAACCTCGCCATCGACCGCAAGCTCTTGGTCGATGCCCTCTGGGCCGGAAAGGCGACCGTACCGAACGGCCACCAGTATCCCGAATACGGCGACATGTACCAAGCCGACCGGCCGGCCCTCGAATACAATCCGGAGAAGGCGAAGAAGCTTCTCGAAGAGGCAGGCTACAAGGGCGAGCCGATCGCCTATTCGACCGAGCCGAACTACTACCTGAACGCCCTTCCGGCAGCCCAGGCGATTCTCGAAATGTGGAAGGCCGTCGGCATCAATGCCACGCTCGATGTCCGCGAAAAGCTCGACACGATGCCGAATGATGAGCTGATGGTGCGCAACTGGTCGAACTCGACCCGCTATCCCGATCCGGTTGGCGGGCTGTGGAACACCTGGGGACCCTTTGGCTCAGCCCAGAAGACTTGGGAGACCTGGGCCCCACCGGAGTTCAACACGGTCGGCCAAGCCCTCGAGACGACGCTGGACCACGCCAAGCGCTACGCCTTCGCCGTCAAGCTGATGGACATCTTCGAGGACGACGCGCCGGGCACCATCCTCTACCAGCCGCTGGAAACCTACGGAGCGCGCAAGTCTCTGAAATGGCAGCCCTATACCTTCTACTACATGGACTTCAGGCCGTATAACCTGACGGACGAGGCACACGGCTCGTGACGTCAGCCGTTCTTGAGCGCCACCGCGCCGGCCAAGCCGATGCGGTGGCGCGGTGGCGCGGTGCCCCTGACGCACCCGCCCCGACGCAGGTCCTCGCGATCGAGCATCTGAGCGTCGGCACCGGCGACGTTGACCTCGTCATCGACGTCTCGCTTGAGGTCGCGCCCGGCGAGACGCTCTGTCTCGTTGGCGAGAGCGGTTGCGGCAAGAGCCTCACCTGCCTTGCGGCGATGGGGCTGCTCGCCGATCCGGTCCGGCGGCAGACCGGCAGCGTGGTTCTGAGGGGCCGTGAACTGACCGGGCTCTCTGAGAAGCAGTTCCGCGAAATCCGCGGCCGCGACATGGCGATGATCTTCCAGGATCCCGTCGCCTCGCTCAACCCGGTGCAGCGCGTCGGACGGCAGGTCGCCGAGGCACTCGTCGTGCACGAAAACATCGGCCTGCGCGCGGCAATGCCGCGGGCGATCGAGCTTCTCGACCGCGTCGGTATCAAGGATCCCGCGGAAAGGGCGAGGGACTACCCGCATCAGCTCTCCGGCGGCATGTGCCAGCGCGTGATGATCGCCATGGCGCTCGCCTGCAAGCCCAGGCTGATCGTCGCCGACGAGGCGACGACGGCGCTCGACGTCACCACCCAGGCGCAGATCCTAAAGCTAATGAAGACGCTGCAGCAGGAGACGGGCACGGCGATGATCTTCGTCACCCACGATCTCAGCGTCGTCGCCGAGATCGCCGACCGCGTGGCGGTGATGTATTCGGGCCGGATCGTCGAGACGGGTCCGGTCGACGACATCTTCGAGAACCCCGCGCATCCCTATACGCGCGGGCTGATGGACTGCCGGCTGCACGCGCTGACGGCGGCGCGCGGACGCCTGGCCGCCATCGCCGGCACGGTGCCGCGGCCGACGGCACGCCCGAGCGGCTGCGCCTTCCGGACCCGCTGCCCCCGGGCGACCGATCTGTGCGAGACCTTGCCGGCGCTGCGCGGCTACGCGGCCGCACAGACAGTGGCATGCCATTATCCCGGACCAAGCCAGGGGCTGGCGCCGTGACCGGCGCGGGAACGGACGCCCCTTCTAAGGCTGTGCTGACCCTGCGCGAGGTCAGCCGTCACTATGGGGGCAAGACGTCATGGTGGCGCAGGGCGGAGCCGGTGCGCGCCGTCGACGGCATCGATATCGCGCTCGGCCCCGGCGAGACGCTCGGCATCGTCGGCGAGAGCGGCAGCGGCAAGTCGACGCTCGGGCGCATCGCCGCCGGCATCGAGGCGCCGAGCGCCGGCCGGGTGAGCTTTCGCGGCGAGCCCTATGCGGCGATCGGTTCGCCCGCATGGCGGCGCCAGCGCCGCCATGTCCAGGTCGTCTTCCAGAACCCCTCGCAGGCTCTCGATCCTCGGCTGTCGATCGCCGCACAGGTGCGCGAGCCGATGAAGGCGCACGGCATGGACGCTGGTGGCAGCACCATCGAGGCCATGCTGGCGCGCGTCGGCCTGGCCGGGCTCGGCGGCCGTTTTCCGCACCAGCTGTCGGGCGGCCAGTTGCAACGCGCGGTGATCGCCCGGGCCCTCTCGCTGTCGCCGGACGTGATCGTCTGCGACGAAGCGGTGAGCGCCCTCGACGTCTCGGTGCAGGCGCAGATCCTGAACCTCTTGCAGGACCTGCAGGTCGAGTTCGGCGTCGCCTTCCTCTTCATCTCCCACGATCTTGGCGTCGTCCGTCATGTCAGTCACCGCATCGCGGTGATGCGCCAGGGGCGGATCGTCGAGACCGGACCTGCCGCCGAGGTCTTTGCCAAGCCCGAGCATCCCTACACGCGCGCGCTCATCGCTGCCCTGCCAGCCGCCTCGCCGGCCGCCCGCCGGCAGCGGGATGCCCGCGCTCTTACCTCCCTCTTGAAAGCCTGACCATGCCCGATACAGTCCTGCCAGCGATCGTCGCCCATCGCGGCTATTCCGCCGCCCACCGCGAAAACTCCCCCGCGGCCTGGCGCGCGGCAGTCGACACCGGCGCCGACGTCGTTGAGGTCGACATCCGCATTACGCGCGACGGCGTCCTCGTCTGCTGCCACGACGCCGACCTGCGCCGCCTCGCCGGCCGCCTGGAGGCGATCGCCGACACCAGCGCTACGGAACTCGTCGCGGTCACGGTGGACGGAGAGGTGGCAGCGCCGACGCTCGACGTTCTCTTTGAAACGCTACCAGCCGGCCATTCCATCCTCTTCGACGTCAAGGACGAGCGGCCCGAGGTGCTCGACCGGCTCGTCGCCGCGGCTGCGCATTCGGGGCACGACGGGCTGATCTTCGGGCTGCACACGCTTGCCACGGTTCGCCACGTCCGCGCGCTGACGGCGGCTAAAATCCTAGGTCTTCTCGCATCGCCGGCGGAGGAGGACGCGTTCTTCGCGGCCGGCGGCGACATCCTACGGCTGTGGGAGACGGATGCGGCCCACCTCGGCGGCATCATCGGCCGCGGCCGCTCTGTCTGGGTCACCACCGGTCATCACGGCACGACGCGCGACGTCGGCGAGTTCGACGCCGACGCTCTGCGCCGCATGAGGGCCGACGGCGCCAGCGGCTTTCTGGTCAACGACCCCGTCGCGGCGCGTCAGGCCCTATCTTCGTCAATCCCGGAGTTACTCGCATGACCGCCGGCTCGACGCTTCTCGTCTGCTTTGACGGCCTGCGCCGCGATCGCGCCACGGCCGAGCGTATGCCCCGCCTCGCCCGCTTCATCGCTGGCGGCACCGACATGGCCAACGCCCGCAGCGTTTTTCCGAGCGAGACGCGCGTAGCCTCGACGAGCACCGTAACCGGCTGCGCGCCGGGCCTGCACGGCCTTGTCGCCAACCAGTTCATCCACCGGGCGGTGCAGCCGGACGGCCTGTTTAACACGGCCGACCACAAGGCGCTCGCCCGCGCCGATGCGCTCGGCGTCCTCATCGACCGCGAAAGCCTCGGCCAGCGCCTGGCGCGCGCCGGCAAGGGATTTGCCGTGGTCACCACCGCGACGCCCGGCGCCACCACGATGATCAGCTACGGCGCGGCAAAACTCGGCCAACCAGTGTTCTCGGTCTATCCGGGCGTCGGCACGCCGGAGCTGATGACGACGGCCGCCGACCGTTTCGGCCCGGTGCCGGTCGCCGCGACGCCGAATACCGCGCGCGTCGACTACGCGGCGCGGGTCCTCACCGAGATCGTCCACCCACAGCATCAGCCTGATCTCTCGATCTTCTGGATGTCCGATCCTGACATCACCTCGCACGGTTTCGGCGTCGATGCCCCGGAGACGATCGCAGCGCAGCGCGGCTGCGACGACGCCTTCGGGCGGATCCTCGACTGGTGGGAGGCGGGCGACGGTCCCGAGAACATCGTCGTCATGTCTGACCACGGCCACATCACCGGCTCGGCGAAGCTCGACCTCGCCGCCGCGCTGCCGGACTATCTCGAATGGCTTTCGCCCGGGAGATTTTCCGGCCTTTATCTGCCCGATCCCACCGCCGGCACGATCGCCGCCGCCGTCGAGCGGCTGGCGCAAGAGCCTTTCTGCGGGCTGATCCTCGTCACCCTGCCGGGCGATCGCGGGGGGACCGTTCCGGGCGCCCTGCCCGCTTCCGCTCTTGGCGGCGGTCATGCCCGCTCGGCGCCGGTCTCCTTCACCCTTCGCGCTTCGCCGGCACCGAGCTACGGCGCGCCGGAAACCTGCCTCTTTACCGGCGGCATTGAGGCCGGCGGCGGTATCCATGGCGGGCTGACGCGCGGCGAGCTCCACACGGTTCTGGCAGGCTCCGGCCCGGCGTTCCGAGCTGGCTTCGTCTCCGAGACGCCGTGCTGGCTGCCGGACATCGCGCCGACGCTGCTGACGATCCTCGGCCTTGCCACGGACGGCACCAGCGGCCGCGTCCTCGCCGAGTCCCTGGCGACGGGCGACGGCACCGCGCCGGAGGTCGACCGACGGACACTGGGCGCCAGCCTCGGCGTTTACGAGCAGGGCGTCGAGCAATGGCTCGTGGAGGGACGGCCAATCACCGATTTCGGCTGGTCGACGGGACAAAGCGGGTCGCCAGCATGACCGCACGCTTCCTTCTCACCAAGCTGTTGCGCGCTGCCCTGACCCTAGTCCTCTCGGTGACCTTCGTCTTCATTGTCCTGCGCATGTCCGGTGATCCGGTGACGCAACTCCTTCCGGACGACGCACCGGCTGCGGTGGTCGCCGCTTACCGCGAGATGCTCGGCCTCGACCGGCCCGTGCCGGAGCAATATGTGCGCTACGTCGCGGGCATCCTGCGCGGCGATTTCGGCGTCTCGTTCCGCGACGACCGGCCGGCGCTGGGCGTCGTCCTCGAACGCGTCCCGCAGACGCTTCAACTCGGTCTCGCCGCACTCGCCCTGACGCTTCTCCTCGGACTCGGCGCCGGCGTCCTCGCGGCGCTGAAGCGCGGCACAAGCACCGACCACGCTACCATGGCCTTCACCATCATCGGCCATTCCATGCCGAACTTCTTTCTCGGCATCCTCCTGATCCTCCTCTTCGCGATGACGTGGCGAGTGCTGCCGAGCTCGGGATTCGGCACGTGGCAGCACATGGTGCTGCCGGCGGTGACGCTCGGCACCAGCTATGCTGCGACGGTCGCGCGCTTCACCCGCTCCTCCCTGCTCGAAGTCCTCCACCAGCCTTACATGCGCACCGCGCGAGCGAAGGGCGTACCCTTTGGCCGCAGCATCCTTGGCCATGCCTTGCCGAACGCCGGCATTCCCATCGTCACGGTGATTGGCCTTAGGATCGGCGCGCTGATCGGTGGCGCCGTGGTGGTCGAAACGGTGTTCGCCTGGCCCGGCATCGGCCAGCTTCTCGTCAACGCGGTCGCCGCGCGCGATCTCGCCGTGGTGCAGACGGTCGTCCTTCTCATCGCCTTCACCATGGTCGCCGTGAACTTCCTCGTCGACATCACCTATGGCTGGCTCGATCCGCGCATCGGCACCGGCCACAGCGAGGCCCGGGCATGACTTCCACGTCAGAGACTGTCGCTGGCGAGGCGGCAGCGAAGCCGCCGCGCCGGCGGCGCATGCCCCTGGTCATCCTAATCTGCTGCGCCTGGCTCATCCTGGCGCTCGTCCTCGCTGTCGGTGCCGACTGGCTCGCGCCCTACGGCTATGCCGAGCAAAGCCTCCTGAAGCGCCTGAAGCCGCCGGCCTTTCTCGGCGGCGATCCGGCTCATTTCCTCGGGACCGACGGGCTCGGCCGCGACGTTTTCTCGCGGCTGATCTACGCCATGCGCTCCAGCCTTCTCATCGCCTTCTGTGGCACGCTGATCGGCTCCGTCGTCGGCACCTTCCTCGGCTTCCTCGCCGCTCATTTCCGCGGCTGGGTTGAGGAGGCGATCATGCTGGCCGTCGACTTCCAGGCCTCGATGCCCTTCCTCATCATCGCGCTGGCGGTCCTCGCCTTCTTCGGCAACAGCTTCGAGCTGTTTCTCTTCGTCATCGGCTTCTACGGCTGGGAGGTCTATGCGCGGCTGACGCGCGGGCTCGTCCTGCAGGCGAATGCCCAGGGCTATGCCTTTGCGATCCGCACGCTCGGCGTCCACCCATTCCGGATCTATCTCCGGCATGTCCTGCCGAACATCCTTAGCGTCCTCGTCGTGCAGGTGACGCTGAACTTTCCCGAGCTGATCCTGCTCGAAACCTCGCTCTCTTTCCTTGGCCTCGGCGTCCAGCCGCCGCAGACGAGCCTCGGCCTGATGCTCGGCGAGGGCCGAAACTACATCGCCACCGCCTGGTGGATGGCAATCCCTGCTGGCATAGCGATCTTCTTGACGACGCTCGGCGTCAGCCTTCTCGGCGACTACCTTCGTGACCGCCTTGATCCGACACTGCGTACTGCAGAGCAGTAGGGAGAGCCTGTGACTCCCTCCTTAGTAGGGATCAGCACACCGAGACAAAGAGTGAAGAGAACTTTTACATTGATTTAAGGGCTGGGAGCCGAACGGCAGCTTTCCCTTCGCCGCCCCTAGATCGATCAGGCGCTAGGATAGCTTGCGATGTATCTTATTTCGAAAGGATGGTGTCCGATAGCTCTGAAATCCTGTCCTCGACGCGCTCGATCGCCTTGGCAATCTGCCCGGCGATGTCGGCCAGGTTGGGCGCATGAGTCGCATCGGCCGTGCGGCTCTCGTACACCCGGGCAAACTCAAAGAGCGCGGCGGCTATCAGGCATGCGCCTTGGCCGTCTGCTGCGCCTGTCGCGATGTGCTTCCTGATCGTGCTGTCCAGATCGGCCAATGTCTTGATCCCGTCGGAGAAGGGTGGCGCCTTGGCGGAGTGGGAGACTCCGGTAGGAAGCGCTGTCGCGGCCGTGAACCCCGTCAAACGTTCAGCCGACCCCACATTCCGCGCGCGGACGGACAGAACACACGCGGGAAACTGGATGATTTAAGTCCGGCCGTGAGCCCTGATCCTCGAACCGCCGACGCATGCTCTCAACGATATCGACGCGAAGCTTCTTGACGGCGACAGCAGGGGCTCGGCTCGGACTGGGCTCATCTGGAGCCATCGCCGCCTCACGGCGGCCTGCGCTTCGGCCTGTCGCTGTTTCGCGTTCTCAACGATGTCGACGCGGAGCGGAGGCTTGGCGGCCACCGCCTCACGCTGCACGACTTCCAGCCGCATCTGACCCGCTGCGGCATCGCCGCGCAGCTCATTCATCAGCTCGGTGCTGCGCAGCGATGTTTCCGCCAGGTTCTGGCTCGTGGCGATCTGCTGCTCCTCGAGACGATAGAAGCAATTTCGGGCCGCCTCGCTTAGCCGGCTCGCTGTCCGATGTGTCTTAGCTGCCATCTCGGCTGCGGCTTCAATCGCCTCAAGGCAAGGCCTACGTGCGGTTGGGGCAATAACCATCTGCCGGTCGACTCCTGCGGTGTGATGGCCTGAGGATCTGGCAAAGGCTGGGACATTCAAACCCCGTCTTGAAAGTCCTCGACTAAAATGCGGGTCAAGTGTTTCGCTTGCGGAACCGGGAGATTGCTCGACAGGATGCGCCACCAGGTTGTTGCCGGATCTGCCGACGGCGCCGAGGCGCTGTAGCGCGCGCTCGGCCAGCGGTTTTGCTCATATCGCGATGCGCTGAGCGCCATGAGCCGGGCCGCGGCCGTGGGCGAAAAGGAATTCCATTCCGGCAACAACCGCCACAGGGCGCGGAGCATATCGTCGCGCTTTGCCAGAGCTTCGCCACGTGCTGGTGAGACACCGCCACGGGTTCAGAAGCCTAGCGCTCGGTCGAGGGGAATGCTTGCACCCTCAGCGCGCCAGCGTTGAAGAGCCACACCGATCCTGCGGGCGCCCTCGGTCTCGGCTTTCTCCAGCTCTAGAATCGCCTCGTCCATATCCTCGAATAAGTTTCGCCTTGAACTCCGATCACTCATCGCTTCGAGACGGGCTTCTGGGTTGTTGTGGTCGGGGCGGCGATCGGCAGCAGTAGCAGGCAGGGAGTGCTCAGACGTTACATCGCCGGAAGGGGCAAACGCCTCAGCCATGACGCTTTCGACCAGCCAGTCCCAATGGGTCACTCTGACGGTTTCATCGGTCATTGATCGTCCTCAAAAACCGTATCGAGGACGCTATCGACCAGGCGAGGCAGCGCGTCGGCGGATGCTTGATGCTTCTCGGCGAGAACCACGCGCTGTGCTCGGAACTCGTTACGCAGCAAATGCAGCACGTCGCGCTGCGGGATACCAAATTTGCTCGCCACCGCGCTCGCCATGGCCGAGAACGACCCCTCGAAGGCCACCAAGGCGGTGGCGGCTTGCCTCATCATCTCGGCCCGAACCGCCGCGGTTTCGGTAAATCGACCGGATCGGGCTGCCTCTTCTTCGGCGGCCTTCCGGTTCGCCATCTGACTGCCCTTAAGCTTTTCCCGCTTGAACTGTTCATCGAGGCTGTCGGGCCGGGGCGCCGGCGGCGCGTTCTCAGATTCCTGCGAGGTGAACTCCAGCCTGGTGTTCATCCCGTTGCCGAGCGCCTGGCTCGGGTTTCGACGCTCGCGAATTTGCTTGATCGCTCGGGCGACCACGATGCGAGCATCTCGGCCAGATCCGAAGAGCGCATCCGGTCCGACGATGCCGGAGCGGAGGTATCGAGTGATGACGGCGGGGTCGACGCCGATGTGCCGGGCGAACTCGGACTTGCCCATGGTGCCGTCAGTCATTGTTCACAAATCCACTTCGTTGGGCTGGCGAGAAATTGCCTTTGACGGGCTTTTGACACTCCGCAAAGCGTGTCTGACTAGAGAGGTTTGGGGCGTTTCCGCCCCGCAGGGGGCAGAAGCAGGCCGATACGGTCCCTGAATGGGGGGCTGGATGGGACGCTGGAGTTCAGGCTGTCCCGGCGCGGCACTGCCGAGGCAGAAGGACATCCCCTCGCAAGCCATTGTCTTCCGCCGTGCAGCGCGCCTGACCACAAGGCTCGGAACCCGGTGCACGCCGCCATGCTTCGCTGGTTTAAGGTGGCGGGGGCCTCCAAGGCCCCGCTACCTATTACGTTAGTAATAGGGTTGGGCGCGACGCGCTGGAGGCCCCGCAAATGCTCGGTTGGTACCCGTTGGTAGGCGGTTGGTAGGCCGGTTGGTAATTCTGGTTGGTAAGTGCCGGTTGGAAGCCTGGAAATGCTTGGTTGGCGACAGTTGGAAGGCGGTTGGTAGGCGGTTAGAAGGCCGGTTGGTAATTCCGGTTGGTAGGCGGTTGGTAGGCTGGTCGAAATCACTCTTCGACCTCCTGCTTCATGACGATCTGCGACCGACGCCTAGAGATTGGACCGGTCTCGATGATCTCAATCCGGCCCTTTTCCAAGAGGCTGTTCATCGCCGCATAGAACTCCCGCGCCTTCACTCCTTCAGCCATCGGATGGTCCGCGAAGAGCGCAGGGGCATAGGCGGGGCTTTTGGCAGGAGAGATCGGCCGATTTTGCCCAGTGAACCGGATCACCATTTCCAGAAAGACACGCTCGGCCCGGCTTCTCCGTGCTCCTGCATCGAGATGCCCGAGACGACCAGCGGGACCGTCAACCGAGATTAAACGACCCTCACTCCACTCCAAGGTAATGGACCCGCCGATCGGGCCATAGTTGGCTTTCATGGTCTGCAGGATGCGGCGCTGGGGGTTCAGCTCGGTCTTGTCATCACCGATGTCACGTCGAAGGTAGAGGCGAGAACGAGCGCTGTTCGACCAGGCGGTGTTCCCGCTGGTACCGCTGCCGCTTGCCATGCCTGACAGCGATGGATGGGACAGCACCACGATTGCGCAACCGAACTCGATTGCGACGCCTCGTAGCTTTCCGATGAACTGGCGAGCCGAGGATCGGACGTTCTCGTTACCCGCGAACACGTCAGCCAGATTGTCGAGAATGACGAGGACCGGCCGCTCGGCCCGGATGACATCCTGCAGCTTTGCGAAGAGGCCAGTCCATTTGACGAGCCCAGTTTTCGGATCGTCGTTCGCCAGGACCGCATCCTCGCCCGCGAGCAAGATGATGCGCAGGGTTTCGGCCGCCGTCAGATCGATACCATCGGCCTCGGCGATCTCGCTGAGGCGTATATGGGTTTCGGCCTGATCATCCTCGGCTGAAAAATAGAGGCACGGTCCCGCCCGAACATTGAGGTTCAGCCAGCGCGTTGAGGTCGAGACGCCCAATGCAAGCTGCATTGCCAGTAAGCTCTTTCCCGTCCCGCCATCGCCAGCGAGAAGGGTCACGTTCTGCATCGGGATCAGCCCGAGCGAGTCGATGAATTCTCGGTGTGGCTTGTCGATACCGGCGAAGCTGGAGGCTGAAACGATATTCAGCCCGACGGGCGTTGCCTCAGCTGGGGCAGCATCCCCATCCAGCGGCGCAAATGGGCGGCCCCAGACGCGGGCGATATAAGCTTCGGTAACATTGAGGCTATGATCGCCGCGCGAGGTAACGCCATCAGGAATCGATAGCACCTCGCCCTCATCAAGGAACGGCGACAGTGAGGCCTCAGGCAGGAAACGCAATAGATCACAAGCCTTCTCGATCTCAAGCATACGATCGCGTTTGGCAATCGCATCCTCTAGAGCGGCCTTTTGCTCTGCCGAAATCGGTCCAAGCTGGCTCAGCCATTCTTCGGCTTCGTCGCCTGTTTCGATAAGAATCTGCACGCCCAAATCGCGCTGCCGGCTCTGCGCCTTCGCCCTGGCCAAAATAGTTTGAACCAATGCCAAGCCAGTAGGACGCGTCCTGCCAGTGCGAAGGCCATTGCCGTCATTCGGAGAAACCACGTGCGATCACCGAACCCTTGAGGTGTCTTCGAGGTCTCGCCACCGCGCAAGTCGGCTAGATGCCTTGGCTTCCTGGGCTGCAAGCTCGGCGCGATAAAGCCTCCCAGCAAGATGAGCGAGAAGCTTTGCTAGCGACATGAGCACGATCGCTGTGGAAGTCCGCAGCCATGTGAGAAGGATGCCGTAGGACATGCGGAGCATTAGCGCGCCTCCCTGCCGAAGTAAGTGAGGGCGGCTTGCACCAGCGGCTTATGAATATCGCTGTCGCCGACCTCCATATCCTCGGCACACAAGCGGACTGCCGCGACGGCGCCGTCATAGGTAGTGGCCGGGGGAATATGGTCTCGCATCTCCATCCATAGTGGCCTGAAGGTAGCCGCGTACATGCGCTCCAGCTCGTCGTCGTCGTCGCCTTCGGTGGCGTTGTCGTATAGATCGCACTGGTGGCGGTAGCGGGTGATCAGGTCTAGCAGCGGGTCGCCAACGCTTTCATCGGCTCGCATTGTGAAACTCCGGATACAGAGCATCGAGCACGTCGATCGCGGTTTTGATTTCGGTCGCCATGGTCGTCATGGAATCCGCTAGCTGGTGGCGCTGCGGGTCGCCGTCTTGCCATAGCTCCGCGAGGAAGGTCTGCACTTCACAAAGTCTGCTGACCCGAACGATGGGGTTTTCGAGGAGTGCAAATGCCTGCGAGCGGGCACTTAAGCCGTCAGTCATTGCGGATGATGGAGTATCGGTGGTACGCTTACCACTGTTCATAATCGTTCCTTTTGGGGGAATTGTTGGACCATGGCTCGGGAGCGTTGGCGCGCTCGCCGAGCCTTTCGCTTTCTGGCGTAGTGTCTGCAGGAGCCTGGACGCCCAGCTGTTATTCACGCCGCCACCTCAGCGAAGAATCGCTCAAGCGCTTCCCGCCGTGCGACCCAGCGATTTCCAACCTGGCGCGCCGGAAGATGGCCCGACGCACACACGTCGTAAGTCTGGCGCTCGCTGCGGCCGATGATTTTCGAAATCGCTTTGATTCCCCAGACCAAATCGAGTGGGCTCTCGGTAAATTCCGTCATTGAGTGTAACCCTTCCATAACCATACCCATTGGGTATGTGATAACCATACCCATCGGGTATGCTTGACGTCAATCAAATTTTATACCCATTGGGTATGATAGTTTGGGAGAGTGCCAAATGGCAGAGACGCGCAGCAAACCGGATCAGTATCAACTTCGATTTCCCTTGTTGATGCGAGACAAACTAAAGAAAGAAGCGGACGAAAATGGACGGTCACTGAACGCCGAAATAATCACGCGTCTAGAATATTCATTGTCCCCAATGCCGCACTCACAAATTATCCGCGTTCTGATGGACATGAATGAGAAGCTGTTGGCAGGTCGCGCCGAGGAGCTTGTTCTTTTGCCCGGTATTCAATCGGAAATTAGACGCCTTGCAGACGAGCGAGGAGTATCTCCACAGATATTCACAAGTAGACTAGTTATCGAGGCGATCGAGCATTTAGATCAGAACACAGACATCGGCCAGGAGCTGGCAGCTCGGGTGCTGGATGGGATAAAACTCGATGAACAATACAAGGGAGAAGAAAAAAACTATCTAGAGGGAAGAGAATGAGTGTTCGCAAACGCTCTTGGATCACTGCCACCGGTGAGGCAAAAACCGCATGGGTGGTCGACTACGCGGACGCGGCCGGAAAACGCCGGCTCAAAACGTTCAAGCTGAAAAAAGAGGCCGACGCCTTCTCCGCGACGGCAAATGTCGAAGTGCGTCAGGGTGTGCACGTCGCCGACAGCGCGAGTGTGACTGTTGCGAAAGCCGGCGAGTTCTGGGTTGGCACCGCGGAAGCCAACCACCTCGAGCGCACGACGGTCGCGAACTACCGATCTCACCTGTCCCTGCACATCGTGCCCCTGATCGGCGGCATGAGGCTCACCGCATTGTCGGTCCCTGCCCTACGCGCATTTGAGGATCAGCTACGGAAAGGTGGCCGCTCTGCGCTGACGGTCCGCAAGGTGATGGTGAGCCTCGGCTCTCTGCTTGCAGATGCACAGGAACGTGGTCTAGTCGGACGCAACGTCGCTCGGGACATGAGCGGCAGGCGGAGGGGATCGGACCGACAGCAGGACCGTCACAAGGGCCGCCTAAAGATTGGCGTCGACATTCCCACCCGTGACGAGATCAAAGCGATTGTGGGAGCTCTGGAGGGCCGCTGGCGGCCGATGCTGCTAACGGCGATTTTTACCGGCCTACGGGCGAGCGAACTGCGCGGGCTTCGATGGAGAGATGTAGACCTCGCCAAGCGCGTTCTCCATGTCCGGCAGAGGGCCGACAGGTTCAATGAGATCGGAAGGCCGAAGTCGATCGCTGGGGAGCGCACAGTGCCGGCGTCACCGATCGTCTGCAACGCTCTTAGGGAGTGGCGACTAGCGTGTCCGAAGGGTCAGCTCGGCCTCGTTTTCCCTAACGGATCCGGCAACGTCGAGCAGCTGAACAATATCTCTCGCCGCGGTTTGCACCCAACGATGGTCCGAGCTGGCGTGACGGTCGAGGAAAAGGGAGCTGACGGCGAGCCGGTGATCTTGCCGAAGTACAGCGGTATGCATGCTCTGCGCCACTGGTACGCGTCTTGGTGCATCAACGCGACGAAGGACGGAGGCCTCGGCTTGTCGGCAAAGGCAGTGCAGGAGCAGCTCGGCCACAGCACGATTGCTATGACGCTGGACGTCTATTCGCACCTGTTCCCGAAGGGCGATGACGGTGAGGAATTGGCTGCCGCGGAGAACGCGCTACTGTCTTGATGCGACATGACTGCGACATAGAGGCTAAAAGCACAGTCATTTCAAGTACCGTCGCCATATTCCTAATCTGAGGGTCACTGGTTCAAATCCAGTCGGGATCACCAAGAACAGCCGGATCTGAGTGTCGTAGCGGGTGCTCTAGGCCGCCCGTTCCGACGCATGCTGTCACCCACGTGAAACCGCATCCAAACTAATCCTCTGAACTCCACTTCTCCGAAGCGTGACCGGACGCGAGGCAACACGATGGGGTCGCCTCCGTTGATCGTTTGTGCCGCCCTTTAGAATGGCTCCAGGTTCGTGCTCCCCTCGAGGTGATCGAGCTACGAGACGTGAAGGGCGGCAAAGTATTTGGATGATCACGGATTGGACGTATGATGCAGAAATCCTGCAGCTTTGAACTGAACCGCCGCGAAGTCATGGCGGGAACGGCGGCGACGGCGGCGGTGAGCGCTTTGCCTGCCGGCGCCCGGGCCGCCGAGACGGCACCGGCGGGCGCGCCGGTGGTGTCCAAGGTTTCCTTTACGGTCAATGGCGAGGCGCACTCGCTCGATCTCGATCTGCGGACGACGCTGCTCGACGCGCTGCGCGAGCATCTGCACCTGACGGGGACGAAGAAGGGCTGCGACCACGGCCAGTGCGGCGCCTGCACCGTGATCGTCGAGGGCCGCCGGATGAACGCCTGCCTGTCGCTGGCCGTCATGCACGAGGGCGAGACGATCACCACGATCGAGGGGCTCGGCCAGCCGGACAATCTGCACCCGATGCAGGCGGCATTCATCAAGCATGACGGCTACCAGTGCGGCTACTGCACGCCGGGGCAGATCTGCTCGGCGGTCAGCGTCATCGAGGAGGTGAAGGCCGGCATTCCAAGCCATGTCAGCGCCGATCTCAACGCCGCCCCGGAGATGACAGCCACCGAAATGCGCGAGCGCATGAGCGGCAATCTCTGCCGCTGCGGCGCCTATTCCAACATCGTCGACGCGATGACCGAGGTTGCGGGAGTGCCGGCATGAAATCCTTCACCTACGAGCGTGCCGCCTCGCCGCAAGCTGCTGCCGCCTCGGCGGCGAAGACACCCGGCGCCAAATTCATCGCCGGGGGCACCAATCTTCTCGACTTGATGAAGCTGCAGATCGAGACGCCGGGGCACCTGGTCGACGTCAACGGCCTTGGGCTCAATACGATCGAAGCGACGACCGAGGGTGGTCTTCGGGTCGGCGCGCTCGTGCGCAACACTGATCTTGCTACCGACGCCCGCGTTCGCCGCGACTATGGTGTCCTGTCCCGCGCTCTGCTGGCGGGCGCCTCCGGCCAGCTTCGCAACCGCGCGACGACGGCGGGCAACCTCCTGCAGCGCACGCGCTGCCCGTATTTTTACGACACCGCCCAGCCCTGCAACAAGCGCCAGCCCGGCTCCGGCTGCTCGGCGCTCGAAGGCTTCTCGCGCCAGCTGGGCGTCGTCGGGGTTAGCGATGCGTGCATCGCCACCAATCCGAGCGACATGAACGTCGCGCTACGGGTGCTCGATGCCGTGGTGGAGACCGTCAGCCCCGATGGCACCGAGCGTAAGGTCCCGATGGCCGACTTCCATCGCTTGCCCGGCGATACGCCGGAGGTGGAAACCGTTCTTCAGCCTGGCGAACTCATCACGGCGGTGACGCTGCCGGCGCCGATCGGCGGCACGCAGGTCTACCGCAAGGTCCGCGATCGCGCCTCCTACGCTTTCGCCCTCATCTCTGTCGCCGCCGTCGTGCAGCCGGATGGCAGCGGACGCGTCGCCGTCGGCGGCGTCGCGCCGAAACCCTGGCGGGTCGAAGCCGCCGAGGCCGAAATGCCCCGCGGCACCAAGGCCGTCACCGAAAAGCTGCTGGCCGACGCCCGGCCGACCGAGGAGAACGCCTTCAAGCTGTCGCTGGTCGAGCGGACGCTCGGGGCCGTGCTCTCCGATGCGAGGAACTGAGCCATGAAGTTCGACACGCCTGCCACCACCAACCCGATCGACCGCATGAAAGTCGTCGGCCAGCCGATCGACCGCATCGATGGCCGCCACAAGACCACCGGCACCGCGCCCTACGCTTTCGAGCGGCATGACGCGATCGACAATCCCGCCTACGGCCACATCCTCGGGGCAACGATTGCCAAGGGGCGGATCACCGCGATGGATACGGCAGCCGCCCGTCGCGCTCCCGGTGTGATCGCCATCGTGACGGCCGAAAATGCCGGCACGCTCGGCAAGGGCAAGATGAACATCGCCAAGCTGCTTGGCGGCCCGGCGGTCGACCACTACCACCAGGCGATCGCCATGGTGGTCGCCGAGACATTCGAGCAAGCGCGCGCAGCCGCGCATCTCATCGACGTCACCTATGCGGAGGAGAAGGGCAGCTTCGACCTCGCAGAGGTGCATAAGGAAGGCGTCAAGCCGGAAGGCGAGGAAAAGGACCCCGACGCCACCGTCGGCGATTTCGACGCGGCTTTCTCCGCCGCCGAGATCAAGCTGGAAGAAACCTACACCACGCCCGACCAGGCGCATGCGATGATCGAGCCGCATGCCTCGATGGCTGTTTGGGACGGTGACGACGTCACGGTCTGGACCTCCAACCAGATGATCGACTGGGCCGTCGGCGACATCGCGCTGACGCTCGGTGTCGACAAGGAAAGGGTGCGGGTGATCTCGCCCTTCATCGGCGGCGGCTTCGGCGGCAAGCTGTTCGTGCGCTCCGATGCTGTGCTCGCCGCGCTCGGCGCCAAGGCTGCCAAGCGCGCCGTCAAGGTCGCGCTGACCCGGCCGATGGTGTTCAACAATACCACGCACCGCCCGGCGACAATCCAGCGCATCCGCATCGGCGCCGGCCGCGACGGCAAGATCACGGCGATCGCGCACGAGGCCTGGTCGGGCAACCTGCCCGATGGCAAGCCGGAAATGGCGGCGGCTCAAACCCGGCTGCTCTATGCCGGTGCGCACCGTCATATGCGCACGCGCCTGTCGCACCTCGATCTTCCCGAGGGCAATGCGATGCGGGCGCCGGGCGAGGCGCCGGGCCTGATGGCGCTGGAGATCGCGATCGACGAGATGGCCGAAAAGCTCGGCATGGACCCGATCGACTTCCGCGCTCTTAATGACACGCAGGTCGATCCGGAAAACCCGGAGCGCCGGTTCTCGCAGCGCCAACTCGTCGAGTGCCTGAGGACGGGCGCCGAACGTTTCGGCTGGTCGAAGCGCAACGCCTCGCCCGGAATGGTCCGCGACGGCCGCTGGCTGGTCGGCCACGGCGTTTCCGCCGGCTTCCGCGACAGCCCGGGCATGACCTCCGGCGCCCGCGTACGGCTCGGACAGGACGGCATCGTGACCGTAGAGACCGACATGACCGACATCGGCACCGGCAGCTACACCATCATCGCCCAGACCGCGGCGGAGATGATGGGCGTCCCGGTCGACCGGGTGGCGGTGAATCTCGGCGATTCGAGCTTTCCGGCGGCAGCTGGTTCCGGCGGACAGTGGGGCGCCAACTCGTCCACCGCCGGCGTCTATGCCGCTTGCGTCAAGCTGCGCGAGGCTGTGACGGCCAAGCTCGGCCTCGCGGCGGCCGATGCGGTGTTCGAAGACGGGCGCGTTCGGTCGGGTGGTCAGGACATCGCCTTGGCCGATGCCGCGCGCGACGGCGAGATCGTTGCCGAAGACAAGATCGAGTTCGGCGACCTCGGCGAGAAGTTCCAGCAGTCGACCTTCGCGGGCCACTTCGTCGAGCTTGGCGTTGATGTGGCGACAGCCGAGGTGCGGGTCCGCCGGATGCTCGCCGTCTGCGCCGCCGGCCGCATCCTCAACCCGAAGACCGCCCGCAGCCAGGTCATCGGCGCGATGACCATGGGCGTCGGCGGGGCGCTGATGGAGGAGCTGGCCGTCGACACGCGCCGCGGCTTCTTCGTCAACCATGATCTTGCGGGCTACGAAGTGCCGGTGCACGCCGACATCCCGCACCAGGAGGTGATCTTCCTCGACGAGACCGACCCGACGACCTCGCCGATGAAGGCGAAGGGTGTCGGCGAGCTCGGCCTCTGCGGCGTCGGCGCGGCGATCGCCAACGCGATCTACAACGCCACGGGCGTCAGGGTGCGCGACTATCCGGTCACGCTCGACAAACTGATCGACCGCTTGCCGCAGGTCGCTTAGGCCGCACGGAACGTTCGACATGAACAATCGGGCGGTGCTGGGGAAACCTGGCGCCGCCCGAACTGCATCTGGCACGACGGACGGAGCGGACACGTCCCAGAATGACGCAGCGCACCATAGCCGGCAATCGTCCTTCCCTTGCGAAGCACCGGAGCGACTGCCATATCAAGAAGGCTCGGGCATTTGCTGACCCGGAGAACTGGTGAGACGTTTTACAGCTGCGGGTCTCCCCGCGGATATGCTGCCGCATTTCGGGCCGGCGTTTGCTGGCCCCGGGCTTCCAGCAAAATTCACGACTTCGACCCTTTCGCCGACATGACGTAAACTTCCGACATCACCGGCGCCCTCCCCTCGGACGGCGTCACTTCCATCGGAAGCCGTGCGCCGACGCCCGCCTTCCGGACCGATCGGGATTTCGTCGATCGTCAGTGAAAAAGGGTACTGTCATGAGCCAGACCGGCACCGTGAAATTCTTCAACTCCTCCAAGGGCTTCGGCTTCGTCACCCCGGACGGCGGCGCGAAGGACGTGTTCCTGCACGTGACCGCGCTCGAGCGCGCCGGCATGTCCTCGATCGAGGACGGCGCGAAGATCACCTTCGACGTCGAGCCCGATACCCGCGGCAAGGGCCCGAAGGCCGTCAACGTCCAGCGCGCCTGAAACGGGCAAGCGTATCCGCCGGACAGGTCCGACGGGTGGCAGCGAACAGATCGAAGGGCTCGCCGCAAGGCGGGCCCTTCTTGCATCGTGGCGCCGCATCCAGCCCTATCTCAGCAGGAAGACCTAGTATTTAAGGCTTACTATTTAGGTCAGTCCGACAGCCAAACCCAACGAGCCCTTCATAAGGCTCTATACCATATTAGTTGTCTGGCAAAACAAATACGATCGATCTCAGTATCGCCGCCTCTCCGTCACATCTCAACATCGTAAATTCTGCATACAAACATCTAGCTACAGTTGATGAGGGTACGCGGAAAGACCGTCAAAAACTTTTACTTGCATTCACGCGCCGTACCTTGCAAAAAAAAGGAGGTTGGGGCAACTTCGTGAACACAGTAACTGAACGAATGTCGGGTCGGAGGCTTTAACCTCCGAGTAGGTGGCCGGGACGGGCGCCTGCGATGTATCGCTTCTCTTCCTTGCCGTTCGAGACTTGCCTGCGACAGCTGACGTGGCGCAGCGAACCGCCAAGGAACAGGGATTGGCAATGGCACAGACTGGCACCGTGAAGTTCTTCAATACCGAGAAAGGCTTCGGCTTCATCAAGCCTGACAATGGCGGGGCCGACATCTTTGTCCACATTTCCGCCGTCCAGGCCTCCGGGCTTAATGGCCTTGTCGAGAACCAGAAGGTCTCCTACGAGACTGAGCCGGACAAGCGCGGCAAGGGCCCGAAAGCCGTGAACCTCGAAGCAGCCGACTGAGGCTATCTTCGGCCTGCGCCACAGCGCGCGCAGCACCCCGCCGTGCCTGTGCGTCAACGGCGGAGGGCTGTCGCGAGGCTATGGGGATAGCCCTGCAACCGCACGGGCGCCGCGGAAGTCGGACGACTTCGCTGCCTGCCGTGTCCGAAGGATACGCAGGACGTTCGGGGAAGTATGGGCCGCGCCCTGCGGCGGCCTTGGTCTGGCTGCATCCTTAAGATCGGCGTCCGGGCTGGCGAGATCGACGCCAGGCTGGACGTCTGCCGGGACATGCCGTTCCCGCAACGACGGTTTCCGGTCCCGCGTCAGGGCATTCACCTTCGAAACAGGCCGGCCGTCCGCATTTTCCTGTGCATGAAGTGCTCTGTGAACCATTCTGAAACGATTTTGTCTGGCACGCGGAATGCACCGCGTCACACATCACCCTTCAACGGGTTTCAATGTGGGACACAGCCATGCGCACCATCTGTCTCGCCCTTGCCGCCCTGACGCTCGCCGGCAACGCCACGGCTGCGGCCGAAAGGAGCTATGGCTTCATCGACATCGCCAGCAATGGCAGCATTACGGAATCGCTCTCCTCCGCCCGGTCGGGCCGGGGCGTTGCCGTCTCTGGCTTTAGCCGCGACGACCGGGACACGGGCATCGATCGGAACCGCTGGGATCGCCGCGAGAATGCCGCGCGCGCCGATCGACGCTTGGAGGCCCGCGGCTCCATCGTCTATGTCGGCCGCGCCATCGATCCGGCCGATCGCCCCTACATCCCCTCGCTCGACGACGTCGCCTATGGCGGGTCCGGCACCTATGAATACGACTACGACCGTTCGTCCGGCTATGGCGGCTACGGCTACGGCTACGGAGATGGCGGGAGCATCGCTGCGACGCCTCGGTTTCCGTCGGGACCGAAGATCATCGACATCGAGACGGAGCGGCTCGACCGTCACCCGGTCGGCGGCAAGGGGATCGAGGTGATCTCTAACGGCGGGCCGAAGATCATCCGCATCGCGCCCGGCTACTCCCGCGCCGGCCGGCGGGAGGCGAGCGTGGAAACCAAGCCCGAGACTTCTGCGACCGGCTATCTGCAGCCATGGTCGGAGGCCTGGACGCGCTACTGCATCAACGCCTTCGCCAGCTTCAACCCGGAACTTGGCACCTATCTCGACGCCGCCGGCCGGAGCCGCTTCTGCACCGCCGGCGAGTAGTCCGCGCGCCGGTCTACCGGGTCCGCTGAGGACATTTCAGACAACTTTATGGGTCGATAAAACTACCAACCGTCAAATACGGCAGCCGTTCGTGCGGTGGCTCAGCGGCTGACTCGCAGGCTGGACAGCGAATCGCCGATCTTGGCGAAAGCGGTCTGCAGGTCGGCATTGGTCGGCGAGTCGAAGAAGAACGCCGACTGGCTCGCGCAGCCTCGCAGCAGCGTTTTAACGTTTTCGCCTGGATTGCCGAGGGCTACCGTATATAGGGTGATACTGGCATTCTTCATGTTCGTGCAGACGGCCTTGAGTTTATCGTCGAGAATGTCATTGGACTTGGCAAATAGATCCAGCTTAGCATTCTCAGTTGCTGTATAATAAACATAATTGCGCCCATCGTAGCGGTACCCGTCTCTGGCGGTTGCTGTGGTATTGATGCGGATGTCAAAGGAGCAGGTGGCTAAAGTGCGTGAGCCTGTGCAGGTGGCTTTGCCGTAAGCGGTATCATCGTTCATGCTGTTTTCGCCGTCGGTCATGATGACAGCAGCCTTACTCATGCCGCTCACCCCGTAGTTCAGCGGCAACGTTGTGCCCATCGTTCCACCCCAGACCCCTCGCCAGTTCGGCGACAAAAGGTTCCAGCCCCACTCCGCCCCGTGAACGATCTGCGTACCGCCCTGCGCTTTCAGGTCTTTGATAGCCGCCACCAGCGTGGCTTTTGTCGAAGTTAGAGGGGTGATCGGCGGGGGGCAGTAGTCCTCACTGAAGTAGGTATTGAACTTCGCAATAGGCGGATCATCCTTGATATCGCGGCCGCTGAAACGTGCTTGTACACAGCCTTCCCAGTTCGTAGTGCTCCCGGTCACCCAGCTGCTTCGGGTCCCGCCGGTGCCGATGTTCACCGCTTGAGAGAAGGGCACGATGCCGACATGGAGTTTGTCGACGGTCGCCTCGCTGCCAAACAGGATATTCAACAGGGTATTGCTCGCCGTCTTCAAGCTAGCAAGCCGGCCATTGCCATTCATGTCCATCGACCCCGTCACGTCGAGGATCAGCGCCACTTCCAGCCCCCCCATCGCCCGCGTCACGGTCGTGCTGGCACTGGTGCTCATCAGCTTGATGTTGAAGAGCTGCATGAAGCTGGTGGGGGCCGAGGCGGTGGCGGTCACCGTCAGCGTCTCACGATTGCTGCTGGCGACCGAGGTGATCGAGGCGATCTGCGCGCCGATATAGCCGTCGAGAAAGTTCGCCCGCGCGAACTTGCCGACCTGGCCTTGATAGTCCGTGGTGCTCAGCCGTGCGACCGCCGACAGGCTCGCCGCATCGATCGATGCCTGCAGCTTGGCATGCATCAGCATCAGCCGTGCCCCATCAACGGCAAAGCCGGCGCTGCCGACGAGGACGAAGAGGGAGACGGCGATCAACGGCAGGACGCTGCCGCGTCGGTCGCGGCGAAGACGGGCCAGCGCCGCTCGGTATCGGCGAAGCGGAGAGAAACGAAGTGCGGCCATGTCGACCTCTCAACAGCCCGAAACGGTGGTCAGGGCGCCGAGCCGCGGCCGGAAGACGGCGGTCTTGTAGACGATCCTGGTATCGATCGGGATCAGGGTGAACATCGGGGTGTAGGTGTAGAAGACTTCCGCCACGATGACGTTGTCGTCGGCATCCAGCACCAGGCTTCCCGGCAGCGTCGCCACGTTCTTCAGCTTGCCGATCCGGCTTGCCTGCGCCGTCGTGCCGCCGCCTCGGCATTGCCAGGCGACGGTCGGCGCGTCCGTTACCTTGACCTTCACCGCCGAGGTCAGGATGACGTAACCCTTGGTCCCGAAATCGGCCTTGTCCATCACGGCCGAGGAGGCGCTGAGGATGTCGGCGATATCGGCTGAGGTGACCTTGTCGTAGCGGGCAACGGCATCGGCGACGGTCGATGCCATCTGCGCCGCCTGGTAGTGGACCTTGATGAAGCCGGCGATTTCCGTCGTCCCGAGCAGGAGGACGAGCAGCACCGGGCTGGCCAGGGCGAGTTCGATCGCAGCGACGCCCCGCCGGTCGCCCAACCCGATGGCAAGCCGGCGCACGCGCCGCCACACGGCCGGGATGGTCGGGCCCCTCCGCATCAATAAGGCTCGTTCTGGATCACCGCCGTCGCGGTGAGGATGATCGTGCCGGTGCTCGAGATCATCCGGCCGACCAGCGGGGTGAAGAACGACCAGGGGTAGGTGACGGTGTAGATCACGATCTGGCTGGTGCCGCCGAGGCCATCCTTGCCGCGATCGAGATCGTATTTCCCGTTGCCGTTGACGTCGGTGTAGCTCTCGCCGTCGTCGCGCTTGCCGTTGCCGTTGGCGTCGGTGAAGGGCTCGGGCTTGCCGATGTCATCGAAGCCGCCATAGGCCTTGCTGGTGACCGTCAGCTTGCTGGGCGTCAGCAGTGCCCCGGCCTCCTGCGTGATCTGCGCAAGCACCATGGCGTCGCGGGTGGTGCTGGCGGCGACGTAGCCCGTCCGCCCGAGCCGCGCCGCCGACGACGTGGCATTGCGCAGGAGGATGTCGGCGGTAAAGCAGAGGCCAAGCTCCACCGTCCCGAGCATCAGAATGAAGAGGACCGGCGCAATCAGCGCGAACTCGATCGCCGTCGCGGCCCGCCGGTCGCCATAGGCCCGGCAGACAAGACTGCGCAAGGCGGAACGCCGCACCCCTCCAGTATTCAGGTCACTCCGTAAATAGATGGCCATGTGGTGTCCGGCATTGTCCAATAAAGGATAACCCTTGCCACCAATCTATCGAGTGCATGATTGAGACGGTCTTAAGTTTTGAGCCATGCATAGCTGGCCACAGATTATAGAGAACGCAGGCCGGCCGCGAGAAACGTCGCCTATAGCAGCGCTCGCAGTGCTGCGAGCGCGCGATGACCGGAAAACGGAGCATGCGGTAACCTGTGTTCCAAGGCGCCCACCCGGTCGAAGAGATGAGGCCCTGGCGCGGCAGACGAAACAAGCGAGGCGGCAGCAGTCCCGCCGCCCGCTTCTTCCTCAGTCCGGAGCGAAGGCGACCAGCAAATCCTTGGCGTCGACCTGATCGCCGAGCTTGACGTGGACGGCCTCGATCCGGCCGTCGCGGTCGGCGTGCAGCGCCGTCTCCATTTTCATCGCCTCGATCGATAGCAGCACGTCGCCGGCCTTCACCTGCTGGCCGGGGGACACGGCGAGCGTCGAGATGACGCCCGGCATGGGCGCGCCGACATGGGCTGCATTGCCGGGCTCAGCCTTCGACTTCGCCGCCGCCGTGGCGCCGCGCGTCCGATCCGGCACCTTCACCCGGCGGGGCTGGCCGTTGAGCTCGAAGAAGACGGTGCGCAGTCCCTTCTCGTTGGTCTCGCCGAAACCGAGGCAGCGGATCACCAGCGTCTTGCCGCGCTCGAGATCGACCAGCACCTCCTCCTCCTGCGCGATGCCGTAGAAGTAGTTCGGCGTCGGCAGGCCCGAGACAGGACCGTAAAGCTCCTGCGTCGCCACGAAGTCGGTGAACACCTTCGGGTACATCAGATAGGAGGCGAAGGCCTGATCGCTGAGCATCGTCTCGAGCTTCGCATCGATCTCGGCGCGCATGGCCGCAAGGTCCGCATCGGGGATCAGCGAACCCGGCCGCGCCGTCACCGGCGCCTCGCCCTTCAGGATCTTCTTCTGCAAGGCCTCCGGCCAGCCGCCGGCGGGCTGGCCGAGGTCGCCGCGCATCATCGAGACCACGCTCTCGGGGAAGGCGAGCTCCTTGGCGGGATCCTCGACGTCGGCGACGGTGAGGTCCTGGCTCACCATCATCAGCGCCATGTCGCCCACCACCTTCGAGGACGGCGTCACCTTGATGATGTCGCCGAACATCTGGTTGACGTCGGCATAGGTCTGCGCGACCGCGTGCCAGCGGGTCTCGAGGCCGAGCGAGCGCGCTTGCTCCTTGAGGTTGGTGAACTGGCCGCCCGGCATTTCGTGCAGGTAGACCTCGGAGGCCGGGCCCTTCAGATTGCTCTCGAAGGCGGCATACTGGTTGCGCACCGCCTCCCAGTAGAACGAGATGCGGCGGATGGCGTCGGCCGAGAGGCCGGTGTCGCGCTCGCGTCCCGCCAGCGCCTCGACGATGGAGCCGAGGCACGGCTGCGACGTCGCGCCCGACAGCGCGTCCATTGCGGCATCGATGGCGTCGACGCCGGCATCGACGGCCGCAAGAACGGTCGCTGCGGCAATGCCCGAGGTGTCGTGGGTGTGGAAGTGGATGGGGATGCCCACCTCCTCCTTCAGCGCCTTGAACAGGACGCGGGCCCCCGCTGGCTTCAGGAGGCCCGCCATGTCCTTGACGCCGAGGATGTGGGCGCCGGCCGCCTCCATCTCCTTGGCGAGACCGACATAGTATTTGAGGTCGTATTTCGGCCGCGCGGAGTTGAGGAGATCGGCGGTGTAGCAGATCGCCCCCTCGCACAGCATGTCCGCCTCTCTGACAGCGTCGATCGAGACGCGCATGTTCTCGATCCAGTTCAAGCAGTCGAACACCCGGAACAGGTCGACGCCGCCCTTCGCCGCTTCCGCAACGAAGGTCTTCACGACGTTGTCGGGGTAGTTGGTGTAGCCGACGCCGTTCGAGCCGCGCAGCAGCATCTGCAACAGGATGTTCGGCGCCCGTTCGCGCACCAGCGCCAGCCGCTCCCACGGGTCTTCGGTGAGGAACCGCATGGCGACGTCGAAGGTCGCGCCGCCCCAGCACTCCAGTGACAGGAGCTGCGGCAGGCCGCGGGCGTAGGATTCGGCAATGGCGGCGATGTCGTGCGTGCGCACCCGCGTCGCCAGCAGCGACTGGTGGCCGTCGCGCATCGTCGTGTCGGTGACCAGCACCTGCTTCTGGGCAAGCATCCAGTCGGCAAAGCCCTTGGGCCCGAGGGCGGTCAGCTTCTGCTTGGTGCCCTCGACCAGTTCCTCGCGGAACACCGGCACGCGCGGCAGCGCGTGGTCGGCGCTGGGCTTTGGCCGGCCGCGGGTCTCGGGATGGCCGTTGACGGTGACGTCGGCGAGATAGGTCAGGAGTTTCGTCGCGCGGTCGCGCCGCTTCACCTGGCTGAACAGCTCCGGCGTCGTGTCGATGAAGCGGGTGGTGTAGCTGTTGTCGTGGAATTTCTCGTGCGTGATGATGGCTTCGAGGAAGGTCAGGTTGGTCGCGACGCCGCGGATGCGGAACTCGCGCAGCGCGCGGTGCATGCGCGCGATCGCCTCGCCGGGCGACGGCGCCCAGGCCGTTACCTTCTCCAGCAGCGGGTCATAAAAGCGCGTGATCACCGCGCCGGAATAGGCGGTGCCGCCGTCGAGCCGGATGCCGAAGCCGGTCGCGCCGCGGTACGCGGTGATGCGGCCGTAGTCCGGGATGAAGTTATGCTCGGGATCCTCCGTGGTGATCCGGCACTGCAGGGCATGGCCGTTGAGCTTGATGTCCTCCTGCTTCGGCACGCCAGATTCCGGCGAGCCGATCGCGTGGCCGTCGAGGATGTGGATCTGCGCCTTGACGATGTCGATGCCGGTGACGACCTCGGTGACCGTGTGCTCGACCTGGATGCGCGGATTGACCTCGATGAAGTAGAATTTGCCGCTGTCGGCATCCATCAGGAACTCGACCGTGCCGGCGCCGACATAGGCCGTCGCCTCGGCGAGCTTGCGGGCGTAGCCGGCGAGCTCCCGGCGCTGGGTGTCGTCGAGATAGGGGGCCGGGGCGCGTTCGACGACCTTCTGGTTGCGGCGCTGGATCGAGCAGTCGCGCTCGAACAGGTCGACGACGTTGCCATGGGTGTCGCCGAGGATCTGCACCTCGACATGCCGGGCGCGCTCGACCAGCTTTTCAAGATAGACCTCGTCCTTGCCGAAGGCGGCCTTCGCCTCGCGCTTGCCCTCCATCACCTCGCGCTCGAGGTCCTTCTCCTCGCGCACGGCGCGCATGCCGCGCCCGCCGCCGCCCCAGGACGCCTTCAGCATCACGGGATAGCCGATCTCGCGCGCCATGCGGCGGACCTCGTCCATGTCGTCCGGCAGCGGCTCGGTCGCCGGCACCACGGGCACGCCGACCTCGACCGCGAGGTTGCGCGCAGCCACCTTGTTGCCGAGCCGGCGCATGGTATCGCCGGTCGGGCCGATGAAGACGAGCCCGGCCGCATGGCAGGCATCGACGAATTCCGGGCTCTCCGAGAGGAGACCGTAGCCGGGATGGATCGCATCGGCGCCGGAGAGTTTCGCGACGCGGATCACCTCCTCGATCGACAGGTAGGATTCGATCGGGCCAAGATCCTTCGCGAGATGCGAGCCGCGGCCGACCTGATAGCTCTCGTCTGCCTTGAAGCGGTGCAGTGCCAGCTTGTCCTCCTCGGCCCAGATCGCCACGGTCCGCAGACCGAGCTCGTTGGCGGCGCGGAACACGCGGATCGCGATTTCGGAGCGGTTGGCGACAAGAATCTTGGCGATGGACAAATCAGGCTCTCCCTCAGCGCGCCGCCAGGCTGATACCTATCCGGTCGCAACGCCCGAGATTGCGTCGGCGGCGGCGCTTTCGCAAGCGCGAAGACGGAACTGGGATACGAGTTTTGCGGCAGGCGCGAATGCCACGGGGCGGGGCCGTCGTCGACGCTGGAAATTGGGCGCGGGCCATAGCGCGCGCCTTGCCGGAGGATGGCGAGACCAACGCGATTCGCTTAAGGTCTCACGCGCCTCGAATGAGGCCATCCTGGGGATCCACCCATGCCGAAACCGCAGCGAAAGATCGCGCCCCGCACGCTCGCCCTTTCCGGCGGCGCCTTTCTCCTGGCGCTCGCCGCCGCGGCCTTCGCGGTGCGCGTGCCGCCGGGGGAGACGCCCTATCTAAAGATCGCCGGGGCGGGCTTCATCTTCAACTACCGCATCGCAGACGCCTATTACGGGTTCACGGCCTGGGTGATGAAGCCCGTCAAGAACGCCTCGGTGATCGAAGCGATTTTCGAGGATCCAGCGGGCGGCGCTCCCTTGGTGGTCAAGGCCAAGCTCTGGCCGAAGACGCGGCAATACGGCTTGCGCACCCCGTCCCTCCACGGCATCGAGACCGGCAAGCCCTATCATGTGACCGTCAGGCTGCTGCAGCAAGGCGATGAGGCCGTGCTGTTCGAGGAGGCGTTCGCCGTCGTCTCCGACGTCAGTTCGGACGCGATGCCGGCAGCACCGCTGACCATTGGGCCAGGCTATACGCGCAACCCCGCTTTGCCGGATGCCGGTGGCTAGACCGTCAGAGTCCGCCCCTCGGTATCGGAGACGAAGCAGAGATCGAGCAGTTTCTGCACATCAGCCGCCCGGCGGAAACTCGGCTCGCCGTTCTCGCCCGAGAGCAACGCCAGCACAAAACGCTCGGCATTGGTCGGCGTTGCCGGACAGTCAACCGCCCGCCAGGTCTGCGTTTCGATGTCGGGGCCGAGGCAGGCTTCGAGGCGCGAGGCCTCGTGGTTCGCCCAGATCTTCAGGGCGCCCCTCTCGCCGTGGATGGTAAGGTCGAGGTCGTTCAGCTTGCCTGTCGCGAATCGGGTCATGTGGACGACGCCGAGCGCGCCGTTCGACATCTCCACCGTCATCGCAACGCTGTCGTTGACGTCGAGCCCGTAGGGGCCGATCGCGCCGCCCTTGTCGAAGGTCTTCATGCGCGCGGAGAGGCTGGCGACGTCGAGCCCCGTCCCGAAGGTCAGGAAATCGAGGATGTGGATGCCGACATCGCCGAGCACCCCTTTCGAGCCGTGCGCGGCCGACAAACGCCAGAGCCAGCGCTCGTCGGCGCGCCAGTCGCCCCAGTGGCGGCCGGTCAGCCAGCTCTGGAGGTAACTGGCCGAGACGTGGCGGATGTCGCCGATCTCGCCGGCGTCGATCATCCGCCGCGCCTTCTGCACGGCGTGTACGTTGCGGTAGGTGAGGTTGACCATGGCGACGAGACCAGCGGCATCGGCCGCCTCCGTCATCGCCAGCGCCCCAACATGGTCGAGCGCCAGCGGCTTCTCGCAGAACACCGCCTTGCCGGCAGCGAGCAGCTTCAAGGTCGTCGGCTGGTGCGCGGCGTCGGGCGTGACGTTGACGGTGGCGTCGAAGCCGTTCCAGCCGAGCGCATCATCCAGACTGCCGAAGGATGCCGCGATCCCGTGTGTCTCGGCAAAGGCCTTTGCGCGCTCGGCGTCGATGTCGCAGGCGGCGACGACGCGGCAGCCGGGAATGACGGCGAAGAACTCGGCATGCCGGTGCGCCATGGCCCCGGTGCCGAGGATCAGCAGCCGCTTGTCGCTCACCGGAAACCCTTTTCGCCCCGCTGGTGAAGCGAGCCGCCGCGCTGCTCGATCGGCTCGCGCGCCTGATCGACCGGCACGTTCGGCGCCGCCGAGACATCGGCCCAGGCGGGCAACGGGTTGTGCGCCCAGCGCACGGCGTTGCGCAGCACCTGCTGGATCTTCGGATCGTGGTAGATCGGGTAGGTCTCGTGGCCCGGGCCGAAATAGAAGATACGCCCGGCGCCGCGCTGGTAGGTGACGCCGGACCGGAACACTTCGCCGCCTTGGTACCAGGAGATGAACACCGTCTCCATCGGTTCGGGGATCAGGAAAGGCTCTCCGTACATCTCCGAATTCGGCAGTTCGATATGGTCGCCGATCCCCTGCACGATCGGGTGCGAACGGTTGATCGCCCAGAGCCGCTCGCGCTCGCCCGCCTCGCGCCATCGCAGCGAGCATGGCGCCCCCATCACCCACTTGAAGATCTTGGAAAAATGCCCGGAGTGCAGGACAATCAGCCCCATGCCCTCGAAGACGCGCTGCGCCACGCGCTCGACCACCGCGTCGTCGACCGCCGCATGCGCCTTGTGCCCCCACCAGAGCAGCACGTCGGTCGCCGCCAGTCGCTCGGCGGTCAGCCCATGCTCGGGCTCATCGAGGGTCGCCGTCGCCGGGATGATCCCGGCGTCGGCGGCCAGCGCGTCGGCGATGGTCCGGTGGATACCACTGGGGTAGATCCCCCGGACGGTCTCGTTCTCACGCTCGTGCGCGAACTCGTTCCAGACGGTGGCACGGATCGGCATGGCAAGTTCCCATCTCGGTTGGCCGCCGGTGGGGACGGCAAGAGCGCCGCACATCCGTAGCGATGGACGCAGGACGCTCCCAGATTTTCAATCAGAGCAACCTCTGTTCGGCCCGGTGGACCCTCTCAAAGGTTGCTGAGACGGCCCCGCTCTATTGGGAGATCAACAAGGCGAAAGGCAGGCCATCCGGCAGGTCGGCGAGCTTCACGCGATCGGCTGGGCCGACGCGGCCGGTCCCCAGCGCATTGCGCCAGGTCATGCCGGCGAGCTCTTTCGGCAGCACCACGGCCGTATCGCCCCACTGCGCTGCCGATGGCTGCAGGCCCTCGGCGCCTTCGAGCAGGCTGAGGCACAGCCGCGGCGCGATGGTGACCGACGCCTTGCCGTCCTCGACCCGCGCGAAGGCGACGACGTGGCGCGCCGCGCTTCCCTCGATCGCCAGCGGCACATAGGCGCCGGTGGTGTAGAGGGTCGGCGATGCCACCCGCGCGGCAACGCCGGCAAGAATGACCTTCGCCTTCACCGCGCCGCTCCGCCAATCCGCCAGCATGGCGGAAATGGCGACGTTGTCCGTCGCCGCCGCGGCTGCGCAGGCCTTGAAGTCCACCTTCCGCCGGTTGTCGGGATCGACGAGGCTGAGGTCGTAGAACTCGGTGCCCTGGTAGATGTCCGGCACGCCCGGCGCCGTCATCTTGATCAAGGTCTGCGACAGCGAGGTCAGGGCACCGGCCGCCACGAAAGGCTGAACCGACGTCCAGAAGTCAGCGAGGAAGTCGTCCGTCGCCTCGCTGTCGAGTGCCGCCTCGACGAAGGCCTTGAGAGCCGATTCGTACGGCTCGGCCGGCGAGGTCCAGGACGTGTAGCGCTTGGCTTCGCGCACCGCCTTTTCCATGAAGACGCATAGCCGCTCGCCGATCGCCTTGCGGGCGGCGGCATCGGACGGATCAAAGTCCGCCGGCAGCACGCCGAGCAGCGACTGGTAGAACATCCACTCGCTGGCGGCGTCCGGCGAGTCGAGCGTCTCCTCGATCGGCTGGCGATAGGCGCCCATGGCCTCGGCAAAGCCTTCGACCAGCGACGACCAACGCTTCGGCGCCTCGCTCAGCGTGTAGAGGCGCGCCCGGGCGTCCTCGCCGCGCTTGGTGTCGTGCGTCGACGTGGCGAGGAGGCCTTCCGGCTGGTCCTCGGTGCGGATCGCCATGGCCTCGTGGAAGGCCTCGACGCCGGCGCCGTAGTGATCCGGCTCGCCGCCGACTTCGTTCAAGGCGATCAGCCGGTTGTAGCGGAAGAACACCGTGTCCTCGACGGCCTTCGCCATCACCGCACCGGTGGTCTGCTGGAAGCGGCGGGTGAAGTTCAAGGCGCCGGCGACATCGCGGCCATCGTCGAAATCGAGCTTCAAGAGGCGGCCGATGAACTCGATCGGCTCGTCGGCCTCGACCTCGCGCTGCGACGTCGCGAGCGCGACGGCATCGTCGATGATCTTGGCATCGCCCTTCGGCACGCCGTCGACGCCGACATAGGTGCGGTAGACCGGCAGCGCCGAGGCGACCTCGATGATCGAGCGCGAGATCGTGTCCGGCCCGAGATCGCGCGTGGCGAGGCCGCGGCTCGCTACCGTCAGCGCCTCGCCGGTGAGGTAGGCGAGCTCGCCCGCGAGGTTGCGCGAGAAGATCGAGCGCTTCTGGCGCAGGATCATCTGGCGAAGATCCTCCTCCTCGCCAATGAAGTGCGCGTAGCCCCGTGTCATCCCCTCTTCTTGGTCGGGGTCGACATATAGCCCCGCCAGCGCGGTGATGAACTCGTAGCCGGTGGTGCCGGCGATCTCCCAGGAGGTGCGCAGGCGCTCTTCGCCGGTGAGGATCTTCTCGACGTAGATGACGGGGTCGCGGCGCACCGACTGGAAGGCCTGCTTCAGGTCGAGAAGGTAGTTCTTCGGGTCGGCCAGGCCATCGACGTGATCGATGCGAATGCCGTCCAGCCGCCGCTCGCGGGCCAGCCGAATGACGGTGCGGTGCGAGTCGCGGAAGACGTGACGCAGTTCTTGGCGAACGCCGATGAGGTCGGCGATTTCGAAGAAGCGGCGATAGGTCAGCTTCTCCCGCGCCGTCCGCCACCAGGCCAGACGCCAGACCTGCGCCTCGTGCAGCGCGTGGAGCGCGCTCTGGTCCGCGTTGATGGCCGCAACGGCCGCATCGAGCGCCGTGGCGAAACTGGCGTCACTGAGATGCTCGCGCAGACGCTCCGTCAGTTCCTCCCCCTCGATCGGGGTCGCCACCGAGAATCGGCGCACCAGGCGGTCGCGCTCGGCATGCTCCAGGAAGCCGAAGACATGGCCGAGCGTGCGCGGATCGAGCGGCAGTTCGTAGCCAGCCGCATCGAAGCGCAGCCGGGCACGCTCGCGGTCGAGCACCACGGAGAGATCGCCGTCCATCGACGCCTCGCCATAGGGCTTCGACAGCACCGGGATCAGCACCTTCTCGGCGTCCCAGGCGATGTCGAAGGTGTTGGCGTAGCGGCTCTCCTGGCCCCAGGCGAGCACGTCCTCCCACCAGGCGTTCTCCGGGCTGACGCCCATGTGGTTCGGCACGAAGTCGAGGATCAGGCCGATGTCCTGGCCGGACAGCGCATCGCTCATCGCCAGGAAGCCGGCATCGCCGCCGAGGTCTTCCTCGAAGCGGTTGTAGTCGATGACGTCATAGCCGTGCGTCGAGCCCGGCGAAGCCGCGAACACCGGCGAGGCGTAGAGATGGCTAACCCCGAGGGTCTTCAGGTAAGGCGCGAGGTCCCGCGCGGTGTCGAAACCGGTTCCTTCGCGGAACTGCAGGCGGTAGGTGGCGATCAGCTGGCGGCTCATACGGTCTCCGGTCGTTCGTCGCGCATGGCCCGGGCGATGGACTGGAAACCGCCGTCTTCGGCGAGGTCCTCCAGTTTCACAGCGGAGCGGATGCGCCAGTTAGGGTATTCATCGGTGGTGCCGGGCAGATTCGGCTGGCGCTCGGAGCCCGTCATGTCCTCGATCTGCACGGTCACGAGAAGGCTCGGCGCCTTGGCGAGGAAGCGGTGCACGGCATCGGCGATGTCCTGCGACAGCGTCACCGGCAAGGCGTCCTCGCCGCTGGCCACGCGGTCGTATTCCTCGGGCAGGACGCCGGCTTCCTTCAGCGCGCCGATCAGCATGCGACGGTCGCGCTTGCGCTCCTCACGCTGCTCCTCGGTGCGCTTGGCATTCTGCCGCCCGGTCTCGGCCCGCAGGTCGAGATCGGTCCCCAGCCACCAGCCCTTCAGCGTCGGCAGGTCGTGGGTGGAGACGCAAGCGAGCGAAAGTTCTGGGTAGGAAGAGGTCGGCAGGAACTCGACATCCCGGCGCTCGAAATAGAGCACGCGGTACGACAGGAGGTTCGCCTCGCTCAGCGTTGCGCGGAAGCCCGGCGGCACGGTGCCGAGATCCTCGCCGATGACAAGGCAGTCATTGCGGTTGGACGCCTCGGCAATGGTGTCGAGCATTTTGCCGAGGGGGTAGCGGACATAGCCGCCCTCGGCCGACTTGTGCCCTTCGGCAATCCACCAGAGTCGGGCAAGGCCCATGACATGGTCGATCCGAACCGCCCCGGCATGCCGCGTGAGCGCATCGAAGGATTCGCCGAGCGGGCGGTAGTCCCGTTCCGCCAGCGCCTTTGGCGAGAGCGGGGCGAGGCCCCAGTCCTGGCCGGAGGAGTTAAACATGTCGGGCGGCGAGCCGACGCGTGCGGCACCAACGGTCAATGCCGGATCGCTCCACGTCTCCGCGCCGTCCGGCGAGACACCGACGGCGAGGTCGAGATAGAGGCCGATGCTCATGCCTGTCGCCTTGGCGCGGCGCTGAGCCTCCGCCAACTGCTCCTCGGCGGTGTATTGCAGCCAGAGATGGAACAGGATTTCGTCGCCCGCTTCGGCTTCCAGCGCGTGCACCGCCGGCAGGTCGCGGCTGCGCAACGCTTCCGGCCAGGAATGCCATCCGGCATAGGCGCCGCTCGCGACCTGCCGGGCGGAAATCGCCTCGAACAGCGCAAAGTCACGCAGCGCCTCGCCACCGCCAGCGCAATAGGCGTTGAACGCCTCGTCGTGGCGCAGCGCCTCCAGCTGCTGCAGAAAAACCTCGCGCAGCAGGAGGTTCTTCAGAAGACCGACGGCGACATACTCGACGAGGTCGCCTCCGAGCACGGCAAACGCCGACGGCTCGCTCTCCCGTAGCCGGGCGATTGCGTCCGCCCCACCAGGAAGCTCGTCCACCGCGATGTAGAGGGGATTGATGAACCGACGGCTCGACGGCGAATAGGGGCTGAACCGTCCGGCATCGGCCATGAACAGCGCGTGCAGCGGGTTGACGCCAACGAAGCTCGCACCGACCGATCCGGCGATCTCGACGAAGTCGCTGAGGTCACGGAAATCGCCCATGCCAAGATTGCGATCCGATCGCAAGCTGTAGAGCTGGCAGGCAATGCCCCAGCTGCGTCGGGAGCTAACTTTCTCCGGCAAGGCGCAGCGCGAGGCCGGCTTGTCGCCGGCTTCGTCGAAGCTGCCTTCCTCGCCGGTCTCGGGATCAACCCCCAGCGCCTTGAGCAGCGACAGCTTTGCGCCATCCTCGATCACCTTGCGCTCACCCATCTCGGAGACGTAACCGAGCTGAATGCCGTGGCTTTCGGCGAGCTTGTCGAGCCGATCAGTCATGCGAAGCCTCCTCGTGGGTCGTGTCGGCGATCTGCAGCATCCGGCTCAGGCGGAAGACCACGGAAGGACCAGGCAAAATCCCCGACTCCAGGTCCTCGGTGGCATGCTTGGGATAGGCGAAGACGAGTTCGCCGCTGGAGCGATCATCGGTCGACAGCACGTCGGGGATGGTCCACGGCTCATCGTCGAGATTGGCGAAAAGCTTCAGGACGTTACCGTCCTTCAGGACCCAGGACACCACGAACGCCGCACTGTCGTCGGAAATGTAGTGGCTGCCGCAGTTCGGCGGAATGTCGGTCAACAGCGGCACGATGCTTTCGTGTCGCAGCTTGAGGATCGCCGAGACCTTGAACAGGCGGCGGCGATAGGTCGGCCGTTTGGCCATCTCCCAGTCGAGCATGGAATAGCGGAACGTCGCCTCCGAATTCGGATCCGGAATCAGCTTGCGGTTGGCCTCGTCGCGGAACGCGTCGAACTTCTTGAACTCCGCCCGGCGGCCGTCGCGAACGGCATCGCCGAGTTCGCCGTCGAAATCGGTGAAGAAGCAGAACGGGTTGGTGTCGCCGAACTCCTCACCCATGAACAGCAGCGGAATATGCGGCGACAGAAGGAGGATCGCCTGCAGGCACTCCACCACCCGGCGCGAGGCAAGATCCACCAGCCGATCGCCGAAAGCCCGGTTGCCGATCTGGTCATGGTTCTGGATGAAGTTTACGAAGGCCGTCGGCGGCAGATGAGCCGAGGGGAAACCGACATCCTCGTCGCGGTGGCGCGAGTGCTCGCCCTGGAAGACGAAACCCTCGGCCAACGACCGGGCGATCTGCTTGACGCTGTTGCGCGAATAATCGGCGTAGTAACTCTCGTTCTCGTGCGTCGCCAGAACGTGGGCGCAATGGTGGAAGTCGTCGTTCCACTCGCCGCTGATCAGAAGCGGCTCGCCCTTCGGGTCGCGCTCGATATGCCAGGTGATGTTGCGCGCGTCCTCGCTCGTGATGTGGACATGGCGGTCGGTGATCTTCTCGCGGATCCGCGCGCCGAGTTCCCGGATGATCGGAACGTCGGTCGTATCCTGGATCGAATCGATGGCGTCGAGGCGCAGGCCGTCGATGCGGTATTCGTTCAGCCAGAACAGCGCGTTCTCGATCATGAACTCGCGCACCGCCGGCTCATCATAGGCGATCGCCGCACCCCAAGCGGTGTGAATCTCTGGGTGGAAGAACTCCGGCGCATAGGCGTTGAGGTAGTTCCCGTCCGGTCCGAAGTGGTTGTAGACGACGTCGAGAAAGACCATCAGGCCGCGCTCGTGGGCTGCGTCGACGAGCCGCTTCAGGCCCTCGGCACCGCCATAGACCTCGTGCGGCGCGTAGAGCAGCACGCCGTCATAGCCCCAGCCCCGCTGGCCGCCGAACTGCGCGACGGGCAGCAGCTCGATCGCGGTGATTCCGACACCCTTGAGATAGTCGAGCTTCTCGACGATGGCATCGAACGTGCCCTCGGGCGTGAAGGTGCCGGTGTGCAGCTCGTAGAAAACCGTCTCGTGCCAGGGGCGCCCTTTCCAGCCGGCCGACTTCCACTCGAAGGCGCGGGGATCGACAAGCCGTGACAGGGAGTGCACGTCCGACATCTGCGCCCGTGCCGCAGGGTCCGGCACCACCTGCTCGCCGTTGACCCGGAACCCGTAGCCTTCGCCGACCGCGACGGCATCGGTCTCGGTCTGCCACCAGCCGCCATCCTCTTTGTCCATCGGCAGGAAGCGGCGCTCGCCCGCCCGCTCGGCGACGAGTTCGATGGTATCGACATTCGGCGCCCAGAGGCGAAAGGCGGCACCTTTTTCGGTAATGCGGCTTCCCCACGAGGTCGCTTGTGAAAACGTCTTCTGTGTCTCGGGCATGTTCATCCTTTCCCAGCCTTCACCGCATCCGCTGGGGGCGATGAAGGACGTGGCATTGCTCGGCGTGCCCTGGAGGCGACCGATATATGTTGCGCCGCGGATGCGGCCTGAATCTGAGGAGGTCGGCGATCGCCGGAATGCTGCGGAAATCCCGTTCCGGCATCCCGTCTGCCGCATCGGTCGCTGCGTCCGGTCGGTCCGCCCTCGAACCCTACATGGGTCATGGCCGGCGCGTGTCCCGCTTTAAAGTCCCGGAAATCGGGAATCTCCTACAGCCAGCCAACCGGCTGTCCGCTGCGTGTGCTGCCCGGCCACGCCACCCCTCAGCGTAGTCTGCCGATCCCGGCGAGGTGCGAAGGGTCAGGCATGACAGGGCCGGTTCACCTTCGCTGAAAACTCGCATGACCGCACCCTCGAGGCCGACCTGACAACCCTCTCCGGCCGCTCCCCTGGAACACAGGAAGCGGCAGGCAGGCGGTGGATCGGCGACCTTCTTCTCGCCTCAATGTGAGGCGTCCGCGGTAGTTCCCCGATCTAGCCACGGGCAAAGCTGTTATTTTCGCATCTGCGAACACAGTGCGCCTTACCTGCTTGCGGCGGGGACGTGAACGGCTATGGTCTTGGCGAACAATCCGATGAAGAAGGTAAGACTTCGCCCGATGTCGATCCTCGCCGCACTCCACCACGTCACGCACTACCAGTACGACAGGCCGGTCCGGCTGGGTCCGCAGGTCATCCGCCTGCGCCCTGCCCCGCATTCGCGCACCAAAGTGCCGTCCTACTCGCTGAAGGTGACGCCGGAGAACCACTTCATCAACTGGCAGCAGGATCCGTTCGGCAACTACCTCGCCCGCTTCGTCTTTCCCGACAAGGCGACCGAGTTCAAGATCGAGGTCGATCTCGTCGCCGACATGACGGTCTACAATCCGTTCGACTTCTTCGTCGAGGATGCCGCGCAGGCCTGGCCGTTCGCCTATGAGGAGCCGCTGCGCACCGACCTCTCCGCCTATCTCGGCGCCGAGCCCGCCGGGCCGCTGCTCAGAACCTTCCTCGCCGAGCTCGACCGCAGCGAGACGCACACGGTCGACTTCCTCGTTGGCCTCAACCGGCTGCTGTCGCAGAAGATCACCTACCTCATCCGCATGGAGCCGGGCGTTCAGACGCCGGAAGAGACGCTCGCCAATGCCTCCGGCTCCTGCCGCGACACCTCCTGGCTCCTGGTGCAGATCCTGCGCCAGCTGGGCTTTGCCGCGCGCTTTGTCTCCGGCTACCTCATTCAGCTGAAGCCCGACCTCGTCTCGCTCGACGGGCCTGCCGGCACCGACCACGACTTCACCGACCTGCATGCCTGGGCCGAGGTCTACCTGCCGGGCGCCGGCTGGATCGGCTTCGACCCGACCTCCGGCCTGATGACCGGCGAGAGCCACGTGCCGCTCGCCGCGACCCCCCATTACGGCTCGGCCGCGCCGATCTCCGGCGGCGTCGACTATGCCGAGGTGACCTTCGGCTTCGAGATGACCGTCGAGCGCATCGCCGAGCGGCCGCGCGTCTCCGCCCCGTTCTCCGACGAGAGCTGGCAGGCGCTGGATGCGCTCGGCGAGGCGGTCGACGCCGAGCTCAAGGCCAACGACGTCCGCCTCACCATGGGCGGCGAGCCGACCTTCGTCTCGATCGACGATTTTCAGTCCGAGGAGTGGAACACCGCCGCCGTCGGGCCGCAGAAGCGGGCGCTCGCCGACGACCTGATCCGCCGCCTGCGCGACCGCTTCGCGCCCGGCGGTTTCCTGCATTACGGCCAGGGCAAGTGGTATCCCGGCGAGACGCTGCCGCGCTGGACCTTCTCGCTCTACTGGCGCAAGGACGGCCTGCCGATCTGGCGCAACTCAAACCTCATCGCCCGCGAGGTCACCGAGGCCCCAGTCTCGCTCGCCGACGCCGAGACGCTGACGCGCGAAGTCGCGATGGAGCTCGGCGTCGACCCGGCCTATGCTGCTGCCGCCTACGAGGATCCGTCCTACTGGATGTCTCGCGAGGCGAAGCTGCCGGAGAACGTCGAGCCGAGCGACCCGAAGCTCGACGATGCCGAGGAGCGCGCGCGCCTTGCCCGCGTCTTCGACCGCGGCCTGTCGAAGGCCTCCGGCTACGTGCTTCCCGTGCAGGCCTGGCAGTCGCAGGCAAGCGGCACCGGCATGACGCCGGGCGTCCGCTGGATGTCCGAGCGCTGGACGACGCGGCGCGGCCAGCTGTTCCTGATGCCCGGCGACAGCCCGGTCGGCTACCGCCTGCCGCTCGGCGCGCTTCCTCACGTGCCGCCGGCGCAGTACCCTTATATCCACCCGAACGATCCGACCGCGGAACAGGGCCCGCTCGCAGCGCCGGAGGAGATCGGCCCGGGCCGCGAGCAGCCGAGCATCCTCGCCGCCAGCCCCGAGGTCTGGCAGGCGCCCGAGCAGAAGCACGAGGAAATCTTCGGCGCGGTGCGCACGGCGATCTCGATCGAGCCGCGCGACGGCAAGCTCTGCGTCTTCATGCCGCCGCTGGAATCGCTCGAGGCCTATCTCGATCTCCTTCAGGCCGTCGAAGTGATCGCCGAGAAGCACGGCCTGCCGCTGGTGATCGAGGGCTACCAGCCGCCGCACGACTCGCGCGTCAACGTCATCCGCGTGGCGCCGGACCCCGGCGTCATCGAGGTCAACGTCCATCCCGCCGCCTCCTGGCGGGAATGCGTCGAGATCACCCGCACCGTCTACGACGAGGCGCGGCAGTCGCGGCTCGGCACCGACAAGTTCATGATCGACGGCAAGCATGCCGGCACCGGCGGCGGCAACCACGTCGTCGTCGGCGGCGCAACGCCGACCGACTCGCCCTTCCTGCGCCGGCCGGACCTCCTGAAGTCGCTGGTGCTGCACTGGCAGCGCCATCCTTCGCTCTCCTACCTCTTCTCCGGCCTCTTCGTCGGCCCGACCAGTCAGGCGCCGCGCGTCGACGAGGCGCGGCACGACGCGCTGTACGAGCTCGAGATCGCGATGGCGCAGGTGCCGCTGCCGGGCGAAGGTGCCGCGCCCTTGCCGTGGCTGACCGACCGGCTGTTCCGAAACCTCCTCGTCGACGTCACCGGCAACACCCACCGCTCCGAGATCTGCATCGACAAGCTTTACTCCCCGGACGGCCCGACCGGGCGCCTGGGCCTCGTCGAGTTCCGCGGCTTCGAGATGCCGCCAGACGCGCGCATGAGCCTTGCCCAGCAGCTGCTGGTGCGGGCGCTGGTCGCGAAATTCTGGAAGGAGCCGCAGTCCGGCCGTTTTGCCCGATGGGGCACGACGCTGCACGACCGCTTCATGCTGCCCGCCTTCCTCTGGCAGGATTTTCTCGAGGTTCTCACCGATCTCGGCCGCTCGGGCTTTGCCATCCGGCCGGAATGGTTCGAGGCGCAGGCCGAGTTCCGCTTCCCGTTCTGCGGCAAGATCGAGCGCGAGGGCATTGCGCTGGAGCTGCGGCAGGCGCTGGAGCCCTGGCACGTCATGGGCGAGACCGGCGCGATCGGCGGCACGGTGCGTTTCGTCGACTCCTCGGTCGAGCGGCTGCAGGTGAAACTCACCGGCTTCGACCCGGCCCGCCACATCGTCACCTGCAATGGCCGGCAGGTGCCGCTGACGCCGGTCGGCAACGGCCGCGACGCAGTGGCCGGCGTGCGCTTCAAGGCGTGGCAGCCGGCCTCTGGCCTCCACCCGACCATCCCGGTGCACGCTCCGCTGACCTTCGACATCTACGATCGCTGGTCGCAGCGCTCGCTCGGCGGCTGCGTCTACCACGTCGCCCATCCCGGCGGTCGCAACTACGAGACCTTCCCGGTCAACGCCAACGAGGCGGAGGCGCGCCGGCTGGCGCGGTTCGAGGACATCGGCCACACGCCGGGGCATTACGCGCCGGTGCTCGAGATCCCCGACCCGTCCTTCCCGACGACGCTGGATCTGCGCCGTCCGGCGAGCCTGGCGGTCTGACCGGGATGACGGGCAAGCCATGAGTGCCGCCGCTTCCCGAGAGGGCCTGGCGCTCGACGCGCTGCTGGCGGGCTACCACCCGCCGGCGGGGGTCTATGACGAGATGCTGGCGGCCGATGGCAGCATCCGGCCGCACTATAGCCCGCTCGCCGAGGCGCTGGCGGCGATGACCGCGTCCGACCGCGCCGGCCGGGTGCGGAGCGCCCGCCAGTACCTGCGCGAGGCCGGCGTCTTCTACCGCGTCTATGGCGGCACTGGCGAGGCAGAACGCGACGAGCGCAGCTGGCCGTTGACCTTCCCGCCGCTGATCCTCGGCGCGGCGGAATGGGCGGCGCTCGAACGCGGCCTCGTCCAGCGCGCCGGCTTCCTCGAAGCGCTGGTCGGCGATCTCTATGGCGCGCGGACGCTGCTCGCCAACGGCACCCTGCCGGCGGTGATCGTTGGCGAGAACCCCGAATTCCTGCGGCCGATCGCCAATCAAGGCCTGGCCGGCGATCCGCTGATCCGCTTCATCGCCATCGACCTCGGCCGCGGCCCGGACGGGCGCTGGTGGGTGCTCGGCGACCGCACACAGGCGCCGTCGGGCGCCGGCTTCGCGCTGGAAAACCGCGTCGCCACCTCGCGCGCCTTTCCCGATCTCAACGCCGACATGCGGGTTCAGCGGCTCGCCGGCTTCTTCCAGCGCTTCCGGCAATCCTTGCTCCGGCTGAACCAGGACGGCACCGAGCGCATCGGCGTGTTGACGCCGGGCCCGATGAACGAGACCTATTTCGAGCACGCCTACCTCTCACGCTATCTCGGCTTCCTGCTGCTCGAAGGCGGCGATCTCGTCGTCAACGACGATGCGGTGGAGGTGCGCACCGTCGACGGCTTCGAACCGCTGAAGGTGCTGTGGCGGCGCCTCGACTCGGACTTCGCCGATCCGCTGGAGCTGTTCCAGCGCTCGCGCATCGGCACGCCCGGCCTGTTGCGGGCGATCCGCGCGGGATCGCTGCAGATGGTCAATGCGCTCGGCTCCGGCATTCTCGAGACGCGCGCGCTCCTTGCCTTCCAACCGGCGCTTGCCAAGGCGCTGATCGGCGAGACATTGGAACTGCCGACCATCGCCACCTGGTGGTGCGGCCAGGCGGAAGAGCGCGACCACGTCTCGCGCAACCGTCACCGGCTGGCGCTCGCCGACGCCTTCCCGCACGCCTCCGATCCGCCCCCAGGAAACCGGCAGGACCGCCTTTCCGCCGAACTCGACGCCGGCGGCACCGGCGTCGTCGGCCAGGAGCTCGTCGCGCTGTCGACCGCCCCGGTCTTCCTCGACGACACGCTGGTCGCCCGGCCGGTGACGCTGCGCGTGTTCCTCGCCCGCGACGCGACCGGCTGGCACGTCATGCCCGGCGGCTTCGCCCGGGTTTCCGACGAGACCGACGCCAAGGCGGTGTCGATGCAGGCGGGCGGGCGTTCGACTGATGTCTGGGTGACTTCCGATACCGACGAGGAGCCGCTGACGCTGCTCGGCGAAGTGCCGACCGGCAACTTTCTGCGCCGGCGTCCGGGCGCCTTGCCGGCCCGCGCTGCCGACAACTTGTTCTGGCTCGGCCGCTACACCGAGCGCACGGAAGTCGCGACGCGGCTGTTGCGACTCTACGCCTCCCGACAGTCGGAAGCCGCCCGGCAAGGACTTGTCGACCGGCGCGTCGCCCAGTTGCTGCAGCGCGTCGGCGTCGATGTCACCGCGGCGCATCCGGCCGCGGGTCTCCTCAAACTGTCGCGCTCGGCGCTGAACACCGCCTCGCGCATCCGCGACCGCTTCTCGCCCGACGGCTGGCGGACGCTGAGCGAGATCGTCGACCTCCTCGACGATGCGACGCAGCACGGCGGCGACGAGGACCTGATCGCGCTGACCAGCCAGGTGATGACCCGGCTCTCGGGCTTCACCGGGCTGGTGCGCGAGAACATGTACCAGTTCGCCGGCTGGCGTTTCCTCAAATGCGGTCGTCGGATCGAGCGCGGCGCGATGACCGCCGCGATCGCCGCCGCCGTCACCGCCGGCGAGGTGCCCGAAGGCGCCTTCGAGGTCCTGCTGGAGTTCACCGACAGCCGCGTCACCTACCGCCGCCGCTATACCGTGACCCTCTCGCGCGAGACGGTGCTGGACCTCACCGTCCTTGACCCCGCCAATCCGCGCTCGGTCGCCTATCAGGTGAACTCGCTGAAGCGGGCGATCGGCGAGCTGCCGGGCGTCGTCGCCGGCGAGACGCTCGACCAGTTGGCGCGGCGGATCGCGCGCTTGCAGGTGCGGCTTGCGACGGCCGGGCCGACGGAGGTTGACGAGGCCTTCCTGCAAAGGGTCGCTGGCGACTTCTCCGACCTTTCCGATCTCTTGACGCAGCGCTATTTCGCCTCTGACCCTGGCGAAACGGTCGAACGGTTCGATCACGAATGATCTACGACATCACTCTGAAGATCGCCTCCGTCTACCCGTCGGCCGTCAAGGATGCGCGCCACGTCCTGCGCATCCGGCTGCGTGACGGCGCCGGCCAGACCACGATTGCCCAGTCGTTGAACGTGCTGCCGCAAGCCGAGGAGCACAACACGGAGCATGATTTCTTCGGCAACGAGATCGACCATGTCCTCTTGCGCAAGGCGCACGAGCGGCTGAGTGTCGAGATGCGCGCCCGGGTGCGCGTCGAGTCAAGGGCGCCCGATCTTGGCGCGACGCCGACGCTGGCGGACATCCGCGACGCCGCATTGCGCAGCCGCGACTTCGGCCCCCTCAGCCCGGTGCATTTCCTCGCTTCGAGCCGGTTGGTGCGCCAGTCGGCCGAGATCGGCACCTATCTCGGCGCCCCCCTCGCCCCGGCCAGCTCCGGCGGCGACGCGGTGCTGTTCCTGACCCGCCAGATCTACGACGACTTCACCTACGCGCCCGGCTCGACCCGCATCGACACGCCGGTCGAAACGGTGTTCCGCACCCGCCGCGGGGTCTGTCAGGATTTTGCCCATCTCGGCATTGCCGGCCTCCGGGCGCTCGGCATTCCCACCGCCTATGTCAGCGGCTTCCTGCGCACCTTGCCGCCGCCGGGGCGGCCGCGGCTCGAGGGCGCCGACGCGATGCACGCCTGGATCAAGGTCTGGCTCGGCGCGGAGACCGGCTGGGTCGGCTTCGATCCGACCAATGGCGTCGTCACCGGCGCCGACCATATCGAAGTCGCCATCGGCCGCGACTATGCCGACGTCGCCCCGATCGGCGGTTTCTTCGTTACCTCCGGCTCGCAAAAGAGCCGGCACAGCGTGGACGTCGTGCCCGTCGAGTTGGAGACGGTTGCCGGGACGCAGGGACCCGCATCTTAAAGGAAGTTTTGCGCATCTGGCGCTAGAACAAGGCTGCGATGGGATGAGTTACCCATCTGGGATTTTTCTGGCAGGGCCGGCCGACCCGGTCGTGCGATGTTCCAGCCGGATAAAAGTGACAACGCCTGGCGAACCCGATGCAGATACACGTTCCGACGCTGTTCTACCTGATGTGCGGGATCAGCCTCCTGGCCGCCGGAAGAATGGCCCTGGAGTGGCAGCGCCAGCGATCCCCGTCACTCCTGTGGTGGAGCTTCAGCTATCTCACGATCGCGGTAGCGGGCCTCCTCAGCAGTCTGCGCGCGCTTGGGTTTGTCACGATCGGGATCGGGCTGTCGAATGCCCTCCTGGTCGCCGGCTATGGGATGATCTGGCATGCCGCAGCACAGTTCACCGGCCAGCGCGCTCTGATCCCTCTGCTGCTGGGAGGCGTCCTGGTCTGGCTGGTGGCCTGGACCTTCCCCAGCTTTGCCGCCAATGTCGATCTTCGCATTCTCTTAAGTTCGGCGCTCATCGCGGCCTACAGCTTCGGCGCCGCCAGTTGTTTCCTCAGGTCGCGCGAAGGTCGTGTCGCGACGCGCCAGGCCGGATGGGCCTTTCTCCTGCACGGCACCATCTATCTCGCCCGGATCGCGACACTGCCGATCTTCTCCAGCCCCGCCGATCCGCTGCGGTCGGGCAGCTTGCCGATGGTCATCGTGATGTTCGAGGCGGTGCTGTTCATCGTCGTCACGACCTACCTCTACCTCGCGATGACACGGGAGCGCAGCGAGAAACTGCTGATCGCCGAATACCAGGTCGACTACCTGACCGGTGTCGCCAACCGGCGAGCCTTCACCGAACAGGCCCGGCGCGAGATTGCCGAACGGGGTGCCGTGGCCGCGCTGATCTTCGATCTCGATCATTTCAAACAGATCAACGACCAGTACGGACATGCGCTGGGCGACGAGATCCTGAAGCTCTTCTGCCGCGTGGCGCAGGCGCAACTCACCCCCGCTGACCTTTTCGGCCGTCTTGGAGGGGAGGAGTTCGCCTTGCTGCTGCCGGGCGATACAGAGAGCGCCGCCCGCCGGAAGGCGCTGTCCATTATCGAGGATTTTGCAGCCGCGGCGCGGGAAGTGGCCGGACGACCGGTTGGCGCAACGGTCAGCGCTGGCCTCGCCATCCCTCCACAGTCGCTGGATCTCGGTGAACTGCTGCGGGAAGCGGACGAGGCACTGTACCGGGCCAAGCGAGCGGGTCGAAACGGTTTGGCCGTTTCCAACGGCGATCTCGAAATGGCAGGCGCTCTCTAAGTGGCAGAGCATCAAGAGTGGTCATGCAAAAGGGGCACCCGCGAGGGTGCCCCTTAGCGTTTGGATGATGTTGCGCTGTCAGACTGCCGCGGAGGCCGAGACCAGCACGATGGTCGAGAGCGGCGGCAAGGTCAGCGACAGCGAATAGGGCCGGCCGTTGACCGACCATTCGTCCGCCGTCTTGGCGCCCATGTTGCCGACATTCGAGCCGCCGTAGAGGTCGGCGTCGGTGTTCATCCGCTCCACCCACTCGCCGGCGATCGGCACGCCGATCCGGTAGCCGTGGCGCGGCACCGGCGTGAAGTTCGAGACGATTAGCACCGGATTGCCCAGCGCATCCTTGCGCAGGAAGGCGATAACGCTCTCCTCCGAGTTCTGGGTGTCGATCCACTCGAAACCGGCCGCGTCACAGTCCAGCTCGTGCAGCGCCGGGATCTCGCGGTAGAGCGTGTTGAGGTCGCGCACCAGCCGCTGCATGCCCGCATGCGAGGGATCGTCCAGCAGGTGCCAGTCGAGCGACTGGTCGTGGTTCCATTCCTTCTGCTGCGCGAACTCGCCGCCCATGAAGATCAGCTTCTTGCCGGGATGGCTCCACATGAAGCCGAGATAGGCGCGAAGGTTCGCGAACTTCTGCCAGTGGTCGCCCGGCATCTTGTCGAGCAGCGAGCCCTTCCCGTAGACGACCTCATCATGGCTGAGCGGCAGGATGAAGTTCTCGGAGTAGGCGTAGACCATGCCGAAGGTCATGTGGTGATGGTGGTAGCGGCGGTTGACCGGGTCTTCCTGCATGTAGTGCAGAGTGTCGTGCATCCAGCCCATGTTCCACTTGAAGTGGAAGCCGAGACCGCCGGCATAGGTCGGCCGCGAGACGTCCGGGAAGGACGTCGATTCCTCGGCATGGGTCGTCGCATTCGGATAGTAGCCACCGACCTTCTCATTGGTCTCCTTGAGGAAGGCGATGGCCTCGAGGTTCTCGCGGCCGCCGTGGATGTTGGGTTCCCACTCGCCCTCCTTGCGGGAGTAGTCGAGGTAAAGCATCGACGCGACCGCATCGACGCGCAGGCCATCAATGTGGAAGCGATCGAGCCAGAACAGCGCGTTAGAGACGAGGAAATTCTTGATCTCGGTCCGACCGTAATCGTAGATCAGCGTGTTCCAGTCCTGATGGAAGCCGCGTCGCGGATCCGGGTGCTCGTAGAGCGCCGTGCCGTCGAAGCGCGCGAGGCCGTGGATGTCGGTCGGGAAGTGTCCCGGCACCCAGTCAAGCAGCACGCCAATATCCGCCTGGTGCAGCGCATCGACCAGCCGTGCGAACGCCTCGGGCGAGCCGTAGCGCGAGGTCGTGGCGTAGAGGCCGATCGGCTGGTAGCCCCACGAACCGTAGAACGGGTGCTCGGAGACCGGCATCAGCTCGACATGGGTAAAGCCCATCTCCTTGACGTAAGGCACCAGCTGCCCGGCGATCTGGTCATAGTCCAGCATGGTGTCGCCGTCGCCGCGGCGCCAAGAACCGAGATGCACCTCGTAGATCGAGATCGGCTTGCCGGCATCCTGCCAGTCGCGCGGCTTCGACGTGAAGGCATGGTCCTTCCAGTCGTGCTGCACCAGCCCGTCGACGATCGACGCGGTGGCCGGCGCCTCTTCCTGAAGGAAGCCGACCGGATCCTGCTTCAGCGGCAGGACCTCGCCGTGCGGGCCGATGATCTCGAACTTGTAAACCTCGCCCCGGCCGATGCCGGGGATGAAGATCTCGAAGCAACCGCATTCATGCCGCTTGCGCATGACGTTGCGGCGGCCGTCCCAGGAGTTGAAGTTACCGACCACCGATACCCGGCGGGCATCGGGCGCCAAGACAACGAAGCTCGTGCCGGCAATGCCGTCCATCTCCGTCGGGTGCGCACCGAACTTCTCATAGAGGCGGGAGTGCGAGCCTTCCGCCAGGAGGTAGACGTCGAGTTCGCCAAGGATCGGGCCAAACCGGTAGGCATCGTCCTCGAGCCAGTCGTCGGTGCCGTGCGTGAACTTGAAGCGATAGGTATCGCCTTGCTTCAGACCGGCGACGTAGCCGGAGTGAAAGCCCTCGCCCAGCACCGGCTCGAGCCTGCCCAGTGCCTTGCCCGAAGCGTCGACGACGGTCGCGGTTTCGGCGCCCGGCCGGAATGCCCGGATGATGGCGCCGCCCTCGGAGAATTTGGGGCCAAGAATGGCGAAGGGGTCGCCGTGCGTGCCGCGCGCGATTTCCTGCGCCTCCCACTCATTGGGACGATGCTCGGGGGTCTTCGGGGTCGTGGCGGTGATGTTCATCACAGAACCTGTCGTTTTTCGAGAAGGGAAATGATGCCGCGCAGCGGGATCGACAGCCAAGCCGGGCGCGACGCCGCCTCGTACTTCAGTTCGTAGAAGGCCTTTTGCAGGATGAAGAGATCGAGCAGCTGCGCCGACCCCGCATCATCGAGCGACAGGCCGGACGCCTCGCTCCAAGCGGATAGGAAGGCGGCACTGACCTCATCGCGCCACGCCGCCGCCATCGCCCGCCGCGTATCGTAGGCTTGATCTGTGACCGGCACCGCCTGGTCGAGCGCTGCGAAGGCCGCATAGTCGAACGAGCGCAACATGCCAGCGACGTCACGCAGCGGCGAGGATTTTTCCCGGCGCTCCTCCAGCGGCGCGCCCGGCTCTCCCTCGAAGTCGAGGATTACCACGTCGTCGCCGGAGACCAGCAGCTGGCCGAGGTGATAGTCGCCGTGAATGCGGGTCCGGTGGCTGGCGATAGCGGTGCCGGCAAATCCGTCGAACCATGCCATGATGGCAGGCTCGGCCGCCAGAAGGCGGTCGATGTCGGGCGCCACATCTCCGCCCACGGAACCGCGGATCTGCTGGAGGACGCCGAGCGACTCGGCGGCCCCGGCCTTGGCGCCGCCGACAAAATGGGCGAGCGCTGCCGCATCGACCGGCTCGGGATCAAAGTCCGCATCGCCCGTCACGGTGGCGAGCGCCGCGTGCATCTCGCCTGTGCGGCGGCCGACGACCGTGCCGTGGCCGTCATCGCTTGCCCCGGCCGTGCCGGCGGCGAGCGACGCCGCCAGTGCCTCGGTGACCACCGTCCAGGCGTCGCCCTGGTTCTCCGCCAGCTTGAACATTGCCGCGACCGCGGCGCGCGTGCCGTCGGGCCGCACGAGTTCGATCGAGCCGAACAGCGCCGGCGTGCCGGTGAAGTCGGTGTGGTCGGTCAGGAACCGCGTCACCTCGAGTTCCGGCTGCACGCCATCGCGGAGCAGACGGTAGAACTTCAGCACGCCGACGTCGCCGATCAGAATCGAGGTGTTCGACTGCTCGCCGGAGATCACCCGGATGCGCTCCGGCGCGACGGCGCGGGCACGCTCCAGCACATCACCGGCAAGCGGCGAGGCGATGATCTCGAGCCGGCCATTGCCGAGGTCGACATCGCGGCCATCGGCGATGAGCGCGGTGACGATGGCGGCAAAAGCCGCATCGCGGGTCCCGTCGATCAGGGAGCCCGGGCGCATGCCCTGGTCGATCGCCGTCAGGCGGTGCGGCAGGCTGGCCGCCCCGTCATGCCCTTCGTCGAACCGCGTGCTCAGCGGCAACAGATAGCGCTGCTCGCCGGCGGCGGTCCGAGTCACCGTCTCCGTCAGGAGATGGCGGCCATCGCCCGGCGCGGGCACACCAAGAACTTTGAGCTCCGTCTCGCCCGCACCGCGGTTGCGGCCGGAGAACCAGCGCTGCCGGCCGAGAAACTCCGGCAGCAGTCGGGCAATCTCCTGCTGCGCCTCGGGCGTCAGGACGGCATGAAGCGGTCCGTCGGAAAGGGTCAGCGGCGGTGCGGCGTTCGTGTCGGTGGCAGCGGGGGTCGATGAGGTCATGAAAGATCGCTCTCTGATCGCCGGTCCACGCTGCCGAGGGCAGCGGGAACCAGGGGACGGCGCTTAGCGCCCGGCGGGCACGGGAAGGTCGGCTCCCGTTGCTCAGACGGTGATGCGCAGCGCAACGTAAGGCGTCGCGGCCGGGTCCAGCCACCAGTTCTGGATCTTGCCTTGCCAGTCGAACTGCTGGCCGTTTGCAAGATTCTCGACATGCACCACGCCATCGTCCGGCAGCCCGAGTTCCCACAGCGGGACCTCGAAATTGCCGCCCTGCGGATTGTGCGGATCGAGGTTGACGATAAACAGGAGGAAGCTTGAGCCGTCGGGCGTCCGCTTGCCGTAGTAGAGGACGTTGTCGTTCCAGAAATTGTAGAAGGCGAGGTCGCGGAACGAGCGCAGCGCCGGCTCTGACTGACGGATGCGGTTGAAGAAGGCGATGTCGTCGCGGATGTTACCCGGCGCCTTCCAGTCGAAGGCACGGATCTCGTACTTCTCGGAGTTGAGATACTCTTCCTTGCCGAGCACCGGCAGGTACTCGCAAAGCTCGTAGCCGGAGTAGACGCCGTAATTGCCGCCGAGCGTCGCCGCCAGCGCCAGTCGGATCTGGAAGCCCGGACGGCCCGAGGTCTGCAGGTAGCGCGGGTTGATGTCCGGCGTGTTGACGAAGAAGTTCGGCCGCATGTACTCGGCCGCTTCCGTCGTGGTCAGCTCGGTCAGGTACTGCTCCAGCTCCCATTTCAGGTTCCGCCAGGTGAAGTACGAATAGGACTGGTTGTAGCCGACCTTCGCCAGCCGCTTCATCGGCTTCGGCCGCGTGAACGCCTCCGCGAGGAAGATCGCGCCGGGCTCGACCTTGCGCACTTCCTCGATCATCCACTCCCAGAACGGGAAGGGCTTGGTGTGCGGGTTGTCGACGCGGAAGATCTTCACGCCCTTGTCGACCCAGAACAGCACGATGTCGCGCAGCTCGTACCAGAGCGAGGGAATGGCGCCGCGGTAGAAGTGGACGTTGACGATGTCCTCGTACTTCTTCGGCGGGTTCTCGGCGAACTTGATGGTGCCGTCCGGCCGCCAGTCAAACCATTCCGGATGCTGCTTGATCCAGGGATGGTCGGGCGAGCACTGGATCGCGAAGTCGATCGCGATCTCCATGCCGTGCTCGGCAGTCTTCTCGACCAGCCGAGCAAAATCCTCGAACGTGCCGAGCTCGGGATGCAGCGCATCATGGCCGCCCTCCTCCGAGCCGATGGCATACGGGCTGCCCGGATCGTCTGGACCTGGCGTCAGGGTGTTGTTCTTGCCCTTGCGGTTGAGCTTGCCGATCGGGTGGATCGGCGGGAAATAGAGGACGTCGAAGCCCATTTCCTGGATGTCCGGCAGGCGCGCGATGACGTCGTCGAACGTGCCGTGGCGGTTGACGTCGCCCGACTGCGAGCGCGGCATCAGCTCGTACCAGGCGCTGAACGCCGCCCGCTCACGGTCGACCCAGACCGGCACGTCGATGGGATAGCGCGTCAGATTGGTGCGCATGCCGGTCTCGATGAGGATGCGCACCGTCTCGGCATCCATCATCAGCGTGTACTGCGTGTCAGCGTCGCCCTTGGCCTGCAGCTGCTCCAGCGTCTGAACCAGCGACTTCAGCGCGGCGCGGTCGGCCGCGCTGCCGCGGTCGGAGGTCGCGGCATCGATGATCAGCTGGCGCCCTTCGGTCAGCTCCAGCGTGATGTCGAGGCCAGCGGTCTTCTTCTTCTCCGCCTCGTAGCGCCACGTGGCGTACAGATCGCGCCAGGCGATGACGGAGTAGCGATGCGGCCCCGGCGTCTCGAACGCGATCTCGGCTTGCCACCGGTCGTTCTCCACGAAGGTGAACTGCTTTTCGCGCAGTTCTCCGCCGGCTGCGCCGTAGACCACCGCCGCGCCCAGCTGCTCGTGGCCGTCGCAGTAGATGTCGGCCTCGACGATCAGCGGCTCGTTCTCGACGCGCTTGACGGCGAAACGACCGCCGTCGATCTCCGGGGAGACGCCTTCGATGACCATGCGGCTGTCGGCCAACACCTGCAGGCGGGCATCGACAGGCACCTTGGGGGCGACGATCTTCGAGGGCTTGCGGGGTGTTTCGGTGGCACTGGCCATGATGACCCTTCCGAGCTTGAATGCGAGGACGCTACGCGCGCCAAGATCGCGCCATGCCGTCGGCATTCCGGTCTCTTCGCACTGCAGCGCTTTGGGGGAGAACAGCCGAGCTGCTTACGGGTTGCGCCCGTTCGCGCGCTTTCTTCGGCGCGAACGGGGCAAACGCGGCGTAAGTGTCTACGCGGCGTAGGCTTTCACCGTCTGGCGCTGTTCGCCGAGATGGGACCCGCCAAGGGTCATGATGTCGCCAGCCTTCAGCCAGCGCGGCGGCTTCATGCCCATGGCGACACCGGGCGGCGTGCCGGTGGTGATGACGTCGCCGGGCTGCAGGAGAATGAACTCCGAGATGTAGGAGACGATCTTCTTGATCGGGAAGATCATCGTCGCGGTCGAGCCGGTCTGCATGCGCTCGCCGTTGACGTCGAGCCAGAGGTCGACGGCCTGGACGTCCGCGATCTCGTCCTGCGTCACCAGCCAGGGGCCGAGCGGTCCGAAGGTCGGAGCGCCCTTGCCCTTCATCCACTGGCCGCCGCGCTCGGTCTGCCAGGCACGCTCGGACACGTCATTGCAAAGGCAGTAGCCGGCGACGTAGTCGAGCGCGTCGGCCTCGGAGACGTTGTGCGCCTCCTCGCCGATGACGATGGCGATCTCGACCTCCCAGTCGAGCTTGGTCGAGTTCTTCGGCGCGATCACGTCGTCATGCGGGCCGACAATCGAGGACGGCGCCTTGTTGAACAGGATCGGCTCGGCCGGGATCGGGGCGCCGGTCTCGGCGGCGTGGTCGGCATAGTTGAGCCCGACAGCGATGAAGTTGCCGACGCGGCCGACGCAAGGGCCGAGGCGGTGCGACGGGTCGGCCTTCGGCAGGCTCTTCGGGTCGAGCGCCCGGATGCGCTCCAGCCCGGCGCGCGACAGATGCGCCCCGGACAGGTCATCGATTTCGCCAGACAGGTCGCGCAGCACGTGTTCCGCGTCGATCAGTCCCGGCTTCTCCTCGCCAGGGGCGCCAAATCGTACCAGTCGCATCGCATTCTCCTCAGCGTTTCGCTCCCGGCAGGCGCGCGGCGCCGGCCGTCGCGGGTAGAGATAGCCCGATCAGCGCATTTGTCCCGCTTTGGCCGGGAGAAAAGCGGGGGCGGCGCCCTACTGGTCGTCGGGGGCGGCCAGTGATTCCGCCGGCAGTTCGGCTGCCCGCAACGGAAACTCCGGCCGATCCTCCATCGGCCGGTGGGTGAACGCCTGGCGGTCGTGCACCCTCTTGCCCGCGACATAGGTCGCCGCCACCACGCGGTCGTCGCCCATGGTCATCAGCACGAAGAGTTCCTCGGCCAGCGACGTTACCCGCTCCATCCGCTGCTGCAGCGCCATCGTGGCATGACCGTCGAGCACAACGACATCCGCCTCATAGCCCGGTGCCAGCCGGCCGATCCGGTCCTCCATTCCGATCGCCGCGGCATTGCCGGCGGTCAGCATGTGGAAAGCCTCGAAAGCCGGAAGCGTCTGGCGCTGGAGGGCCAGCACCTTGTAGGCCTCCATCGCCGTCGTCAGCAGGGAGTAGCTGGTCCCGCCGCCGATGTCGGTGGCGAGCCCCACCTTGATGCCCGCCGTCTTCATCGCCGCGAGATCGAAAAGGCCGGAGCCGAGAAAGAGGTTCGAGGTCGGGCAGAAGATCGCCGAGGCGCCAGCATCGGCGAGCGCCGTGCGCTCGCGCTCGGTCAGGTGGATGCAATGGCCGAACAGCGCGCGGTCGCGCACCAGGCCGTAGCGCTCGTAGACTTCGGTATAGTCCTTCGACCAAGGGAAGAGCTCGCGCACGAAGGCGATCTCGCCGTGGTTCTCGGAGAGATGCGTCTGGATGTGCATGTCGGGATATTCGACCGCCAGCGCCCCGGCGGTGCGCAGCTGCGCCTCGGTGGAGGTCGGCGCGAAGCGCGGCGTGATGGCGTAGGACAGCCGCCCTTGCCCGTGCCAGCGCGCGATCAGCGCCTTGGACTCCTCGTAGCCGCGCTCGGCCGTGTCGAGCAGCGCCTCCGGCGCATTGCGGTCCATCATCACCTTGCCGGCGATCAGCCGCATGCCCCGCCGCATGGCCTCGCCGAACAGGGCGTCGACGCTGGCGGGATGCGAGGTGCAGTAGACCGCCGCCGTCGTCGTGCCGCAGCGCAGCAGCTCCTCGACGAGGAAGAGCGAAGCGGCCGCGCAGAGATCGGGGTCGTGGTAGCGGCTCTCCTCGGGAAAGGTGTAGTTCGCCAGCCAGTCCAGAAGTTCGGTGCCGTAGGAGCCGATCACCTGGGTCTGCGGCATGTGCAGGTGCGGATCGACGAAGCCCGGCATGATCAAATACGGCCGGTGGTCGGTGACTGCGACGTCCACCGGCAACCGCTTCAGGATCTCGGTGGCGTCGCCGATCTCGGTGATGATGCCGTCTTCGAAGACGAGAAGCCCGTCTTCGATGAAGCGCACGGCCTTCGAGGAGGTCGAGGGCTCGGCGTCGAACGAGACAAGACGTCCGCGCAGCGCGGTCTTGCGGGTCTTCAAAGGGGGCAGGCTCATCGCGTGTAAATCCCGTCGGCCGCGTCGATCCAGGCGGAGAGCCGGCGGCGCTCCTCCGGCTCGAGGCCGGTGATGTTGCCAGGCGGCATCGCATGGCTGCGTACAGCCTGCACCTCGATCAGGCCGGCATTGTGGACGATGTCGTCGGACGTCTCGAGGAGAACGTTTTTCGGCGGATGCACCATGCCGGGCCAGAGCGGTTCGCGGGCGTGGCACATCGCGCAGCGCGCCTGGACGATCGCCTCGGCCTCGGCGAAATGCGGCGACCGGGCGAGCGCGATCTGCGGGTCCTTGGTCCACCCGCGGGCCACAGGCGCCGCGGCAGCTTCACCCGGCGCCGCCCGCCAGCCGGGAAAGCCGGACAGCGTGATCACGGCGGCAAACAGCACGGCCGCCACCGCCCAGCACCACCAGAGCTTCACGTGCGTCCGGTGCAGCGTGTTGAAATAGTGCCGGATCACTGCGCCGATCAGCAGCACCAGCCCGGCGATCGCCCAGTTCCATTTCGTGGCGAAGGCCAGCGGATAATGGTTCGACAGCATCAGGAAGATGACCGGCAGCGTCAGGTAGTTGTTGTGCAGCGAGCGCTGCTTGGCCTGGGCGCCGAGATGGGCCGCCGGCGTGCGCCCCGCCTTCAGGTCGGCGACGACGATGGTCTGGTTCGGGATGATCAGCCGGAAGACGTTGGCGGTCATAATCGTCGCGATCATCGCGCCGGTGTGCAGCATCGCGCCGCGCCCTGAGAACACCTGGGAGAACAGGAAGGAGGCGGTGACGACGTAGACGAAGAGGACCGCCAGCAGCGCCGTGTCGTTCTTCGCCAGTGGCGACTTGCAGAGGAGGTCGTAGAACACCCAGCCCGCGAGGATGCCGAAGATGCCGATCGCCGAGGCACCCCAGACCGGCAGGTCGGCGCGTTCGGGATCGATCAGATAGAGCTCGGCGCCGAGATAGTAGACGAGGAACAGCAAAGCCGCGCCCGACAGCCAGGTGGCGTAGCTCTCCCATTTGAACCAGGTGAGGTCCTCCGGCATATCAGCCGGCGCCACCATGTACTTCTGCACGTGATAGAACCCGCCGCCATGCACCTGCCAGGCCTCGCCGCCGACACCCGGCGGCAGCTGGCGCGACTTGCGAAGCCCGAGATCGAGCGCGATGAAGTAGAACGACGAGCCGATCCACGCCATCGCCGTCACCACGTGCAACCAGCGCACCGCAAAACTCAGCCATTCGTAGAGGTATGGGGCCATGCCTTGCCTGCTTGGTTACGAACTTTGGGCGGGTGGCGGCGCACACCCCCCTCTGAGCTGCCGCCCATCTCCCCCTCAAGGGGGGAGATCAGCTAGTCGCCGCCCTTAACGCGCTCGATCTCCCCCCTTGAGGGGGAGATGCCCGGCAGGGCAGAGGGGGGTGAGCCCCGCTCGATCACGAAAATCCGAAGCCTTACGACTTCACGCCTTCCACATACCAATCCATCTTCAGCAGATCGCCGTCCGGAATGGCGGTTCCCGCCGGCACCTTCTCGGCGCCCGACTGGTCGTTGATCGGGCCGGTGAACACCTTATACGAACCGTCCTTGGTGCCATCGACGATCTTCTGCGCGGCGGCCTTCACGTCCTCCGGCATTTTCGGGTTGAAAGGCGACATCTCGACGAAGTCCTCCTTCATGCCGCCCCAGACGTCGCCCGGCTTCCAGGTGCCGTCGAGCACGGCCTGCACCGAGGTCACGTAATGCGGGCCCCAATGATCGACGATCGCGGTCATATGGGCGTTGGGCGCGAAGCTCTGCATGTCCCAGGCCTGGCCGAAGGCGATGGCGCCACGCTGCTCGGCGGCCTGCAGCGGGCCCGGCGAGTCCGTGTGCTGGGTGATGACGTCGGCGCCCTGGTCCATCAGCGCCTTGGCGGCGTCAGCCTCCTTGGCGGGGTCGTACCAGGAATTGACCCAGACGACCTGGGTCTCGAACTTCGGGTTCACCTTGCGGGCGGCCAGCGTGAAGGCGTTGATGCCCATCACGACTTCCGGGATCGGGAAGGAGGCGACATAGCCGCCCTTGCCGCTCTTCGACATCATGCCGGCGATGGTGCCAAGCACGGCGCGGCCCTCGTAGAAGCGCGAGTTGTAGATGCCCATGTTGGCGCCGGTGGTGAAGCCCGTGGCGTGCTCGAACTTCACGTTCGGGAACTGCTTGGCGACTTTCGCGGTCGGCTGCATGAAGCCGAAGGAGGTCGTGAAGATGATGTCGTTGCCGTCCTGCGCCAGCTGGCGGATGACGCGCTCGGCGTCCGGGCCTTCCGCGACGTTCTCGACGAAGCTCGTCTCGACCTTGTCGCCGAGCTTCTCGGCCAGGAACTTGCGGCCCTGGTCGTGGGCGAAGGAATAGCCGTAGTCGCCGACCGGGCCGACATAGACGAAGGCGGCCTTCACCTTGTCCTTCTTCTCTTGCGCAGCGGCAAGGCCGCTGAAGCCGGGGACGAGGTTGAGGGCGGACAAAGCGAGCAGCGAAGCGCCGCCTGCCAGAAGCCGGCGCCGGGTGATCTCGAGCATGGGACACTCCTTCTCAGTGGGATACGGGACGGTTTGCGCACACCGATTGTGTACGAAGATTGGATGCGATCGCCGGCTCACGCCGACGCCCGGAACGGCTTGCCGAGGCAGGCAGGAGCGGCCGTGCTGCCGTTGCCCCGCCCCATCGAGATCAGCGCGAGCACCACGACGGTCGCGAGATACGGCAGCGCCGACAGGAACTCCGGCGCAAAGGCCGAGAAGCCCGCGGCCTTCGCCTGCAGCTCCAGCGTGATCACCGCGCCGAAGAGGTAGGCGCCAAGCGCCAGCCGGCCGGGCCGCCAGGAGGCGAAGACGACGAGCGCGATGGCGATCCAGCCGCGCCCGGCGGTCAGCCGCTCCGCCCACATCGGCGTCAGCACCAGCGAGTAGTAGCAGCCGGCGAGCCCGGCCATCGCCCCGCCGAACAGCACCGCGGCATAGCGCACCTTCAGCACGGGATAGCCGATCGAATGCGCCGCCGTGTCGGACTCGCCAACGGCCCTGAGGATCAGCCCTGCCCGGCTGTGCTTGAGGAACCACCAGACCGCGAGAGTGAGGATCAGCGCGAAGTAGACCAGCGGCGAATGGCCGAAGACGACGCGCAGCACCGGGTCGCTGGCCAAGCTCGGCGGGAAAACGAGGCCGAGCGTCGCCGTGGTGATGCCGACGAAGGGCGCGCCAACCAGCGCCGAGACGCCGGTGCCGAAGATGGTCAGCGCAAGGCCCGTCGCCACCTGGTTGGCGCTGAGGCTGAGCGTCAGCACAGCGAAGACGAGCGATGCGGCGGCGGCCGCGAGCATCGCCGCGACGCAGCCAAGCGCCGGGCTGCCGGTGGTAACCGCGACGGCGAAGCCGGTGACGGCGCCGATCAGCATCATGCCCTCGACGCCGAGATTGAGAACGCCCGACTTCTCCGCCACCAGTTCACCGAGCGCGGCGATGAGGATCGGCGTCGCGGCGGCCGCGACCGTCATCAGGATCGAGATGAGGAGGGTCAGCGTCATGCCGGCACCTTCGATGCGGTGCCCGGCTTGCCCCAGACCGGCCGGAACCGGACGAGAATGTCGGCCGCCAAAAGGAAGAACAGCATCATCGCCTGGAATACACCGGTCGCCGCCGCCGGCAGTCCGATCGTCGTCTGCGCGCTCTCGCCGCCGACATAGGTCAACGCCAGCACCAGCGCGGCGACGAGGATGCCGACGGGGTGCAGCCGGCCAAGGAAGGCGACGATGATCGCGGTGTAGCCGTAGCCGGTCGGGAAGGCCGGCACCATCTGCCCAAAAGGTCCTGAAACCTCCAGCACGCCGGCAAGGCCGGCCGCGCCGCCGCCCGCGAGCATGGCGAGCCAGACCGTGCGCTTCTCGCGGAATCCGCCGAAGCGGGCAGCGTTCGGCGCGAGGCCGACGACGCGGATCTGGTAGCCGGTCAGGCTGCGCGACAGGACGAACCAGGCCGTCAGCGCAAGCGCTGCGGCAATCGGCACGCCGATGTGGACGAGCGTGCCGGAAATCACGATCGGCAGCGTCTGGTCGGCGGAGAACAGAACGGTCTGCGGGAAGTTGAAGCCCATCGGGTCCTTCCAGGGCCCGCGCATCAGATAATAGAGCAATTGGATCGCCACATAGTTCAGCATCAGGCTGGACAGGATCTCGTTGACGCCGAGCCGCGTGCGCAGGAAGGCCGGCACGGAGGCCCAGGCCATACCGCCGAGTATGCCGGCCAGGATCATCAGCGGCAGGATCCAGCCGCCGGTCATCTCGTGCGTCGCCAGCGCGACGCCGGTGCCGGCAAGACCGCCGAGCACATACTGACCCTCGGCGCCGATGTTCCAGACATTGGCGCGAAAGCCGATGGAAAGGCCGGTCGCAATGATGGCGAGCGGCGCCGCCTTCACCAGGATGTCCTGCCAGCGATAGGCCGACAGCAGCGGCGAGACGAAGATCGTCTGGACGGCGCCGAGCCCGTCGAAGCCGAGCAGCGTGAAAGCGATGGTACCGAGGAGGATCGTCGCCGCGACGGCGATCACCGGGGCGGCGACGACCATGCTGCGGCTCGGGGCAAGGCGCGGCTCCAGCCTAGGCAGCATGGACGGCTCCGATCACGTCGGCCGACAGCGGCGGCGGCGGTACGTCGCTGCCGTGCACGCCGCCCATCAGGAGGCCAATCTCCTCGATCGACACGCCCTTCACGTCCGTCGCCCGGCTGAGCCGGCCGCCGTTGATGACGGCGATGCGGTCGCAGAGTTCCAGCAGCTCGTCGAGATCCTGGCTGATCACCACGATCGACGCGCCCTTGGCGACGAGGTCGATCATCGCCTGGCGGATAAAGCCGGCGGCGCCGGCATCGACGCCCCAGGTCGGCTGGGAGACGACCAGCACCGCCGGCTCCTGCAGGATCTCGCGGCCCATGATGTATTTCTGCAGATTGCCGCCCGACAGGCTCGACGCGAATGAGCGCGGCCCGGTGGTGCGCACCGAGAAAGCCTCGATCACCTTGGCCGCATAGGCCCGCGTCGCGCCCTGGCGCAGCAGGCCGCCGATCGACAGCCTCTTCCGGCCGCGGGCCGACAGGATGGCGTTGTCGGAAAGGCTCATGCCCGGAACCGCGGCGTGACCGTTGCGCTCCTCCGGCACCGAGGCGAGCCCCGCCTTGCGCCGGGCCTCAACGCCGAGCCTGTCGACCGGCTTGCCGTCGATGGAAATCCCGCCGCTGGACGGCTTTTCGCCCGACAGCGCCATCACCAGCTCGTTCTGCCCGTTGCCGGCGACCCCGGCGATGCCGAAGATTTCGCCGGCCCGCACACGGAAGGAAATTTCGTGCAGCGCCGTGCCGAAGGGCGGCTCACCCGGCGCCGACAGGCCCTCGACGGTGAAGCGATCGGCGCCGAACGTGCCGCCCTCCTTGTGCGACAGATCCTTCAGCGCGCCGCCGATCATCATCTCGGCCATCGAGCGCGCGGTTTCCGCACGGGGATCGCAGATTGCGACGACCTTGCCGAAGCGCAGGATGGTGGCGCTGTCGCAGAGCGCTTTGATCTCGGCGAGCTTGTGCGAGATGTAGAGGATCGAGCAGCCCTCGCTGGCCAGCTTGCGCAGGATCGTGAACAGCTTTTCCACCTCCTGCGGCGTCAGCACCGAGGTCGGCTCGTCCATGATCAGGAGTTTCGGCTGGGTCAGGAGCGCCCGCACGATCTCGATCCGCTGGCGCTCGCCGACCGACAGCGTGTGCACGAACCGGTGCGGGTCGAGCGCGAGATCGTAGCTCTCCAGCACCTTGCGCACCTTCGCCTCGAGCGCGGCGCGCGGCGGCGGGTCGTCCATGCCAAGCGCGATGTTCTCCAGCACCGTCATCGCCTCGAACAGCGAGAAATGCTGGAACACCATGCCGATGCCGAGTTTTCGAGCCTCGCGCGGGCTGGCGATCGAGACCTCCCGGCCGTCCCACAGCACCTTGCCCTCATCGGCCTTCTGCACGCCGTAGATGATCTTCACCAGCGTCGACTTGCCGGCCCCGTTCTCGCCGAGCAGGGCGTGGATCTTGCCGGGCTCGACGGCAAACGACACGTCCTCGTTGGCGGTGACGCCCGGGAAGCGCTTGGTGATGCGGGAAAGCTCAAGACGCGCGGGCATTGCGGGCTTTCGGATGGGGGCGCTTCGGCTCCGGTTCGATGCGCTCACTATTGCATTGCGATGTGCCTGTCGAAAAGCCACTGCCTAGCTTTTCCTCAGCCTTGGAGAGCAATGCCGCGATCAGCTCGGCGGCGGTCAGTGCGGCGATCACTTCCGGGCGTTTGTCGCGCACCGTCCCGCCGCCGATCGGCAAGGTCAGCCCCTCGATCAGATGCCCCTCGCCCGCCTCCGCCAGATACCGCCGGAACGTCTCGCGCTTCGTCGCCGAGCCGATCATGCCGACATAGGCGGCATCTCCGCGCCGCAGCGCGGCGGCCGCGATCAGGAAGTCGAGCGCATGGTCGTGCGTCATGACGAGGAAGGCCGAGCCCGAGGGCGCCGTGGCGACCTCGGCCTCCGGCAGAGCGGTGACGCGCGTTTCGCCGCCGCCCGGCCAGTCGGCAAAGGCCTCGCGGCGGGTATCGACGCTGCACAACCGGAACGGCAGCGGCGAAACGGCCAGCGCCAGCGCACGGCCGGTATGCCCGGCGCCGAAGATCAGCACCGCGGGCAGCTCCGCTGCGGCCGCTTCTTCCGCGGCGACCTCGGCCGCGAGCAGTCCTGCATCAAGCCGCGTCAGCGTCAGCGTCACATGCCCGCCGCAGCACTGGCCGATCGCCGGCCCGAGCGGGATCGCCAGCCGATCCTTGGCCGCGCCATCCAGCAGCATCGCCCGCGCCCGCTCGATCCCGACCATCTCCAGCGCCCCGCCGCCGACCGTTCCCGACAAGCTCTCCGCGGTCACGATCATCGCCGCCCCGGCCTCGCGCGGCGTCGAGCCCAGCGCTTGCGCAACGCGGACGAGGATCGCGGGCGTGCCGGCATCGAGGAGGGAGCGCAGGGAAAAGGATAGCGGCGTCATGCCGGCACCCAGGCGGCTGTGTGGTCGATCTCCCCCCTTGAGGGGGAGATGCCGGCAGGCAGAGGGGGGCGCCGTGGAGTGCCGAGGTTTGCGCCGGGCCGGCTCGGGACGCTTGAGCGGGGCTCGCCCCCCTCTGTCCTGCCGGACATCTCCCCCTCAAGGGGGGAGATCGGCCGATTGTCGACCGTCGCGACCTTCACTGCGCCCTCCGCACCATCTCGACGGCGGCGAGGATGCGTTCGGGCGTTGCCGGCGCGTCGAGGGTGGGGAACACTTTGCCCCCGCCGGCGGCCAGCACCGCATCGGTCAGCGCCGAGAAAACCGAGATGCCAAGCATCAGCGGTGGCTCGCCGACGGCTTTGGAGCGGTAGATGGTGGCGGCGCGGTTTTCGCCCTTCGACCAGAGAGAAATCCGCAGATCGTCCGGGCGGTCGTTGGCGGTCGGGATCTTGTAGGTGGAAGGCGCGTGGGTGCGCAGGCGCCCGGCTTTGTCCCACCAGAGCTCCTCGGTGGTCAGCCAGCCCATGCCCTGGATGAAGCCGCCCTCGATCTGGCCGAGATCCAGCGCCGGGTTCAGCGAGCGGCCGACATCGTGCAGGATGTCGGCGCGCAGCAGCCGGTTCTCGCCGGTCAGCGTGTCGATCACGACTTCCGAACAAGCCGCGCCATAGGCGAAGTAGTAGAAGGGCGTGCCGGTCGCGCTCTCGCGGTCGTAGGTGATGCCGGGCGTCGCGTAGAAGCCGGTCGAGGACAGCGAGATGCGGGCGAGATAGGCCTCGGCGACAAGGTCCGAGAAGCGCATCTCGCGGTTGCCGATCGTCACCCGGTTCGGCGCGAAGACGACGCTCTCCGTCGGCACGTGGTAGCGTTCCACTGCGTAGGCGATCAGCCGGTCCTTGATGGTGCGCGCGGCGGCCTGCGCCGCCATGCCGTTGAGGTCGGAGCCGGAGGAGGCCGCGGTCGCCGAGGTGTTCGGCACCTTCGCCGTCGTGGTGCCGGTGATCTTCACCCGGTCGACGTCGATCTGGAACTCCTCGGCCACGACCTGCGCCACCTTGGTGAACAGGCCCTGCCCCATCTCCGTGCCGCCATGGTTCAGCGCGACCGAGCCGTCCTTGTAGACATGCACTAGGGCGCCGGCCTGGTTGAGATGGCTGGTGGTGAAGGAGATGCCGAATTTCACCGGCGTCAGCGCCAGGCCCTTCTTCAGTATCGGGTTCGCCGCGTTGAATGCGGTGACCACGCGGCGGCGCGCGCGGTAGTCCGACGATGCCTCGAGCTCGGCGACGAGTTCCCCGATCACCGAGTCGGTGACCGCCATGTGGTAGGGCGTCTTCGCCCCAGCCTCGGGCGGGTAGAAATTGCGGAGGCGCACGTCGAGCGGATCGAGGCCGAGCGCGTGGGCGACATGGTCCATCGCCCGCTCGGTGCCGAGCATGCCCTGCGGCCCGCCGAAACCGCGGAAGGCGGTGTTGGAGACGGTGTGCGTCTTCAGCCGGCGCGAGCGGATGCGCGCCGCCGGCAGGACATAGGCGTTGTCGGCGTGGAACATCGCGCGGTCGGCGATGGCGCCGGAAAGGTCCTTGGAATAGCCGCAGCGGATGAGGTGCTGGATGTCGGCCGCCGCGATGACGCCCTCCTCGGACACGCCGAATTCGTAGCGAACGCGCGCCTCGTGGCGCTTGCCGGTCATCTCCATGTCGTCGTCGCGGTCGAGCCGGCATTTGGCCGGCCGCCCGGTCCTGGCCGCCACCAGCGCGGCGACGGCCGCGAACAGCGCCGGCTGGCTCTCCTTGCCGCCGAAGCCGCCGCCCATGCGCCGCACCTCGACCGTCACCGCGTGGTCCGAGAGGCCCAAGGCCTTGGCGACATTGTGCTGGACTTCGGACGGATGCTGGGTCGAGGAGCGCACCAGCATGTCACCGTCCTCCTGCGGGATGGCGACGGCGATCTGGCCCTCGAGGTAGAAATGATCCTGCCCGCCGATGTCGATCGACCCGGCGATCCGGTGTGCCGCGCCGGTCATGCCGGCGTCGACGTCGCCAAGCCGCATCTCGTGCGGCGACAGGAGATCCTCTCCCGCCGCGTCGGCCAGGCGCTCGGCCTCGTCGATCGAGATCGCAGCCGGCAGCTCCTCGTAGACGATCCGCGCCAGCACTGCCGCCGACCGCGCCGCGCCGAGCGTCTCGGCGGCCACGGCGAACAGTGACTGGCCGACATACTCCACGGTATCGACGGCGAAGATCGGGTCGTCGCCGAACACCGGCGAGTAGTCGTTCTGGCCGGAAATATCCGCCGCCGTCAGCACCGCCACGACGCCCGGCGCCGCGCGGACGGCGGCGAGGTCCATCGAGACGAGCCGCGCATGCGCCTTGGTCGACATCGCGATATAGACCTGCAGCATGCCCGGCAGCTCGGGATCGTCGTCGATGTAGCGGGCGGCGCCCGAGACGTGCCGGGCAGCGCTGTCATGCGCGAGGGGCTTTGCGACGCCGCCGCGGATCTCGGCGTCAAGCGCCGGCGGCAGTTCCTGCAGCACCGCGGGCGAGACGTCGCCCGCCTCGCCGCGGTCCTGGATCCGGGTCTCCGGCTCGACGCCCATCAGGCGACATCCAGGACGCGGGTGGCAAGGCCGCCGTCGTTCTCGATGAGGAAACGGCGCAGGAGGTTCTGCGCGACGCTCAGCCGGTAGGCGGCCGAGGCCCTGACATCGTCGAGCGGCGCGAAATCCTCGGCCAAAGCTGCCGCGGCCGCCTCGACCGCCACGGCATCGAAGGGCCGGCCGACCAGCGCGGCTTCCGCCCGCGCGGCGCGCTTCGGCGTTCCCGCCATGCCGCCGAAGGCGAGGCGCGCCTCGGCCACGACGTCACCGTCGAAGGTCAGGAGGAAGGCAGCGAGGACGGCAGAAATGTCGGAGTCGAAACGCTTGGAGATCTTGTGGCAGAAGAAGCGCTGGCGGGCGGCGATGCCGGGCACCTCGACCGCGGCGACGAATTCACCGGGCCGACGGTCCTGCTTGCCATAGGCCAGAAAATAGTCCTCCAGCGCGAGGCCCCGCATCTCGTCGCCGCAGCGCAGATGCAGCCTTGCGCCGAGCGCGATCAGCGCCGGCGGCAGGTCGCCGATCGGCGAGCCGTTGGCGATGTTGCCGCCGACCGTCCCGGCATTGCGGATCTGCGCCCCGGCAAAGCGGCGCAGCAGCTCGCCGAGCGCCGGGTGGATCGCGGCGAGCTTCTCGCGGGCGTCGCGGTGGGTGACGGCGGCGCCGATGAACAGGCTGCCGCCGGCCTCCTCGACATGGCGGAGATCCTCGACGCGCGAGACATCGATCAGAACGGGGAAGTCGCGGTGCTGCTTGGTGACCCACAGCCCGACATCGGTGGCCCCGGCGACCAGCACCGCGTCCGGATGCTCGGCATAGAGGTCGGCGAGCGCATCGACATTGTCGGGCGACAACCAGAGCCCGCCCGCGCCCTCATAGCGGAAGACGTCGCCAGTCTTCAGCGCCGCCAACTCGGACGCGAGAGCGGCATCTGCGGCGCGCATGTCCGGCAGCCGCGTTTCGGCAAGGCGCAGACCGGCGTCGATGATCGGGCCATAGCCGGTGCAGCGGCAGAGATTGCCGGCGATGGTGTCCTTGACCGCCTGCCGGTCGGCGAGAACCCCGTTCAGCCAGCCAGCATAAAGCTGCATGACGAAGCCCGGCGTGCAGAAGCCGCATTGGCTCGCATGGGTCTCGACCATTGCGGTCTGGACCGGGTGCGGTCCGTCCCGGCCGAGATGCTCGACCGTCTCGATCGCGCGGCCCTGCAGCGAGGGCACGAACTGGATGCAGGCGTTGACCGCCCGGCGGGTGACGCTGCCCGCCCCGTCCGGCTCGACCATCAGGACGGTGCAGGCGCCGCAATCGCCTTCCGCGCAGCCTTCCTTGGTGCCGGTCAGGCGCTCGGTCCGGCGCAGGTGCTCAAGGACGGTCGTCGTCGGCCTGGCGCCGTCGATGCGGCGCGGCTGTCCGTTGAGGACGAAGCGGATGGGATCGGCCATGGTCAGCTGCCCCGGTAGGTCGAGTAGCCGAAAGGCGAGAGCAGCAGCGGCACGTGGTAGTGTCGCGGCTCGGACATGGTGAAGCGCACGGCGATATCGTCGTAGAAGGGCGCGGCGCCCGAGGCCGGCATGGTGGCGGCGAGATAGGGCCCGGCGGCGAAGACGATCTCGTATTCGCCGGCAATGTCGCCTTCCAGCAGCGGCGTATCGCAGCGGCCGTCGGCATTGGTCTGGCGCGCCGTGATCTCGGTCCGCCGGCCGTCCTCGGCAATGCCGAACAGCGTCACCCCGAGCCCCGCCGCCGGGCGCCCGAGGCTGGTATCGAGGACATGCGTCGTCAGCCGACCCTGTTGCACCATGCGGACCCTTCCGAATTTGACCGTCTGGTCAGTGTGCAACGGCGGACTCTGCGCCGTCCAGAGGAAAGGGCGCCCGTCAAAGGCAAAGCTCCGGAGGCGTTTCAGAAAGATCGTCATCCCGGCCTTGAGCTCGGCGAAACCAACGGTTTCGCTGGGATCCATTCCTCTCACGCGGAAGCCCCTGTTCGAATCAGAACGCCGGAAGGTCCACCGTGCCCGACTTTGTTTAGCGATTTGGAATGGATCCCGGATCAAGTCCGGGATGACGAATTCATGGGGAGCCGCCGCACCCGGCATTTGACGACGACCCGCCGGTCGGGCCATGCAGGATAGGCCGCCGCAACGCGGCTGCACGATCATCGGAGCCGACATGCCCTCCTATCCCCGTGACATGCGCGGCTACGGCCGCACCCCGCCCGATCCACACTGGCCGGACGGCGCGAAGATCGCCGTGCAGTTCGTGGTCAACTACGAGGAGGGCGGCGAGAATGCGGTGATCCACGGGGACAAGGCGTCGGAGGCCTTCCTGTCGGAGATCGTCGGCGCGGCGCCCTGGCCGGGGCAGCGGCACATGAACATGGAGTCGATCTACGAATACGGCGCCCGCGCCGGCTTCTGGCGGCTGTGGCGGATGTTCACCGAGCGGGCGATGCCGGTGACGGTCTACGGCGTCGCGACGGCGCTGGAGCGGAGCCCGGAGATCGTCGCGGCCATGCTGGAGGCGGACTGGGAGATCGCCTCGCACGGGCTGAAATGGATCGACTACCGCGACCATGCCATCGAGGCAGAGCGGGCCGACATGGCCGAGGCGATCGAGATCCACACCGCCCTCACCGGGAGCCGCCCGACCGGCTGGTATACCGGCCGCTCCTCGGTCCACAGCCTCGACCTCGTCGCCGAAGAGGGCGGCTTCCGCTATGCCTCCGACGCCTATGCCGACGACCTGCCCTACTTCAAGGAAACGCCGTCCGGCCCGCTGCTGGTGGTGCCCTACACGCTCGACACCAACGACATGCGCTTCGCGACGCCTCAAGGCTTCAACTCGGGCGACCAGTTCTTCGCCTACCTGAAAGACTCGTTCGACGTGCTCTACGCCGAAGGCGAAGCCGGTTCGGCGAAAATGCTGAACATCGGCCTGCACTGCCGCCTCGTCGGCCGTCCGGGGCGCGCGGCGGCGCTGGCCCGGTTCCTCGATTATATCCAGTCCAAGCCGGACGTCTGGGTCGCCAAGCGCATCGAGATCGCCGAGCACTGGCACACGCACTTCCCCTATTCCCCGGGCCTGCGGCCGAGCGCAATGGACCGCGAGGCCTTCGTCGCCCGCTTCGGCGGCGTGTTCGAGCACTCGCCCTTCGTCGCCGAACGCGCCTTCGACCGCGGTTTTTCGGCCGCGCACGACAGCGCGCCCGGCCTGACGGTGGCGATGCAGGCGGCCTTCCGGCGCTCCAGTGCCGACGAAAAACTCGCCGTGCTCAAGGCGCATCCCGACCTCGCCGGCAGACTGGCACAGGCGGGCGAACTGACGGCGGAATCGGCGGGCGAGCAGGCCTCGGCAGGGCTCGACCGCCTGACACTGGGAGACCGCGCCCGGTTCGAACGGCTGAACGCGGACTATGTCGCCCGCTTCGGCTTCCCCTTCATCATCGCGGTCAGGGGCCGCACGACGGCGGAAATCCTCGCCGCCTTCGAAACGCGGATCGCCAACGACCGCGACACCGAGCTCGGCACCGCCGCCCGCGAAGTCGAGACGATCGTGGCCATCCGCATAGCCAGCATTTTCGGAGAACAAGCATGAGCGAGCGTTTCATCACGGCCCCGGAGGCGCCAGAGGCCGCCGACCTCCTGCGGCGCACGATCGACCTCGCCCATCCCCGCCTCGGCACCGAGGTGACCTACGCCACCGACGACTTCTTCGCCGACAAGAGCCGGCTGATCGAGCCCGCAGTGCCGGTCTTCTACCCCGACCGCTTCGACGACCACGGCAAGTGGATGGACGGCTGGGAATCGCGGCGCAAGCGCGTGCCCGGCCACGACTTCTGCGTGGTGAAGCTTGGCCAGCGCGGCCGCATCCATGCCGTCGACATCGACACCGCCTTCTTCACCGGTAATTTCCCGCCCGAAGCGATGCTGGAGGCGGCCGACACGGTGGGCGAGCCCGGCGAGGCCGACTGGACGGTGCTGGTCGACCGGCGCCCGCTCGCCGGCAACAGCCACAACGTGGTCGAGACCGCGCCGGACCGCGCCTTCACCTGGCTGCGCCTCCACATCTATCCCGATGGCGGCGTCGCGCGGCTGCGCGTCTACGGCACGATCGAGAAGGACTGGAGCCTCGTCGCGCCGGACGTGGTGCTGGACCTTGCCGCGCAGGAGAACGGCGGCACGGCGATCGCCTGGAACGACGCCCACTACGGCGCCCCCGCCAACATGCTGGCGCCCGGCAGAGCGCCGGTGATGAGCGACGGCTGGGAGACGGCGCGCCGCCGCCGGCCGGGCAATGACTGGTGCGTCATCAAGCTCGGCCATGCCGGCACCATCGAGCGGATCCTGTGCGACACAAAACACTTCAAGGGCAATTTCCCCGACCGGTTCTCGCTGAAGGCGGCGCGGCTCGACGGCGATCCGTCTGCCGCGGAGATCGAGGCCGTGAGCGCCGGCTGGCCCGTCCTCCTGCCGGAGACGAAGCTTGCCGCCGATGCCGTCGCCGAGTTCACGGCGCCATCCGGCGCCGTGCCGGTGACGCATTTGAGGGTCGACATCTACCCCGATGGCGGCATCTCGCGGCTGCGGCTATTCGGCCGGAAGGCCGGCTAATGGCGGCCGTCATTCTCGACGTCCTGCCGCTGACCATCGAGGCCTTCGAGCCTTTCGGGCAGGTGATCGAGCCGGACAATGCCGAGGAGATCCGCCTGATCAACGGCGGCACCACGACCCGCTTCCACGACCTCGCCAAGGTCGACGTCGGCACCGAGGGCGGCCGGCCGCTCATCAACATCTTCCGCGGCAAGCCGTTCTCGCTGCCGGTCGAGATCGCGATGATGGAACGCCATCCGCTCGGCAGCCAGGCCTTCGTGCCGCTGCACGACCGGCCCTTCCTGATCGTCGTGGCCCCCGACGAGGGAGGCCGCCCCGGCCGGCCGCAGGCCTTCGTCGCCGAGGGCGGCCAGGGGGTGAACTACGCCCGCAACACCTGGCACCACCCGCTGGTCTCGCTCGACGTGATCAGCGATTTCCTGGTCATCGACCGCGGCGGGGACGGCGATAATCTGGAGGAGGCGTTCTACGAGGCTGCGTTCCGGATCGAGGCACTGTAAGCGGGGCGACTTGGCATAAGCCTCCGGTGGCCGTGTTGCGCAGAGATGCAAACCCCGACGGTCGTCATCCTCGCGCGCAGCGCGGGGACCCATGCCGCCGCGATGAAGCGCCAATTCGGTGCCGGAGCGGCAGCGCAACAGTCGAGGCATGGGTCCCCGGCCTTCGGCCGAGGATGACGAATCTGCGGGGATTGGCAGCGCGTATCCCCGGTGCCAGGCGCTGCCTCGCGGAACCGACAAGCGAGATTAAAGGCGCAAACCCCGACGGTCGTCATCCTCGCACGCAGTGCGGGGACCCATGCCGTCGCGGTGAAGCGCCAATTCTGCGCCGGAGCGGCAGCGCAACAGTCGAGGCATGGGTCCCCGGCCTTTGGCCGAGGATGACGAATCTATGGGGATTGGCGGCGCGCACCCCGGTGCCAGGCGCGGCATCACGAACCGACAAGCGAGATTAATGGCGCAAACCCCGACGGTCGTCATCCTCGCGGGAAGCGCGGGGACCCATGCCGCAGCGCTGAAGCGCCAATTCGGCGCCGAGGCGGCAGCGCCGCCGTTGAGGCATGGGTCCCCGGCCTTTGGCCGAGGATGACGACTCTGCGAGGGGGGCGACGCGCCAAAACCTATGCGACTTCCCGCCCTGCCCCTCACGCCAGGACCAGCAGTTCCTCGAAATGATTCATGTCGGCGAAGCGGCAGAAGGCCGGCGGGCGGAGTTCGAGCACCGGGGCGTCGCGCTGCAGGTTTGCCAGTTCGGCGTCCAGCATCTGCTGCCACGCCGACAGTTCGTCGTCCCGCAACCAGTCGATCATGTAGGCGAAGGTCATGTGGAAACGGTAGTCGTCGTGATGCCGATGGCGATAGCCGAACGGCACCGTCAGGGCGTCTCGCCAAGCACGCAGCACTGCCTCGTCCCGATCCGTGGCTCCCGCCAGTTGCAGGCCGTTCGGCGTCACGCCGACGACCGCGACGTCGAAGTCACCGCAGCCCGCAAACCCTTCTAGACGCCGGTGGTAGTCCTCGGTCAGTTCGGCGATGTCGGCATCGACAGGCTGGTCCTTGGGCCAGTAGGCGGGCGTTCGCCGGGTTTCCGTCAAGCCCTCGAACAGCGTCATGTGAAGGCTCTCGACCGCCGTGAAGGCGAGTTTGCCCGGCGGCGCGAACGCCATCAGCCGCGACCGTGCGGCCATCACCACTGCTGCCGACGGCGATCCCTCGACGAGATGGCAGACGACGGTATTGCCGTGCTCGGGCTGGAAATGGCCGTTGTGGTCGTAGCGGGACCCGAGGTGGGGCGGCGGTTCGGCATGGCTAGCGGCGCGGAATCGTTCGAGGTCGGGATAGGCCATGCCAGTCTCCGGAAAGTCCCAGCCGATCGGCGGGGTCGGCCGCGGTACACCCGTGACCCGACAGTCATGTGACAGGCCAATCAGAACGTGCACGGCGATCCCGCTGGCTTCTTCTCTCCTTCGGGGAGAAGGTCGCGGCAGCGGGATGAGGGGCGGCGCAAACCTTGCAGGCGCAAGCCCCCTCATCGGCCTGCCGGCCACTTCTCCCCGGAGGGGCGAAGAAGGCGGCGGCGGCGTTGCGGATTTCCGCCGCCGCCACCGTTCAGCCGAAGCGCGCTGCCGCGGCACCATGCTCGGCGCGCAGCCGTGCAACGTCGACGCCGCGCGGCATGCCGTCGACCACCCGCCAGTCGCCCCGGACCATCACCCGGTCCGCCCGCGTCGCGCCGCAGAGCACGAGCGCTGCGACCGGATCGTGCGCGCCAGAAAACCGCAGCTCGTCGAGCGTGAACAGCGCGAGGTCCGCCTGCCTGCCAACTTCGATGCGGCCGATGTCGCGGCGGCCGAGGCACGCGGCCGAGCCCTCGGTGCCCCAGCGCAGCACGTCGCGCGAGGTCACCGCCGCCGCCGACTGCGTGCGCAGCCGGCCGACCATCAGCGCATGGCGGGCGGATTCGATGAGGTTGGAGGCATCGTTCGAGGCCGAGCCGTCGACGCCGAGCCCGACCGGGCTGCCGGCGGCCATGAGGTCCTCGACCGGGCAGAAGCCGGAGGCGAGCACCGCGTTGGACGTCGGGCAATGGCAGATGCCGACGCGGTGGCGGCCGAGCCGGGCACATTCCTCGGTGGTGAAGTGGATGCCGTGCGCGAGCCAGGTGCGCGGGGTCAGCCAGCCGACCTCCTCGAGATAGTCGAGCGGGCGGTAGCCGAAAAGGCTCTGGCAGTAGTCGTTCTCGTCGCGGGTCTCGCCGAGATGGGTGTGCAGCCGGCAGTCCTCGCGCTCGGCAAGCTCGGCGCTCATCACCATCAGGCTCTTGGTCACCGAGAAGGGCGAGCACGGCGCGAGCGCGATCTGCAGCATCGAGCCTTCCGAGCGGTCGTGGTACTTCGCGATCAGGCGTTCGCTGTCGGCAAGGATCGTGTCCTCGTCCTGCACCACGCCGTCCGGCGGCAGTCCGCCATCCTTTTCGGACAGGTTCATCGAGCCACGGGTGAGCGTCACGCGGATGCCGAGGCTTGCGGCCTCCTCCGCCTCGATGTCGATGCCGTTCTCGAGGCCTTTCGGGAAGAGATAGTGGTGGTCGGCCGCCATGGTGCAGCCGGACATCAGGAGCTCGGTCAGCGCGAGCCGCACCGAAAGGCGGAAGGCGTCGGGATCGAGCCGCGCCCAGATCGGGTACAGGCTCTTCAGCCAGGGGAAGAGTTCCTTGTCCACCGCCGCCGGATGGGCGCGGGTCAAGGTCTGGTAGAAATGGTGGTGGGCGTTGACGAGGCCCGGCAGGACGACATGGCGCGAAGCGTCGAAGGTCTCGTCCACCGGTTGCGACGGCCCCGCCCCCGCCGGGACCAGTTCGACGATGCGGCCGTCCTCGACGACGAGCCCGCCCTCGGCGCCCTCGGCGAGGATGCCGAGGGGCTCCTTCAGGAACAGCCGCGCCATGGTCAGGCCGCCGCCGCGATGACGGGAAGGCCGCCTTGCGCCGCAAGGAAGGCGAGAATGTCGCCGAGCCCTTGGCCGCGCGACAGGTCGGCGAAGACGGTGGGGAGGTCACCCCGGCCCTTGACCGCATCCCGCTCCATCCGGGCGAGGTCCGCGTGGACATAGGGCGCGAGGTCGGTCTTGTTGACGATGAGGAGATCGGAGCGGGTGATCGCCGGGCCGCCCTTACGCGGGATGTCGTCGCCTTGGCAGACCGAGATGACGTAGATCGAGAGGTCGACGAGATCAGGCGAGAAGGTGGCGGCAAGGTTGTCGCCGCCCGATTCCACCAGCACCAGGTCGAGGTCGGCATGCCGGGCTCGCAGCTCCTTGATCGCGGCGATGTTGATCGAGGCGTCCTCGCGGATCGCCGTGTGCGGGCAGCCGCCGGTCTCGACGCCGATGATCCGGTCGGCGGAAAGCGCCTGCAGCCGCACCAGCGCCTCGGCATCCTCGCGGGTGTAGATGTCGTTGGTGACGACGCCGATCGACCAGTGGTCGCGCGCCGCCTTGCAGAGTTTCTCGACCAGCGTCGTCTTGCCGGAGCCAACGGGGCCGCCGATGCCGACGCGCAAAGGTCCATTCTGGGAGATCATGAGCGGAAGAGCCTTGTTTCCATGGTTTCGTGCCGCATCGCGGCGATGTCGGAGAGGATGGCCGCCGAGCCGAGATCGTCGAGCGTCGACCCAGCGGCCCGCTCGGCCGCAGCGAGGATCACCGGCTCCAGGCGCTTGGTCACCCGCACCATGTCGCCTTGGCCCAGCGGCACGAGACGCGTCGCTGCCGTGACGAGCGTCGCGGCGAAAGCGTGCGCGAAGGCGGTGAGCGCCGGCTGCAGCGGCACGCCCTCAGCGGCGGCCAGCCGGCCGACGGCGACCGGATAGGGCGCGTCCGGAAGATCCACCGGCGCCGTGCGCCACGGCACTGATGCGAGGGTAAAGGCGGCGCCGAGCGCCAGCGTCTCAATCCGACGCTCGCGGCTGCCGCCGAGCGCTACGGCGAGTTCCGCGACCGCCTGCAGCCGGACGGGATCGGCGGCGGCCGCATGCGCTTCGGCGAAGAGCACGAGGTCGTTCCAGCCAGAGCCATGCACTAGCAAGGTGTGCACCCAGCCGAAAAGCGTCTCGGCATCGGCGACCTGCCGTGCCGAGATCGCGCTCTCCAGCCCATGCGAGAAGGCGAAGGCGCCAACCGGGAAAGAGGGCGACAGCCAGGTCAACAACCGCAGCAGTGCGGCACTGCCGTCCGCCGAAGGAGGCTTGTTCCTGGCACCAGACGCCTCGCCAGAAACTGCCTCAGCACCATCAGTCATGGGTGTGATGATCGGTGCCGTGACCCGCCGTCGGCGCCTCATGTTCGTGATGGTCGTTGTGGGCGCCGCCATAGGCGCCGCCCTCCGGATCGAACGGCCCCTCGATCTCGACGACGCTGGCGTTCAGACCTTCCAGCATGTCCTTCAGCACCGGCTCGCGCCGGATGAACAGGTGGTCGGCGCAGATCTGCGCCGCCTGGTGGCGGTTGCCAAGGTGCCAGGCGAGCGTCAGGAGGTGCGTCGCGTTCGAGCCGCGGACGACGTAAAGCGGCTCGTCCTTCGCCCGCACCTTCAGGAACCGCCCGTCGTCCAGCGCGATGCCGTCGCCCTCGCGCAGCCGCACCGTCTCCGGCAGGTCGAGCAGGAAGGCGATGCCGCCGTCCGACACCATCGCCATCCGCCGCCGGTGCCGCTGCATCTCGTCGAGCGTGATGGTGTCGGCGAAATCGAACTGCTGGTCGCGGGACTTGACGGTGGTGGCGCGGATCATCGGCTTACCTTGCAACGGATGGGTTTGGCATCGGGCTGGCGCTCGTCGTAGAGGTCGGCGACATTGCCCCGCGTCCACCAGATCGTCGAGCCCGACGCGTATTTCGCGCCCGATGCGGCGAGGACGCCGACGAAGGCACGCGGCGTGCCCGCGACGGGCAGGACCGCGAGCTGCGTGTCCGGCAGGTTGTAATAGGTCACCGCAAGCTTGGCATCGCTGCCGGCGCAGGCATAGGACACCGACTGCTGGTCAAGTTTTCCCGGCAGGTCGAGCGTGACGGTCGCAGCCTTGGCCGTGACGACGGCTGCAATGGAAAACCCGGCCAGGGCGACAACGGTCTTGAGCGCGGTCATTCGGCCTCCGGTAGAAAATCGGGATCGAGCAACGCCTCGACAGTGAAAGGACAAACGCTGGGAAAGTGCGTCGCCGGCAGGCCGGTCTCGCGAACCGCCTCGCGGACTGCCCAGTCATAGGACCAGCCCAGCGCTTCCATGGGAAATGCCCGCAGGCTCGGGCTGTCGATCAGCACCTCGCCGATGTGCAGACGCTGCTCGGCGATCGTCGAGCGCCAGTTGTCCGACCGGCGCGCCGGCTGGAAGCGCCATTTCAGGAGATGCTGCAGCAGCACCCCCATCCGCGTCCGGATTTCCCGCCTCTCGCTGCGCCCCACGCCTTCGATCTCCTCGGCGAGATTGTCCCAGTCGAGATCGCCGCGATGGTCGAAGGCAGCACGAGCACGCAGCTTCTCACCCTGCTCCTGCGTCCAGGCAAAGAAGTCGCTGTCGTACAGCGAGGGGGCGGACTTCTTCAGCGGGGCGATCAAGCTGCATCACCCGGCAGGAATTCCAGGTCGAGGATTTGGAAAATGGCGTAGGGGCAGGCGACAGGAAACGTCTCGAGCGGCAGCCTCGTCTCGCTGACCGCGTTGAGACGCGCGATCTGATATTCCTCGTCGAGGATTTCGAGTGGATAGCCTTTCAGGCTCGGACTGCGCCGAATTTTCCGGTTGATACGGCGTCGCTGCTCGTGGATCGTCGCGCGCCAACTGTTCGACCGCCAGTCCGGCTGGAAATGCCATTTCAGGAGATGCATGAGCAGCACAGCCAGCCGGTTCTCGATCTCGCTGCATTCCGAATTGCCCACGCTCTCGATCTCCTCAGCGACATTCTCCCAGTCGATGCCGGGCGACGCATGCGCGCGAAGCCGCGCGGACTGTTCCTGCGCCCACGCGTAGAGGTCGGTGTCGTAGAGACTCGGTTCGGGCTTCTTCAGGGATGCGGTCATGCATCGCTCTCGGGATAGAAATGGGGATCGAGGATGTCGGCGATGGCGAAGGGGCAGTCCTGCGGAAAGACGTTCTCCGGCAGTCGCGTTTCGCCGGAAGCCTTCAGGCGCGCAATTTCATATTCCCTGCCGAAAACTTTCGCCGGATAGACTTTCAGGCATGGACTTGTCGCAAGTTCATCGAGAATTCGGCTGCGCTGCTCGACGATGGTGGCCTTCCAGCTGTTCGACCGGCGTGCGGGCTGGAAACGCCATTTGAGCAGGTGGCTCAGAAGCACGTTAAGCCGCGAAGCGATCTCGCGCTTGGCCGAGTTAGCTAAATCACCCAGCTCCTCGGCTAAATTTTCGAGATCGAGCCGATCCAACTCTCCAGCCTTCATCGCCGCGACCTGATCCTGGACCCATGCAAAATAGTCCGCCGCATAAGCCGTCGTTTCGCGCTGCGGCGCGGGGACGTCTCGGGACTGGCCAGGCTGACGGGACACCGGTTCGGCTCCTTCGGCGACGAGAGCCACGCCGCGACGCGGCGCGATCGGCCGATCCTAGAACATGAAGTAGCGCTGCGCCATCGGCAGCACAGTGGCGGGCTCGCAGGTCAGGAGCTCTCCGTCAGCGCGGACCTCGTAGGTTTCGGGGTCGACCTCGATGTGCGGCATGGCATCGTTGAGGATCATCGAGGACTTCGAAATGCCGCCGCGCGTGTTCTCGACGGCGAGGAAGGTCTTGTCGCAGCCGATGCGGCCGCGCAGGCCGTCGTCGAGCGCGGCTTTTGAGACGAAGGTCGCGCCGATCGCCGCCGTCGCCTTGCCGAAAGCGCCGAACATCGGCCGGTAGTGCACCGGCTGCGGGGTCGGGATCGAGGCGTTGGGATCGCCCATGGGCGCGGCGACGATCATGCCGCCGAGGAGGACCATGGCCGGCTTCACCGCGAAGAAGGCGGGGTCCCAGATCACGATGTCGGCGCGCTTGCCGACCTCGATCGAGCCGATCTCGCGGCTCATGCCCTGCGCGATCGCCGGGTTGATCGTGTATTTGGCGATGTAGCGGCGGGCCCGCAGATTGTCGTTGTCACCTCGCTCGCCGGCGAGACGACCGCGCTGGCGCTTCATCTTGTCGGCGGTCTGCCAGGTGCGGATCAGCACCTCGCCGACGCGGCCCATGGCCTGGCTGTCGGAGGAGATGATCGAGAAGGCGCCGATGTCGTGCAGGATGTCCTCGGCGGCGATGGTCTCGCGCCGGATCCGGCTCTCGGCAAAGGCGATGTCCTCGGGGATGGAGGCATCGAGGTGGTGGCAGACCATCAGCATGTCGAGATGTTCCTCGAGCGTGTTGACGGTGTAGGGCCGCGTCGGGTTGGTCGAGGACGGGATGACGTTCGGCAGGCCGCAGACCTTGATGATATCCGGCGCATGGCCACCGCCCGCGCCTTCCGTGTGGAAGGCGTGGATGGTGCGACCCTTGAGGGCGGCGACGGTGTCCTCGACGAAGCCGGATTCATTCAGCGTGTCGGTGTGGATCATGACCTGCACGTCATGGGCGTCGGCGACGGAGAGGCAGCAGTCGATCGCCGCCGGGGTCGTGCCCCAGTCCTCGTGCAGCTTCAACGCGCAGGCGCCGCCCAGCACCATCTCCTCGAGCGCCGCCGGCTTCGACGCATTGCCCTTGCCGGAAAAGCCGATGTTCATCGGCAGGCCGTCGACCGCCTGCAGCATGCGCGCGAGGTGCCAAGGACCGGGCGTGCAGGTGGTGGCGAGCGTGCCGTGCGCCGGGCCCGTGCCGCCGCCCAGCATGGTGGTGATGCCGGAGTAGAGCGCGGCATCGATCTGCTGCGGGCAGATGAAATGGATGTGCGCGTCGAAGCCGCCGGCGGTGACGATCTTGCCCTCGCCCGCGATCGCCTCGGTGCCCGGACCGATGACGATGGTGACGCCCGGCTGGGTGTCGGGATTGCCGGCCTTGCCGATGGCGTGGATGCGCCCGTCGCGCAGGCCAATGTCGGCCTTGTAGATGCCGGTATGGTCGAGGATCAGCGCATTGGTGATCACCGTGTCAACGGCGCCCTCGGCGCGGCTCCTCTGCGACTGGCCCATGCCGTCGCGGATCACCTTGCCGCCGCCGAACTTCACCTCCTCGCCATAGGTGGTGAGGTCCTTCTCCACCTCGATGAACAGCTCGGTGTCGGCGAGCCGCACCTTGTCGCCGGTCGTCGGGCCGAACATCGCGGCATAGGAAGAGCGGGCAATTCGGAACGACATCTTGAACCTCATGGACGGCGCGGGACCGGCGCTGCCGCGGATTCGAGCGGGTCGAACCTTGCTGCAGTGCCGAAGCGCATTCGGACCGCAAACCATCTGGTTTGTCAAAGGCCGCTCCCCGCCCCACCTACAGGGCATGAACAGAATATTCGCACCGACACTGGCTGCCCTTCTCGCAGGCCTCACCTTCTCTGCGGGCGCGGCCCAGGCGCAGGCCTTCGGCAGCGGCCCACCGGGCACTCCCACCGGCAGTTCGATGTCCGGAGCGCGCATCGTCGGCCAGCCGAAGGTCAGAAGCGGCAACCGGGTTCCGAACGCGCGGGTCTTCGGCGATACGGCCGAAGAGCGCGCATACGGCAAGGATTTCGACGACAGCTACATCAAGCCGAAGGTGCGCAAGGGCATCCGGTCCGGCAAGAGCAATGCCGAGCGCGCGGCCGAGGGACGCTCAAGCCTCGACCCCGCTGCCGCGGGTGCTTACGCGGTGGACGGTCCGACGGCCATCGGCCGCAGCGCCGTCACCCGCAACAGCACGTTCAGCCGCGGCGGCCGGGCGCGGATCGTCAAGCCCGCGCAGTGACGGAGAGACGTTCGCTCCGTTGGCAGGCGACCGATATCGGAACGCCTGAGATGACCCAGCATTGTTGCGGCAGGACGTTCGTCGCCGCTCCAGCATACGGCCCGAGTGGCGTCACGAACCAACCGACAGGATTCATGCCATGTCTCGCACATTCCTTCTGGCCCTCTCCGCCTCCGTCCTCCTCGCCGGCGCACCGGCCTTCGCGCAGTCTTCCGGCGGCGGCTCGGGCGGCGGCAGCTCGGGCGGCGGCGCCTCCGGCGGCGGCGCAAGCGGCTCGGGCAGCAGCAGCAGTTCCGGTGGTGTAACCGGCAGTTCGGCGGCCAGCGGTAGCGGCAGTGGCGTCAGTGGCGGCGCCGCGGGCGTCGGCAGCGGCGCAAGCTCGGGCAGCACCGGCTCCGGCGCCAGCGGCCTCGGCTCTTCCGGCACGGTCGGATCCGGCGCGACAGGCACTGCAGGGTCGGGCACGACGAGCGGGACGGTTGGTAGCGGCAATGTCGGGCCGTCGGGCGGTATCTCCACCAGCGCGCCGGCCGATACGATGGGCAGCGAGGGGACGGCGACGCAAGGCTCGAGCTCGGTCAACAGCACCAATGCCGATACCATCGCCCGCACGGGCAATGCCGGGGCGACGACGTCCTCCAGCGGATCGAGCAACGCCATCGGTGGTGGCGGTTCGGGCGGCACCGGAATGGGCGCTTCCGGCGCGGGCCGGGCGGAGGATTACAGCATTCCGGCCCCGAAGATCGCGGTCGACCCTCAGCAGATCCGCGGAGCACTCGAGGCTCAGCCCAGCGCTACTCCCAAGCCGAACGGCGACTGAATCTCCCGTGAGCCGTCAGGTTTCGAAACCAATCATGGGCGCTACAGAGCGCCCATGATTTTTGCATTGAACCCGTAGACTTCGCGGAGACCGCGGAGGGGCACCAAGGCCACTTCCCGGGTCTGGCCGGGCTCAAACCTCACGGCCGTTCCCGCAGCGATGTCGAGCCGATGACCCCGCGCCGCGGCGCGGTCGAAATCGAGCGCAGGATTGGTTTCGGCGAAGTGGTAGTGCGAGCCGACCTGGATCGGCCGGTCCCCGGTGTTCGACACCTCGAGGATGACGGCGTCGAGGCCCTCGTTGAGGACGATGTCGCCGGGTGCTGTGATGACTTCGCCGGGGATCATGGTCAGCCCGCCATCAGCGCGACGCCGACGATGGCGGTGCCGAGGCCGATCAGTCGGGCGACGATTTGGAACCGGCCGAGCGACAGCCCGAGGCCGACACCCGCCGCATGCAGCAGCGCCGTCGAGAGGGCGAAGCCGAGGCCGAAGCTCAGCGCGCCGGCCGAACCGAGCTCGGCTGCGTGGGCATGGCCGTGGAACAGGGCGAACATGCCGACCAGCGGCGCCGATGCGGCCAGCGGCAAGCGGACGGCCGCGGCGACGAGGAGGCCGAGCACCACGACCGAGGCGAGGATCGTCGGCTCGACGAAGGGCAGTGCGAAGCCCGCGGTGCCCGCAACGAAGCCGGCCATCATGGTCCCGACGAAGGCCGTGGGAACGATCCAGGTGGCTCGGCCGCCCAGTTGCGCCGCCCAGAGGCCGACAGCCACCATCGCCAGGATATGATCCAGCCCGAAAAGCGGGTGCGACAGGCCGGCCATCAGCGAGCCGTGCTCCGCAGGATTGAGGTGTGCGAAGGCGGGGGCAACTCCGGTCAGGAGCGCAGCGGCGGCGAGTGCGATAGGTTTCAGCATCTGTTCCTCAAAGGTCAACAAGGGCGCCCGGGTTTGGGTCGCGCCCGGCATGGCGAGTCAGGTTAAAAAACCGTTTCCGCCGGGATACTTTGGAAGACCCGGCCGTTCCTGTCAAAGACCATCACCGGATCCGCTTTCTCGGCATGTGCATATTCATTGGTCGTTCAAATTCGAGACAGTTTGCAGCCGCTCCGCCAAGACCTCTGTCTTATGATGGCGGCGAGGCGAGACAGACAGCCAACGCCGCTCCACGGAACCCACGATGCCCCGCACTCTCTCCCGCTGCCTCCTTCTCGGCCTCCCCGTCGTCGCTCTTCTGGCGCTCGCCAGCCAGACGGGCGGCCCCGAGCGCATGATCATCCGCACCGCGACGATCGATGGAGTGACTGGCCCGGTCTATTACTCGAGCCTCGAGAGACGCTATCTCGCCGTCGGCGCCGCCAACGATGCTGAAATTGCCGGACTCGACACCGCCGACACCCAGTAGCCTGCCGTCACGCAAAGAATTTCCGACGTAAATCAGGTTGTGGCTCAGCGGATCGGCTTGTGAACCGTCACGAGCTTGGTCCCGTCGGGAAATGTCGCCTCGACCTGAATGTCGTGGATCATCTCGGCGATGCCCTCCATCACCTGGCCGCGGGTGACGACATGGGCGCCGGCGTCCATCAGGTCGGCGACCGAGCGCCCGTCGCGGGCGCCTTCGACGACGAAGTCGGAGATAATGGCGATCGCCTCGGGATGGTTCAGCTTGACGCCGCGCGCCAGCCGCTTGCGCGCAACCTCCGCGGCCATGGCGATGATCAGCTTGTCCTTCTCGCGCGGCGTCAGTTGCATCGCATCACTTTCTTCCAGATCCCATCATATCGACCATACCCGCGGAAGCGGGGCGTTTGCCAGCACCTGCAGCACGGGGATCAGCCGCTTGCGCAGCAAAAATCCGCTGCCGGCGACCAAGCGCGCCACGAGAAAGCCATCGACGAGGCTGGCGCCGCCGTCCGGGCCGATGCGGTGCCTGACATCGTCGAGCAGGCTCTCGGCGTCCGGCGACTGGCAGAGGATCGTGCAAAAGGCCTTGGCGCCGGCAAGGCTTGCCCCGGACGCGGCGATGTCGTCGATCGCACCGACGATGCTCAGATTCTCGGCAAAGACCAGGACGCCGTCGCGGCGGATGCGCCAGCGGTCGCGCAGCGATCCCTCCCGCACGGTCTCGCCCATCAGCGTCCGCCCGAGCACCACGCTTTCGGCCACCAGCAGCTGGCTCGACGCGGCACAGTCGACATCGAGCGTCCGGGCCAAAGCTCCGCCGTCGAACAGGATCGTCTCCTGCGGCAAGTAGTGGAAGCTCGCCCCCTCGCCCACCCGAATGGTGGTCGCGATCCGCGCCTCGCCGGCGGAGGCGCGGTACACCCGCTCCGAGGCCTGCGTCGTCAGGCTGAGGGCAGATCCGGCCTCGGCGGCAAAATCCTGCTGCAGCCGGTCGCCGCCGGTGAGACCGCCGGAGGAGTTGATCAGCACGGCTTCCGCCATCGCCTCGCCGTTCCGGGGAAAGCGCAGCTTCAGGCAGCCCGCCTGGTGCAGCTTCGCCAGCCGTGAGCGGCCGTCCGTCAGGCGGAACTCGGCCATCGCCCGGCCGCGGGCCCGCTGCATGTCAGGGACCGGCGCGGGGGCTGCCGGGGCGATGTCGATGGGCAGCGCGTCAGACGGTGAGATGCTTGCGAACCTCCGGGCGGTCGAGATCCTCGGCCGTGCCCTCGAAGACGATCTCGCCGCGATCCATGATGTAGACCTTGTCGGCGAGTTCGCGGCAGAAGTCGAGATACTGCTCGACGAGGAGGATGGCGAGGCCGGAATGCTCCTTGAGGTAGCGGATGGCCCGGCCGATGTCCTTGATGATCGAGGGCTGGATGCCCTCGGTCGGCTCGTCCAGCACCAGGAGTCCCGGCCGTGTCACCAGCGCCCGGCCGATCGCGAGCTGCTGCTGCTGTCCGCCGGACAGGTCGCCGCCACGCCGGCCGAGCATGGTCTTCAGCACCGGGAAGAGCTCGAAGACGTGCTCGGGGATATGCCGGTCCGTCCGCTTCAGCGGCGCATAGCCGGTCTCGAGGTTTTCCTTCACCGTCAGCAGCGGAAACACCTCGCGCCCCTGCGGCACGAAGCCGATGCCGCGCCGCGCCCGCGCATAGGGCGCCTCCCGCCCGAGCGGATGGCCGTCGAGCGCGATCTCGCCCGAGCGTATCGGCTGCTGGCCGACGATGGCGCGCAGGAGGCTGGTCTTGCCGACGCCGTTGCGCCCGAGCACGCAGGTGATCTCGGCCTTCCCAGCGCTCATCGACACGCCGCGCAAGGCCTGGGCCGCGCCGTAGTAAAGGTCGATGTTCGAGACGTTCAGCATGGAAGGCCTTTCGAGACAAGGCGGCCCGCCGCAACACAGGACGAGCGCAGCGGCGACGCGCCGATCTCCCCACCCGAGGGGGAGATGGCCGGTAGGCCAGAGGGGGGCGAGCTGCCGCTGCGTCGGCGGGCTATTCCGGGAGCCGATGGGCGGAAAAGTCGGCGCTCGACGGCACCCCCCTCTGCCCTTCCGGGCATCTCCCCCTCAAGGGGGGAGATCGGCGGCTGAAGCCCAGTGCGCGCCATCACCGCCCCAGATACACTTCGACGACGCGCGGATCGGCGCTGACGGCGTCGAGCGTGCCCTCGGCGAGCACCGAGCCCTCGTGCAGGCAAGTGACCTTCACGCCCAGCGCGCGGACGAAATGCATGTCGTGCTCGACGACGACCACCGAGCGCGTCCGGGCGATGTCCTTCAGGAGCCGCGCGGTCTCCTCGGTCTCGGCATCGGTCATCCCCGCGACGGGCTCGTCGACCAGCAGCAGTTCCGGGTCCTGGGCCAGGAGCATGCCGATCTCCAGCCATTGCTTCTGCCCGTGGCTGAGATCTCCGGCGAGCGTCGCGCGCCGTGCGCTGAGCCGCGTCGTTGTCAGGATCTCGTCGATCTTGTGCGCCTCGGCCGGACCATTGCGGTGGAACAGCGCGGCGAAGACGCTGCGGGTCCCGGCCATGGCAAGGCGCAGATTGTCCTCGATGGTGTGGCTGTCGAACACCGTCGGCTTCTGGAATTTCCGGCCGATGCCCATTGAGGCGATGTCGGCCTCGTCATGCTGGGTGAGGTCGACGTCGCCCTTGAAGAACACCTCGCCGGTATCGGGCTTGGTCTTGCCGGTGATGATGTCCATCATCGTCGTCTTGCCCGCGCCGTTCGGGCCGATGATCGCCCGCATCTCGCCCTTCTGGATGACGATGGAGAGGCCGTTGATCGCCTTGAAGCCGTCGAAGGTCTTCGTCACGCCGTCGAGATAGAGCAGCGTTTCGCGCCGCGGCGAGACAAGGCTGGCCTTGGCCGCGAGTTCGGCGGCGCGCTGCGTGGCATAGGGGTGCGGCGAGACGACGAAGCCGGCACCGTCGAGCGCGGAGAAGGCGGGATTGATCTCGTTCATCGGCTTCACTCCGCCGCACTCGGCACGGCGGCATCGCTGCCGGTGCGGGAGTCGCCGATGCCCTTTTCCGCCGCGCGGGCCCGCCGGCGATCACGCAGCCCGCCCCAGCCGGCGTCGAAGGTACCGACGATGCCGCGCGGCAGGAACAGCGTCACGAAGACGAAGAGGCCGCCAAGCACGAACAGCCAGAACTCGGGCGCCGCCGCCGTGAAGAAGCTCTTGCCGGCATTGACGATCAGCGCGCCGATCACCGGGCCGAGCAGCGTGCCGCGGCCGCCGACCGCCGCCCAGACCACCACCTCGATGGAATTGACCGGCGCGAACTCGCCGGGATTGATGATGCCGACCTGCGGCACGTAGAGCGCACCGGCCAGCCCCGCCATCATCGCTGAGACGGTGAAGGCGAAGAGTTTCACGTGCTCGGCGCGCCAGCCGAGGAAGCGCGTGCGGCTCTCGGCATCGCGCACGGCGATCATCAGCTTGCCGAGTTTCGAGCGGGTGATGAGCCCGACGAGGATGACGCCAAGCGCGAGCGCCACGCAGCTGGCGACGAAGAGGCCGAGCCGGGTCGAGGCGGCGGCGAGCGGGAAGCCGAGTAGTTCCTTGAAGTCGGTCAGGCCGTTATTGCCGCCAAAACCCATGTCGTTGCGGAAGAAGGCGAGGAGCAGCGCGTAGGTCAGCGCCTGGGTGATGATCGAGAGATAGACGCCTGTGACGCGGGAGCGGAAGGCGAAATAGCCGAAGACGAAGGCGAGCAGGCCGGGCACCAGGAACACCATCAAGGCGGCAAACCAGAACTGGTCGAAGCCGGTCCAGAACCAGGGCAATTCCTTCCAGTTGAGGAAGACCATGAAGTCGGGCAGCACCGCATTGCCATAAGTGCCGCGGGTGCCGATCTGGCGCATGAGGTACATGCCCATGGCATAGCCGCCGAGCGCGAAGAAGGCGCCGTGGCCGAGGCTGAGGATGCCGACATAGCCCCAGACGAGGTCGAGCGAGAGCGCCAGCAGCGCGTAACAGAGATATTTGCCGATCAGCGGGACGGCATAGGAGGGGATGTGCAGCGCGCTCGTCTCCGGCACCCACTGGTTCGCCATCGGCACCAGGATGGCGGCGGCCAGCAGCGACAGGACGATGAACCAGACGCGCGGTCCGAGGAATTTGGCAAAGATCATGCGTCCACGAACCTCCCCTTCTGGGCGAACAGGCCGCGCGGTCGCTTCTGGATGAAGAGGATGATGAGGACGAGCACCACGATCTTGCCGAGCACCGCGCCGGCATAGGGCTCCAGCAGCTTGTTGACGATGCCGAGCGACATCGCGCCGACCAGCGTGCCCCAGAGATTGCCGACGCCGCCGAAGACGACGACCATGAAGCTGTCGATGATGTAGCCCTGGCCGAGATCGGGCGAGACGTTGTCGATCTGGCTGAGCGCGACGCCGGCAATGCCGGCAATGCCCGAGCCGAGCGCGAAGGTCGCGGCATCCACCCAAGGGGTACGGATGCCCATGGCCGAGGCCATCTTGCGGTTCTGGGTGACGGCCCGCATCTGCAGACCCATCGCCGTGCGGTTGAGCGCGGCGAGCAGCGCAAAGAAGATGACGGCGGAGAAGACGATGATCCAGGCGCGGTTCCAGGTCACCGACATCAGCCCGACATCGAAGGCGCCGGACATCCAGGAGGGATTGCCGACCTCGCGGTTGGTCGGGCCGAAGATCGTTCGGATGCCTTGCTGCAGGATCAGCGAGACGCCGTAGGTCGCGAGCAGCGTCTCCAGCGGCCGGCCGTAGAGGAAGCGGATGAGGAAGCGCTCCATCACCAGGCCGACGAGGGCCGAGACGGCGAAAGCCAGCGGCAACGCGATCGGTAGCGACCAGTCGAACAGGCCGGGCGCATGCGTGCGGATCGCCTCTTGGACGACGAAGGTGGTGTAGGCGCCGAGCATCACCATCTCGCCATGCGCCATGTTGATGACGCCCATCACGCCGAAGGTGATGGCAAGGCCGATGGCGGCGAGCAGCAGCACCGAGCCGAGCGACAGCCCGTACCAGACGTTCTGCGCGTAGCCCCAGAGGGTGATGTTCTGCTCGATGGCGGCCGCGGCGGCGGTTGCGGCAGCGGTCAGCTCGGACGCTTCGGCGGAGCGAATTTCGGCGAGCACCACCAGCGACTGCCGGTCGCCACGGTCGGCGATCAGCTGGATCGCAGCGAGCTTCTCCGGCACCGGGCGGTCGGACTTGATGACGGCGGCGGCGCGCGCTTGGCTGAGCCGCAGCTTGACCGCCGGCACGTCCTCCTTGGCGATGGCGGCATCAAGCACGCCGACCTGATCGGGCGTCGCGGAGGTGAAGAGGTTCATCGCCGCGGACAGGCGGCGTGCGGGATCGGGCGAGCCGAGCGTCAGCGTGCCCAGCGCATCGGCGACGACGACGCGGATGGAGTTCTTGACGCGGACTTTCTGCAGGTCGGCGGTCGGCACGGTGCCGAGGGCGGTGCCGGCATAGGGGTCGAGGATCTCGGCCGGATCCGCCCGCCCCCGGGCGATCACCACGCTGCCGTCGGCGCGGTAGAACAGCTCACCCGCCGCCAGCGCGTTCAAGGCGAGAGCCACGGCCGGATCGCCGGTGGCGGCGAGCTTGCGGACGGTCGCCTCGGTCTCGTCAAAACTCTTCTTGCCAGCGAATTCCGCGATGATCGGCGCGATGCCGGTGGCGTCCTGCGCCATGGCGAGGCCCGGCAGGAGGAAGGCGGCCAAGAGCATGAGGCCGGCGAGAAAGGCATGTCGCAGCGTAGAAAATGTCATCGGGACGCCGGTTGCGAGGATGGGAAAGACGGGGCGGCGGCGAGGGCCGCCGCCCCGTGGGGAGGGCGCGCATGCGGGAGGTCATGCACGCCGTCCGGGCAGGCCTTGCGAAAGAGGGTGCCGTATCGCCGCGGTCTGCCGAGAAGTGTCGCGCCGCTGGCAGCAGCGACGCGAAAGGCTTAGTCGGCCTTGGCGGAACCGCCGCAGGTCTTGGTCTCTGTGTTGTAGTTGCCGCAGCGGATCGGGTCGGTCCAGTCGGCGACGAGCGGCTTCGACTCCGGCAGGAAGTCCGACCAGGCATCGCCCTCGACGGCCGGGATCTCCTTGACGACTTCGAACTGGCCGTCGGCCTGGATCTCGCCGATCAGCGTCGGCTTGGTGATGTGATGGTTCTTGCCCATCGTCGCCATGCCGCCGGAAAGGTTCGGCACGGACAGGCCGACCATGGCGTCGATGACCTTGTCCGGGTCGGTGGTGCCGGCCTTCTCGACCGCCTTGACCCAGAGGTTGAAGCCGATGAAGTGGGCTTCCATCGGGTCGTTGGTCACGCGCTTGTCGTTCTTGATGTAGGCGTGCCAGGCCTTGATGAAGGCGGCGTTCTCAGGCGTGTCGACCGACTGGAAGTAGTTCCAGGCGGCGAGATGGCCGACCAGCGGGGCGGTGTCGATGCCCGCCAGCTCTTCCTCGCCGACCGAGAAGGCCATGACCGGAATGTCCTTGGCGGTGATGCCTTGGTTGGCGAGTTCCTTGTAGAACGGCACGTTGGCGTCGCCGTTGACGGTCGACACGACGCCCGTCTTCTTGCCGGCTGCGCCGAATTCCTTGATGGCGGAGACCTCGGTCTGCCAGTCGCTGAAGCCGAAAGGCGTGTAGTTGACCTTGATGTCCTCGGCCGGGACGCCCTTCGACAGGAGATAGGCCTCGAGGATCTTGTTGGTGGTGCGGGGATAGACGTAGTCGGTGCCTTCCAGCACCCAGCGCTTCACGCCCTCCTCCATCATGTAGTCGACGGCCGGGATCGCCTGCTGGTTCGGGGCGGCGCCGGTGTAGAAGATGTTCTTCGAGGACTCTTCGCCCTCGTACTGCACGGGGTAGAACACGACGGTGTCGAGCTCTTCGGCGACCGGCAGGATCGACTTGCGCGAGACCGAGGTCCAGCAGCAGAACACCGCCGCGACCTTCTGGGCAGAAACGAGATCGCGCATCTTCTCGGCGAACAGCGGCCAGTCGGAGGCGGGATCGACGACGACCGGCTCGAGCTTCTTGCCGAGCAGGCCGCCCTTGGCGTTCTGCTCCTCGATCAGCATCAGCATGACGTCCTTGAGGGTCGTCTCGGAGATCGCCATCGTGCCGGAGAGCGAATGTAGCACGCCGACCTTGATGGTCTCCTGCGCTTGGGCTGCAGGGGCCCCGAGAGACCCGAGCGCCAAGGCCGCAGCGGCTCCCCGCAGCCACTTCTTCGCTGAAAACATTCCCACTCTCCACTCGTTCCGACCCGCCCCCTGACGGATCCTCGCAAGTGGATTGGCAAGCCGCGTGCCATATCGCTGCCAACCAAAGTTCGACCGCTACAAAATAGTCAGTCGACTGCTGATCAAGGCCTCGCAGGGCGTTCCGAACGGTTGGAATGCCGCGAGAATCAGCAGGCTCGATGCACAAGACTTTCTCCGCCTCTGCATGCTCCTGCTGCACCAGTAAATCTGCCTATTTATAAGGCATATGGCACGTTGCTGTTCAGATTGGCTGCTTACGCGCCTGTGGCCAACCGCACTTCCAGCTTGTCACCTTCCACTGCGGGTGGTCGCCGGCCCATTGGGCGACATAGGGTGACGACAGCATCATGCACTGGGTCAGCGTGCCCCGGCTTTCGTAGTAGAGATGCTCTTCCTTGCAGGTCTGTGGCTGGGAAACCATGCAGACGGATAGGATCAGGTCGATCATTTCGCGCTCCCTGGGCCGACAGCCCAATTTTGGTGCCCATCGCAGGAAACCGAGGGAGCGCTACATCGGCCGCACCCATCCCCTGCACATCTGATCGTAGAGCAGCATGCATGGGGAGGAAGACACGCGCAGACACCAGATCTCTCAAGATTTCGCGAGCACAGGCGGAGCCCTCTTGGCGATCCGTCGTCACGCTTGAACTCGCTGGCCGTTTGTCCCAGGCTAAGACACGCCCGAGCCTTCTTGTGGTTCCCGCCACGGCAGACGGACACGCCGAAAAACCGTTCGGAATCAATCACGTTTCTGTTCGCTCACTGACGCGGAACGCATCGAGGGGATGTGCGGTTCTCCAGCCACATCCATCTGCATTCCAAAGGATACCTTATGAAAACCGCAACCCGTCTGGCTCTGGCGCTTGCTTCGGCAACGCTCCTCTCGACCGCCGCCCTCGCGCAGACCGCCACTCCGGCGACTGCCCCAATGAGCGACACGGCCAAACCTGCGATGGCGCAGCCGACGGCCGAGATGAAGTCGGTCCTCGAAAAGCTGAAGGAACTCGGCGCCAAGCCCATCGGCACGCAGTCCGTCGAAGAGACCCGCAAGGGCCCGACGCCGGCAGACGCGGCGATGGCCGTGATGAAGGAGAAGGGCATTGAGCCGGACGCTGCCTTCAAGGCGGTGAAGACCAAGGACATGATGATCCCCGGTGCAGCCGGCGAGAATCCGGTCCGCGTCTACACGCCGGAAGGCACCGGGCCTTTTCCGGTTGTCGTTTACTTCCACGGCGGCGGCTGGGTGATCGCTGACATCGATACCTATGACGCCTCGGCCCGCGGCATCGCCGCCAACGCCAAGGCGGTCGTGGTCTCCGCCGACTACCGTCATGCCCCGGAGAACAAGTTCCCGGCGGCACACGAGGACGCCATCGCGGCCTATAAGTGGGTGATCGAGAATTCCGGCAGCTTCAATGGCGATGCGAAGAAGGTCGCACTGGTCGGCGAGAGCGCCGGCGGCAACCTGGCAGCCAACGTCGCCATCGCGGCCCGCGACCAGAAGCTCACCATGCCGCTTGCGGAAGTGCTGGTCTACCCCGTCGCCGGCAAGGACATGATGACCCCGTCCTACATCGAGAATGCCAACGCAGCGCCGCTGTCGAAGCAGGCGATGGAGTGGTTCGTCTCCAACGTCTTCGAGAGCAAGGACCAGGCCGCCGATCCCCGGCTCGATCTCGTCAACCGCGCGGATCTCGCTGGCCTGCCGCCGACCACGATCATCAACGCTCAGATCGATCCGCTGCGCTCGGAAGGCGAGCTGCTCGCGGAGAAGCTGAAGGCGGCCGGCGTTGCCACCGAGCAGAAGACCTATGACGGCGTGACGCACGAGTTCTTTGGCATGGCGGCCGTGGTGCCGCAGGCGAAGGAAGCGACTGACATGGCCGTCAAGGCGCTGACCAAGGCCTTCGGCAACTAAGCTCGAAGCAGAGACTGCGGCGTCTCCCTGGGAGACGCCGGTCCATCGCAAAATCGCCGGCATCAAAAGGTGCCGGCGGTTTTTCTATGATCTGCGGTGACGTTTCCGCAGACCTTGCAACATGGCGGAAGGCCGGATCAGAATCAGTCCAGCGGCAGGAAGATCTCGCCCTGGCTCGAGACCGCGGTGTCTCCGGCGAGGCGCCGCATCGGGCTGCCGTCGAACAGAGGTCGGGCGAACGGTTCGGACGCATAAGTCCGTGCCATCAGGCGCAGGATCAGGAGGTCGGCGGGCCCGTTGTCGAGAAAGGTCGGCCCGGTCGCGTCCGTGCCGCCCGCGAGCACGATCGTGCCCCGCTTCATCAGCATGCCGGCGCCGCGCGCTGCCCGTCCGCCGATGACGATCGTGCCGGCGATCATCCGTGCGCCCGCATTCGGTCCGGCAGATCCCCCAATCCCGACGACGCCGCGGCGCATCCGGTGGCCGGCCCGCGCGCCAGCGCTCCCCAGAACATTCACCGTCCCGCCTCGCAGGCCAGCCATCTCGCCGGCCAGCGGACCGCCGAGATCGTCGCCGGCATCGCCCGTCACCGTCAGCGTACCGCCTGACATGCCGGAGCCCGCAAACGGGCCGGCCGAGCCGCGGATTTGCAGGGTGCCGGCCGTCATCGCCCGCCCGGCGCGCTGGCCGACATCGCCCTCGACGAGGATGGCACCGCCCGCCTGGCCCTCGCCGACCCGGTCGAACCTTTCGGAGCCGCCGACGATGCGGATGTCGGCGGGATCGTCGCCGGTAACGGCAAAAACGTCGCCGACGGCAAGACCGCTGCGGGTCGTGCCAATCGGCAAGGCGGAGATCGCCGCGGTGCCGAGCCCCGCGAGGCGGGCGGCGGTCAGGCCGGACAGGTCGAGCCGCTGGTCCGGTGCGTGCCGCAGCGTGAAGGTCAGGCCGCTCATGGTGCGAGATCCTTCAGATGATAGTGGTGCGGTCCGAGCTGGCCGCCGTAATTGCCGGCGCTGACGCGCAGCGCGCCCTTGTCGGGGCCGAGGTCGACCACCGCCTTCAGGCCGACGCGCATGGCCTCGGCCACCACCTCGGACGTCACGCCGTCGATGACGATCTCCAGCACCGAGCCGATCTCGGGGCCGAGCTCGGACTTCGTCACGCCCTTCAGCGTCGGGCAGAAGGCGTCGTTGGTGGAGGCCATCATGCCCTTGTACTTGCCGCCGATTTTCGAGCCCGAGCGCACCACGCCGCCAGGAAACGGCATGATCGCGCCGTCGACGGCGTGGATGGCGTCGACCGCGGCTTCCGCGGCGCTCAGGGCATGCGCAGCATCCTTGGCGAGGAACAACAAATTGCCGCCGCCGACCGCCTTGCCGGTCAACCCCGTCTGCGCTTCGCACAGGAACTCGCCCTCCATCACCGGCATGCGCCAGAAATGCTTGTCGCCGAACTTCTTCGAGACCTGCCAGCCGTCGGAGAAATAGCGGATGGCATTGCCGAGATCGATGCGCGTTTCGCCCTCCAACCCGGCATAGCAGGCCGAGGACGGGCTGGTCAGGATGCACTGGCCGAGCCGTGTCGCCAGCATCTTCGCCAGTCCCACCGGCTCCATCCCGAAGATCAACAGCCGCACGCCGGGCCGCCCGTCCGGCGTCTCGTCCGCCGACAGCATCCGGTCGATGCCAGCCTCGCAGCCGCAGGCGATGACGGAGGTGGCGAAGCCGGTCATCGACTGCGCCGCCGCCATGACCCAGCGCTCGTTGACGGCGGTGACGATGACCCCCGTGCCGCTCATCGGAAAGGCCTCGGCGAAGGTGTCGTCGATGGTGACGCCGTTGCGGATCAGCGCTGCCATGGGACCACCTTGAATGGATCGCCGAGCCCGAGGGCGTGTTGGGGCACCTCGAACCAGCGCATCGGGATGCCGTATGTCTCGTCGTAATAGGCCTCGAGCCGCCGCCGCATCGCGGGATCGGCCTTGGTGCCGAGCGACAGGGTCTTGCCCATCCGCCGCGCGACGATGTCGCCGTCCTTCACCACCAAGTCGCCGTCCTTGAAGAGATAGGCCGCCTTGCCGAACATTGCCGCCTTGTCCGGACTGGCGCGGTAGACCGCGACGTCGGCAATGCCGCCCGGCCCGAGATGGCCCCGGTCGGCAAGGCCGAGCAGCTTGGCTGGCGCGGCGCGGGTCATAATGGCGATCTCGTTCAGCGTATATTCGCGCGCGAGTTCCGGCAGCTTGGTCATCCGCATCGCCGCTTTCGGCATCGCCTCGATCCAGCGGGCGCGAACCTCCCGGTCCATCAGCAGCGCGAAGATCTCGGGATAGGCGGTGAAGGGCGCGCCGTTCGGATGGTCGGTGGTGAAGAAGACCCGCCAGGGATCCTCGATCAAGAGGAACAGCTCCAGCCCGATCGCCCATTGCAGCGCGTTGAAGTAGTTGGCTTGGCGATAGTCGATCGGCACGACGCCGCCGCCATTCGCCTCCGCGTCCTGGATCACGCTCTTCTTCGGGCTCGCCCCCGCCCGCCCGCCAAACTGGCGCATCGCGTCGGACGAGACGGTGACGGTTTGGCCGAACATCACCTGGCCGATGTCGACGGTCACCTCCGGCGTCGCGTTGACGACGGCGGCCAAGCGCTCGCTCTCCGACGAGAAGGCGCGCTTGCCGTCGGCGCCATAGCCGTAGAACTGGATGTGCGCGAGGTGCAGCGGCTGCCCTTCCGCGGCGTCCATCGTCATCGCGGCAGCATCGGCGCTGCTACCGGGAATGCCGAGATTGTTGCAGTGGACGTGCAGCGGGTGGGCGATGCCGAGCCGCGTCACCGCGCCTTGCAGCGTCTTGACGATCTGCCGCGAGGTGACGCCGTAGTCCGGCACGGTGTCGTCGAAGGAGAAGCCGCGGACATTGTCCTTGAACGCGGCGGATCCGCCGGCATTGATCGTCTTCACCCCGAGCGCTCGGGACGCCGAGACCGACCAGGCGACGTAGTCCTCGATCGCCGCCTCGCTCTCGCCGGCGCGCATCAGCGACAAGAGGAAGTCGTCATTGCCGAGGATGACCAGCGTCGCCTTGTCGATGATCGGGATGTCGGCAAGTTCCAGATGCGCGTGCAGCGCCGCGGACGGCGCCATCGCCGGCTCGACGACGGTGGTGAAGCCCATCCCGGCATAGAGAATTCCCGTCTCCTCGGTGGTCCAGCCGACCTTGGTCAGCGCCGTCGCATCGGGCCGCGCCTTGAACGCCTTGTGGAACTCCGGCAGCAGCAGCCGCGCGGTGTTCACATGGCCGCCGGCGATATGGGAGTGGATGTCGATGGCGCCCGCCATCACGACCATGCCGGTGCAGTCGATGGTCCTGTCGGGCGTCCGTCCCTCCCCGGGCGCGGCGACGATCAGGCCGTCATCGAAGAAGAGGTCGCCGATGCCGTCGCGGCCGTTGACGGGATCGACGACATGGCCGCCGGAAAGTTTCGTCAGCATCGTCAGGCCTTTCGCTCGGAACCGCCGAGGCCGGCTTCGAGGGCAGCGGCGAGCGCGTCGAGGATGGCGGCGGCCGTCGGCAGATCGCCGGGCGCGGCGGCCTCCTCATCGGACGCCTCCACCGGCACGAAGCTCGAAATCTCGTCGGCATAGACGAGGCTTCCCGCACCGATCTCGGCGACGGCAAAGCCGACCTCGGGCCGCAAGGCCGAGGCGGCCGATAGCGTCCCGAGCACGATCAGCGGCACGTCGCCTTTCGGCTCAGCGCCCGAGAAGGCGGCGAGCGAGGAGATGTCGACGACGAGATCGACCTCGCCCGCGGCGATCAGCCGGCCGGCGGCATAGGCGAAGGCGTCGTGCTCGGCGTCGCCACGGGCAAAGCTCACCCGCAGCGGATAGCCGGTGACGGCGGTGGCAATCTGCGCCGCCCCCCAGGCCTGTCCGGGGCCAGCGAGCGGGATCGAGGAGGCACGGGTGGTGAGGTTGAGGTCGGCGACGAGGCCGGCGAGCATCTCGACGCCGAGCGCGTCCAGGCTTTCAGCGGACCAGAGGACGCAGGCGAAGCCCGCGCCTTTCAGCCAGGCGGCGATCTCGGCGGCCTTGTCGCGATCGATCGGCCCCTCGCCGAAACGCCGTCCGCCAAGCGCGGCGCGGATCATCGCTGTGGCATCGGCGAGATCGATGATGTCGCAGGCGACAGCCTCGACCGGGATGCGGCCGGACCCGATCTGCGGATCGGCTGGCCCGCCGAGCCAGACGATGCGCCGCTCGCCGCCACCCTCGCCGTCTCGGCCGAGATCGCGGGTGCAACTGAAGAGAAAGGCGAGAAGGTCCGGCGAAAGGGTCGCGGCATCGCCGCCGACGAGGAGGAAACGATCGGCACGCCGGCGCATTTCGGCGGGCACGGCGAGGAACATGCCACTGCCGCGCAGCACCTCGATGTTGCGGTAGAGCGCCTCCGAAGCGCCGTGGTCGATCACGCCGCCCGCCAGCTTTGCCAGCCGCAACGCCGCCTTCACGCCGGCGACGTCCGTCGACAGCCCGGTGAACAGCGGCATGCGGCTGCGACCGATCAGCTGCGCTGCCGCCGCGATCGCTCCGTCCTGTGCGGCTCCGGCCCCGTCGATCCAGGCGACAGGCGCTGTTGCCCCGTCCAACCCGTCCCGCGGAGCCTTCGGCCCGTCAGTCCCTACATTGCCCAAAAGACATCGCTTCCTGGCGCCCGGGGCCAGTTAAAGCCAAGGACGCCCAAGCGCCAAGCCCCGGCGTGCAAAAATTGTAGCGGCAAGCCGCCGGCGCAGTTGCGGATCGCCCGCGATCTCAGTCGTCGTAGCGGATGTAGGCGAAGCGTGGATCGTCAGGCGGCCCAGTCAGTGCCCCGGCTTCCCGGCCAGGCTGCCAGCCGATCACAACCTCGATCTTGCGCGCCAGCTCGAAGTCGAGGTCGGTGATCCCCTTGGCGTCATGATGGGAAAGCCGCACCTCGACCGCACCGTAGGAGACAAGGAGGTCAGGATGATGGAACGCCGCCTCCGCCAGGTGGCCGATGGCATTGACCACCATCAGGCTGGCTTTCCAGCCATGGGTCTTGAAGGTCCGCCGGATCGAGCCGTCCTCCAGCCGCCAGCGCGGCAGGTCGCGCCGAAGGATTTCGTTGACCGCGTCATCGCAATAGGTGCCCTCGTTCGCCATCGCCTCGGTTTCTCCCCTTGCCGGCCTTCGCCAAAGAAGAATAATAGTTGAGCGGGCATCAGAAGACAGGACATATCGTGACAACGGACGTCGTCAGCGTCGCAGCGCCCGCGCGCCTGCATCTGGGGTTCCTGGACATGCAGGGTGGCCTCGGCCGCCGGTTCGGCGGCATCGGCATGGCTGTGTCGGAGCCATCGACTCGCATTACCCTCCGCCGCGCCGAGGCGACGGTGGTCGAGGGACCGGAGAAGTCGCGCGCCCGCTGGCACCTCGAGGCGATGCGCGCCCATCTCGGCATCAGCCACCACCACCACCACCTCGCGATTTCCGGCGTCATCCCCGCCCATGCGGGCCTTGGCTCGGGCACGCAGCTGGCGCTCGCCGTCGCCGGGGCGCTGCGCCGGCTGAACGGCATGCCGCTCGATCCGGAGGGCGATGCCGCCTTCCTCGGCCGCGGCAGCCGTTCGGGCGTCGGCGCGGGCTTCTTCAACGATGGCGGGTTCCTCGTCGATGGCGGCAAGGGCGCGCTGAACCTGCCCCCGCCGGTCATCGCCCGGCTGCGGTTTCCCGAAGCCTGGCGGGCGATCCTGGTGATCGATCCCGCCCGCAACGGCCTCGAAGGCAGCGAAGAGGTCGACGCCTTCGCCGCCCTTCCGGCATTCCCCGAAACCACCGCCGCGCAGATCTGCCGCCTCGTGCTGATGCAGTTGCTGCCGGCCCTCGTCGAAACCGACCTCGCCAATTTCGGCGCCGCGCTCGGCGAAATCCAGCGGCATGTCGGCGAGCATTTCGCGGCCGCGCAAGGCGGCCTCTTCAGCAGCCCGCGCGTCGCCAGCGCCATGGCGCAGCTGAAGGCGATGGGCGCGACCGGCATCGGCCAGAGCTCCTGGGGACCGACCGGCTTCGCCTTCGCCGCCAGCGTCGAGGAGGCCCGCGCCATGGTCGCAAGGCTGCGTGGGGCCGGCGAGAGCCTCGACATCCGCGTCGTCGAGGGGCGCAACAGCGGGGCTACCATCACGACGACCTCGGCCGCCTGAGCGCTGCCGCCCGAACAAGAATGCCGGGAAAACCGGCCGAAAACGTCCTGGAGGAAACATGGCCCAGAAAAACATCCTGCACATGCTGACGCCGCACAAGCATGTCAGCCCGTTCGACGTGAACATGGCGGCCGACGCCGGCTACGACGTCATCGTGCCCTATGAGAACGTCACGCTGGACGAGGTCGCCGACCTCGTCCAGGACGCGATCTTTTCCCGGCCGCCGCATTTCGGCGTCTCGACCGGCATCTTCTTCGGCGGCGACGACGCCGTGCTGGCGCTCGACATGATCGACGCGGCCAAGGCGGCGTTGGTGCCGCCCTTCGGCACCAACATCTTCGCCGATCCCGCCGGCTCCTTCACCACCGCCGCCGCCATGGTCGCCTGCACCGAGAAGGTCGTGCAGGCCAAGCACGGCCGCGGGCTGGCCGGCACCCGCATCGCCGTGTTCGGCGCCACCGGCGTCGTCGGCTACTGCTCGGCCGTTATCGCCGCGCTTGAGGGCGCCGAGGTGACGCTTGTCGGCCACAGCGGCGTCGCGCGCGTCCAGGCCCGGGCGGACGAGATGAAGGCGCGCTTCGGCGTCGACGTCGCCGCGGTCAACGGCGCGACAGACGCGGAGAAGGCCGCGGTGCTCGAGGGCACCGAGATCGTGCTCGCCGCCGCCAAGGCCGGCGTGCGCGTCCTCACCGCGGAGAACCTCAAGGCCGCCCCCAAGCTCCTGGCAGCCGCCGACGTCAACGCGGTGCCGCCGTCCGGCATCGAGGGCGTCGACGTCTTCGACATGGGCAAGCCGATCGCCGGATCCTCGATCCTCGGCGTCGGCGCGCTGGCCATCGGCAACGTCAAGTACCAGACCGAATCCGGTCTGTTCCGGCGGATGATCGAGGCGGACGAGGTGCTGGCGCTCGATTTCCGCGATGCCTTCATCCTCGCCCGCACGCTCGTCCCCGAGCTCTAATGGCGGCACCCTTTCTGCTCATCGCCACCTTCTCCGGCCGCTCGCTCGCCGCCAGCGCGCGCGCGGCCGGCTACACGCCGCTCGTTGCCGACCTCTTCGCCGATAACGACCTGCGCGATCTCGTCGCCGATTTCCGCACCGTCGAGGGGGACTTTGTCGATGGCTTTGACGGCGACGATCTGCTGGCAGCGCTGGGTGCGCTGGCGGCCGGGCACGAACCCGTCGGCGTCGTCTGCGGCCCGGGCTTCGAGGACCGCCCCGAACTGATCGACGCCATCGCCGCGCGCTGGCCCTTGCTCGGCAATAGCGGCGACACCGTCCGGACGCTAAAGGACCCGCTCGGCTTCGCCGCACTGTGCAGCCGCAACGGCATTCGCCATCCCCAGACCCAGCGCGAGCGTCCGGAAACCGAGGCGGACGACGGCACGCACTGGCTGAGCAAGCGCGCAGGCGCGGCCGGCGGATTGCACATCGGCACACTCGCGACCCGCGACCCGGCGCCCGACCGCTACTACCAGCGCTTCGTCGCCGGCGACCGGCGCTCGGCGCTCTTCGTCGCCGCCGGCGGACGGGCCGAAATCCTCGGGCTCTCCGAGCAATGGCCGAGCCCCAGCCCAACGGAGCCGTTCCGCTATGGCGGCGCCTGCGGCCCGGTTCGGCTGCGCGAGGGCCTGGAGGACGGCATCGGCCGTGCCATCGCGGCGATCGCCGCGGCCGTGCCGGCGCTGGCCGGCATCTGCAGCGCCGACTTCATCCTCGACGAGAGCGACGCGCCGATCCTCCTCGAGATCAACCCACGCCCCGGCGCCTCGATGGACGTGTTCGAACGGCCGGGCACGCCGCTGCTGACCATCCACCTCGACGCCTGCGTCGGCCGCCTCCCCGGTGGCCCGGGTGCGCTGCCGGCGACACCGATCCGCGCCGCGGGCTTTGCCTATAGCGAGGCCGAGATGCTGACGATCGGCAGCGTCACTTGGCCGGACTTCGTGTCGGACAGGCCCATGCCGGGCACCGTCATCCGCTACGGCGAGCCGATCTGCACGCTGAAGGCGGACGGCGAGACGCCTGATGCCGCCATGGCCCTTCTGGCCAGCCGGCTCGCCGCCATCAAGATTTCGATCGAGGGAATGCCGCAATGACCCATCCGCAGATGCCCGCGCGCGGCCCGCGCACCCCCTCGGTCAGCCGCGGCGCCGAGCGGATCGTCGCCGAGCTCATCGACCGCGCCGACGCGCTCGGCGTGGCGGTCTCTACCGGCAGTGCCGGCGAAACGCTGGTCGATGCCGGCGCCGCGGCGTTCGGCAGCCTGGAGGCCGGCCGGCTGCTCACCGAGATCTGTCTCGGCGGGCTCGGCCGCGCCAGCCTCGTCGCCGACGCCTCGCTGCCGCGCTATCCCTTCGCGCTGACCGTCGAGACCTCTGATCCCGTGCTCGCTTGCCTCGGCAGCCAGTATGCCGGCTGGCAGCTGACCTCGGAGGTAGGCAACTACTTCTCGATGGGCTCGGGCCCCGCCCGGGCGCTCGCCGGCAAGGAAACGCTGTTTGCCGACATCGCCTATGCCGATGCCAGCGAGCGGGCGATCCTGGTGCTGGAGACCGGCAGCCCGCCGCCGGAGGAGCTCGTCCGCCGCATCGCCGATGACTGCAAGGTCGCGCCGGACCGGCTGACCATCCTCTACGCGCCGACGCAGAGCCTTGCCGGCACCGTCCAGATCATCGGCCGCGTCGTCGAGGTCGCCCTGCACAAGGCGCACACGCTGGCCTTCGACCTCTCGCGCATCAAGTCGGGCCTCGGCACGGTCCCGCTGCCGCCGCCGCATCCCGACTTCATTACCGCCATGGGCCGCACCAACGACGCGGTGATCTATGGCGGCCGCGTGCTCCTCCACGTCACCGGCCCGGCGGCCGAGGCGAAGGCGCTGGCCGAAGCACTGCCGAGCCACAACTCCGCCGACCACGGCACACCCTTCGCCAAGATCTTCCAGCAATACGACGGCGACTTCTACAAGATCGATCCAAGCCTGTTCAGCCCGGCCGAGGTCGCCGTGGTCGCGCTCGAGACCGGCGAGACGTTCCGCGCCGGCGGGGTCCATCCGGCGCTGCTCGACGCCTCCTTCTCGTGAGCGCTGCCGAGGCAGTTCCGCCAGCGCCGAGCGCCACAAGACCCGCGCCCCGCATCGCCCTCGTCACCGCCGATCTCGACCGCCATGCCCGCGACATGCTGGCCGCCTTCACGGCGGCCGGCGCGGAGGTGGCGGCGATCGAGCTCGCCGACATCGCCTACGACACCGCGGCCCGGCATGGGCTGGTGATGCCGCACTTCGGCGAGGACCTGCCGAATGCGGTCTGCGTGCGCACGCTCGATGCAGGCAGCTTCGAGCAGGTGACACGCCGCCTCGGCGTCCTGCACGCACTCGGCCGGCTCGGCGTCCTCGTGTCGAACGATGCCGCCTCGATCGAGCGCTGCGTCGACAAGTCGATGACGAGCTTCCTCCTCGCCCGTGCCGGCCTGCCGAGCCCGCGCAGCTGGACCGTCGAAAGCCGGGCGGCGGCCGCGCGCATCTGTGACGGCGAGGACGGCGCGCTGGTGCTGAAGCCGCTGTTCGGCGCGCAAGGCAAGGGCTTGCGCCTCGTGCACGGAGCGGACGACCTGCCGTCCGAGGCGGAGATCGCCGGCGTCTACTATCTCCAGCGCTTCGCCGGGCACGGCGGCAACGGCCTCTTCACCGACTACCGCATCCTCGTCTCGAACGGCCGCGTCGCCGCCGGCATGATGCGCCAGGCCGGGCAGTGGATCACCAACATCAAGCAAGGCGCCGCGGCCTTGCCGATGCCGGCCGATCCGGAGCTGGAAGCGCTGGCGATCGCCGCGACCGAGGCGGTCGGCGGCGATTTCTGCGGCGTCGACCTCCTGCGCGACGCGGCGGGGGCAGCGCAGGTGATCGAGGTCAACTCGATGCCGGCCTGGACGGGCCTTGAGAAGGCGAGCGGCGTCGACATTCCCGCGCGGCGCGTCGCCGACCTCCTGGAACGGCTGGCAGGCCGGGCCGCCGGCCATCGCCCGGCGAGCCTTGCCCGGGCCTCCTGATGCTTTCGTCGCAGGCCATCGCCGACGCCTATCTCTTGGCCTGTCGGGCCGAACTCGACGCGCTGAAGCCCGGCAACGTCCACCGCTTCGCCAGCGGGCACGGCATGGATGTCGGCGTCTTCGAGCAGAGCGCCGTCGTCTCCGCCCCGGCGATCGCCGCGACCAGCGCGCCCGCCGGGGCGCGCGTTCTCGCCGCCGTCGAAGCGACTTGGGCCGCCGTCGGCATGAACACCAATCTCGGCATCCTGCTCCTCGTCGCCCCCCTCGCCGTCGCGGCCGAGCGGCTGGGCGGCGAACGTCGAGCGGGGCCCGCCCGCGGCAGCGGGGCCGAGCGGCTGCGCGCGGCGATTGGCGGCGTCCTGTCCGATCTCACCGCGGACGACGCCGCCAACACCTTTCGCGCCATCGCCCACGCCTCGCCGGGCGGGCTCGGCACGGAGGATGCACACGACGTCCGCGCGACGCCGAGCATAAGCCTCGTCGAGGCGATGCGCCTCGCCGCGCCGCGCGATCTCGTCGCCCGGCAGTATGCGGACGGATTTGCCGGGATCTTCGACGTCGGCTTGCCCGCCTTGGCGGCCGCTCGGCAAGCCGGCGAGACCGGAATGTGGCCGGCGATCGCCTGTTTCCTCGCCTTTGCCGAGGAATTTCCCGACAGCCATGTCGGCCGGAAGTTCGGCCCTCCGGCCGCCAAGGCGCTGCAGGCGGAGATGGGCGACCTCCGATGGAGCCTTGCCGCCTTGCCCGATCGCGCCGCCCGCGAGGCGGCGCTGCTCGGCGCCGATACCCGGCTGAAACAACGCGGCCTCAATCCCGGCACTTCCGCCGATCTGACCGTTGCCAGCCTTTTCACCGAAGAACTCGTCAGACGCCTTGAAGAATGACGCCCTGAATGATTGACTGTCGAATGCCGGGGGCCATGTCCCCCCGGCAGCTATCTGGCCAACCGGTCCCGCAGGGGACGCCGTGAACAAGGATAGCCGTGTGCCGGACTTTGAGGTCCGGCGTTCGGGAGGGAGCCAGAGATCCATGCCGCTCGATGCGGCGGCATAACTTTGTCCCGAAATACGGAACTTGTGACCCCGGCCCAGCAGGGCGCCGGAGGCTTTTTGTCAATTTTGGAGGAAACACCATGGCAGTCATCAACAAGGTAATGGTCGGCGAATCGCTGGTCGGCGAGGGCAACGAGGTTGCGCACATCGACCTGATCATCGGCCCCCGGGGCAGCGCCGCGGAAACCGCGTTCTGCAACTCGCTGACCAACAACAAGGACGGCTTCACCTCGCTCCTCGCAGTGGTCGCCCCCAACCTGCCGTGCAAGCCGAACACCCTGATGTTCAACAAGGTCACGATCAAGGATGCCCGCCAGGCGGTGCAGATGTTCGGACCGGCCCAGACCGCGGTCGCCCGCGCCGTCGCCGACAGCGTCGAGGACGGCACCATCCCGGCCGACGAAGCCGATGACCTGTTCATCTGCGTCGGCGTGTTCATCCACTGGGAAGCCGCGGACGACGCCAAGATCCGCGAATACAACTACCAGGCCACCAAGGAGTCGATCGAGCGCGCCATCAAGGGCACGCCGACCGCCAAGGAAGTCGTCGCCAAGAAGGGCTCGGCGGCACATCCGTTCGCCGGCGCCTAGACAAGAGACCATCCCGGAGAAGATCAACAGCCTGCAATGAAAGCCGGCCTTCTCCGGCGATTGGCCGCCATCTTCGGTTTCCAGTGATTCGAGAAAAGGGGCTTCGGCCCCTTTTTTCATTTGCCTGAAGTCGCAAGCCCGGCGCGGGGCGCAGCGCCAAGCGCCGCCAGCGTCGCTTGATCGAGACGGCCATCGTGCAGCGCCGAGGCAACAAGCGCGCCGTCGATCCCGGCGGCCGCCAGCAGCGCCAGATCCGCCGCGCCGCGCACGCCGCCTGCGGCAAAGACCGCCCGCCCTCCGGCCCGCGCCCGGATGTCCCGCAGACGGTTGAGATCCGGCCCCGTGCCGCTGCCCACCTTGGCGAGCGTCATCGCGATCACTTGGCCCGGCCAGAGAGCGGCATCCGTCTCCAGCGCCGCTGGCCCGAGGAAATCGTCGCCGCGATAGTCGAGCGACAGCACCACGCGCGGCTCCCCCGCGAACCCAGTGACCACGCCGGCACTCTCGACGCTCTCGCTGCCGAGCACCACCGTCACCTGCGGATTCTCCAGGAGGAGACGCGCTGCCGCGGCATCCCGCACGCCGGCATCGAGCCAGAAGGCGGCCTGCGGAAACGCCGCGCAAAGGGCCGCAACCGTCTGATGGTTTGGGGACCGCCCCTCGATAGCGTCGAGATCGGCGAGATAGAACGAATTGAACCTGCCGAGGCTGGAGAGCCCGCGTGCCACGGCCAGCGGGTCGGCCGAGGTGGCAAGCGGCGTGATGATCGGGCGGTAGGCGGCGCGATCGCCCATCACCCCGCGCACGACAAGCCTGCCCATCAGGTCGAGCACCGGAATGATCTGCATCACGTCGTCCCTGAATCCATTCTCGCCGACCTCAGGCAACCTGTTGGTTTCCGTCGTCGACGCCTTTATAAAGCTAGGACACTTCCGGCATCGCAGCGAGCGCTTTGGAAGCGCGCGACGAAAGGCAGACATGAGAACGCTCGGTTGGGATGTCGGTGGCGCGCATCTGAAAGCGGCCCTGGCCGAGAACGGCGAGATCCTGAAGGTCTGGCAGGAGCCGACGCCCATCTGGAAGGGCCTCCACCATCTCGGCGACGCGCTGACTTCAATTCTCGCCAAGGTCGGCCCCGTCGACCGGCACGCCGTCACCATGACCGGCGAGCTGTCAGATATTTTCGCCGACCGCGACGAAGGCGTGTACGAACTGACGCGCATCCTGACGGTACATCTGGGCGACGACCTCAGGCTCTATGCCGGAAGCGCCGGCTTCTTGGCGGCCAGGCCGTCCGGCGAGCAGATGATGAAGATCGCCTCGGCCAATTGGCACGCCACTGCCGCGTTGACCGCCGCGCGCATCGAGGAGGCATTGTTCCTCGACATGGGCTCTACCACCACCGACCTCGTGCCGGTCAAGAATGGTGTCGTGCTGGCCGTGGGCCATACCGACGCCGAGCGCCTGCTCGCAGGCGAACTCGTCTATCAGGGCTACACCCGCACGGCGCTGATGGCGGTGGCGACCGAGGTGCCGTTCCTCGGCCGCAAGACGCCGATCATGGCGGAATTTTTCGCGACCATGGCCGATGCTCAACGGCTCCTCGGCACGCTCGACGAGGAAGACGACCAGCACCCGGCCGCGGACGGCAAGGAAAAGACGCTCGACGCTTCCCGCGCCCGGCTTGCCCGGATGATCGGCCGCGATGCCGCCGAGGCGTCGCCGCAAGCGTTCGAGCAGCTGGCGCGGGCCTTTGCCGAAGCGCAGATCCGCCGCCTGCACGATGCTGCGCTGATCGTCTTGTCGCGCGGCGACGTCTCCGACGATGCGCCGGTAGTGGTGGCGGGAGCCGGACGCTCGGTGCTGAAGCGCCTCGCCGCCCGGCTCGATCGCGGCGTGGTCGACTTCGCCGACCTGCTGGACTGCCGGTCGGACATCCGTGATGCCACCTGCCGGGCCGCACCGGCTGCGGCACTGGCCCTTCTGGCTGAAGCTTCGGCCTGAGCATCGATTTCCTGTCCGCTAAGCAAGGGCGGAGGCGCTGGCGGGCTGCGCCCCGGTGCAGGACCGGCCGAGGAGGTAGCGGTCACGACCGTTGTGCTTGGCCGAGTACAACGTCTCGTCCGCTTCCTTGAACAGAAGGGTGAGGGAGGAACCGGGCGTCACCATCGCCACGCCGATGCTGACGGTCATGCCGAGCGGCTTGCCTGCAATCACACGGCCATTCTCGCGCATGACCGCATTGATCGCCGCCGCCGTCCTTTCGGCCGCGGACCTGTCGGCCCCGGGCAGGAAGATTGCGAATTCCTCGCCGCCGATACGACCCACGGCGGCCGTGTCCGGGACCGCGAAGTTGAGCGTTGCCCCGAGAACCCGCAGCGCCTCGTCACCCACATCATGCCCGTGGCTGTCGTTAATGCGCTTGAAATGATCGGCGTCGACCAGCAGCAAGGCGCCCCCGCCTGAAAAGGCCCTTCGTGCCACTTCCATGAAATAGCTGCGCGCCAGCGTCCCGGTGAGGGGATCGAATTTTACGAAGGCCTCGATCTTGTCGAGCCCCGCGGTGATCATCCGGACAAGGAACAGGGCAATCGTCGCGATCGGCAGGGCGATCACCAGCGGCAACCCGATCGCTAGCACCATCGCGAAGGAATATCCCTGCTGGTTCAGCAAACGGAAGGTGGCGAAATGAACAAAGCTTGCTGTAGAGATGACCGCAACGGCGGTGATGATCGCGGCGTATTTCGCGATGTCGCGTTTCGTTCGTATGCTGAGGGACATGGCGATCCCCGGAACAAGAGTTGCCACCACCCTACAGAACATCGATTTCCGGACAATTAATCAGCTACAGAAGATTGTCCAACGATCCCCTACAATACTGCCAGGCACCGCACCTCGTTGCCCCGCCTAACCCGCGTCGACGGCCGCGAGATGCGCGATGATCTTCTCCATCAGCCAGTACCAGGCCTGGCGCTCGCGATCGCCGGCGGTCTTTTCGATGGCGATGTTGAGATAGGCCATCTCGGCTTCGATCTTCTCGCTCGGCAGCATGGTGAGGCGGCTGACGAGGATGGCGGCTTCGAGGACCGCCGCCTTGGCACGGTTCATGCCCTGGAACGGCGCATGCTGCCCGGCGGCGGTCACCGCGCAGTGGAAGCGAGGACGCTCGTCGCTGCCGTCGACCCGCTGTACCGTCAGAACGTCGTGCGCCAAGGCGGCCGTCAGCCGCGGCACTGCGGTGCCGTCGACCGGGACCAGCGGCCAGTCCTTGCGGCCGGTCAGGCAGCCGGCGAAGATCAGGGCGTCGTCGGTGTAGTTCGCCACCGCCACGCCGTTGGCCTCGAGATTGGCAAGGGTCTGCGACGGCCGGAACGGCGCGATGATCCAGCCGGCGCCGTCCTCGATGATGCCGAGGGGCGCGATGTGGACCGTGCCGTCGGCACTGACGGTGGTGATGATGGTCTCGCGGATGTAGGGCATCGGTCCTCCCGAAATCTTTTACTGCTGGCATTTTCGGCGGCTCTGGCATCGGGAGCAGCTAACCCTCGAACGGGCACGCCCGACCGCAGCCTGCGCTAGTCGGCCTCGCGGGTATTGGGCGAAACCTCCGGCACCGGCTCCTCCGCCGGCCCTTCCGCGGCCGCGCCGGTTTTGGGCTTCAGCGTATGGCCGGCGACCTCAAGCCGGGTACGGTCGCCGTCCGGTCTCGGCGCGGCGACACCGAAGTCGAGCGCTACGTCCTGGGCGTAGCGCTTGCCGATCCGCCAGGCGATCTCCGCCTTCTGCAGCTCCGCGCCGAGGTAAAAGGCATGCGCCGCATCGTCCTCGACGCCGAGTTTCGGGTAGAGCTCGAAGGCGTCGGTTTCGACGTGGTGGACATCACGGTTGTAGACGTGGATGCCGTCCACCGCCGTCTCGATCCGGAAATTGCGGTCGCGCACCTCGGCACCTTGCGCGAACAGCTCGTCCGGCGTCGAGGCGAAGGGCTTGGTGTCGTGCACCTGCAACAGGCGGTTGGAATAGCCGCGCGGCAAGGCGCTGTCGGCGCGGGCGGCGTACATCATGCGCCTCGCCGCGTCGTGCTCCTCGATCGTGCGCCGCGTGTGCGGGCTGACATGCACGACGAGGAGGTTGCGGATGAAAAGCTCGGAGGCGACGCCGAGCAGCATGGCCGTCACGCCCGAGGTATCGGCGTCGGTCAGCTCGGTAAGGTTGCCGGTCCCCATCAGCATCTCGATCTCGGGATGGCGCTCACGCAGCTGGTGGTAGCGCACCAGCGAGGCCGAGAAGCCGTAGTGAATGGGATCGAGGATAGGGTCGGCGATGAAGCCGATGCCCATTTCCCGCGCGCGCGCGATCGCACGGTCGAGCGAGGCCATGTCGTGCGGCACGGCGGGTACCAGGATCGGCACAGCGTCGCCGAGCAACGCGATGTCGAGCGTCTCCTCGTTGAGGCTGAGCAGATAGTCGGCACCTGCCTTGGTCGCCCGCGTCAGCTCCTCGCGGCTGGCGGAATCGACGCTGACGCGCAGGCCGTGCCGCTTCAGCTCGGCGATGGTCTCTTCCAAGTGCGGAAACGGCGTGTCCGGCAAGCAGCCGAGGTCGATGACGTCGGCGCCCGCCGCCTGCATCCCCACCGCCCGCGCCGCGATCTCGCCCGCGGTCAGCGCGGAGGCGTCGACGATCTCGGCAAAGATCCGCATGTCCTGACGCGACAGGTCCGCCGGCGCGCCCTTGCGTCCGAGGAAGGCCGGGAGGTCGACGAGTTCGTCCGGGCCACGGTCGAAGCGCACTTCGAAATGCCGCGACAGCGCATCGAGATCGGCGCGGCAGCGCCCGGGCACGATGACGCGGTCGGCGATGACGGGCTTCTTCAGCCGGCGCAAAATGATCTCGCCGGTCATCAGCGCCGCCACCTTGACGCCGATGTCGTGGATCGCCCAGTCGAAGGCCGTCGTGCCGAGGTCGCCCAGCAGCTTTTCCAGCCGCGGCAAGGCCAGATGGCCGGTCAGAAACAGAAGCTTTTCGGCCGGCATGATCTCGCTGTCGCTTCCTGACGTCTACTGCGCGGCATCCAGGAGATGCGGCCGCCCCGGCACTTCATGGCCGGGAACGAGGCCTTCGGCAAGCCGAATGCCGGCAAGCGGCAGATCTTCGGGCCCGGCGACATAGACGACGGTGCCCGGCTGCAGCATGGACATGAAGCTGTCGTCGACGATCTGAGCGCCTTGCATCGCCTCGAGCGAAGAGTGCTGCGGCACGTCGATCTGCTTGACCAAGAGAAGTTTCGACTGCGGCAGCCGCCCGGCGAGCCAAGCCGACAGGCTGTCGGAGGTCACCGACCAGTCGCGGATGATCTCGGGCACGCCGAGCACGGTGCGCGCCGGCATCCAGACCGGGATGCGCCCGTCGGCCAAAAGCTGGTCGATCTCCTCGCGCGAATAGGCCGGCACCATGCGTGTGCCGAGGCTGACGAGGGCGAGGCCGAATTGCTCCATCGCGAGGATCGCCATGTGGTGGGCGGCATCGTCGTCATAGCCCATCTTCGGCTGGTAGCGGCGGATGGTGTTGGCGAAGGGCCCGCCGCCAGGCACGATGATGACCGGCCCGGTGGCCTTCTCGATCGCCTCGATCCAGCGCAGGAAATCCGGGGATGCGGCGGAACTGCCGCCGAGCTTGACGACAAGAATGCTGTCCATGTCGGCTTCGCCGCGGCTGCGGCGCCCTGTTCACCGGCCGTGGAAGAGAACGCGCACGGCGGGATGATGTACTGCGGCCGCGTTCGGATCGTGGCCGCTCTCCGGCGATCATAGGGCGGGATCAGGGCGCGTTGCAAAGTCTCATTCGGCAAGGCTCCCCTGTCAGCCATGCAAGTTTGCACGGCCGGCGCGGCGTTTAGTGGGGTCGCCGTCGCCGGATTTCGATGCCGACGGCGCCGGGGCCGAGCTGCAGCTTCTCCACCCTCACCATGACCGCCCGCACCCGCCGATCACCGAGAAGCGTCGCCGAAAGCTCCTCCGCCAGGGTCTCGACGAAGTCGGTATGGCCGGAGGCGACGAGGCTGCGGATGGCGTCCATGATGAGGTCGTAGGAGTAGATGTCGGCCATCTCGCCCGGCCGGACGGGCGCGCGGACGACGTCGGCCTCGACCGAGAAGCGCACCGTCTGCCGGCGGCCGCGCTCGAAGCCGTAGGCGCCGATTTCCATCTCCTGCACGAAATCGCGCACGAAGATCAGGTCGGTCTCGGCGCTCTCCGGCGCGTTGGCGGCGTCTTCGGGATCGCCGACGCCTTGCCCGGCCTGCCAGCTTTCGGCGCTGATGAGGCTGCGCAGGGCCTCGATGCGGCCGAGATCGACCGCAGCCTCCCGCGCCCCGCCGGTCAGCGCCCGGCGAAAGCCGAGATAGTCGGGCTGGAGCACCGCCAGCCGCGGCACGTCGGGGGCCTCGAGCGAACCCGCGAGCCCGCTGACGAGGCCGAGCGCCCGGCACCGGGCGGTAAAACTTGCCAGCGCCCCGGTCGCGATATGCTTCAGCAGGCCACCGCCGTCCTTGCCGAGCGTGTCGATCATGGCGCCGTGGAAACCGGCGGCCTTCAGATCGTCGAGCAAGGCGAAATCCGGATCGCCGTCGGCGAAGAACACCGCGATCAGCCGGGTCTCCTCGGCCAGATCGGCAAGCCCCGCGATCACCGCCCGCCGTGCGGTTCGGTCGGCCGGGAACAGCCCGACCTTGACGAAATCGGCCGCGCGGCGCGCGAGGACCGCGGCCCGCACGGCCTCCGGCTCCATCGGCAAATCGCCGGCGACCGCCGAGACCGGCCGACGGCCGGCGATCTCGGCGATGGTTGCGGCGAGCACTTCGGGCGACACCGCGCCGAGCGCGCCTTTCGACGGGTCCTTCAGGTCGATGAAGTCGGCCCCCCCCGCCAGCGCGACGGTGGCCTCCTCCGGCCCCGTCACGCTCGCCAGCATCTTGATCTCGGCCGGCATCCGGCTCATGGATTGCTCTCGATCGCCTTGAACTGCTTCTTCAGCGTGTTCTTCCAGAGCGCCTCGAGGCCCCTGCCCCACATCTCGTCGGTATTGCCGCGGATGTCGGCGCTGCCTTGCGCGACCAGCTTGCCGGTCGCGACCTCGTGGCCGTAGGCGTTGATGTTGAGGATGAGGTTCGAGACCTTCTGCACGGTGCCGGTGATGACGATGTCGGCGCCAAGCTCCTTGCCGAGCTCGAGGGCGCATTTCTCGCACTTCGAGAACGGCCGGTCCTTGGGCTGCGCGGCCTTCTCGCCGATGTCGAGCACGCTCATCTCCGGCTCAGCCGCTATGTCGGCGCGCAGCCGCGGCGCCATGGTCACGAGGCGGGCCGTCTGGGCCGGATTGACGCCGTTGATCTCGCCCTCGAGGCTGGTGTCGATCAGCTCGAAATCGAACACCGCCACCTTCTTCTCGGCAGCATCGGCCGGCCGGGACATCGCGAGAGCCGGCAGCGCGGCGAGGCCGATCAACAGAACGGGAAAAAGTCCGACTTGTCTTCGCATGGCGTTTTTGCTCCTCATGCACGTCAATCGGCGCCCGCCGACCCATGACTTAGCGCCGTCAGGTCATGAGACAAAGATAAATCCTCCGCCGTCTCCGGCGAGAGGAAGGCCGGGCGCACACAGGGAGGAAGGCGCCATGCGCTGCCAGCCGAACCATATCCTCGCGCCCGTGCTGGGGGCCGTCGTCGGCCTCGGCCTTCTCGTCACCGGCGCCGCAGCGCAGCAAGCCGCGCCGCCCAAACCCGCCGCGTCCTTCGCGCCGAAGGGCGTCGCGATGAAGACCCTGAAGATCGGCTTCCTCAGAACCTATGAGCGCGTGCTCGCGCTGTCGGTGCTCGACATCCCGCCGGCCGACGACGGCCTCGCCGGCGGCACGGTCGGCATTGCCGACAACAACACCACCGGCAGCTTCATGGGCCAGCATTTCGAGCTGGAGACCGTGACCTCCAAGCCCGGCGAGGACATCTCGCCCGCCGTGGACAAGATGCTCGCCGAAGGCGTCCACTACATCGTCACCGATCTTGGGCCCGGGGACACGCTGAAGGTCGCCGACAAGGCCGCGGCCAAGGGCGCGATGGTGATCAATGCCGGCGCGGTCGACGATTCCCTGCGCGAAGAGGACTGCCGGCCCAACATGCTGCACACCGCGCCGACCCGCTCGATGCTGACCGATGGCCTCGCGCAGTACCTGATGTGGAAGCAGTGGCGGAACTGGGTTCTGATCTCCGGTAGCCACGAGGCGGACAAGCGTTTTGCCGAGGCGATGAAGACCTCCGCCCGCAAGTTCGGCGGGACCATTCTCGAGGAACGCGTCTTTGAGGACAAGGGCGGCGCCCGCTCCACCGATTCCGGCCAGGCGCTGGTGCAGCGGCAGATCCCGGTCTTTATGCAGGGCCTGCCGGACCACGACGTCGTCCTCGTCGCCGACGAGAGCCAGGTGTTCGGCAGCTACATCCCCTGGCACACCTGGGTGCCGCGCCCGGTCGCGGGCACCGCCGGCCTCGTCCCCGGCTCCTGGCATCCCGCCTCCGAGCAATGGGGCGGGGCGCAGATCCAGAACCGCTTCGAGAAGGCGATCGGCCGGCGCATGCTGCCGAAGGACATGCAGGTCTGGACCGCCGTGCGCGTCGTCGGCGAGGCGGCGTCCCGCACGCAGTCGCTCGAGCCGGAGAAGCTCGATGCCTTCATCAAGGGCCCCGACTTCACCGTCGCCGCCTTCAAGGGCCAGCGGCTGACCTTCCGCGACTGGAACTGGCAGCTGCGCCAGCCGATCCTCCTCGGCGACGAAACCTCGGTCGTCTCCAGCTCGCCGCAGGAAGGGTTCCTGCACCAGGGCTCGGAGCTCGATACGCTGGGCGTCGACAAGCCGGAGACGAAGTGCCGGTTCTGATCGTTTCGGCGCTCGCCCGGCGGCATTTGCCGGGCCTCGGCTGGCCGGCGTATAAGATTCCGACCACGGGGCATCGGAAGGACAAGCGACGATGTCGCTGAGAGGACGGCTGGCGGCCACCATCGCGCTCCTGACGGTCGTCATCCTGATCGTCGGCGGGGTGATGAGCTACATCCGGGCGCAGCACCGGATCGCTGCCGAGATGTCGGCGGCACGCAGCGTCGCGGCGAACGGCATCACCCGCCTGATCGCCGCGCTCCCCGGCTCCGCCGCGCCCCAGCGCGACCTCGAAAGCCTCATCCGCACCTTCGACGGCGACCGCCACGTCCGCTTGCTGCTGATCGACGCCTTCGGCGGCGTCCGCCTGCAATCGCATCTGTCGCCGCCGGAGATATCGGTGCCCGCCGCCTTCGAGCGCGTGCTCGCGCCGCAGCGGATGAGCGACATGATCCCGCTGCCGCCGAACGCCGCGCCGGTGGTGGCGGCCATGCTGGTGGTGGTGCCGATCAACGAGATCGCCGAGGTCTGGACCGATCTCGTCCTCAATCTCGGCATGCTCACGCTGTTCCTAGCGCTCGCTTTCGGCCTCGTCTTCCTCGTCGTCGGTCGCGCGCTGGCGCCGCTCGGCGACCTGACGCAGGCCTTCCGCCGCATCGGCCGCGGCGACTATGCCGCCCCGCTGCCACTGCGCGGTCCGCCGGAACTCGCCGCGCTCGCGGCCGGCTGCAACGACATGGCCGCCCGGCTCGCCGCCATGGCCCGGCAGAACGGCCGTCTGTCGGAACAGCTGCTGCGGCTGCAGGACGAGGAGCGCGCCGAGCTCGCCCGCAACCTCCACGACGACATCGGACCGCTGCTCTTTGCCATCGACGTCGACGCCGCCCACATCGCCGACACCGCGGGGAGCAGCGACGGCAACGCTTCCCGGCGCGAGCGGGCAACGGCGATCCGGCAGGCGGCCCGACAGGCCAGGCTGGAGGTACGGCGCATCCTCGGCACCTTGCGCCCCGGGCTGATGCCCGGCATCGGCCTTGCCGGAACCCTCGGCCACCTCGTCGCCGCAGCGCGCCTCCGCCATCCCGACATCCTGTTCCGGCTCGAGGTCTGCGAGGAAGAGCTCGGCGCCGAGCTCGACGCCGTGCTTCACCGCGTCGCCGGCGAGGCACTGGCCAACGCGCTGCGCCATGGCCGGCCGAGCACCATCAGCATCGCCTTGCGCACGGCCGCAGACCGGGTGTCATTCCGCATCGCCGACGATGGCGGCGGTTTTGGCGCGAAGGGCCCGGCCGGGGGCTACGGGCTGATCGGCATGCGCGAGCGGGTCGAGGCGATCGGCGGAACGCTCGACCTCGTCGAGATCGGCCTGCCCGCCGGCGTCGCCGTCACCGGCTTCCTGCCCCGCCCCGCCCGCCGCGAAATGCCATCTCCCGGCGCGCTCGCCGCCGGGGCTGCCGACCCCATCAGCGCGAACGCGTCCGCCACCGCGAACGGGCCCGCCGGCGCGGTCGATCCCCACCCGGCGCCAACCCCCGGCGCGAGGCAAGCCGCTTGAAAATCCTCATCGTCGACGACCATGTCATCGTGCGCGAGGGGGTGCGCCGGCTCGTTGCCGCCATTCCCGCCACCGAGATCGCCGAGGCCGAGACGCCTTCCGAGGCGCTCGCCGCCTTCCGCAAGACGCGGCCGGACGTCGTCGTCCTCGACATCAACCTGAAAGGCGGCAGCGGCCTCGACGTGCTCCGGCGCTTGCGGGCGGACGATCCGAACGCCCGCATCGTGGTGTTCTCGATGTATTCCGACCTTGTCTACGCCACTTCGGCGCAGCGCGAGGGCGCGCTCGGCTACGTCTCGAAAAGCGCCCCCTCGGACGAGCTCCTCGCCGCCATCCGCAAGGCAGCGCGCGGCGAGCCTTATGTCGACACCGAAACCCTCGGCGACCTCGGCGCCGCCGCCACCCCGGCCACGCGCAAACTATCGACGCGCGAACTGGAGATCCTGCACATGCTCGGCGACGGCAAGAGCCTCTCCGACATCGCCGACGGCCTCGGCGTCGCCTACAAGACCATCGCCAACACCTCCACCCGCATCAAGGAAAAGCTCGGGGTGGAAAGGACGTCAGATCTGATCCGGCTGGCGATTGAGACGCGGGGCGGGCGGATGTTCGAGCCGGGGGACATTTGAGGGGCGGCAGGAGGTTGAGCTTTCTAGACAGCGGGCGGATGGCAAGTGCCGACCCAATCTAGCCGTAGGAGGCGCCTCATGCGGCAACCCGAAGCAGCCATTCGTTTGTCCTCGTTCAAATGAAAAAGCTGGAATCGTCCCTGGCCAGACTTGCTCGATGCCCTTCAGCACAATCTCGACCGCAACGTAGAGGATAAGCACCACGCTGACGTAGGCGATCCAGCGATAGCTTTGAAGGAGACGGGCGATGAAGCTGGCGGCAACCTGTCACCCAGCGTTGACGAGCGCCTCCCGGGGCGTGTCGTTCTCCATCCGGATCCGGTTTCGTCCGTCGGCCTTCGCTTCGTAGAGCATCCGGTCGGCGCGCTGGAAGATCTGCTCGAAGGCATGGCCGTAGCAAAACCAAGTGCCGCCGACGCTGATCGAGAGGCGGATCAGTTCGCCGGTCGGGCCGACGAGTTCGATCTCCTGGACTGCGGCACGCAGACGCTCGCCGGTCGTCATGGCTTGGACCCAGCCCGAGCCGGGCAGGAACACGCCGAACTCCTCGCCTCCGAGCCTTCCGACCATGCCGTCGCCGAGCACCGTGTCGCGCAGACGGGCGGCGATCTCGGCGAGCGCCCGGTCACCCATGGAATGCCCCCACCGGTCGTTGACGTGTTTGAAGAAGTCCGCGTCGATCAGGAAAAACGCGCCTTGCCCGTCGTCGCGTTGGGAAACGTCGTCGAGAAGTGCGACGGCCGCTTGGGTAAACGCCCCGCGATTGAGGAGACCCGTCAGATGGTCGTGCATGGCGGTGAAGCGCAGCTCATGGTTGAGCTGCGAAAGCTGACGCAGTTTTATGGAAAGGAGAGCGAAAAGCGGACCGGCTAGGATGATCGGCAAAGTGACGGCCGCGATCATTGCCAGCAGGAAATTCTGCGAGTCGGCCGATCGAAACAGAACGAGGACGAAGAGGACAGAAATCGTAACGCACAAAGAACTGCCGCCGAGCGTGAGCGCGATTAGCTTAAAAAGCCCCCGCTTGCCCAACGAGCGTTTGGTGAATCCGGTTGTCATCGCCCCTGCCATGTTGGTCGGTCGCTCATCTTTAAGAGCGGAAGATTTAACCTCAGTGAAGAAGCGCTCCAGCTTTCGCTTGAAATTCTTTATTCCGAGGCGGCAGTACCAATGTACTGCATCTCTATCGAAAGCCCGATAAACAGGTTCGGCGGAACGTGAAATCGAAGGACACAATCAAAAGCTTGGCGAACTGTTCCAGAGACATCGTCGGCTTGTAGGTTCGGATGATTATCAGGCGGCAGTATTTGCGCTCGCCGAGCGGCCGCCGAAATGGTAAGGCTGTGCCAAGTCAGCTAGCAGACAGGAAGCCGATCTCCATTACGATGACGAGCGGCCGTTCTCGACCCATCACTGCCGTTTTTGAAGTTCTCACCGTTTCCCTAAAGCGGTCACGTTCGAAACGTGGAAGCTCTAGGAATTGGGTGGCGGTGCGCCTTAATCGAAGTCTTTTGCACCCCGCAGGTTTGCATTGATCCAGGCGTCGGTGTCCGTGACCGGGATGGCCTGACGCTCGTTGAACGTTCCGGCCTTGTCCCAGGAGTAGCCCCGGCCCATGGCGAAGGCCGCCCGGTATTTGCGCATCATGTTCGTGGGATCCTGCGCCAGCTCTTCCTTCAGGAACGGCACGCTCCACTCGGAGCGCTTGAAGGGACGGCCCAGGCTCACCTCCAGTTTGCCGGCAACCTCAGCGTAGGTCACCGTGTCTCCCGCCAGGAAGACGACCTCGTTGCGGATGGTCGGCTCGAAGAACACGATATCCGCGGTCAGCTTCCCGATGTCGTCCGGCGTCGTCAGCGTCACGGCGGTGTCGAGGCTGCCCAGCGCGCGGACCTCGGACTTCTCCAAGTCGACGACGCCGAACTCCGGCTCGAACAGGTAGCTCATGAACATGCCCGTCGAGATGATCACCCACTCGGTCTTGGCCTGCGCCCGCAGGAGCTCACGAACGTCCAACTGAGCGTCGAAGATGTCCTGCGGGCTGCCGCGGCCGATCGCCTCGAAGTCGACGCCGAACTGCCACGGGAAGTAGCGGGGGATCCCTGACTGCAACGCAGCCTTTGCCAGCTTCATCGGCGTGTTGATCCCAGCGGCATAGCCCGCGCACCCGATTACCGTGTCGTAGCGCGAGAACACCAAAGCCAGTTCATCGATCGAGCTGTTCACGAGGTCGCCGACGACGATCTCGATGCCCGCATCGCGGATCGCGGCGACATCGCTCTGCTTGGCGGGCGCGTCGGACTCGACGGCACTTGCTCGCAGCAACACGCTGATCCTGGCCCCGTCGATGCCCTTGGCGCGCCGCGCCAAGTTCAGCAGGACGGGCATGCCAAGCTCGCCGGCGCCCAGCACGAGGATGCTGCGTGACTTCACGTTGGAGACTGCATCGTTCATCGTTCTAACTCGTTTGTCGTTGACGTTCGCCGTCATCTGGCATTGCCCAAACGAGTTCGAAAGAAGGTACACGCGTGATCCTGTGAACCAAATCTTGAGCAGAGAAGACGTCCTTCAATACTCCCAAACCGTCTGCGACGGGTTGCGGGAAGACGACGACGGGGTGCGCCGCGAGGTGTTGGCCCATGCTGGAAACCGCTGGTCTCTGGGTGTCATCCACACCCTTGGTGTCTACGGGCGGCTTCGTCATGCGGAGATCAAGCGGCGCATGCACGGTGTTACACAGCGCATGCTGACGCGCACGCTACGCTCATTGGAGCGTGACGGCCTAGTGATCCGAACCGACTTCGGGCAGAACCCGCCGCGGTCGAGTACGAACTGTCCAAGCGCGGTTTGGAGCTGCTGGTTCGGATGGTGCCCATGTGGACTTGGATCGTCGCGAACGCAGACAGCTTCCGGAACTCTCGAGAATTATTTGATGCTAAGGTCACCGCCGACTGATTGCGCCATTCACCTTGAGCCGAACCTCGATGCGATGCTGGACAGAGGTTCTATCTTCACAAGGATGATAGCAAGGTACCCGACTGGATGACCGCTCACCTAAAGTACGCCCCCGAAGCGGACGGTCCGGAAACCACCCAACCTCGCCGTCTTCCAACTCTGGCCGAACGAAACGCTAGCCGCGGCATCTCGGATCTCGATGTCATTCTCAACATCCCGGCCCAAGGCCGAACGCCCCCGTCCACCGCCAACGGGAACTTGTCCCATGGCGCGCCGGGCAGGTCCTCGCTAGCGTCGTGTTGCAAGGCAGGCTTCCGTTCTCGCTCTCCCAAGGCGATCACCCGTCGGAAGGCATCTCGTGAACACTCCCGTGGCTCCGGTCTTTCCCAAGGAGCCGGAGCCCGGGAGAGATTCGGGCCTTGCAAGCTTTCGGGTGCGGCCGTTTCTGCCCGTGCGACATCTGCCGGGGGGACCGGGAGCGACCCGCGACGAATAGACTAGGCGAGCGGCGGTCTTTGCGCTTGCCCTCAAGGGCGATCGCACCGACGATTGCCGGGAGGCGAAAGCCTGAAGGAAGAGCCGGGGGAAAACCCCGGCAACGCGCTCCGAACGGGGCCGACGGGAGGAATGATGAGGACTTTCACCGCTGCGGCGTTTGCCGCCACGCTTCTGATGTCGGCATCGCCCGCCTTCGCCTACAAGGTCTTCGTCTCGAACGAAAAAGGCAACGACGTCACCGTGCTCGACGGCGAGACCAACGAGATCATCCACACCATCAAAGCCGGCCAGCGGCCGCGCGGCATCGTCACCAGCCCGGACGGCAAGAAGGTCTACGTCTGCGCCAGCGACGACGACACGATCGAGATCTACGACACCACGACCTACGAGAAGATCGGCACCCTCCCATCGGGCCCCGATCCTGAGCTGATGGTCGCCTCGCCCGACGGCTCGCGCATGTATGTCGCCAACGAGGACGACAACCTCGTCACCGTGATCAACCTCGAGGACGGCACGCGCGTCGTCGAGATCCCGGTCGGCGTCGAGCCGGAGGGCATGGGCATCTCGCCGGACGGCAACACCATCGTCAACACGTCCGAAACCACCAGCATGGCGCATTTCATCGACCGGGAGAGCCAGCAGATCGTCGCCAACGTCCTGGTCGATTCCCGCCCGCGTTTCGCCCAGTACAAGCATGACGGATCGGAGATCTGGGTCTCGGCCGAGATCGGCGGCACGGTCAGCGTTATCGACAACGCCACCAAGGAGATCACCCACAAGATCACCTTCGCCATCCCCGGCATCAATTCCGAATCGATCCAGCCGGTCGGCGTGCGCATCACCAAGGACGGCAGCAAGGCCTATGTCGCGCTCGGGCCCGCCAACCGCGTCGCCGTGGTCGACACCAAGACCTACGCGGTCACCGACTACCTCCTCGTCGGCCAGCGGGTCTGGCAGCTCGCCTTCTCCCCGGACGACAAATATCTCTACACCACCAACGGCATCTCCAACGACATCTCGGTCGTCGACGTCGAGAGCGACGAGGTGATCAAGTCGGTGCAGGTCGGCCAGCAGCCCTGGGGCGTTGCCATCGCCGACGTAAAGGCACCCTGAGGCCAAAAGCTTTCGGCCTTTGCCAAGGCACGCCGACGCAGAGCGGCGGACCCAAGAACCATGACACGGGAGGAATTTTTGATGAAACCAGTCTGGCTGTCGCTGATCGCGGCCTCGCTCGCCTTCGCGCCGATGTCCCTGGCCCATGCGGAGACGGCCCATGCCGGCGGCGGCAAGATGCCGCTCGCCCAGGCCGACGACGACGATGACGGCGACGACGATGCCGCCGCCCCCGCGGAAGCCGCCAAGGCCTCGCCGATGGCCCCGACCGAGAAGCCGGGCAAGGGCATGCCGGCCAGCGCCCTCAACGCCAAGCAGCTCGGCCTGCCCGAGGTCTCGAAGTCCAGCCAGGACATTCCCGAGATGATCCTCGGCTCCGCCGACAAGCCCTTCGTCACCAACCACAAGCATTTCGTGCTGCGGTCGGGCCAGGGATATCGCTGGAAAATCACCTCCGCCGGCGATCTCGAATACAAGTTCCACGCCAACGACTTCTTCCGCAACGTCTGGTTCAACCAGATCGTCATCTCGGATCTCGAGGTCCACATGGCCGGCCCGCCCGCCTGGCTGGAATATGACGACAAGGGCACCATCGCCATCCAGTTCACCACCATCCGCCCCGGCGACTACGAATGGCATATCGAGGGCCTCGAAGGGGCGCAGGACATGCAAGGCACGATCACCGTCATCCCCTGATCCACGACCTTCGTGCGCGGCGGCTGGGGGGCCTTCCGCGATGGAGTCACCCCGCGGCAGAAATGCCCTAGGTTCACAAGCGGAGCCGGCGCCCAGCGTCGGCCCGCCACCGCGATCGGCACCACAAGGGGAAGCATGGGTTTCATCGATTCGCGCGACAGGCCCGGCACCGCGGTGCAAGGGGCACCTGCCCTCGACGTCGTCGGCGTCAGCCACTCCTACGGGAGCCGGTTGGCGCTCGGCGACGTGTCGTTTCGCGTGCCGCAGGGCAGCTTCACCGCGCTGCTCGGCCCGAACGGCGCCGGCAAGTCGACGCTGTTCTCGCTGATCACCCGGCTCTACAACACGCAAAAGGGCGAGATCTCGATCCTCGGACGATCGCTCGCCGGCCAGCCCGGCGAGGCCTTGCGCCGTCTCGGCGTCGTCTTCCAGGCCCGCACGCTCGACCTCGATCTCTCCATCCGCCAGAACCTCGCCTACCACGCCGCTCTGCACGGCCTGCCGGCCAAGGTCGCGCGCGCCCGCACCGCCGAGATCCTCGCCGGCAGCGATCTCGCCGACCGGCTCGGCGACAAGGCCCGCACCCTGTCGGGCGGCCAGCTGCGCCGGGTCGAGATCGTCCGCGCCTTTATGCACTCCCCCCGCCTGATCCTCCTCGACGAGCCGACCGTCGGCCTCGACATCGGCAGCCGGGCCGAGATCGTCGCGGAAGTGCGGCGGCTGGTGCGCCAGGAGGGCGTCAGCGTGCTCTGGGCGACGCACCTCATCGACGAGATCGAGGAGAGCGACCGCGTCGTCGTGCTCCACCACGGCAAGGTGCTGGCGGAAGGGAACGTCGCCGATATCGTCGAGGAACAGGGCGCGTCGACCGTGCGCGATGCCTTCGCCAGCCTCACCGGCCTCGTCCGTCTCGATGGCGCGACCGCCCCGGAGTTCCAGACATGAGCACCATCGCCGAGCGCGCCGAGGCCGCGGACACGGGCCGCGACGGCTTCACCGCCGGGCAGTACGCCATCTGCTTTGCCGGGATCGTCTGGCGCGAAGCCTTGCGCTTCCTGCACCAGCGCGAGCGCTTCATCTCGGCGCTGGTGCGCCCGCTGCTCTGGCTGTTCATCTTCGCCGCCGGCTTTCGCCAGGTGCTCGGCGTCTCGATCGTTGCGCCCTACCAGACCTACATCCTCTACGAGGTCTACATCACGCCGGGGCTGATCGGCATGATCCAGCTCTTCAACGGCATGCAGTCCTCGCTCTCCATGGTCTACGACCGCGAGACCGGCTCAATGAAGACGCTGCTGGTGAGCCCGCTGCCGCGCTGGTTCCTCCTGGTGTCGAAGCTCCTCGCCGGCGTCGCGGTGTCGATCGTCCAAGTCTACGTCTTCTTCGCCATCGCCTGGTTCTGGGAAGTGCGCCCGCCGGCAATCGGCTATCTCACAGTCTTTCCCGCGCTGATCCTGTCCGGGCTGATGCTCGGCGCGCTCGGCATGCTGCTGTCCTCGCTGGTGCACCAGCTGGAGAACTTTGCGGGGGTCATGAACTTCGTGATCTTCCCGATGTATTTCGCCTCTTCGGCGCTCTATCCGCTCTGGCGAATCCTCGAATCCAGCCCCGCGCTCTACCGGCTCTGCCAGGCCAACCCGTTCACCCACGCCGTCGAGCTGATCCGCTTCGCGCTCTACGGCCAGATGAACTGGATGGCCTTCGGCATCGTTTCGGGATGCACGGCGCTGTTCCTCGGCGGGGCGATCCTCGCCTACGACCCGGCCCGTGGCCTGATCGGACGCAAGCGGCAGTAGCGGCACGGACCGACCGGCACTGCACCTACCTTCTGCCCGCCAGCCTAGGCCAGGCTGATAGACAGACAAGACAGACCAAAAGCATCTTGGGAGGGATGACATGGCGAACACCAGGACAGCGGCAATGGCCGCCTGCCTCATCGCCCTGACCGGCACAGGCCTTGCCGGCACGGCGTGGACAAGTCCCGCACGGGCGCAGGCTCCGGCACCGCGCGAAATCCCGAAAGGCTTCGTGCTGCCCGGCCCCGCCCCGACCAATGCCCCCGCCGGCACACCCCCCGCCCCCGGCGCGACGGCCCCCGGCGCTGCCGTGCCGACCCCTACGCCGGGGACGACCGCCGGCGCCGTGGTGTCGCCCGGCGCCGTCCCCAGCTCCTCCGGCAGCAATGTGGCAACGCAGAGCTTCGTCCTGCCGAGCGCGGGCACGACCCAGATCCTCGGCACCGGTACCGGCAGCCGGCACCAATGGCCTTGCGTCCAGCGCAAGGTCGACCATGTCGACGCCGGCCAGGTCTGGCCGGGACCGCCGCTCGAAGCGGCCGCGGACGTGCCGCGCACCGACGCCATGCGCCAGCTCGTCGCCACCGTCGCCGCGCGCCGCTTGCCCCTGCAGGAGGCCGAAAAGACCGCCGTCGATTTCGTCAAAGCCTTGCCGGCCGACCAGCGGGCGCCCGCTGCATCCGCGGCCTTTTCCGAACTGCTCAAACTGATGAACGACGAGCGCAGCCAGATCATGCGCGGCATCGAGCGCTACGGCGCGCACCAGCAGGCGCTGGCCGACAAGCTGCGGCAGGAAAACGCTGCCCTCAGCGACCTCCGCACCAAGGGCGATGCCAAGGCTGCCGATGCCCAGCAGGCGATCCTCTGGGATACCCGCGTCTTCGAGGAGCGCCGGCGATCACTGACCTATGTCTGCGAGGTCCCGACGCTGATCGAACAACGCCTGTTCGCGCTCGGCCGGGCGATGAGCGGCGCGCTGTAAGGTAGGATGTGGCAGGGACGCCGGTGTCGCGTTGGATTTTCCGTGAAACGACATCGACTCTCGGGCCGACGTCCAATCATTGGGAACTCGTCATTTCGCGACGAACCTATCACGGTCGTCATCCCGGGCTTGACCGCCGCGAAACCCTTGGTTTCGCGAGGGATCCATTCCAAATCGCCGAACAAGCGGGGTAAGGGGTGACCTTCCCTTATGTTCTGAGATGGACCAAAGCGGACGTGCTGAGGAATGGATCCCGGATCAAGTCCGGGATGACGAAGCTGAAAGGTCGCGGCAAGTCGCGCTGGAGTAAGCGCCCAGCGCACTACTCGTCCGGCCGCTTCTCCGGCTCTCTCCGCTCCAGCGGAAGGCCTGCCTCGCTCCAGCCGTCAGTGCCGTCCGGATACCAGGACACTGCGCTGTAGCCGCTAGCGACAGCGCGCTTGGCGGCGTTCCAGCTCATCCAGCAGTCGCGGAGGCAGTAGAACACCACGGGCTTGGCCTTGTCGCCGCCCGTCGCACGCGCGAGCCCCGCCTCGAAATAGGCCTGCATCTCCGGCGGCAAGGCGCCGTAGCCGGTATCGACCAGCCAGATGGAACTTGGAATATCGGCGCGGGGTTTGGGATGCCAGACGGTCCCCACCGGCAGCCCCTTCGGCTTCGGCGCCCGCGGCAGAACGTCGATGAAAGCAGCGGCCTTGGCCTCGAACAGCCGCTTCACGGCCGCCGTGTCGACGACGTCGGCCCCCTTCAGCGAGGCCGGGGTCGGCGAGCGGTAATCGTCCATCCGGTAGCCAGCCGGCTCGGCGACGGCGGTACCGGCAGCGTCTGTAACAGCGACAGCGGGCGCGACTGCAGTAGAGGCGGGCTCATCGGCCCGCGCCGGTAGTGCCGAACTGATCCCGGCGGAGACCGCCGAGACCGCCAGGATCCAGCGCAGCCCCCGCATCAGCCGCCCTTTTTCGAGACGATCGGCCGGTTCTGCTCATCGAGCAGCGGCACGCCGAAGGAGATCAGGATCTCGTTGATGGCGTCCTGGTTGTCGCGAATCAAGTTGTTCAGCGTCCGCTTCCATTCCTGGTCGGAGACCCGCACACCCATTGTGATCCGGAAGGTCATCGCCGGGCCGCCTTTCGGCTCCTTGACCAGCGGCGTGACGGTGTAGTCCTTATCCGACTTGCGGGCGTAGAAGCCGGCTTGCGGGCCCCATAGGATAGCCGCATCGATCTCGCCCTTGTCGAGATCGTCGATCATCTTCTGCGCCGAGTTGTCGTATCGCGTGTCGACCATCAGCTGATAGCCCCGCGCCTTGCCGATGAGGCCGGCGCGGGCCATGTAGGTGCCCGGCGGCGTGCCGGCGACGACGCCAATCACCTTGCCCTTTAGGCGGGGATCCTCGATCACGTCGACCCCGTCGAGCGGCCCGCCTTTCGCCACCACCAGCGAATAGGCGGTGCGGTAATAGGCATTGGTGTTCTGCACCAATTCGTCGCCTTGCGGATAGCTCATGATGACGTCGCAGGCATTGACGCCGAGCGTCATCCGCACGAAGCCGGTCGCCTGCGGAAAGAAGCTGTAGGCGACCGATTTTCGGCCGAGCTTCTCGGCGACGAACGTCGCAAGGCTGTTCTCGAAACCCTCGTTCTTCTCGTTGGAAAACGGAAGGTTGCTGGGGTCGGCACAGACCCGCAGCACGTTGGGATCGACGAGTTCGATGGATCCACCGAACTCCCGGTCCTGTGCTCCCGCCGTCGCCGTCAAGGCGAGCATCAGGGCACCGCCGAGAATGACGAAGCGGGAGGCCATCGTCAGAAGCCGAGGCAGGCGTTTTCAGCCGCCTGCGCTTCCTTGTTGACCTTCGGCTTCTTGGGCTCACCGCGCCCGATCGCGCCGTCCGCCCGGCCTCTGAGATAGACGTAGATGCCATCGAGGAAGCACATCACGTTGAGGTCCTCACCCCAAGCCGGCATGATCGAATTGACCGGATGCCACTTGTTCTGCTGGCCGTTCACGATGATGCCGGTGAAATCGTAGTAGTTGATCCGCTGCAGCTGCTCGGTCAGGTTCGGTGCGAAGGACGAGCCGAGACCGTCGGGCCCGTGGCACTGCATGCAGTTGGCGGAATACTTCTTATAACCGCGCCAGGCATAGTAGTCGAAGGTGCCGTCGGCAGCCTTGCTGTAGATGGGATTGCCAGCCGAATCGACGAATTTTCCTTCTTCGGCGGGGGTGGCGGCGGTGCCATTCGCTTTGCTGTCGGCGGACATCGCGCCACCAGCCGCAGCGGCGTCGCCCGCCGGTGCCGCCGCAGCTGCTGCGGAGGCGGCCGGTGCCGCCGGAGCAGCCGCCGCAGGGGCTGGTGCTGCTGCCGGTGCTGCCGGTGCCGCGGCAGCGGGAGCCGCAGGTGCGGGGGCGGCCGCGCCGGCGGGGGCTGCCGGCACGATCTCGGCGGGAGCCTGCTGCGCGCTCGCCGTAGACATGGGGGCCAGGGTCGCCGTGGTCAGCATGGCGGTGGACAGAACCAGGTTGCCTGCAAGCGCGAGAAGCTGTCGAGTCATCTTAACCTCATGGATATCGGGGTACGAAGAACCGACCGAACCGGTCGACGCTGTGATACTGAAACCTTTTTCGCCTGTAACGATCGGCGGCTGCCAAGCTCATCCGCAAATGTCGGCTAATTTCCTAAAGAGCACGTGAAGAAATGATCGAACGCAAGTCTTTAATGCGCACGCATTCCTCCTTGCGACAGTTTGCAGCACCGCAATCTAACGGGCCGAAGACATGAAAAACCCGGCGAACGACCTGGGCCGCTCGTCGGGTGCAGGGCCGGTTGGCCCGCCGTGGAGGACGGCGGGCCTGAGGGAGGAGTCGAGGTCTACTTCGTGGCCGTCTGGTTCGGCACGGTGAAGACCGTCAGCTGGCCGCCGAGCGCAGTGTACTTCGACAGCGCGGCATAGCCACCGACGGCACCGAGACCGGCGTTCGGATCAGTCAGGCCGGCTGCGAGGCCGATGCCCGCCCAGCCGCCAATGCCCGAGAGCACGCCGACGTACTGCTGGCCGTCCGTCTCGTAGGTCATCACGTTGGCGATGATGCCCGACGGGGTCTTGAACTTGTAGAGTTCCTCGCCGGTGGTCGAGTCGACCGCCTTCAGGTAGCCCTCGAGGGTGCCGTAGAAGACAATGTCACCCGCGGTGGCGAGAGCACCCGACCAGACCGAGAACTGCTCGGGCAGCGACCAGACGATCTCACCCTTGCCGGCGTCCCAGGCGATGAAGTTGCCCATGCCACCATGGCTGTTCGGGGCCGGATACATCGACAACGTCGCGCCGACATAGGGCTGACCAGCAGTGTAGGCGACACGGAACGGCTCGTAGTCCATGCAGACGTGGTTGGTCGGCACGTAGAACAGCTTGGTCTTCGGCGAGTAGGCCGCTGGCTGCTGGTCCTTGGTGCCGAGCGCCGCCGGGCAGATGCCCGTCGAGTTCACGTCTTCGCCGTTCTGCTCGGTCGAATACTGCGCGACCACCTGCGGCCGGCCGTACTGCTCCGAGTTCTTGTCCATGACGACTTCGGTCGCCCAGTTCACCGCCGGATCGTACTTCTTGGCAACGAGCAGCTCGCCGGTCGCGCGGTCCAGGGTGTAGGCGAAGCCGTTGCGGTCGAAATGCGTCAGCACCTTGCGGGGCTGCCCACCGACGTCGATGTCGGCCAGGATCATCTCGTTGATGCCGTCGAAATCCCACTCGTCATGCGGGGTCATCTGGTAGACCCACTTGGCGACACCCGTGTCGGCATCGCGCGCCATGATGGTCATCGACCACTTGTTGTCGCCCGGACGCTGCGAGGGGTTCCAGGTCGAGGGGTTGCCGGTGCCGTAGTAGACGAGGTTCAGCTCAGGATCGTAGGAATACCAGCCCCAGGTGGTGCCGCCACCGATCTGCCACTGGTCGCCTTCCCAGCTTTTCAGCGACGAGTCAGCGCCAACCGGCTTGCCGAGCGAGGTCGTCTTGGCCGGGTCGAACAGCATTTCGGCGTCCGGGCCGGTCGAATAAGCCCGCCAGGCCTTGCTGCCGTCCTTGAGGTTGTAGGCGGTGATAGAACCGCGCACGCCGAACTCGCCGCCGGAGATGCCGATCAGCACCTTGTCCTTGACGACCATCGGCGCGGCCGTGCCGGTCTCGCCCTTGGTGCTGTCGCCGTTCTTTATATTCCACAGCACTTCGCCGGTATCGGCGTTGAGCGCCACGACGCTGGTGTCGGCCTGGTGAAGGATCACCGTGCCCGGCTTGCCGTCAGCGCCGGGGGCGAAGGCCACACCGCGGTTCACGGTGTCGCAGCACATGACGGGGATGACGTTCGGGTCCTGGGTCGGCTCATACTTCCACTTGATCGACCCGTTATCCTTCAGGTCGAGCGCGTAGACGATATTCGGGAAAGGCGTGTGGACATACATCGTGGTGCCGATGACGAGCGGGTTGCCCTCATGGCCGCGCAGCACGCCGGTCGAGAAGGTCCAAGCCGGGACGAGTTCCTTGACGTTGGACTTGTTGATCTTGTCGAGCGCGGAGTAGCGTGTGTTGGCGTAGTCGCCGGTCGGCATCGTCCAGTCGGCGGGATTCTTCGCCAGCTCGGACAAAGCTTCGTTGGCATAGACCGTTGCGGTTCCCAGACCGATCAGCAGGCTTGTCGCCAGCGCCGCCTTCGTCATCATCTTCAGCATCAGATTCCTCCCAAGGAACATCACCCGTTCGGCTCCCGCGAACGGAAATGTCCGCGTGCGACCGCTCACATCGTATATGGGGGAAGGTTCCCGGCAGCGTGTCACGACCGCCAATAGGGGTCTTGGTGGGCACCGTTGATCTTGCCCTACCGTGGCCTTCGAGATTCGGCATGCTCCCAACACGCCGACCTTGAAGCCGGAAACCATGGTTCACGCTAGGCTGAAGATGACGGCTACGCAAGCTCGCAAACCAAGAATTATTGCGTGCATTGCAGCATAGATCTGTTGCATCGCACTAAATTCAGTTGGCGATACTCCGGCATCCCCAGTCTATGCTTGCACTCACCTGTTACATATTTTGAATAGCCGCGAAGCTGCCCGGCAAAAACTGACAATTTTCGCTGGCTTTGCCTAATTTTTCCAAAGTTTTAGCGAGCGTGTCTACTGCTCTGGCTGCTGGCTAAAGCTTGTGCGATCAGCCCAATTTGTCGCCAACGACTTTCGCGTTCTCGGTAGTCCTGCGGAAACTCTGGCGGTGATAAGATTCCCTTTTAATTATCTGGCTTCCCCTCGCGGCCGGTTGACGATTGCGTCAACAGCGTCGTCTCCGCTCATGCGCGACCAAAGGACTAGGTGATCGCTTGCGGCACGGGGACGCAGCCCTCGTTCACCCTTCCTGGCAGCCTTTGCGAGGTCCCCTCGTTAGCGGATCCGGCGACACCGACGTCGGCCCGGCCATCCGCTGAGATGATGGGGAATGGTCGCCTGGCGGCGAATCTGGACGATCTTGAGGATGCCGACCGGTGGCGACCTCACGCCAATGTGCCCGCTGATGGTCACCATAAGACCCCACCACGCTTGAGCTTTCCGGCCGCCAGCGGCACACTTGGTCCAGGCGATCCAGAAAAACCGCGGTGGGCACACGCGGACAGCGCCGACTGGGAGGTTGTCATGATCCGTCCGCAACGCTGTGCCGGCACGCTCCGGCCACGCCGCATTCTTTTGTCCGTTAGCCTTACCGCCGCGCTGCTGTCGGCCACGGCGCCAATCGCCCTCGCCGGATCCGCCCCGACACCGGAGGAAGCTGCAGCCTCGGCGCAATCGTCCTGGCCGAGCCTCGTCACCGACGTGTTCGACGACAAGCCGATGCTCGACGGCACCGGCATCGTAACGCTGGAGGCGCCGTCCCGCGCCGCCGATCCCGCCCTCGTCCCCATCAAGCTGGTCGTCGATCCCGCCAAGAACATCCGCAAGCTCACCTTGGTGATCGACGAGAACCCCTCGCCGGTCGCGGCCACCTTCACCTTCGGCGACCAGTCTGGGCTGACGACGCTGGAGACGCGCGTGCGCGTCAACGCCTATACCGACATCCACGCGGTCGCCGAGGCCGACGACGGCACGCTCTACATGGTCAAGCGCTTCGTGAAGGCCGCGGGCGGCTGTGCGGCCCCGGCGGCCAAGGACGCCGCGGCGGCGGCGAAAAGCCTCGGCGAGATGCGGCTGAGGCGACTCGGCGCCGAGGAAGGCCCGAATGCCGGCCGCGACGTGGCACAGCTGATGATCCGCCACCCCAACAATTCCGGCCTGCAGAAGGACCAGGTGACGCTGCTCTACATCCCCGCGCACTTCGTCTCCGACCTCACGGTCAAGCGCGGCGACGCCCTGGTGTTCTCGATGTCCGGCGGCATCTCGATCTCGGAAGACCCGAACTTCCGCTTCGACTACACCGGCGGCGCCGATGCCACCTTCACCGCCAAGGCGACGGACACCGAAGGCGCCGTGTTCGAGAAGACGTTTCTGGCCGGCAGTTCGTAAGCGAGGCAAGGGCGGGCATACGCTCTCCAGAGTATCGGAGAGGGTCGACCGGTGCACCGACTTGGCTTGTCGCCGGACTGAAAGCAAAACTGCGTCTCATCAGTCTCGTCATCCCGGACTTGATCCCAGCGAAACCATTGGTTTCGTCAAGGTCCATTCCTCTCCGGTTGCCCGACACTCCGCGTCAAAACAACCCACCCTCCCGCTCACTCGAAGCAGCGGATCTCCGCTTCGGCCTGGGCGCGCCGGAGGTCGCCGATCACCCGCTTGGACTCGACGCCGGTCTTGAACAGCACGCCCTTCTCGCCGGACACCTGCCCCATCGAGAGATAGGTCGACGCCTCGACATACTCGTCATAAGGCACGATCGAGGCGACGACGTCGAAGGAGCAGGAACAGCGCTGCAGCGATTGCGGCGTGTTGCCGTTGGCCTGCATGCAGCCGAAGACGTAGTCCGCGGTGGCGACCGTCGGGTAGTCGTTCGACGGCAGGATCGGTGCCGCCGTCTTCGCGCCCGCCGCCGTCTGGGCCGATGCCAGCCCGGCCGACATCAAAAGTGCCAGCGCGGCGAACCCTGGTCGTTGAAATCGCGTCATGTTGGCCTCCCAGCCTCTGAACTCTTCGATGCGGCAGCTTAAGCAGCCCGGCAGGATGTCACGGTGGCCCACGGCCCCTGCAACGGCCTACTTTTCCCGCCGGATGAACTGGCCGAAAGCGCGCGGTCCGTCGCCGACCTCGACCTCGCCGATGACGGCAAGGGTCGCCGTGTCGATCTTCATCAGGAGATTGTCGAACCAGTTGGCGACGTAGACGAAATCCTCGCCGCTGCCGGCCTCGATCCCTTCCGGATATTCCCCGACCTCGATCGTCTTCACCACCGCCAAAGTCGCCGCATTGAAGACGCTGACGGTGCCGGCATACTGGTTGGTGACGAAGACCTTGCCCTTCGCCGTGGCGGTGACGTAGGGCCGCAGGCCGACCTTGACGGTGCCGACCGCCTTGCGGCTTGCGAGATCCACCACCGTCACCGAATCGCTGCCGACATCGGCGGTGTAGACTTGCCGTCCGTCGGCCGAGAAGCTGACCCCAAAGGGCCGCTCGCCGACCACAGCGGTTCCCGTCACCGTCAGCGTCGCCGCATCGATGATCGAGATCTGGTTGGAGTCGCGGTCGGCGGTGACGATGGTCTTGCCGTCGGCCGACACGGCAACGCCGGACGGCGACTGGCCGACCTCGACGCGGCCGGTGATCTCGCCCGTCTCGGGATCGACGACGAAGAGTTCGTGTTCGTACCAGTCGGCGACGTAGACCGGCGCGCCCGAGGGATGCACCGCGATGCCAAGCGGCCCGCCGGCGAGCTTGATGCGCCGGATCACCTCGCCCGAGCCGGTGTCGACCACCGAGAGCTCGGTCGAGTCCGGCGAGGTGACGAAGGCCCGGCGTCCGTCCTTCGTCACCGCGATCCCGGCCGGCTTGCCGCCGATCGGGATGGTCTTCGTCACCGCCATCGTCTCGAGGTCGACGATCGAGAGATTATCGCTCGACTGGTTGGTGACGAAGGCGGTGTCCCCCGCTTGCACTGGCCCCGCCAGGACGGCGAGAGCCAGCGCGGCGAGAGCCGATCGCCTCATGTCAGGAGCCCTTTTCGGCCGCCTGCTTGATGCCGCCGAGCCCCTTCTGCGCGAACTCGGAGACCGCCTTGATCGCGGCGGCATCGTTGAGGTCCGGCGGCGGATTGCCGTTGGGGTCGCCGCGGTAGAAGGCGGCACGCCACTCGACCGTCGAGGTTTCCGGCGTCTTGCCGGGCTTCACGGTGAGGTAGGAGGAATAGTTGGTGACCGGCAGCACCTTGACGTCGACGTGCGGCAGCAGCGTCGCATACATCATCTTGGCCGCGTCGTACTTGTAGAGCGACTCCGCCAGCTCGCCGCCGCTCTTCAGCGTGACGAGGCGCGCGGTCTCGACGGCATTGCCGCCGGCGCCCTCGGTCTTGGCGACGTCGGGGTGCCAGGACATGTCGTTGAATTCCTTGATCCGCTCCCAGACCTTGGCCGGGGCCGCGTTGACCTCGATGGTTTCGGTCACCTTCTGGCGGGTGGGCCCGTGCGCCAGCGCCAGGCCGGGCAGAATCAAGAGCGCGACGAGCGCGCCCATTAGCCGTGCTACCACGACGTACCTCCTTGATTTCATTGATCCGGCTGCGCCTCCACGCGGCCGGTCGGTGCCCGCCGGGAGCCTAGACCGGTTCGGCGGCGAAGGAAAAGCCTATATCGCCGCCGCCCCGAATTATCCCGCGGCCGACGTTCCGCCCCCCGCAAAACACGGGGGGCATCCTTTCCGTGACGGTGCCTGCCGGCGTTGACAGCCGGCGCCGGCTTGCAGAGCCTGACGACACGCCGGCCCAGCCCAGCGGCAAAGGAGACGTCCATGCGCCGATCCCACCTCGTCCTAGCGCTCATACTGCTCGCGAGCCCAGTCCACGCCCAGCAGGCCGCCGACGCGACAGCGCCGGAAGCCGCCTCGGCAATCGCCGGCAAGACGCTGGTCCGCGCGAAGTCGCAGATGGTTGTCGCCGCCCATCCGCTCGCCGCCGAGGCCGGCCGCGACATCCTCAGCGCCGGCGGCAATGCGGTCGACGCCATGGTGGCGGTGCAACTGGTGCTCGGCCTCGTCGAGCCGCAATCCTCGGGCCTTGGCGGCGGGGCCTTCCTGGTGCGCTACGATGCGGCGACGAAGACGCTGGAAACCGTCGACGGCCGCGAGACGGCCCCGGCGCGGGCGACGCCCGAACTCTTCCTCGATGCCGCGGGCAAGCCCCTGTCTTTCCTCGATGCCGTCGTCGGCGGCCGCTCAGTCGGCACGCCCGGCACCGTCCGGCTGCTCTACGACACGCACCTGCGCGCCGGCGACCTCGCCTGGCGCCGCGTCGTCCAGCCCGCCATCGACCTCGCCCGCAACGGCTTTGCCGTCACCCAGCGCCTCAACACCTTGCTTGCCGACCCGGACCTCGCGCGCTCGCCCTCGCTGCGCGCTTATCTCCTCGATCCCGCCGGCCAGCCCTGGCCGGTCGGCCATATCCTGAAGAACCCTCAATACGCCGAAACGCTGGAGCGCCTGCGCGACCAAGGAGCCGAGGGATTCTACGCCGGCCCGGTCGCGCAAGGGATCGTCGACACGGTCGCGTCGGGCGAGACCATCGCCGGCGCCCCCAATCCCGGCACGCTCTCGCTCGCCGACCTCGCCGCCTATCGCTCGACGGTGCGCCCGCCGGTGTGCGCCGCCTATCGCGGCTACGACGTCTGCGGCATGGGGCCGCCCTCCTCCGGCGCGATCGCCGTCGGGCAGATCCTCGGCCTGCTCGAACCCTATGATCTCGCTACGCTCGGCCCGGACAGCGCCAAGGCCTGGACGCTGATCGGCAACGCCTCCCGCCTCGCCTTCGTCGACCGCGGCCGCTACGTCGCCGATACCGACTTCGTGCCGATGCCGACCGGCCTCCTCGACAAGGCCTATCTCGCGGACCGCGCCAAGCTCATCGCCGGCGAGACGGCGCTGCCGGAGGCCGCGGCCATGCCGGGCGAGCCGCGCTGGGACCATGCGGCGCTTGCGCCGGGCATCGTCCCAGTTCGCGGCGACGACGCCAGCATCGAACTGCCCTCGACCAGCCATTTCGTCATCGCCGACAAGGCCGGCAACGTCGTCTCGATGACCACCACGATCGAGAACGGTTTTGGGTCCCGCCTGATGACCGGCGGGTTCCTCCTGAACAACGAGCTGACCGATTTCTCCTTCGCCCCCCAGGAGGACGGCCGCCCCGTCGCCAATGCCGTGCAGCCCGGCAAGCGGCCCCGCTCCTCGATGGCGCCGACCATCGTGATGAAGGACGGGCGCCCGGTGATCGCCATCGGCTCCCCCGGCGGCAGTTCGATCATCGGCTTCGTCGCGCAGGGACTCATCGCGATGATCGACTGGAACATGGACGCGCAGGCGGCGGTCGCCGCCCCGCACCTCCTCAACCGCTTCGGGACCTTCGAGCTGGAAGCCGGCACGCCGGCCACCGCGCTGGCGGCCCCGCTGCAGGCGGCCGGGTTCAGGACCAAGACCGGCGAGCTGAACTCGGGGCTGCACGCGATCGAGATCATGCCCGGCGGGCTCGAAGGCGGCGCCGATCCGCGACGCGAGGGTGTCGCACTCGGCGATTGACGCGGCGGGCTGCGGCCTGACACGCTCCGTCCCGACGGGCGCTCGTCCCGGCATCGCGCAAGAGGTTTGTCCATGACGTTCAATGCCGCCGCCGTCCCGGAAATCGTCTTCGGGCCGGGCAGCCTGCAGCAGATCGGCGCCCGGGCGCTCGCGCTTGATCCGTCCCGGCGGGCGCTGATCGTCGCCGACGCCTTCTTGGTCCAGTCCGGCTGCGTCGCCCAGCTGCAGGCCGACCTTGCCGCGGATGGCATCGAGGCGTCCGTCTATGGCGAGATTTCCGGCGAGCCGAAGGCGGCGCACCTCCATGCCGCCGGCGAGGCCGCGCGCGGCGCCGGGCTGGTCATCGGCATCGGCGGTGGCTCGGCGCTCGACGTGGCCAAGGTCGCCGCTTGCCTCGCCGTCGGCGAGGCCGACCCGATGCACTACGCGCTGGCCATCAACCCGCTGCCGGCCGAGCCGCTGAAGAAGATTCTGATCCCGACCACCGCCGGCACCGGTTCGGAAACCTCGTCCACCTCGGTCTTCTCCGACGTCAGCGGCGACAAGGTCTGGATCTGGGGCCCCGAGACCAAGGCGGACCTTGCTTTGCTCGACCCTGCGCTCACCGTCAGCCTGCCGCCGGCGCTCACTGCCGCCTGCGGGCTCGACGCCTTCATCCATGCCTTCGAGGCCGCGACCAACCGCAAGACCCATCGGGGCGCACAGCTCTATGCCCATGCCGCGATCCGGCTGATCGCGGGCGCCCTCGCCCGGGCCGTGGCCGAGCCCGGCGACATTGAGGCCCGCGGCGACCTCTTGCTCGGCTCCTGCTATGCCGGCATCGCCATCGACCAGTGCGGCACCGCCGTCGCCCACATGATCAGCCATGCGCTCGCCAGCATCGCGCCGGTCAACCACGGCTTTGCCACCGCACTCGCCTTTGAGGCGACGCTCCCCTGGCTCGCCGAGCAAGGGACGCACGACATGCAGACCGCCGCGGAGGCAGCGGGCCTCGTCTCCGTCGCCTACCTCCCCGGCTTCGTCAGCGCGCTGATGGACCAGTGCGGCTTCCAGCGCGTGCTGCCCGCCGCCTTCGCCGGCGTCACCGCCGAGCAACTCGCCGGCGCGATGCGTGCGCCCGGACAGGCGCCGATGCGCGCCGCCACGGTGCGCGAGATTGGCGACAGCGACATCGAGGCCTTTGCCGCCTTGCTGCTGGCCACCGCGCCCGGAAAGGCCGCCTGACATGTCGAAGATCACCGCGATCGAGATCACCCGCCACCGGCTGCCGCTCGACCCGCCGTTCAAGGCGAGCTGGGACGGCCGTCCGCGCACCGCCTTCGACGCCGCCATCGTGCGCATCCGCGACGATGAGGGCCGCGAAGGCGTCGGCTCCGGCGACCTGATGCTAGGCTTCGAGGGGCATGAAGACCTCTTCATCGGCGAGGACCCGCGCCTTCTGGAACGGCACTACGAGGTGCTGTCGCACCTGCAGTTCCACTATGGCCGCTGCTGGCCGGTCGACCTCGCGCTCTGGGATCTCGCCGGCAAGATCACCGGCGAGCCGGTCTGGCGCATGCTCGGCGGCCGGTCCGATCGCGTCCGGCTCTACGCCTCCTCCGGCGTGCTGCGCGACCACGGCGCCATGGCCGAGACCGCCGAGCGTTTTCGCGCCGAGGGCTTTCCGGCCATGAAGGTGCGCTTCACCTCCTCCGCCGGCGGCCGCCTCGGCTGGCGCGAGGACGTCAAAGCGCTCGAGGCGATCCGCGCGCGGGTCGGCGATGGGCTGGAGCTGATGGTCGACTGCAACCAGGGCTGGCGCATGCCTTGGGACACGTCCGCTCCCTGGAATTACAAGGACGCGCTGGCGGTGGCCGGCGAGCTCGAGCGGCTCGGCATCTACTGGATGGAAGAGCCCCTGCACCGCGCCGACCGCCGCGGCATGGCGGATCTTCGCCAGGCCGTGTCGATCCGCATCGCCGGTGGCGAGATGACGCGCGAGCTGCACGAGTTCCGCGACTTGATCGAGGGCCGCTGCCTCGACGTGCTGCAGCCCGACGTCGCCCTCGTCGGCGGCATCACCGGCCTTCGCCGCGTCGCCATCATGGCGCGCGAGGCAGGGCTCGCCTTCACCCCGCACTCCTGGACCAACGGCATCGGCGTCGCCGCCAACGCCCACCTCACCGCCGGCATTGGCGAGGCACCCTGGCTCGAATGGCCCTACGACCCGCCGGAATGGTCCCTCGACCGCCGCGACTACCCGATGTCGGCACCGCTGAAGGCCGAGAACGGCTGGCTGGTGCTGGCTGACGCGCCGGGGCTCGGCATCGCGCTGGATGAGGAGCGGCTGGCGGCGACGCAGGTGGGGTGAAGATTACCTTCCCCATCAACCTCTTTTCATGTGCTGCCGGCCTGCATAGCGCGGGAATGACAAGAGGCCGCTGACGTTACTCAGCGCCTCCCGGCCGATCAGCGCGGGAGCCTGTCAACGCGCCCGGACAGGACGCCTTCACATCGACGCGCTGACTTTTCGCCATGCCCTCAAGGCTTGCAGCGATGTCCCGAAGTATGAGCGCACGGACGGCCACCTGTCATCCGATGACAGGATCATTCTGCAAGCGCCATCGCAGGGCATCTGCGGTCGGTCCACGGCTTTGACCCGCTGGAATCACAAAAGATAGTGAAGCCGGGCCGTTTTGATCTTACCAAGACGGACGGCGGCCTTACATCGCCTCTCAGGCGAACCGGAACATCTGTTCGTCGCCATCGAAACACCAAACGCCATTTCCGACACGCGTCACGCCTGCCTTCCTGCCTGTCGCCGCCCGAGGCGCAAACCGCAAGGGAAGGAGGCGACCGACGTTCACTTGCAGCCAAGCTGGAGCTGAGAATGAGTAGAACATACGAAGACCACGGATCGAAAGCCAGCGCGCTGCACGGCATCTTGCTGAGCTTCCCCGTTGCCCTCTTCAGCCTGGCCCTCGCGACGGACATCGCCTACCTCAAGACCGCTGAGACGCAGTGGACGAACTTCGCCAGCTGGTCGATCGCCGGCGCGCTGGTCTTCGGCGGACTGGTGCTCGCCTGGGCGCTGATCGAGTGGCTGGTCAAGCTCGGCCATCCTGCCAGCCGCGGCCGCCTTGTCTATTTCGCCGTCCTCGCGGTGATGTGGATCATCGGCCTTGTCAACGCCTTCCACCACGCCCGCGACGGCTGGAGCTCGGTTGGTACTGTCGGCCTCATCCTCACCATCATCTCGACCGTGCTGGCCCTTGTCGCCGGCTGGATCTTCTACTCGCGTACCCTTCAGTGGGAGGTAGCCCGATGACCAAATCCGTTCTGCTGGCCCTTTCGGCCGCCCTTGCTCTCTCCGCCTGTGACAGCAGCGATCCGAGCCTCAAGCAGACCGGCGGCCAGCCCGAGCTGCCCGGCATCAACGAGACGCTGATCCCGCCGATGAAGATCGCGGTACCGGCAAGCTGGAACGGCGAAGTGCCGACCGTCCCGCAGGGCTTCACTATTTCGGCCATGGCGACCGACTTCGCCATTCCGCGCCAGATGCTCGTCCTGCCGAACGGCGACGTCCTCGTGGCCGAAGGCCGCGGCGGCAGTGCGCCGGCGCTTCGCCCGAAGGACATCATCGCGGGCGTGATCAAGAAACAAGGCAATACCAGCGTGAAGAGCGGCAACCGCATCACGCTGCTGCGCGACGCCGACAATGACGGCGTGCCCGAGGTGCGCACGGTCTTCATCGACAACCTCAACGCGCCTTACGGGCTCGCTTTCGTCGACGGTGCGGTCTACGTCGCCAACCAGGACGCGCTGATGCGCTTCCCCTACCAGGACGGCGAAACGCAGATCACCGCGCCCGGCGAGGAGGTCACCAAGCTTCCCTCGGCGATCAACCACCATTGGACGAAGTCGCTCGCGGCCAGCGCCGATGGCACCAAGCTTTATGTCGGCATCGGCTCGAACAGCAATGTCGGCGAGCGCGGCATGAACGTCGAACAGGACCGCGCCGTCGTCTGGGAGATCGACCGGGCGACCGGCGCCCACCGCACCATCGCCCGCGGTATCCGGAACCCGACGGCGCTGGCGATTGAGCCGAACAGCAAGGCGCTGTGGGCCGTGGTGAATGAGCGCGACGAGCTCGGCCCGCAGCTGGTGCCGGACTATCTGACCTCGGTGCGCGAAGGCGCATTCTACGGCTGGCCCTACAGCTACTGGGGTAAGAACCTCGACCCGCGCATTCAGCCGCAAAAGCCAGACCTCGTCGAGACGGCGATTGCGCCGGACTACGCGCTCGGCTCGCACGTCGCCGCACTCGGCCTGTCCTTCGCGACGCAGGACGGCTTCGGCAGCAAGTTTGCGCAAGGCGCCTTCATCGGCGAGCACGGCAGCTGGAACCGCCAGGATCCGTCGGGCTACAAGGTCGCCTTCGTGCCGTTCGAACAGGGTCGCCCGTCCGGCGAGCCGACGGACTTCGTGACCGGCTTCATGAAGGACGGCGAGACGCGCGGCCGGCCGGTCGGCGTGCTGTTCGATCCGAACAAGCGCATCCTGCTGATCGCCGACGACCTGTCGAACACGATCTGGCGCGTCGCGCAGAGCCCGCAGGCGCAGGCCTCGCGCTAAGGAACAAGGGACGCGCGGCCGACCGCGCGCTTCCTGAATTAGAAAGGCGCCGCAGCTTCTGGCTCGGCGCCTTTTCCGTATCTGCCAGACGTTACGCGTGCCTACAAAGCGGCAATCGCCGCCAGCACGTCGGCCTCGATCTCCACGCCTTCCTCGATGGCTTTGCGGCGCGCCGTCTGGCCGCGGCGGCCCGGCAGGCGCGCGCCGGGCTCGTCGGCGACGCGCGTCGCCATCTCGGCCATTCGCACCGTCGTACCGGCGCCGCCGATGCGGACGGGATCGAGCACGATGATGATATGGCCGAGACCGACAGGCGGCCCATTGTCCTCGAACAGCGAGCCGGCCTCGTAGGCGAAATTGCCGCCGGTGAGCCCTGCGGCGAGCATTTCAACCATCAGCGCCAGTGCCGCCCCCTTGGCATCGCCGGCCGGTACCATGGTGCCGGCCATCGCGGCATTGGCGTCGGTGGTCGGGTTGCCATCGCGGTCGAGCGCCCAACCCTCGGGGATCGGCAGACCCTTCTGCCGCGCCGTCATCACATTGCCCCGCGCGACCTTCGACAGCGAGAGGTCGACAACCACCGGCTCCTGCCCCTCGAGGGGCGCGGCGAAGGCGAGCGGGTTGGTGCCGTAGAGCGGCGTGCGGCCGCCCCAGGGCGCCATCGCCGCCGGCGCATTGGCGACCATCAACGCAACGAGGCCGAGATCGGCGAGCCGCTCGACCGTCAGACCGGCGACACCGGCATGGTGCGAACGGCGGATGGCGGCCATCGCGACGCCCTGGCTGCGGGCGATCTCGGGCAGGAGGTCGACCGCCATGTCGAGCGCGGGATAGGCGAAGCCGTCGGCGGCATCGACCACCAGCACCCCGGGCGCCGGCCGGGCGGCGGTCGGCACGGCATGCCCGTTCACCTTGCCGGTCCGCGCCTGCCCGGTATAGGCGACGACGCGGCGCAGGCCGTGATTGCCTTGCCCCGCCGCCTCCGCCGACACCAGCGCGCGGGCGACCGAGCCGGCAACAGTGCGGTCGACATTGCCCTTCATCAGAGCGTCGACGACGAGCGCTTCGGCATCGGCAAGGGTCAGGCGGGTCATGGCGATCTTTCGGAGAGGATGGAAAGGCGTTGCCGCAGCCATAGACATCCCGGCCGGACGATGGAAGCCGCCACGACCGCCGAAGCGCATCGCGTGCATTCCCACTCGGACCAGCGGCGCGCAAAACTGTCGTCTGCCAACGTGAAAGTTCGATGCGGGCCCAGGTTGGAATGGCACCCCGACGCAGCGAGTCACGCGACTGGCGCGCCCGCAAACCGATACCGATCCGCCGGCCGATGCTGTAGAGACGGCGGACCGTTCTCAGCGCCCAGCCGGAGCATCTCGATGAAGACCATCTTCGTGCAGTTCAAGTGCCGACCCGGCAAGGCCTATGCCGTCGCCGACGCCCTCGTACAGGACGTCGAGGAGATCTCGGAGGTCTATTCGACCTCCGGCCAGTTCGACCTCCTCGCCAAGTTCTACCTCGGCGATTCCAGCGATCTCGGCCGCTTCGTCACCGAGCGCCTGCAGGTGATCGACGGCGTCACCGACACCTTCACCACCGTCGCCTTCAAGGCCTTCAGCGGGGCCTAGTGCCGGCCCTGTAGACGGGCCGGGACGAACCCGACCGACGCCAGGCTCAGCCGACGAAGGCGCGCTCGACCACGTAGGTCGCGGGCTTGGAATTGGCGCCTTCCTCGAAGCCGTAGCGGTCGAGCATGGCGGCCGTATCCTTCAGCATCGCCATCGAGCCGCAGATCATCGCGCGGTCGGTGGCGGGATCGAGCGGCGGCAGGCCGAGATCGGTGAACAGCTTGCCGGTCTCGACCAGCGTGGTGATCCGCTCGCCCTTGGCATCGCCCTCGCGCGTGGCGCTCGAATGCAGGAGCAGCTTGTCGCCGACGAACTCGCTCATCAGCTCGTCCGCCTTGATCTCCTCGATCAGCTCCTTGCCGTAGGTCAACTCGGCCAGCGTGCGCGTCGTGTGCGTCAGGATCACCGTCTCGAACTTGTCGTAAGTCTCGGGGTCGCGGATGACGCTGGCGAAGGGCGCGATGCCGGTGCCCGTCGAGAACAGATAGAGCCGCTTGCCCGGCACCAGCGCATCGTGCACCAGCGTGCCCGTCGACTTCTTGCGCATCAGCACGGTGTCGCCGATCTCGATCTTCTGCAGATGCTCGGTCAGCGGGCCGCCGGGCACCTTGATCGAGAAGAATTCGAGCTCCTCCGCCCAGGACGGGCTCGCCACCGAATAGGCGCGATAGACCGGCTTCTCGGCATTGGGCAGGCCGATCATCACGAACTCGCCCGAGCGGAAGCGAAAACCTTCCGGTCGCGTCATCCGGAAGCGGAAGAGCTGGTCGGTGTAGTGCGTCACCTCGGTCACGGTCTCGGCGTAGACGCCGGCCGGGATCGGGAAGGAGGCGGCGGTCTCGGGGGCAAGGGCATTCATCGAAGGCGGGCCTTCCGGTTCAAGATTGCGATCCGGCCCGCGAGAGGCGCGCGCCGGGAGGACAGGGGTGCCGACAAGGCTATCGCGCGGGTTTGACCTATAAATCGGGCTGTGGCGAGACACGCCTTGCTCAAACCAGCACCGCACGGGGAAAAACCGTCGAGGCGCCGAATAGCCGGCGGTAGCGCTCGATCTCCGCGGGATCGCCGGTGGCCTTGCCCGGATTGTCGGACAGTTTTACCGCCGGCCGGCCATTTGCCTCCGTCACCTTGCAGACCAGCGAGATCGCCTCCAACGCCGAGCGCCCGTCCGGCGCCACGTCGCGGAAATCATTGGTGAGGTTGGTACCCCAGCCAAAGCTCATCCGCACCCGCCCCTCGAAGTGGCGGTAGGCGGCCTCGATCCCGTCGACGTCCATGCCGTCGGAGAACACCAAAAGCTTCTCCCGCGGATCAATGCCCCGGGATTTCCACCAGGCGAGGATCGCCTCCCCGCCCTCGATCGGCGGCGCCGAATCGGGCCGGAAGCCGGTCCACTCGGTCAGCCAGTCCGGCGCGCAGCGCAGGAAGGATTCGGTGCCGAAGGCGTCCGGCAGCACGACGAGGAGGTTGCCGCCGTAATAGCTCTGCCACTGCTTCAGCACCTCGTAGGGCGCCTGCCGCAGGGCCGCGTCGCTGTCGGTCAGCGCCGCCACCACCATCGGCAGCTCATGCGCATTGGTGCCGATCGCCTCGACGTCGGTCTCCATCGCCAGAAGCACGTTGGACGAGCCGATGAAGGCATCCCCCAGCCCTTCCTTCAGCGCCTCGACGCACCAGCGCTGCCAGAGGAAGGAGTGCCGGCGCCGCGTACCGAAGTCGGAGATCTTGAGGTTCGGCAGCTGCCTCAGGCGCTCGACCTTGCCCCACATCTTGGCTTTCGCGCGGGCATAGAGCACGTCGAGCTCGAAGCGGCCGAGATCCTTCATGGCGGCACGCGAGCGCAGCTCGTTGATGATCGCGAGCGCAGGGATTTCCCACATCGTGGTGTGCGTCCACGGCCCGCTAAAGGTCAGTTCGAACTGCCCGTCGACCCGCCGAAGCTCGTATTCCGGCAGAGCGAAATTCTCGAGCCATTCGAGGAAGGCCGGACGGAAGATCTGCGTCGATCCATAGAAGCTGTTGCCGGCGAGCCAGATCATCTCGCGCTTCGACAGGCGGATGGTGCGGGCATAATCCAGCTGGGCGCGCAGTTCACCTTCGTCGATCTCGTCGGCGATCTTGATGGTCTTGGCCCGGTTGATCAGCGAGAACGTCACGTCGACGTCCCGGTGCAGGCCCCAGATCATCTGGAGCATCAGGAGCTTGTAGAAATCGGTGTCGAGCAGGCTGCGCACGATCGGGTCGAGCTTGAAGGTGTGGTTCCAGACCCGCGTGGCGATATCGGTCGCGACCATGAGCATTCCCGGGGCTTGCGCTGCCGGATCCATGCCGGGCTTTCCGAGGGTTTAGCCCAGGCGACCCGCGAAGGCCAAGCCGTCTCGGCGGCGATGCCGGTCGAACCAGCCTGTTTCGCCCTTCCGCCCCATCCCGAGGACAGGTGGTCTCGGCCGAGAGCCCGCATCACGCCGTGCTATCGGCTCACTTCGGCTGGCAAACGACGGTCAGAGTCTGCCCCGAGGCGCCGAGATCGCTCTCCGCCTCCTGGAAGAGCTGACGAAGCTTCGCGATCGAGGATCCGTCGCTGCCGATCGACAGCCCCTTCGCTGCCCGCTCGAGATCGAGCAGAAAGCCTTGGTCGCCGTCCCGATCAAAATCCATCCTGGATGTTCCGCTCATGCGCAGGAGACTAGGACGAAACGGGAACCCGTTCTCTAACCCATGATAGGTTTTCGCCGAATTTCGAACGAGATTGGCGCCCAAGACCGAGTGGATGCGAAACCCGCAACGCGTCCGAACGCCTGTGAAAGAAGCGATGGGCGCGCGGAACGAACTGTCGCGTGAACGGTTAGAGTGCACCAAGATTGGCGCGGAGAGCGTCGGCAGAAAAGAGGCATTCCCATGCAAAATAAATTCTGGGCTATTGGTCTCCTCGCGCTGGGCGCGGTCACCGTCGGAACGCCCGTCCTTGCACAGAACATCGTCATCGGACCGGACGGCGTGCGCGTCATGGAGCCCGACCGCGACCGCCGCGGACCTGGGTTCGACGACCGCCGCGGCCCGCCGCGCGACGATCGCCGCGACCGTCGCGAGATCAGCGAACGCGAAGCCGTGCGGATCGCCCGCGGCGAAGGCGTGCGCGAGGTCGACGACGTCCGGACGTCGCGCCGCACCTATTCGGTGCTGGGCGCCGACCGTCGCGGCCGCGACATCCGCGTCGACATAGACCGCCGCTCGGGCGACGTGATCTCGGTCCGCTAGTCCCAGAAGGGGTGATTCCACCCCTTGGGTTGGTTTTGCGACCGAGCCGCTGAAGCGTCTCGACGCAAGTTCAGCTCGGGACAACGCTCACGGTTTAAGCCATCCATCAGCCCCTTCCGACCCGGTCGGAGGGGGCTTTTTACTGGCCCGCCTTGAGCGGCGCGCCGAGGCAGTCGCGGGTCGGGCTGGGAACAATGACAGGCAGAACCGGCTTGCTGATTCAGTGAAATGGAGGAAGCCATGTCCAACACCCCCGGCATCAACCCGCTGACCCCCGACCTCGAAGAAATCCGGCATTCCGACGACCCCGCTTTCGAGGACAGCCGGGATCCGGCACCGCAAGACGACGCGGAAACGGAAGACGAGGCCGCGGCGCGGATCCAGCGGCAGACGCTCGATCTCGCCTGACGGCGGGCAGCGAGCTTTCTGAAACGCTTACGAGCGGCGGAGCGTGATCCGCGTCATCTCCGCCGGCTTGCCGAGCCGCAAGGCAAATCCCGGCCAGATGCCGGTGCCGTTGCTGACATAGAGGCTCATCCGGTCGACCGCATAGAGCCCGGAGACGAAGCCGCCGTTCATTCTCTCCAGCAGCCAGTGGAAGCCGAGGATCATGCCGCCGTGGGTATGGCCGGAGAGCTGCAGCGCCACGCCGGCAGCGGCGGACTTTCGTGCATTCCGCGGCTGGTGGTCCAGGAGAACCACCGGCATTCCTTTCGGTACGCCGGCAAGTGCCATGGTGAGGTCCGGCCCCGGAAGGCCGACCTCCCCGGCCGAAAGATCGGCAACACCTGCGAGCACCAGCCCTGCGCCAGCCCGCTCGATCACCGCGTAGTCGTTGACGAGCATGCGAATGCCGAAGGACTGGAAGTGCCGGAGCCAGGCTTCGGCATCGAAGAAGTATTCGTGGTTACCTGGCACCGCAAAAACCCCGTCGGGCGCGGCGAGTCCGCGCAACGGCTCGACGTTCGCCCATCGCTTCTCGACCGTCCCGTCGATGAAGTCACCGGTGATGGCGATGAGGTTCGCGCCGACCGCATTGGCCCGTGCGACGACCTGCTCCGCCCAAGGCGTTTCGAACAGCCGGCTGATGTGGAGATCCGTCAGCTGCAGGATCTGGTAGCCCGCGAACTGCGGCGGCAGGTCGGCAATGGCGATGGTCACATCCCGCACACCCGGCACCTTGATGGCCTGGCTGACGCCAACGCCGGCCAGCGCCAAAGCAAGCAGCGCGATCGCCGCCCGCGCGCCCGGCGCGATGCCGATCCAGTGCCCGCGCCAGAGGCTGACAAGGGCGGTGCCGACGTCGAGGGCGAACTGCAGCACGGCGAGGAACAGGATGGCGCCGAAAGCCACGTTGAACGCGATCACCAGCGCCCGCGGGAACTCGGGCGAGAACACCGAGCCCGAGGACAGGCGGTTCCAGAGATGGAATTCAGCCCCGGCGAGGAGCAGCAGGATCGCGCCGAGGGTCGCCCAAAGCGGCAAGGCCAGCGGCAGGACGAACCGCGCGATGACATACACGCAGGGAATGGCGAAAAAGAGGTGCAACATGTCGTCTGCCTTCGTCACGCTTCGTTGCCACCCGGACGCGTTATCCGCCAGCTGGAGAGCATGGACCCGGCCCCGCGAACCTTAAGGCCCGCCGGCGGAGAAGCCTGCCGCCTCGCCGGATCGCCCGGCAGGCAGCGTTTCCGGGCGTGTGATAATCGGTTTCGAAACCACCGACAAGCCGAGGGAACTCCATCGTGAACGGACCCGCCGGACCCGGCGGCGACACCTCGCCCCTTCGCCCCAAGGTCTGCAGCGTTGCGACGCCAGGGAGGCGGCGTCCGGGGCGCCGCAGACGCCCCCCAGCGAGACTCAGACGACTGACCTCTACAACGGAGGCCCCAACAGAAGAACGATCGTCGCCAGCGATCCGATGGGCCATGCCTCTCGCTAGACCGGGCAGATTCAAAAAAGAAACATAACAGTAAATACCGAATAGCAAAATATATAATAGGTCAAATTTCACTACTAAGTATAAGTTATTGCGGCAGCAGACCAGCTTTATCAAATTTTTAATGTGTTCGGATGTAATGTTAGCCTACTACAGGACAATTATGTTTATCATATATCACTGCGGCACGAGTTGGTCAGGCCGCCTTCTATTATAGGAAGTCGTTCCATGGCAATCGAGCTCCTCAAAGACAAGTCATCGCGCCGCCGAGACCTTGCGCTCGACGCAATGGCGTCGATGGTAATGCTTGCGGACGCAAACCTGCACATCAGATATCTCAATCCGTCGCTCCGGTCCCTGTTGAGGAACGCCGAGGCGGACCTGAAGCGCGAACTGCCTGCATTCGCCGTCGACAAGTTAATCGGCAGCAACATTGACATCTTTCACAAGGCGCCGAGCCATCAACGTAACATGCTGGCAAAGCTGACGGCGCCGCACAACGCGACAATCCACGTCGGAGAGCACGTCTTCGATCTCCTCGTCGCTCCCTTGCGGTCGAAGGGCAAGCTCTCGGGCTACGTCGTCGAATGGAAAGATGCCAGGGACCGGCTGGCGAACCTGGAGTTCACGGCTCAGATGTCGGCGATCGGCTCCCAGGCCATCATCGAGTTCAAGCCCGATGGCACCATCCTGACCGCCAATCCCAACTTCCTGAGGGTGATGGGGTACGAACTCGGCGAGGTCGTCGGGAAGCACCATAGTATGTTCGTCGACAGTGGGTTTGCGGCCAGCACCGAATACGCGGACTTCTGGCGTCGGTTACGCGAGGGCGAGTCCCAGTCAGACGAGTTCAAGCGCATCGCCAAGGGCGGCGGGGTGGTCTGGGTCCAAGGATCCTACAATCCTATCAGAAACCTCGACGGCAAGGTCTCCAAGGTCGTCAAGTACGTCATGGACGTGACGGCGCGGCGTGTGGCCGTTGAGGAGATCGGCGCCGCCCTACGCGACCTCGCCGACGGAAAGCTATCCCGGCGGATAACCGCCGCCGTTCCGCACGAGTTGGAATCGATCCGCCACGACCTCAACCGCGCGGCCGAGACGCTGGGTGGCGCGATCGAACGCGTAGGAGAGACGTCCCGCACGATCGCCGTCGGCCTTGACGAGATCAACGTCGCGTCAGCCGACCTCTCGCAACGCACGGAGCAGCAGGCGGCGACCCTGGAACAGACGGTCGCTTCGCTGTCCGAAGTCATGCAAGGGGTGAACAGCACAGCCGCGGAGGCACGAACCGCAAGCACGGCTGCGTCCTCCGCGATGCGGTGCGCAGAGCAGGGCGTCGCGGTGGTAACCGAGGCGATCGGCGCGATGAGCGAGATCGAGCAGTCCTCCAACCGCATCGGAAACATCATCGGCGTGATCGACGAGATCGCCTTCCAGACCAACCTTTTGGCGCTGAACGCCGGGGTCGAGGCGGCCCGGGCGGGCGAGGCAGGCCGCGGCTTTGCAGTCGTCGCGCAGGAGGTCCGCGGCCTTGCCCAGCGCTCGGCCGAAGCGGCCAAGGAGATCAAGGGCCTGATCGCCACCTCGTCGGGCCAGGTGGAACGCGGCGTCAAGCTCGCGGTGGCCTCGGGCAAGAGCCTCGAGGAGATCGTCGCGGGCGTTGCCGAAATGAAGGGCATGGCGGAACGCATCGCCAAGAGCGCGACTGAGCAGGCGACGGGGCTGCGCGAGGTGACAATCGCGGCCGACCAGATGGACAAGATCACCCAGCAGAACGCCGCCATGGTGGAGGAAGCGACCGCCGCCGCTCAAAGCCTCCAGCAGGAGACGGAAAACATGTCCGCCATGATGGCGCGCTTCGACGTCGGCGCTCCCGTCGCCGCCCGGACAAAACCGGTCGCCAAGCGACGCCCGCAGCCGCCCCTTCCCGCCCAGCGCCGGACGCCCGGCAGGACCGCCCTCGCCGCCATGCCTGCGGACGAACGTCAGAACGAAAGCTGGAACGAGTTCTGATACCGGTCAGCTTGCGAGAGCGCAGTCGCCCGGAAGTGTGCAAAAAGAACGCTCTGTCTTCCTGGATTGGGGGTCTCTTGCTTCGACCGGGCAAGTCCGCCCCACCGACGGATGCTACAGCGGCACAACACCAGTTGATCCCATACGCTGTCGAGCGGGACGATTGCGCTCGACGCATCCTGCAAAAACCACAGGGTCAGTCCGGTTTCGAGCTGAATGGTTTAACGTAAGGGAACCTACCGCATCTTCAGAAACGGGCTATTGCGCGGCGTTTCAGAGATTTCTGCGAGAAGTAGATGATGCTTCGCGCAGAAACCGCTGAAACCCGGTAACTCCAAAAAACAAAGACTTAGCGGACGCGCCGCGCAGTAATGCGGAACGTCGGCGCTGAAACCTGAATCGGATGGCGCCAGCGGCGCGCTAAGCTGAAACTGCCGGTGCGCCTACTTCAGCGCGGCATTGATCGCCGTGACGAGCCGACCCCAACCATCCCGCTCCTTTTCGGAAAGGTCGATCGCCTCCCGTTCGCGCGACCACCGGACGAATGCCTTCGCCAGCTTGATTTTCGAGAAGTCCTCGACCTCTCTTGAGAAGAGGTCGACGAGCGGCTGTCCATGCCGCTTCTGGACGAGGTCGACGATGTCCCAGCCCAGAGCGTCCCGGGCCACGATCGGCAAGGTGTCCCGCAGGAGGTCCTCGATCTCGGACTTGGCGACGCCATCGACGTAATCCTTGGTCCTGAGGATGCGCTTGTTGCCCAGGCGGTGGACCAGGACGTCTTGCTGGGCAGCTTGATCCCCAGCGGCATCGGAGTCGAGCAGCGCGGCGACCTTCAGCTTGTGCGCATGCAGAATGGTCGCATGGTAGACAACCTTGCCGGCCGTGTTGGCGGTCACCAAGGCGATCTTCTCGTTCAGCTTCGGGCCGTCGCCGGTCGCAAGGAGAGCCGCCACCGCCTCGAGATAGAACTGGTCTGTGAGACCCTCGAGGACGAGGTTTCGCTCCTGCGCAAACAGGCTCTGCGCGAGATCGTAGCCGAGGGCCTCCTGGAGCGGAAGCAGAGCAGCGCTGTCGCCGGAGGTGATGGTCGTCTGGACTTTCGTGCCGACCTTTCGGTCGGTGAGTTCGACCACCCGTACGAAATCAAGCTCTCCAGGCCCAACGAGGAACGGGGAATGGGTGGTGTAAATCGTCTGGTTGTTCTTCGCCAAGCGACTGATCGTGGATCGGAATTCGCGTTGCTTGAGCGCATGGAGGCTGACGCCGGGCTCGTCGAGTAAGAGGATCGCGTTCGCGTGCTTCTCGGCAGCTTCGGCGAAAAAGACGACGAAGAAGGAGACCAACCATTGGAAACCTTCCGAACGCTGATCCAGCTCGATCTCTACACCGAGTTCGTCCTCGACGGTCACCTTCAGGTACTGGCCGTCCGCAAACACGCGCAAGCGGTTCGCCTCGGCCCGCGAAGTGTCTGGGTTCCACACCGCCCGTATTTCGTCGGTCAATTTGATTGACGCTGCGTTGAGCTGATACTGGCGCTTATCCAGTTGCGCTCGGTCGGCTTCCACCTGCTCCTTGTCGTGTGTCTTCGGCTCCGTCACACGACCAAGCCGCGACAGCTCCGCTGCCGTGAACCCGAGGAGCTTCAGAAGGCATGCGTTGCCGTAGTCGTATGCCTCGTCGTCGAGCGAACCAGATGCGAGGCGATCAGCTAGATGCGCTAGGTGGATGAGCGGGCGCACTTTGAAATAGTTGCTGAAGAGCACGAATGTCGGCATGCGCTTATGGAGCAACGCGAGGACCTCGTCCGACTGCGTGGCGACTTTGGTCGCCGCCGAAAGGGTGTCGAGCCTCCTGTCCTGAACTTCGTCGTCAGGATCCATGATCGCCGTGGCTTCGTCGAGCCAGCCTTTCAATGCCTTTCCCTTTTCGGCATCCAGCGAAGACACTTCGTCCCAAAGCTTGGTGAGCGCTTCGAGCTTCTGGCCGGGCAATGGCCTGGCAACGGTTCCTTCGGGTGTAGCGGGCACCCGTCCATCGACATGTGCCGCAAGCCGGAGAAGATCCTTTCGGATCGATCCAAAACTTGGGACGGCCGGCGCATCGAGCAGTCGGTGCCGACCGACGTTGTCCAAGTAGCGGGTGAACTCGTATGAGACGTCCCGGAACGCCTCTGGAAGCTCGTCCCGATCCGCGGGTTCGAGGCTGAAGGTCCCGGTAATGACCGCCGTGTCCGCCGCCGTGGCACGGCCTTTCGTGATGTCGTTGTAAAGCGCTCGCGGATAGTCGCGCAGTTCGTCGAATCCCTTGCCACCCTTCGGCGGGTTCAGTTGCTGGATGGCCGCGAGGATGGCGGACTTTCCCGCCTCGTTGGGCCCGACGAGGATTGTCTTCTCCGGCTCGATCTCGAACGGGATCTCGCCCGTGTCGCGAATGCTGCGGTAGTTGGTGACCCTGACTGACTTGAGGCGCAAGTTCGTCTCCGCATGCGAACGGGTTTCGGCCGGACACCGTATCCGATCCTTCATCGCGGCGACGCCCCCTCAGCCTTGCAAACAGAACGGAAACGGAGCTTTCCACAGGCGTGTGGATGGCGGATCCCGCAACCCGTTCCGCTTGTGCCGCGAAACATCGACTGTTAGCTCCCGCGGTCCGTCTCCTGACCCTTCGTCAGTCCTTCGCCGAGATCGCGCGACGGATCGCTTCCAGTCGCGCAACCACCCAGTCGCCCGCCATCGCCCATGTCGTGGCGTCATTTCGGTCGACCCCGGCCGTCCTCGACAACACGGTCAGTTCGTCGCCCCGCCTGACGATCTCGAAACCCTCCCGTTTCAAAGATCCGGCTGCTCGGGCAATGGTCTCGTAGCGCCGCCTGGATCGCTTGCGGTCCGAGTGCACGGTCGTTTCCACCGCACCCTTCTCTGCGAGCACCTCGATCCAGAGCGTCCGCATGCTGTTCCGGACGATCAGGGCACCGCCGCGCTTCGGGATCTGGCAGTGGTAGGTCGAGCCGCGTGAGGCGATCCTGTCTGTCAGGAAGCGTTCAAAGGCTTCGGAAGGATCATGCTCCCCGAGTTTGGCAATGCCCCGGAGGTCGGCACGGCGGAAGATCGCCGTCGCGGGCATGGTGCCGCGAGGGAGCTCGATCGGGAAGTATCCCCTTTTGCAAAGGACCTGCGGGACGCTTCTCGCTTCGCAACGAAGCGTTCGTGCCAATTGGGCAGCGGGAACGTACTCGGCCATGAAGGACATCACCGACCGCTCTGGCACGCGCTTCCTGCCCGTCCCCGTTTCCGACGCGTCGATCGTGTCCAGGTATCCCGCCGCCACGAGCATGGGCACTGTGGAGGCGTGAATCCCGGTCCTGGTCGCGACCTCGCCAAAGGTCATGCCTTCGCGCGCCACGATCCAGCGGCTGTGCCCATACGTCGAGATCACCTTCGATCCTTGGGGGACCTGAAAACGCAAGGCGGTGAAACCAGACACGCCCGCTACACGACCGAGCGGCGCCGCCTCTCCGGCCAGGAAGCGAACCATGAGCTCGGCGGGGGTCGTCCGCAGTAGGCGCGCAGCCACGACAGGAGGAGCACCGTCGGGACGCGCGGGTCCGAGGAGCCGAACGGCAGAACAGGCATCTTCGATCGTCAAGACGTCGGCCTCGAGGTAGAAGTCGCTCGAAGAACGGGACGGATAGAGCCCTCGAAACTTTGTCAGCCGCCCAGCGGCGACCAATGCTCGGAGTTCGACAGGCTTGATGCCGAGACGGCGCTGCACCGCAGTGGGTGGGAGCGCAGTACGCTTCGCCTCGCCCATCAAGGCGACGTCCTCGGCTGAAAGATGAACGCGCTCCCCGATTGCCGCTCGGTCAAAACCGTCGAGGACCGCCGTCGCGAGCTTGCGGATGCAGTCGAAGGTGATGTCGAGCTCCTTCTTCGCCTCGGTGAACGTCATGCGACCCAACGGGGCTTCCCCGCGTGCAAGCATCGACTTGCTGCGGCGAAGGCGGCCGTCGACACGTGCGACCTCGACCATCGCATCGACCACACGGCCGAGAAGCGGATTGCCGGAACGCTTGAATTCCTCGTAGGCACCGCCGAACAAGCCGACGACACCCAGACCGGAGCGGGGATTGTAGGTCTCCGCACGTTCGGATCGCACTATGCCCAAAGCCTCGACCAAGGAGGCGTCGCTGCCCCGCAGCATCGAGAAGCCCGTTGCCTGGGCAAGTTGCCCGCACTCCTCGAACCTCCGTGGCCTGTTTCCCCATCTGGCTCCGAACACTGCGAGGCCTCCGACGCCCCATACGGCATCGGCCACGTCGGCGAGAGCATGGTCGTCTAGCATCGCCTCAGGGCGAGGCGGACCGAAACGAAGGCGCCCCAACATGTAGGCCTCGTACCCCGCGTCGAGCCCTTGCTTCGTATCTGGTCCGGCATCCGGGATGTAGTCCGGCCCGGCGTACAGCAGGTCCGTCGACACCCAGGAGGTCTGCCTGTCGTCGAACCGTCCGCCGTCGAGCGGCAGGCCGTGGATCGGGCAAACCCTCATGAAGACGAGATCGAACCACGACCGATGGTGCCCACTCTCCGCCAGGCACTGCGGGCAATAGCGCCTAAAGTAGAGGGACCACTGTCTGGGTCGGATCATGTGGTCACGCAGGACGACGCCACCATCGCATGCTCGCGGCGTGTCGAAGGCAAGCTGGGCACCACCGCGAATTGGATGCCGGAGCATGAGCTCGAGACACTGGTCGGGGTCGAGGTACCTGCCGTCGATGTCCGCCTGGAAGGCGATTTGCGGCGTGCGCGGTTGTCCGTTCATGTTCGACACCCGCACGAACAGGCCGTGGGCCGGCTCCCCCTCGAGGGGCTCGGCCCATTCGGGAAAGAAGGGCATGTGTCCGTTAAGCCGGGGGACGGTCACTTCCCGTGCCCCTTGGCTTCGCGGTCTGCGATCTCGGCCCGCTTGCCAACCAAGTCCTCGGGAATGGGGTCGATGAAGTGCGTGAAGCCTTCGAGCGGCGCGTTCAGCTTTGCGGCCGCTGTGGACAGGTGCTGTGGCGTGATGATCTCCGACTTTGCCCGAACGGCCACCGCCATTGCGTAAAAGAGGAGGTCGTGAATGTGACCGATCTTGTCTTGGTATAGGTCGTAGAAGTGGGCCGCCAGCTTCTTCGATCCCAGCCCGGCGACATGGCGCATCGGGGTCATCCGGTCCATGTCGTGCAGCATCTTGCGATACACGAGCTGGTCTTTCGGGTCGTGCCAGTCGAGCCGCCTGAACTTCTCGTTCAATAGGCCGCCCCGCCCCCACAACTGGGCGTCCACGCGCAAGCTGTCGTCGAGTTCCTCCGGGCCAGCTACCGTAACGTGGCACACCTTCGCTTCGAGGATCTCGGTCAGGATGCCGTTGACGCGGTCAACCGAGCGCGGCGCCATCGCTCCCTGTAGATCGTCCAGGAACAGCATCTGGACCTGATGCCGACTGATCCGCTCGACGATCTTCGTCAGGAGGAGTTCCTCGTTCTGCGCGGGGGGGACCAGTCCCGTCACCGCCCGGTACAAGCCCTTGAGCAACGCAGCGGGAGTCATCCGACCTTGAGCCCTGTAGTAGACCATCGGCCGGATCGTGACCGTTTCCGACACGTACTCGGGGAACCGCCGCATGTAGAAGCGCGCCGCAGTGGACTTTCCGCCGCGATAGGGAAAATACACGGCGGTGATCCGGCCCCTGTTTGGGCTTCCGCCGGGGAATGGCAAATGCGCGAATTCGAGAAAGTCGACCATGCCGTCAAAGGCCGGGTGGCGCACCAGCATGTCGGCGAAGCGCTGCTGCCGCATGTCGCCCGGCATCGCCGCGATCTCGGCGCGGTCGGCGTCGTCCGGGACGGTCTCGATGAAGTCGCGCCGCAGGTCGAGGACTTCCATCAGGCTTCTCCATCGTCATAGAGGTCAGCGAGGTCAGAGTCGGGATCGACCGTCAGGGTCGAGACGCGCGGCTGGGGCTCGGTCACCAGGGCGCGATCGATTTCCGCGCCTCCTTCTTTGGGGTTCGCGAAGCGACGTGCCTTGGAGGGGTCGCGGTCGGGGTCGGCGGGTCGGCCGAGCTTGGTTCGACCCGCCAGTTCGGTAGCGGGCACCGTCGGGAGCGCGGTGAGGTCGGCCATGGACTTGCTGGCCGAAGCGCTTTCGGTAGCCGGGCGGATCTCGCCTGCGATGCGGCGCCGGGACTGCTTGTAACCGAACTGCTCCAGCCGCTCGTCGATGCCGAGGACCTTGCGGAGCGAGCGCGCCTGATGCGCCAACCGGAAACCCGCGCTCTTCTTGAGCTCGAGCTCTTTCGTGATCTCGGCAACGCCCTCCGCAAGGTCCGCGACGTTCATTTTGTGAACACGCATCGGGAGGTTGTCGGCATATCGCCGCTGCGCAGCTTGGACCCGCAACTCGAAGGAGATGTTGCGGTAGGGATCGATGAAGGTCTTGCGGCCCGCATCGTCGGCGTGCCCGATGATCTGGTAGAGAGTCCCCCGGTGCTTCCCCTTGCCCGGCTTGTGACGCTTGTCGGCGACGACGAAGACAAGCTGGTCGCTCCAGTAGACGAGGTGATCGATCCTGATGCCCCCGTCCTGGATGGTGCGCCATTCCACGGAGCCAGTGACGCGATCGAAGATCTCGGGATCCAAGGGCAAGCGACTGACCTTACCGATGTCTTTTTTCCAACGGCGGTCGGGGATGTCCTTGGTCTTGCCGAACGGACCGAACCCATCGACAAGCTCGACATTCCGGTGGTTGGCGACCCAGTCGTCAACGATCCCCTGCATCTCCCCGATCGTCAGGAGAGGCGGGATCCGCATGTCTTCGAACTTTGCCCGTTCGAGAACGTTCGCCATCACCGAACCAGACTGGTTGTGAGCCACCGTGCGGTTGAAATGACCGACGAAGGCCTCGATCGTTCCCTTCATCTTGGGCCGCTTTTTCGGCAGCTCGCCGACGGCGAACCCTGCTTGGATGCCGAGGTTCGTCATGGAGCCGCCGTGGTTGTACTTGGCGCCGTCAAGCTGGAGGTAGCCGAATGTGCCGTGCCACCGATGCGCGACGCCCTCGAAGGGGCTTGTCCACGGGTAGATCACCCGGCGGATCCCACTGACCGCGAGTTCGAAGTCGGCAGCAAGGCCCACCGTCCCCGAGAGCACGATCCCCGTGCAAAGGTCGATGAAGAAAAGGACGCACGCGCGCCCGAGGTTGACGTAGGTCTCGTCGTCGAGCAACTCACCGTTCAGCCACACCTCGTCAGCTTCGCAGATCTGGAGCGGAAGGTCGGGTTTCGGTCGGATCGACCTGTGGCCGTGTTCCGTCTCTGCATGGTCGTCACCTTCGGAAAGCAACGTTTTCACCACATCCGGAACCTCGGCCATCCGGTCCTGCATCGTGCGCAAGCTCGGCAGGTGGCCTTCCAGCGGAAGCCCTTCTTCCTTAAGCATCTCTTGCACGAGCAGCCGTGCTCCGGCGCCCTGGGGGCGCGGCATCATGCTCTCCCTCTCCACTGCTATGGCGACCATCGCGGCTACTTTCGGTCCCCATGGGTTGCGAGGTCTTCCGCCGCCGTTCTCCCGGTGGATCGCCAGCGCTTGTGGATCGCTCCGGAGCGTTTGCTCGTACTTCAAGTAGAAGCGGCGCATCTTGCTGAAGCTCGGCGGCTTCTCGGTCGGCATCAACGGATCGGCGCGTTCGAGCTGCTCCGTTACGAACGCGTCGAAGCGCCCCTTAGACAGGGCGAAATTCGGTCCGTGCAGAAAGCGGGCGGTCCACCACAGGATCGGCGATACCTCCGTACCCACGAGCGAGATCGACGGTACTTTGGGCTTACGCCCGCCGTTGCCTGGACTCATCGACGCGAGCCGGAAACGCCCGACACCCTCCAGCGCACTGATCTCGGCATCGGACTTCAGGACGGACTCGCCGAGCTTGCGACCGTCGAGGCGGCGAAGCCGCCAGAAGCGCGGCGTCATCGACGTGGCCTCGATAAGGCCCTCGACGTTCCAGACCTGCGCATGTTGATCATACTTGGCGCCGATCACGACGTTGAGCCCAAGGAGGCCTTCGTAGCCGGGGTTCGGCGCGAGTTCCCACGTGTCTCCGACCTTGACGAAGTTCATGCCCATCGCGGACCTCCCGCGTCGGAGGAAGGCACTAAGACCATGGTCTTCCGACTAAGAGGCACGGACAGGTCGAACTTGACCTCGCCGAGAAGAGCCAGGCGGACCATCGCTGACATGGCGCGGTCCACTTCGACGCCCGCCACCGCGAGGTAGTCGGGCGTCGGCAAGGAGAGATGGGCGACGATGTCTTCGATCGTCTGGGGCAACCTGTCGTGGTCGACCGCGCTCCGGACGGCAAGGATGGCCTCGCGGTCATGCGGGGCATCGAGCTGCCTCATGAGCCGAAGGTTCGGATGGAGTGGCTGGACCGTGATCTGGGAAAGCGTCCAGACACTGTAGAGAACGCCGAGTTCGGCGTAGGACATCTCGATCTCGGGATCGACCACCGCACGTCCCGTGCCGTCGTCGGGACCGATGTCCACAGCCACGGGACGACCGTCGGCGAGCATGACCCCGAAAGCCGGAACGTGCACCCGTCTCTCGATCTGGTCGCGAAGACCGACGACGTAGTGAATCAGCTCGTGCGGACGGTCGTGGACGACGACGTGAGCCGGGTTGGTGAGGAGGTGCTCGGCAAGGTCGCGTTGGTCGTCGCCGACGGCGACGACCATTCTTCGGGCTGCCTTGTCCGCAGGCATGCGGTATCTGGTCGAGCCGAACCTGCCGAGCTTGGGCATGGGTACGGGTACATGAGCCGCAAGGTCGAGGCCGAGCGCGCGTTGTGGAATGACGGGACCGTAACCGTGACGCATCACCGCGTCTCCCGGCCGGCCGGACGCTCTTCGGACTTGTCTCCGTCGCGAACGGTCTGGAAGGCAACAGTGCCGTCCGGCGCGATGACGAAGCGGGAACACGACTTCACCCGATCGCCCAGCCGCTTAATGGCGATGACTTCGTCCAGGCGAAGCAGGACGAAAAAATCCGGCACGATGGCGATTGCCTTGGTGGCGTCGAGTGGGTCGACCGCCGCCGCGACCTCAAGTTTTCCTCCCGCAGCGAGAAACTCGCCGAAAAGTCTGCTCGAGTAGAAGCGACGCCCGGCGAGAGAGATGCCTTCCGCCTCGACGGCCACGGTGACGAGACGCGACCTTCCGCTTTCCTGAAACTCCGCTGGTGACTTCATGCCTGGTCTCCCGATCTGCACCCGGCGGCTCGCTGGCCGTTTCGCGGACGCGGTTCCTCGTTCCCGCCGACGGAGCCGTCGGCGGGTGGTCTAACGGGGGAGGAGGCGCAGCGCGTGCTTCCCCCCGTCTTCGGGAACCCGGGGTGTCGTGCTCGGCGTCGGTTCGGACTGCCTTGCGGGAAGGCGCAGGCCTGCGATCCCCGGAAAGCCCTTGCTTTCCGGGGGAAGCAGTCCATCTTCTCCGATAGCTGATCGGCATCCCCCCGTCGTCTCGACGACAGGTACAGGTTCCGCAGTGATGGAGCGGGCGGCGTTCCTGTGAAAGTTCTACTGCCCGATCCCGTGTTGCAGACGGGCTCGACTGGATTTCCTACATCCGGTCGGGCCCTTTCGTTTTGATGCTCACCCCTCCTTTCCGCTCGTCCGTTTCCCGTTTCGCCCGGGTGCCATCGCACCCGACAATTCGATACCTTGGGCCCTGGCCGGCATCGGCAAGGCTGACGTTCCCGCCGGGCCCGCCGCGCGGGCGGACGGTCACTGCCTTCCGACGGCCCCGCCGCGCCCTTCCGCCGCCTCGCGGCGCCCGCCGGGGGCACCCGCCAATCCTGCGGCACAGGTATCGAGGGGCATCAGGATTCGATGCACGTCCCGGTGTCCGCCGGGCGTCGTCCGCGTCCGTGCGGCATGCGCCCCGGCGAACCGTCGGGCGCGACGCGCCCCGCTCCGTCCCGACACGGCCGTCAGGGACTCCTGGGGGGTCGAATCCCCTGAGTCCTGCCCCGACCGGCGGAAGTGCTTCCGCGTCACTCGACAACATGGCCGCGTTCCAGGGCGACGGGAGCGCGCCCGACGGCCTCCGCGGCCAGCCGCTCGGCCGTCCTTCGAATCCTGTCGGGGGCCGAGGCGGCCAGACGCCGCGCCTCGGCCATGCAGAGAAAGAGGGTCGCCTCGACGGCGGCGTCCGAAACGGCCCCGCCAGGCAATTGAGATTTATTTTCGCCGGGGGGTGGAAACCCGACCGAGAGGCGGCTTCCGAGACCGTAGGCATGCTCGATGCGGCGCGCGATCTCCGTGGCCTTTCCAAGGTCCGAGGCGGCGCTGCCCCCGGCCCCGACACCCCGATCACCGATGATGGCCTCTTCCGCCGCGGTCCCGGCGAGCAGCGTGACAATCTCGGCCAGGAGCGATGCCTTCGTCGTGTCGAAGGCAGGGTCGCGAGAGAAGACCGTTTCGCCGGCCGCCCCGTTCCCGTACGAGACAGCGTGCACCGAGGCGGAAACGGGCGTGCAACCGGAGACCGCGGCGAGAAGCTCGCCCACGACGAGGTGACCCGCCTCGTGGACCGCCGCCCTTCGCAGAAGCGCGGAAGAGAGCACGACAGGCTTCGGAAGGCCGGCTGCGAGGTCATCGGGCAGAAGGCCGCGCCCGGCTCGTCTCGCCCGCCGCCCGGCGTCCCTGACAATGAGTTCGATGTCGGCTCCGGTCGCTCCCTCCAGCCGTCCGGCGAAGGGACGCAGGTCTGTCCCCGCCAGCGCGTCGCCGAGATGGTGGCGGATGATCGACGCGCGGGCGGCCTCGTCCGGCAACGAGAGCGTGAGAACGCGTTCGAGACGGCCAGGCCGAAGGAGCGCGGGGTCGACGAGGTCCACATGGTTAGTCAAACCGACGACAACCACCCCTTCTCGCGGCTTCGCTCCGTCGAGCAGTTCCAGCATCGCGTCGATGACTTGCCGGGTGTAGGCAGCGTATCGGTCGCCGGGGTCTGTGCGACTGCCGATCGCGTCGATTTCGTCGATCAGGAGGATGCACGGAGCGGTCCGTCGGGCCTCGTCGAAGGCGGCGGTCATTGCCTTCAGCAGATCGCCCAAGTGGCCTTTACTCTGCCAGAGGCCCAGCGAGTGCGCGAGAACCGGGATCGCGCACGAACGGCCGAGAGCGAGACCGAACATGGTTTTGCCGACACCGGGTGGGCCGGAAACGACAATACCCTTGTCGACCGAGGCCCAAGGGTTCCTGCCGCCCCGGTAGTCGGCGAGATCGCGCACGAGCTCCAGGCCCCACGCCGCGGCCTCGCCGAGGCCGGAGAGGTCCTCTAGGCATGGGCCGCCGCCGGCCGCCTGCACTGTCACGGCGGGAGCCGTGTCGGTTGACACCGTGACGACCTCGACGGCCGCCAGGAGCTGACGCGCGACGGCAAGGCTGCGCTCCACGCTGCGTCCCGGGACGATGACCGAGTCGAGGAGGCTGAGCGGCAAGGACGCAACCAGGTCCAGCCCCGCGCCGTCGGGAGTCCGTTTGGCGATGGACATGAAGGCGCCTTGCACGATGCGGCGGTCGGGCCTGTCTAGGACGACCACGCCCTCGGCCGACGCATGGAATACGTCGGACACCTCGTCCGGCGCGCCGAAGAAGAACGCGGCTCGGTCGCCGCCCTTCGCCGCCTCGAGAAGGAGCGCCCGCAGGCCCTCCTTCTGCTTGCGCGTTCCGGTGCGGTCGTAGATCGAGACGTCGTAACCGAGACTTCCCACCAGCCATGCGCCGAGAATGTCGCGGGCAGCCGACGAGAACGCGTCGAAGCTTCCCTCGTCCACGCCGACGATCCCGATGGAACAGGGAATGTTGCTCAAGGCATGGTGGAGCCCTGCTTGCCGCATGGCACGGACGATCAGCCCACGGGCAACGAAGCCCGATGGTCCGAGACGGCTGGGTTTGGGACGCCGCAGTCGGTTGATGCGCTCGGCAGCTTCCGCGAGCGTGAGGACGGGCCGCTTCATTGTCCCCTCCCGTCGGTCTTGGCCGCGCGGGGGCCGAGAGCGTAGTAACGCGAAGGCGTTCTCGCGTAGCCCGCTTCCGGCGCCCACACCCAGATGTCCGATGTCAACGCCATCCGACCGCTGCGGATTGAGGGGTGGCCTTCGATGTAGCCCGCAAGGCACGAGACGGACCGAGAGGCCAGCGACCAATCACGGATGTAGGCGGCGCCATCGATCCGAAGCGGATCGGGGTGGATGCCGTCCCGCAAGCGCTCGATGTCGACGACAAGCGATTTCAGACGGGTCAGCGTCTCGTCAAGCTGGAGATACTCGCCCGAAGGCGAACGGAAAATGGTCATGGCATGCTCTCCCCGTCGCGGGCGCTTAGGCGTTCCGCGTGGTGGGCTGGATGGCTCAGGATCGGATAAGGCGGTTTCAGCCCCGCCAGCGGGTGACGCGCGTCTCGGGACCGATCCGACCGGAGTCGAGATCGAGGTCCACGAAGCGGTGCGCCGCCAACGCCGCGATAGCGGCTATCGGATCCGCCCCGGAGCGGACCGCGGTCATGGCCTCGGCAAGCGTAAGGCTGCCCTCTTGATCAAGGGCTGCTAACAACCGGACGCGGTCGCCGAGGCTGACCCGCCAAGTAGCGTAGCGGAGGATGTCTCGCGCATTGTCGAGGCGTACGCCCGCGATGTCGGAAACAGAAATGACGCGCAACGACATCCCTTTCGCCTCGGCGGCCGCGCGGACCCAGTCGGCGGGATCATGCAGACGGTCGGCAACTGCGACAAGTTCGACGCTGGCATGCCGGACAACCTCGAAGTCGGGGACGAATGTCAGGAGTTCGTCGGTCAACGCGTTCGGCGTGCATGTCCACGAGACCACGCCAGGATCGACATCCAGAAGACATCCGGCATCGCGAACGGCCTGCGAGCGGAACCGGGCCAAGCCGACGCACCGCACGGTTTGCGCCGGAGGGAAGGACGGATTGACAGCCGCAGTGGCAGATTTGAAATGCGTAGAAAGCTGATGATGCATCAGATGGCCTGTCCCTCGCGGACGGGCCAAGCCACGCGTCCGCTAACCTCGGTAAGGTCGGATGGTCAGGCTATGGATATGCAGGAACGCAAGGCGCACGAAGCCGCTCGGCGCGTGACGCGCATCGGTTGGATGTCGTGGGTCGATGTCCTGTGCATGCGTGAACAAATAGTGAAATCGCCGTCGACGTCAACAGGATTTTCTTGTTTTGTTCGCATTGGTGGGATCGGGCTAGCCAGTAATGCTACCCGAACAACTGGAGCACCGTTGATCAGTGCTGGTTCTGGGATCCGTCTTCGATACCAGCCTGCGGAGATCTTGCGACAACGCGCTCGCGATGGATGACATACAGGCCCGCGCTCACGATGATGGCGATGCCCGTCCACGTCATGCCCGCCGGGAAGTCGCCGAAGAACAAGAAACCGAAGAGCGTCGCCGTGACGATTTCCAGATATCCCAGAGGCGCCAGCGTCGACGATGGTGCAAGGGACAGCGCGAAGGTCATTGCGAGATGGCTTACGGTTGCCGCAAGACCGACGGAAAGACAGGACCACCAAACCACCCCATCGGGAAGCACGAAGCGGATTGGACCGACCTCCGCGAAGCTGCCGAAAGTCAAAAGCGGAAGGCAGAGAACGCTCGCCGCCAAGGCGGTATAAAGTTGCATCGCGACGGGGTGCTGAACACGGCTCAGGTGCCGTGTGACGAGCATGTACAGCGCGAAGCAAAAGGCACTGCCGATCGGGAACAGTGCCGTGGTGCCGAAGCGGGCGAACGAAGGCTGGATCACCAGCACCGTCCCGAAGAATGCCACGACCGAGGCGGCGATCCGGCGCGGTCCAACCTGCTCCTTCAGGATGAACCGCCCCATCAGCAACAGGATGAAGGGTGACACGAAGGCGATAGCCAGAGCGTCGGCGATCGGCATCACGCGGACGGCGGCGACGAAGCAGAAGGTCGAGCCGATGGCAACGAGCGCGCGAAGCAACGTCAGCCGGGCAACCCTCGCGTCGATCATCAACGGCAGCCCCATCGCGAATGCGACGGGCGCCATGAGCAAGGCTTGAACCACGAAGCGGGCCAACGTCACCGTTCCCGCCGGAACCGTCTGGACCGCCATCTTCGACGCGACGTCGATCAATGGCGCGACGATGCAGAAGACAAGCATCAGCCCGATGCCGGGCAAGACCCGGTCCAAGCTTGGCTGTGGGAGTGGAGGAACGGCGGCGGCACGGCTCATTTGCTCGGGCTAGCCTGCAACCCCGTCCACGTCCAGTCGCAGGGCATTCATCGGTGTCCTCGCTCCTGGCGACCCTTGCCGGACCAATGACGAAGCGATTGGACTGATAGGCGGCGCGATGGTTCCAGTCATGTCGAAGCGCACGCCCAACGGATCGAACGTCAACTTGCCCGTCCCCTTGAAATAGGGGGCGACGATACGCTCGATGAGGCGCGTTCCGAACCCGATCCTCGTGGGCACCGAGACAGCGGGTCCGCCACTTTCCTGCCAATGGAAACTGAAGGCTCGGTCTGACGAGACGGCCCATGTGATCGACACCTCGCCGTCCGCAACCGAGAGAGCGCCGTACTTGCTGGCGTTCGTCGCGAGCTCGTGGATCGCCAGCGAAAGGCCTAGTCCCTGTTGGGAGGAGACATCGACGGCCGGGCCCGTCGCCGTAATGCGTCCCTCCTTGGACCGGTGGGGACGCAGCGCGTCCTCGACGAGACGGCCGATTTCCGTGGCATCCACGCTTGAATGCGTCAGGACGTCCTGCGCGCGGGCAAGGGCGATCAGGCGGCCCGAGATCGCCTCGCGGCCCTCCTCGAGCGACTTGGCGGTACGGAAGGTTTGCGTGGCGATCGCCTGGACCATCGCCAGCGTGTTCTTCATCCGATGCGCCATCTCCTGCATCAGTTCATCACGACGGAGTTCGGCCTCGCGCTGGTCCGTACGGTCGCGCAGGATCTTCAAGAACCCGACGTGGCCGCCCTGGTCGTCCAGCAACGGCATCATCTCGCCTGATGCCCAGAAGCGGGTGCCGTCCTTGCGCAGGTGCCATCGCTCATCGAGGGCCCGCCCCTCACTACGGGCGGCCGCCATCTCTTGGTCCGGAACGTCTCTCTCCCGATCCTCGGACGTGAAGATGACATCCGCCAATCGGCCAAGTATCTCTTCCGCCGACCAACCGAGGATTCGCTCGGCGCCGACGCTCCAGAACGTAACGTTGCCTTCGAGATCCGATGTGAGCATCGCAAAGTCGATCGCACTGTCCATGATCTGGCGGTGGCGAGCCTCGGCCGCGCGGGACTGCGCAAGGAGCAGGTTTCTTGCGGCAAGGGAGCGACGGAGCTCCATCTGGGTCATTGCCTGGCGCGCAAGCAACTTCAGCGTCCGGACCTGCTGGGCGTCGAGCTCACGAGGCACGATGTCGAAAACACATACCGTCCCCAGGGAGTGGCCCTCGAGCGTCTTGATCAGCGCGCCGGCGTAGAAGCGCAGCTTGGGATCCGCGGTCACCAACGGATTGCATGAGAACCGCGGGTCGCACGCGGCGTCGGGGACCATCAGGAAGTCGTCTTCCAGAAGTGCGTGGCCGCAGAACGCCAGGTCCAGAGGCGGGGAAGTCCTGTCGCCTACCCCGACCTCTGCCTTGAAGAACTGGCGGTGCGTGTCGACCAAGTTCACGATCGCGATCGGGGTACCGCACACGTCCGCCGCGATCCTCGCGAGGTCGTCGAAATCCTGCTCGCGCGGTGTGTCGAGAAGGCCATAGGAGTGGAGGGCCGCGGAACGCTCGGCTTCCTCCGTCTCCAATGGATGGCTGGCGCTCGACACAGGGCGGATCTTCCAATGTGGGATTGCAGAAGGGCTTCGAAAGCATCCTTAGGCGCAAATGTCGGGCGGAGCAAAACACTGCCGTACGGGGAGTGATCCTCCCCAAACCACGGGAGTTCCGAGCCGACAATGCCTGAACCGCGTGCGCCTGACCGGAGGGCTCAGTGGCAAAGGAAAAGCGGCACCGGACTGGTGGCCAAGAGTGACCGCGTGACGCCGCCGAGGATCGCTTCCCGGAACCGGGAGTGGGCGTACGCGCCCATCACGATCATTTCCGAATTGCAGGACGCGACATGCTCGCGAAGTTTGTCGGCGACGCTCGCGCCGGATGTCGTGAGGGCCTCCTCCCTCACCTCCACACCGTGTCGGTCGAGGAAGGAGACCAGGCGGTCGCTGGGAGTCTCGTTGCCGATATCCTTCTCGCCGGTGACCGTTACGAGATGCACTGCGGACGCGTTCTGGAGGATGGGCGGCGCCTCCGTGACAGCATGGGCTGCCTGAAGGCTTCCATCCCAAGCGATGGAGACGTGCCGCGGAACGCCGCGCCCCCATCCCGTCGGCACCAGGACCACGGGCCTGCCGCTTCGAAAGAGCATGGCTTCGACGATCTCGGGATACTCGCGGAGGGCGGCGCTTCCAGCATCCATCACGACGACGTCCTGCAAGCGGGCAAGTCGCGTGCTGCGCCCCATCAAGGCGTTGAAGTCCAGTGAGAGAAACTCGGTGCCCGAAGCGACGTCGGCGGCGTCCGCCGCTTTCGTGGCCGCGGCCAGGCAAGTCTCCGCCAGCGCATCCAGCCTCGCCCGTTCCGTTGCGATCATCTGTGCGGGGGCGTCGGAGAAGAGGCTGACGGGTATCCATGCGGGCTCCGGCGAGACAAAACTAATCGTCACGAACGCGCTTGCCTCCTGGGCCAGCGCCAGTCCCATCTTCAGCGCGGGGGTCGGATATCCGACCGCCCCTGCCTGGGGGGCAAGGACGACGAGGACATTCTTGAATTCGCGTGACATCGTTTCGTGCTCCAATCTGGTTTGCTTTTCTTCCGGCGCGCCAGCCCCCAGAAGCGTTTGTCGTAGCCTGTCAGTCCGTCCCCGAGCCGAGCTCAGACCCCTTGTCGGCAGGCGGCCATGTCGCTTTCGGCAGCCCCTCCCCGCCTGATCGGGTCCAGCCTCCCCGGAGCGGCCGACAAGTCGAGGAGGGAAGCCTGATCCTCACGCTGCCAAGCTTTCGTCGGAGGGACCGAACATCTCGTAGTGCACCCGGGCGTCGTCGATCCCGGCCTTCCTCAACCCGCTGACGAACGCGCGCAGGAATGGACGCGGGCCGCACACGTAGAAGTCCGCTTCCTCAAAGGCCGTGTTGTCGCGGAGCCAGTCGATTGTGACGAATCCACTGTTCGCGTCCGCGGCTTCGCCGGCCCGCTCGTAGAACGTCGAGGCTGTCGTCGAGGCGTGGCATGATGCCAGTTCGCGAACGTGGTCGGCGAAAGCATGGGTGGATCTGTCGACGGTGCCGTGGACGAAGAAGGTCAGCAGGTCGGGATGCCGAACGGAGACGTCCTCCAGCATGCTGACCATCGGCGTCAGCCCGACGCCGCCCGACAGCAGCACGATCGGCCGTTCTGGGTTCTCGGGAAGGAAGAAGTCCCCGGCCGGAGGCGTGCACTCGAGAACTGCCCCGACGTTCACCCCGTCATGCAGGAAAACCGACGCGTCCCCGGCTGGCTCTCGCTTGACCGAGATCCTGTAGTGGTCGGTGCACGGACCGGAGGAAATCGAGTAGTTGCGCTTCAGTCCCGGCCGGCCCGCTTGGTCGAAGCGAAAGGTCAGGTATTGTCCCGGCTTGTGCGCGAGCACGGGGCCGCCGTCCTCCGGACGCAGGATGAAGGAGGTGATCGTCTCGCTTTCCTTGCGGCGCTCCGAAACGACGAAGCGGCGCCAGTCCGTCCAGCCGCCTTCGTGCGCGAGGATGTCGGTCCGGATCGTGGCTTCCCTGCCCATCAGGATGTTGGCGAGGAACCAGTAGGCCTCGCCCCAGGCAGAGATGATCTCCGGCGTTGCCGCGTCCCCCAGAACCTCCTCGATGGCGCCGAGGAGCGCCGTCGCGACGTAGGGATAGTGTTCGGGCAGGATAGCGTAGCCGATGTGCTTCTGGGCGATGCGCTCCACGGTCGGCCCGAGGACCCCTAGGTTGTCGATGTTGCGGGCATAGGCGAGGACCGCCCCTGCGAGCGCGTGCACCTGCGCTCCCGTCCGCTGGTTCGCCTGGTTGAAGAGAGCGGCGATCTCCGGGTCCTCGAAGAGGCGACGGTACATGGCGCCGGTGATCGCGGTGCCGTGCTCGGTCAGGGCGGGAACGGTTGCCGACACGATTGCAACGGTCCGTTCGCTGAGTTGCGATGTCATGTGTTCGGGATCTTTCGAAGGAGGCAGGCCTTGCCGCCCGGCGTGCCTGCGAGGCGTGGCGGGCAACTCGGTTCGGTGATGTTCGGCGTCGGGCACGACCCGGCATGCTGACGGTCGCTTGCCGGATCGGCGTCGCTCAGGTGTCCGCGCTGCCGCCCGTTTGCTGCGAAATGGCGCGGTCGATCTCGGCGGGCGTGAAGCCGTGCAGGCGGACGATCGTGGCATGCGACAGACCTGCGTCGACCATCGACATGATCTGACGGGTCTCGCAGCCGCAGAGGCTGCGTTTGGGCTTTGGGCGGACGAGGCGACGAACGGCGCGGGAGAAGAGTTTGCGCATGGACATCCTGACGGGCCGCGGTGAAACGGGGCAAGCGACCGGAGGCGTTCTCTATCGCCCCGCCCCGGGCGAGTTCGGGTGAGCTGCCAGACAGGCAGGCGTCAGGTGGATGCCATGAAGTCCAGCACGACCCTGCCGCGGACGCGGCCGGCCTTGAGGTCATCGAAGGCGCGGTTGATGTCCTCCAGCGTGGCCTTCGTGATCTCCGAACGGATGTTGCTTGAGATGGCGAGGGCGACCGCCTCGTCGAGATCGAGCCGCGTTCCGACGATCGATCCCCGCACGGTCAGGCGCTTCAAGACGACGTCGAAGATCGGCGTGGGGAACTCCCCGGGCGGCAGCCCGACGAGAACCACCGTGCCCCGGCGCCTGACGACGCTCAGCGCTTGCGAGAAGGCCTTGGGCGATACCGCGGTCACGAGAACGCCGTGGGTGCCGCCGTCGGAGGCGGCGAGGATCCGGTCCGCGGCGTCGCCATCCCTTGCATCGACCGCTATGTCGGCGCCCGCTTCCATGGCGAGGGCAAGCTTCTCGGGAGAAATGTCCATGGCCGCGACATTCAGGCCCATCGCCTTCGCATACTGGATGGCGACATGGCCGAGCCCGCCGATGCCGGAAATGGTCACCCATTGGCCGGGCCGGGCTTCCGTCTCCCGCAAGCCCTTGTAGGTCGTCACCCCGGCGCAGAGGATCGGCGCCATCTCCGCGAAGTCCACGCCTACAGGGAGCCGCGCGACGAAAGCGGCCGACGCGATGACATACTCGGCAAAGCCGCCGTCGCAGTTGTAGCCAGTGTTGTGCTGGTGCTCGCAGACCGTCTCCCAGCCAGCCTCGCAGTGCTCGCAGCAGAGGCAGGCGTCATGGAGCCACGCGACGCCGACCGGGTCGCCGACCTTCAGGTCGGTCACGCCCTCACCCAACTCGGCAACGACACCCGCCACCTCATGACCGGGAATGAACGGCACTGTCGGTTTAACAGGCCAGTCGCCGTCCCGCGCATGCAGGTCGGTGTGGCAGACGCCGCATGCCATCACGTGAACGAGCACCTCGCCCCTCTTCGGGGACGGAACCGGGACCTGCTCGATCGTCAGCGGCATCCCGAACTCGTGGACGACTGCGGCTTTCATCATTCTGGGCATGGACGTGGTCTTCCGTTCGAAGCCGATCCACCTGACCGACGGCGTGAACGTCACACGCCGCTTGCCGTCCCGCCTTGATCCACCGCAAACGCGGCTTCATTACTTGAACGAGGGCTTCTCGGATCTCGCGCCTTCGGCAACCCGCGCGCACTCCCGCCAGAGAAGTTTAGCGGGAGGTGACCCGAACAACGCTCAACTGTAGGCGACCGGAAGGGTTCGGCATCCGATGGCAGGGAACACCAGTCGATGACGACGCCTGATGCGTAGCGTCTCGATGGACGACTTGGGTGGTTAGCTGTCTGTCCGCTTCTGAGCGCTAGATAAAACAAGCAGACGTTCAACCTCGACCCGCAGCATGTTCGCGTAACGGCAGACGCGAGAAACTTCCTATCGCATGAACCGTCGCCCCACGATGAGACCGCAGGCAGTTACGACAGACATGGCTAAGGTGTATCAGGTGGCTGCGAAGAGTGGGCTCTCGTCGGGGCACTGGGACGCACAGAACATCGCAGCGATCGCTCGAAGCACGGCCTAACACAGCACCCGACCGCCCGGCGGCTCCGGCATTCCCTGTCTCACCGGCGGTAATGGGCTCGTCCTATGGCAGATAAAGAATAGGCGGCTGTTTCGCTACAGGCTAAGTCAAAGTCTCTGACTCTTCGGTATGTGTGCAGGCATCGCCTTCCAAGTCCCCGAGCCTGATGGGCCCACCAAGAGGACTCCCAGGTTCTGCCGCCATCAGAGCCAGCGCGATAACAGCTTTCGAGGTTATTCAGGAGGTGCATGAAAATGGAGGCCCGTTATCTGCCAACCTATCTTAAATTGCCATCGCCCAAAGCGTGAACGAGACCAAGATAGAAAGCACTATTCAAGACGGGTGCAGCAAATCAAATAAGTCATAGATGATGCCTTAAGGGAAACATGGCACGCTCGTGATGCTTCACTGCGCGTCCCTCTATGTCGCGACAGTGTGGAGGATTGGGAGAGGCACTTGGATCGGGACCATCGTTCGCAAGGTGCGCCGGAAATGCCTGCGCGCGCAGATGTGCCGCAGCGTGGCCGCGAGGTACGGCAAGCCCGCGTGCAAACAAGCGGACGCCTGGCGGCCGTTTTGGGCAGAATCGGCCTGCGCCCCCGTCTCTTGTTCATGCTCTTCCTGGCGATCGTGCCTCTGACGGCGCTCGTCGGCTACCTCCTGTGGTCCGAACAGGAGCAGACGCTGCAACGAGCTAGGGACGGTGTAAGCGAGGCGGCCCGCCTTGCCGCCTCCCGCCAGTCCAGCGTGTTCGACGAGGCCAGTTCGACCTTGTTGGCCTTGGAGGCACTGCCGCAGGTGAGGGTACCCGTGAGTTTCGCGGCCTGCTCGGCGATCGCGGCGAGCCTGCGCACCGCAAACCCAGACTTTAACACCGTCGGCGCAGTGGATGCTGAGGGCATGATCACGTGTCATAGCAAGCTGACGCAGAGCCAAAGGTTCGGCGACGTCGATCTCCTGGAGCAAGCAAGGGCCGCGCCGGCCTCCAATTTCCTCGTCGGGCGTTTCACGATCGGGCGCGCCAGCGGCAAGCCGACCCTGATCACGTTGAAGCCGCTAGTTGCCGCGGACGGCACCTTCGCGGGAGCCGTCTTCGTCAGCCTCAGCCTCGAGCACATGGCGGCGGCCGCCGAAGCGCTGTCAAACGGTGGCAGCCGAGTCGTCGTGATGGTGGAGTCCGATTCCGGGCGTATGCTGATGCGCTATCCGCCGCTTCCAATTGCCTTCGGAACCGCGTTTCCAGACCATCCGCTGGTGCGTGCGATGCGAGCGATGCCGGGTGGCGGCGTCGTCGAAGCGAGAGGTCTCGACGGCATCGAACGGATCTATGGCTTCTCCCCGATGCGAGGAATTGAGAAGACGGGGATCATGCTCTCGATCGGCGATCCACGCGAACCGTTGCTTGCGGCCGTCCGAACGCACCTTCTCGTTTCCGTCTCCATCCTCGCCGCCATTTTCGTCCTAGCCTTCGTCAGCACTTGGTGGCTGGGCTACTGGACACATCTGCGACCGATCAACCGTTTGCGCAGGACCGCCGAGCTCGTGGGCGAGGGCGACGATGCAGCCCGCGCAACGCTGGAGCCCTGGCAGGCACCTGAGTTCCGGCTTTTCGGAAAGCGCCTTGACGAAATGGCTACGAAGCTCGCCGCGGGACGTGAAGCCGAGCTGGCCGTGGCTGAGAGCCACCGCTACTTGACGATCGCCGAACGGCTCGCGCAGGTCGGCTACTGGCAGTTCGATCCGCGCACCGACCAGAGCATGTGGTCCGACGGGGTCTTTGGCATCTACGGTTTGCCAGTGGGAGCGGAGCCGCCGTCCTTCGAGGACTGCGTAGCGGCTTGTCATGCGGACGACCGCCAGACTGTCCGTTCCTCCTTCGCCGCCGCAATGACCGCCGGAACCGAGTTCGAGATCCAGGTTCGGGTGATCCGTCCGACGGGAGAAGTGCGGCATACGCTAAGCCGGGCTTGCGTCGAGGTGGACAAGGCCGGGAAAGTGTCATTGGTCTATGGCGCGCTCCTCGACATCACGGACCTCAAGCAAGCCGAACTGAAGACCCAGGCCGCCAACGCCATGCTCCTGATGGCGGAAGAGGTGTCGGAGGTCGGCCACTGGCGTCTCGACCTGCGCTTGGGCACGCTTGTCTGGTCCGAGCAGGTCTACAGGATTCACGGCCGCGATCGCGAGACATACGTCCCTGTGCTGGACTCGGCCATCAAGGCCTATCACCCCGACGACCGGGAGTCCGTCTCGGGGTTGGTGTCGACTGCCGTGGAGGGAAAGGGGTCGTTCGAGTTCCAGAAGCGGATCGTCCGTCCCGATGGTGAGGTCCGCGAGGTGGTCTCGCGCGGGCGCTGCGAGGTTGATCCCGTGTCCGGGAGCGTCCTGGCAATTTTCGGCGTCATCATGGACGTGACGGCTGCCAAGGCTGCCGAGCGGGAGCTGCGCGCAAAGTCGACGCTGCTGGAGACAACGCTCGACACGATGGACCAGGGCCTGATCATGGTCGGGACAGACGGGCGGCTCGATGTCGGCAACCGAAAGTTCGCCGAGCTTCTCGACCTGCCCAAGGAGCTACTGCGAGAGGATCGTCCCGATTTCGACGACATCCTCGAGTTCCTCGATGCCCGGGGCGAGTATGCCGACGGCGACCCGGATTTCCGCCAGCATGTGCGCACGCGCGGAGCTCCCTTTACGCTGGGAACCTACGAGCGCCGCCGGCCGAACGGGCGCGTTCTCGAGGTGCGGACGATCGGCCTTCCGAACAACGACGGGATCGTGCGCACCTACACCGACATCAGCGACCGGCGGGCCGCCGAGAACGGTCTGCGGGAGAGCGAGTTGCGCTACCGCATGCTAGTCGAGAACGCCTCGGACATGATCTTCCGCCTCGACTGCGAACTGGTGCGAACCTACGTCTCGCCCGCCTCGACCGAGATCATCGGTTACGCGCCGGAGGAACTCGTCGGCCGGAGCGCCGCGACGATGAGCCATCCAGACGAAGCTGGGTTGGTCGCACAGACCTATGCGGACATCCTCGGTGGCTTGGAGCGTACCGACGTCACAAGCCGCCTACGGCACAAAAATGGTCACTGGATATGGATCGAGATGGAACTTCGCGCGCTGCGGGACCCCGTCACGAACGCCGTCACGGGCATCCTTGGTGCGCTTCGCAACATCTCGGACCGCAAGCGGGCCGAGGAGCTCGTGGCCGAAAGCGAAGCACGATTCCGCTTGCTTGCGGAGAACACCGCCGATCTCGTCACGCACGTCGACGCGTCGGGCAGGCGCATCTTCGCCTCTCCCGCTGCGCGCGACCTTCTCGGGTACGAACCGGAGGAGCTTGTCGGCGGCCGGCCCCTCGACTTGGCCTATCCCGACGACCGGACAATGCTCGGCGCTATGCTGGCTGTCCTCGCCAAGGGGCAAGCCGCCGGACCTGTCCAGTACCGCGCGAGACGCAAGGACGGAATCTACCGCTGGATCGAGGCGACTGGACGGCCATTGGGACCTGAGCGGGGATACATCCTGGCCCTGCGCGACATCGAGCGCCGCAAGCAGGCGGAGGATGAGTTGGGAGCGGCCGTGCTGCGGCTCAACGAGCTGGCAAATTCCGATGGCCTGACGGGCCTGGCGAACCGCCGCCGGTTCGACGAAAGCCTCGAACGAGAAATCGCCCGCGCGGGAAGGAGCGGCACGCCCATCTCCCTGCTGTTGGCCGACGTCGATCACTTCAAGGCCTACAACGACACATACGGCCACCCTGCCGGGGACGCCTGCCTGTGTTCGGTTGCCGACATCCTCGCCCGTACAGTTCGCCGCCCGGGGGACGTGGCGGCTCGCTACGGTGGCGAGGAGTTTGCCGCGATCCTCCCCGAGACTGACACCGCCGGCGCATTTGCGCTCGCGCAGTCTTTCTGTGCGGCCGTCGCCACGGCTTCGCTCGAGCATGCGCGCAGCGGCTTCGGCGTCGTCACGATTAGTGTCGGGATCGTGACGCTCGTGCCGGATCCCGGAACGACGAGGCCTTCAGACGTGATCGGGTCGGCTGACAGTGCGCTGTATCGAGCGAAGGGCAGCGGACGGAACCGTGTCGTCCAATTTAACCTAGAAGAAAATACGCTGCCGAAGGCGAGCTGATCCGTTCGTCTTCGTGCGGGCCTCAAGCTCCGTCATAAACTCTGCGAAAACCGCGTTTTTCCGCCATAGCGATCAGATGGCCGTGTCGGCTTCCGCAATTGTCGGGCCTGAGTTGTTTGTCTCAAATGGGTCGACAGCGGATGGACCGCTTCCGAGCGTCGGTTTCCTCCGCCGCCTGAGGCTTCCCGCAAATCTCCTCGCAAGTCTTCCGGCCATGAAGGCCTCGCCGACGAAGGCGACGAAGCCTCGGGTTTTGGCCGCCTGAAGCTAGCGGTTGGCATAGTGACAGGAAATTGCCCCGGCGTCCGTGAACCAGCGCGATACAACGCACCCATCCGCTCGACGCGAAGGAGAAGCTCAAGGGCGTGGGGAGCGTGCCCGTCTTAAGCACGACATCAGTGCCTTTGATCCAACGTCAGCCGCTACTGCGCTTTCCGATCACAGTTTTGCTGCGGCATAGGGGTCTTGCAACGAACCGCAGGTTCGAGTCGCTAGCTCTAGCCGAAATTAGGTCGCGGAGGAGCGACGGTCTGAGGAAAGGTCAACGATGACCTGTGATCTCGACAAGCGTTGGCAACTACGATGACATCGCTTGGCTGGCCTGCCGCCTTTGGATCATTCGAGGTCATACCAGTCGTCAAACCCAGTGAAGAATTCGAGGGCAGCTCCGAGGGGCTCGAAGAGGTCGATCAGGTTCCCGGGCGCCTGGTTCACATATCGGACATGCAGCAGCACCATGTCCACGACTGTCGATTTCGCGATCTCGGCTGCGCCGGCAACGGTGGGAGCGACACCGACTACGATGCCTCCATCATTTCCGATCGATGCGGACAACGCCGTTGCCGCCTCCTCTTCGTCCTCGACAAGCACGACCCGAAGATCGCTGAACGAGGTCGTCGTCAGCGTGAACATGCTGAACCTCGCAAGCACTACTCCGGCTGACACGCTAAGCCGTCTCAGACGGTGATGCACTCCTTCTTTCGATAGTTGAATGGTCAGCTTCGTCGGATACGGGCCCTGAGCCCCTCAAGATATATTGCCCATACAGCTCGACGTGCGGCACCCGCCTCTAGGTAGTGGCGGCGTTAGGTAGCAAAACCACCAACTGTTCCTTGCCACTAACGAGGTGTTCGGGAACATGACGACGTTCGTGGTCATTTGGGCTCCTGCTGAAAAAAGCGAGAGCCGCTTCAACCCATGGAATGCCTGCTCATACGACCAATCGCGTTCAAGTAGTAACCAAATCCAACGTTTGATCGAGGCATGCTCAATTCGGACACGCAAGCCCCCGCCGAGATCGACCTTGTGATCCGTCGGCCGGGCGGGGATGGCTGCTCGTCCGAGGCTATACAACGCCGGGGCAATTTTGGACCGATCGTCCGTCACGAACTGCGTGGAGCGGCTCAAGGGCGCAGCCTGCTTCTACGCGAGGTCGACCCGCAGGATCGACGGGTGCGGCGCCTGCGGACGACGCCGGCAGGCCAACGCCGAAGGTCTTAATGCCAGATCGTTTCAGCCTCTACACCCGTTCCGGGAACCTCCGAGCTTGCCAGTTTTACGAGCGAAACGGGCTGCGCGAGACCAAGCGAGGTGTCCATCCTCGAAGCGGCGATCCCATCACGTACTACGTTTGGGAATGACTGCTTTGGGCGAAGGCCGTTGCACACTCTGATGGCTTGGAAGGGTCGAAAGCCGCCGCGTCCCAAGTAGTCTGAGCCACCTATCTCCGGACCATTTCCGAAAGGTCGACTTCTCGGCTAACGGTACCCGATCCCCATGACGTATTCCCGCAGGAGCTCTTCCTCGTTTCCAAGTTCCTCCAGGAGCGCCTGAACCGCTTGTCGCGCGTTGAGCACGCCCATCGGTCGCAAGTCCCGGTCAACGATGGGTATGTGTTTCAGTCCCTGCTCCCGCATCCGTTCCCAGACGGATCGCAGGACAAGGTGTGGGTGGCAGAAGGTGACGTCCCGCGTCATGACGATGGACGCCGCTGTCTGGCAACTGCTCCCGCGGCAACGGCTGATCTGATCGACGACGTCGGTTTTCGTGATGACGCCGACCATCAGGCCTGCGGCGTCGCAGACGACGACGAGGCTGGCATTCTTCCGGCGCAGCAATCTTGCGGCATCGATCAGCGGAGCGTCGTCCCTGATTGTCACTAGTTGCCCCTGCGTCGAGACGAGTAGCTGGTCGACGAGCATGGGCGCCCTTCCTTCTCTGCGTCGGTCGACGCCTGCGTTGCCAGTGTTGGCTGCGGGTTGGACACAAGCCGACCGTTTCGCTTTGATGCCGTATGGTCTTGGCGGGCGTGCACGCGGGCTGTTTGCGTCGTTCCGATGCGGCCGATGAACGGACGCGCCGGGGTCAGGCCTCGAGCCCGCGTAGCCACTCGGCCAGCATCGCTCGGGACGCCTTCTTCATTGCGCGGCCGTTCTGAAGACCGTCACCGCGCAGGGCGGCGGGATCAATCCCCGCGACCGACAACTCGGCAGCGTGCCCGACCAGCCAACGCTCGAACCCGTGTCCCGCCTCGACTTCCGGATGGAACTGGAGGCCGAGGACGTGGCGACCGATGGCGAATGCCTGCTGCTCGACCGTCTCCGTCGAAGCAAGGCTCCAGGACTCCCGCGGCAGCGAGAAGGTGTCGCCGTGCCAGTGGAGAACCGAAATGTCCGTGAGATGCCTGAGCGGACTTGCCTTGCCCTCGTCCGTCAGCGAGATCGGCGAGAACTCGATCAGCCTTACGCCCGCGGGAAACACTTCCGCACCGAGAGCCGATGCGATGATTTGCGCGCCGAGGCCCACGCCGAGTGTCGGCCGCCGATCCTGGAGGCGGGCTCGGATGAAGTCCCGCTCGACGCCGATGAAGGGATACGCGGCGCCCTGGTAGACCCCGACGGGTCCGCCAAGAACGATCAGGAGATCGGCATCGAGCGGGTCCCAGGCACAGAAGTCAGGGTCGTCCACGTCGCTGTATCGGGTTTCGTACCCGGCCTCGCGAAGGGGATGCGCGAACGATCCGAGATCCTCGAAGTGTACGTGCCTCAGTACGAGCGCGGTCTTGGCCATGGGTCCTCGGGGATGAGACGTGGAGCAAGTGTTGTCGTCGTCTGGTCGTCGGGGCCGACAGACCGCCCGGAGGAAACGTCGCCCGTTACCCTTCGCAGAGGAGGTCCAGCATGGCAGCCGAGACCTCCTCCGCCCGGTAGGGCTTGGGAAAGAACAAGGCGCCTAGCGGAAGCTTCGTGTCCCGCTCGAGGTGATGTCCCGAGGTCACGATGAGGTGGATCGGCGGCCAGCGGTCACGTATGGCCGCAGCGAGGAGCATGCCTTTGACCCCGTCCGGCATGTCTATGTCGGTGAACACGATCCGGATGTCGGCTCGCGTTTCGAGAATGGTCAGGGCATCGGTCGCGTTCGAGCAGTCGATCGCCTTCAGGCCAGCGTCCTCGACCATATGGACGGCGAGGAGCCGGATCAGCAATTCATCCTCGACGATGAGAACCGTCGGCACTCTCGATGTCGCCGAGGAAATCATTGCACTGCCTTCAGGGACGTCGATGGTGCTCGGTCCTTGCCAGGCTCCCGACCGCCAAGGTCCGTAACTGACGGGCGGGAGACATCGGAAGGCGGAAGGACTGCCCGATCAGTTGGTCTTGATCGGGCCCGGCGCCGAGACCTGCTTCATCAAGTCCTCGTTCCATTCGCCCTCGACCTTGAAGTGCGCGGCCGCACCCAACAGGTTCGCCTCGATCAGGTTGTGGTTGATGTACGCGTAGGTTCCGGGCTGGAGGAACGTGTAGATGGCGGCGCCAGCCGAGCCACCCGGGATGAACCACGTCTCGAGATCCGTCGCCGGCGGGCTGAGGAAGCTTCCCGTCCAGACGTAGTCACCATGTCCGCCGATCAGGTGCGGACGCGTGTCGCGGTTCGCCTGCGAATGCACGATCAGCACCGTCTCGCCGACCTTCGCCTTCATGGCGTTGTCGCCCGTCAGCGAACCGACCGCACCGTTGAAGACGACATGGGTCGGAACGAGCCCGCGCATCGCGGCCATCGTCTCGTCGTAGCTCTCGCCGAGGGACTCGAACTTTTTGAACGCGCCGCTCTCGTCCCGCGGGATGTAGAACTCGTTCTCGCCGACGTAATAGAGCCGATCGTAGCGGATGGACTTGCCCGAGGCGTTCTTCAGGCCGTCGCGCGGCAGCACCATGACGGTGCCGCTCATGCCGGATACGACGTGCCACGGGATCATCCCGTCCGGGGCGCAATGGTAGACGAACGTGCCCGTGCGGGTAGCCTTGAAACGCATGGTGGCCTGCTCGCCCGGCATGACGTTGGTCAACTCGGCGCCGCCCATCCCGCCGGACGCGGCATGCAGGTCGATGTTGTGGGCCATCTCGTTGGTGTCCGGGTTCACCAGGGTGACCTCGAGATAGTCTCCCTCGTGGACGACCATCATCGGACCGGGGATCGAGCCGTTGAACGTCATACCCCGCAGGGTCGTGCCCTCGGCGTCTATGACGACGGGCTTCTCCTCGATCTTGATCGTGAACTCCACGATCTTCGGGCCGCCCTTGGCAACCTGGTCATGGGCATGCACGAGCGGCGGCGCGACGAGGGCAACCTTCACCCGCGGCAGGCCGGAAATGTCCTCGGGACCGGCCGCCGCGTTGGCGATCGTCGGGAGGATGGAGAGCGTGACAGCGGTTGCGGCGGCCATCGCGGTTCCCATGAGGGCTTCGCGTCTCGTGAGCATGTCGGTTCCTTCGGGTGTCTTGTTGGGATCGAGAGCAGGACGCAGCGGCGGGCCCGTCCTCTTGCGCGGGCATCATCGGCAAGCCCGGGGGCCTGCCGCGCCGGATGGATCAGTTCGCGTCGGCCTGCTCGAAGAGCGCGGCGAAGGTCGTCTTCGCCTTCCCGGTCTGCTTGACCGCCTTGGCGGCAGCGTCGTTGACGGGCTCGCCGACGTCGATCAGCGCCACCATGCCCATCCCGTAGTGCGGCGCGCACTTCACGCCGTAGATGCCGTCCTTCGACAAGGTCACGACGATCTCCTCGTTCGTCTTGCCCTTGAACGTCTCGGCGCCCTCGGGGAGCATTCCCTTGATCGACTCAGCATTGTGCGACTTGGCGGTGGGGACGAACCTGACGGTGTCTCCGACCGCTGCCTTGACGTAGGCGGGCTGGAAGACCATCGAGCCCTTCTCGCCCTTGTTGAGCATTTCGACCACGTGCTCCGCGGCGTTCGCGCCGCCCGCAAGGGCGAGCATGGCGGCGGTGGCGATGACGGGAAATCTCATTGTCTTGGTCCTTGGTTGTGCTTCACGGGAATGACCGTTGACGACAACCTAGCCGTCGTCCGCCGCAATGCTTTGCGCTGGCGCAAACGGTCAAAAAGTAATCCGACGACGTCCCAAAACAAAAACCGCGACGAATGCCATGGGCGCCTGTTAAACCTCTGAAACCGTGAGCGAACCAACGGCACCTCAGTTCTCGATTGGTGATAAATCCGATGCCCGCGCGCGATATCGCTGGAATAAGGGGGCGCTTCACCCAATCCGTGCTGTCCAAAAACTTCGAGGGCAAGCGGGGTTACATTCTGGCGATCGGCGCGGTCGCCAGTGCATTGCTGATGCGGTTGATGCTTCAGGGTGTGCTGGACCACAGGGCGACCTTCGCTCTGTTCGCCCCGGCGATCCTCATCGCCTCCTTCGCGGGCGGCATCAGGCCCGGGCTCCTCGCGAACGCACTCTCGCTGTGCGGCATCTACTGGCTGGACGGTTTGGATATCCAAAGGTTCAAGCAGCCTGCCGACATCATCCTCTTCGCCGCCGTCGGCCTGTCGATCACCTGGATGGGCGAGATGCTCCACCATGCCCGGCGCTCGATCGACGAGACGGAGAAGGCGCTCGACGCCCGCGAGGCGCACATCCGCTCGATCCTCGACACGGTGCAGGACGCGACCATCGTCATCGAAAGGGACGGTACGATCGTCTCGTTCAATACGGCCGCGGTCCGCCAGTTCGGCTACGCGGTACCCGAGGCCGTCGGTCAGAACGTAAGCCTGTTGATGCCCGAGCCATACAGTCGGGCGCATGACGGCCATCTCGAGCGTTACCAGCAGACAGGTGAGAAGCGCGTGGTCGGGATGGACCGCCTCGTCGTCGGGCGCCGGAAGGACGGCTCCACCTTCCCCATGAAGATCACCGTCGGTGAGGTGGTGTCCGGCGGCAGGACGCTCTTCACCGGGTTCGTCCGCGACCTCACCGAGCTGGAGGAGTCGGCCGCGCGGCTGCACGAGATGCAGGGTGAGCTCGCAAGGTTCGCGCGCATGGACGAACTCGGCGAGATGGCGTCGACGCTCGCCCATGAGCTGAACCAGCCCCTGTCGGCCATCGCGAACTACGTGCAGGGCTGCGTCCGCCTGTTGCGCGACATGGACGACACCGTCGCGGACAGGATGCGGGGAGCGCTCGAGGAGACGGCCCGCCAGTCCATCAACGCCGGGCAGATCATCAGGCAGCTCCGGGAGTTCGTGACCCGCGGCACCACGGGGAAGGCATCGGAGAACATCCGGCACCTCATCGAGGAAGCCGGGGCGCTCGCGCTCATCGGTTCGCGCGAGCGGGGGATACGGACAGTCTTCGAGTTCGGGGCTTCCGCGGAGACAGTCATCGTCGACCGCATCCAGATCCAGCAGGTTCTCACGAACATGATGCGGAACGGGATCGAGGCCATGCGGGACAGCGAGGTCCGCGAGCTAGTGGTAAGGACGCAGGACGCCGAAGACGGCCAGATCGCGGTCGTCGTCGAGGATACGGGACCGGGCATCTCGGAGGAGGTCGCCTCGCAACTGTTCCAGCCGTTCGTCACGACGAAGCCGGACGGGATGGGGGTAGGCCTGTCGATCTCCAAACGCATCGTGGAGGCACACGGCGGCTCGATTTCCGCGAGCGGCAACGCGTCCGGAGGAGCGACCTTCCGGTTCACGCTACCGACGACACAGGAAGGAAGCGGCGATGCGATCGGATGAGTACATCGTCCACATCGTGGACGACCAGGAGTCCGTGCGGAAGTCGTTGGCGTTCCTGCTCGGGATGGCGGGGTTCGCAGTACGGATGCACGCAAGTGCCACGGAGTTTCTCGCGGCCGCGCCGGGCATCCGCGACGGGGTGCTGGTAACCGACCTGCGCATGCCGGACATTTCGGGTGTCGAACTGTTGCGGCACCTGTCGTCCGTCAAGGTGACCTTGCCCGCGATCGTGATCACGGGCCACGGGGACGTCCCGATGGCGGTCGAGGCCATGCGGGCGGGCGCCGTCGACTTCATCGAGAAGCCATTCGAGGAGGCCGTCATCGTCGCCGCGATCCACCGCGCCGCCGAGCAGCTCGTCGGCAAGCCGGAGGAGGCCGAGGAGGTCGCCGCGATCCAAACGCGGCTGGCAAGCCTCAGCGGTCGCGAGAGACAGGTCCTCGCGGGCGTGGTCGCGGGGCTGGCCAACAAGTCGATCGCGTTCGACCTCGACATCAGCCCGAGGACGATCGAGATCCACCGCGCCAACATGATGGCGAAGATGCGGGCAACGAGCCTGCCTCATCTGGTCAGGATGGCGCTTGCCGCCGGCCCTGCCGCGAATGGGTCGCCCGGAGTTTGACGCAGCGCAAGGACTGAGCGTCCGATCTATGGTCTGACAGGGCGGCGAAAGGGGATGTCCCCTCGCCTCGAACGGGAAACCTGCCTTGTCCGTTGCCGGAACCATCCTCGTCGTCGCTCCGGAAGGGGTCCTGAGACGGTCGATCGTCTTCTCGCTGGAGGTCGAGGGCTTCGTCCTCGAGGCGCACGAGACGCTCGAGGGCGTCGCACGGTGCCCGTCCGCGACCGAAGCCGTCTGTGCGGTCATAGACGACAGCGCGATCTTCGAGGCGGAAGACATGCACGCGGCACTCCAGCGGATCACCGTCCCCGTCATCGTCCTGACGAGCGGCGTCCCAAGGCCGGAGCTTCGCTCGGACGCAAGGTTCCTGTCGAAGCCGTTGAGGGGCCCCGACCTCGTCGACATGGTCCTCGAAATCCGGGCGGCGCAAGCCCGGTCTAGGTAGTTCCCCGTAGGCATGTAAACGAATTACGCCCCCGGCCGATCCGCGCGATAGCTGTTCCGACAGAAGCGAGGAACAGCCATGAACGCCCCAGTCCGCTCCGACATGCACCACCGCGCCGTTCCGGTCGCCGCCCCCGTCGTGATGGCCGCACTCGGCAATCCGTTCCCCCGACTTTCGCCGCTGTCCTACTTCACCGCCGGAACCGAGGTCTACGCACAGGACGGAAAGGTCGACAGCTTCTTCGACATCGCGTTCGGTGCCGTCCGCGTCTTCCGCCTCCTGCCCGACGGGCGGCGCCAGATCACCGCCTTCTACCTGGCAGGCGAGACCTTCGGCTTCGAGCCCGACCTGACGCACCACTTCTTCGCGGAGGCGATCGTCGCAACGGCGCTCCGCACCCACCGTCCATCCGCGGGACAGGACATGGCGACGGTCCTGCTGCCGCTGGCGCTCCGGTGCATGGTCCAAGCGCAGGAGCATCTGCTTGTGGTCGGCCGGAAGAACTCCGTCGAACGCATCGCCGCGTTCCTCATCGACATGGCGGATCGGCAGGACGGGATCGTGCAGCTCGAGCTGCCGATGTCCCGGCAGGACATAGGCGACTACCTCGGTCTCAGCATCGAGACGGTCTCCCGCACGCTCTCGAGGCTTCGAGACAGCGGCGTCCTGAAGTTCCACGGACTGCGGGTGGTCGAGATCCGAAAGCCGGACGACCTTCGCGCCATGTCCGAGTGACGAGACGCCAGCGCGTCAGCACCCCAATCCTTCCGGGACATGACGTCCCGCGCCCCCTCCGACAATCGAGGTCCCAATGATTTCCCATCGAACCACCGAAGAACCCAGGACGTCGCGAGGGCGCAGTCCGACGACGCCGATCGCGTCGCTTTCCGGAAAGATCGGCGTCGCGGGTCTTCTGTGCCTCGGGCTCGTCTCCCAGGCCGACGCGCACGTCAAATGGTTCGCCCCATACATCGTCGGCTCCTCGCCCGCGCCCATCGCCACGACGCTGGCCAACACCTGGTTCTGGCTCGGCATCGTCCTGGTGCTCGCCTTCTTCGTCGCAACGCGTGCCATCGAGAAGAGCCAGGTCGGGATCAACATCCTCGACGGGATGGACCGGATCTCCGATCCTCTCTGGAACCGCCTCGACGACTTCGTCCGGGTGGTCATCGGCGCCTTCTTCGTGGCGATCTTCGCCGTCGGAGGCGTCTACCTCACGCCTGACCTGACGACGCCCTCCGAATGGGTGTCCTGGCTCCAGCTCCTCATCGCGTTCGGCGTCTTCTCGAAGCGCACCATGCCGTACTCCGCGGCGGGCATCATCCTTCTCTGGGTGCTGGCGCTACAGGACTACGACCTGTTCCACCTTCTCGACTACCTTGCGCTCGGCGTCGCGGTTGCCGCGTACCTGGTCCTGGCCTCGTCGAGCAACCCGAACTGGTACAGGCACCGCTTCGAGGTCCTGCGCTGGGGCGTCGCCATCGCGTTGATGTGGTCGAGCCTCGAGAAGTTCGCCTACCCCGACTGGTTCTACCCTCTCGTCGTCGAGAAGCCGTTCCTGACCTTCGGGCTCCCGCGCGACGTCTTCATCCCCATGGCGGGCGTCGCCGAGTTCACGATGGGCTTCGGCCTCCTCTGGACACCGCTGATCCGGCGCCTTTCCGCGATCACCCTGTTCGTCATCTTCAATGCCGCCGTCTATCCCTTCGGCCGCATCGACATGGTCGGGCACGCTTTGATCATGGCGATCATCGTCGTCATCGCCGCGGACCATACGAGGGAGCTCCACTTCCTCCCGACCCTGAAGAAGTCTCTGCGCAGCATCCCGGTCGGCTTGGCAACCGCACTCGTCCTGTTCAGCGGTGCCTACTGGGGTCTCCACCTCACGTTCTACGGTGCCAACTCCGGCACGGCCGTCGCCGCGCCCGTGGTCGCAACTCACTCGTTCGACCCGCAGCATCCGCACGCCGCGCCGGCCCCCGGGTCAGTCGACGTCGTCGCACCGTCCGGCATGAGTTCCGGCGGGGCCGGCCACAGCGGACACGCGGCGGCTCCCGCCGTCCAGGGTTCCGCGACGGCCGACTTCGAGGCGACCATGAAGAAGATGCACCAGCCGATGATGGACGGCATGCGACACGCGGATCCCGACGTCGCCTTCGTCCTCGGAATGATCCCCCACCACCAGGGAGCGATCGACATGGCGCGGGTCCAGTTGGAGCACGGCACCGATCCGGACAACCGGGCCTTCGCCGAGCACCTCATCGTCGAACAGGAACGCGAGCTCGTGCAGATGCGCGGGTGGCTGGTCCAGCACGGGCACTGATGCCGTCGCCGCCTTCCGCAAATCCGGCCGAAGGCGGCGGCACCAACTCCCATTAGGAAATCCCGTCATGCCCAACGTCACTTCAGACACCGTCGAACGCTCCCGGCTACGGCAGGCCGCACTCTCGCGCTGGGACAACGAAGGCGGCGCCGCGCAGCCGATCGTCGCTAAAGGTCGGAAGGCGGCACCGACTGTTCCCAAGCTCACCAATGCCGAACTCGTCCACCTGCGCGTTCGCGTCATCGCGCTCGAGAACCTCGTGATCTCCCTGTTGACCGAGGCCTCCGATCGGCAACTCGACCACGTCCGCGACATGGCGGCGGTCATCACGCCGCGGCCAGACGCCACCCAGCATCCTCTGACGACACATGCCGCGGAACACATGGTGGACCTCGTCCAGCGTGCCTGCCATTTCCGGACGCTGTCGGCGGAGACCGTGGCCCGGTGCGGATCGTGACGGACGGCGGCGCATCCAGAGGCGGTACCCTCGGCGCGGACACCTACAGGGCCATCTGGCGCTGGCACTTCTATGCCGGGCTGATCGCCGTGCCCTTCCTGATCCTCCTCGCCGTGACGGGGTCGCTGTACCTCTTCCGCGACGAGATCGACGACACCGTCTTCGCCCACCGCAACGTCGTTGAAGAGAGCTTCCTAGCTCCCTTTTTGCCGAGCAGACTCGTGGCGAACGCCCAAGTCGCCATTCCCGGATCCACGCTTTCAGCCTATCGCGGACCGTCGGGTCCGACGGCATCCGTCCGGGCCAGCTTCGCGACCGCGGACGGTACCGTCTACGCCTTCGTCGATCCCCACAGCGGCATCGTCCTCGACACCGTCGCGAAGGCCGACGAGTTCAACGAGGTCGTGCGCAAGCTTCACAGCCTCGAGTATTTCGGGGCCTACGCCAACCGCGTGATCGAGGCCATGGCCGGGTTTGCCATCATCCTGGTGGTGTCGGGCCTTTACCTCTGGTGGCCGCGCCGTCGTTCGGGTGGCGTCGTCACGATCCGCGGCACGCCTTCCAAGCGCGTCTTCTGGCGGGACACGCACGCGGTGACCGGGGCCTTCGCCGGAGTTCTCATCGCCTTCCTGGCCCTGTCCGGCCTTCCGTGGTCGAGCTTCTGGGGTGGCAAGCTGACCGAGATCGCCACTGCCACGGGCACCGGCTACCCGGCTGCCCTTTGGGACAACGTGCCGACGTCGGGCGAACATGCGAACCACGTCATGGAGACAGTCGGCTGGACGATGGAGGGATCGCCGATGCCGATGTCCCACCAGACGGCGACGGTACCGATCGGACTGGACCGGGCCGTGGAGATCGCAGGCGAGCAGGGCATGGCTCCTCGCTTCGAGGTGACGCCGCCTGCCGACGGTCAGGGCGTCTACACCGTCGCGGTATTTCCGGAGGACCTGTCGAAGGCCCGCACGATCCACATCGACCAGTACTCGGGCGTCCCGATCGTCGACATCGACTACGCCGACTACGGCTCGCTTGCCAAGCTGACGGAGCTCGGCGTCAATATCCACATGGGCCAGGAGTTCGGCCTCGCCAACCAGCTCCTGATGCTGGCGACGTGCCTCGCCATCATCCTGTGCTCGGTGGCGGCTGTCGTGATGTGGTTGAAGCGTCGGCCGGCCGGAAGCTTGGGGGTTCCGCCCTATCCGACAAGCTCGCGCGTTTACGGTGCCCTCTGGGGAATGGCCGTGGTGTTCGGGATACTCTTTCCGCTTTCGGGGTTGTTGATCCTGGCCATGCTGGCGATCGACCTCCTCGTCATCCGCAACGTGCCAACGCTGCGCCGTGCTTTCGCCTGACGGCTGGGCCACAACCCTCTTCCGCGTCTCGCGGTGATCCAACAGAATGAATGGAGCAAGCCGATATGGGCTGGCCCGTAAAAGTGGAGCGCGAGCTCCTGAGCATGTTGCTGAGCCCCGTCGTGCCTGTTTCCGCAATGGGCGCCGCGACACTCGCCATCGGCACGTTCGTCGGCCTCGCCTTGTCGGACTGGTGGCTCATTGCCCTGACGGCCGTCTCCACGGTGGTCACCGTCTTCCAGATCGGCCTGATGCTCGTGTACCGCAGACGCCCGCAACTCTATCCCGTGTCACGTTGGCGCCTCGTCTACGCCTGCGTCGCTTGTGTCCACGCTATCTTGGTCGGCGTGATCGGCGCGCGCATCATGCTGGCTCCGCTGCCGGACTTTCGCATGCTCATGCTGGCACTGACCTTCAGCTATGCCGCGGGGGTCGTGGTGCGCGGCTCCGTCCTGAGATGGATGTGCGTGCTCTGCCTATCGTTCGCAGTGTTGCCCGTCGCCATCGCGCTTGCCTTCGGATCGCGGATCGACGCAGGGGTCGCCGTCCTGTTGATCGCGATGATGGTCACGAGCTTCGAGACCGTTCAGACCGCCTACGTCGCCACCGTCGAGCTTCTCGTGACGAGGGCGCGGAGCGTCAGGCTCGCGGGAATCGACTTCCTGACTGGGGTATCGAACCGCTTCTCGTTCGAGGAACACCTCGACGCCGCCCTCTCCGCGCAGGACGGGGCGAAGATCGCCCTGCACTTCATCGACCTCGACAGGTTCAAGCAGGTGAACGACCGACACGGCCATCCGGTCGGGGACCAGCTTCTCATGGAGGTGGCCGCACGTCTGTCCCGGCTTGTCCGGTCCGGCGACCGGATCGCGCGGATCGGCGGCGACGAGTTCGTGATCGTGCAGCGGGACGTCGCCTCACGGGAAGCCGCCCGGGCGTTGGGGGTGCGTGTCGTCAAGGCTCTCGGCGAACGTTACGAGATCGACGGCAACGTGATCGACACCGGGGCGAGCGTCGGCATCGCCCTTGCGCCTGACGACGCGGTGTCGAGACGCGGATTGGTCGCGAAGGCCGATGCGGCACTTTACAGGGCCAAGCGTGCCAGCAGGGGCGTCGTGATCATGGCGTCGTGAAGGATGAAGCCAAAGATGCAATGGAATATCGCTTCGCCGCACGTGGCGGTCCGCACCAGCGCCGTCGCCCTCGTGGCAGTGTGCTCGGCAACCTCGTGACCATGCCCGGGGCGACAAGACGCTGCGCCGGGCCTGTTCGCGGTTGCGTGCGCTCTTGGTTCGCTCCTTGCGCTGCGGCGTAACGTCGAACTTGGACCTTATGGATGCCTTTTGAACTGCGCCCACTTCATACTGGCAGTTTTGGCGTTGAATACACGGTCCCACGCTCTCACGGCACGGCAACAGCGGTGGATGGGCCAACGACGTTCGACGGAGACCGTTGACGGCCTTGAATTCGGAACACGACCACCGAGTACACGGTCGCGCCAGACCCTGGCGTCTTCTCGACGACTGCCACCTTCTCACGAATGTGGGCACCGCCGCCGCCTCGATCCACGAGGTCGAGTACCATAAGGATGCAGAATGTGACGTTGGTCCTTTGGTAAGATGTCGTCTGAAGACCGAACCTCCCGACTAGCTTCTCTAACGTAAGAGGGCGATCGTGCTTCTTCAGTTCGGCGACGATCTTGAAGCCGTCCTTGTCGAACAGGATGTCCGCCCTTCCATGGCCAATGCCCTGCGCTTCCTTTTGGCTTACGGGCCTCAAGCGGGTGGCTTCAAGGAAACCGTAGTAGTCCTTGTGCAGGTCGTCCTCGACGGGCGGCGCGGTCTTGCTGAGGTTGAACAGGTAGTCCGTTCCCGCCGTCGATGTCGTTCCCACGTTGTCGCGGGAGGCCAGGAAACCGAGGGTGTGATACAGGATGACGAGGAAGAATGCGCGGGCCCGAGGCTTCGTCCGGTAGTCGACGTTCGCGAGAAGCTTATCGTGAAGGCCTTCCCACAGTTCTGCGACGATCGGATCAGTCCGCTCTACGTCAAAGCTGTTCAGCGTCGTCTGGAGAAGGTCGAGGACCTCTCGCTTTTCCTCCGGCTCAAGGCCACTGTCCTCTACGATGGCGACGGCCGTTGGACGATCGGCCGCCGCCTCAGTGGGGTTTCGTAAGACGCTTGCCTCCATGGCAGCGGCGACGGCGGAGCGCATGGACACCGCCGCTTGCTTCTCGGGGCCCATGGCAGCCTGTCGGTCGATCCAGGCATCGAGGACATCGAGTTGCCTGCGCTCTTTCTGGAGCGCCCCGACGATGCGCGGACGGACGATCGCCTCGAGGCCGCCGTCGGAGTCTCGCCTGAAGACGGTTCGGCTGGCCGTGTAGACCCTGAGGAGCTCTTCCTCGACGACCATTGCCCCGTTAAGCCAGACTGCTTCGCCCAGACTCGTCTCCAGCGCATCGAGGCGGAGGGCCAGCGACGTCCAATGAAGTCCTTCCGAGGTGGCCGCTCCCATCCAGGGATCCCGGGGGACCGGACGGTTTGATGGAATGAGATGGGCCGCCCACGCGAATGCGGCCGACCGCACCTCCCGCACCGACGACGCGATCCCGGCCGGATCTTGACCTTCGCCGAAGGCCAGCAGGAGGTCGAGACAATGGGCATGCAAGTCGGCATCGAGCCGTACCTCGGTGGCCGCCGCTGCTCGCCGGAACCATGACCGGGCCTCTCCGAACCGTCGCACGGCACCGGAGTGGTCGCTCTCGTCGAGACCCTCTGCCAGCGACAGCAACCCGAGAGCCATCGCAACCTCGTCCTCTGCCTCTGGCACGTCGAGAAGGCTTGAGAGGGCAACCCGCAGGTCTTTGTCCTCGACCTGCGCCAGCAAGAGGCCCATGACCTTCGCCGCGTGCCTTAGGTAGTTCCCGTCATCGTCTGTTCCGGTATCAATCAGATGGCCTTGAAGCGACCTCATGAGAGCCGGCCGTCCGGCGGACAGGACGAGCGCGCCCATCAATGCTTGGGAGCGGGTGGCGGAATGCCATGATGGATTGTCCGCCTTCGCCAGCAAGGATCGATGAAGTCGGCGTATGATTCCAGGATTGGGATCGAACCCGTTGGCAAGAAGGCGAACGACCTCGACCATCACCCCGGGGTCGGGTGTCCGTTCGATCAGCTCCACCGCGCCGTCAAGGCAAGTCGCCCCTCCAGCCGCGCAGAGCGACACGAACAAGGCTGCGCCACCCGGGTGGTCGAACAGCTCATCTATGGCTTCCCCAACGGCGACCGCATCCACGTCGGCCAGGTCGACGGGGCCACCCGCGCTCAGTATCCTGGACACGATGTCCGCCATGTCCGTGGATCCCTAGAATAGCTCCGCCGCGCCCCTAACCTGCTTGCGGAACTCGCATGGAACATGCTCCCCGATCTCGTCCCGCCATACGGCGCTGAGGATCACCTGCAAGTCCGGATACTGCTTTGTGGCCCGGGCGATGGCGCCGATCAAGGCGGGAAAGTCCTCCTTGTCCATTTCCTGCGACCCGGGACTGTCGAGGATCAGGAGGCCGGGATGGCGACCGAAGCCGCGTGCGGCGGCAACGTCGAGAACGGCCAGCGCGGCTGCGATACGGATACGCACCTGCTCCCCGGCCGACAGTTTGCCGTAGTTGACGTTGCTCCCACCCTGTTCGATGTTGAGACGGCCGTTGCCGGCGAGCTGAAGGCTCTTGAGATTTCGTACCCCGAAGTCCGTGGCGAGCCTCTTCAACGCGTCGCTGACGTCCGCGAGCACATCGACCTGCAAGGGCTTGAACTTGCTCTCCACGATGTCGACCGTCGCCTTCAGCACGGCGAGGTCATTGTCGCCGAACCTGCGCGGGGATGACGGCACGGACGCGCGGGCCAGTTCGTCCAATCGGGCCTCCGTCGATGCTATGCCACGGATGATCTCGGAGTCGTCCTGCCCCGAGCTCAATGCCTGGCCCTTCGTCGCTAGGTCGTCGTCGAGGCCCCTCCGCTCCGTCTCGGCTTCGTCGAGTTCGGCGGTCGCCCCGTCCAACCGCTTTCGGGCAGCCTTCAGTTCGCGTGCGCTGTCCTCGACGGACTCCTTGAGGTGGGGAACGACGTCAAGGGACTCGTCGCCCGTGGGCTCGTCTTTACCGCACAGGCCGCAAGCCTCGACTCCGGTGGCGGCGAAACGGCTCGCGTCGACCGATGCCTCACATGCTGGGCAACACGAAGGCTTCAACCTCCGGAACACGTACCCGGCCGCGGCTTCGTCCTGTGCCTGCTGGAGAGCAGCCTTTGCGCGACCGAGTACGCTGGCCGCACCGGTCGCGGCGCGGCGTGCTGCGTCGACGGCATCCCTCGCGGAAATCAGTCGGCTGCTGGAGGCTACGGACCGCTGGTCCAAGATCCGAAGCTCGGCCCGCAGGGCCTGTCGATCGGGAAGCAGCGCCTGCTTGGCCTTCAGCGCATCCAGTTCAGCTTGCAGTTCCAAGTGGCGGCTTGCCACTTGGCTGTCCCGTGTCGCCGACGCCGCTTTCTCCGAGTCTGCCTCGGCCTGGACGGACTTCAAGGCTGTCGAGGCCGCGGAGTACGTCGATATCCAGGGCATGCCGATGAAGAGCTGCACGAGCCGGATCGGAAGGCCATCGTTGGCGACGCCCCCGAAGATCGCCTTGCCGGGGCCGTCGATGAAGAGGGCAGAGGATAGCGAGGCCCACCCGTGCTCGCTCACTGCGTCGGTGTCGGATCTGTACGAACGGAACTTCGCGAACCCCAGCTCCTCCATGAAGACGTCGGACATGGCGCGCTCGAAGCCCCCATCTGCCGGACCGTCGTAGAGCGCCACCGCGACCAACCCGTTGCCGCGCGTCACTCGGGAACTGGCTTCCGAGGCCTTGGATGCGCCGACCTCCTTCCGGACGGCCACGGCAAACGAAACCCCATCGATGTCGAAGACGACATCGATGCTGTCGATCCAGTGCCAGATGTCCACCTTGACGTGACCGGGCAGGCGTCCTTGCAGGACAGCCAAGACCAACTTGAGGATCGACGACTTGCCGCGGCTGTTGCCGTCGGTAAGGACGGCCCACAGACCAGTGTCGAGACCCTTCCACTCGAACGAGAACCGTTCGTCGTCGACGGCGTCGTGCTTCACGCCGCCGAACTCGACGCTTCGAACGACGAGCTTCCGCGTCCGGGGCAACGTGCCGGAGGCCTCGATCCCGTGGACGCGGTGGACGTCCGCGACGACGTCCGGCCCTACTCCCGCCTTCGATGCGACCGCGTCGATCCAGTCTGCGTCCGCGAATGTCGCGGCGACCTTCGTGCTAGCGTCACGCTTTGCCATTGTCGCCTCCCAGCTCCAGTTCCCTCAGTCGCCCCTGAACCTTCTCGCGGATCGAAGGGATGGCCGTCCCATAGGGAGTTCCAGCGTACTCTGCGTGCTCGTAGTGGATATCCTTCAACGCAGATCCGCTCTTGGTCTCGGCGACGATCAGCGCGAGCGCGACCTGCCGCGAATACCATTCTAGGATCGGCTGCGCCTTGAGGGCGTCTTTCAGGAAAGACCGGGCCCGGGGTCCCACCAGGAACTCGAATTGATGTCCGCTGGCGAGCTCGCGGCGCATCGGCTTCACGAGCAGCCTCGCACTGAGGATCCCGAGCGAGGTTTGGAGGTCGTCGTAGGCGCCGTGCCTCCAACGGATCATCCAGACCGTCCGCACCGAGGGCTCGTCCTCGTCGAAGATGCGGCGGACCGCGTCCAGGATGGACTGGTCCCCGGTAGCCTCGAAGACGGTAAGGAGATCTGCGGCAAGGTAGTCAGGATACCGGAGCCAAAAATCGATCGCAAGCGCCCGCTTCTCACCGACGAAAACTCGATCGTGCTCATCGGTTCTGGCAGGCTCGGGCAACGCTTCGCTCCCCTGCACGAGGATGAACAGCAGGCGCAAGGCGTCCCGGAATGCCGATCCGTGTTTCGTCGAGGCAAGCGTATCTGGATGCCCAGACGGCGGCGTTGGCATGATCGTTCAACTTTCCAGGATTAGTGACTGGAGGTTGAGTGAGGCAGCAGGCCAGTCAATCCTTGAGGTCAGGTTTCCGGCCGCCCTGGAAGCCGATGTTCGGACGTCGCGGGACAGAGCCCCTTCATCCCCGAAGAACTATCGTCGCGTCGTCCTTGGCGCGAAGCGCGGGCGATAAAGGACAGGCCGCATTGGGCGCGGAGCGTCGGCGGCTGGGCCAGAACGACAAGCACTGAAGAATCAGCCAGTTTCAACGAGATTGGTTTAACGCGCTGGATTTGCTTACAAACCCGGGACGGGTTATTTCGCCGGGTTCCAGAGGTTTCTGCGCGTCGCATATCTGCATATGAATCCGCGGCGGGACCACCCTCCAGCAGAGCTTGCCGGGTCATGTGCTGGTTCGCCCGCACTCCAAGCCATGGGCCCGGTGTCGTCATCGTGACATCGGGTAGCCAGAGTTCTCCGGCCGCAGCTAGCTCGAACACTCCCGTGCCCCAGCATTCCGTCCGCTCGGCCCACACGTCCGAGGCAACTGTCCCAAGCGCGCTTTCCACATAGCTAGCCCTGTCGGAATTGCGTTCGGTCAAATTGATATGCCACGTGCGATCCATCGCGAGATCGACGTAACGAGGGAAGCCTGCTGGCGGTACCCGACCCCAGCAACCGACGTCGGTACCCCGCCGCCCAGTTCAATCCTAACGGATCGATTGTTGGCGGCATGCGTACGGTACGCCCGCTCTGACGGCGACGAACCCGTGGGACGGTCCTCAACTTTCTCGTACAGCCCGACCGGGATCGTCATTGGTCCGCGTCGCCGTGGAGCTGCCAGTTTGTCGAAGGCATCGCACCACGCGAACCTCAATCCTGCGGGGCAGTCCGAACGGCAATCGCAGGACGTTGGAAAACCACAGAATCGGTCCTGTTTCAGACCAATTGTTTTAACCTGCGGAAAGTGCTGACACTTCAGAAACGGGATACTGCGCCGGGTTTCAGAGGTTTCTGCGCGAAGCAGATGATGGTGCTGCGAGGGAGGATTGAACTCCCGACCTCTCCATTACCAAAATTATCTAGCAGGGGTTACAGGGGGTTCTGCATGGGTATGTCGGACCGCTGTAACCCCTATGAAATATGACTTTCCGGGTATATGGTGGGTAACCAAAGAATCTGAGCGGCTACCAAAATGGTGCTGCCCATGTGCTGCCCACAGGATACGCTCGATTGTCCAAGCTTCGCCTCACAGACGGCCTCGTCACCCAGCTTTCTCTTCCGATCGGCAAGCTAGACCACGTCGTTTGGGATAGCGACGTCACCGGTTTTGGCGTTCGGATCAGGCCCGGCGGCAAATCCTGGATATTGGCTTATCGCCCTGTTGGGAGCGGACGGGCTGGGATCTTCAAACGAATGAAGATCGGCACGCCGGCGACTATCCGGACGACTGCCGAGGCCCGGACTTTGGCACGAATTGCGTTGGGTAAGATTGCTCGAGGCGAGGATCCGCTTGCTGAGCGGAAGGAGGCTCGGGATGCCGAGCGGTCGAAGCTTTCCGATCTTCTGGACCGGTACGAGCAGGACCTGATCAGGCGCTCTTATGTGGGCGCAGAGCTTCACACTCGGAACTTGCGAACCAAGATGAAACACCTGCTTGCGCGAGACATCCGAACGATCGCCGGCTCCGAGTTCGCGAAGGTGATTGAAAAGTTGAATGCAGCCGGGAGGGCGGGCGCGGCCCAGGACTTCCGAGCTCGGTGTAGGGCCTTCCTGACTTGGTGCGTTTCGAAGGCGCAGGTGCTGACCGTTAATCCGCTGGCCGGACATCGGAAGGAACGGTCGACTCGAGCGGACCGCGTTCTGAAGTCTGAGCATGGGCGAGCACTGACTGATGCGGAACTGGCACGCGTTTGGCTTGCTGCCGATCCGAGCACGGTCAATGGCCGCCTGCTCCGATTTTGGATCCTGACCGGCTGTCGCCGCGGAGAGGGAGCCGGCCTTACCTGGAAGATGTGCAATCTGGAGGACAAGGTGCTCGAACTGCCTGCGGTCTTCGTAAAGCAGGGTCGCGGCCATAAGGTGCCCGTCGCCAGCGCTCTCGCATCGATCCTGGCGGCGAACCCGGTCGACGCCCGATCAGATCTGGTGTTCGCGTCGCCGCGGACCGGCGGACTAATTTCTGGCTGGACGCAGATAACAGACCGGATCAACAAAGCCGCAGACGTCAATTTCCACATCCACGATCTCCGACGAACTTTCCGCACCGGCCTCTCGCGCCTCGGCATCGACACCGAGACGGCGGAGCTGGCGCTCGGGCATGCGCGCACCGATCTCGTCCAGATTTACAACCGCGATGATGGGGCCACCGTGATCCGGAAGGCATTCGAGGCCTGGGCATCCCACGTTGAGAAGATCGTTTTGGCAGAGGAAGGTCGGCGAGCTGCGGAAGCCGGTGTGGGGGCGTTCGCATGAGTGACGAACCTGGACCGCCAATCCGAAAAGATCGCTTGACCGCCAAAGGCCTGCGTCGGGGGCGTCGTCCACATTATCTCACGCAAGAGCAGATCGAGAACCCGATCGCCCTACCCGCAAAGAAGGCCCCAGCTTTTCACCGCTTGACCGTCGTAGATATCGTCCAGCAGGAACTCAGCAAGTCGCGGCGAAATTACGCCGCCGATCTTGCTGCTAGAACAGAAGCAAAACCTAATGTGGGGGCTGTCAACCGGGTGGAGAAACGCCTTGAACGTATCAAGGTACTGATGCGGAACATAAGGGGCATCGACCGTGTCGACTAGCCATTATGCTTACGCCAGGAGGTTTAGTCGGTCGAGACTGACCGACTAACCGGATCGCCTGTGTACTTTGAGGGTCCTCCTAACCCCAAGGACGCCATAAAAGTCCTTATAGAAAAATGACTCCCGACCCACGATCCCGGATATTGCTCGGCTGCCGGACGACGCGTCGTTTACACGTAGGCAGCTTAGCGAGTTGACCGACTTCACTGACCGAATTTTCAAAATGAGCCCGAGAAGGCCGCCGCCCCAAGATTACCATTGTCGAAGGCAGAGCAGACAAGGGTCCGCGATTTTTCGTGAATGGATCGACGGTGCGCCAAGGACGCTGGCCTCGCTGTAAGTCCCAAAACATACTGTTCCAGCCCGAGGACAGTCCGCACCCTGGTCTTTACGATAGATACCCCGAGTAGAAGCTTCTTACATGCGGCATCATATCCGCAGCCAGATTGCGCCTCGCTTTTTCGTCGGCGGACAGGGGCTGCCTGAGTCTGGTGTGGATCTCGTTCAGCGTCTCATCTCGGTCGATGCGGGTGAACTGCCCGCTCTCATAAATAACGATACCGTCGACCATCACGGCATGAACGCACTCCCGCCGAGCGCGATGTACGAGGACATCGACGAGAGCAATATCGGGGCTCTGGTAGGGGTAGGTTAGCCGCTCCCAATCAAGAAGAACGATATCGGCTGCAGAACCGGGCGTGAGCTGCCCTATCTTGCTGCCGAAGGCGGTGGTCGCCGCGCCGTGCTCACTTGCCATTCGCAAGATCTCGGCAGGTTTCGGAGCCGCCGTATCAATACCGGGTTCGCGGTGAACGTTCAGGGCTAGGCGCATTTCCTGGAGCATATCGCGATCGTCGTTGATCCCGGCCTCGTCAATCCCGAGTGCCACTGGGATGCCCTTGGCCATGAAGCGGTTCACCGGCGCAAGGCCACTCTTCAAGCGAAAGTTCGACGAGCAGTTATGACAGATCCGCGTTCCTGTATGAGCGCACAGCTCAATATCCGCCTCGCTCATCCATACTCCGTGGCCGATGGTGAGCTGCGGACCAGTCAGCCCGAAGCGGTGAATGTATTCGAGGGCTGACCCTCCAGTGCGCTTCTGCGCATAGGCCTTCTGGTACGGCGTCTCTAAGAGATGCATATGGACCGGCGCACCGGTTTCGGCAGCCATTTCTGCGGCGCTAGCGAGAGCAGCATCCGAAAGCCAGTGAAGGTTCGACGGGGCAATCTGGATCGCAGTTCTTCCGTCATTGGCATAACGCTGCCGCAGCTCGTGGAACACGGCGATCTGATCACGGAGGGGCATAGAGAAGCGAGCGAAGTGGGCGGCCATTGCCGGGCGCAGTTCCAGCGGCAAGCGCTCAAGAAAAGCCTCGTCCGCTTCATAGACAAGGCGGTTCTGGTCGCGAAGGGCGAAGGAATAGGAAGCCCGCATGCCGACCTCGCGGTACGCGTCGATCACGCTCGACGCTGTCTCAAGCACGGCCGGCACGCCGCCCGGTGCTCGGGAATGAAGATGCTGCACTGTGGTGACGCCGGAGGCGATCATCTCGAAGGCCGAGTAAAGGGTGTCGAGCCGAGGATCGACATCCCGCAGGGCCAAGCGGCTGGCGAACCAGAGCTCCAGAGGATGATCCGGCGAGCCAAGCTGCAGCGGCGTCAGCCCGACATGGTGATGCGCGTTGACGAGACCGGGAATGGCGACAAAGCCACGTCCCCCGATGCGGACCGCATCTGGATGAGCGCGCTCAAGAGTTTTGCTGTCGCCGATCTCTCTGACCATACCTGCCTCGACGAGTAACGCCGCGTCGGGCCGAATGTCCGGTGTACCGTCGACGCCGAAGCCAACGAGGACATGGTCGGCACGGACGAGGGTAAGGCTCATTGTGTTTCCTTGACGGATTGGGCGCGCTTCAGCGCCAGGCGAACTGCAGCCGGCACGGGTTCGATCAGATCAACATCGAACCTGCCCGCTAGGGCTCGAGCCGCAACTGCCAGCGGACCGCCGCCGATGACGATGGCCTCAGCGCCTTGGCGGACGGCGTGGCGACAGGCGGCGTCGAGAGCCTCAATGAGGCGATGCGGGTCGGCCATGACGTCCAGCGGATCGCCGGGAGTGAGATGAGTTCCTGCAAAACCCCTTGCATGGCCGTAGGAAGCGGCCGTCCGGGCGATGGCGGCGACCAGATCAGGTGTGGTGGTGACGACCGCGAAGCGACGATCGCCGAAGGCAGCCTCGGCCATGCCGGCCTCCGCAATTCCCGTGACGGGGACGGCGAGGCGCGCCCGCAGCATTGCGAGCCCGGGATCGCCAAAGGCTGCGACGACCACCCCGTCGCTGTCGCCGAGCAGCGGCGCCAGTGAGGCCACGGCGCTGGCTGCCTCTTCGAGCGCCGCTTCCCCGGTAATCAGAGCTGCACCAAAGGGAGCGGTAAGGCCGGCAATGTCGCGGCCAGACGCCGCCTCGCGGGCAATCTGCAGCATCGCCTCGGTCGTCGTCGGGCTGGTGTTAGGGTTGATCAGGATCAGTTTCATGCGACGGGGACCGCCGCCCGAAAGGCTTCGGCGATGTCGATCCGCCGTGCGATCCAGATCCGATCTTCGCGTCGCCGCAGCTCAGCGATGATCGCCTGGAACGCCTTGAAGCGGGCGGGCCGCCCGACGATCCGAAGGTGGAAGCCAATGTTCAGAAGCCGCGCCCTTCCGCAGGACGCTTCAGCTTCCAGCGCATCCAACGCGTCTACGACATAGTCCACCATCTCGCCCGCGCGGACAAAACCGTTCGGATGGAAGAACTTCATATCGTTGGTGTCGAGCGCATAGGGCACGACGAGCAGCGACGTCGCTGGGTCGCGGTATGGCAGGTCGTCGTCGAAGGCGTTGGAGGTATAGACATAGCCTCGCTCGGCCAGTAGGCGCCGGGTCCATGGGCTCTCGGCACCGCGGCAGAAGAACCCGCGCGGTCTTATGCCCGTTGCTGCCTCTATCGCTGCACCGGCGCGATCGAGATCGGCGGCCTCTGCTTCCGGTGTGTCGTAGTCCGCATGCGGTCGCCAGCGCCAGCCGTGACAGGCTGCCTCATGTCCGGCGTCGGTGAGCATGCGCGCGAGTTGTGGGACGCGTTCCACCGCGCGGCCGCAGAAGAAGATGGTAGCGGGCAGCTGGGCCCTGTCGAGGCATTCGGCGATGCGCCAGATCCCCGCGCGCATGCCGTAAGCGAAGATCTGTTCCTGTCCGGGGTCGGCGCGCCCAGGCTCGACCACCGAAATCACCTCCCCCATGCGCTCGGACCGTGCGTCGCCGTCACCGACCTGCTCCTCGGCGCCCTCCTCGAAATTGACGACAAGAGAGACAGCAAGTCTTGCGCCGTTCGGCCAAGTGATGTCGGGCCACTGCCCGGCATAGCCGAGGAGATCGCGGGTCACGGAGCAAAATCCCGGGATGGGCTGCGCGGCGTCCAGCGCTCGAGGCCAAGGCCGGCGCGCCAATGGTGTGCGATCTCATCACGGCGGGCGAACCAGACTCCTTCATGCCCCATTACGTGGTCCAGAAAGAGCTCAAGCCCGCGGATACGGGCCGGCCGGCCGATGATGCGCAGGTGCAACCCAATCGACAGCATGCGAGGACTGTCGCCGCCCTCGGCATAGAGCCGGTCGAAGGCTTCGATGCAGTAGCGGGCGAAATCCTCGGCGAAGGTGAAGCCACCGCGGTTGAAGAAGCGCATGTCGTTTGTGTCGAAGGCGTAAGGCAGCACCACATGGTCGCGTCCGCCCACAGCGACGAGATAGGGTACGTCGTCGTTGTAGGCATTGGAATCGTAGAGAAAACCGCCGTGCTCGACGAGTAGGTCACGGGTGCGGGTCGAGGTTGCCGATCGCGTGTGCCACCCAACAGGCGCAGTGCCGCCGGCCTCCTTAATCGCCGCGACGGAGCGGGCGATGGCTTGGCGCTCCTCCGCCTCTTCCATGTGCACGTGTCGCTCCCAGCGCCAGCCATGGGAGGCAATCTCATGGCCATCGCTCACTGCTTCCTCGGCGATCCACGGGGAAAGTGCGAGGGCACGGCCATTGGCATTTAGCGTAGCCTTGACCCCACGCGTCGACAGAATTTGGCGGATACGCGGCCAGCCGGCACGCGTCCCATATTCAAAATGGCTCTCCATGCAGAGGTCTCGTGCCCCCTCGGTTGCCTCAACCGCCTCGTAGATCGCCTCGTTGCGCTCGTCTCCCATACCGATAGAGAGCTCCGCGCCTTCCTCGACATTGACGACAATGGAGACGGCCAGCCGCGCGTCGCCGGGCCAACGGATGCCGGGATGGCGGCCCCGGTAGCCGGCGAAATCGCGATCTGTCTTCATGCCGCCCGCGCCTTCTCCATAAAGCGCTCCGTCTTGTCCTTGTCCCAGTGGAGAAGATCGTTGCGCTTGGCGCCTGCCCGCATAAGCGCGGTCGAAACCACGGCGCCGTCGGCCACCGACAGTGTCTCGCCGATATTCTCGTCGGTTACGCTGCCGCCCAGAAAGACCGGACGCGTGATGCCTGCAGCCTTTGCAGCGCGGATCCGTGCCAGACTGTCAGCATAAGTAGCACCGGTAATGACGAGGCCATCGGCGCCGAAGCGGACGGCGCCCGCCGCCGCCTCTTCTGGCGTGATGTCGATCAGCGGAACGCAGGTACGGTCGAATACATCGGCGAGGATAGCGATGTCGTCCCGCCGAAGCTGGTGACGGTAGGTACGCGCCTCGATGGCAAGCGCTTCCTTGCTTCCTTCGATTGTCATTGCGGCGCCGACGAAGATCTTGAGTCGGACGAAATCAGCGCCTGTCGCGTGGGCGATAGCCAGCGGCGCCACAGCGTCATGCGCTTGGACGATGATGCCAAGCGAGATTTCGGGGAAGCCGAGCTTCATCGCACGCCCGAGCGCGCTTGTGATGGCGATGGTCTCTGCTGTCGCCCGCCCCTTCTGCCTGGTTTGATCCTGCAGCATGATCCGGCGGATGCCTGCGCTTATGAAGACCTCCGTGTTCGCAAGGACGTAGTCCTCCAGGAAGGCCATGGACAAGTCGCGTCCGACCGAGAGGTCGGGGAGATGAAGGGCGGCGACGATCAGTGGATCGGAGGCGGCGGAGGAGAAAAAGCTCATGCGGTATCCATTGTGGAAAAGCGCGGAGCAAGACGCGCCGCGAGTTGGGGTTCGAGCGAGTCAAGAAATGTGTCGAGACGTGCACGCGCTGCGGAGCGGGTGATACTGAGAAGGTGGAAAGGACCGAAACTTTCCACGGCGAAGGACGCCGAGATCGTTCCTAGGCAAGCAGCGGCCGAGACGTCCTGCAGCAGGAGGAGGCCGGCCAGAAATCCACCGCAGAAGGCATCGCCGGCCCCAGTCGGGTCAACGGCAGCGACTGGAAACACCGGCAGCATGCAAAGCGTACCGTCTTTGTCGCGGTGGAGTGATCCTTCCGCACCAAGCTTTGCGACCAAGGCGCCGGCCCCCCTCGCCTGCAGCAATGCGAATGCCTCTTGCCGCGTGAGCCCAGGAGCCAGGAGCTGCAATTCCTTCTCACTGGGCAGGAGGGCCGCGGCCGAAGCCATGATCGCGCCCACCTCGCCCGGGCCCATGTCCCCGGCATTCGACCCAGGATCGACCGAAACAGAAAATCCGGCCTGCGACAACGCACGTGTCATAGCGACCTGCTCAGCAAGGCCATTCGCGGCGAGATGAGCGGAATTGGCAGCGAGATAGGCCGGCGGCACGTCCTCGAGGCGGACGGGATGAAGGCGACGGAAGGCGGCGAAATCGCTTCCTGTCTGCCCCCGTTGGCGCAGCCGCGCCTCAAGCGCCGCCGCATCTTGAGGAGACAGGCGCGTTCCCGGGTCTGCTGGCAGCGGGTCAGCCATCGGCGCGTGCAGATGGTCTGCCCGGCTGCCGTCCTCGCGATAGAAGAACCACTCGTTCTCCGTAACCTCGGCGGCTTCGAAGCGGATGCCCGAGAGATCGATGCCGCCGTCTTCAAGTCGAGTGAGAAAGCCGCGGGGATAGTTGGCAGGGATGCGCGCGACAATGCCGACCTCGTCAACCCACAGTCGCGCTCCGGCGGCGGAGTATACGGCGTTGCCGCCCATCGTCCGCGGCCCGAGTGTGCCGTCCGCCGAGACGACGGTGTCGACGATGACGCCGCCGGCGGTGAAAAGGGTGACCATCGTCGCCCTAGCTCAAATCCGCGCGGCGGGGCGCGCCGAGGCCGCGGGCCGCCCGTGCCTTGGCGAAGTGAAAGGCAAGAAGGTGCAACGGCACGATCGAGACCATGGCGGAGAGCGCCGTCTGTACGTCGGGCAAGATTACCGTTGCCGCAGCGCGGCGCTCGATCTCGGCATGGCCCGACGAGGAGAGGATCGCGAGGAGCGGCCCGCCAATTTCTTCGGCGACGAGCGCGGTGTCGAGCGCCCGCTCAGCGCTCGCTGGATCGGTTGCGACGACGACAATTGGGTCGCCTGCTTTCTGCGAGCGGTAGTGGTGGTACTCCTCGAGCGGGATGGCAAAGGCGTGGACCGGCGATAGCTCTCGTAGCTTGGCGGCACCGATCGACGCGGCGGCGAAATTCGGGCCAAGGCCGGCAAAGAGAACGAGGTCTGCCGCGGCCCATTGCTCGGCGAGGCCCTGCATCTCGGCATCCAAGTCGCTGCAAAGGCGATCGATGACGTCGGGCAACTCGCTGAGTTCGGCGAGGATCGCGTCCCGAGCGGAAGAAGCTCGGGCGATCGCCGCGCCAAGAGCGACAAGAAGCGCCATCGTGGCGTTGGTCGACTGTGTGGGCCAGCCCTTGCGCGTCGCATGCACCATCAGCGCGGCGTCGAACGCAGTCAGAATCGGGCTCGCCGGCGTGTTGGAAATGCCGATGCAGAAGGCGCCGCCGTCCTTGGCGCGGGAAAGCGCTTGCATGACGGCAGGGGTATTGCCGCCGGACGAGATGCCGATGGCAAGCGTATTAGAGGTCGCCACGCCGTAGGCGGCGAAATCCAGCGCCTGCGCCGACTCGACGGGAACGCCCGTCATCACTTCGATCGCATGGCGGACGCCGAGACCGGCGAACCAGGAGTCGCCGCAGCCGGCGATGACGATGCGGTCGATGCTCCGTCCCAGCAGAGCCTTAGCAAGGGTCGCGAGCACGGGCTCGGCGGCAGCGAGCGTATTTCGGATGGCGCTGCCTTGGCTAAAAAGCTCGGTGCGTGTGCGATCGACGCGCCCAAGTCGTGCGGCGTCGTTGGCTGTATCGCGCGAGGGCTCTGCCGTCAGGCTTTTGAGACGGCTGGAGAAATCAGTCATTTCAGGCATTTTCCGGTTGTTCGAAAGGGATTGCGTCAGCGTCCGAGGCGCTCGAGCCCGACGGCCTTAGCGATGATGAACATTGCCAGGAAGGACAGGCCGATCTCGAGCGAGGAGATGGCCGCGATCATCGGCGAAGAGTCGAACTGGACGAGATAGTAGAGCTCGACCGGCAGCGGCCGGGCGCGCACATCAGAGGTGAACAGCGAGACGGTGACGTTGTCGAAAGCCTCGATAAAGGTGAAGGCGGCAGCGGCAAGCGCGGCCGGGGCGATCTGCGGCAGCGTGACGCGTAGGAATGTCTCCAGCTTGCCCGCACCGAGATTGGCGCTTGCCTCGTCGAGCAACGGATCGAGGCCGGACATCCGCGCCATCACGATGCGGATGACGAAAGGCAGGCAGAACACCGAAAGCGACAAGACCAACATTAGGTCGGAAGCGCGGAAGGCGATGTAGGCGCCGAAGAACAGCGAAGCGATGCCAATGACCATACCCGGCATCATCTGTGGCGCCAGAAGGAAGGCATTAAGCCCTGCTTTGCCGGGGAAGCGGCCACGCACGCTGGCGAAGGCGGCGGGGATGCCAAGCGCGAGGCATACAAGCATCACGATCACGGAAATCCGAAGTGAGACGTAGACGGAGTCGATCAGCTGCTGGTTCTTGAACACCGCGCTGTACCAACGCAGCGAGAAGCCCGAGGGCGGGAAGGCAATGTAGGCCCGTGGCTCAAACGAGATCGCGATGACTATCAGGCTCGGAGCGATGAGGAGCAGGATCGAAAAAGCCGTGAGAGCAACGAGGACGCCGCGCCCCAGCCGGTCGCGGACAAGCATGATTTGGCGGGGCGCGGTCATCGGCGGATCTCGTTCCAGCGCGTGAGGCGATTACCGAAGGCGACGATCGCGAACACGAAGGCAAAGCAGGTGGAGAGAAGGAGGGTCGCCAACGCTGCACCGCGCGACCAATCAAGAACCACGATCGTCTGCTCGTAGACCTGAACGGCGAGAGTCGAGTAATTGCCGCCGCCGAGCAGCTGCGGGATGATGAAGTTCGTGTAGGAGACCGCGAAGACCAAGGCAAAGCCCGCCACGATCGCCGGCATCGACATCGGCACGGTGACGCGGAAGAAGGTCGACACCTGGCTGGCGCCGAGGTTCAGCGAGGCGTCCTCGAAGCGCCGGTCGCGCTCCGACAGCACTGCAAGCAGCGGCAGGATCATGAACGGCAAATGGATCTGCGTCATGCCGATGACCACCGCCGTCGAGGTATTGAGGAGCTGCAGCGGCGTGTCGATCAGGCCGAGCGAGGTCAGCGTCTGGTTCAGGAGGCCGCGCCGCCCGCCGAGGATGACGATCCAGGCATAGGTGCGCACGAGCGCGCTGGTGAGGAGCGGCGAGATGATCGCGACCAGGAGCAACGTCCGCCAGATGCCGGTGAGATGGCCATAGGCATAGGCGATGGGATAGGCGAGCAGCAGCGTCAGCGACGTCGAGACGACGGCGATCCACAGCGACCGCCACAGCAGCCGCCAAACGAGCGGGTCCGATAGGACGCTTGCCATGTGCGTAAATGTGAGCCCGCCATCCGTGAGGGAACCGCGCTCGATCGTGACGAAGCCGAAGGTTAGGAGCGTCGCGATCGGCGCTACCATAAAGACCAGGAGATAGAGGAGCGCGGGAACAGCCGGCCAGATGCCGCCGCCGTCGAGAAAGCGAGTAAGGCTGGGTACATGGCGTGGAGCCATGAGGGTGGCATCAACCATGACGGGGAGCTCCTGCCAGGACGATCGCGGCACCTTCGTCACGGATGCGGGCAGTTACGAGTGTTCCCGGCACAAGCGGAGCAAGTCCGGACTGGCGGGCGACGGCAGCCCGCAGCGGCTCCTTGAAGCCGCAATCGATTTCGTACTCGATGACCGGACCGAGCGCGGTAAAGAACCCGATTTTGCCCGGCCATCCCTGTCCCTCTCCGTGCGAGAGGTCGATGTTCTCCGGCCGGGCGACAAGCGTGGCTGCTCCGTCGGCCAGTGAGGTCGCAATCTGTTGCGGACCGCTGGTACGGCCGCCCTGGATTTCCGTCGGCACGAGGTTGGCGCGACCGATGAAATCAGCGACGAAGCCTGTCTGTGGGCGATCGTAGATATCGAGCGGCGACCCAACCTGCTCAATCTTCCCACCGCGCATGATGGCGATCTGGTCCGACAGCGTCATCGCCTCTTGCTGGTCGTGCGTGACGAAGATTGATGTGATGCCGACGCGGTCGATCAGCTTGCGCAGCTCGACCTGCATCGACAGCCGAAGTTGGGCGTCGAGCGCGTTGAATGGCTCATCGAGCAGCAACACCTGCGGCTCGAGAACGAGGGAGCGCGCAATGGCCACGCGTTGCTGCTGGCCGCCGGAAAGCTGTTTCGGATGACGGTCGGCGAGTTGCGTCAGCGCGATGAGATCGAGCGCCTCGTCGACCCGGCGGGTGATTTCAGCTTTCGAAACGCGTCGGATCACCAGCCCATAGGCGATGTTCTCGCGGATCGTCATGTGCGGAAACAGCGCGTAGTTCTGGAAGACGTAGCCAACGTCGCGGCGGTTCGGTGGCAGGTGCGAAATGTCCTCGCCCTTCACCAGGATCCGGCCGGAATCAGGGGTCAGGAAGCCGGCGATAGAGCGCAGGAGGGTAGTCTTGCCGCAGCCGGAAGGGCCGAGCAGAGTAACTACGGAACCCTTCGCTACCGAGAGGTTGCAGGACTGGAGGACCTTGTAGGTGCCGAACTGCTTCGAGACGTTTTCGGTGACGAGCTGACTCATCGGGCAAGGACTCCTGTGACGTTAAAGTTGCCCGAGGCGGGGCTCTCCATGTGGAGCTCAGCCGGAGCGAGCGCCGGGCATAGGGCGCCGGCGCCGTGTCCGGAAACCGCAACGGCCCCGATCCGTAGGCCCGTCGATGCCGCGGCGCTGAGATCGGCACCCGCAAGGCGCGCCGCGCCAATCGCCCCGACGCTGGCGTCGCCAGCGCCTGTTGGGTCTACGACGCGAGTAGAAAGGGCCGGCAGGTGAAACTCTGACAGGGTGCCGGCTTCGACAATGAACACGCCCTCGGCGCCTCGCTTCTGAATTATGGACGGCCCGAGGGCTGCCAGCGTCCGCGCCGCGGCATCATCATCGAGGCCAGGCAAGAGGATCCGGGTCTCCTCGCGGCTCGGCGCGAAGACGTTGAGCATCGGCAGAAGGGCAAGGATGGCGGCGCCCTGGCGCTCCGCAATGGCTTCGCTGATATCCGAGATCACCGGGACCGCGCTTCTCTTGGCACGTTGAAGAAGTGTCTCCAGCTTCTCGGCGGGCATCGGGCATGCGGTGACGAGACCAAACTCCGACAGGTCATCGGGGATCTCAGGCGCATGCCGTTCGCTCGCCTCCCACCACGCCGGATCAGCATAGTGGGCAGACTTCCGGCGGCCGTCCGCGCAGTGCTGAATATTGGCCCAGCGCGACGGACCGTCGCGATGCTGTATCCTCGTCAGGCCAACCCCCTCGCCCGCCAGCGCCGACAGCCAATGATCGGGAAAGTCTGGGCCGACCGAAGCGCAAAGCTCGACGGGTGCGCCGGCCTTGGACGCTCCTAGAGCGCTGTAAAGGCCCGCTCCGCCAGCCATCCGGTCGACCCTACCGTCAGCCTGGGTCACGGTGTCGTTCGAGAGGTAGCCGACAACCAAGAGGGGCTTGCTTCTCACGGTCTAGAGACCTGTGCCGAGCAGCGAGCGGCGCGTGAGCATTCGACTTACCCGGAACCGCGTCTCGTCGCTTTTGAGATGCAAACGCGTGTTCGGGTCGAGGTCTTCGGCTTGCGCCATAACATAGGCGAGGTGCTGGAGTGGCAGCGCGCTGAGCATCGGCGCGAGCCGGGGCGCGGTGACCGGCAAGGTGATGCGCCAGGTAGCGGTGTCGACAGCACTTGCTGCGGTATCGATCGCCAGCGTCGGGACGTCGAGGGTCTTCAGCGCACGTGCCGTTTCCCGAGCATAGTCAGCCAGAACTGGATGAGTGGAGATCAGGACGACCAGCGTGCCCACTGGCATTGACCAGTACTGGCTGTGGGCGAACTCCTCGAGCTCTCCGCTCCAGACCGGAAGCCTCGTAAGCTCGACAAACTTTGCCGCCCCGTAGGCCGCCGTACCCTTTTCGCAGCCGGCGGAAAGGATGCGGATTCCCGGAAATTGCCGCGCCGCGATCTGGGAGACGACGGGCACAGCGACCGCCAGCACCTCTTCCTGCGCCCCGATGAGTGGACCGAGATCGCCGCCAGTTGCACCGGCCATGCCTTCGGCAAGGAGCATCAGTGCGGTCAGCGTCGCCGTATAGCTTGCGGTGCCGCAGAGGAACGGTGCCACGTCCTTCAGGTCGAGCGAAATCTTCGTCCGAGCGATGGCTCCGAGCTTGCCGCCCTCACCGTTGACCAAAGCCAGAATGGCAAGGCCCCGCACATCGGCCATCCTGGCCGCTTCGACAGTGCGGTCGACATTGCCGGACATCGACACGGCAATGACCCGGTCATCCTCACGAAGGGTATCGTCCGCCAGCAGCAGATCGAGTGGACCGCAGGCTCGCCAGTCGAGCCCCAGGCGACCGGCGAAATCGCCAGCCGCCTCTGCTGCGAAATGACCGTCGCCGCAGCTGGTAACGAAGACGCGCCCCTTTCGGCTGCCAAGCGAAGCGCCAGCGGCCCGAAATTCGTCGGCGCGCGCCAGAAGGCCCGACAGGACGCCGGGCTGGCGCCCGACATCGTCCAGCATGGGGGTACGATCGGTCATGGACAGGCTCACGGTCTTACGATGCGAAGAGGCGGTCGAACTCGTCGACGATCGCCCCGCGCTGCGGCGCGATTATCGACCAGTCAACGCTCTGAAGAGCTGCCACCTCTTCCGCGCTCGCTGGATTGTAGGCTCGAGCCGCTTCCGGAACCGCGACGCCCTCAATGGTCGGGCCGAAATAGTAGGGCGCGCCAGCTGCCATCTCTTGGTACTCGACCGAAAGGATCTCGTTCATCCACTCGTTGACGAGCTCGGGATAGCGCGTGCCCTTGACCGCGGACATGAAGGAGATGACCGCGATCGGTCCAGGCTGCGGTTTGACGAAGGCAATCGGCAGGCCTTTTTCAGCCGCTCCCGCCGCGTCATTATTCCAGATCGGTGCCATCACGATTTCTTCGCGCTCCAGCATCTGTAGTAGCTGTGTCGGCGACCGCCCGACCTTCGGCTCGAGCTCCTTCAGCTTATCCCAACCGGGCTTGAGGTTTTCCTCCGATCCACCAAACGTGCGGGCCGCGGCGACAAGGAAGCCAAGGCCGAGATTGGACGAGGCGCGGGGAATGCCGACCTGTCCCTTATACTCGGGGCTCCACAGGTCCTCCCAACGGGTTGGCGGGGTTTTGACCAGGTCGGTGTTGTAGGCGATGCCGATCAGAGAATAGCTCGCCGGCACACCGTAGCCCTGGCTTTTCTTGACCAGCGAGGCCACGACCTTCGACGCATTCGGCACCGCTGCGGCATCGAGCTTCTCGATATACTGGTCCTTGATGGCGATGAGGTGCGGCGGCTCGCCATTCGGCATGGCGTCGAACGGAGAGAACCCCTGGGCGGCCTTTATCTGCGCAACGACGTCCTGGCTCTCGCTTGGCACGAGGCGGATCTTAAGGCCGGGGTGCTTCGCTTCCATCCGCCGTGCCAACCACTGATGCGGCTCCTGCAGCGAGCCGGCGAAGGAAACGATGACAAGTTCTTTTGCTTCCTGCGCGCGAGCAAAGCCGGGCAGCGCGAGCGCGGCGCCGAACGCGGCGCTCGACTGAAGGAAACGGCGGCGGTTGGTCGATAGGGTCATAGCGTCGGATTCCCTGAAAGGATGCGAAGAGTTAGACGGCGAAGGTGCGATCGAAGCGTTCGACCAGATCGCCCCGGATCGGGACGATCTTTGGCCAGTCGATGGTCTGCAGCGCTGCGACCTCCTCAGGCTTGGCGGGGGTGTAGGGAGCGGCTTCCGCAGGCACCTCGACACCCCTGACAGTCGGGCCGAAGTAGAAGGGCGCCGCGGCAGCGCGCGCTTGGTATTCGGGGCTCAAGATGCCGTCGAGCCATTCAGCGACGAGCTCCGGATGGCGGGTCTCGGCATAGCCGGAGAAGAAGGAGATGATGGCGATCGCGCCGGGCTCCGGCTTGACGAAGGCGATCGGCAGTCCTTTCTGAGCGGCCGCGGCGGTATTGTTGTTCCAGAGCGGGCAGATCGCGATTTCCTCGCGCTCCAGCATCTGCGTCAGCGCCGCCGGCGAGCGTGCAGCTTTCGGCGCCAGTTCCTGCAGCTTCTGCCAGCCAATATCGAGATTGGACTCGGAGCCGCCATACGTTTTGGCGGCAATGGCGAGTGTCGCAAGGCCGAGATTGGAAGAGGTACGGGCAATGCCAACCTGGCCTCGAAACTCCGGGCGCCAGAGATCGGCCCACGTGGTCGGCGGCGTCTTCACCAAATCAGTGTTGTAGGCGATGCCGACGAGCGAGTAGGTCGCGGGAACCCCGACGCCACCGCTCTTGGCAAGTAGCTCGGGATAGGCGTTGGCGAGATTGGGGATCTGCGCATCATCGCGCTTGGCAAGGTATCCCTCGGCAATGCCGATAAGATGCGGCGGTTCATCGTTCGGCCCAGCGTCGAACGGTGAATATCCCTGCGCCGCCTTGATCTGGGCTACGATGTCCTGGCTGTCTGATGGCACCAGGCGGATGGTCAGCCCCTTGTGACGCGCCTCCATCTGGTCGGCAAGCCAGCGGTGCGGCCCCGACAGAGCGCCCGGATAAGTGACAATCACCATTTCCCGCGCTTCTTCAGCGGCGGCAAGCCGAGCGCCCGCTGCCAAAGCTACGACCCCACCACCGACCAAGTAGATAGCCCTGCGCCTGTCGATCATCATGCAGAAATCCTCATCTCTCAAGTAATCAGGAAGTTTTGGCGCAATAGGGATCCTGCACTCGCCGACGGACATGCCGACGAGACGAGTGTGATTCCGTAGCAAGGAGCTCATCTTGGCGTTAAGCCAGATGGGCGAGCTATCTAAAGAAGATTAGCGGTGTCACCGACGCATTGCGCTAAAACGCGCGCAATATCAGCGTCTTGAGCCTTGGATAGCAGACAGCAGCACTACGAAGAGACGCGATGAACGCGACTGCCACCGAGCACTACGCCGACCTTTCGACAAACACTTCCGCCCCTGCGCAGTGCGCGGGTAGCTCAACGTCCCGAAGTGATCGGCAGCATGATCCATGTCTGGATGCTTACATAAGGGAGAAATGTACGCAACAAGGAAATTAAATACTGCTGCTGAATGATTTAGCACGAGCTGCCTGCGATTGAGGCGGTCGGCGAATTGCAGGGACCTGCTCGGAACAGGACGCAGCCTTTCCGTCACCGATCTAGCCGGCCTTGCGCTGGCAAGGTCTTTCCGGGGGTGCGCCTGAAGGGGCCCGAAAGCGGACGTTACAAAGACGCACGGGCTTCACTAGATGAGCAGCGAGTTTCGATCCTCCTCAGAATAGATCGGGCTCTGGTCAGATCTGAGTAGTCGAAATGTTATCCCGGCTATCGAAGTCACGACGGCGTATTCAGCAGACGGAACCGTTCGACGGCGGTCGAACGCCCCGTGTGCGACTGGACCCAAGGTAAGATTCAAGAACGGGGATTTTCGCTAAGCACCTCAGAAGGGCCTGAACAGCCTCACCGGACTGAACCTTAATACTAAGAACCCCGCTTCTCTCGAAATACTCGGAACAGACAATGCTCGAAATGATGCCGGTTCACACTCGATAATCAGGTTGAAGTAGCAGGCCCGTCACAATCGCCACGAGCCTGACTGTTGATTATCGTTGCGCTTCCATAATAGCAGGCAAT
>NZ_JBUZWF020000008.1:0-219334 GCF_055730105.2 Mesocryomonas lacus
TCTCCACCGTCGCGCCGCCATCGCAGCGCTCGCGTTTGCGCCGTTCGCCGCCCGTCATGCCTTGGCTCGGACGCCGCCCCCTGCGGCCTTGCCCGAACCGCCGCTGTTGGGCGGGGACTATCGCGCCGCTCGAGCGACGTTTCGAACGAAGCTTCTGCGGCACGAATTTGCGCCGGACAAAGGCGACACGCTGGATCCACCGGAAAGAGCGGAAGCGCTGCGCTACCACTCGGCTGGGCGCGATCTCGTGGCCTGGGCGAGCACTGCGGGCGATACGGCGTCGCGCAGGCCCGCCGTGCTCGTCCTCCACGGTGGCAACGCGATCTGGCACGGCCACTGGCAGGATCTGGCCTTGCCTTTCGTCGCGGAGGGCTTCCACGTGCTCATGCCGGTGCTGCGTGGCGAGAACGGGCAGCCCGGCGACTTCTCCGCCTTCTACGACGAGACCGACGACGTGCTCGCCGCGGCCGAGGCCCTGCGCGCGCGGCCGGGGGTCGACCCGGACCGCGTCTTCGTCTGCGGCCACAGTGTCGGGGGTACGTTGACGCTCTTGGCTGCGCTGAGCGGTGAGTTTCGGGGCGCGGCCGCGCTATCGCCCGCGCCCGACACGCGCGTTTTCTTCCAGCGCTTCGCCGACGAGGCGCCGTTCGATCTGTCCGATCCGCGCGAGATCGAGATGCGCTCGGCGGTGTGCTTCGCGTCCGGCTTCCGCTGCCCGGTTCTCATGTCGCATGGCGATCGGGAAACGCGATCGAGCGCATCGATCGATCTGACCGTCGCCCGCGCCCGCGCCGCGGGACGGCGCGCCGAGCACCGCGTGGTGGCGGGTGACCACATAGGCTCGATCGCTGCCGGCATTCGCGAAGCGCTGGGCTTCTTCGCATCGCTGTCCGGCGTGCGGTAGGCGACCCGCTTTCAAATGCGAGATGTGAGCGGTTTCGACCTTAATAAATAGCCATTAATCCGAAACCCAAACCAGAACAGTGATTTACGTCGGTAGGTTTTGTCGGTTGAAACTGACAGACAAAACCGACCGTGTGTATACTTTGAGAGTCCTCTTAACCTCGAGGACCCCATGCATAACCTTATCGAAAAAGTATTATCTCGCCCCGCCGTTCCAGATATCGCTCTCCTCCCCGACGACGCGCTGCTCACACGTAGGCAGCTTAGCGAGCTGACCGGTTTCACCGACCAAAGCTTCAAAAAGTGGGCACGCGAGGGCCGCGGCCCGACCATCACCTATGTCGAGGGCCGGCCGCGGACGAAGGTCCGGCACTTCCGGGAATGGATCGACGGCGTTTCCAGCACACCGGCCGCTCGATGAGCGCCCCGGGCCGTCGCGGCCGTAGCGATCGTGGTCCTAGCATTATGCGGACAGCCCCCGAGGGCTCGCGGATGGCGATGTACGTCGACGTCCTTGAAAAGAGCGAAGCCGAGGGCGGCCCGGCCTGGGAAAGCGAAAATGAGGCCATTCGTGTGGTGGCCGGAGTGCGGCTCCTGGAACAGCTTCCCCTGCATGAGGCCCCCTTTTCCGTCGTCCAAGAACTGGTCGTTATCCCGCACTTTACCGATGCTGGCATGCCGGTCGGTCCTAGGGCCGCATGGTTGGACGAGATGCTCGGATACGCGACCTCCCATTTCCAGGCCGCTTCTCAAAACGAATCAAAGTCAAAAAGACATTTGCCCAGCAAACGAAAAGGTGGGCATCCGGCGCCGAAGCCGTTCAACTTTGGCGTAGTCACCGCAGCCTACCTTGCTGCGATGAACGATCTACCAGGCGCCAGTGACAACCAGATTTTTGAACGTGTCGTCGGTCGGCTCGGCCCAGGTGTTGGGCGTAATAGTGTGCGTCGCGAGGTTCTGAAATTCAGGCAACGGCTCGGGGCCACGATCGGCGGCGTAACCCCCGACCTGCTGCTCAAAGTCGTCCTGTCGTTCGTGGATCTGATGGCTGCCATCGATCAGGCTAACCCGCCTCCACGGGGTGATGTCTCAAAACAAACGCCAAGCCTGCGCTATTTAAGAACAAGACCTGAAGGCAATTTTAGCGCTCCGCGATCGGAGAGCTAAATGACCGCCACGCCGAAACCTAGCCCGACCTGGCGCGACAGCGCATTCCTCACGCTGAGCGAAGCTGCAGAAATCGCTGGCCGTTCCTATTCCTGGGCGCGTGACAGGATGATTGAAGGGCGGCTCGAGCGCCGTCACGTTGCGGGTCCGGGCCGCATCTACGTCACAGCCAGTAGCTTGGCGCGGCTTCTCGATGGCGATCGGTATCCAATGCTCCGCGCTCACGCGGAGCGAAGATCGCCACCGCATCTCCGAGTGGCCTGGACCAACCCCAATCGCTGAAATGAAAACGGCGCCGTCGGCTCGAACCCGACAGCGCCGCAGAAAGGTATTCTCTACGTGGACAATATAGCATCTGATGTTCCAAACCGGCAACTGCTGGGTGACCTCCTGAGCCAGCCGGCGGTCATTGAGGCGGCAACGCCCGCGTCTAGCAGGCCGCCATTGAAGATGAGCGCCGGCAATGTTGCGGTCGAGTTCCTGAAGCTGCTCGACCCGGCCGGCCGCCATAACATCGTCCTCCTTGACCCGGCCGAACAATGGGCTCCCACGGGGCAGACATTCGAACCACTGGAATGGCAGGCCATCGGAGCTTTTGTCGATAAGCATGACGGCAAGGCGAACCTGTACTATTCAGTCAATGAGCCGGCTGAGGGAGCGCCACACAAGAAGCTCGACGACAACGATATCCGTGCTGTCCGGGCCGTAGTTGCCGACGTTGATTTGCCCGGCCGAAACGGTGATGCGGAGATCGAAGCGCTTCAACTTCGCATTCAAGCAGATCTTGCACAGGTGAAAGCACCCAGCCCCACGCATCTCATCGATAGCGGCGGCGGAATGCAAGCGGTCTGGGTCTTCCCAGAAAAGTTGAAGCTCGCTGAAGCCGAGGCGGTGAGATGCGCCGGCCGTGGTGTCCGGAACTTCCTCGGCGGTGATGCGGTGTTCGACACCTCTCGGATCATGAGGCTTCCTGGCCCTGTCAATGTGCCCACGGCAAAGAAGCGCGCAAAGGGGCGTGTAGAGCGTCGGACAGGCATAGTGGCGCGAGGCGGCCGTAGCACGCTGGCGAGCCTGGTTTCAGCAATTCCGCCCATCTCCGCCGAGAATTCGGACCGGATCGATGCGGATGCCCAAATCGCGGCGCTGCAGGTGGAGTTCCGAAGCTCGGGGGCGCTCGACGCGTACTCAGTCGGTGATCTGCCTCAGGATCTCATTATCAAGTTCGACGCGGCCATGTCCGCGGACCAGGGGCTTGCGATGCTTTGGCTTGGGGCCCCGCCCGCGAGAGATCATAGTGGTTCCGGCTTCCGGGCCGCGCTTGCAGGCCGTCTCGCACGACTTGGTTTTACCGCTACCGAGTACGCTTTCCTGGCTCGGACCTGGGACTATGCTGTTCAGGCCGGTGACGACCTGGATAAAAAACTGAGCGCCCGCAATCTGGCTCGCGACTGGGTGAACGTTGGCCTGCCGGTCCACCCCAACACAATTGCCGCCACTTATTACGAGGAGCTGGATCCTGCCGACTTGGCCCGGGCTAGCCAAGTCTCGCAAGGACCTATCGAGGCAGCTGTCCAACGGCTGAACGCCACCGAGGCTGTCGTCACGATCGGTGGAAGAGCGCTTATCCTTACAGAGGAGGCAGGCGGGCATGGCTCGGTCGTCTTCTCACGCGTGCAGGACAGACGGACCTGGTACGCTAACCAGAAAATCCCTTTCGAGAAGAAGTCACTGCCGGTCTTCGACGTGTGGCTCGAGCACACCGCTCGGCGGCAATATTCCAAAGTCGTCTTCGAGCCGGGCAGAACGCCGGTCGGCAGCTTTAACCTGTGGCGCGGCTTCGCTGTTCAACCGGATGCAAGTGCGAGTTGCCGGTTGTTCCTCGATCACTTGCGAGGGAACGTTTGTCGCGGCGATGCAGAGAACTTTAAGTGGCTGATCGGGTGGCTAGCGCACATGGTGCAGCGGCCGGCCGAGAAGCCCGGTGTCGCGATCGTCCTGCGCGGCGGCCGCGGCGTCGGCAAGACGCTTGTCGGTAACTACGTAGGCGCGCTCTTTCCAGCCCACCATGTGACAGTCGCTCAGCCTTCTCAGTTGACCGGAAACTTCAATGCTCACCTTCAGAACGCGCTGCTGATCCAAGTTGAGGAAGGATTCTGGGCCGGCGACAAGTCAGCTGAGGGTGCCCTGAAGAACCTTGTGACCAGCGAGACGCGGATGGTGGAGCCGAAGGGCGTTGATCCATTCCCAGTTCGAGATTGCGCGCGGATCCTGATGACGTCCAATGAGGGCTGGGTCGTCCCGGCCGGCAATGACGAGCGTCGTTGGGCCGTCTTCGACGTGGGCGATGCCAAGAAGCAGGAAGGAGCGTACTTCGCGCCGATAATGGCCGAGCTCCAAACAGGCGGGGCCGGCGCGCTACTTCACCACCTTCAGGCGATCAACCTTTCGGGTATCGACGTCCGCACGGCACCCAGCACATCTGGCCTGCTCGACCAGAAGTTGGCGTCACTTTAGTCTCAACCTCGCTGGCTGTTCGAGTGCCTACGGGAGGGCTCGATTGATGCATCGGGTGTGTGGCCGCTCCAGGTCAGCACGAAAGGGCTCTACAGCTCCTACCAAAATGCGATCGCAAAGGACCGTTTCGCTCGGCAAGTTGTGCAGGAACAGTTCGGTCGGACGCTTAATGAGATCCTTTCCCCCGGTAAGGGACTGCAGAAAACTCGACCTCGAGCTGCAGATGGGCCTCGCCCGTGGGTCTACCTCTTGCCCGATCTGGAAACGTGTCGGGCCTCGTTTGAAAAATGGATCGGACAAGATGTCCATTGGGATGCCTGAGGTGGCTTTCACTAGGACCACCAGAACCGGAAGTGACCGTCGAAACCCTTATCCCACAGGGCTGGTCCTAGTGGTCCTAGTGGTCCTAGTAGAAAAAGAGATACAGGAAAACAGTATGCCTATCTGCAGACAGACATACGTTTACGTCGCGCATGTCGTACGTGTAGTGAATTCGATGAAAATGCTAGGACCACTAGGACCGGGCATTTTTACTTATGAAAAACAGACACTTACTCGTGACCGCCCGCTAGGACCGGAAGTGACCACTAGGACCGGGCCAAAAACAGCACTTTGGCAGCGGCTAGGCCGGCATCTGGTTGGATCACGGGCAATACCTCACGTCCACCGAGCCCAAATGGTGGTGCGGTGAACTCCGGCGGGCGGAAGCAGCCGGGCGTCGCCGGCCGCCGCGAGCGACCCTCCGCAGCGAAGCGGCATCAGGCGATCGTCACCATCCAAGCCTACAACGCCATCCGGGACCAGCGACCAGCCTGCGGCGCCAAGTCGAGGACCACGGGCGAGCAGTGCCGGCAACGGGCGATGAAGAACGGTAAATGCGCCTGGCACGGTGGCAAAACACCTAGCGGTGCCAGCTGGCATAAGCTGGTCATCCCCAACGGCGACCGTCCAGACGCCATTCAGAAGCTGGACGCCAAGCTCCGTGATTACCGGAAGGCTGAGCGCAAACGGGCAACACGCGTCGCGACCATGACACCTGAAGAGCTCGCCGCTTACCGGGCGTGGAAAGCCAGCCACAAGCCCGGCACGTCGGCAAGCCGAGCACGCACCCGGCAGGAGCGCGACCAGGCCACCGCGGCCCGCGAACTGATAGCACGGCCACCTCGACCACCCAGCTCCGAGCTTCTCGAGCTTGAAGCCAAGATCGACGAGCAACGCGCAATCGTCGCGCGGCTGAACGAAAAACTCGCCGATGATGGCGATCGACCGATGCAGGGGGCATTTTCATGACCGACCAGAAATCTGCCGCCGAGGTGCGCCTCGAGCTCGAAGACTACATTGCCGTCGTCGGGCTACGCGTCGCGGTCGATACGGCAATCGCCATCTGCAAAGATCCGAAAGCGACTGCCGCCGCCCGCGCCGCGGCGACAAATAGTCTGCTGCGGGCGGGCGCGCTTGGCGGCTTTGCTCGCAACTTCGATCCTGCCGCCGGCGAGAAGGAGCCGCATGAAATGACTATGGCTGAGCTGGACCAGAGCAGGCGCAAGCTGCAGCTGATGCGCGAGGCCCGCGAAGCGATCGAAAGGCAGCAGGGTGAGCCTCGACCGAGCACTGCCTTCGACTAGCCGCCGACTTCACGGCCGCATTGCCCAGGCTGCCAGCGACGCGCCGGCTTTCGCTGGATCATCCTTCATCCGGTAGATCGTCTGCCGCGAGAGGCCGGTGGCCCTCGCCACCTCCGACACTCCTGCTCCCTTTCCGAGCAGATCCTGCACCTCAGCAAATTGCGCGGCATTGAAGCTCGGCTTGCGGCCAAGGTAGGCGTCGGCGCCCTCAGCTGCCTTCTGCTTCGCGTGGGCGATGCCGGCCTTCTGGGCATCTTTCATCGCTTCGGCTTGGGATTGTGCCATCGCGGCCATAAAACCAATGAGCGCGTCGCGCACAGCCGCTGACATCGGATCCTTTGCCTGCCCGTCGAACGTCATGGCGTTTATGATCGTCTTGACGGTGACGCCACGTCGCATGAATTCGCGGATGGTGTCCGTGACGTCCTGGTAGTTCCGGCCGAGCCGATCGACCCAGCGGACGACCAGCGTGTCACCAGCGCGCAGCTTGTCGAACAGACGGCGTCCGCCTGGTCGGTCACGCATCGCGACATTCACGCCCGAGACGCCGTGATCTTCGATAACGTAGTCCTTCTCGAACTCGAAGCCCGCGGCCCTCGCCTGTGACACCTGATGCGCCAAGGTTTGATCGGCTGTCGACACGCGTGCATAGAAGAAGATTGCCATCAGCATGACCTGTTCGTTGAGGTTCTGTCCGAATAGATAGCTGTCCGAATGAGACGGGTCAACCCATACGGACAGGATACGGATGGCTTACGCGTTGTACGTATGGGTATGCCCTAACGGTCATTGGGCAATGGACGCTAGCAAAGTTTACGACTTGGTCCGTTCGCCTGCTGGGTAAGTTAAGCCCCTGCCCCGCCCTGCCCCCCGGATGCCGACCACCCTCCCGGCATGGTTCGAACGCCTTAGCGGCGGCAGCGGCATGGTCCTCAAAAAATTTGCGCCGCGCCCGAACTTTCGGCTCGTCGATCTGCTCTAAAATCCTCTGCGTTTCACTAGTTTTTACGAACAATATGTTGCGGCAGTGTCGGGTAACGTCATCGACCGAGGCCCCGAACATGCGCACCGCGCACATCCAAAAACGTAGTCCGGCGAACGAGAATGTCGATTTCGCAGCCGATGAGCATCGAGCGCACGTCGCTTGGATTGTCTCGAACCTCCTTGTCGTCGCCGAGGGCGAAGGCGAGGTCGAATACGGGCTCACGAACGCGATCGACGCGATCCTCCGGCACGCCTCCTCGAAGACGACCGAGATCACACAACCGCAGCTTGAGGACCTTCTCAACGCGCTTAGGGCAGCACGCCGCGCAACCATCGCGCACATGGAGATCGACCCGCTGACGATCTGGAGCGGACTGAACGCCGCCGAAGTCTGGCTCCGCCGTTGGGCCGAGCCTGCCACGACCCGGGAGTCCGCCGTCAGCAAAGGCAAAGACTTCTACGACTGGCTGAAGATCCTTCGTAACGTCAGCCATACGAGCGCGCTTCTGCGGGATATCGCGGCTCGACAGCCTGCCGACATGACGGGGCGGTTTCTTTGACCCTCGCCGCCGCAGATAACCTCAGCTGCCATGATCAATCCGCGGAACAGGGCCGGCTCAACCGAGAAGCCTTCGACCTTCTGGTCCGAGGCGTTATCCGCGACTTCGGACATGTCGCCGCCGGTGACGATGTTGCCCTCTTCGCCAGCCGAGGTTTGCAGAAGCTGCTGGACACCCGGCTTTCCGCCTTTCAGCTCAGCGTCGGCGACCACTTCGTCCTCTCGGAATACGTCGATCTCGCGTGGCGGGCGGCCGACGATCGGATGCCGGCGCACTTCTCGCGATGCCGCCTAGCCGACGGGATGGCGGCGGCGGCGGCGATCGTCGACCGCTGGCGCCGCCCGTCCCGTGAACGAGATCGCCGCCGCCACGCTGATGCTGATGACCTCTTCGCCCGTGTTGAGATCCTCGCCAACGAATTTGCGAACATCACCCTCGAAGACAGCATCGCCCGCCGAGCCGTGGAGCGTGAAGCCTCCCGCCGCAAGTGGCGCGAGGACACGATTGCCGCCCTTGCCGTGCTTGAGGCCGAGCACCCCGCCGCGAGCTGCAAAAGGCGGGCGGCATGACCATGCCGTCCCGCCGCCAATTCCATTTAGTTCGAACGTAGGAGGTCGCCTTGGCCGATCCGAACAAGTACGCCCCCGATTACAGCTACACCGGCTGGCAGATCGCTCATCCAACGCTTGCTATCCCTGCAACCCAGCTCGACAACGAGTTCGCGAACATCCAGCAGGCATCAGCAGAGGCCGTTGACGCCATCAAGGACATCCGCAGATCCGACGGCGCGCTCCGTAACCAGATCGTGACGCTCGATAGCCTGCACCCGAGCGTGATGCTGGGAATTGGGGGCGGCGGCGGTTCAGGGGGTTACGACGACCTACTGGCGCAGATCGCATCAAAGGCGGACGCTGCGGCCACGACAACCGCGCTAACGGACAAGCTCGGGACTACTCTTGCGGCCCAACAGTTCGCGCTGAAGGCTGACGCCGCGAGCGTCTACACCCGGGCCGACACGAACATCCTCTTCGCCACCAGGGACACGCGTCTCGACCGGATCGAGGGCGTCCTTGTCTCCGTCAAGCAGTACGGCGCGAAGGGCGACGGCGTCACCGACGACACCGCGGCCTTCGAGGCTGCTTTCGCAGCGCTAGGCGGGGCCGGGGCGATCTACGTGCCCCCCGGTCGCTACATTCTGAAGCGTCAGCTCTCGCGCGTCGGCAATCTCACCCTTCACGGTGATGGCGAAGCCCTGTCGCGGCTGATTTGGACGGGCTCGACCGGCAGGGGCGTGAAGGTTGACCTCGCCACGACTGCCGATCAGTTGGCCGCCTGCCAAATCAGAGGCGTATCCCTCATCGCCCGGGAGTACGTCGCCGGCAGTAAGGCGATCGCCATCCGCCGCTACGCCGACCCGAGCCCCGGCAGCGCCTTCTTCAACTCGGTTACCATCCAGGATGTCTACGCCGGCTGTGAGACCAACGCTTTCCAGCAGGGCTGGGGCCAGGGCATCGATTGCGATGGGGCCTCCAATGTCTACATCCGGCGCTTCACCTTCGCCGGCAAGGTCACGGGCGGACCGGGCGGCGGCGAACCGCAATACGACAGCGCCCACGGCATTCGGGTCCACAATGACAGCCTCACGGCCCCACACCCCACCGTGGTCAACATCGGCGATTGCGGCATCGTTCATTCCCAGAACGGCGTCTACGTCAAGGATTACGAAGGGGCCATAGTCACCGGTAACCAGATCTTCGGATGCAATTACTGCATAGTCGTCGAGGGTCTTGCGAGTTACGGCGACCCGCACGTCTACATCGCGGGGAACCACGCGGCGGCCAGCGTCCGGGCCGTCTACGTCCGCAAGATGTCCCAGGTCTCCATCATCGGCAACTGCCTCTACAACCAGCTCCACACCAGCATTAACGCGGCCATCGTGGAGATTTCGGGCGCCGGCGGCAACTTCAAGGTGGCCCTCAACGACTTCGAGAACATTTCGAGCCTCTACGCCAACGCCAGCGTCATCATCGACGGGGTGAGCTTTGGGGTCATCGACGGCAACAACTTCCGGCGCACCCAGCGCATCGGCGGCCCGGCCGGCGGTACGGGCATTTACCTCACCGCCACGGCCACTGACATCAAGATCGGCGACGGCAACACCTTCTCCCCGGAAGTGGAGACTCATATCTCGGACCTCGGGCAACGGAACAGCCAAGCAGGGCTGGGAGGGCGGTTCAGCAAGTCCGCCAGTCAGGCCATCTCGCCTACCTCAACCAACGTGGTAGTGACGTTCCCTACGGCCCTATCCGCTCTGGGCAACGCCGGGATGGACCTTTCAGCCGGCGCCTTTACGGTCCCGGTCAGCGGCATGTGGACCATCTCCACGGGGGTCCAGGTCTCGGCCATCGCCATTGACGACAGCGTCATCTTGGGGATGCAGAAGAACGGGACGGCCGGCAACCCCCTCATCAGCACGGCGCCTTTCTTCAAGAGCGGAGCGGCCACGGTTATTAGCCTGTCATGGACGGGCGTCCTTGTTGCCGGGGACGTTATCCGGATCGTCGTCAACACCATCCAGCCGGCGCGTGAAGTGCTGGCCAACGTCAACTCCTTCTTCGAGGCTCGCCGGGTTTCGTAGGCTCAGCCATCCATGAGCGCACAGTTCGACGAGTCGTCCACGCTGGGCCGGCTGGTCGACTATCACTGGAGATCAGCATGCCGAGCAATCCGACCGTGGCACCCCCGACCGCTCCAGGTCCTTGGGACAAATTTCGGACACCGGCTGCGCCGCAGGCAGCCGCTCCAACTCCCGCGGTGGCCGACGAGTGGGCACCGTTCCGCATACCGCCGGCAGCCAACCCCGCAGCTGAGCCAGCGGGCGCCCTGATCGAAGCCGAGCTCGACGACGGTCGGATCCTAGAGTTCCCGGCCGGGACACCCCCTGAAGTGATCCAGCGCGTCGTGAAGCAGCAGACCGCCGGCGCTCGCTCTGCTGGATCCGGACCATGGGACAAGTATGCTCCCCCGTCCGCTTCGGCAGCTCCCGCGGCGGCGGGTCCTTGGACGCGCTACGCGCCAGGCGGTGCTGCCGCTGCTCCGTCACCTGCCGGTGACGAGTGGGCAGCTTTCCGCACGGCTCCGGCGACTTCCGAGCCCGAGCCGCCGGCTCCAGCCGAACCGACTGAGGTCTACCGCGGTACAATCCTTCCTTGGAAGAAAATGTCGGACGGCAGCACACCATTCGCCGTCCCGAGCATCATTTCCGGCGTCGTTGATAGCCTGCGCCTGCCCGAGAAGGTCGCGTCCGGCGAGATCGACCCGATGTCAGACGAAGCGTTTGAACAGCAGCTGGGCCTTGCCGGCCTTGTTGTAGGCGGTGGCATGCCGAAGGTCGGTGGCGCCTTGATGAACGGCGCCGGCAAGTTCGTGCCCGACGCTGTGTCGACCGCTCTTCGCGCCGACGGCGTTCCGCTTGCCGAGGCGGCCGCCAGGGTGCGCGAGCTCGGCCCGGCCGGTGTCCTGGCCGATCTGGGCCCGAACGCTCGCTACAAGGCCGCCGCGCTGGCAACACGGCCAGGGCCGGCACAGACGACTGTCGTCGACGCCATGCGCGCCAGGCAGCGCGCGGCGCCGGCGCGTTTGAACGGTGCGCTCGACGAGACGCTGGGCGCTGCACCGGTGCCTTCCTACGTCGACCGAGAGATCGGCGACAACATGCGTGCCCTCGGCCCTGACTACGATCGGGCGCTGGCGACCGCAGCGCCGGTCGACACCTCGGCACTGGCCGGTCAGCTCGACGGCAACATCGAGAACCTCCGCGGCGCCGCGCAGACGAAGACGCGTGAAGTCCGCGGCATGCTGAACGACGTCGCCGATCCCGAGCTGCTCAACACCAGTCCGGCCGTGCTGCACCAGACACGGCAGGCGATCGACGGCATGCTGGACGGCGAGCAGGACGGCAACGTACGCCGCGTGCTCGGTACAGCTCGAGCTCAGCTGGATCAGATCCTCGGCGATGCCGTGCCCGGCCTGAAGGCGATCGACAGCCGTTACGCCGAACTGGGCGGCCAGCGTCGCGCGGTAGACCGTGGCCAGACCGTGCTCGACAACGGCCGTACCGCGCCACGCCCGGCCGAGCTCGCAGATGAGGTTTCCGCGGGTGCCGTCGCTGGCGGCGAGGTCGTAGGTCCTTCCGGCGTCGCCTTCCGCCTCAGCCAGGGCGCGCGGGCGGAGATCGATCGCCTCGTCGGGACGAAGCTGAATGACCGGGCGGCTCTGAACAGCGTCCTGAAGGGAGAAAGCGACTGGAATTATGACCGCCTCTCTACGCTCTTCGGGCGCGAGAAGGTCGATCAGCTCTATAAAGTTCTCGATAACGAGCGGCCGATGGCCGAGACCGAAAACATGGCGCTCGCCAACTCGAAGACGGCTGGCGTCCAGGCCGCTCAGAAGGAGATCGATGGCCCACAGACTGGCCAAAAAGGCCCAATCCGCTCTGCCTTCAATTTCAACTTCGGCGACGCGGCCGCGGGAGCCGCGAACAAACTGACCGGCGGATATTCGACCTACCGGCGCGATACGATCAACCAGGACATCGCCGACGCGCTGATGGGTACCGGAGATCTGTCTGTGACGTCGCGGACCGGCGCATCGAAGTCCGGGCTAACGACTGGCGCGCTGCTCGACGCGATCTTCTCGTCTGGTGCGCCGGCGGCACCCGCCGCGGCTTCGGCAAAGCGTCCGCCGGTCTCTGAAGAGGAGTACCGTCAGGCGGTGATGCAGGGGTTGGGTGCTTAATAGGGTCACAAGAGCCAGACCAGCGTGGAGAGATAACGTAGGAGAATTCGTCAGCTGGTCTCATCTTCGCGTTGAGAGTGGCAGGGGCGGAGAATAAGTCTGCGGAAACGCCAACGCTGAAAAAGCATGAGGCCGAGACAGAGATCCGGCATGCAGCTCACCGATGGCGCATAGAGTCGGCCCTCGCCGCGGACGCGATGCCGAGCTTCTCCGACTTTGAGGTTGGCTGTCTGTGAACGGGTATGGAAGCTACCTCTATTTTAGATCGGTGATGAGCCCAGCTAGCAAGGTGGAGCGCTGGCTCGACGACAAGCTCGGCTAAAACTGGCGGAATGGAGTTGCCGCTGCTAGGCTCCGACGAAGTTCGCGGATGCGGGCGCCTGAGCTGAGATGCGTTTGGACATATGCCGAATTGGCATTATGTACCGATCGACGCTGATCAAACGGAACGGGAGGTTTCGACATGACGAACAACCCGCCGACGATTATCTATAAGCCATCGTGGGTGGCCAACACGTTCATCGCACGTGGTCGACTGGAAAGCGTAAGCGATCTCGACCCGCTAAAAGTCCAGAAGTTGGTTTACTGCATGCACGGCTGGCATCTTGCAGTGACCGGACATCCAGCCGTCGGCGAGCGCTTTGAAGCGTGGCCTCATGGCCCGGTCCTGTCTTCACTCTACCATCTTTTTAAAAAGCATCGGTGGCACCGGATCACCGAATATGCGCACGACATCGATCCCGTCACCGGGCAGGAAAGCGCTTTCGTAGTTACTCAGGCTGATGGCCGATTTTACGACGTTTTCGACAGGGTATGGAACCGATACAAGGGATTCAGCGGAACTGAGCTCTCGGATATGACCCACCAACCAAGCACGCCTTGGAGCTACGCCCGCCAGAACGGCATGCAGTATATCTCCGACACCATGATCAAAGAACATTTTATTGGGCTTAGCCGAGCGTAATGGGCGACGGGTTGGTTGGTGCCGATCGCATAGATAATGCGCCCCTCGAACGGGGTGCTCCCGGCACAACGGCCTCTGCCCCGGATTCGCTTTGCCGTGATCCTATCATCGATCAAAAGATGGGCTGGCTGGGAAAGGCGTTCGGATATGGAGATGAGAAGAAGGGCAATTTGGCATTTCTGGCATTGCTGATTTCTTCTGTCCTGCTGTGCATATGCCTAGCGGTTTCGATGATTTCCGGAAGTGCGGAATCGATCAAGACTGCTAACAATATGATCACCCCGCTGTTTGGAGTGATTACTGGATCTATCGGCTACATCTCCGGACAGAAGAGCGACAGCTAGCTCAGTCATCGGCGCGGCCCGTCGCGAGGCTGCGACGCTCGGCATGTTCGCCGCCGACTGGAACCTCGAGAAGCTCGGCCTTTGGCTCGGCGACGATGCCCTCGCTACTCATTCCCTTGATACGCTTGACAACGATACGGCCTTCGCGAACCGATCGAACAACTTCACCGGCAACAGCGCCACTTCGAGGCGCCTCGAGCGCGGCGGCGAGTACAACGGCGCGCCTTGGGCCGCCCGCACCAACCTTGACCCGACCAACGGCGCTTGGGGCGACGCGAAACGCATGGTCGCCGCGGTGTCGATGCGGTCCTGGACGGCCGCAACGCCCGCTCGGCGGAAGAGAGGCGGACGGAGCTTGGAGAAGCCGTCTCGCGCCAGGGCACGCAGCGCGACGAACTGATCAACGCCATCATGGGTTACGGCCAACGTAAGACCGCGTCGGCTGATCGGGCAGTCCCGTAGGAAGAGTTGATGCGCGCAATCCTCTACGGTGGTGGGTTGAAGCTTACCCACTCCACATTATGGGTTTGAGGCATAGTTTAAACATGGGATCCAACGGAATTGGCCAGAACCCCGTCCGCGCTGGCGCCGTCGCTTCCTGTGGCAAAAACTCGATCGAAGAGCTATAGCATAATTATTATGATGCTATTTGGGGATCAATGATGGCTCAGTGGACCTTTTACGGACGACGGGCTGAACTTGCGCAGGTTCGCAAGCTGCTTGCCAGAAACGAATTTTTTTTCTGTGCGATTTCGGGCCGTCGACGGATTGGCAAGACAAGCCTTATTCAAGAAGCACTGGCTCAAAGAAAGCAATCCGCAATCTATGTGCAGATACCTGACAGTGATGAACGTGGCATTATACAATCATTCGAAGATGCGGTTGAAGATGAATTAAAAGATAAAGATTTCGCGAGGCGCACATGCAGCAGCTTTACCGATATTAGTACGTTGCTTCAAGCAATGTGGAACAGTAATTTTATTACTGCTGTTGATGAATTTCAGTATTTTCATCGGGACGCGTTGTACCCCTTCCTTTCAGACTTGCAGAGAGTTGTAGACCAAACTCGTCGAAACCCAAAGAGCAAGGGTGGATTATTTGCTCTTGGGTCAATCCACACTGAAATGACTGCTGTACTTGAAGACAAGTCATCGCCTTTGTTCAATAGAGTGACAGATCGGATACATATTGACCACTGGGATTTTGAAACACTATTTGAGATGTTTGAAAGTCATGAAGTCACAGATCCTAATCAGATACTCTTTTTATGGTCTCTTTTCGAGGGAATTCCTAAATTTTATAGGGACTGCTTCGATCACGACGTCTTGACGGACCATCCTAATTATCGTGAGGTTACTCTACGCCGTATGTTTTTCGAAGGCTCCAGCCCGCTACGAGATGAGGCGGAAAATTGGTTTCTTCGTGAGCTTAGAGGTCGGTATGATAGCGTTTTGAAACTGATTGCCAGGATTGGACCATGCTCATACGGGCAGCTCCGAGCCGAATATGAGAGAACCGGACCAGGAGAGAGCAAGCAACTTACTCAGTATCTCAGCGTTCTTCGATCAAAATACCAGATGATCGATAACCTGTCTCCAATATTTTCTACTGCTACTGAGAGGAAAACTCGCTATCAAATCGCCGATAACTTCTTGAATGCTTGGCTATCTTCCATTGATAGGAATATGAATTTTGCTCGGATACGTCCTGCAGACCAAGCAATCGAGCGTGCGCTTGTCTCTCTGGCAGGGCATGAGGGTATGATGTTTGAAAAGATGATCAAAAAGCTGATAAGTGAGTGCTCGCGAAAAGGAGTTGGTGATTTTGCTCTAACGCAGATGGTTGAGGGTTACTGGAACAAAACGCAGGACTCGGACATCGAGATTGACGTCATTTCTATCGATGATGAGCAGAGAATTATTCGATTTGGAAGTTGCAAACGATCTGCCTCAAAACACGACGGTGCTGGGCGGAGATCATTTGAAGATCATGTATTTAGATTTCTAACGACAAAAATTGGTAAAAGATTTAGCGGCTGGACAGTTGAGAAGGCATTATACAGTCCGATATTTTCCGAAGCCGAGGCCTACCGACTTCAAGAACGTGGATTTCTAACTTATGATATTCCGTGGTTTCGAACTCAGCTGTATCCTGGGTAGCCATGTGCAATCTCTACAGCGTCACCAAGGGCCAAGCCGCTATCCTTGAGTTCACCCGAGCGATGCGCGACACGACTGGCAACCTTCCGCCCCTGCCCGGCATCTTCCCCGACTATCCAGCGCCGATCGTCCGCACGGTCGACGGTGAGCGTCAGCTGGACATGGTCCGGTGGGGCATACCGAACTCATCGCAGATCCTGTTCGAGAAAGCCAAGAAGAAGGCGCAGAAGCTCGAGGCCAAGGGCAAGCCCGTCGATTTCCCGGCCCTGCTGAAGGCCGAGCCAGACGACGGCACCACGAACATCAGGAAGACCGCCTCCAAGTACTGGAACGCTGGCTCGGCCCCGCTAACCGCTGCTTGGTACCGTTCCCCTCATTCAGCGAGTGGGACAGCCCGGCCAACGAGCCCGTATGGTTTGCCGCCGGCGTCGAACGGCCGCTGATGGCCTTCGACGGCATCTGGACGACCTGAACGTCTGTCAGGAAAGCACGCGAGGGCGAAGTCACAGTCGACTGCTTCGGCTTCCTCACGACCGAGCCAAACCCGACAGTGGGCGCGATCCACCCGAAAGCGATGCCGGTGATCCTGACGACTGTCGAGGAGCTCGACGTGTGGATGCGAGCCGACTGGTCCGAGGCTAAGGCGCTGCAGCGGCCATTGCGGGAAGGCGTGCTGGAGATTGTTGCCCGGGGGCAAAAGAGCGACGGCCTTAATGAAGAGCTAAAGGCGGAGTGATCGCTGTAGCCAGAGCGAAAGCCGAAGGTACTCCTTAACCATTTCCGTAGCCAGAACCACAACAGGGCGTATCTATCGTTCAACACAGCCGTGAATTGTGGTTGATGGAAATTGCGGCAACCGCCGCGTCTGGGAATGTGGATCGGAGCCAACATGAAATTCTTGACTGCTGCTGCGCTGGTAACTGCCTTTGCGCTCTCGCCATTCGCTGCCGTCCAGCCGGCGAATGCCTGCACTAACTCATCCGATACCGCTTCTGACGGAAGCCGCTGCGGTGGTCGCGCATCCGGCTGTAAGCCAGGCGGCCGCGGCGGCATCTGCTTCCAAGAAACAGCGACCTTTCACTAATCTAAAGTTGAGCAGCGGCGGGAGGCTTTCTTCTCGCCGCGGCGCTCACTGGCACCATACGTTGCCGCGGTTCGGCCAGGGCTGAGCCAACCGCTCTCGCAACAGCACCTCGCCCACATCACGCCCGTCGACGAGCTTAAGCGCCACCAGCTGCCGGCCGTAGCGGTCGTCCTTACCCCGCTTCACCGCGAAGCCATCCGATAGCAGATCGACCATCCGCTTCTTCGCCTGCTCGCCGGTCTGGCGCTCCGCGGCGCACTCGGGCTTGCCGATCTCGGGTGCGTCGATGCCCTCGAGACGCCACTGCCGGCCGTTGAGCCAGCCGCTGTCGCCGTCGATGACGCAGGACCCGCTTGGCGGTGCCCGCCGGCCACTGGTGCAGGGCGGCATTGCCACCATCACCATGCCAGTGGTCTGTGGCGAACTGCGGGGCGCCGATCCGCGCCCGGATTGTCTCGTCGCGGACTGTTGTGCCGCCTCCTGGCCGAACAAGTCGTTCAGGTCGACGTTCTTCAGCACAGCGGGTCCGCCAATCACAACGGCAACCAGCAGGCAGATCCATTTCAGCAGATTACGCATACTTCTCGCGGGCATCTGCCTCGGCTTCCAGGAACTCTGTCATCACCAGCAGGCTCCGGATCGCCAGCCTTGGATTACCGCCACATAACGCGATCACCTCGTCAATGTCAGCCTCGGCTTCATCCTTGGCCCCGACCCAAGGCTGCGGGGCGCCGAACGGCGTGGACGCGGCCATTCGAGCGAAGTCGGTTTCGCCGCCGCTGATGCGCCGCGCGAACTCGCACAGCGCCTCCACCAAAGCGAGGGCAGTGCCGTAATCCTCCGATCGAGGGTCGATGGCGAACATCGCTGCGCAGACCTGCTCGCGGAGACGATAGGCCCGCCGAAGGAGGTCATCGCGATTGGCCGGGTAGATCGCCTTCGCGCGCTTGTGCCGTGCCATCAGCCGGGCAGCCGGCGGACGTAGCCGGCCGACGTGCTAGCTTGCCCATGGGCGTAGCTCGCGCTGTCCCAGAATAAGTCCCTTAATAGCTTGGCGCATACCGCCGGCCATAGCGATGGCCTCGTCCACCTCGAGATCCAGCGGATCGATTTCGGCTGTGTACAGGGCTGGTCGGGCCATGAAACATCTCCTGATTCTGCGATCCATAATCGCACCATGACAGCTGGACGTGAAGACGAAGTTCCTATTTTGTTCTTCTGGCGTGCGAGAGCAGTTGGATGGTTCAAGGGATCAAAAGTTTTGCGGAAGGCTTGCGGAAGGGCCTCGGCATTGTCGTAAAGTGCAGGCCTTGCGGCAAGTCGATCACCTACCAAGCGTTGGACTTCCAAGGCGTGCTTAAGCCGGGCGACGACATCGAGGATCGTGTTTGGCGCTGTCGACACTGCGGCAGGCGCAGCGACTGGATCCACTACGTGCCGCTCGAAGGCCGAGAGCGCGAGAGCCTAGCGCAATGGAAACCCCTGCGCGGCGGATGGTGACCGATCATTTCGTCGGATCATGCCCCCAGTTCTTCAACGAATATGTCCAGTTGGTCTTGCTAACATCGCCATCCGGGCGCTGCTTGAGATGCCGCTTGATGTAGCCGACGACTTTGGCCATGTGAGCCCAGTCATCGTCAGTCAGGTCATCCTTGGTCGAGTTCTTAATGTCGATTACCCGGCGCCCGGTTTGTGCCCCGTCGACTCTCCGCCGCCCGTCTTGCCGCTCGACGCGGCCCCTGACTTGGTGTCGCCGACTGACTTAGACTCCTTCGTCTCCAGCCATTTCTCGAGCGCTGCCGGCGTCGTGGTGACGAGCTCGCGCGAGCTCTTTCCAGGTAACTGCGTGGTCTGCCATATCATCCATCCCTGTTGGATGATTGAATTGGTGATCACTTGTCGGATGACAAGTCGCCCTCCCGCCGTCCACTCTTTGCGCCCGAGGACGTCCGATGGCGGCGGTCCTGATCGCCTTCAATCTCCTGCGAGGCCTGTGCCCAGAACTTATGTTCGCGACCGTCCGGGCGGCCTGCTAGCTCCCAAAGTTCGTATGCTCTGTCGCGAACTGACGGAGTGTTATCGAACGTCATTTGAGGCTCCCTAAGATAATTGCGAAGATCGGTAGCTTTGGGAAAGCTCCGGATGCGAGGTTGCATAGGGCACGAAGGATTAACAATGTCGACAGTCGCTTGGAAAGACGTGGGCTTCGCGGAGACCGCAGGTCGCTTGAACTACCGCGAACATTCCCTGGACTTGGAGGTGGATCATATCGCTCGCTGGAAGGACGATCCGGACGGTCGCTTTAGCCTGAAGGCACACGACGATGGCGGCCCGATCCAGCTAGATCGCTTCTTCCCGAGCCTCTAGCGCTCTAGCTCGTGGACGGTGTCGATGTCGGTCGCTTCGCGGATGCCTTTGAAGGATGCATGCCGCAGCTTCCCTTCTGCAGTCCAAGCGCGGAACTCGATCTCAGCGACGAGCTCGGGTCGGGTGAACACCAGCTTCTTGCCCGCTACGGGTGCCGCTGGCATCGTCATCCTTAGACTGTCGAGCTGCACCTTCAGCTCGCGCGCTTCTTGGTCCTTGAAGCCAGTCCCGACTTGGCCGACGAACACTAGCTCGCCGCCTCGCCTGGCCGCCAGCAGCAGGCTTGCGATCGCACCGCGCATCGCAGTAGACGGCTCGTAGCCGATGATGACGAAGTTCTCGCTTTGGATGCACTTTATCTTCAGCCAATCGCCGAGGCGTCCGGGTCGGTAGGGCCGGTCGCGGTGCTTGGCGATGATGCCCTCGAGCCCGTGCTGACAGGCGGTCTTTAAAAGAGCCGTGCCGTCCGCATCGATCTCCTCCGACAGGCGAACTGCGCCGGACTGGCCGGCCAACAGATCCTCGAGGAGATGCCGGCGTTCGGCCTGCGCCATGCGGGTAATGTTCATGCCGTCGATGTAGAGGAGATCGAAGGCGTAGAGGATCGCGTCGCCGGACGTCTTCTTTTCGCCGCGGCCGCCCAACGACTGCTGAAGGGCGCCGAAGTCCGATCGGCCCTGCTCGTCGAGAACAACCGCCTCGCCGTCCAGGATCAGCGTGGAAACGTCCAGAGCCTTCGCTGCCGCGGCAATGCCGGGAAAACGGTGCGTCCAGTCGTGGCCGCCACGGGTCAGGATTCGGACGCCTCCCGGCTCGATGTGAACCGCCAGACGGTAGCCGTCCCATTTTACTTCAAAGGACCAATCCGAGCCGGTTGGCGGCCTTGATGCAAGAAGGGAAAGGCAGGGCTCTATGCGGGCCGGCATGGGATCGAACGGGAGTTGCGGCTGCCGCGCATCGCGCACTGGAGGCGCGGGGCCGCGGATCGGTGCCTCGACTTTGGTGCGGAGCTGCTGAGGGCGAGGCTTGCGAGGTAACTTGACCATCCCGGCATTGAGCCGGAAGAATGATTAAATCGCGGTGTGCTCCCTAGCCAAGCTAGATCGCCGGCTAGCGGAGCCGGACGCCCGTTCCGCCGCCGATCTCCGTGATGAACTGAACGCCGGCGGTTTCGAAGGCTCTTCGAAGAGCCTCCACGTTCGCCTCATTGGGTGCGAACTTGCCGTCCTCGTAGTTCCTGATTGCCAAAACGTCGGCACCCGATGCGTCCGCGAGCGTCAGCTGCGACCATTGAAGGAGTGAACGGGCGGCCAAGCATTCGGCTGGTGTCATCATGTCGGGAGGCTAGCCCGCCAGTTTGAGAGCCGCAACGGGGTCGCGGGCCAAGGCAGACGTTGCAGCCGTCGCGCGAGATCCCCGAAGGCAAGGTCATAACTCCGGAAGCGGACCCATTTCGCGTTAATCCAGATAAGGATGGCTGCAGGCTTGATAGCGGATGAGAGATATCGGCGCGTCGATCGTAACGCGTTGCGAATCCTAGAAACTGCTTCACGCGATTGAGAGAGCGCTCGATCAGGTTCCGTTGCCGGCAGACCCAGCGAGAAAAGTGAAAGGTGGCTTTGCATGACGAGCACGGCGGAATCTTGGGCTATGCGCCTCGGTGGGTAAGAAAAGCGCCGGCCTGCCGGCCATCGTCGCTTTGCCGATTCGTCCGCTATCGCACACGTCGCGGCTCGGCGGCTGCGCAGTGTTAACCATATCGCCATAGGGAAGTTTCTAACTCATCTTCGACGTGAGGTATTCTCGTAATGCGATTAACCCCATGAACAATTTACCCTTTCCCGTCGTCGCCGTTCCTGCCCGGAATGAAGAGAAGCGCCTGCCACGCCTACTCGCTGCGCTGGCGGAGCAGGGCTGGACGCGGCAGAACGGATTGGCGGTCGTGATCGTCCTCAACAATTGCACCGATGGTTCAGCAGACGCCATAACTGCCGCGGCTACAGGTCATCCTCGACTGTCGATCAACGTTCTCAACGTCAGCTTTCCGCCGCCCGAGGCGCATGTCGGATCGGCGCGCCGCCTAGCTCTGGATACGGCCTTTTCGCTGTGTCCCCATCCAGAGCACGGCGTCTTGCTGACCACCGAAGCCGATGCCGTGCCTGATCCCGATTGGGTCGAGAACAACCTACGCCACATCGGCGATGGCATCGATCTGGTCGGTGGGCTGATCGTCGGCGATCCCTTGGAGGAAGCGCAGCTTGGACCCGGCTTCCGCCGCCGGGCTCAGGCGCATGCTACCTTTTCACGTTTCGCCGACCAGTTGGCGAGTCTGCTCGACCCAGTGCCACATGACCCGTGGCCACGGCATCACGATCATACGGGGGCAAGCCTCGCCTTGCGTGCCGATGTTTATGCTGCCGTTGGGGGTCTCCCTATTCTTCCGCGTCGCGAGGATATCGCAATGGTCGCGAAAGTGCGCGCCGCCGGCTATCGACTGCGTCACCCGCTCGACGTGAAGGTCAGCGTCTCGGCCCGGCTGGTAGGCCGCGCCGCTGGCGGCATGGCCGACTGCCTAAAGGAGTGGATGCGCGAAGAGGCGGCCGGCAATCCAGTGCTTGTTGAAGACCCAACGCGGATTGCCGAGCGCCTGATGCAGCGGCGAATACTGCGGAAACTCGATGCCGCCTCCCTATCTGATTGGGACGCGACGGCTAGTGCTCTCGGGCTGTCGCTCCAGACCCTACGCGAGCCGGGCGGAACGTACTTTTCCGCCGCGCGTCTCATCGAGGGGTTGGCGGCCGACGATCTCGATCCGCCGGCGACCGTGCCGGTGGATGCGGCGATCGCTATGATCGAGGCGATGATCGAACAGGCGAAAGGGGACGTGCGTGCGGCATGAGCGTATCGAGCACGAAAGGCTGAAGCTGTCGCAGGCGCTCGCTGAATGCGCCGCCGAGCAAGATCGAACGGGTGCCTCTTCCGCCTTGGCCTTCGACGTGCTGCAGGGCTTGGGCCATATCGGCGCGCCGCCGATTGAAGATGACCGGACCGGCGATCTGCTGCGGCTGATTGCACGTCAGCCGAATCCCGATGGGGCGATGGGTCGGCTTGGCAGCGCCATCGCTAAGGGCCAGTGGATAACGGGGCAGGAGCATGGGTGATAAGGCTCTCGATCCCGTGACGCTTACCGCTCAGCGTATCCTGGTCATCACCCCGCATCCCGACGATGAGGCGCTTGGCTGCGGTGGGCTGATCAGCCTCCTGGCCCGGCTCGGACGACACTTCCATTTCATATTCGTCACCGATGGCGGTGCCTCGCACCCGAATTCGGTGATGTGGCCCCGGCACCGCCTCGTGGCGCAGCGGGAGGCGGAAGCAGAAGAGGCCTTGCGCTTGCTTGGCGTCGGGGAACAGCCGCGAACCTTCCTTCGTCTGCCAGACGCGAACATGCCGATGCCTGGCGAGGACCAGCACGATGTCGCCCTCTCGCGACTGGTGAACGTTGTGAAAGGCTTCCAGCCCGATCTTGTCCTGCTCCCTTGGCGCCGCGATCCGCACTGCGACCACCGCGAATCCTGGTCACTAACGCACCGAGCGCTGGCAGCCGCCGATCAGCGTCCAACGACGCTGGAATACGCCATCTGGCTCGATGAGCTCGGCGCGCCGGGCGATCATCCAACGCCAATCGAGGCCGAACGCGTGAGCTTTTCGATCGACGGTGCCGTTGAAGCAAAGCGCGCCGCGACTCTTGCCCACCGCTCGCAGGCGACCGACATGATCGACGACGACCCCACCGCCTTCCGCCTGACGCTGCACACCATACACCGGCTCACCGGTCCCCATGAAACTTATTGGCGACCGCTGTGAAGGCGATCGACCCCGACGGTTTCGAGGCGATGTTCCGCGTTGACGTCGATCCATGGAACTACGCCGCATCTTCCTTCGAGGCCTACAAGCGCAGTGTTCTGCTGCGTGCTTGCGGCGAGCGCTTCTATGCGCGCGGCCTCGAACTGGCCTGCGCCAATGGCGAGACGACGAAGGCGCTGGCGCCGCGTTGCCGCCGGTTGCTCGCCATCGACGCAGCGCCGACGGCGGTTGCCGAAGCGAGTCGCCGTACGTGCCACCTTCCCGGGGTCACGCTCCGACAGATGGTCCTGCCGCAGCAGACACCGCGCGGCCCGTTCGATCTGATCGTCGTTTCGGAAATTCTCTACTACCTCCCAACGAATAATCTCCACCGCATCATGCGCCAGTTGGCGGAGGCTACGGCACCCGGCGGCCGGATCGTACTGCTGCACCATCTGCGCAATTTTGACGACGCAGCCGTGAAGCCCGCGCTCGCACAGGCGAGGACGGCGGCGTTCTTCGCGCGTTCGATGCGACCGGTGTTCGCCGAGCATCACGGTCGTTTCCAAGCCCTCGCCTTCCAGCGTCCACGCTCTGTAATTTGGTAAAAAGCTAACGGATGAAATGGCTCTGAACCGATGCCAGCGCGCTTGGCCGAAAGTTGGGCTGTTCGATACCCGCATCCAAACTGCGATCTGGCATTGCATCGCGGAAGAGATTGAGCGGCTGGCGCTCGACGCCCTGGCGATCGATGCTGATGAGGACCGGAGCTCGGTTGGGTAGGGTCTGGCCCGGCTAGCAACCATGCGACCGATGATCGGGAAGACGATGTCGGTGACGGCGCGTAGATAAGTGGCGGTCGAGATCCGGCGCTTGATTGGACAGAGGCTCAACGGCAGACCGTAGGCGAGCACTTCGGGTGATCCGAAAGTATGGGGCGAGGACTTGCAGTGATCCCGCCGTTCCCGCTTCCTTGGCATCATGTGTTAGTCGGACGGCCTTGCAAAGACGGTGAGGCACTGAAATGAAAAAGGGGGTAGGTACAGCTTACCTACCCCTTTTTTCTCTTAACGGCCTTCTAGCTGGGCATACCCTGCGTCGAGTCCGCGTCGTCGTCTGGATCTTCGCCCTCTTCAACGGGAATTACATCATCCCCGCTGTTCAGGTCGTCATCCTCGATCACGCCTACGCCATCCTCTTCGTCGGGAAGGATGACCGGCTCGCCGTTGCCGGGGTTCTGAGACGACTGGTCTACCGGCTGACGCGAGATGTCGCCAATTCCACCACCGTGGCTCGCGTCGTTGAGATTGCTGCTGTCGATCTGAGACATGACGTCCTCCAGTTGGTCGATGGTGGAAGGTCGGCGACGCCTAGTCGTTCCAAACTGAAAGCATCTCGCCGTTGAAAGCGGCCCATGAGTGAATTTGTCGATGATACAACGATCTTTAGACCATACTTCTAAGGCATGTGAGACGTGGATGCGGTTTGGGAAGGGGGTAATCCGAGTGATGGCGGCGATGCTGATCAATTTGGCTACGGCTATGGGGCAGCAGCGAAGTCGGGGTTCCTTTAGCTTCGCCCCGCCCTCGCTCGAACGTTAATCCTTGGACGGATCATGCCCCCAGTTTTTCAACGAGTAGGTCCAGTTGGTCACTGACATTACCATCCGGGCGCTGCTTGATATGTCGTTTGATGTATCCAACGACCTTGGCCATGTGCGCCCAGTCGTCATCACTGAGTTCATCCTTGGTCGAGTTCTTGACTTCGATGATCCTACGTCCGGACTTATGCCCGGTCGACTCTCCATCACCTGTTTTGCCGCTCGAAGCCGCGCCTGACTTAGTGTCGCCGACCGACTTCGAGTCCTTCGCCTCAAACCATTTTTCGAGCGCTGCCGGCGTCATGTTCACCAGCTCACGCCATTCTTTCCATGTGTTTGCGTGATCTGCCATGTCATCTGTCCCTGTTGGATGAGGAAAACTGGTGGCCGATTTTTGGATGGCAAGTCGGCTAAGCGCTGTGCATTCGTCGAGCCTCGTCCGGACGCTAGGTTTCCGGTACGCAAGCAGCTTAGCATTCGAGAAGGGGCTGGGTCCGATGCCGGAAATCCTTGGTCAGTAGCGACGAGTCAGTTCCATGTAGCGTCGTAGTCCCACTGGATGCATTAGCAAAGGCGACCGCCGACCCCTCGAGGATGTAGGCGATCCATCACCAGCAAAAGCATGTCGCCCAGCTGGGCAACCCAAAGCCCCGAAGAGGCGGAACATGCTGATCGACGAGCATAATTGGCCGAACGAACTCGCAAGGTGCTCGTCGATGCGGTCAGATAGATCCGGTACGACGCAAATATCGTGATCCGGCTTCGCGATGCCGAGCATCGAGTAGCGAACCGGAACTCCGACTTCCCCGCCTCGTTTCCAGTAAACTCTCGGGTAAAGGGAAAAGGAAGCGGAATGGCAGACAAAAAGACTGAAACCATCGGTGGCTTCGACGCAAAAAACAACTCGAAGACTGGCCTGAAGGATTCTGCAGGCAAGGCGGTCGGGTACGAAGACAACGAGACGCGCAAGCGTGAAAATCAACCCCTTACTAATTCGGAAGAGTAGGCGACCCACGCATATTTTCTTCAGAAGAACATCGAGAAGATGCCCGGAAGAGTAACCCTCCCGAACATCTATCAAGTATCGCAGGGTAGAAAGTGCCGCTTGGTTTTTCTGCTAAGTCTTCTTTACGTTTACGGCAGCCGTCATTACCGACTTTCTTATTGCGGACAGGCGGCGCTCTGAGGGTCAGTGGTGCTTGGCTTACCTGCGTCCGTGGTGCTTGCCTTGGTTCCAGCCGCGGCAATCTCGGTCTCGGCTTCCGCGATGTTCGTAGTGGTGCCGCCCTCTGACTTGGTAACTCCTGGCGCGTTCGGGTCGGTCTCCATCGGAACATGCTGCCCGTCCTCCGCAATGCCTTTAGCTTCGGCGGCTTTTGGATCGCTGGCAGCGTCTTTAGGCGCTTTGCTCGTGACGGCGTCCGGTGATGAAGGCGCGCACGCAGCCGAAGCAGGGCCGGACGAAGCGAAAGCAGCCACCAATGCTATTGCAATAAGCTTTTTCATTACTCTCTCCCGGGTACAGGTGCCCAAAGAGAAAGTATGGAGCTGTCATGACGTTCCGGTCCGAAAGCGATCTAATTTCATCGCATCATTTGTTTAACTGGGGCACGTGCCTACCGTGTCGATTGGGTCCCGTCCTACGTGCTGAGATGCTGAAGTTGCAGGGCATTCTGGGCTGCGGCTCCATGCATCGTGTTGTCGTAGATTGTCCAAGCCTCCGTACCGTCCGCCGCTAGCAAAGCAATAACCGATGCATGCGCCTCGATTGCTCTTTGATCGTACGAAGAAGCGTAAATTTGCGGAGACCCATGCAGACGAAAATAGGCAAGCTTCGTCCAGCCCCCGGGATGTTCGCCTGAGACATGCCGCGTGGGATCGGCGGCTACCCTAGCAATGTGCTGGCGAACCAACATTCCGTCGACGTCGGTCGAGAACCAACTGGCGTGCCGCGGCTCTATGACCACCCTGACACCCGTCGCAGTTTTTAAATCTTCAAGGAAACGTTCGGCTGTTTCACCGGGATAGGCCAAGCTTGGTGGAAGTTGCACCAGCACAATTCCCAGTTTCTCTGCTAGTCCGCTACTCTCGTCAGCGAAACGTGCAACTAAGTCCGAGCAATTCGAGAGCCGGCATTCGTGCGTGATGGCCTTCGGGAGCTTAACACTAAAGCGAAATTTCGGTGGTACGGAAGCACTCCACCTTTCATATGTTGTTCGGCGATGGGGGCGGTAAAAACTGGTGTTGATCTCGACTACTGAAAAAGTCTGAGCGTAGCGCGCGAGGTGAGTACCAAACGATGGAAACCGATCCTTTATCGCAGTGGGGATCGACCAGCCGGCAGTGCCAACGTGTATCGCCAAGTTAGGAACTCCATGCTTCGCGCGTCGGCCGTGCGTCATCCCAGACTCGGTGGTAAACGAAAGGTCTGTCAGTTCGATACAGACAGCTTTGATTATCCATCTGGGAGGAACAGACAGTTTTAAAACACGCTGATGCCATCCGATGTGTCGCCACCGGTTCTTCTACCCGATCGACTGTGTTCAGCTCTCAAACATGATCCGCATTCGGCGCGTTAAGGGCCGCTTTGAATCCTGCGGTCGTCCTCATGGGGAAACTGTCTCGCACCTCGGCGACGGCCGCTGGTGGGGACTCTTAGGCAGGCCTGTGGCGATCTGGAAAGGGCCGGGTAGTGCGCAACCTCCCTCCCCTCATTCCAGGCACCATGGTGAGGCAGACGAAGGTGGTGCTGGCCTGTGCCTATCTCGACCATAATCCTGGCAACAACGAAATGTCGAACTTCAAGGCACTTTGCCAGCGCTGCAACATCCTCCACGATAAGCAGGAGCACCTTCGGCAGAGGCGGATTACCAATAGCAAGCGCAGAGCACTAGGTGACTTGTTCCTGGGACGGTACGAATAAGAACCATTGAGACTGCGTCAGGAACTACGCCGCGAATGGATAGCTTAAATGATGCACCCTTGGTTTGGAATGCTGGGGGCACGCTCCGAGACTGTTCTGCTAACGCGTTCGGATTCGGAAGGCACCCTGGTTGCGGTTACCACCGAGCCTGGGTGCCACCGGCCCCACCTGCGAACTCCGGTCACACCTCCCTGCTCATCGAGCTCATAGATTCAGCCAACGCCTCTGGCGTGAGCATCCAGAGCGCAATACGAATTGCGAGAGGATACTTGCGGGGGATGGCCAGCATAGCATGGCCGGCATGGGGTTGATGGCATGGCAGGCGGTAACGGTGGTTATAGCATTCCCGGAGTAGCTGGGAGTGGCGCTGAAGACAGCACAGGTGGCATCGGAAACGATGGCGCAATTGGCAAGCCCTTCGGCGTCGGTGGTACCAGCGGCGGCGGCGGAGGCGGCGGCGGCGCAGCGATTAATCAGGGTGGCGCGGGCGGACTTGGAGGGAGCAACCAAAGCGGTGCCGGCAGAGGAGCTGGCGGCACCGCGGGAACTCGCTTCAACGCGGCTGGCGATGGTGGGGCTGGAACTACTGTCAACCAAGGCGCTGGCGGCGGCGGAGGCGGTGGAGGCGCCGCTGCAGAGGATGGCTCCGGCAGAGTTCAGATCACGGCATCGCTTAGCGCACTGTCTGGCGGAGCCGGCGGCACTGGTTACGGTTTCGCGGGAGGCGGCGGAGGTGGCGCCGGAGGATATGGCTTCGTTGGAACGGCTTCAGGAACAGATCTCACCCTAGCTGTGAATGTTGCCATCCAAGCCGGCAACGGCGGTGCCGGCGGAAATAGTGCTCAATCAAGTGGAGGAGCTGGCGGAACTGGAGGAACGGGCGTCTTTAATTCCAGTGTCACCCTCTTGGATAATAGTAAGATCACGGGCGGAAACGGTGGGAATGGAGCTATTGGTGGGGCTGGCGGCGCTGGCGGTAGCGGAATTGAGGCAAATTCCTCATCGATCACAGTTGGACCGGCGGCAAGTGGCTCTGTCACCTCGATTATAGGAGGGAATGGCGGGAGCGGTGGCGGAACTGGCGGCGTCGGGGTTAGCGGACAGGACCTTACTATCGTCAATAGCGGTTTGATTTCTGGCGGCTTCGGCGATGGTGGTACTGGAACACGAGCGGCTGCTCTCAACTTCACCGGCGGCCTAAACACGCTGGTACTTGGCAATGGGATCTCTCAGGGCACGATTAGCGGCTCGATCAGCGTCGGAAATTTTCTTGCTATCGACACTGGTGCAGCTACAAATGTCACCCAGACGCTCGATAGCGTTATTCAAGACTACAACTCTGGGCCAACACCTACAGGCACCGTGCTTGTTAATGGCGGCTCGCTGACGCTTACAGGTGCTAACACCTATACAGGGTCTACAACTGTCGGCAACAACAGTGCACTGTTTATCGATGGCTTAACGTCTGCAGGTTCTGCATTCACGGTCGCAGGTGGCGGCCGTCTTGGCGGCAGTGGGACGATCGGTGGTAGTATAGTAGTGCAGGTCCAAGGTGTGCTGGGAGCAAGTGCTGCGGGCGCAGGCACAAGCGCATCAGCGGGTTTGCTTTCGACTGGGAGTCTATCTCTCAGCCTTAGCTCAATTTTCCAAGTCGATATTTTCGGTAGTGCCGGCACAGCCTACGACCAGATTAAAGTGACTGGTGCAGTTAGTCTGGGCAATGCAACTCTGGCAGCGAACGCCTTCGCTGGCTTCATCCCATCGGCAGGGCAAAGCTTTACGATCATCGATAACGATGGGACCTCGGATGCCGTCGTCGATACATTCCGAAACTTGGCGGAAGGCGCGACTGTCAACATTGGCGGTGTAGCTACGCAAATCAGCTATCGGGGTGGTGACGGCAACGACGTGACGCTAACCGTACCTGTTCCTCCGGCACCACCTTCTGTGTCGACAACGCCAACCCCTGGACCCGACCTACTCACGGGTAGTGCTGGATCGGACAGCATTTTTGCTCTTGCTGGCAATGACACGATCAACGGCGGCTCCGGCAACGACACGCTTATCGGCGGTGCCGAAATGGACCGGATCACAGCCACACCAGGCTTCGGCGAGACAGCGCTGATCTATGGCGGCACGATGGTGACCGATCCCAGCGATGGTGCAGATAGCATAGCCGTATCGGGAGCTGGCTCTGCGCTGATCTATGGCAACGGCGGCGATGACGTAATCACCTCCATCACCAGCGGTGCGAACCAGATCTATGGCGGCCTGGGGGCGGACTCTATTTCCGCTACCAGTGGAGCGGCGAACTACGTCTCAGGCGGCACCGGAGCTGGAGACGACATCACCATCAATAGCGACGGGGCCAACACCGTCCTTGGCGGGTCGCTGCTGACCGACACGCTCGATGGGGCTGATCGCATTGCCATAACCGGCAACGGCTCGAACCTAATCTACGCAAACGGGGGCGATGATACCGTGGTCGTGAACGGATCAGGCGCCAACACGGTGTTCGGTGGATTAGGCGTTGACCGCATATCGGTCTCCGGCGATGGCGCCAACAGCATCCTTGGCGGAACCGGCGACGGGGACGTCATCGAGTTGCGCGGCAATGGCGATAACACGATCTACGGCGGCTCCCAGATCAACGACCCGACAGACGGCGGCGACCGCATCCTAGTGTTCGGGAATGGTGCTAACGTCGTCTACGGTAATGGCGGGGATGATCGCGTCGAGATTTCCGGCACAGGGCCGAACACTGTCTATGGCGGGATCGGGAGCGACACCCTCATCGGCGGATCAGGTGCCAATCGGCTGATTGGTGGCGACGGCAACAACCTCTACACCGGCGGCCGAGGAGCGGACCGCTTCGTCTATTCGACAGCCAGCCGGGACGTGATCACCGACTTCATCTTCAACGAAGGCGACCGCATCGAACTTGGCGGCCGAGGCTACACCCTGGGGACTGCAGCAGATGGCTTTGCCTCCATCCTCGTTGCAGACAGTGGCTCCATTGTCCTCCAAGGCGTGGTTCAAAGTAGCGTCACGGCCGACTATTTCGCTTAGGACAATCGCAAACATGAAGGCGGCGCCTCCCGGTCTCGGGTAGCGCCGCCTGGAAGGACACCAGCTTCAGCATGATTGGCCATGCTGGTGAGGAGCTATCGCCCGCCGAGCCGTATCGGAACTTGCTTCGATACAATGTTAACGTTGACCCCACCCAGGCGACGCCATTCCGATGCCTCTTCGGCGAGAGCTACGTAATGCTCCAGAGCACGCTGCCGATCGACTTTAGGCGGGCTGTCATGGCGCCAGTCCGGATTACGGTTGTCGTTCATAAATGATCCTTTCGGATGATCGGGCACCCCGACCGCTCCAGAACCTCTATCCACAGAATGCGTCCTGACCGTGTGCCCTCCACGAAGGAATTAGCTCCGAAAAGCGGCCTTAGCGAAGCCAAAGCGCCATATCCAAATGACGACATTTCGTCATTCTCGCCTATTTTCCTGCCGGTGCTTCCCACCAGAGGTACACACCTGCTCGACGAAGCACTGCGCAAAAACGTCAAGGGACAGGAACGACTGATCCGGGGAAACACCCCTTAGAACGGCCTAAGGGCGGCGCTGGCTGAGCCAGACAGCGCCGCCTAAAGGGCACCTGCTACAGCGAGACGACGGAACAGACCAGGGATGCATCAAGCTGGTAATCGACTATCGCCGATCAAGCATGACTGTAGCTTGCCTGTTGCCATGAAAGTCTGACTCCCCGCTGCCCAGCAAGCGTTATCCAGCACATCATTCAGTAGCTCAAAGTGGCGACTGAGTTGCTAAGTGCTCGACGAAGCCTAGAACCTAAAATGCATGGATAACTCTATGCAAAACATACAAACCCATAGTCGCCCGAGAGGTGACGGAAGGATCTAAAATGACCAAGAAATTCTACGAAGCCCCAGCCCTTCGCGCTCATGGCTCGATCGAGAAGCTTACCCAGGGCGGCTCGACTGGTAACAACCTCGACGCGGCGTTCCCGACCGGCACGCCCTTCAGCCAGATCACCTTCTCTTAAAAACTTCACGGGCGGCGCCTTAGGTTGCCGCCCGTACTCTAATATTTTATGCGGCCGCCATACAGTGCTGATACCTCCAGAACTAGACGCGTGCCTTGAGCCGGCCAAATGGTAGCTCATGTGCAACCTCTACAGCGTCACCAAGGGCCAAGCGGCCATCCTCGAATTTACGCGGGCGATGCACTAGCGGACCGGCAGCCTGCCGGTCTTCGTTATCCAAAAACCTTCCACGGAAGGACACCGCAATCCAGAACCAGTCTGCAGGCGCTTAGGCCGCACATCAGGAGCGCCAGTTGGCTACGATTAAAGATACCCATCCGCACACCATTAGCGCGGTCGCTGCGATGCTCGGCGTCACGCTACGGACGATACGCTTTTATGAGGAGCTCCGCCTCATTCCGCCTAAGCGCATCTCGAACGGGCGCCGCATATACAGCGATGCTGACGTGGCCCACCTGAAGAAGATCACGGACCTTGCCCATCTCGGCTTCTCGCTCGTCGAAGTGAAGCAGTTGCTTGGAGCAAAGTCGGAGCATCAGTTAATCGAGGCGCTACACCGGCGGCAAGGCGAGGTCTCCGCGGAAATCGAGCATCTTCAGAAAGTCCTGTGCGACGTTTCGAACGCGATCGCTGCTGCTCATCGGACGTCCGAGGATAAAGCCGCTTGAACAGGCCTCGTGGGCCAGCCACTAGGGTCAGGCAAGGTCGAGCGCTGTAGGATCAGTTACCAGCGCCTAAGCCAATCCAGTGCAGCGCTGAAGCAGGTGCACGGAGCCGGCGACATTTTGCACGAGGTGTCGCCGGTTCGTGCCTGCGCACGTCGAAACTTACGAATGTAGCTTTCGTCCAGCTTCCAGATAAGCTTGCCTGATGATTAGCCGGGCGCGGATTTCCACGAGCTCGTCAAGCAGTGTTTGGATCGGGATGCGCCTTCTGACGGATCCAACCGTTCCAACGGCTTGAGGTCGGATAAGAAACGCGAAATCTGCAACCGCGATTAGGGCCTCGTCTGCCTCATCGATCAGCTTGTTGTTTTCGTCTAACACGTCCTCGATATCCACGACGGCTCCCTATTCCCGTGGCCTGCACAAACGGGGGCCGCGGCTACCCACAGAACGCAAACGTCCGCTGTCACCCTCGGAAAGGCGAAAGCGGCTTATCTCAAAATAGGTACGGACTGGACTTTGCGGCTGCCTCATAGGCGGTAGCCAGAACTGCTAGAACGGCAAGCACGACTCTGACCGAACGCTTCTGCAGATACATAGGTGATCCCTCCCAGGTCCCACCAATGGTAAACAGCTCATTAAGCTTCCGGAAAGTGATCCTTTCGGGGCCCTAGTGTCGACCGATCGATCTGGTTTTGCGCCGGTCAGACCTAGATGTCGTGGCGCTCCACGACGCCACGACCGCCAAGCAGGTTCGGTGCGCGCCCCCTTCCATACAGGCTCGCACAAGCTCCCAAATGCGTCATCAATAGTGCCTAGCGATATTCGAACTGAGTGCTTAAAGCCTACGGCCTAGGCTTACCGACATCTCGCCTTTGGCACCCAACGCGACGTAACCTCCCAAGATACGTCGACTATTTGTGACGGCGGAAAGAGACCAATGACTAAGAAGACTTACGAAGCTCCAACCCTTCGTGCTCACGGCTCGATCGAGAAGTTGACCCAGGGCGGCTCCACCGGCAATTCGCTCGACGCGACTTTCCCAGCAAACACTCCCTTCAACAACCTGACTTTTTCCTGAACTAAATTACGGGCGACATCGGATCAGGTCGCCCGTAATTCTTCGGAATGTAAGTCTTCTATGCCCATTGGCAACCATTAACCCCGAAAGCGCACTGGTAGCGTTAAAGCGGTCCCAACATCTTAGTCGGTACGCTCACTAACAGCTAACACTAGAAAAACCAATCGCCGCTTGATACGTCCATCTTTTACCTTGGCGAAAGCTTGATTTAAATGCAGGCCTTCAGACGTCGTAAGAAATTCCTGGAGTGGCGCTAGAGAAAATCGCTCTGGCTGTGAACTCAGTAGTTCACCAGGCACCGACGCCTCAAAAATTTCATCGACAGTAAGCCTCAAGCTTTCTGCAATCGAATGTAAACGGCCTGCACTGATACGACTAATCCCTTTTTCGTATTTTCGCAGTTGCAGGACTGTGACCCCTATTGCCGCAGCTAGCGTTGGCTGGCTCATTCCCATCAAAATCCGGCGCGTCTTAATCTTGGCACCGATTGTAGCATCGATAGCTTCAACTGATTTGGCCTTGAGCATGCCTGTCAGATCCCCTGGAAGGAAAGCCGTCTACCGACTTAGGACAGCACGACACACTCGTAAACTGCGACTGGATGTGACCGCCAGAATAACGCGTCTCTATTGAGCCAGGGTTTGAACGAGCTCGACCAATTTCCGCCTAATCAGCCCGTCGGATATGCCCGCAAACGCCTTATTGAGCTGCCGCCCCTCGGTTGTCCCAATGAACATCACTACATCATCCGCTGGACCGAGACGACCGTGCTTTGACGTGTCTGTTTCCACCGGTTTGAAAAGTTCGATTAGCTCAACGTCTAGCACTTCAGCTATCTGGTGTAGCTTGCTCGCACTCACGCGATTCATTCCGTTTTCATACCGCTGAACCTGCTGAAACGTCACGCCAATCTGCTTGGCAAGCGTCGACTGGCTCATATGAATAGCTCGGCGATACAACTTTATCTGCGCTCCAACGGCGGCGTCGACTAGGGCCTCGTCCCCACTGCTGATCTCGATCATCCCGTAAAAAATCCTTGCAATCTAGGAGTGCAGTAACGCACCAACGCGATTGCGACAAGCCCGGCTACCTATGTCCCGGCTTCCCCTCTTACTCGATCATCTCGATGTGTCGGCACATGCTTAGGGCCAATTGCTCGGCTAGGATCTTCGATGCCTCCTCATGTGCCGGCGAATTGCGCTTGCGTGGGGTTTCGGCGATCATCGTACCACGATGAGGACGCGTGAACCCGCCTCGCCACGTATCGAGCTTCAAGCGCAACGTCGTGATGATCTTGGCAATGCCAATACGGGTCTTCGTCGTGTTGGAATGGCCATAGGCCGAACATGACAAAGCCCCGCCGCTGGCGAGGGCGACGGGGCTCGTTTCTGATTAGGTCCAGCCGTTGGGAGCAACTGGACGCTAAACATGCGGGTCCTTAGCGGATGCCGCATCGTAAAGTTGTCACGCGTTTCCATATGTGTCTAGTGAGCGAAAACTTTGAGCGAATTGCACGTTCGGCGAGCAGTATGCTGTAGGGTAGCCCGGTCGGAGCATGAGAGGGATTGGCCAGGCATGCTTCCGCACCCGGCGGCAGTAAGGGACGAGTTCTCAGAGGTGCTCCGCGCACGAAAAGGCCCGCCTGCTAAGGGCGAGCCTTTTTTAAAACATTACCGATCCGTATAGGTGCCGCCAAGTTTCAGAATACTGGGAGCTAGTTGAACTTTACGGGTCGATACCCTGTTGATGGGCGGGCGCGAATTGGATGACAGCTTGAAGAAGATCGACCTTCCGAATGACGGCGACTGGCAGCCAATCAGTTGGCTGCGCTACTTCATCGAAATGCAGACCCATCCCTCTTCTCGAAAACACAATTTTTTTCGGAGGAGGTGTGACGGCGGCTGGGTTTATTGCGAGACGAAGAGACCGTTCCCGCCGCCAGTGCCAAATACGGATCGCAGAGTCGCCGTCGAAGACTATGCAGGCACCGAACGCCGGGAGGATGGTCCGAAGCCGTCAGCCAAACACTACGATCGCTAGCCCAGCCCAGAACGCCGCACAGATTACGAAACCGATAACAATGCCTCGTGCGGGCCCAAACTGCGTACGTGGCGAAGCCACCTTGCTGCTCAGCTTTGTTGCGTGATCGAACGTCCTGATCATGACATTTTCTCCCGCGGGATTTCCTCCCGTCTCTCGTATGTAATCACTAAACAGATCGCAAGCCAACTAGCGGTCATAAAACTGTCAAGTTTTGCACCAGATCGCCTAGAATCATCGCATTTCGAAGGGAGATCTTGGTTGAGCTGGATGCCTCTGGGCCTACGGTAGCGCCCGAATGATCCCCGCCGACATCACGGGTGACAGGGCGAGGCAGAGGAGGATGGAGGCGGTTCGTTACGTGGGCGGAAATACCTGGCGCAGCGATGAACCTTTCGAAGGCAGATCGCTTAGAAGCCTAGTCGCTCGCTGAGCTGGTCTTCTCCGCTAACGTCACACCGTGGGCTGCGTTTGAGTAAGGGTGAACTGGGATGGAAACCGACAAGCGGTTCGAGACACGCGCCGACCTCGGCTTCGATATCCCGAGCACACTGGATCTCGAACTGGAGGGGGCATTTTTAACTACGGAGCAATCGCAGCGGACACTTCCCAGTCGTGATGCTACCGCAATTCAAGACTGGTCCACTGCCCTAGAGCTGGTCCAAAGCGCAGCGGCAGCACTCTCCGAAAGTGAAGCTCAAGTCAAGCAAATGGCTTCGAAGGCTGCTCTGCAGGCCGATATTTCGAGGGACGAGCTGCGGTCTCTGCAAGCACAGTTATCATTGGCTCAGAGCGAAATTAGCCGTGCATACGAAGATGCCGCCAGAGCGAACAAGAGGGCTACCGATGCCGAAGCGTGGCTGTCGAAGTTGGTGTCGGCGACCCATGGCGGCTTCGGTCATCTCGCCGCCGATACCCGCCTCAGCAAAATTCTAAGGTAGGTAGCGCTTGTCGCGGTTCTTGAGGTTGACGACAAATGCCGCCTACTCCAGATTCGTTTGCAAGCTTTGCATTTCTGCGGGGTGAGCAGGAGAGGCGCCCATTTCGCCGTTGGCGCCTCTCCATTTTCATGAGCTTATGCTACCGAAACGCTGTTGCGAACAGCGCTAAGAAAACCGCCCCAAATAGTCCGCCTGCAACTTAGACTTTGGAAAGGCCTAGCGGGGCGATTGGCCGCGTTGGCTTCCTGTACGCGTAGGCGGGAATCATCATCGACGACTTGATCCGTGCCGTCACCGCATCCCGGCCACTTTTCGATCGACGGGACCGGGAGCAGTCCGAGAGGCTGATGGGCGTCATCGATGCCGTGAATGGAAGGTTAGGCTGCGGGACCATTGCTCCTGCAGCTGCCGGCATCCGTCAGCAATGGGCGACGAAGTTCGACATGCGGTCGCTCCGCTACACGACACGGATAGGGGAACTGCCGAAGGTGACTGCATAGTAAGGTAGACTACGTCAGGAACGGATGCGACCCGGTGTGCTAGACCTTTTTCTAGCGTACTCCGAAAGACACGCTACGACTCCGGAACAAGCGGCAATAGTGCGCGCTGCCGGCGAGTTCCGGACCGACCGATGACGAGAATCCTATCGCAAGCAGTTTTCCGTAACCGATTGCTAAAGGCCCTGTCTCTTCCGGACTTCGAGCTGATCGCTGCAAATCTACAACCGATCAATCTACCATTTGGCGCCATCATTGAGCTTCCTGGTGAGCCGATCGATTTCGTCGTCTTTCCAGAGGCGGGTATCGCTTCACGTCTGATCGTAGGCCGGAACGACGAAGTGACAGAGAGCGGCCACGTCGGCAACGAAGGCATGACAGGGAAGCCGGTCGTGCTCGGTGGCGCGAAGGCGACGAACAGGATCGTCATGCAGGTGGCCGGAAACGGTCATTCGTTGCGAACCGAGCGCCTGGTAGACGTCATGGACGAAAGTCGCGATTTCCGGCTTCTGCTGACACGATATGTGATGACCTGCGAGCTGCAGTCTGAATACACCCTGCTGGCCGCTACCAATTACACAATCAACCAGCGCTTGGCGCGGTGGCTTCTGATGTACCACGACCGCATTGACGGCGATGAGTTCCGGATCACCCACGAACTTCTCGCGATGATGTTGAACGTTCGACGAGCAGGCGTCACCGCAGCGATACATAAATTGGAAGGGGAACGTGCGATCCGGTCAACTCGAGGAGTGATCCAAATCACCAACCGGGAGATACTGGAGGAGCAAGCTGCCGGCAGTTATGGAATTCCTGAGGCCTTTTACGAAGACGTTATACCGCCAGCTTCGGCGAACGCAGTCGTAGAGAGCGCCTGACTGTACGGTCGAGGTCCGCAACGTTTCGCAGTCGTTGTGCATTTGCTCCAGAACAGGAGCGTCATATGCCAAAATTCTTCTTGCATATCCATGACGACGAAAAATTCATCGAAGATCTGGAGGAAAAGACCCATCCTGACGTCGATGCAGCCCGAGTCGAGGCCGAGGAAGCAGCTCGGGAGATGCTGGCTGAAAAAGTTCGCCTGGGTGTCGAGATCGACGGACAAAAGATTGAGATATTCGACGAGGATGGGCGCTCGGTTGCGATGGTGAAGTTCCGGGATCAGCTCAAGCTGCGGAAAGATGCAGACGACTAGGTCCGGCACCACGGTACACGACGCGGATAGGAGAACTACCGAGGTTTACGGCCTAGCCTTTCGGAAGTGAGAACGTTAGTCGCCGTTTGGGGGGCTATGTAGCTCGTTCGGTTTGCTCCTTGCTATCTAAGGAAGCCAAGCGCTCTGTACCTTCTTGACATAGCGGAAAGCGCCCATGCCGATCCGCATCGTTTATGCGTCTCAAGTTTGCCCTGGTATCGGCCAGCTCGAGATCAACGCACTTGTAAAGTGGTCGGACCATTACAACCGCGAGCATTATGTCACCGGCGTTCTGGCATTCGACGGTTTTCAGGTAATCCAAATCCTTGAAGGCAAAGCTCTAGTTGTCGAGCAGCTGTTCGATCGCATCCGATTGGACAGGCGGCACGAGGGCGTCGTCCTTCTTTGCCATGATGAGATCAATCGCATCCACTTTCCGGCGTGGCAGATGGTGCGCCGGCCCATGATTGACGTGTTGATGCTCGTCGAAAGCGTCAGACACCCAGCCGCCATCACCGTATTTTAGAGTCTGGCGAAGAGCGTGAGGTCACTGAGCAATCTGCAGTCAAGCTGGGGCTCGGCATTCACCGTCCGTTTCCCCGCTATCCTCACTACCATCTCCAGCTGTACGGCCAAATAGCTACCTAAACGATTTAGTTTCAAGCGTTTAGGTAGCCTCAATCTGCTCAGTGCATCTGTTTCAAGGTAACCGCTCGCAGGAGAGACTATGGTGGCATTCCTTGCGAAAATCGGCGTAGCGATACGGGTGATACCCACCCTGTCGGAAACCGATCAGGGCATCATTGAGGCGATGATCGAGATCGGCGCAGGGGTAACCGAAATTGCGGAAACGTTCGGATACCCGCTCAATCTCATCGAACAGGTAAAGGCTACTCAGCCGATGTCGCCTTTCCGAGTGCACCTATAAATCTTCAGTTGGTTTGACGACCGCGGCGGGCATCTGAAGTAAGAGGACCTTCGCCAAGCCCTCTGATCAATCTGAGCAATGACAATGCATTGTCCGCTTCAGAAAGAGACATTCCTTCTAAAACCTTCTGGCGCACCCGTATGGGCAATTTCGTGCTCAAGTCGATCACACTCCACTGCCCGCTACCAGTCTCGATAAGGACCGGCTCCATTCTCGTCGTATCTAGAGCCATTTCCACCGCCCTAATGATTAGTTAGCCATTGAAGTGTCCGGCTAATTAATCAATCGACCTGTCGAAGGTTCCTTTTTTTGCATACGCTATCGAGAGACGGCCGCTGAAGCAGATGAAACAGATACGATATTTGGCGAAAGCAATGGTATGGGCTGGGACTAGGTTTTGCGGGATGCGGCAGCGTCCATAGCCGCTCGAACTGCTTGCTTCTCAGGGCCTCCTGCATTCCGTTGCAAGAACCGATCCACTGGAGTGGTTGTTTCCATCCTACCTGAAGCAGCGTTCGCACGATGGATAACCGAGAATCCACCAGCGCCATCCGTCGCCAAAGACCAGGTGTCGCCGTTCGAGCTACGGTAGACCAAGCCTTCTGAAATGGCCCCAACCGGCACAGGGGGAAGGTAGCCGAGTTGCATCAGCATATCCGTCACCAGCACGCGGATTGCCTTTCCCTTGGACAGCTTCTGATCTGCAGTAAAGGCGGCTAGTGCCTCCAGCAGCTGGGCCGGGTTGATATCGTCGCCGTACATCCCGGCTATGCCTTTCGGGTCAGGTGCGCCCTCGCGAATTATGCCGAAATTCTGTCATCGCTCACCTGGGCCTCGTCATCGCCGGTCAGTGGTTGAAGAATTTCGCCGGGGGCCGGCACGGCATCAGATGCTGCGCTATCTGCTCTCCCAAGGATTTCCACTTTGATCCGATCGTGCGCTTTGGCAACCGTATCGGTTTCGGACTGGATTAGAACTCGCCACAGCGTCAGGGCTGCCGGCGTCACAAGAGATCCGCGGAACTCCTCCATTGCCACCGACCAGTCGGCGCACTCGGCCAACATCCGCAGCAGATCGACATCGCGAACGTCTTGCAGAGAATCTTGGCGCCGGTATTCGGTCGCCAATGGGAGATGTGGATGAGAGACGATAGGAGGATGCCCTTCAAGATATGCCGGAAGCTTAACCTGCAATCCCTAAAAAGTCATTCACTTTCAATGAGTTCCATTTACATCACCGAACGTGCCGCAGCTTCGATGTCCATGTCGGTGTCGGCATCCGCTAGCAAGCCTGCAATGTGGTTCCGCGCCAGCTCCAGCATCGCCTCGGCAACCTCGGCCTCACTCCAGCCGGCGATCATGGCACCGGCTATGGCTTCCTGAAAGGTCGGCTCCATCGCGAACTCGCAGTCGATGCCGCGGTCGGGGTGCTCAGGCGGGTTCTTCGGTGCGGTGATATCCATGGCGACGACTTAGGGCAATCAGACTTCAACGACCAGCGGTTCCCTCGTCGTAGTGCCAGCATGAACCCATCGCGTCACCTTGCCGGTCCTGGTAACGGCCTCAATGTCGTCCCGCGGCTCGTCATAGGTGACGATGACAGTCGGCCCATCGTGCGGTTCATTCAGTGCGTCCAGAATGAGCCCGACATCGGGCTTGTGCATGCCGATAAAGCGCACCCCCTCGATCGTAGTCACATCACGCTCGAGGAACCGTAGGCGGAGATATTTCTTTGATTGCCGGCGTCCCTCAGCCAGCAGCCGGGACCTGTTCGTCCCTTCCAACTCCATCAGCCCAGCGATCAGTACGACCGGCTTCTGGAATGACATACTCGCCTTGTGGAGGGCTTTGACCGGGGTGCCGGCATAATCCCCTGCGATGACAATGATGTCGGCTGTCATGCCCGCTGCCCCGGTCTGCGGCGAGATGATCAGCAGTTTCGTCATGCAGTCCTCAAACGAAGATCATTGCTCCTACCATCAACACGGCAGCAGCGGTCGCGCAGGCCTGCCACACGGGCGCAGAAGTGGCGAGTGGCGCAGAGCGACGGGAGGTCGAAATAATCATAGACAGGCCTCAAAAGCTGTTTCAACCAAGCAAGCCTTAATGGCCGTTAACGTCTGTGGTTGCAGTAGCTTACGGAACGAACGCTTCCGCACCTTCTTGCCCCATTAACCAGGAGGGACTGCACCGTGTCGAAGCCAGATCCAGTTGGAACGAGCCCGAACAACCAGATGCCCGTGGGCGGAGCCTCCTAAAAAATGAGCGGCTGGGTTTTGTTAATCTTTCTGATCATGAGCATCGCGATCCCAACATTCGCTCTTGGCGTCCTGGCGGGCCGATATCTATGAGGCAATGTACGGCGACGATGGCCAAATGCTTGGATGATGTCCGTCCCAGTGTGGATCCGGTCTCTTTGGAATCCGTCATGGCGGTCGTGCTGCACCGTAGCGCTTTGGCATATCGACGAGTTCCCGCCATTGCGATTTGGCTTCCGACAAGGACGGTTTTCGGAATCAATCGCCGGCGATATTGTCTGCATGCCCTGCACCATATGCAGGTTCCAGTTTAGAGGCATGTCATGATCGGTCGATGGTTCAACGAAGGCGTCGAAGCACACGGCAAAGGGGTTCTCGCTAACGATTGCCCGTATCCTATGGGTTCGGAACAGCAGGGCCAATGGCTGGCCGGAGGGACCCAGGCGCATGGTCGCGCAACGACAAGCCAACCAAGTGCTATTGCTGAGCCGCATGAAGATGATGAATAGCTTCAAAGCCGCATCAATCTTGCCGAATTACAGCCTTTTCCCGTGCGGCTCGAAGTTCGGCAGACTTACGCCTGCGTGCATCCATTTCCTCTAAGGCGAGCTCGAGACCCGTTCCTTTTTCGTGGCGCTCTTCAAGCCCCCGAAAATAGGGATGCCCGACCATATGGCTGACGTCTCTCGGCTTGTGCATGTCTTCTCCCTCGTGAGGAGGACAGCTTTAGGCGCGAGCAGACGGGCAAACATTCTCAGGTGTTAATTTTTCATTGACCGTGCGGTATCGATCAATTTTCCGGTAGAGAGCTTCTACCGGGTAGCGACAAGCTGCGGCTCGGCATCGAAGGTCACCAGCAGCTTTCCACTCTGGGAAATTGTCCAGTCCACCGTCGCCGATTGTTCAAAAACATCTTCGGTCACAGCCTTACAGGCGCCGTAAATTTTGTCTGCCGACGAGCCACTGAGCCGCATTTGTAAGGACATGTCGGCTTCGCAATCAGCGACATCTTCGTACGCGACCAAAGAGCCGGCAGTTCGGTACAAGTTGATGCGTTGGTGTTGCAGCCAACTAGCAGCATCAGTGCAGCGACTTGTTCCATCCAAGCTCTCCCTCGATCAAGAAAAGCCGGGAACTGGCTAATGGTTCCTGTGGTCTGCCCGTCCGATGGGAAGAGCCCCCTCACCGGCAACAAGGAATTTCGGGGAGATACAATTCTGGCAGCGAGGATCGTCGCGACCCTCGGCTGCCTGGTTCTATGACGGTTAAGACGCGTCAGCGTTTTTGCGGGTAGCCTTGCGAGCCGGCTTCTCAGAAACTGGCTCGCCTGACCTCTTGCGTCCAAGGCCAAAGCTCATTGCTAGCGCGGAACGTCTTGTGGCGTAATCCGCAGCTACCATAGGGTAGTCAGACGGCAGACCCCATTTGCGACGGTAGTCATCCGGCGTCATGCCGAACTTAGTCATCAGGTGGCGCTTCATCGACTTGAAGTGTTTTCCGTCCTCCAGGCAGATGATGTAATCAGGTGTCACCGACTTCTTGATCGGAACCGCCGGCACCAGGTTCACGGGTTCAGGGGTAGCGATCTTCTCAGTGCCAAGCTCGTTGAGCGAGCTGTGAATGCTGGCGATCAAAGCAGCAATCTCGGTCGGCGCCACGCGGTTGTTGGCAACGTATGAGGCGGCAACGGAGGCCGTCAGTATTATGAGATCGCTATTCGGCGCTTCGTCGTTTTGCATATTATTCCATGTAAAAGAGAATTTCGGTTGGCTTAGCAGGTATGCATTACAATATGCAACATTCGCAAATAAACGATGTACCGGGGTTGATCAAGACGGTGTAACGTCTTTAGATTGCGCATGGGCTTTCTCATCGTCGCAGGCATCGCACTTTGGTTCTTTCTAGGCCACCCAGCCAAGAACGTTGCGAACATGTTCTGGCCGGCGGCTGCTGCGCCCTGGGAAAAGGTCGACGCCTTTTACTACCCCGATCGAAGCGACCTGACACAGCACCGCGAAGTCTTGGGCTTGGCGGACGTTTCGGAATGCCGCGTGGCGGTCAGCAAAATGGCCGGGGACCTTAACGACGTCACGCTGTCTCGAGGCGACTACGAGTGCGGAGTGGGCCAATTGTCGTCCGAATACGGTATGAGGATCTACCGGATAACGGCGAAGTAAGCCCGCTTAAGCTAGGGACGCTTACGAAGCCGCACACCTGCGCCGCCCCCGTTCTCTGGTATGAACTCAACGCCAGCGGCCTCGAGGGCTGTACGCATTGCCAGAACAGCTTCCGGGCTGCCCGCGAAGTGTTCGTTTTCAAAATTTGTAATTGTGTTCCGGTGCACTTTTGCCGCTTTAGCTAGATCCTGCAGGGACCACCGCAACGCCGCTCGCGCCATTCTTACTTGTGCAGGCTTCACAACCCATTAACCTTGTGCTATCTGAACAAGTGTAAATAGCACAACGCATCTTTTGGAGCAATGGAATGAGAAACGACCTCACCCAGTCGACCGGCGAAGCTGTGTCCAGCGACATCTTCACTACCGAGGCCTATGCACGTTGGGCAGCACGCCTTCAGATCGCACTGAAGCTCGACCAGGCGCCGGAGATCGCCCAGAGCGTCCAGGAACTCAGAATGCTGCGTCGGGATCTTGAGCCTGCAACCCTGGAGGCCTGCGATACGCTGCTGAGCTCCAATCCGGTAGTGTGGGCCCTGCGCCGGGCCGCTATGGACCGCGAGCACTGTCCAATGTGGAACGCGCTGACGGAGTTCGAAGCCGCTGAAGCACGCTTCGAGGCGCTACCGGACCTTCCGATCGACGAAGAGCTGCTCGTCCGCGATGCCATGGTCGGACCACTCTACGACTGCCTGAAGTTCGACACGCCGATCTGCACCTCGAGCGCCGGCGCAGCTCTCGCTATGAAGTTGGCCGCGGACAACCTCAGCCACAGCATCGGTGGCTACGGCCTATCGCTCTTAAAGGAGGCCACACGCTACTACGAACGTGCCGAGCTCTAGCAGCATGCTGAAGGACGTGGGCGGCACCACTTTGTCGCCCACGGCAAGGCGCGCAATTGGGCGATTCGACTGCAACCGACAAACCTTATCGACGCCGGGCGCGCGTGCTGCCCACGTGCTGCCCAGCCGACCACTCGTACGCACAGTGATCGGGATGGCTAGCTATCTTATTAATTTCGCTCAGGAAAATGGTGCTGCGAGGGAGGATTGAACTCCCGACCTCTCCATTACCAATGGAGTGCTCTACCACTGAGCTACCGCAGCGCTTTTGCTGAAAGCGAGGGCCTTCTGACATAGCCGCGGGCGAAGCGCAAGCGGTCCGGGCGCAAACAATCGATATCCCTGTGAATGACAAAAGCCTCGCGCAAGGCCATCGGCCGGGGGGAAGCGGAGCGTGGCGGCGGCGCAGCGCGCCAAGGCGACCGCGCAGCGTACCAAGCCAGAACCGGTTGCCGGCCAGCACCGTCCCTTGCCTGAAGAAAGTGGCTGGACAGCGCCGGATGATCTTCATATAAGGCCACCACCCGCGAGGGACGCGGCCTGCCGCATCCCTCCGCAGCAAGGCGCCCAGGTAGCTCAGTTGGTAGAGCATGCGACTGAAAATCGCAGTGTCGGCGGTTCGACTCCGTCCCTGGGCACCACGCCTTCCCCTGACCCCATTGTCCGGCTGCAACGGCTCGACCTGATGGCGAGTTGATCGGCGATAGACGGATCGGCGCGGCTGAGCCGGATGGGAATAGGCATGTGAGCGCATAGGCCACCGTGACCGTTCCATTCGCTTGGCTGTCGCCCTTGAGGGTTGCAACATTCCGGCCGGTGGGCTCCGATGGAGCCGCTGTAAGACCACCTCAGCAGTCTACAATACGGTTCGGTTCATGCTCATCCGCCTCCGCTACGCCAGCACCCTCTCCGAAGCGACCACGCAGGACGATCTCGTCGCGATCGTCGCATGGTCGGCGGAATGGAACCGTGCCCATGCGATCACCGGGATTCTGGCGGTCGACGGCCGGAAGGTCATGCAGGTGCTGGAAGGCTCCGTCGAGGCCGTCGAGGCCCTGTTCGTCCAGATCTCGCGGGACCCGCGGCACCACGGGGTGGTCGTCCTCGACCGCTTCGAGATCCCGGCGGTGAGTTTTGACGACTGGGGAATGGTGCGGAGGTCCATGGTCGCGATGCTCTTGACCGTCGACAGCTGGTAGCGCAGTCCGCCGGCTACTCTGTCCAGCGAGGCGTTTCGCGTCGGCGAGCTGTCAGAGGCCGCAGGACCGGGGCCAGGAGCGATGATCCATCGTGGCATCGGCGCCGATTTCACACAGGGCAACGCAAACGTCGTGGGCGGAACGGCGCGAATCTTGTGGGCGTAGCAGGGCAGATGTCCTGCACGGCGTTGATCCGAAGCGGATGGTGCTCCGGCGGCAGGTCAGTCGCAAGGGGCGCCGCGGAACCGTATCATCGTCCCTCCTTCGAAATTCCAAGATGAGGTTGAGGCCAAGCCTCCTGCGGTGTTTCGGCAACAATTCCGGCTAATGCCCCCTGTCCCGCCCTGATCGGCGGTTTTGGGACGGCTGAATGTTGACTGTATTTGTCAACTTTACGTACTGACGGCCAAGCGGCCGCCGGCCGCCGTCATCAGGGAAACTTGCCATGGTCCGCCCCCGTCGCCTCGTCCTGTCCGGGCTCCTCGGCTGCTCCTGCCTTGCCCTGTCCGCCAGCCTTGCCGCCGCCGAAGACACGATCGTGCTGGAGGCGGTGACGCTCGAAGGCGGGACGGTCGGCGATGCGGGCGTTGGAACCGGCGGTGGCCTTGCGACCGAGGGCTATGTGGCCAAGGCCGCGCGGGTCGGCACCAAGACCGATACCGACCTCAAGAAAGTGCCGCAGTCGATCGCCGTCGTCTCCCGCAAGGAGCTCGAAGCCCGTCAGGTTCAGTCGCTGGTCGAGGCCGTCGCCTACACCTCGGGCGTGCGCGTCGGCACCTACGGCTTCGACCCGCGCTATGACACCGTCTTCATCCGCGGCTTTAACGTCAGCAATAACGGCTTCTACCGCGATGGCCTGCGCAGCCTCGGCGGCACTTACTCGGTGCTGCGGCTCGAGCCCTATGGCCTTGACGGCATCTCGGTCCTCAAGGGGCCGAGCTCGGTGCTCTACGGCGCCGGCCCGCCCGGCGGCATCGTCAACGTTATCTCCAAGCGCCCGACCGAGGCGCCGTTCCGCGAGGTCGAGGCGCAGACCGGCTCGAACAAGCGCTATCAAGGCAATTTCGACGCCTCCGGCCCGCTCGGCGGCAATGACAACGTGCTCTACCGCCTGACCGGCATCGCCCGCAGCGCCGACACCGAGCTGATCGCCGCCCGTGACGACCGCCGCTACATCGCGCCGGCCCTGACGCTGCGCTCCACCGACCGCAACACCCATCTCACCATCCTTGGCGAATACACCGAACTGACGTCCGGCGGCGCTGCGGGCTACGTCACCTTCAACAACCAGATCACCAATCTGGAGGAAGGCGATCCTCGCTTCCGCGACCTCGACAGCCGGCAGGCGCGGATCGGCTACGAGTTCGAGCACCGCTTCGACGACACCGTGACCGTGCGCCAGAACCTGCGCTACCAGTCGGTCGACACCAACATGCGCTTCGTTTCCTTCGGTAAGATCGCCGATGACGGGCTCACCGCCAGCCGCACCGCCGGGCAGATCTTCGACGACGCCGATTCGATCGCCGTCGACAACCAGGTCCAGGTCAACATCGACACCGGGCCGGTAGCCCATACGCTGCTTGGTGGCCTCGACTACAGCTATAGCGATACCAGCTATCGCTACGGCGCCAATGCCGACGTGCCGCCGTTCGACCTCGTCAATCCCAACTACGGGGAACAGCCGATCGAAGGACCATCCGGGGATGATTTCAGCCTGGCCAATTTCGGCGCCCGCACCAACACGAAGCAGAGCCTGCTGGGGCTCTACCTGCAGGACCAAGCCGAATACGATCGCATCGTGCTGACCCTCGGCGGGCGCTATGACTGGCTCGACACAAAGAACCGAAACGACCTGACATTCGTGAACACCGAGCAGAACGACGAACAGTTCTCGGGCCGGGCCGGGCTCTCCTATCTCTTCGACAACGGCATCTCGCCCTATGTCAGCTATTCCACCTCCTTCGCGCCGACCATCGGCACCAATGCCGCGGGGCTCGCCTTCGACCCGACAAAGGGCGACCAGGTCGAGCTCGGCGTCAAATACGCACCGGACGACGTGAACCTCTCGGTCAACGCCGCGCTGTTCGAGATCAACCAGACCAATGTCCTGTCGCAGGACCCCGACAACCGCTTCTTCCAGATCCAGCTCGGCGAGGTGCAGTCCCGCGGCTTCGAGGTCTCGGCGACGACGAGCCTTGCCGAGGGCATCGACCTCACCGCCGCCTACACCTATGTCGATCTCGAGATCACCGGCGGCGACAATGTCGGCAAGGTGCCGGTCGGCATTCCGGCGCATCAGTTCTCGGTCTGGGGCGGCTATCAGCTGCCGGCAAACCTTGCCGAGGGCCTCGGCCTCGGTCTCGGGCTGCGCTTCCAGGGCGAGAGCTTCGCCGACGCAGAAAACACTCGCCGCAACGACGACCGCGTCTTCATCGATGCCGCGCTGTCCTATGATTTCGGCAAGGCAAACCCCAAGCTCGACGGCATCTCGGCGCAGATCAACGCCAAGAACCTCTTCGACAAGCGGGACGTGACCTGCGCCGACGCCTATTGCTACCGCGAGCAAGGCCGCGACATCATCGGGTCGATCAAGTACCGCTTCTGAGCCGCGCGGCTCAGCGCCGGACAACCCGGCGACGGCGAAACCAGGCGACGAACCACTGGGCGAGCGCCGTGCAGCCCTTGAAGGGGCCGCGGCGATCATCGAGCCGCTTGGCCGGGGACTTGCGCCCCGGCGGAACGACGGGGATCAGCCGTCGAGGTCGCCCGCATGCCCGCGTCGCCAATAGGCGACGACGAGGTGCCGGTGCTTGGCGAAGCCGAGGACCGTGCGACAATGGCGGCGGATCGCCTTGAAGTCAGCGAACTCACAGCCCGCCCAGACGAAGCCATCCTCGCCGAGATCGTCGGGGGTAAGCAGCGCGGCGGCCTCGCTGAGGCTCCGCTCGCCGCGCTGCAGCCAGTCGATGTGGATATTGGCGCCGGTCGGCAGAGGCTGGCGCTCCTGCGGCCCGGCGATCTCGATGACGGCGCGGGCGGTGCCCGTCGGTGGAAGCGCGTCGAGAATGCGGGCGATCGCCGGGATTGCCGTCTCGTCGCCGAAGAGGAAGAGCTTGCCGGCCTCCGGCAGCGCGTCTCCTGCGGGTCCGACGGCGCCGACGATGTCGCCCGGCTGCGCGGTCATGGCGAATACCGAGCCCGGCGTCGCATCGCCGTCGTGGCGGAGGATGTCGACCGTCATCTCGCCGGCCGCGACATCAAGGCGGCGCACGGTGTAGACGCGGGCGACCAGCGCGTCGTCGCCGGTCGGCCATTGCGGACAGCCATCCTCCCCCGTCACCGGCCAGACCGGTGGACGGCCTTTCGGCGGAAACAGCAGGCGCACATGGATGCCGTCGCGGGCGAAACGCTCGACATTGTCCGTCCGCAGCACCAGCCGGCGCATCGATGGCGTCACGTCCTCGGCCGAGACGACCATCATCTCGCGGAGATAGGGCGGCGTCACCCCCACCGTGTGATGTCCTTCCCAGCGCACCAGCGGCGGCCTGTCCGGCGAGAACTCGTTGAGATGGAAAGCGATGCCGTAGGTCATGTAGGCGAGGCTGGTCTCGTCCCCCGCCTCAATGGAGATGCGGATCGTCCTCGCGCCGGCGACGAGATTCGCCGTGCCGAAAGGCGTGACGATCAAGCCGGTCCCCTCGCCCAGCGTCACGGTGCCGTGCTCCTCGTAATGTTCGAGAAGTTCGCGCAAGGTCTCCTGCGGATCCTCGAGCTTTACCTTGCAGTGCGCGGTCAACATGCCCAGCGGTTCCCCCATGCGGGGCGCGCGCCCCGGTGGCCCTGTCCTACAGGACCGGCCGGAAAACCGGAATGTTTAAGGGCGTGCCACGCGCCGCCTCAAAGGAAGCATCTGCGCGTGAATGACCACCCGGCCGCCCAGTCGGTTGCGCCCGCCGGCCCCGAAAGCCTACGCCGGCGTCGCCGCGGCCAGCACGAGAGCGGTACCGTCAGGACGGTTCCTGGGCGGGAAGGACCGGCTGAGGGTGAGAGAGCCGCGGGATTCCCTCGTCTAGCGATCCCGCGGATAATGATGGTGAGGGAATGCTCGCGGAAATGCCGTCGATGGCATGGCGATACGAACGGCACCAACGCCCGCCGTTCTCTCAAGCCTCGATTCTCAGGCGCACGCCGCCAGGAAGAGCTCGAGCGGCTGCTCCTCGTCTTCTTCGTCGTCGAGATCGTACCATTCGTCGAACGAGGTCACGGGCACGACGACCACGCCAAGCGAGGCCATCACCTCGTTCAGCGGAAACGAAATCCGCAGTAGTGTCTGGGTATGAACCATGACGCAGTCGATCCGCTGGCGACGGGCAAAGGCCACGGCCCCCATGCCCGAACTCACACAACCCGCCAACTGTCCACCGGCCGCTTTCACCGCGGCCATCATCTCGCCTGCACAGACTTCGTCCCGTTCGATCAGAAGTATGGTGCGGCTTTTGAGGTTCTGCGATGCAAGTCTCAGCATTACAACCTCCCCTTAACAGCCCTTCTCTAGAGGGCCTGACGTGCGCCAGCTGCCGCCGTGTGCTTCATAGCAGCCTCACGAATCAGAGCATGCACGAAGGATTCAGCCGGTTCCACCGGAATTTTAATGGCGGCGCAAAAGCTTGGCATGCAATGCGAATCGTCTGTCGAAGTGCTGCAGAACCACAACACTTGCGAGCCGCGGGGAAGGCCTCGGCGTTGGCCCATTTGAGGCCTCGCCATCGCAACCCAGCGTCGTTCACATCTGTGTGACAGAACCCTTCCGAGCGTCCCGGTAGAGGCGGGCAATGCGCGTTTCGACGGCCGCCGGCTTCTCCGCCAGGAGACGCCGGGCCAGAACGAGGCCCTTGCCCTGAAGCTCGGCCTGCCGCCTGTCCATCAAGGCGAGCACCAGCGGATGCTGCCCTGCCTCGATCTCGTCGCGCAGCACGGCGAAGTCGTGGTCACGGCCGAGATCGTCGGCAATGTCGCCCGCGGCTTGGCGCAAGGGGGCGAAGGCTTCGGGCCAGAGCGGCGCGAGGAGCGCCAGATGGAAGCCGAGATATTTGACGTGCTTGCGCAGGAGATGGAGGTCCTCGGCCTCGCTGGTCTTCTCGGCGACCTTCAAGGCCGATCGCGCCGCCGCGTGCGTAGCGGCAAAGCCCGAACTGGCGACGGCGCGCGATTTTGAGCGGGGGAAGCGGAGACCGTCGAGCGCCGTCCGGCAGGCCTGCAAGGTGTCGATCGTGCCCGCGATAAGGGCATCGGTGCCGCCCTCGCCATCTTCGGCATCGCGGCGCCGGGCGAGCAGTTCCAACCGGAGCGGTGCAAAAGCTGCGTCGACCGCTTCGGTGGAAAGGCTCGCTGGCACGTCCTGCCCCAGCGAATCCAGCGCCTCGATCAGCGCGGTGCGGTCGCGCGCGGACGACAGGAGGCGCGCGCCGTCGCGCAGGCGGGCGTTCTCTTGTTTGTAGAAAGCCGAGTCGCCGTTCCGAACCAGGCGGAACAATGCGCGCAGCTTCTTCATGCGCTTTCGCACGTCGTGGATGGCCGTATCGCGGTCTCCGCCGGACGACGTCGCGCCGAGCTGGGCGATGGCCTTGTCGATCTGCTCTCCGGCAATGCGCCGGACGTCAGCGTCGAGCGGGGCGGCGGGGTCGATCCGAAAACTCATGTCAAATCCGTGCGGGCAAACATCATGCGGGTGAAATGAACGGGTGGGGCAAGCCGAGCATCGCGCTGCGGCACGCTCGACGCTAGAGGGTCGTGGCGGCGTCCGGGATGCCGGCCGTCGCCAGGCGGACATTGGAGAAGGCGGGATCGCCGGTCACCTCGCGGCCGAGAAATGCCGGGAGCACGACGATATCGGTTTCCGTCTCGAGCTCGATCTCGGCCACGATCAGCGGCGCAAGCTCTCCTCCGAAAACGTCGATCTCGATGAGATGATCGCCGTGCGGCAGCCGGTACCGGCGCTTGGCGATGGTGATGCCGACGCGCGCGGGCTCGAGGTCGAGCGCGTCGGCCAAGGGGATGGGATACTCGAACTCGCCGCGCGTAAAACCGCTGCCGGTCTTGATGGTGAGAAAGGCGTCGCGTTCGTCGACGATGCGGACGCGGACGGAGAAGGCGTCGCGGCGGGCGAGATAGAACTGCCGGATCGAAACGCTGTCGCTGCCGGAAACGGTCTTCCAGCTGTCGTCGCGGACGAGAAACTTACGCTCAATTTCAATTCCCATGCCCGAAGCATGGGGCAGCCGGCTGTCATGATCCAGTGTCTAGCGGGAGAAAGCCGCACGGATTGCTCCCGCGCGATCAATCGGCGCGAGAGCTCAGGTCCCGCAGAAGGTCTGGTACGGGCGCTCGGCCGTCGCCGGGACACTTGCATACTCCGCGTATTCCGGCCGATCGGCGTAGGGTTCAGCCAGTGCCGCGACGAGGCGCTCGAACGGCGCGAAATCCCCGGCGCCGACGGCGGCCGCGATCATCTTCTCGACCTCGGCATTGCGCGGAATGATCGCCGGGCTGACCGCGCGCATCGCGGTCCGGCGTCCTTGCGGATCGCCGGCTTCTTCGGCCAGCCGTGCGCGCCAGCGGACCGCCCATTCGTCGAAGGCTTCGGGCGCATCGAACAGCGCGCGAACGACCCCGTCGGCCGCGGGATCGGCAGCCGCATCGGCGAGACGCCGGAAGGTCAAGGTGTGATCCGCCTTGCCCGTCGCCATCCGGCCGAGCAGATCCTGCGCCAGCGCGTCGTCCCCTTCCCGCGCCGTCGTCAGCCCGAGCTTCTGGCGGAGGCCGCCGAGATAGGCGCTGTGGAAGAGGTCGGCGAAGCCAGCCAGCGACTCCTGCGCGATCTCGATCGCCGCCGCCTCGTCCTCGGCCAGCAGCGGCAGCAGGCATTCGGCGAGCCGCGTCAAATTCCACTGGGCGATGCCGGGCTGGTTGGAGAAGGCGTAGCGCCCATAATGGTCGATCGAGGAGAAGACGGCCGCCGGATCATAGGCGTCCATGAAGGCGCAAGGGCCGTAATCGATGGTCTCGCCGGAGATCGACATGTTGTCGGTGTTCATCACCCCGTGGATGAAGCCGACCAGCATCCAGCGCGCCACCAGATCCGCCTGGCGCCCGATCACGCCCTCGAGGAGCGCCCGATAGGGCGACGCGGCCAGCGCCGCATCGGGATAGTGCCGGGCGATGGCGTGGTCGGCGAGGTGCTTCAGCGCCGCCCCGTCGCCTTGCGCGGCGAAGAACTGGAAGGTGCCGATGCGGATGTGACTCGCCGCCACCCGCGCCAGCACGGCGCCTGGAAGATCGGTCTCGCGGACGACACTGTCGCCGGTCGTCGTCACCGCCAGCGCGCGCGTCGTCGCGATACCGAGCGCCGCCATGGCCTCGCTGACGGCATATTCGCGCAGCACCGGCCCGAGCGCCGCCCGCCCGTCGCCGCGGCGGGAGAAGGGCGTCGGACCGGACCCCTTCAGCTGGATGTCGCGGCGACCACCATCGCGGTCTACGACCTCGCCGAGAAGGATCGCCCGCCCATCGCCGAGCTGCGGCGTGAAACTGCCGAACTGGTGGCCGGCATAGGCGAGCGCGATCGGCTCGGCACCGAGCGGAACCCGCTTCCCCGCCAGAATCTCGGCACCCTCCGCCGTTTCAAGCGCATCCGGGTCGAGGCCGAGCTGGACGGCGAGGTCCCGGTTCAGCTTGATCAGCCGCGGCGTTGTCGGCGGCGTCGGCAGCACCCGGGCATAGAAATTCTCGGGCAGACGGGCATAGCTGTTGTCGAACGGTATCAGGGCCGTCATTCAGCCTCTCCCACAAATTGGATCGTCGCTCTCATGCTGCGGATATAGGTGGCGCCGGCGCAATGATCAGCGGGGGGCGTCGCTGCTCGGCCCAATTTCGCTGGGTGCCGCTGGCGAAACCGGAACTGCATGGGGACTACGGCAGCACCGTCTGGCCCGCGGACGTATCGCGGCACGGCTCTCATCTTCGCCACGCGTTGGAGGCAGAGGACGGCCGGCGAAGCGGCTGGAAACGAAGCGGAAACTTCCTATCTCAAGGGTCCAGCGAACTAATCCGATAGGAGACATCCGATGACCACCGAACGCGCCGTTCTGGCAGGGGGCTGCTTCTGGGGAATGCAGGATCTGATCCGCAAGATGCCGGGCGTCGTCTCGACCCGCGTCGGCTATTCCGGCGGCGACGTGAAGAACGCCACCTACCGCAACCACGGCACCCATGCCGAGGCGATCGAGATCAATTTCGAGCCGGAAGTGATGAGCTATCGCCAGTTGCTGGAATTCTTCTTCCAGATCCACGACCCCTCGACGCCGAACCGCCAGGGCAACGACCGCGGTCCCGGCTACCGCTCGGCGATCTTCTATGCGAGCCCCGAGCAGAAGGCGGTGGCCGAGGATACGATCGCCGATGTCAACGCGTCCGGCCTGTGGCCCGGCAAGGTCGTGACCGAGCTTTCGCCGGTGGGTGATTTCTGGCTCGCCGAGCCGGAGCACCAGGATTACCTCGAGCGAACCCCGAACGGCTACACCTGCCACTTCATCCGGCCGAACTGGCGTCTGCCGCGACGGGCCGACGCGGCCTGACGATCGCCGCAAGGCGACCGACCTCACCAAAACGGACGGCACCGCTGCAAGTGGCGCCGTTTTTCGTTGTGACGTGAAAGACTGAGAGCTCAGGAGGCCGAAAGCGGCGCCGCGACAAGATGCCCGCGATGCCGTCGCGACCTGCTCAGGCGGCGATCGCCATGCGGTCGATGACGCTTAGCCGCTCCAGCGGCAGATGCCGGTGCTCAACTGCCAGGCCGAGGGTTTCGGCCTTCTCGATGATCGCGCGCATCGTCGCGGTCAGCGGCAGGTCGTCATAGACGGCGATCGCCTCGACCCGGCCCAGCCATCCCATCGACGATGCGAGATAGGCCTCGTCTGTGGCGCCGCGCGCCGCGGTCGGCATGTCGCCGCGCGCCTTGGCGTCGAGGATCGCCGAATCGGTGTAGCCGCGGCGATGCCGGGGGGCGAGGAGAAGGACGTGACGCATGGTATCGAGTTCCGTGACAGTGCCGGCCTTGTGCCTTCCGAAAGCGACGGGAGAATGACATCGGGCCGGCCTGTCGAAACAGGCCGGCCCGATTGCACGAGACGCGCGACAACGGGGAGGAAGCGGAATGGCTCCCCGTCGCCGATCTTATTTCTGGATGCAGGTGTCGACGGTGTCCTTGGTGCATTCGTCGAGGCCGGTGAAGACCGGGTCTGCGACGGCCTTGCCCTCAATCAAGTCGATCATGACGCCGGGCGCCTTGTAGCCCATCTCGAACGGCCGCTGGCCGACGAGCGCGGTGACAAGGCCCTCCTTGGCGATTGCCACCTCATCGCCGATCGTGTCGGCGGCGGCGATCACGAAGTCGCCGCTGGCGATCCGCTCGGCCAAAGGCTTGACGAGATCGCGGTAGGGCTGCGGCGCCCCGAACAGCGGCCAGCCACCCTCGATGGCGAAGGCGTCGAGGTCCGGATTGGCGGCGAGGATGTCGGTCATCGCCTGGACGCCGCGGGCGCCGTCGTCATTGGTGAAGACGGGGCAACCGGAGACTTCGGTCCAGCCGCCCTCGCCGGCGAGCGCGGCGATGCCCTTCTGCCCGGTCAGCGCGTCGCGCGTGCCTTGCGCCCGGCGCAGGATGTTATCGGCGCCGGGATTGCCCTGGATCGAGCAGATCTTGCCGCCGTTCGGCTTTGCCTTCTTAATGTATTCGCCGAGCTTGAAGCCGAGGAGGTAGTTGTCGGTGCCGAGATAGGTCTTGCGCAATGCGGCATCGTCGGCGGAGAGGTCGGCGTCGAGCGTCATGATCGGGATCGTCGGCGCGGCGGTCTTCAGCGTCTGGGCGATCAGCTTGGCATTGGACGGCGAGATCGCCATGGCCACGGTGTCGGCCTTGCCCAGCATGTCCTGGATGATCTGCGCCTCGCCGACCTCATCCGAGGTCGAGGCCGGGCCGGTGTAGAAGCATTCATATTCGGAACTGGCGTTCTCGCTGTTCCACTTCTGGCAGCCCTGGTTGATCGCCTCGAAGAAGGGGTTGTCGAGGCCCTTCACGACGATCACCAGCTGCTTCTTGGCCAAAGCCGGCCCGGCGCCCGCCAGCGCCATGGTGGCCGCGGCCAGCAGCAGAGTGAGTTTGCGCATGGTGTTTCCTCCCGAGATGCCCCGCCGGCCCTTCTGGACCTGGCTGTGCGATAGTGGCCGCCGCCCTTGTGCCGGGCGATCCGCCATGAAACCGGCTTTCCCGAAGGACCCGGCATGAGCGCAGGCACGGCGACGCGGCGGCCGAACATCGACTGCACCCATCACTGGCCCGAACGTTATCAATGGAATACGCAATCACTATTGCTGCAACTGCTCAAAGCCAGCGCAGTGCAACAATAGAGCCGCCCCATCCCTTGACGATCATGTAATCGAGAGCGTGAAGCAGCGTCAATCTGCACCGCGAAAACTTGGTTTTATTTGCTTGGCTGAAGGTTGACGGCCGGACGCAGACTGTGCGGTATGGCATCCGCACGATGCCCCCGCCTGCGGGGATGCGGCCAGAGCCTTCGGCGGAGATCGAAGCCGGCGCCGCGCATCCTGCACGGGAGGAAAGCGGCACGTGTCGGTACTACAGCTCATCAACGTGTCGAAGCATTTCGGCGCCATCCATGCGGTGAACGACGTATCGTTCACGCTGCAGCCCGGCGAGGTGGTCGGCCTGATGGGCGACAATGGCGCCGGCAAGTCGACGCTGGTCAAGATGATCGCCGGCAACTTCCGGCCGACGCATGGCAGCCTGAAGATGAACGATACCGAGCTCGTGATGAACAAGCCGGTCGAGGCGCGCCAGCACGGCATCGAGATCGTCCACCAGGACCTCGCGCTCTGCAACAATTTGACGGCGGCCGCGAACGTCTTCCTCGGCCGCGAGCTGAAGCGCGGCATCGGCCCGTTCAAGGTCCTCGATTATGCCGCAATGTACAAGCGCTCGGCGCAGATCTTCGCCGAGCTGAAATCCGAGACCCGGCCTCGCGACTTGGTGCGCAAAATGTCCGGCGGCCAGCGCCAGGCGGTCGCGATCGGCCGCACGCGGCTGTCGGATGCCAAGATCGTTCTGATGGACGAGCCGACCGCGGCGATTTCCGTCCGCCAGATCGCCGAGGTGCTGAACCTCATCCGCCGCCTGCGCGACCAGGGCATCACCGTCGTCCTCATCAGCCACCGCATGCCCGACGTCTTCGATGTCGCCGACCGCGTCATCGTCATGCGCCGCGGCCGCAAGGTCGCCGACAAGACGATCGCCGCCAGCTCGCCCGAGGAGGTCACCGGCCTCATCACCGGCGCGATCGAGACGGCCTGACCCATGGCGCCAATACGCTTCCCGCCCCCGCGATCTTTCCGTCCCGCGGCGTTCTGCGGGCCCCTTTCTTGCGGCAATACGACAGGTCGACCATGGCATTGACGCTGGACCAACCCCTCGAGCAGAAGCCGAAAAGCTGGCTCTCCCGGCAGTTCGCGAGCCAGACCTTCTGGGTCTTCGTCGCGGTGATTCTGGCGTGCCTCTTCCTGTCGGTCGCGACCGATTCATTCGCGACGTCGAAGAACCTCTACAACATCACCCGCAACGTCACCTTCGTCGCGATCATCGCCCTCGGCATGACGCTGGTGATCATCTCCGGCGGCATCGACCTGTCGGTCGGCTCGGTGCTCTGCCTCACCAGCATGGTGCTCGCGGTCACCATGCATGCCGGCTACTCCATCGAGGTCGGCATCGCCGCGGCCATCGGCACGGCGCTGGTGGTCGGCGCCTTCAACGGCATCCTCATCGCCTATCTCGACTATCCGCCTTTCGTGGTGACGCTCGGCATGCTGTCGATCGCGCGGAGCCTGGCCATGGTCGCGTCGAACAACACCGTGGTCTTTGAGTTCGGTCCGGACCACCAGCAGCTGCTGGCGCTTGGCGGCGGCGCCTGGCTGTTCGGCATCGCCAACCCCGTCGTCTACATGGTGGTGCTCGGCCTGATCATGGGCTTCGTCCTGCGGTGGACGAGCTTTGGCCGGCATGTCTTCGCGATCGGCGGCAACGAGCATGCGGCCACCCTCACCGGCATTCCGGTGAAGCCGATCAAGGTCGCGGTCTACATGATCTCGGCCGTCATGGCGGGGATCGCCGGCATCATCCAGACCGGCTGGCTCGGCGCGGTGACGACGAACATCGGCTCGGGCATGGAGCTGCAGGTGATCGCCGCCGCGGTCATCGGCGGGGCGAACCTTGCCGGCGGCATCGGCACGGCGCTCGGCGCCATCATCGGCGCGGCGCTGATCGAGGTGATCCGCAACAGCCTCGGCCTCCTCGGCATCAACGCCTTCTGGCAAGGCGTCTTCATCGGCGGCGCGATCCTCCTCGCGGTGCTGTTCGACCGCATCCGCAATTTCCGCCAGAGCCAGTAGCACCCGGCCGGCACCCCCTTATATGCGGACGCCTCGCGGGGGCGTCCGCCTTCGCATTTCTGGAGATCATCATGAGCAAGCGCATCGTCTTCACCGGCGGCACCGGCAAGGCCGGGCGCCATGTCGTGCCCTACCTCACGCAACGCGGTCACACCGTTCTCAACGTCGACCTCCTGCCCCTGGCACATCCCGGCGTGAACACGCTGATCGCCGACATTTCCGACAGCGGGCAGATGTTCAACGCCCTTTCCAGCCATTTCGACCTCGGCGACTACGAGACCGGCAAGGGCCCGGCTGAGATCGACGCCGTCGTGCATTTCGCCGCCGTCCCACGCGTCCAGATCCGGCCGGACAACGAGACCTTCGCGATCAACACGATCGGCACCTACAACGTCATCGAAGCCGCGGTGAAGCTCGGCATCAAGAAGATCATCATTGCCTCCAGCGAGACCACCTACGGCGTCTGCTTCGCCGACGGTGACAAGGATTTCCACTCGCTGCCACTGGATGAAGACTACGACAGCGACCCGATGGACAGCTATGGCCTGTCCAAGGTGCTGAACGAGAAGACGGCGCGCGCCTTCGCCATGCGCTCTGGCGCCGACATCTATGCGCTGCGCATCGGCAACGTCATCGAGCCGCACGAATACGGCATGTTTCCAAAGTTCCTCGCCGACCCGATGTCGCGCAAGCGCAATGCCTGGAGCTATATCGACGCGCGCGACCTCGGCCAGATCGTCGATCTCTGCATCAAGAAGGACGGGCTCGGCTTCCAGGTGTTCAACGCCGTCAACGACACCATCACCGCCCGCGAGCCGACCGCCGACTTCCTTGCCAAGCACGTGCCGAACATCAAGCTGAGCCGTCCGCTCGACGGCTTCGAGGCACCGCTCTCCAACCGGAAAATCCGCGAGGTCCTCGGTTTCCGCGAGGAGCACGACTGGCGGAAATACGTCGACGCCAGCTGAGATAGCGGCAGTCCGGCCTTCGTCGCCTTGACTGGCACAGCCTTGCGGCGGGGGATGCCGGGGCTGGCCGGCGCCGGTTGACGCAATTCATCCGCGCGCTCGCCGCCGGCTGCCGCCCTGTGTGGCCCAGATACCTTCCTCTACGGAAAATGCGCGCTCAGCGGCCCATTCGGGAAATGAAGAGGCTCGACAAACTCCTTTACCGCCGTGTAAATCGCCGTAGAGTTGCGGCTTGCGATCGGCCGCGCGTCGGGCGGACAGTATAAGGCAGGCTATGAGCTCACATGCACCGCAGTCGGCCAAACCCCCGCTCGCACCGGAACTGAAGTCTGCCCTCAAGGCATCGGCCCGACCGCTGACCTTTGCCGCCATCTTCTCCTTCGGCTCGAACATTCTGTTCTTGGCAATGCCGCTTTACATGATGCAGGTTTATTCCCGCGTCGTGGTCTCCGGCTCGGTGCCGACCCTCCTCTACCTGACCATCGCCGCGACGGGCGCCTTCATCGTGATGAGCGCGCTCGAAGAGCTGCGGGGCCGCATCCTGATCAAGATCGGCACGATGATCGATCGCCGGCTGGCGCCGCGGCTGCTCGATGCCGTGGTTGCCGCGGGCCTGCGCGCTGGCCGCCCGGTGCGCAGCCACGTGCTGCGCGATCTCGACACCTTCCGCCAGGGCCTTGCAGGCAGCGTCACCAACGCCGTGCTCGATGCGCCCTGGGCGCCGATCTTCCTCGCCGTCATCTGGATCGTCGACTGGCGCCTCGGCCTGCTCTCGACCGTCGGCGCCTTGCTGCTGCTCGGCCTTGCCGCGCTCAACGAATACGTCACCCGCCCGGCCATGCGCGAGGCCAACGTCGCCGGCCAGCGCTCCTACAGCGCGACCGACTCCGGCCTGCGCAACGCCGAAGTCATCCACGCCATGGGCATGCTGCCGGGCCTTGCCAAGCGCTGGAACGGCGATCGGCTGGCGATGCTGCAGGCGCAGGAAACCGCGTCCGAGCGCGGCGGCACCGTCTCGGCCGCAATCCGCTTCCTCCGGATGTTCCTGCAGATCGCCATCCTCGGCGGCGGCGCGCTGCTGGTGATCGACGGCCTCACCGGTCCGGGCGTGATGTTCGGCTCGATGATGCTGATGGGCAAGGCGCTGGCGCCGGTCGAGCGCGCCGTCGGCTCCTGGCAGGCGATCATCCAGACCCGCCAGGCCTTCAGCCGCCTCAACGGCCTGCTGAACGAGTTCCCGGCTCGCGAGACCGGCATGGAACTGCCGCGCCCGGTCGGCCGGCTCTCGGTCGAGCAGGTTGTCTACGCCTTCCCAGGCACGCAGAAAGCTTTGCTAAAGAGCCTCAACTTCGCCCTCGAGCCGGGCGACTGCCTCGGCCTGATCGGGCCGTCCGGCGCCGGCAAGTCGTCGCTCGCCCGTCTCCTCATCGGCGTCTCCCAGCCGACCGCCGGCGCGGTGCGCCTTGACGGCGCCGAGATGCACTCCTGGGGCCGCAACCATATCGGCCGCCATGTCGGCTATCTCCCGCAGGACGTCGAGCTGTTCTCGGGCACGGTGCGCGACAACATCAGCCGCTTCGTCGCCAACCCGGACGACGGCAAGGTGCTGGAAGCCGCCGGCATGGCCGGCATCCACGACATGATCCTGCGCCTGCCCGACGGCTACGACACCGAGCTCGGCGACGGCGGCGCGATGCTCTCGGTCGGCCAGCGCCAGCGCGTCGCGCTGGCCCGCGCGCTCTACGACAAGCCCTCCTTCGTGGTGCTGGACGAGCCGAACGCCAGCCTCGATTCCGATGGCGAGAACGCCCTCCTCGCGGCCATTCTCGAGCTGCGCAAGATGGGCTCGACGGTCGTGGTAATTTCGCACCGGATGTCGGCGCTGAAGTTTGCGAACAAGATCCTGCTGCTGCGCGACGGCGTGATCGAGAATTTCGGTCCGCGCGACGCGGTCCTTGCCAAGCTGATGCCGACGCCGGTCCCGCAGGCCGCGCCGGTGGCCGGCGAGGCAGCCGCGCCGCGCGTCACCGATGCCACCACCCCGATCGGGGCCGGGGCGTCATCATCCTGAAGGCCGACCCGACGAGGGTTTTTCGTCGCCATCCGAGTTGAAAGAAGCGTCGATGTCAGTTGTAGCTTTCAGAAAGCCCTCCGAAGAGCCGGAAGCTTCCACCGCGCTCGCAACTTCCAGGCCTCTGGCATTGGCCGTCAACGAGCCGCCGGAGGATTTCGATACCGGCATGCGCCGGCCGATCATCATCGGCTCGGTCATCGTCGCGGTCTTCGTCGTTGGCCTCGGCATCTGGGCGACTTTCGCCCCGCTCGGCGCCGCGATCATGGCGGCCGGCGTCGTCAAGGTCGAGGACAACCGCAAGGTCATCAAGCAGCGCGACGGCGGCATCATCTCGCAAGTTCTCGTCCGCAACGGCCAGACGGTGGCGAAGGGCGACGTGCTCGTGAAGATGGACGACGTGCAGGCGCGCTCGGCCTTCGAGGTCTACGACAACCAGTACATGAACCTCCTGGCCCGGCGCTCGCGCTTCATGGCGGAAGGCGCCGGCGTCGAGGAGGTCTCCTTCCCGCCAGCCCTGACCCAGCGCCAGAGCGAAACGGCGATCGCCGGCCTGATCAGCGACCAGACCAGCCTTTTCGAAAAGCGCCGCCAGGCGATCCGCAACCAGGCGAGCATCCTGGAGCAGCGGCTGGCCCAGCTGAACACCCGCATTTCCGGCTACCAGGCGCAGATCGACGCGATTTCCAGCCAGAGCTCGCTCATCGCGCAGGAGCTCGTCGGCACCAAGTCGCTGGCCGAGCGCGGCTTCGGCACCAAGACCAAGGTCCTGGAGCTGCAGCGCGTCGCCGCTGGTCTCGACGGCCAGATCGGCAGCCTGAAGGCACAGATCGCCGAGGCCGAGCAGGCCAAGGGCGAGACGCAGATGCAGATCAACCGTCTGTTCGAGGATCACCTGACCGAAGGCAGCCAGGGCCTCAGCGACATCCAGGGCGACCTCGCCAATATCCTGCCGCGGCTGCAGTCGGCCAAGGCGACCCTCGATCTCGTCGAAGTCAAGGCGCCCGCAGCCGGCACCGTGTTCGGCCTCACACAGTTTACCAATGGCGGCATCGTCTCGCCCGGCGAACGGCTGATGGAGATCGTGCCGAGCAACAGCCCGATGATCATCGAGGCGAACCTGCCGACCACCGACATCGCCCAGGTGAAGGCGGGAATGCGGGCGGAGATCAAGTTGACCGCCTACAACCAGAGCATCACCCCGTCCGCCTGGGGCGAGGTGACCAAGGTTTCGGCCGACCGCGTGACCCTCGAAAATGGCACGTCCTTCTACACCGCAGAGGTGCGCGTCGACCCCGAGTCTCTGTCGCATGCCGCGCAGGACCTGCAGCTCTACCCGGGCATGCCGGCCGAGGTCATCATTCCGACCACGGCGCGTACCGCCCTGCAATATCTGATCGAACCGGTCACCCATTCGATGAGCCAGGCTTTCCGCGAGCGCTAGGCCACCTCACCCCAGCTGCCAGGGCATCCTCTGCGCGGGTACGGGTCAATCCCGCCCGGCAGAGGATGCAGGACGCCGGTCCGTGCGCGACGCCGTGCCCGGCGTGACAGGAAGGGGACGTCCGCGCCCCACAGGATCCATGATCAAGAACAAGCGACTGATCTTCATTCACCAGAACTTTCCCGGGCAGTTCCTGCACCTTTGCCGGGAGCTGGCGCCGCACAACAAGATCACCTTCATCACCAAGAACACGCCGAACCGGCTGCCGAACATCGAGCTGATCGCCTACCAGCCGCACCGGGCGACGACGCCGAACATCCACCCCTATCTCACGACGATCGAGGACGGCATCCTGCACGGCCAGGCGGTGGCGCGGATCCTGCTGCAGCTGAAGAACAACGGGGTCAAGCCGGACCTCATCATCGGCCATTGCGGCTGGGGCGAGACGCAGTTCGTCAAGGACATCTTCCCCGACGTGCCGCTGCTCAGCTATTTCGAGTTCTTCTACAGCGCCACCGGCGCCGATGTCGGCTTCGACAAGGAATTCCCCTCGAGCGACGAGCTGAAATTCCACCTGCGCAGCCGCAACCAGCTGCTGCTCAGCTGTCTCGAGGCGACCGACCGCGGCATCTCGCCCACCTGGTGGCAGCAGAGCCGGTTTCCCGAGGCCTATTCCGCCAAGGTCTCGGTCATCCACGACGGGGTCGACACCGCAGCGCTCAAAGCCGCCGAGAAGCCCTCGGTCACCCTCAACGGCATCACCTTCGACGGCACGGTGCCGCTCGTCACCTTCGTTGCGCGCAATCTCGAGCCCTATCGCGGCTTCCATGTCTTCATGCGGGCCGCCGAGCGGATCCTGAAGAAGCACCCGACGGCGCAGATCGTCATCGTCGGCGGCGACGGGGTAAGCTATGGCGCGAAACTCCCGGCCGGCGAGAGCTACAAGGCGCGGGCGCTGAAGGAGGTGACGATCGACGAGAAGCGGGTGCACTTCGTCGGCCGAATCGACTACGAGGTGTTCAAGCAGATGCTGCAGGTCTCGGACGCGCACGTCTACCTGACCTATCCCTTCGTCCTGTCCTGGTCGATGCTGGAGGCGATGGCGACGGAGTGTCTGGTGATCGGTTCGCAGACGCAGCCGGTCGAGGAAGTCATCCGGCACGGGCAGAACGGACTGCTCGTCGACTTCTTCGATCCGGAGGGCATTGCCGATACCGTGGTGGACGCGATCTCGAAGCCCGAGAACTACCGCGCGATGCGCAAGGCCGGTCGGCAGACGGTGATCGACCGCTACGACCTGCACGGCGTCTGCTTGCCCCGTCAGAAAGCCTTGATCGAGGGCATGATGGGGTAAGACGGGGAAGCAAGGCGACGCTTCGCGTCGCCGTTGAACGGATATACGGGATGCCGCTTCGCGACCAAGACATCGCCATCGCCATCACGGTCTACCGCCCCGACAAAACTCTGCTGCAGGCCCTCATCGCGGTGGCCACCGGTTTCGGCGGGCCCGTCCTCGTCCATGTCGATGGGCCGACCGGCGAGGCCATCGAGCCGTCCCTCCTCGATGCATTGCGGGCCGACAGCCGCCTCTCCTTGCTGCAGACGGAGGCGAATGCCGGCATCGGCGCCGGGCTCAACCGTCTGGTGGAAGCGGCAGAGCAGCGAGGCTGCCAGGCGATCCTCTTCTTCGACCAGGACAGCACGCCGACGCCCGACATGGCCCGCCGTCTGTGCGAGGCCTTCGACGATCTCGACGCCCGGGGATACCGCCCGGCGGCGGTCGGGCCGGCGCTCGCCGCCGATCCAGAGGCGCCGACCAAGGTGCCGCACTACCGCGACCGCACCGTTCCCGGTGCCCCCGCCGCCTATCGCGCAACCGATTTCCTCATCACCTCCGGCAGCCTGATAACGCTCGCAGCGCTACGCGCCATCGGCGGTTTCGAGGCCCGCTACCGGATGGACGCGATCGACGTCGAATGGTGCTTCCGCGCCTGGTCGAAGGGCTTTTCGGTCTGGTGCGTGCCAGGCGTCACCCTGCGGCACCGGGTCGGCGAGGGCATCGTCGAGGTCGGCGGCCTGCGGTTTCCCCGCCAGTCCGCCGCGCGCATGCAGAGCTATGCGCGCAACCAGTTTCACTTGCTGCGCCTTGCCCATATCCCCACCCGTTGGAAGCTGCGTACCCTTGTCTACGTGCCGCTGCAGCTGGCCGCCTTCGTCGCACGGACGCCGCACGGGAAGGCCCCGCTCGCCGGACGGCTGCTGCGCGCGCTGGCGGATGGGCTCACGGCCCGCTTCGATCGGACATGAGCATGCCAGAGCACCCGAATTTGCCAGCGGCGCCCGCGTCCTCCGGCTTATTCCCCGGCAAGGGGGAGACAGGTCCCGTGGTGCCAATCGCCGTCTTCGTCCACGTCCATTTCGCCGACGTCTGGGACTGGATGGCGCCGTGGATCGCCCGCAACCTGCAGCGGCCCTTCCACCTCGTGCTGACGACGTCCGGCGATGCCGCAAGCTTCATCCTTCCAGAGACGCCCTTCCTCCTGTCGCACCGGGTCCTGCGCACCGAGAACCGGGGCCGCGACGTCCGCCCGTTCCTCGAGGCGCTTTGCGCCGACCTCGACTATGCCATCGGCCTGAAACTGCACACGAAGCGGTCCACCCACCGGCTCGACGGTGCCGACTGGGGGAGGATGCTGGTCGAGGGGCTGCTGCCGGATCCTGCGGCGGTCGATCGGCTGCTGCGGGCGATGGAAGCCGATCCGCGGCTTGCGCTTGTCGGGCCAGACGGAATGCTGGTCTCGATGGCGCCTTGGATGCAGAAGAATGCCAAGCCGATGCGGCGGATCTCGCAGCGGCTGGGGCTTGCCTATGGCGAGGCGCTCCGGCGCACGCCGGTCTTTGCCGCGGGATCGATGTTCTGGTTCCGCAAAAGCGCCTTCGCGGCCTTGCCGGGCGCTGCCCTCGACAATCTGTTCGAACCGGAGCGGGGCCAAGTCGACGGCACCGCGGCGCACGCGCTGGAGCGGCTGTTCTCGCTACTGGCCGAGGCGGATGGCGGGGTGGTCACCACGGTAGAAGGCGTTGCGCTCTCGGCGCCCGCCATGGAGCTCGTGGAACTGCGGAAAATCTCACGCCGGCTGGCGGACCAGCCGAACGACTTTCTGGTGCCGCTCGGCCGCAAAATCCGCTTCCTCTTGAGGGTGCCGGGCCTGCGCGCCGCCTACCAGGCCATGCCGACCTGGCTGCGGCGCGGCGCGCGCACGCTCCGGCGCTTCGACAAGCCCTGACGGCGCGCGGTCAGTCGACCGTCACGCTGTAGGCGCGGGCGGTGCCGTCGGCCGTCGTCAGCGTGAAGGCATCGGTGCCCTTGAAGCTTGGCGAGGACGTGTAGAACACGACGATCGCCGGCACAGTGATGCCGGGGCAAGCCGGAAAACTGTTGGTCTTGACGTCCGCCTGCTGCAGCTTGATCTGACCGTGCGCCGCAAGCTTTAAAGGGGTCAGCGTCGGCGCGGGGTTCGGCTTGCAGTCGGCCCCGACCGACCCGACCCAGCCCGCGCGCACCTCCTGCCCGGCCTTCGCCGCAACGCTCACCGGCGCCGCCGTCTGCGCCGCGGCGGGAACCGCGAGCAAGCCGAGGAGAATAGCGGAAAGAGCGGATGACTTCATCTTGGGAAACCTTGCTTGCTGCGGGGAGAAGCGGCGCCTGCCTCGGGCGAACCCGGCCTTGCCGGCACCGATGACCGTCTCGCCGCCCATCAGGGAACGTGCCGCATCCTGACGCTAGGGAAGTTCGATGGCAAGCCTTGGTATTTGGAGGGGATGCGCGCCGCCCAGCATCCACACGCCTTTCGCCAGCAGGATCGGCCACAGGTCCCGCTGCGGCCGATCCGTGTTTTCCCGGTCGCCGCAGCGCGGCGGCGAGGCAGTCAGTCCCGGTTGTCGAGCTCCGGCACGCCGCTGTTGCGGTCGGCGTAGGCGGCAAGGAAGGTCGGGCGGCGCATCCAGCGCTGCCAGAACGCGTCGATGTGCTCGAAGCGCTCGTCGAGCGGCATGGCGTTGACCGGGTATTTTGAGAAGGCGATCGCGGTCGCCAAGGTGAAGTCGGAGAAGGTCGGCTCGCTTCCGCCGAGCAGCCATTCGCGTCCGTCGGAGAGATGCTGGTTGACGAGCCCGGTGTGCGCCAGTGCCTCCTTGCGGCAATGCTCGCCCCAGGCAGGATTGCTGGTCAACTCGAGCTTGGGCCCGAGCCCTGGTGCAGCACGTGGAAGGCCGTGGTGATGCGGTAGAGGATGTGGACCCAGATGCGGTTGTCCCACATGCTGTCGAGACCCTTCTCCTCCGCCGTCTCGCCCATCACCCGGCGGCCCGGAAACGCCTCGTCGAGATAGCGAACGACCGCCGCGGTCTCGGAGATGAAGCTCCCGTCCGCCAGCTCCAGCGTCGGCGTCTCGCCCCACGGGTTCCTCTTCAGGTGGCGCCACTGCCGCTGCTCGCCGGCGGGCGCCATGTCGTAGACATGCTCCTGGAAATGATCGGCGATGCCCTTCTCGTGCAGGAAGATGCGCAGGCGCTGGGGATTGGGGAAAGCCGACGGCGAAGTGAAGAGGCGAAGGGGGGATTTCGGGGTCGCAAGGGTCATAGTCGATCCATCTACCAATTGGTTGGTAGGCAGAAATAGAGGCTTTGCTTTCACCCTGTCAATCTCTATCTACCAATTGGTAGGTCGAGTGCATGAAGAGGAAAATCCGTGAGCATGACTTCCCGGGAGGCGGTGCTATCGGCTGCAAGGCGGGCCGCAATGGCGCGGGGCTATAACGGCTTGAACTACCGGGATATCGCGGCCGAAGTCGGCATCAAGGCGCCCAGCATCTACCACCACTTCGCCACCAAGGCCGATCTCGGTGCGGCGGTGGCGCGGCGGTACTGGGAGGATACCGCAGCGGACCTCGATGCGATCTCCACGCGGTTTCCCGACCCGCTGGAGGCCTTGCACCACTACCCCGACATCTTCCGCGCCTCGCTGTCGAACGACAACCGCATGTGCCTATCGAGCTTCATGGCGGCCGAATACGACGACCTTCCCGACGCGGTGAAGACGGAAGTGCAGGCCTTTGCGGACGTCAACGTCGCCTGGCTTGGCAAGCTGCTGACAGCGGCTTCGATCGTCCGTGTGGAGGAGAGCGGCGCCCGGGCCCGCGCCATCTACGCCGCCGTGGCGGGCGCCCAGCTCTTCGCCCGCGGCCGGTCGGATATCGCGCTGTTCGACGAGATGATCGCGCATTACCGGACGGCGGGTCCCTTGCCCGCCTAAGACCGTGGTCCGCGACAGCACGGCCAAGATTCACGGTGCCAGCGCGCCGGAGCGCTACGGCGCGACGTCGACATCCGCCGTTCGCGCCTCGACTACGGCGTCGCCCCGCAGCACTTGCGTCTCGATCCGGTAGCGGCCCGGCAAGGGGCTGCGCTTGCGGCCGGCGAACTGCGAATAGCTCGCCTTGTTGCCGCCGAGCGGCTCGCCCACGGCATCCGTGAAGACGGCGCCCGACGGGTCGGTGATCAGCAGCCGGATCCGGTCGCCGCCCTTCAGATTGGCGAACCAGCCCCAGCCGACCGTCGCGGCTGATGCCGGTGTCGGGGCAGGCGGCGGGCCGTCGGTGACCAGGCTGTCATGGGCGAAGAGGCTGCCGGCGATGCCGACACCAAGGATGTGGTGGGTGGCGGTGCTAAGCCACGCCGCTGCCGCCGGGCTCCAGAGCGGATGACGGTCCGCCAGGGCTGCCGTACAGCCGGCCCCGACCTCACGGCCGGTCGAGGGGTCCACCTTGACGCCGGCGTGCCGGACCGTGACGTGGACGTGTGGGAACTGCGCCCAGCCGGACGCGCCGACGAAGCCGAGCGTCTCGCCCGCGGCCACCGGACCGGCGGTCTTGGCGAGCGAGCCTTGCTTCATGTGGCAGTACTGCGTCTCCCAGCCGTTGCCGTGGTCGATCACCAGCCCGTTGCCGCATTCCTTGCCGCCGAAAGTGCCGGCCGCCTCGGCCCCGCCCGACAGCCTGTCGGGCTCGCCGTCGCGGCCGCGCAAGATCCTGCCCGCGGCCATGGCGACAACGGGCACGTCGCGGGCGATGTCCTTCAGCGAGGCGATGCGGATGTCGGTCCCGTCATGGCCGTCATAGGTCGCCCCGCCGCAGAACGGATCGCTCGCCCCGGCGCCCGCCTGCATGTCGGGAAACTGCTGGACCAGGCACTCCGCCTGCGGATCGCAGGCGACCGGGACGCCGAAGCGAGGCGCCGCCTCCTCGGCCGAGGCGATCGGCAGCAGAAGCATCGAGGCAAGGGCGGAGAGGCCGAGAGACAGGCGCATACGGGGGACGGCTTTCCGGATCGAGGGGCGTCACTGGCATCGGGGCGCATGGGGCGTCGGCCGCAGGCCTCGCCGGCCCGGTTACTCCAGCCGGTTGGCGCGCATGCTGTCGTCAAAATCGAGCGGCATGCAGGCCTCCTCGGTCTCGAGGTCGCGCATGTGGCTGGTGACGGCGCCGTCGCGGCGGATCACCCAGACCGGCGACACCTCCTCGCACTCGCGGCAGCGGAAATGCAGGCTGGAGACGATCGGTGGCTTGGCGTCCACCGGCGGAAGCACGCTGAACATCTCGTGGGGACCGGCATGGCTGCGCTCGTCGTGGCCGCAATGCGGGCAGAGGAGATAGCTCGGCCCGGTGACCACCGGCGGCGCGTCGGGAAAGGCGTGACGCGAGACGTCGATGATCGGCGCGTTCTCGTCGAAGATCAGAAAGCGCGATCGCATCCCTGTCGGTCTTCCCCTGTCGGCGCCCGCCCAGCGGCGCAGCCCGTCGCCGATCGCAAAGAGCAGCGGCGACGTTCCCTAGGGTCAATCTTACAGCATTGGCAGGCAATCCTATAGCCCGCCGGGACTACCTGGCTCTTTTCGCCGCGGGCGGCTGGAGAGAGGCGGGGACCAGCTGCGCCCCCGCCCTTTCCGCTCGCTCATCGCGCCGCGAATTGCTGTCGGCTGATCAGGCCTCGAGCGCTGCCAGGCACCGGCCGACGCCGTCCTGCCAGGCCGGCAGGCGGTGGCCGAACACGCCGTTGAAACGGGCGGTGTCGAGCCGGGAATTGGCCGGGCGGTAGGCCGGCGTCGGATAATCGGCCGTGCCGATCGGCTCGACGCTGGCCGAAGGTCCGCCACGGGCCGCCGACTGGCTAAAAATCTCGGCGGCGAAATCCGCCCAGTTCGTCGTCCCCGTCGCGACGAGGTGGAAGACGCCGCGCCAATCCGTCGCCGTCGGTTCCGCCAGCATGCGGCGGGCCACGACGACGATCGCCTCGGCAATGTCCGGCGCATAGGTCGGCGTGCCTTGCTGGTCGCCAACGACGCGCAGCGCGTCGCGCGTCGCGGCAAGCTTCAGCATGGTCTTCAGGAAGTTGTTGCCATAGGGGCTGTAGACCCAGGCGGTGCGCAGGATCGCCGCACGCGGATTGGCCGCCAGCACCGCCGCCTCGCCTTCCAGCTTGGAGCGGCCGTAGACGCTGACCGGGCCGGTCGCGTCGCTCTCGACATAGGGCTCGGCCTTGTCGCCGGGAAAGACGTAGTCGGTCGAGATGTGGATGATCGGCAGACCCGCCGCGGCCGCGGCCGCCGCGGCATGGCCCGCGCCGTCGCGGTTGGCGGCGAAGGCGGCGTCCACCTCGGTCTCGGCGCGGTCGACGGCGGTATAGGCGCCGGCCGAGACGACTACGTCCGGCCAATGCGCGGAGATCGCGCGGTCGAGGCTCGCCCGGTCGGTGATGTCGAGCTCGGGCCGGCCGAGCGCGATGATCTCGAGATCAGGCGCGGCCAGCGCCAGCAGCGAGGTCGCGACCTGCCCGCTGCGCCCGGTGACGAGAAGCTTCATTTCAGGCCTTCCCGCCGACTGCCCCGAGGCGCTCGCCGGCATACTTGCCCGCGCGGATCGGTCCCCACCAGCTTTCGTTGGCGAGATACCAGGCGATGGTCTTCTCCAGCCCGGTCTCGAAAGTCTCCTGCGCCTTCCAGCCGAGCTCGCCCTCGATGCGGGTGGCGTCGATGGCATAGCGCAGGTCGTGGCCAGGACGGTCGCTGACGAAATCGATCAGGCTGCGGCGGCTCTCGCCGCTGGCCAGCGGCGGCGCCAGGCGGTCGAGCGTGTCGCAGATGGCGTGGACGACATCGAGGTTGGAGCGCTCGTTGCGCCCGCCGATATTGTAGGAGCGACCGGCGACGCCGGTTGTCGCGACCATCGCCAGCGCGCGGGCGTGGTCATCGACGAACAGCCAGTCGCGGACGTTCTCGCCCTTGCCGTAGACCGGCAGGCGCTTGCCCTCGAGACCGTTGAGGATCATCAGCGGGATCAGCTTCTCCGGGAAGTGGTAGGGGCCGTAATTGTTCGAGCAGTTCGAGAGCACCACCGGCAGGTGATAGGTGTGGTGCCAGGCCATGGCGAGGTGATCGGACGCGGCCTTGGAGGCCGAATAGGGCGAGGACGGCGCGTAAGGCGTCTCCTCGGTGAACAGGCCATCGTCGAGCGGCAGGTCGCCGAACACCTCGTCGGTCGAGATGTGGTGGAAGCGGAAGCCCGCCTTCTTCTCGCCCTCGAGGCCCGACCAGTAGGCCCGCACGGCTTCCAGGAGCTCGTAGGTGCCGATGATGTTGGTGTTGATGAAGTCGCCGGGACCGTCGATCGAGCGGTCGACATGGCTTTCTGCGGCCAGATGCATCACCGCATCCGGCTTTTCCCGCTGCAGGAGCGCGGTGACGAAAGCGCGGTCGAGGATATCGCCCTTGGCGAAGACGTAGCGCGGGTCGTTCTCGATCGAGGCCAGCGAGGCAAGGCTCGCGGCATAGGTCAGCTTGTCGAGATTGACCACCGAATGCGGGGTCTCGTTGATGAGGTGGCGGCAGACCGCCGAACCGATAAAGCCGGCGCCGCCGGTGACGATGATCTTCACTTGCGGCTTTCCTCATAGATGAAGGGGGCGTTGGCCTCGGCCAGCGTCGGCGCGGCCTCGTCCTTGGCGGAGAGAACCGGCGTCTTGCCGCCGAGCGGCCAATCGATGGCGAGCGCCGGGTCGTCGTAGCGGATCGACCGATCATGGCTACCGGAATAGGGCGCGGACACCTTGTAGAAGACCTCGGTGTCAGGCTCGAGCGTCAGGAAGCCGTGCGCGAAGCCGACCGGAACCAGGAGCTGGTTGAACGCCTCGGCCGACAGCTCCACCGCGACCCACTTGCCGTAGGAGGGCGAGCCGCGCCGGATGTCGACGGCGACGTCGAGGATGCGTCCGCGCAGCACGCGCACCAGCTTGTCCTGGGCGAAGGGCGGCTCCTGGTAGTGCAGGCCGCGCAAGGTGAAGACGTCCTTGGAGTAGGACTGGTTGTCCTGCATCCAGTCGATCTCGATTCCGGCGCCCGAAAGACGCTGACGGTTGAACGTCTCGGCGAAGAAGCCGCGATCGTCGCCGAAACGCCGCGGCGTCAGTTCCACGACATCCGCGATCTCGAGCTTTCGTACGTCCAGCATGCAGCAGTCCTATTCAAGGGTCAGAGGCTGCTTTTTGCGCGATCGAATTGAGGCGGGCAATAGACAAGTGCAATTTAGCCGCCCGCATTCTCCGCCCCCTTGGCCCCGCCGTCGGTGCGACGCCAGCCTGCCCCGCCGCCATCTCGCCAGGCAAAGGCTTCCAGCGGATCGGCTGCCACCGTCCGGCCGCGCCCCACCGGAAGCTTCGCAGACCCGGGAGGCGGCTCGCAGGCTCTTTCCGGATGGCGCCGGAGGAGCGCCCCGTCGAGTGTCAACCACGCGCATCGCGCCGCGGTGAAAAACCGGTATCCGATATCGCTCAAATTGCTTATATGCGGGCCATGAGCACCCCTACGCCCCTCGACCACATCCGCAATTTCTCCATCGTGGCGCATATCGACCACGGCAAATCGACGCTGGCCGACCGTCTGATCCAGACGACCGGCGGGCTGGAGGCGCGCGAGATGACCGAGCAGGTGCTCGACTCGATGGACATCGAGCGCGAGCGCGGCATCACCATCAAGGCGCAGACGGTGCGGCTGCACTACGTCGCCAAGAATGGCGAGACCTACATCCTCAACCTCATCGACACGCCCGGCCATGTCGACTTCGCCTACGAGGTGTCGCGCTCGCTCGCCGCCTGCGAAGGCTCGCTCCTCGTCGTCGACGCGGCGCAGGGCGTCGAGGCGCAGACCCTCGCCAACGTCTATCTCGCGCTCGACAACGGCCACGAGATCGTGCCGGTGCTGAACAAGATCGATCTCCCCGCCGCCGAGCCGGACCGGGTGAAGGAGCAAATCGAGGAGGTGATCGGCCTCGACGCCTCGGACGCCGTGATGATCTCGGCGAAATCCGGCATCGGCATCGGCGATGTCCTCGAAGCCATCGTCCACCGCCTGCCGCCGCCGAAACACGGCGACCGTTCGGCGCCGCTGAAGGCGATGCTGGTCGACAGCTGGTACGACGCCTATCTCGGCGTCGTCGTCCTCGTGCGGATCATCGACGGCGAGCTGAAGAAGGGCCAGATCATCCGCATGATGGGAACGGACGCGAAATACCCGGTCGACCGGGTCGGCGTCTTCACCCCGAAGATGGTCAATCTCGACGTGCTCGGCCCCGGCGAGCTCGGCTTCATCACCGCCTCGATCAAGGAGGTCGCCGATACCCGCGTCGGCGACACCATCACCGAGGACAAGCGCCCGACGACGACCATGCTGCCGGGCTTCAAGCCGGCGCAGCCGGTGGTGTTCTGCGGCCTGTTCCCGGTCGATGCCGCGCAGTTCGACGATCTCAGAGCCGCCATGGGCAAGCTGCGCCTCAACGATGCGAGCTTCTCCTTTGAGATGGAATCCTCGGCTGCGCTCGGTTTCGGCTTCCGCTGCGGCTTCCTCGGCCTCCTTCACCTCGAGATCGTGCAGGAGCGGCTCTCCCGCGAGTTCGACCTCGACCTGATCGCCACCGCCCCTTCCGTCGTCTACGACATCAAGCTGACCGACGGCTCGACCATACAGCTGCACAATCCCGCCGATATGCCGGACGTGATGAAGATCGTCGAGATCCAAGAGCCCTGGATCAAGGCGACGATCCTCACCCCCGACGACTATCTCGGCAATATCCTGACGCTCTGCCAGGAGCGGCGCGGCGTTCAGACCGACCTCTCCTATGTCGGCAAGCGCGCAATGGTGACCTACGAGCTGCCGCTGAACGAGGTGGTGTTCGACTTCTACGACCGGCTGAAATCGATCTCCAAGGGCTATGCCTCCTTCGACTACTCGCTGATCGAGTACCGCGAGGGCGACCTCGTGAAACTCTCGGTGCTGGTCAATGCCGAGCCGGTCGACGCCCTCTCAATGCTGGTCCACCGCGCCCAGGCCGAGCGCCGCGGCCGGGCCATGTGCGAGAAGCTGAAGGACCTGATCCCCAACCACCTCTTCAAGATCCCGATCCAGGCGGCGATCGGCGGCAAGGTGATCGCCCGCGAGACCATCTCGGCCCTGCGCAAGGACGTGACCGCGAAATGCTACGGCGGCGACGCCACGCGCAAGCGCAAGCTCCTCGACAAGCAGAAAGAGGGCAAGAAGCGCATGCGCCAGTTCGGCAAGGTGGACATTCCGCAGGAAGCGTTCATCGCCGCGCTGAAGATGGACAGCTGACGGGACAGAGTTCGAGGAGCGGCGTTACTGGATGACAGTTAGCGACGATAATGCGCATTATCACCGCGACATTCGACCGGGGAGCAAAGCGCCCATGATCGACGTGACCTACGATCCTGAAGCCGACGCCGTCTATTTCCGCATCGGCAGCGGCACGATTGTCGAGTCGGCCGAGGCAGGTCCTTTCATCTATGACGTCGACGAAAAGGGCCGCGTTATCGGCATCGAAGTCCTGTCCGCCAGCACCGCGCTTGCCCCGGGAGACTGGCAGAAGGCACGCCTTCCAGCGCCGGGAAACGCCGACGCTGCCGAGTAGACGACACAGCCCGATTGAGACCCGAATTGAGGCTCAGAGTGTAGGCTGACGGCCTATCGCCACTAACCAGCGGCCGCACCTGCCGGAGGTCGCCAGCGTCACTCCGCCAGCGCCCTGACGTTCGCCGCGACCTCCTTCAGACTCGCCGCACCCTTGGACATGACCCTGGCCGCCGATTCCAGCCTTGATCGCTCGTCGGCCGTGAGATCGCGTGCGGACAGGATGATGACGGGGATGTCCTTGCCGCCGGCGCTCTTGCGCAGCGCGTGGAGGAAGGCGAAGCCGTCCATGACGGGCATGGTGAGGTCGAGGAGGATCACCCTCGGCGGCGCCACCTGCACGGCTTCGAGCGCCTCCTGGCCATTGCCGGCTTCGGCGACGCTCCAGCCGTCGCGCTCGAGGGCGCTGCGCACCCGCGACCGGGCGTCGGGGTCGTCGTCGACGACGAGGACATCGCCCACCTCGCCACGGAAACGGTCCATCACCGCGCGAAAATTGTCCCAGTTCACAGGCTTGGCGACGTAATCGGCAGCCCCGAGCGAGGAGGCGAGCCCACGCTCGCTGACGAAGGTGACCATGACGACCGGGATCGACGAGAGGTCGGGATCGGCCTTCAGGCGGCTCAGAACCGTCCAGCCGTCCATGCCCGGCATCATCACGTCGAGGAGGATCGCCCGCGGGCGCATTTCCTTCGCGAGCGACAGGCCGGTCGGACCGTCGGCGGCGGTAAGGGTCGCGAATCCTTCGCGGGCGAGGAAGCGGGTCATCAGCTCGCGCTGCGCGGTGTCGTCGTCGATCACCAGGACGACCTCCGCCTCGCCCTTGTCGCTGGCGACCGGCAGCTGGGCCTGGAGCGCCGCGAGATCCGTCTCGACCTCGGCCGGATCGCTCGCCACCTCCGGCAAGGTCAAGGTGAAGGCACTGCCGGCGTTGAGCGCGCTCTCGACGGTCACGTCGCCACCGAGCATCGCGCTGAACGCCTTCGTCAACGACAGGCCGAGGCCGGTGCCGCCGAACTTGCGCGTGGTGGAGGCATCCGCTTGCTGGAACCGCTGGAATAGCCGCTCCAGCTGCTCGGGCGTCATGCCGATGCCGGTATCGCTGACCCGGAAATGCACCTGACCTTCGGAACGCCAGACGGCGATGGTGACGACGCCCTCCTGGGTGAACTTGGCGGCGTTGCCGAGGAGGTTCAGGAGGATCTGACGGAGCTTGGTGACGTCCGATCGCATGGTGCCGATGTCGGCCGCCATCTCGATCTCCAGCCGGTTGTGCTTCTTGTCGATCAGTCCCTTGGCCGTGGAGACGACGTCGCCGACGATATCGGCGATGTCGAACTCCTCGACGAAGAGATCCATCTTGCCGCTTTCGACCTTGGAGAGGTCGAGCACGTCGTTGATGAGGCCGAGGAGATGCCGGGCATTGCTCTCGATCTTGCGGATGTCGCGCGCGAGCTCGCCGGGCTCGGTCCCGTCCTCGGCCTCCTCGATCAGCATCTCGGCATAGCCGATGATCGCCGACAGCGGCGTGCGCAGCTCATGGCTCATATTGGCGAGAAACTGGCTCTTGGCGATGTTCGCCTCTTCGGCCGCCTGCCGGGATTCCTCGGCTGCCCGCTCGGCCAGCACCTGGCCGGTCGTCTCGTTGCAGGGACAGAACAGGCCGACGACCGATCCGGCCTCGTCGAAGACCGGCGTGTAGGAGAAGGCGAAATGCGCCTCCTCGCTCGCGCCGTTGCGCTCGATGAAGAGCGTGATGTCGTCCATGTGGACGGGCTCACCGGAGTAGACCTGGCTGAACAGCGGCTCCAGATCGCTCCAGATGTCGCGCCAGACTATGGCGAACCGCTGGCCGAGCGCCGCCGGATGCTTGTCCTGGAGAAGGTCCACATAGGCGTCGTTGTAGAGAAGGGTCCGCTCGCGTCCCCAGGCCAGGAACATCGGCTGGCGCGAGGAGAGCATGAGGTCGACGAGCGTGCGCAGCGCATGCGGCCAGCCGTCGGGAATGCCAAGCGGGGTGGACGCCCAGTCGAAGGCGCGCAGCCGCGTCGCCATTTCGCCACTTCCACCGAGAAACCGCGGGTTCGTCATGGGTGCTCCTCGCCGGGACCAGCCTCTGCCGGCATGATCCAGCATTCAATGCCGAAAGCCGACGGAAGTTCGGCCGCCGCTACGGGATCGTGCAGAAAGGCGGAGAAAGGGCCGGAACGGCTTCGTAAATGCGGAGAGGAGGGCGCCACAACGCCTTCTAATACGCCGAAACGGATGGTCGCGTGGGCTTCTCTCACACCGCAAGCAATCCACGGGTACCGTTTGTGCCCGCGCAGATGAGCTGATAGCTCGGCAAAACGTGCAGCTGTTGTGGCAATCCTGGGATGCCCCTATCTTCGCCGGGCGCCACTCCTACCTGACGGACTTTGCATGAACGATATCACCATCGATCCGTCCCTCCTCGAAGAAGCGAAGTTGCTCAACGTCGATATTGCCCGGGCAGCAGCGCAGGGAATCGCCGACGCCGTCAAGAACGCCCGTGCTATCGGCTGGCGCGACGAGAACGCGGCAGCCTTGCGCTCCTCCAATCTCTACGTCGAGACAAACGGTCTGCCGCTCGGTTCCGAACGCCTGTTCTGATGGCGCGGTATGACGTGTTCGCGCGTCGCGAGGGCGATGGCTATCTTCTCGACGTTCAGGCCGACCTTTTGGAAAGTCTCACGACGCGGATCGTCGTTCCTCTTCTGCCCATCCTCAGTGCGCCGCGTCCAGCCGCTCGGCTCAACCCGGTGTTCAGCTTTTCCGGCAGTGAAATGGTCATGGTCACCCAGTTCATCTCAGCCGTGCCCATCGCGATCTTCGGCGCAAGGATCGGCAATCTGGCAGCCGAACACGATGCCATCATCGCGGCGCTCGACATGGCCCTCCAAGGCTTCTGAACGGCTCGAAACAGCACAACGCGCGCTATTCTGCCGGCACTGCCCGCATTTCGCCCGTCGGCCTCCCCCGCCCCGCGAACCGGTCGCTCAGCCTCTGTATGCCGACGAAGATCACCGGGGTGATGAACAGCGTCAGCAGCTGCGAGACCAGCAGCCCGCCGACGACGGCGACGCCGAGCGGCTGGCGCAGCTCCGAGCTCGCGCCGTGGCCGAGGGCGATCGGCACCGTGCCGAGAAGGGCGCAGAAGGTGGTCATCATGATCGGGCGGAAGCGGCGAACGCAGGCTTCGCGGATGGCGGGAACGGCTGGCATCCCCTCCTCGCGCATCAGCTGCAGCGCCACGTCGATCATCATGATGGCGTTCTTCTTGACGATGCCGATCAGCATCAGGATGCCGATGAGGGCGATGATCGACAGCTCCATTCCGGCAAAGTGCAGCGCCAGAAGCGCGCCGAGCGCCGCCGCCGGCAGGCCCGACAGGATGGTCAGTGGGTGGAGGAAGCTCTCGTAGAGCACGCCGAGGACGACGTAGATCGTCAGCACGGCGGCCAGGATCAGCCAGGGCGTGTTGGCGGTCGACTGGGCGAAGACCTGGGCGGTGCCCGCATAGCTGGTGAACACCGAGGCGGGCACGCCGAGCTGGGCCTTGATCGCGGCGATCTCCGCCGTCGCCTGGCCGAGCGCCACCCCCGGCGGCAGGTCGAAGGAGAGCGTGATCGAGGTCAGCTGTCCGGTCTGGTTGATCGTCACCGGCCCGGTCTGCCGCACGATCGCGGCGAAGGACGAGATCGGCACCAGCCGGCCATTGCTGGCGAGGACGTGGATGTTGGACAGGAGCGTGTCGTTCCAGGCGAGGTCCGGGTCGTATTCGAGGATCACCTCATAGCTGTCGCCGGTCGCCTGGATGGTCGCGGCCGACTGGGTGCCGAAACCGGCGCCGAGCACCGTGCGCAGCGTCTCGGCGGAGATGCCGAGCTGCTCGGCACGGTCGCGGTCGACCTTCACCTCGGCCTGGAGGGCATTGTCCTGCACGTCGGTGGCGACGCCGACGAAGGTCGAGCGGTCCGCCGCCATCGCCGCCTGGATTTTACCCGCCCAGTCCGCCAGGCCCGCCGTGTCCAGCGACTGCACCACCAGCTGGTACTGGCTCTGCGACGAGCGCCCGCCAAGCCGCAGGCTCTGCGAGGCCGTGACGAAGCTCTGCAGGCCGACCACTGTGCCGAGCTCTTTGCGGATGTCGGCGATCGTGCCGTCGATCTTGCCGCGCGCCTCCCTCGGTTTCAGCTGGACGAACATGGTGCCGGCATTGGTCGCCGCGCTCGATCCGCCGCCGATGGTGGCGGTGACGTGGTCAACGTCCGGCTCGGCTTTGACGAGATCGGCTGCCCGCTTGACCAGCACCGCCATGGCGTCGAACGAGATGTCCTGGCGCCCCTGCAAGGAGACCTGCAGCTGGCCGGTGTCCTCGCGCGGCAGAAAGCCGGAGGGAAGCACGGTGACCAGCCAGACCGACCCGGCGACGCTGGCGAGGAAGACCAGAAACACCGCAAAGCCATGCGCCAGGCACCAGTCGACGCCGCGGCCATAGCCCCGCGTCACCGCGGAAAAGCCGCGCTCGAACACGCCGGCCGGGCTCCAGCGGGCCGGCGGCTGGCGGGCGCTTTCCGGCAGGCGGGCGGCGAGCATCGGCGTGACGGTCAAGGAGACCAGCGCCGAGGCCATGATCGCCAGCGAGACGACCATGCCGAACTCGGTGAACAGCCGGCCGACGACCCCACCCATCATCAGGATCGGCAGGAACACCGCGATCAGCGAGAGCGACATCGAGACGATGGTCGCCGTCACCTCGCGGCTGCCGACGAGCGCTGCCTCGAAGGGCGCCATGCCCTTTTCCATGTGGTGAATAATGTTCTCCAGCATGACGATCGCATCGTCGACGACGAGGCCGACCGACAGCGTCAAGGCGAGCAGCGACATGTTGTCGATGGAATAGCCGAGCGGATACATGATGCCGAAGGTCGCCAGAATCGACAGCGGTACGGCGATGGCGGGGATCAGCGTCGAGACCAGCTTGCCGAGGAAGAGGTAGATCACCAGCACCACCAGCGCGATGGTGAGAAGCAGCGTGAACTCGACATCGTCGACGGCCGCCCGGATCTGCAGCGAATTGTCGTTCATCAGATCGACCGAGACCGAGGCCGGCAGCTGCGCGGTGATGCCCGGCAGCGCCGCCTTGATGGCGTCGACCACCTGCACCGTATTGGCGCCGGGCTGGCGCTGGACCGCCAGCGTGATCGCCCGCTCGCCGTCGTGCCAGCTGGCGAGGTTGTCGTTCTCGACGCTGTCGATCACCCGCGCCACCGTGCCGAGCCGCACCGGATTGCCGTTCGGGGTGGCGATGATCAGCGAGGTGAATTCTTTGGCATTCGAGAGCTGCGTCGGCACGTCGAGCGTGACGGCCTGGGCAGCGTTTTCGAAGGTACCAACCGGCGACTGGTCGTTGGCCTGCGCGAGCGCCGTCTCGATCTGGTTGATGCCGAGGCCGCGCGCGGCGAGCCGGTCGGGATCGACCTGCACCCGGACGGCATATTTCTGCTCGCCGTAGATCTGCGCCTGGGCGACACCGGCGATCGTCGAGATCGCTGGCGAGAGAATGTTCTCGGCGAGCGAATCCAGCTGCGTCAGCGGCATGGTCTTCGAGCGCAGCGAGAGGAGCATGATCGGTGCGTCCGCCGGGTTCGCCTTCCGGTAGCTCGGATCGTTCGTCATGTTGTCCGGCAGCCGCCGGCGGGCGCTGTCGATCGCCGCCTGGACGTCAGCGGCAGCGCTGTCGATGTCGCGCGACAGCGAGAACTGGATGGTGATCGAGGTGGAGCCGAGCGTCGAGCGGGCCGAGATGTTGTCGATGCCGGCAATGGTCTGGAACTGCTTGATCAGCGGCGTCGCGACAGCGGTCGCCATGGTCTCGGGCGAGGCGCCGGAGAGCTGGGCCGAGACGTTGACGGTCGGAAAATCGACTGTCGGCAAGGCGGCGACCGGCAGCTGGAAATAGGCCCCGAGCCCGGCGCCGGACAGGCCGATGGCCAAGAGCAGCGTCGCCACCGGCCGGCGGATGAAGATCTCCGAGAAGCTCATCGTACCGCTGCCACGGTCGACGCCTTGCCCGGCGTCCCGGCGGAAGCGGCCGGCACCGCATCGCTGCCCGGGGGCGGCGCGGCGGGTGGGGCGACCTCGGTCACCGCCATGCCGTCGGTGAGGTTCATCTGGCCCTCGGTGACCACCTTCTCGCCGTCCGCAAGGCCAGCAGCGATGCCGGTGACGTCGCCATCGACGAGGCCGATGGTGACCGGCCGCACCGCGATCTTCCCGTCAGCCACGACATAGACGATGCTTCCCTCCTGGGCCGGCTGCACGGCGAGCGAGGGCATTGCGACGAGCCGCCGCTCGGCCAGCACCACATCGACCGAGACCGACTGCCCCGGCCACAGCGCGCGGTCTTCGTTGGCCAGCACCGCCTTGGCGGCGAAGGTGCCCGAGAGCGTATCGATGCGGCTGTCGATGAAGCTCAGCGCCCCCGTTCGCGTCGGGACGCTGCCGGGATCGGCGCCGTCGCTGACCGACGTCGTGGTCGTCGGCGTGACGCTGATGCCGACGTCGCCGCGGGCGTGTGCGTCGCGCAAGCCCGCGATGTCGCTCTCCGCCATGCTGAAGCCGACGTCGACTGGCGCCATCTGGGTCAGCTGCACCACGGCGTCGCCCGGCTGGATGACATTGCCGACCGCGACGAGATAGGCGCCGAGCCGGCCGCTGATCGGGGCGCGGATCGTCATGTAGTCGAGTGCCACGCGGTCGGCGGCGAGCGTCGCCTGGTCGAGCGCGATGGTGGCCGTGGCGGTCGCCACCGCCGTCTCGGCATCCTGCAGCGCCTGGCCGGTGGCGACGTTGGACGTCGCGAGCTTCTGCTGCCGGGCGAGGTCGTTCTCGGCGCCCTTCAGCGTCGCGCCGTCGCGCGCAATCGTCGCCGTGTCGCGGGCGACGGCAGCCGCAGCCGCGCGGTCGTCCAGCCGGGCGATGATGTCGCCGGCGTGGATGTCGCTGCCCTCGCGCGCCACCCGCTCGACCAGCATGCCCTGGGCATAGCTGGTGACCGAGAGCGCGGACTGCGGCATCACCGAACCAATGGTCCGGCGCCGCACGGCGATCTCCTGCAGGCTCGCGGCGACGGTGGTCACAGGCCGGGGGCCGCTGTCCCTGCCGGGGCGACCTCCGCCATGCCCGCCGCCATGCCCGCCGGCGGCTGGGGCAGCATCTGCGGTGGCGGCGCCGTCGCTGCCGTTACTACCGGAGAGGCCGAAAAGCGGCCCGGCGGTCGACAGCACCCGGTGCTGTACCCAGCCGCCCGACAGTTGGTCGCCGACGGCCAGCGCGGCGAGGAGGCCCAGGAAGACGAGACCCGACTTTTTCACGCGCAAACCTTTCGGCTGACCATCGCCTGGATCATAAGCCAGCCGAACGTCACGCGATGCAGCAAACCGCGAGGTTGCCAAAATTTTAGGTCCGGCGAAACGGCCGCACTGACGGGAGACGCCGAGCAAGGCGGTTGCCAAGCCCGGCCGCCCCCGCTATTGCCCGCCCTCGCCTTTTCCGCCCGTGCCGGGCCCGTGACAAAAGCCAATCCCATGACCAGACTTGCCTGCGGCCTCGATTTCGGCACGACGAACTCGACTCTTGGCCTCATCGCCGCCGGCGCCCCGCAGCTGGTTGCGCTGGAAGACGGCCAGGCCACCATTCCGAGCGCGATGTTCTTCAGCCTCGAGGACCACAGCACCTATTTCGGTCGCAAGGCGGTGTTCGAATATGTCGACGGCGCGGAAGGCCGCTTCATGCGCGCACTGAAGAGCGTGCTCGGCACGTCGCTGATGGAGGAGACGACGCGGGTCGGCCGCCAGCGCCTCGGCTTCGGCGAGATCATCGGCCTCTTCCTCGCCTCGCTGAAGAAGAAGGCGGAGACGGATGCCGGCGCGCCGATCGAGCGCGTGGTGCTCGGTCGCCCCATCCATTTCGTCGATGGCGACGAGGTCGCGGACCGCACGGCGCAGGACCAGCTGGAGACGGCCGCCCGGGCGCAGGGCTTTTCGGAAATCGCCTTCCAGTTCGAGCCGGTGGCCGCAGCGCTGAACTACGAGCGCGAGGTGAATGCCGAGCAGCTGGCGCTGGTGGTCGACATCGGCGGCGGCACCTCGGATTTCTCGGTCATCCGCCTGTCGCCCGAGGGCGCGCGCCGCACCGACCGCAAGGATGACATCCTCGCCAATTCCGGCGTCCACATCGGCGGCACCGACGTCGACAAGGTGCTGAGCCTGGCCACCATCATGCCGGCGCTGGGGCTGGGCACCTCGACCGCCGACGGCAAGCGCCGCCTGCCGGTCTGGTACTGGAACGACCTCGCCACCTGGCACCGGATCAACCAGCTCTACACCCCGAAGATCACCCGCGACCTCTTCGAGTTGAAGCGCGAGGCCGCGCATCCGGAACGGCTCGAGGCCTTCATGACGCTCCTGGAATACCGCTCCGGCCACCGCCTCGCCGGCAGGGTCGAGGCGGCGAAGATCGATCTCACCGATGCAGAGAACGCCGTCATCGCTTTGTCCGAGCCCGGCCTGAAGCTCGAGCACGCCGTCAGCCGCGCGGAGTTCGACGCGGCAGTCGAGGGCCTCGTTGCCGGGATCGCCGGCAGCGTCGCCGAGTGCCTTACCCAGGCCGGCGTCACAGCAGACCAGATCGAGACCGTGCTCCTCACCGGCGGCTCGACGCAGATCCCGGTCGTCCGCCGCGCCGTCACCGGCCTGTTCGCAGGCGCCCGCATCGTCGAGAGCGACGCCTTCGGCAGCGTGGGTCTCGGGCTGGCGGTGGATGCCGGGCGCAAGTTCGGCTGACGAAAAAGCCGTGCAAGCGAAGGCATGCACAGCGGTCCTTACTGCGGTTCGACCTTTGTGTTTCCTCCGTCGCTGACGTCAGGAACAACCAGAGGCTTCGTGGACGCGGCATTGTCGACCACAGCCTTCACGATGTTGGCGCTCCGGCTGTCGAGGGCGAACCCGGCGATGGACGGGGTGAGCTGGACCGGCGTGAACTTCTGCTCCCGCAGGTAATCACTGGCTGCCTGTGTCTGCGGGAAGAGGACGAACTGTTCGCCCACCCAAACAATCTTGACGTTCCTGTCGATGGGAAAGCCTGCATCGGCCAGCAGTGTCACGACATCTGTTTGGGCGACGCGCAACTGAGTCTCGATCGTTGCTGCCTTTTCGCGGAGGCCAACGACGCTGCGCTTGATGTCCTGAACCTCGTCGAGCAGCGTCCCGATCGCCGCGGTATGTTGGCCCAGAACCTGCGCCGTCGACCATTGATTGGTCATCACGGTATAGGCCATTGCCGCGACCACGCCGGTCACTGCGATATTCAGGCCTGCTGCGGTCAAGACGGTTGAGGTGCTGGCGGCCATCGATACCCTCCTCCGTTCTTTTGCCGAGTTTCCTCTTACGGGGATACGAGACAAGCATCCGGCTTGATTACGGGGATACGAGACAAGCATCCGGCTTGATTTGGCAAGACGCGTAAACGTAGCCGGCCGCAGTCCAAGACGACTCGGACCGAAATACGCCATCGTCAAGCGGCAGCGCCTGGAATGACGTTGGGCTCGCCACAAATGGCGAGCCCAACTGACACATTCTCGGTACAGCGCGATCGGTACGCCCGTTATTCAGCTTTCAGAAAATCGCCGACGTCGAGCAGCACGAACTCGTTGTCGTCGACCTTGTTGAGGTTGCGGCCGGCCGAGAACGGGAAGTTGTTGTCGTTGCCGACGATGATGTGGGTGTCGTCCACCCGGTCGACATTCTCGATGGTGACGAACGGCATGTCGTAGACGCCGTCCTTGCCGCCTTGCTTGGCGAGACCGTTCGGATCCTTGATCGCGAGGAGGTCGATATAGCCGATCTTGCGCGCCGCCTTGCCGGCATTCGCGTCGGTCAGCTCGATCTTGGTGATCCGCTTCAGCTTGGCGGGCGTCGCGAAGCAGTCGGCCGCCGGCTCGCCCTTGCAGGCGTCAGCCGGACGGCCGGCGCCGTTGTCGCGCTCGATGACGAGGCCCTCGGTCGCGCTGATCATGTTGAAGTCGCCGATCGCCTCGCCGCCGGCGGCGAGCGGATAGAGCCAGGACCGGCCGGTCCAGTCGCCCTTGGCGACGTCGAACTCGATGATCTCGAGCCCGGTGCGGCCGTCCCCGGTGGTGGCCGTCTTGCCCTCAGTGTAGAGCGGCCCCTCGAGCAGGCCGTAGAGACGCGTGCCGTCCGGCGACAGTGCCAGTCCCTCGAACCCGCCCGAGCGCTTGACGTTGATCGCCGGCATCGGCTTGGTCGGATTGTCCGGCAGCTTCACCAGCGCATTGTCGGGCGACATCACCTTGGTCTCGCCGACCTTCGTCGCGTGCACCGACTGCAGCCGGCCCGCGGTGTCGAACTTCAGGAGATAGGGGCCGAACTCCTCGCCGACCCAGAATCCGTCCGCCACCGGCTGGATGGATTCGACGTCGAAGTCGGCGCCGGTGAGATAGCGCGTGTCGGTGCCTTCCAGCGTGATCGGGAACGGCGCCTTCATCTCGGGATCGCTGAGGAAGATCGTCTCCTTGCGCTCGACGGTTCCGGCCTTCCAGTCGATGGCGAGGTGGTGCAGCATCAGCATGGCGTCGCTCGACGTCGCCTTCGAGCCGAAGCCGTTGTCGGACAGGCTCCAGAACGTACCGTCCGCCATCTTGCGGATGCCCGAGAAACCCTGGACCGACTGGCCGTCGACGGGCAGGCCGGTATTGGTCGGACGCTTGCCGTCCATGCCTGGCACCGTGCCGAGCGCGGTGGTGCGCTGGCGGTCGGGCGTCGTGAACTTGCCGGCCTGCTTCAGGAAGGTCGGGGCGTCGGCAGGGGCTGCAACCGTCGTCGCCGCCGGCAGCACGGCCTGGCCGGCGAGCACGGCGTCGAAGGCCTTGCCCTCGAGAGCGTTGCCGTCAGAGGACTGCGCGGAAGCGGCGCAGGCGCTGAGAAGCAGCAGCGCGATGCTGCGGGCGAGAATCGATGTCATCGGGGTGTCTCCGGCCGAATGCGATGGGCCGTAGACATAGGTTTTGCGTGACAGCCGGTTGACGGGTGGGTGAATGCCTCGTGACAGAAAGAGTGCTGCTACGTCGCCCTCAGCCACCGTCCGGCCGATCCGATGCGATGGGAAGGGAGCGCCGCGCTACACTCTCTCGTCGAATCAGCGGTCAGAGTGAGAAGGAAGATCATGCCAAGCCAGAAGATTGCCATCATCACCGCCGGCGGCAGCGGCATGGGCGCGGAGGCGGCGCGGCGGTTGGCGGCCGATGGCTTCGGCGTCGCAATCCTCTCCTCCTCCGGCAAGGGCGAGGCGCTGGCGGCCGAGCTCGGTGGCATCGGCGTGACCGGGTCGAACCGCTCGAACGAGGACCTGCAGCTTCTGGTCGACGCCACCCTCGCCCGCTGGGGACGGATCGACGTGCTCGTCAACAGCGCCGGCCATGGGCCAAGGGCGCCGATCCTCGACCTTACCGACGAGGACTGGCACACCGGGCTCGACGTCTACCTGATGAACGTCATCCGCCCGACGCGGCTGGTCACCCCGCATCTGCAGGCGGGCGGCGGCGGCGCCATCATCAACATCTCGACCTTTGCGGCCTTCGAGCCCGATCCGCTGTTTCCGACCTCCGGCGTCTTCCGGGCCGGCCTTGCCGCCTTCACCAAGCTCTTTTCCGACAAATATGCAGCCGAGAACATCCGGATGAACAACGTCCTGCCCGGCTTCATCGACAGCCTGCCGGAGACCGAGGAGCGGCGGCAGCGCATTCCGATGCAACGCTATGGCCACAGCGCAAAGGTCGCCGCCACCATCGCCTTCCTCGCCTCCGAGGGCGCCGGCTACATCACCGGCCAGAACATCCGCGTCGACGGCGGCATCACCCGTTCGGTCTGAGCCGGCCGGCCTCGCCGCCTTGCCGGTCACTCGGCGCCGGCAGCCGGCGCTTTCGGCATCGCCTTCAGCTGCTCCGCGAGGCCCTCGCAGGGATCGGCGATGTCGGCTTTCGGGGTAAAAAGGACGAAATCGTAGGGTGCCGGCGTCTCCGGCGAAATGCCGAGGGTCGCAAGGTCGGCCGTGGCACTGGTCACCTCGACGAGCCCGATCACGACCACGGCAGCGCCTGGTTCGCGGGCGCGGATCGCGGCCGGCACGCCCCGGTCGGCCCGCGCATGCCCCGAGCCGGCGACCAGCACGGCCGCCCCCGTCGGCGCGGACGCCGCGATCATCGCGTCGGCGAGCGCCGCATCGCGCGCCCGCTGGACGTTCAGCATGCCGGGCAGCGCCGCGTCGGGCAGCATGCCGCAATGCGAGTCCCTGAGCTCGGTAGTCAGCGCTGCCGCGGCATCCTCGGGCATCGTCCGGTCCAGCCCGAGACGTGCCGCCTCCCCGGGCCCGAGCGCTGCAAAGCCTTGTCGCCCTATCGCGCGCGCGGTCTCCCGGCCGAGGTCGCCGGGCCGGATCGCCAGACCCGCGCCGAGCGCTGCTTCGGCGATCGGCTGGTACATCGCATAGTCCGGCCAGCCCCGCTCGTTCCACCGCACGGCCGGGCCTAGCCCTGCGGCGGTCCGCTGGGGATCGCCGAGGAAGGCGACGAGCGCCGGGGCCTCGTCGGCGGTGATCATCTCGAACACCAGAGCGGGCTTTCGGGACGCGAGATCAGCGACGATGGCGGCCTGGATCAGGTGGTGGTCGGGGTTGTCGTGCGTCTCGCCGACCAGCACGTAGCGGGCCGCCGCGATCGCCTGTTCGAGCGCTGCCACCGCCACCGGCCGGCCATCGGGGCCGGCGAAAGTCCCGACCAGCGGATTGCCGGCGAAATGCTGCGACTGCCAGGTCCGCGGCAGCTCGAGCGCCCCGGCAGGGCTTGTCGCCAGCGCCAGCACCGCTGCCCATCCGATCCATCTCAGCATCCGCAGCCTCCGCTCTTTTCCGCGCCGCGCGGAACCTTCCCGGCGGCGACCTTGCCCGCCGCAATTCGATCGCGCAAACGGCGTCTTGCCGCTCCCCCGCGGACAGGCGGGTTCAGGCACACCCGGTGGCGGGCGCTTGCGGCCAAGCGAACGGCACCTTCGGGCCTTGCCGACAACAGCGCTTGCGGTGTGGCCGGCAAACCCTCTATCGCGAAGAGGACGCCCGGCGGGATCGGGCCTTCTCCTGCCGCGGGCTAGTCCCCCGGCGCAGCCAAGGATCCACGATGACCCTCACCCTCGACCATGCCCGCACCATGATCCAGACCGCCTTTGCCAAGGGCGCCGAGCTGAACCTCAAGCCGCTGACCGTCGCCGTGCTCGATGCCGGCGGCGCGCTGGTGGCGCTGGAGCGGATGACGGGCGCCAGCCCGATGCGGCCGGAGATCGCCATCGGCAAGGCGAACGGCGCGGTGCAGATGGGCATCGGCTCGCGCGCGCTGCAGACCCGCGCCGAGAGCCAGCCCTTCTTCATCCAGGCGATGAACGCGCTCGCCAAGGGTTCGCTGGTGCCGGTGCCGGGCGGCGTCCTGGTGCGCGACGAGGAGGGCCGGGTGATCGGCGCCGTCGGCATTACCGGCGACACCTCGGACAATGACGAGATCTGCGCCGTCGCCGGCATCAAGGCTTGCGGCTTCACCGCCGACCACGGCTGAGCCGCGCAAGCCGGGCGGTTGGCGCGGAAGCGCTTGGCGCAGAAGGAAGAATCTGCACCGAGCGGCGCAATGGTAAAAGCAGACCTCGACATCGCGCCGGCGACGAACGACATTGCCGCTCGCCTGATCTGCCCGGAAAGACCGTGATGTCCGAGATGATTCCCGCCCGGCTCGCCGCCGTCGCCCGCGACGAGGAAAGCGCCCGCACCCGCAGCCAGCGGATCGAGCCGCTGGCGGTGCTGCCGGTGTTCTACGATCTCACGGGCAAGCGCGTCGCCATGGCCGGCGGCGGCGCCGGGGCGGCGTGGAAGGCCGAGCTGCTGGCGGCCGCTGGGGCCAACGTTGTGCTTTATGCCCCGAAAGCCGAGATCGGCGAGGAGATGGCGGTTCTGCTCGCCGGCGGCCCTGCGGCGGGCTCGATTACCCATCTCGACCGGCCCTGGGCGCTCGACAGTTTTGCGCTCGCCGCGCTCGCGGTCGGCGACTGCGAGACCGAGGCCGAGGCGCAGGCCTTCGCCTGCGCCGCGCGCGCCGCCGGCGTGCCCTGCAACGTCGTCGACAAGCCGGACTTCTGCAGCTTCCGCTTCGGCACCATCGTCAACCGTTCGCCCGCCGTCATCGGCATCTCGACCGATGGCGCGGCGCCCATCCTCGGCCAGGCGATCCGCCGCCGCATCGAGACGCTGCTGCCACGCGCGCTCGCCGGCTGGGCCGGCCTTGCCGCCGCCGTGCGGTCGGAGGTGATGGCGCGGCTCGAGCCCGGCCCGCTCCGCCGGGCCTTCTGGGAGCGCTTTGCGGTGAAGGCCTTCACCCGCGAGGCGCCGGATGCGACGGACGCGGCCGACATCCGCCGCCTCGTCGCCGAGATCGCCGCGGCGCCCGAGGTCGGCGGCCGCGTGACGCTGGTCGGCGCCGGCCCCGGCGAGGCCGAGCTCCTCACGCTGAAGGCGGTGCGCGCGCTGCAGGCGGCCGATGTGATCCTCTTCGACGACCTCGTTTCCGACGAGATTCTGGAGCTCGCCCGCCGCGAGGCCAAGCGCATGCTGGTCGGCAAGCGGGCGTCGCGCGAGAGCTGCCGGCAGGAGGACATCAACGCGCTGATGATCCAGTTCGCAAAGGCGGGCAAGCACGTGGTGCGGCTGAAGTCGGGCGACGTCTCGGTGTTCGGCCGGGCCGGTGAGGAAATCGCGGCGCTGAAGGCGGAAGGGATTCCGGTGAGGATCGTACCGGGCATCACCGCGGCCTCGGCGCTGGCCGCCGGCTTCGGCGTGTCGCTGACCCACCGCGACCGGGCGGGCCAGGTGCGCTTCGTCACCGGCCATTCCCAGAAGGGCGACCTGCCGGACAGCCTCGACTGGCGGGCGCTTGCCGACGACCACGCCACCACGATCTTCTACATGGGTGGGCGGATGGCGCCCCGCATCGCCGCCGAGCTGATCGCGCACGGCCTTGCCGCCGAAACCCCCGTCGCCGTCGCCGCCAACATCTCACGACACGACGAGACGCGCGGCACCGGCACGCTCGCCGAACTCGCCGCCATCGTCGCCCGCATCGGTGTCGACCGGCCGATCCTCATCGGCGTCGGACGGGTGTTTGCGGACTGCGAGGCGATGGAAGAAAGCGTCGGCGCCGGGAATTATCTCGCGAGTGGCCGCGCATGAGCCGGCCCCTGACGATCGAGGCGCTCGTGGCGCTGCTCCTGGCGACCGACCGGACGAAGCGCCTGCTCGTGGCGGTCGCCGGGCCGCCGGGCGTTGGCAAGAGCACGACCTGCGAGCACCTGGTCGATCACCTCAACGGCGAGACGCCGGGCCTTGCCGGCCTGCTGCCGATGGACGGCTATCACTTCGACGACGCCGTGCTGATCGCCCGTGGCGACCGGCCGCGCAAAGGCGCGCCGCACACCTTCGATCTCGGCGGACTGGCGGCGATGATCCGACGGCTGAAGGCCGACGACGGCAGCGACATCGCGGTGCCGGTGTTCGACCGTTCGATCGAGATCGCTCGCGCCGGCGGGCGCATCATCGCCGGCAGCACGCGCATCATCGTCGTCGAGGGCAACTACCTGCTCCTCGACGCGCCGGGTTGGCGGGACCTCAAAGACCTCTTCGACGTCACCGTGTCGCTCGCGGCCGACCCGGCCGTGCTGGAGGCGCGGTTGACGGAGCGCTGGCAAGGCTTTGGGCTTGAGGGCGCCGTGATGATCGCCAAGATGGAGGGCAACGACCTCCCCAACATGCGCCTCGTTCTCCGCGAAAGTCTGCCCGCCGACTACGTCCTGCGCACCGACGCGGCGTAGGGCTTGCGGTTGGTGGAGGAGGCGCGGCGCCGACGCTGCCTTCTTCGGCGCATCGGGAAGAAGGGACCGGCAGGCCGATGAGGGGGCTGCCGCAGGCGGCGACCCTCGATAGGCTGCGCCACCCCTCATCCCGCTGCCGCGACCTTCTTCCCGGAGGGGAGAAGGTCTGCCTTACCCCCGCGCGCGCTTCTGCTTCTTGCCCTCGCGCACCTGGCTCGGGGCGCGCTGGCCCTTGTTGGTGCGGTCGAGGACGAATTTCGCGTAGTCGTCCATGTCGCCGTCGAACGGCTTCACGTGGCCGTCGGCGGCAAGCCACAGCCGGTCGGCGACGAGTTCCATCAGCGAGCGATCGTGCGTGACGAGGATCACGGCGCCTTCGTATTCGTTCAGCGCGTCGAGCAGCGCCCGGCGCGAGTCGATGTCGAGATGGTTGGTCGGCTCGTCGAGGATGAGGAGATGCGGCGCCGACATCGCCACCTGGTTCAGGAGCAGGCGCGCGCGCTCGCCGCCCGAGAGCGAGTCGACGATCGTCTCCTGCTTGTCGAAGTGAAAGCCGAACTGCGCGAGCTTCGAGCGGCGCTGCGCCTCGGAGGCGTCCGGCAGCGAGCGGCGGATGATGTCCATCGGCGTGTCGTTCGGGTCCAGCGCCTCGATCTGGTGCTGGTGGAACCAGCCGACCTCGACGCGCCGGTCGCGCTGCATGCGCCCCGCCATCGGCGCCAGCGCCCCGGCGGCAAGCTTGGCGAACGTCGACTTGCCCGCGCCGTTGACGCCGAGAAGGCCGATGCGGTCGTTGATGTCGAGCCGGAGGTTAAGGTCGCGCAGCACGGGCACGCCGGCATAGCCGACATCAACGGCGTCGAGCTGCATCAGCGGCGGCGCTAGTGGGCGCTTCGGCGAGGGCAGCGTGAAGGGCGCCACTTGCGCCTCGATGGTGAGGCCGACCGGCTGCATCTTGGCGAGGCGCTTGACGCGCGACTGCGCCTGCGTCGCCTTGGAGGCCGTCGCCTTGAAGCGGTCGACGAAGCTTTGCAGATGCGCACGCTCGGCGTCCTGCTTGGCCTTGGCGGAGCTTGCCAGCCGCTGGTTCTCCGCCCGGCGCTTCTCGAAGTCGTCGTAGCCGCCGGTATAGAGGTCGAGCTTCTTTTCCGAGAGATGCAGGATGTGGTCGACCGAGTTGTTCAGGAGCTCGCGGTCATGGCTGATGATGAGCGCGGTGTTCGGATATTTCTTCAGCCGCGCCTCCAGCCAGAGCGCGCCCTCGAGATCGAGATAGTTGGTGGGCTCGTCGAGGAGCAGCATGTCGGGTGCCGAGAACAGCGCCGAAGCGAGCGCCACGCGCATGCGCCAGCCGCCGGAAAATTCCGCCATCGGCCGGTCGAGATCGGCGGTGGAAAAGCCAAGGCCGCCGAGGATTTCCGCTGCGCGCGCGGGCGCGCCATCGGCGTCGATGTCGATCAAGCGCATGTAGATGTCGCCGATCTCCTCCGGCTCGGCGGTTTCCAGCGCCGCGGTGAGGCTGGCGCGTTCGAGATCGGCTTCGAGGATGGTCTCGATCAAGGTGATCGGCGTCGCCGGATGCTCCTGGTCGACCGAGCCAATGCGGGCGGCCTTCGGCAGCGCGATTTCACCGCCATCGGGCGACAGCGAGCCGAGGATCAGCTTGAACAGCGTCGACTTGCCGACCCCGTTGCGGCCGACCAGCCCGACCTTTGCGCCGGTCGGCAGGAGCACGTTCGCATCGTCGAAGAATTTTCGGCCCCAGCCGTTGAAGACGAGATTGTTGATCTGCAGCATGATTGGGCCCGGACGTCGGAAAAGCGGAGCGCGACGGCAGGCGGGCGGAAGCCGTGATGCTGCAGTGCAATGCGAACTCGGGCTTTAGCACAGGGCGGGGGTGGTGGCGAGGGTGGTCCGCAGCCGGGTGCAGCCCTGTGCATCGCGCCCTCCCCAGCTCGAACCGATCCCGCGGGCTTCGGCAGGCCGGCCGACATAAACAGTGCATGAACCTTTGGCTGGCTAAATGGTTAAACCGCACCTGCGCTGTTTCTTGCGGCGGATCGCACGAAATCCTAGGCCCTTCATGTCGTCGCTTACCTTTTGCCCCCGTTTTCAAATACCCGGATCCGGGTACTCGGACTGCGTGGCGTGAAGCGCGGAACGCCCGAGCGGCGGGCTTTCTGGTCGGCCACGGGTTGGGCGCGGGTCATCGCGGCGACGACGCTGGGGACACTCTTCTGTGTGCTCGCTGCTGTGGCCGTCGATTCAGTCAATTTCGACGGGATGACGCGCGAAGAAATGCGGTGGTCCGTGTTCATCGATGTGGCGCTGCCGACGGCGCTTGCCGGGCCGCTGCTGTTTTTCCTGACCTACAAGATGCGGCAACTGGCGATCGCCTATGCCGAACTCCTTGTCGTCGCCAGCACCGACAGTCTGACGCGTCTGCTGAACCGGCATGCCTTCACCGTGCTCGCCGAGACCTTTCTCGCACGCACCGACCGGGCGAACGCGACCGCGGCGCTGCTGATCATCGACGCTGACAATTTCAAGCAGATCAACGACGAGTTCGGCCACGAGCGCGGCGACGTGGCGCTGCAGATCATCGCCCGGGCGATCCGCGCCACACTGCGCGAAGCCGACCTCGTCGGCCGGATCGGCGGCGAGGAGTTCGCGGTGCTGCTGCAAGGCACCGACGCGCGACAGGCCGAGGCCGCGGCCGAGCGGATCCGCCTGGCGATCCGCAGCGAAACCTTCCAGCCTGATGGTGTCGCGCGCGCGCTGACGGTCAGCGTCGGCGGCGTGACGTTTCTTGGTCCGGCGAGCTATGACCGCCTGTTCGTCGCCGCCGACCATCACCTCTACGCCGCCAAGGCGGGCGGCCGAGACCAAGTGCGCATGGGCCCCTTCCCCTCCGCCGCGCCGCGCGATGTGGCGGTCGGCGCGGCCTGAGGCCGAGGCCGACGGCGGCTTTCCCTTCGCAGAGAAGCGTCCGGCACCGTCGGGACCGCAAGCGGACGGACAGTCTTGGGCGACGGCGGCGGTATCACGGCTGGCCGACCGGTCGCGGCATGGCGGCCCGGGACCGATGCGACGACAGTGTTGGTAAAGCATCACGCAGATTAGAATCCCTCCAGACAAGCTATCCTCGTCCTCCATGGCGTGAACTGGAATAATTCCAAGGAAGAATTGAGGTTTGGATTCTTCTGTAATTGTGCGTATGGAAACTTGAGTGATCGGGTCAGGAATCGATGCTCTGATCCCCGGCGTCCTCCGCTTCTCCCGAAAGACGGCAGGCCCGGCCCCATTGACCACGAGGTGGGCAGACGGTGCAGCACGCAATCTCCCGAGAGGTCCGGGCCCTGTGGCACCCCGCACCGGCTGGCTTCGCCGATGCGGCCGCGGGGGTCGCGGCGCCGCCTTGCGCCGTCCCGTCGGTCAACACCCCGCCAGCCCGTTCAGCCCTGTCGAGAAAGCCCATTCGGCGTTGCCGAGAAAGATTGAGATGAACGCTCTTCCCCCGCTGTTCACGCGAACCGGGCTCCTGGCCCTTGCTCTGCTGCTGGCGCCCGTCGCCGCAGCCCAAGAACCGTCGGCCCAGCCACCGACGACCCCGCAGGCGGAGGCTCCGACCGCAGCACCGACGCCGCCGGCAACGCCAGCGACGCCTGCCGCCGAAGCCCCGGCAGCTCCCGTGGCGCCGACCGCACCAACTGGCACGGCCGGCGGCAGCGCGGCCGATGACGGCGCACCGACTGGTGGCGCTACCCCGGTGGCTTCCGAGCTCTTGGCCGCCCCAGCGGCAGCGGCGCGGCCGGCGGCGGCGTTGCCGCACGACCTGACGCCCTACGGCATGTTCATGGCCGCCGACTACGTCGTGAAGGCGGTGATGATCGGCCTCGCCTTCGCCTCGCTGGTCACCTGGACGATCTGGCTGGCCAAAAGCATCGAACTCGCCAGCGCCCGCACCCGGGCGCAGCGCGCGGTCCGCCGGCTCGAGCAGGCCGAAAGCCTTGGCGAGGTCGTCGCCGGCGAGCGCGGCGGCAAAGGCGGCAAATGGCCGAAACGCGGCCCGGTCGCCGCGCTCGTCGACGCCGCATTGCGCGAGGAGGAGCGCTCGCCCGACCTCTCGGCCGACGGCATCAAGGAGCGGACGCAGATCGCCCTCCACCGGATCGAGGCCCGCGCCGGCCGCGCCATGCAGCGCGGCACCGGCCTTCTCGCCACCATCGGCTCGACGGCGCCCTTCGTCGGCCTGTTCGGCACGGTCTGGGGCATCATGAACGCCTTCATCGGCATCTCGAAGGCCAACACCACCAACCTCGCCGTCGTGGCGCCGGGCATTGCCGAGGCGCTGCTCGCCACCGCGATCGGCCTCGTCGCGGCGATCCCGGCGGTCATCATCTACAACGTCTTCGCCCGCGCCATCGCCGGCTACCGGGCCGTCCTCGCCGATGCCTCGGCGGAGGTGTTGCGCCATCTCAGCCGCGACCTCGACCGGCGCGCGCACAGCCACGTCAAGGCCGGCGCCGGCCGCCTGCACGCGGCGGAGTAGCGCCATGGGGATCAGCCTCAAGGACAGCGGCGACGACGACATCGGCGAAGTCTCCGACATCAACGTCACCCCCTTCATCGACGTCGTGCTGGTGCTCCTGATCATCTTCATGGTCGCCGCGCCGCTTTCGACCGTCGACATTCCCGTTGACCTGCCGGTCTCCAACGCCGCGCCGCAGCCCCGGCCGGAGGAGCCGCTGTTCCTGACGGTGAAGGACGACCTGTCGCTGTCGGTCGGCAACGACACGGTGCCGCGCGAAGCGCTGCAGGCGACGCTCGATGCGCGCACCGAGGGCGACCGCGAGCAGCGCATCTACCTCAGGGCCGACGGCAAGGTCGCCTATGCCGACCTGATGGAGGTGATGAACGGACTTCGCGGCGCCGGCTACCTGAAGATCGGCCTCGTCGGTCTCGAGGACACCGGCCAGGCCGCCGCCGGCACGCCGAGTGCGCCAAGCGCGCCGCTGCAGAGCGCTCCGGCCGTGCCCGCGGACGCCGCCAGCGGTCCAACGGCACCATGAACCGAGGCAAAGACCCGCGCGCCATCGAGGCGTCCGGCAACGGCTTCTGGCGCTGGGGTCTTGCCGCCACTGTCGTCGCCGGCGCCTATGCCGGCGCCGTCTGGCTGGCGCTCGCCATGCCGCAGCCGGAGGGCGTAGAGGGCGCGGTCAACGAGGCCGTGATGATCGAGCTCGAGCCCTTGGTCGCCGAGGTCGAGGCGCCGCCGCCGGCGCCCGAGCCGAAGCCGGAAGCCGAGATCGCCGAGGCCCCGCCCGAGCCCGTCGCGCCGCCCCCCGTCGTCGAACCGCCGCCGCCGGAGCCGAAGGTGGCTCCGCCGCCGCCCGAACCCGCCCCGCCGGAACCAGAGCCCCCAGTGGTGAAGCCGCCTCCGCCGGTCGAGCCGCCGATCGCTGAGCCCCCGCCGGAACCGCCTGTCGTCGAGCCGCCACCCGAGCCAGCGCCGCCGCCCGTACCGGAACCGGTCGAGGAAGAAGTCGTGCCGGAGTTGCCGGCAGCGGAGACGACGGCGGACGCGGTCCTCAACGCCCCCATCCCGATGGCGCGCCCGACGCCGCCGCGGCCGCGACCGGTGGTGGCGGAGAAGGCACCGGAAAAGCCAAGGCCGCGCAAGGCCGCCGCGCCGCCGCCAAAGCGCGCCGTGCCGCGGGCGGCCGCTGCTGCACCGGCCTCGCGGGCCCCCGCGGCCAGCAACAGCGCTGCGGCGCCGCGCGTGTCCCCGGCGTCCTGGCAGCGCCAGGCGGTCAGCCATTTCCGCAAATTCCGGCGCCAGGTGTCGGTGCGCACCCGCGGCGTTGCGCGGGTCGCTGTCACCATCGACCGCGGCGGAAGGGTGCTGTCGGCAAGGCTCGCCTCGTCCTCCGGCAATGCCGAGTTCGATGACGAAGCGGTCGCTCTGGTGCGACGCGCGAGCCCGATCCCCGCGCCGCCCGACGGCGTCGGCGGCAAGACGTTGTCGCTGACCGTCCCGGTCAACATGTAGGGCTCCCGTATCAGCCCGATGAGGGCGCGGCCCATGGGCCGTGCGCCCCCTGTTGGACCCGCGTCTCCAAAGCCGCCAGCGCTTTCTCGAAAAAACTGGGCTACTAGTCCAGAAGTTGACCGCCGACGCATTGACCGTGCCGGCGAATTCGATCACTCAAAACGCTAGGGTCCGGGGAGAGTGCGCCCAAAGGGCCCTTGGGGGTTTGGGAGATACTGCATGAAACTGCTGCGCCACGGGCCTTTCGGCTCTGAACGTCCGGGCCTACTCGCTGCCGACGGGACCCTCCGGGATCTGTCGGGGGTGATCGCCGATATCGACGATGCCGCGCTGTCGCCCGAGGGCCTGGCCCGGCTGACGGCGATCGACCCCGCGACCTTGCCCGAGGTCGCCGCAGGCACGCGTCTCGGCTGCCCGGTCGCGCGGGTGCGCAAGTTCATCGCCATCGGCCTCAACTTCTCCGACCATGCCGCCGAATCCGGGCTGCCGGTACCAAGCGAGCCGGTGGTGTTCACCAAGGCGACAAGCTGCATCGTCGGTCCGAACGACGACGTCATGCTGCCGCAAGGCTCGGTGAAGACCGACTGGGAGGTCGAGCTCGGCGTCGTCATCGGCACCACCGCCCGCTACGTCGCAGAGGCCGACGCGCTGAAGCACGTCGCCGGCTATGCCCTGATCCACGACGTCTCCGAGCGGGAGTTCCAAATCGAGCGCGGCGGCACCTGGGACAAGGGCAAGGGCTGCGACACGTTCGGCCCGATCGGGCCCTGGCTGGTGACCTCCGACGAGGTCGGCGATCCGCAGTCGCTGTCGATGTGGCTCGACGTCAACGGCGTGCGCCAGCAGACCGGCACCACCGCCACGATGATCTTCACCGTCGCCCACATCGTCGCCTATGTCAGTCGCTTCCTGACGCTCGAGCCCGGCGACGTCATCACCACCGGCACGCCGCCCGGCGTCGGCATGGGCCAGAAGCCGCCGCGCTACCTTAAGGCCGGTGACGTCGTGACGCTCGGCATCGACAGGCTCGGCGAGCAGCGCCAGGACGTCGTCTCGTTCGAAAGCGTCTACGCCCCGGCCGCGGAATGAGCGCCCGCTTCGAGGGCCGCCGGGCGGTCGTCACCGGCGGGGCCTCCGGCATCGGCGAGACGGTCGCCCGGCGTCTGGCCGCCGAGGGCGCGCGCGTTGCCATCTGGGACCGCGACGCGGCGCGGGCCGAGGCCGTCGCGGCCGAGATCGACGGCATCCCCATCGGCCTTGACATTGCCGACTGGCCGGCCGTCGAGCACGCTGCGGCTGAGACTGCGGACAAGCTCGGGGGCATCGACATCCTCGTCGCCTCGGCCGGCATCACCGGGCCGAACGCCACGCTCATCGACTATCCCGTCGACGCGTGGCGCCAGGTGTTCGACGTCAACGTCCACGGCCTCTTCCACTGCAATAAGGCGGTGGCGGCGGTGATGAAGGCCGCGGGCTACGGGCGGATCGTCAACATCGCCTCGGTCGCCGGCAAGGAGGGCAATCCCAACGCCTCGGCTTATTCCGCCTCGAAGGCGGCGGTGATCGGCCTCACCAAGTCGCTCGGCAAGGAGCTCGCCGCATCCGGTGTCACCGTCAACGCCGTCACGCCGGCGGCGGTGAAGACCGCGATCTTCGACCAGATGAGCGAGGCACACATCGCCTTCATGCTGTCGAAGATCCCGATCGGGCGTTTCGGCACGGTCGACGAGGTCACGAGCCTCGTCTGCTGGCTTGCGAGCGAAGAGTGCTCCTTCACCACCGGCGCTGTCTTCGACATTTCCGGCGGACGGGCGACCTACTAGATGGTTTTAATAGCCCGCGCCCGCCTGATGGACGCTCGTGCTTTGCAAGTTGCCGCGGAGTCTTGTCTGGAAGCCATTTTGGTTGCCCAGCAGCGTCTCTAGACCACGTGCGGAAAACCTTGTGCGTCTCGATGGGCGCACAAGGTCACCCTGACTTATAGTTTAGAGCTTTTATCGACCGTCGTCAGTTGGGACGCTCGCCGAAGGCTCCAGACAAGTAGGACCTCGCCAAAGCCCACCTTCCCTTGCGGCGGGTTTGGGTCGAGACATTTCAAGCTGAGGATGCAACTCCCCCACATTTCACATTTCCTTATTCGGTAGCCAGCTATATTATGGGCGGATCTCCGATCGGCGAGGCAACGTCCGTGTCATCCCAATTCCAAGACGATATGGACCCGCTGGCCGAGGCGCAGGGAGCCACCGGTCCTTCAAAGGCGCCGACACGGGCACTTCAGGCCTTTGTCGATACGACGCGCCTCCGTTTCGGCGTGGCCATCTGCGGGGTGACGCTGGTCGAAAAGCACGAGGTTCGCTTCGCCGCCGTCAGTGGCATCTCCGCCGGAAGCTTCCCGCTGGGCCAGGCTTTCTGCACCGAAGCGATCCGGCAGGACGGGGTGATGCTGGTCGAGGATGCGCAAAACGATCCTCGCTTCGACCGGTCGAGCCTCGTCGCCGGCGCGCTTGGCATCCGCTTCTATGCCGGCGTGCCGCTGACCTCCGGAGCCGGCCTTGCGCTGGGCACGCTCTGCCTGCTCGACCCCGAACCGCGGCAGCTGTCGCCCGAAGACGTCGACATGCTGCGCGAACTGGCGGTCGTGGCGCTGGCTTTGATCGAGGACGACCGGGCTGCCCACGAAATCCTGCGAGGCTCCTCCGACGCCGAGAGCCAGCGCCGCTTCTCCGAAGCCGAGCGCCTAAAACTTCTGGCGAGCAGCCGCCAGTTCGAACGCAGCGAGGAACTTGCCCATGTCGGCGGATGGGCCTTCGACCTCGCCTCCGAAGCTGTGACCTGGTCGGATGAACTCTACCGGATCTGCGAAATCCCGGTCGGCACGCCGATGACGCGGGCCCGGGCACTGTCGATCTTTCCTGAAACGAGCCGGGCCTTGTTCAGCGCGCTGGTCGAACGGGCGATCCGGCAAGGCGGCAGCTTCAACCAGGAGATCGAGATCGCCACCGCGGCAGGGGCGCATAAATGGGTGCGGATTGCCGGCGACGTCGATGGCGTCGACGGCGTGCCCGTCCACCTGTTCGGCATTCTCCAGGATATTTCACAACAGCACGCCTCCGAACAGGCGCTCTGGCACACCGCGCACCATGATGCCCTGACCGGCCTTGCCAACCGTGCCTATGCCGCGCTCAACCTGACCCGGATCTTCAGCCGGCGCGATGCGGTATCGGCCGCCGCGATCGAAAGCGGCGAGGCGATCGGCATGCTGATGATCGATGTCGACCGGTTGAAGGAGGTCAACGACACGCTGGGCCATGATGCCGGCGACGTGCTGTTGCGGACCGTGGCGACCCGGATCACCGGCGCGGTCGACGAGGACTGCCTAGTGGCACGGATCGGCGGCGACGAGTTCAAGGTTATGTTCGAACGACCGGTATCACCGCGCCGGCTGGAGGCCACCAGCCAGGCGATCCACGCCGCGATGCAGGAGAAGCTGAGGTTCGAGGACCAGATGATCACGCCTCAGGTGTCGATCGGCGGCGCCAGCGCCAGCGTCAGCGACACGCCGGAAACGCTGCGTCAGAAGGCGGACCTTGCGCTCTACGAGAGTAAGCGGCGGGGCCGCGGCGGCTATGCCGAGTTCCGCGACGACATGCGGGCGGCGATCGTTCGCCGCACCGCCACCATGCGGAAGGTGGACGAGGCGCTGGCCGAGGGGCGGATCGTGCCGTTCTACCAGCCGATCGTGCGGCTCGACACCTGCCGGCTCACCGGGGTCGAGGCCCTCGCAAGGATGATCGGGCGGGATGGCACGGTGGTATCGGCCGTCGACTTCCATGAAGCGCTGGCCGACCCGCGCATCGGCCACGACCTCACCAGCGCCATGCTGCCGCAGGTGGCGGCCGACATCCGGCGCTGGTTCGATGCCGGGCTGACCATCGACCATGTCGGCATCAACATCGCCGCCACCGATTTTCAGGTCGGTGACCTGCGGAACCGGCTGATGGACGCCTTCGGCCAGCACGACGTGCCGCTGGGCAAGGTGCTGCTGGAGGTGACCGAGACGATCTTCCTCGACGACAAGCACGCCGCCGTGGTGCAGACCGTCGACGATCTCCGCCGCGACGGCCTGCGCGTCGCGCTCGACGATTTCGGCACCGGCTACGCCTCGCTGACGCATCTGCGCAGCCTGCCGGTCGACGTCATCAAGATCGACAAGTCCTTCGTCCACGGCATGCTGACGGACCAGGCAAGCGGACCGATCGTCGAGGCGCTGATCGACCTCGCCCGCAAGCTGCGGCTCGACGTCATCGCGGAGGGCATCGAGGGTCTGGCCGAGGCCGAGCATCTGCGCGGGCTCGGCTGCCCGCTCGGCCAGGGCTATTTCTTCGCCCGCCCCGCCAACGCGACCTTCACCGCCGTCATGCTCGACGGTTTCGGCGTCAAGGGCGGCGAAAGCGCCGGGCAAGCGCCGGAGCGCGCCTGCGGCACACGCGGCTGACGGACAGCTGTTCCGGCGCCACCCCCGCGGCCCGTCGGCGGCCGCTGTCTAGCTCGGGAAGGCCCTTGCCAGGTCCTCGACGGCCTCGCAGGTCAGCGGCGAAGTCTTGCGGTCGCCGAGGAGGAAGAAGATCTTCGCTGTCTCCTCCAGTTCCTCCATGATCAGCACCGCGTCTTCCAGCGATTTTCCCGCGACGATCGGGCCGTGATTGGCCAGCAGCATCGCGTGGTGGTCGCGGGCGGCGGTCTCGACCGCTGACGCCAGCGCCCGGTCGCCCGGCCGGAAATACGGTACCAGCGGCAGCTTGCCGACCTTCATCACGTGATAGGCGGTGAGCGGCGGCAGGACGTTCGAGGGATCGGCGTGGCAGAGGCAGGAGACGGCGACCGAAGCGGTGGAGTGGAGATGCACGATCGCCTGCGCCGTCGGCCGTACGGCGTAGACCGCAAGGTGGAAGAAGGCCTCCTTCGACGGCGGGTCGCCGGCCAACAGCGTGCCGTCCGGCGAGACCTTCGAGATGCGGCTCGCGTCGAGCCGGCCGAGCGAGGAGTTGGTGGGGGTGACGAGGATCGATCCGTCCGCCAGCCGCACCGAGAGATTGCCGGCGCTGCCATGCGCCAGCCGGCGTTCGTAGAGCAGCGCCCCGGTGCGCACGATCTCGTCCCGCAGCTGCGCTTCGTCGGTCATCTCATCCCTTTCATACGGTGGCGCCCTCGATCAGTTCGAAGCCGAGATCGACCGTCTCGGCCGGTCCGCCGGCAAACAGCAGCTCGGCCGCGACCTCGCCGACGCGGGTGCGCGGCGTCAGGATCGTCGTCAGCGGCTGTGGTGCGAGGCGGGTGATGTCCAGTCCGTTGTAGCCCATGACGGCAAGGTCGCCCGGAATGGCGATGCCGTGCGACAGGCAGTGGAACAGCCCGCCCAGCGCCATGTCGTCGTTGGAGAAATAGACCGCGTCGAGATCCGGGGTCTGGCCAAGCAGCAGCGCGAGGCCATCGCGGCCGGATTCGATCGAGGAGGGCGTGCGCATGATCGTCTCCGCGACCAGCGGGACGCCCTCCCTCGCCAACGTGGCCAGGAAACTGTCTCGGCGCTTCTCCGCGCGGTGGTCGTGCGACAGGTCGTGGCCGACATAGCCGATGCGGCGGTGGCCGCGGCGCAGCAGCAGCGCCGCGCTCGCCTCGCCGGCGGCCCGGTTGGAATAGCCGACCACGATGTCGATGCCCTCGCCGTCGACGTCCAGCACCTCGGCAATCCGGACGCCCGCGCCGCGCAGCATGGCGGATGTTCGCGGCGTGTGGTCGAGGCCGGTGACGACAAGCGCGGCCGGCCGCCAGGCGAGCATGGCGGCGACAAGCTTTTCCTCACGGTCGATGTCGTAGTCGGTGACGCCGATCACCGGCTGGTAGCCGGCGGTGTCGAGCACCCGGCTGATGCCGCGCAGGAGATCGGGGAACACCACATTGCCGAGCGAGGCGATGACGACGCCGACGAGCGTCGAGCCGGCCGAGGCGAGCGTGCCGGCCAGCCGGTTCGGGACGTAGCCGAGCGTCTCCACCGCCTCGCGCACCCGCGCCCGCACCTTTTGCGAGGAGGCGCCTTGCTCGCGCAGCACCCGCGACACCGTGCTCTCGCTGACGCCGGCGAGCCGCGCTACCTCGCTGATGGTCACCGACGCCCCGCCGCGTGCCTTGCGATTCCGCATCTCTTCTGACTGCACGGTGCTGCCTGTTCAGGTTTGCCGGCAGGTTCGCCTGCCGGGCGAGCATGCCCGGCCCGATCTTGCACAGTTTCGATGCGGCGTCTCGGATTTTTGGCAGCGCTGCCAGTTTTGGGTTGGCAGCGCTGCCAAGGTCAGCTAGCGTCAGGCAAGCTTGCAAAAGGCAGAACCCGCAAGAGCCATCACGGCCATCGGGAGCGGGAGGATTTTTCCCCCCGCGGGGAGGAAACATGGCGACGGACCCTTCCGTTCACAGCAGACGCTTTGCCGTCATCGGGCTGGGCTCGATGGGCATTGGCATGGCCAGCTCGCTGCTGCGCGCCGGCCACCAGGTCGCCGGCTTCGACGTCACCCCTGCCGCCCTTGACGCCTTCGCCGCTGCCGGCGGGACCGCCGCCGCCAGCGCCATGGCAGCCGTGCGCGGGGCGGATGTCGTGTTCAGCGTCGTCGTCAACGCCGCCCAGACCGAGACGCTGCTGTTCGGCGAAAGCGGGATCGCCGACGCGATGGATGCGGGCGCGGTCTTCGTCTCCTCCGCCACCATGGATCCCGACATCGCCCGCCGTCTTGCCGCGAAGCTCGAGGCGACCGGCCGGCTCTACCTCGATGCCCCGATGTCGGGTGGGCCGGTGCGCGCGGCCAAGGGCGAGCTGACGATGATGGCCTCGGGCTCCACTGCCGCCTTCGACAAGGCCCGGCCCGGCCTCGATGCCGTAGCTGCCAAGGTCTACGAGCTCGGTGATGCCGCGGGCGCCGGGGCCGCGTTCAAGATGATCAACCAGCTGCTCGCCGGCGTGCACATCGCCGCCGCCTGCGAGGCGATCGCTTTCGCCGCCAAGCAAGGCCTCGATCTCGGCAAGGTCTACGAGGTCATCACCGCCTCGGCCGGCAATTCCTGGATGTTCGCCGACCGCATCCCGCACGTCCTCGACGGCGACTACCGGCCGAAGAGCGCGGTCGACATCTTCGTCAAGGATCTCGGCATCGTCCAGGACATGGCGCGGACCGCACGCTTCCCCGTGCCGCTCTCGGCCGCCGCGCTTCAGATGTTCCTTGCCGCTTCCGGCTCCGGCATGGGACGCGAGGACGATGCGTCGGTCGCGCGTGTCTATGCGGCGCTTGCCGGCGTCGATCTGCCCGGCGCTTCAGAGGGGAACGGTATTTCGCAGGGGTGGTCTTCCGCCGCCGCTGAACCCGGAAAGCCCGCCTGATGCCGCGCTTTGCCGCCAATCTCACCATGATGTTCAACGAGGTGCCGTTCCTCGACCGTTTCGCGGCGGCGGCGGATGCGGGCTTCGACGCCGTCGAGTTCCTGTTTCCCTACGACCACCCGGCCGAGGAGATCGGGCGCCAGCTCGCCGACAACGGCCTGACGCAGGCGCTGTTCAACCTGCCGCCGGGCCATTGGGCTTCTGGCGAACGCGGGATCGCCTGCCTGCCGGAGCGCGCCGGCGAGCTGCGCGAGGGCGTCGAGGCGGCGCTCGCCTATGCCGAGGCGACCGGGGTGAAGCGCCTGCACCTGATGGCCGGCCTCGGCGATCCCCGGGATTCCGAGGCCGCCGAAGCGTATCGCGATGCCGTGGCCTGGACCGCCGGGCGGCTCGGCGAGGCGGGGCTGGACCTCGTGCTCGAGCCGATCAACGGCCGCGACATGCCGGGCTATTTCCTCAACGATTTCGGTGCTGCCGCGGCACTGATCCGCGGGCTCGGGCTGCCGAACCTGAAGCTGCAGTTCGACATCTACCACTGCCAGATTCTGCACGGCGACATCACCGTGGCCTTGCGGGACCTGATGCCGATCATCGGCCATGTGCAGGTCGCGAGCGTTCCGGCGCGGCACGAGCCGATGACCGGCGAACTGAACGATCTCGCTGTCTTCGCCGAGCTCGACCGGCTCGGCTATACCGGCTTCGTCGGCTGCGAATACCGCCCCGCGGGTGCGACGCTCGACGGCCTCGGCTGGCTGGACATCGCCCGGCAAGCCAGCGGGGCGACGGCATGACGCTCCGCCTCGGCGCCATCGCCGACGACTATACCGGCGCCTCCGACCTTGCCAATACGCTGGCGAAGAACGGGCTGCGCACGGTGCAGACAATCGGCGTGCCGGCAACCGGCCCCGTGCTGCCGGACGTCGACGCCGTGGTGGTGTCGCTGAAAAGCCGGTCGATCCCCGCCGCCGAGGCGGTCGCGCTGTCGCTGGCGGCGCAGGACTGGATCGCGGCGCAAGGCGCAGAGCATGTGCTCTTCAAAGTTTGCTCGACCTTCGATTCCACCGATGCCGGCAATATCGGCCAGGTGATGGACGCGCTGCGCGCGCGGACGGGAGACGCGGCGGTGCTGGTCACCCCCGCTTTTCCGGAGACCGGCCGCACGGTCTATGCCGGCAACCTCTTCGTGCTGGGTATCCCGCTGGCCGAAAGCCCGATGAAGGACCATCCGCTGAACCCGATGCGCGACAGCGACCTGCGTCGGGTATTGGCGCGCCAATCCACCGCCGCGGTCGGCCTCGTCGGCCTCGCAACCGTGACCGAGGGTCCCGATGCGGTGACGGCAGCGCTGGCGGCTGCATCGGCGCGCGGCGAGGGTGCGGCGATCGTTGATGCCGTGTTCGAGGCGGATCTCGAGACCATCGGCCGGGCAGCGCTCGGCCAGAAGCTTTCGGTCGGCGCCTCCGGCCTCGGCCTCGGCCTTGCCCGGGCGCTGGCGCCCGAAGGCGAGCGGGCCGGCGCAAAACCCTTCGCGGCGCTCGGCGGCTTCTCCGCCTGCCTTTCCGGCAGCTGCTCGGCCCAGACGCTGCGCCAGGTGGCGGCGGCGGACGCGATCATGCCGGTGCTGCGGCTCGACACCGAGGCGGTGCTGGCCGGCCCCGAAGCGGTGGCCGAGGCGCTCGCCTGGGCCGAGGCGAGGCTTTCCGACGGCCCGGTGCTGATCGCCTCAACGGCGGCGCCCGAGGCCGTCACCTCGCTGCAGAAGAGCCATGGCGGCATGGCAGTCGGGCGGGCGATCGAAGAGGCCTTCGCCGAAATCGCCGCCGGCCTCGTCGCCGCCGGCGTGCACCGGCTCGTCGTCGCGGGGGGCGAGACCTCGGGCGCGGTGGTCGACCGGCTCGGCCTCACCGCCTTCGAGCTCGGCCCCGAGATCGCGCCGGGCGTTCCGGTGCTGAAGAGCATTGCCGGCCCCGACATGCGGCTGGCCCTGAAATCCGGCAATTTCGGCGGCGTGGACTTCTTCCGCGACGCCCTCGAGCTGATGCCATGAGCGAGACCCGCATTAGCCAAGCCCCCTCCTCATCCCGAATTGGCCTCGTCACCGGCGGTGGCACCGGCGTCGGCAAGGCGATGACCAAGGCGCTGATGGAAGCCGGCTGGACGTTGGTGATCACCGGCCGCCGACGCGACGTGCTGGATGCTGCCGTTACCGAGCTCTCCGGCGATGACGGCCGGATTGTCGCGGTGGCGGCCGATATCGGCGATCCCGCCTCCGTCACCGGCCTGTTCGCCGAGATCAAGAGCCGCTTCGGCCGGCTCGACCTTCTCGTCAACAATGCCGGCACGAACGTGCCGCCGATCGCACTGGAAGACGTCTCGTTCGAGCAGTGGAACGCGATCGTCGCGGCCAACCTCACCGGCGCGTTCCTGTGCACGCAGGAGGCCTTCAGGCTGTTCAAGGCGCAGAGCCCGCGCGGCGGGCGGATCATCAACAACGGCTCGATCTCGGCAACGACGCCGCGGCCGAACTCGGCGCCCTACACCGCGACCAAGCACGCGATCTCCGGCCTGACCAAGGCGACGGCGCTCGACGGGCGGCCCTTCGACATCGCCTGCGGCCAGATCGACATCGGCAATGCCGCAAGCGCGATGACGACGACGATCCAGTCCGGTGCGCTGCAGGCGAACGGCACCACCGCCGCCGAGGCGACGATGGACCCGCGGCATGTTGCCGACGCGGTGGTCCAGATGGCCGGGCTGCCGCTCGACGTCAACGTTCTCACCATGACGATCATGGCGACCAAGATGCCCTATGTCGGCCGCGGCTGACCTAGTTAGAATATTCTAGGCCGGCTCCGCCGGACGTACCGGCGACAAGAGGCTGAAAGCCCGCGCCATCTGAGATTTGGGAGGAAAATGCGCATGGCTTCGGTCGATATCGTCGACGTCAAGAAATCCTTCGGGGCACACCCCGTCATCCGCGGCGTCAACGTGCGCATCGAGGACGGCGAGTTCGTGATCCTCGTCGGCCCGTCCGGCTGCGGGAAGTCGACGCTCTTGCGCATGCTGGCGGGCCTCGAGCACGTCTCAGCCGGCGAGATCTTCATCGGCGACCGCGTGGTCAACGATCTCCCGCCGAAGGACCGGGACATCGCCATGGTGTTCCAGAACTACGCGCTCTACCCGCACATGACCGTCGCCGAGAACATGGCCTTCTCGCTGACCCTGAAGAACGCGCCGAAGTCGGAGATCGAGACGCGGGTGAAGCCGGCGGCCGAGATCCTCGGCCTCTCCGCCTATCTCGACCGCTATCCGCGCCAGCTCTCCGGCGGCCAGCGCCAGCGCGTGGCGATGGGCCGGGCGATCGTGCGCGACCCGCAGGTCTTCCTGTTCGACGAGCCGCTGTCGAACCTCGACGCGAAGCTCCGCGTCTCCATGCGCACCGAGATCAAGAACCTCCACCAGCGCCTGACCACCACCACCGTCTACGTCACGCACGACCAGATCGAGGCGATGACCATGGCCGACAAGATCGTCGTCATGCAGGACGGCCGCGTCGAGCAGATCGGCGCGCCGCTGGAACTCTACGACAGGCCAAACAACCTCTTCGTCGCCGGCTTCATCGGCTCGCCCGCGATGAACATGCTAAACGGCCGGCTCGACGTGAACGACCCGACGAAGTTCGTCACCGAGGACGGCACCGTGCTGCCGGTCTCCGGCTCCCGGCCGGAGGCGCTCGGTCGCGCGCTGGTCTATGGAGCACGGCCAGAGGCGATCACGCTCGGCGGCGACATCAAGCTGCAGGTGGTGGTCATCGAGCCGACCGGCTCGGAAAGCCAGGTGCTCGGCAAGATCGGCCATACCGACGTCACCTGCGTCTTCCGCGACCGCGTGACGGTGCGGCCGGGCGAGTTCATCCCGGTCTCGATCGACCCGAAGGCGGTGCATCTCTTCGACGCCGCGACCGGCCAGCGCCTGTCGGTCTGACGGTACGACGACGCGCATCGGCCGAAAGTCGCGATCGATTTTCGGCGCGGCCGGTGCGCAGGATCAAAGCTTCGAAGCGCTCCTCCCCTAAAGGAAGAAACGCTTCGGCCCAGCATAAGCGCGGCGGCATCCCGGGAGGGCCGACCGCGCATCCACCAAACTCCCGACCCGTGGAGGAAACAGCATGATCGACCGCAGAAAACTTCTCGTCGCCTCGGCCGGCCTCGTCGCCGGCACGGCGCTCGGCGGACGCTTCGGCGTCGGCCGGGCCTTCGCGCAAGGCGCGATGCCGGCCTACAAGCCCGAGGAAGGCGCCTCGCTGCGCCTCCTGCGCTGGGCACCCTTCGTGCCGGCGGAAGAAGCCGCCTGGATCGAGAACACCAAGAAGTTCACCGAGAAGACCGGCGTCGAGGTCCGCATCGACAAGGAGAGCTGGGAGGACGTGCGTCCGAAGGCTGCTGTCGCCGCCAATGTCGGCTCCGGCCCGGACATGGTGATGAGCTGGTTCGACGACCCGCAGCAGTACCCGGACAAGCTGCTCGATGTCACCGAGCTCGGCGAGGCCGTGGGCGCGGCCAATGGCGGCTGGTATTCGGGCATCGAATCCTACGCCAAGCGCGACGGCAAGTTCATCGCCATGCCGCTCTGCGCCATCGGCAATGCCGTGGTGTACCGCGACAGCCACATGAAGGCCGCTGGCTTCTCGGAGTTCCCTAAGGACACCGCCGGCTTCCTCGAGCTCTGCAAGGCGCTGCAGGCGAAGGGCACGCCCGCCGGCTTCCCGCACGGCAAGGCGGTCGGCGACGGCAACAACTACGCCCATTGGCTGCTCTGGAGCCATGGCGGCAAGATGGTCGACGAGGCCGGTAAGGTCACGATCAACAGCCCGGAGACGCTCGCCGCGGTGAAGTACGCGATGGAGCTCTACAAGACCTTCATTCCGGGCACCGAGAGCTGGCAGGACGTCAACAACAACCGCGCCTTCCTCGCCGGCCAGGTCTCGCTGACCGCCAACGGCGTCTCGGTCTACTACGCCGCCAAGAAGGACCCGGCGATGAAGGAGATCATGGACGACATGCGCTCCACCAACCTGCCGATCGGTCCGGTCGGCGAGAGCGTCGAGCTGCACCAGACCTCGACGCTGTCGATCTTCGCGCACACGAAGTACCCCGAGGCGGCTAAGGCCTATCTCGCCCACATGTACGACACCGCCAACCTCAACGCCTGGATCACCGGCGCCAGCGCCTATTGCTGCCAGCCGCTGAAGGGCCTCGAGAACAATCCGGTCTGGACCTCGAACCCGATCCACGCGGCCTATGCCCGGGCCTCCTCGACGCTCCGGCCGAACGGCTATGCCGGTCCGCTCGGCGCTGCCTCGGCTGGTACCATGGCCGACTACGTGCTGGTCGACATGTTCGCGGAAGCCGTCACCGGCCAGTCCTCGCCGGAGGATGCGATCGCCAACGCCGAGAATCGGGCGAGCCGCTACTACCGCTAAGGCTTGAGGGGCTCACCCCCCTCTGCCCTGCCGGGCATCTCCCCCTCAAGGGGGGAGATCAGCGAGTGCGGCGTCGGCGACTATCGATCTCCCCACCTGAGGGGGAGATGGGCGGCAGCCCAGAGGGGGGCGAACTGCCGCCAGCGCACCAAAAGGCCACCTCTCCCCCGAACATCGGCGTCCGCACACGGCGGGCGTCCCCTCCCCCTTTCGAGGAACACCGATGTCGACTACCACCACCAGACCGCACGCCGCGCCGTCGCGAAAATCCGCCTTCGAGCGGCTGTCGCAGAGCCGCAACGGGCTCGGCTTCCTGTTCATGCTGCCGGCGGCGCTGTTCCTCATCGCCTTCCTCACCTATCCGCTCGGCCTCGGCGTCTGGCTCGGCTTCACCGACGCGAAGATCGGCCGGCCCGGCATCTTCATCGGGCTCGAGAACTACGAATTCCTGATGCGCGACCGGGTGTTCTGGATCTCGGTGTTCAACACCGTCACCTACACCGCCGTCGCCTCGGTGCTGAAGTTCGCGCTCGGCCTCTGGCTGGCGCTGCTGCTCAACGAGAACCTGCCGCTGAAATCCTTCTTCCGCGCCATCATTCTCCTGCCCTGGGTGGTGCCGACGGTGCTCTCGGCACTGGCCTTCTGGTGGATCTTCGACGCGCAGTTCTCGATCATCTCCTACGTCCTGATGAAGTGGGGGATAATCTCCTCGCCGATCAACTTCCTCGGTGACCCGACCAATGCGCGCATCTCCGTCATGGCCGCGAATGTCTGGCGCGGCATTCCCTTCGTCGCGATCTCGCTGCTGGCGGGCCTGCAGACCATTCCGGTCTCGCTGCACGAGGCGGCAGCGCTTGACGGCGCGACCTCCTGGCAGCGCTTCCGCCGCATCACGCTGCCGCTGCTGACGCCGATCATCGCGGTGGTGATGACGTTCTCCGTGCTGTTCACCTTCACCGACTTCCAGCTGATCTACGTCCTCACCAAGGGCGGCCCGGTGAACGCCACGCACTTGATGGCGACGCTGTCCTTCCAGCGCGGCATTTCCGGCGGGCAGCTCGGCGAGGGCGCGGCGATCGCGGTGTCGATGGTGCCGTTCCTGCTCGCCGCCATCCTGTTCAGCTTCTTCGGCCTGCAGCGGCGCAAATGGCAGCAAGGGGGCGGCGACTGATGCGCCCCGCTCCCGCCGCCCGCGCCACGCCATCTTCGAGGACAAAGCCATGAGCAAGACCCATCCCGAGCCGACCGGCACCCTCACCGACGACGTCGTCGGCATGTCCCAGTTCAACTCGCTGCCGCGCAAACTGGTGACGGTCTACCTGCCGCTGCTGGTGTTCTGCTTCGTGCTGCTGTTCCCGTTCTACTGGATGGCGATCACCGCGGTGAAGCCGAACGACCAGCTGACCAACTACTCCGTCTACAGCCCGTTCTGGGTGGTCGGGCCGACGCTCGAGCACATTAAGTACCTGCTGTTCGAGACCTCCTATCCCGGCTGGCTGTGGAACACGACGCTGGTCGCCATCTGCTCGACCATTATCTCGCTCGCCGCCTCGGTCTTCGCCGCATATGCGATCGAGCGGGTGCGCTTCACCGGCGCGCGGGTCAGCGGCCTGCTGATCTTCCTCGCCTACCTCATCCCGCCCTCGATCCTCTTCATTCCGCTCGCCTTCATCGTCTTCCAGGTCGGCATCTTCGACTCGAAGTTGGCGCTGATCCTGACCTACCCGACCTTCCTCATCCCGTTCTGCACCTGGCTCTTGATGGGCTATTTCCGCTCGATCCCCTTCGAGCTCGAGGAAAGCGCCCTCGTCGACGGCGCCACCCGCTGGCAGATCCTCACCCGCGTCGTGCTCCCCTTGGCGGTGCCCGGCCTCATCTCCGCCGGCATCTTCGCCTTCACGCTGGCCTGGAACGAGTTCATCTACGCGCTGACCTTCATCCAGTCCTCTGAGAACAAGACGCTGCCGGTCGGCGTGCTGACGGAACTCGTCCGCGGCGACGTCTACGAATGGGGCTCGCTGATGGCCGGCGCGCTGCTCGGCTCGCTGCCGGTGGTGATCCTGTACTCGTTCTTCGTGGACTATTACGTGTCGTCGATGACGGGCGCGGTGAAGGAGTAGGCGGCGCTGCTTGAGACCTAGCGCCACGTCCAAAACTTCGTCATCCCGGACTTGATCTCTGCGAAACCAACGGTTCGCTGGGATCCATTCCAAACCGCATAAACGAGTGCGGTCAGGGTGGACATTCCCGTTCTGACGCGGACTGCGCCGGACGCGGAGAGGAATGGATCCCGGATCAAGTCCGGGATGACGAAGCTGAGAGGCCGTGCCCAGAGAAAGCACAACTACCGCCCTACCCCCTTACCCCCCTCAACGCCCGCGCGTTCCGGTTCTCCCGCCACCAGATATACAGCCCGCTCCCCACCAGCACGGCCATGCCGAGAAGCGTCGTCTCGTGCAGGCCGTCGCCAAACCAGAACAGGCTGATGGCGGTGGCGAAGAGCATCTGGCTGTAGAGGAAGGGCGAGAGCAGCGAGGCCGGAGCGTGGCGGAAGGCGTTGATGAGGAGGGTGTGGCCGACGGCGCCAATCGTGCCGATCAGGAGCATCAGGCCTGCCACTGGTAAGGACGGCGTCTGCCAGAACGGGATCACGAGGACGGAGAGGATTACCGCGCCGGTGGCGGTGGTGTGGAAGGCGGTCGCTGCCGCATCCTCGCTGCCGGCGAGCTGGCGCGTCAGCATGAGATAGGCGGCGTTGAGCACCGAGGAGCAGAGCGGCAGGAGGAGGTAGGGATCGAAGCCTGCCGAGCCCGGCCGGACGATCAGGATCACCCCGACGAAGCCGGCAAGGACCGCGCCGATCCGGTGCAGGCCGATCGTCTCCTTCAGGAAGATCACCGAGAAGACGGTGACGAGGATCGGCGAGAAGAACATCACCGCCGTCGCGTCCGCCAGCGGCACTTTCGCCAGCGCGAAATACATCAGGAGAGTCGCGCCGAGCAGCGTCGCCCCGCGCACGCATTGCAGCACCGGACGCCGCGCGTGGAGGAAACGGGTGCCGGAGGTGCTGGCGAGGTAGGAGGAGACCAGTACGGTCTGCACGGCATAGCGACCCCAGACCACCTGGAGAACTGGGAGCAGCCCCGTCAGCGTCTTGCCGGTGGCGTCCATGAGCGAGAAGACCATGCCGGCGATGACGGTCAGGACGATGCCGGCGAGAAGGGAATTGCTGTTCACGGCGCGCCTGCTGTTCGCTGCGCTGTCGCCCGCGACACCGCGGGCGGACGAAAGCACAGCCGGAGGGATCGGGATAGCCTAGTATCCCACTTTCGGCGGCCTGACTGACGTTTTGGCGGAGGGACCAAGCCACCATCAGATGCGGATCTACCGCCGAATTGTCCGCGGGTCCTTCGACGCCGGACTCCGAAGCGCTTGCAATGGCCTTCCCACGGCCCGCAAGCGCGATCACACGGGGCGATGGTCGGCCGGTGCGGAGTGCCGTCTGCCTGACGCCGCGGCGCTAGAGGCCGAGCTCGGCGAGCCCCGGAAAGTCAGCGGGTCGCGGACCCTTCTCCCACGTGAAGCGGCGGTCGGTCTCCGCGATCGCCTGGTCGTTGATCGAGGCCTCGCGGCGCTGCATCAGGCCGTTGGCATCGAACTCCCAGTTCTCGTTGCCGTAGGCGCGGAACCAGTCGCCCTCGGCCGTGCGGTACTCGTAGGCGAAGCGCACGGCGATGCGGTTGTCGTGGAAGGCCCAGAGCTGCTTGATCAGCCGATAGTCCAGCTCGCGCTGCCATTTGCGGGTGAGGAAGGCGACGATCGCCGGCCGGCCGGTGAAGAACTCCGACCGGTTGCGCCAGCGGCTGTTCTCGGTATAGGCGAGCGAGACGGCGAGCGGATCCTGCCGATTCCAGGCATCCTCGGCCTTGCGGGCCTTCTCGGTCGCGGTCTCGGCGGTGAAGGGCGGAAACGGCGGGCGGCTCTCGGACATCGTCTTCTCCTCGGGTCTCACGGGCGGCCGCATCGGCACGGCCCCCAACGGCACTGGCTGCAGCAATGGCAGCGGCCCTGCCGCCTACCTACTCCGCCGCTTCCGGCCGCACCCAGCGGCTGGTCGAGACGATCTTCGAGCGGTCGCAGCGGTCGGCATAGCGGCGGGCGACGTCGACCACCTCGGCAAGCAACCCGTCCGACAGTTTGGTCGGCGTGACGCCGAGGCCTATCAGCGTGTCGTTCGCCACCACGAGCTCGTTCTCGGCCGCTTCCTTGCGGGGGTTGTCGAGATGCTCGACCGGAACGCCCGTCATGGCCGAGACCATCGCGGCGAGATCGCGGATGCGGTGGGTCTCGGTCATCTGGTTGAGGATCCGCACCCGCGCCCCGCGCTCGGGCGGCGTCTCGGCGGCCAACAGGATGCAGCGCACGGTGTCGCGGATGTGGATGAAGGCGCGCGTCTGGCCGCCCGAGCCGTGCACGGTGAGCGGATGGCCGATGGCGGCCTGGCAGAGGAAGCGGTTCAGCACCGTGCCGTAGTCGCCGTCATAGTCGAAGCGGTTGACGAGGCGCGGGTCGAGCAAAGTCTCCTCGGTCGCGGTGCCCCAGACGATGCCCTGGTGCAGGTCGGTGATCCTGAGCCCGTCGTTCTTGGCGTAATAGAGGAAGAGCAGCTGATCCAGCGTCTTGGTCATGTGGTAGATCGAGCCGGGATCGACGGGGTAGAGGATCTCGACGTCGGCCGAGGTGCCGCCCGAGCGCAGCGTGGCGTCGATGTAGCCCTCGGGGATCGTCATGCCCTGCGCCTTGCCGTAGCCGTAAACGCCCATGGTGCCGAGGTGGACGAGATGCGCGTCCGGACAGGCCTCGACCATGGCGCAGAGCACGGCATGGGTGGCGTTGACGTTGTTGTCGACGGTGTAGCGCTTGTGGCGCGGCGACTTCATCGAATAGGGCGCGGCGCGCTGCTCGGCAAAATGCACGATGGCGTCCGGCCTCGTCTCGGCGAAGAGCGCCTCCAGTGCGTCGTAGTCGTGGGCGACGTCGAGGTGGACGAAATCGATCGGGGTGTTGCGGGTCTCCCGCCAAGCGGCGAGCCGCTCGTCGATCCCGGCGATCGGCGTCAGGCTGGACGCGCCGAGCTCGAGGTCGGTCGCGCGGCGGACGAGATTGTCGACGATGACGACGCTGTGGCCTTGCGCGGCGAGATGAAGGCTCGTCGGCCATCCGCAGAAGCCGTCTCCGCCCAGAACGATGATCTTCATGACCGGCCGGTACTCCTTGCGATGGCGACCTTGGCATTTCCTTCCCAGCAGCCATATCCGCAACCGGGGGGCAAAGACAAATCCCCCGACGGAGCCTGCATGCGCATCCTGATTGCCTCCGACGCCTGGGCCCCGCAGGTCAACGGCGTCGTCCGCGTGCTCGAGACCACCGCGCATCATCTTCGGCAGATGGGCCATGCCGTAGAGGTGATCGGGCCGGACCGCTTTCCGTTGACCGTCCCGGCACCGGGCTATCCCGAAGTAAGGCTGGCGATGACGCTCGGAAGCCGCCTGCCGGAGATGATCGACGCCTTTTGGCCGGACGCCATCCATATTCCCGTGGAGGGGCCGATCGGACTGGCGGCACGGCACTATTGTCGCAAGCGCGGCCTGCCCTTCACGACCTCCTTCCACACCCGTTTCGGCGATTATTTCGAGGCGAGGCTCGGCGTCAGCCCGCGGCCGGCGACGGCGGTGCAGCGCTGGTTCCACAATGCCGGGGCGGGCTTCATGGTGCAGACGCCGACGCTGGAGCGGGGGCTGGCCGCTAAAGGCTTCGCCAACATCCGCCGCTGGGGCCGCGCTGTCGATACCGCCCTCTTCCATCCCTGCCGCGAGGACCCCGTCTTCGACGCCGGGTTTCTCGGCCTGCCCCGTCCGATCTTCCTCTATCTCGGCCGGGTCTCGCCGGAGAAGAACCTGCCGGCCTTCCTCGGCCTCGACCTGCCGGGCTCGAAGGTGGTCGTCGGCGACGGCCCGGCGATGGCCCGGCTGAAGGCGGAATTTCCGGCCGTGCATTTCCTCGGCTACCGCCATGGCGACGACATCGCCCGGCATCTTTCCGCCGCCGACGTCTTCGTCTTCCCCTCGCGCTTCGAGACATTCGGCCTCGTCGTCCTGGAAGCGCTCGCCTGCGGCACCCCGGTCGCGGCCTTCGACGTGCCCGGCCCCGCGGACATTCTCGGCGATGCGCCGCATGCCGTGCTGTCCGACGACCTGCGCGCCGGCGCGCTGGCGGCGCTGTCGATCGACCGGCGCGGCTGCCGGGCGTTTGCGGAGAGCTTCTCCTGGCGGGAATGCACACGGCAGTTCGCCGACAATCTCGTGCCGATCCGACGGGACGCCGCTCCGTTCTGACGTAGAAACCGTCCCGGCACGCGGCGCCCGCCGGCGGTCGTCAGGCGGCGCGTGCCTGTCGCGCTGCGCTGCGCGGAGCGCTGCCGACCTTGAAGCGCGAGACGGAGGCGAGAAGATTTCCTGCCTCGCCGGCCAGCGCCTGCGTGGCCGCCGTCGACTGCTCGACCATGGCGGCGTTTTGCTGGGTCATCAGGTCCATTTGCTTGACGGCGTTGTTCACGTCGCCGAGCCCCGCGGACTGCTCCCGGGCCGATGCCGAGATCTCGTCGATCAGCTGGTTCAGCTCGACGACCTGATGGGCGATCCTGTCGAGCGCCAGACCGGTCTCGCCGACGAGTTCCACGCCTTCGCCCACCTGCGCGCTGGAGGTCGAGATCAGGCTCTTGATTTCCTTGGCCGCTTCCGCCGAGCGCTGGGCGAGGCCCCGGACCTCCTGGGCGACGACGGCAAAGCCGCGTCCCGCCTCGCCCGCCCGCGCGGCCTCGACGCCGGCGTTGAGCGCCAGAAGGTTGGTCTGGAAGGCGATCTCGTCGATGACGCCGATGATGCGCCCGACCTTGTCGGAGGATTCCGAGATCTGGCCCATGGCGGCGACCGCCTTGCGCACGATCTCGCCGGAGCGTTCGGCATCCTGCTTGGAGTTCGCGACGACCGTCTGCGCCTGCCCGGCCCGCTGGGCCGTGCGCTTGACCGCCGAGGTGATCTGGTCGACGGCGGCCGCGGTCTCCTCGAGGCTTGCGGCCTGCTGTTCGGTACGGGTCGCGAGGTCATGCGCGGCGATACCGATCTCGTTGGCGCCGTCGCCAAAGGTCTGGGCCGAGCTGAGGATCGCCCGGAGGGCCGTCTCGACGGTGGCCATGGCGTCGTTAAAATCACAGCGCAGCGTCTCGTATTCTTCGGCAAAGGGCGTGAGGAGGCGAAAGGCGAGATCGCCGCCGGCGAGCTTGCCGAGACCGCCGGCGAGGCTGTCGACGACCATGCCTTGCGCCTTGGCGCGCGCCGCCCGCTCGGCTTGCTCCCGTTCCCCGGCCGACATCTCCGCGAGGCGATGGCGCTCGGCCTCCGCTGCGTCGGCCGCGGCCTTGGCGACGATCAAGGCCTGGAAATCGCGCACGGCGCGGCCGATCTCCCCCACCTCGTCGGAACGCTCGGCGCCGGCGAGCGTCAGGTCGGTGCGTCCGCCGACGAGTTCGCGCATGTCCTTGGCGAGCTGGTCGATCGGCTTCGAGATCGACCGGCGTGTGAAGACGAGGAGGAGAAGCGCGAAGGCGCCGCCGATCGCCAGCGCGACGATCATCATCGAGCGCCCCAGCGTGGACACGTCGAGGGCCGCGACAGCGTCCGCGCTCGCCGTCGCCTCGATGGTGTCGCCGGCGTTCCCCATCTCGCCTTCCAGGGCAGTGAACTGGGTGTTGAAGTCCGCCAGTTGGCGCAACGCGCCAGGCGCATCCTTCGTGGCGAGGTCAACGATCTTACCGGCGGCATCGATGTAGGCAGCCAAAGGCGCCTCCACCTTTGCCAAGGCCTCGCGCATCGCCGGTTCGACGGCCAGCGCTTTGTTGGCGTCGATCGACGCGCGGAATTCCGCGACATGCTCGCCGAGATCGGTCCGGACACCGTCAATGGCAATGCCCGCCGCTGGCGTGCCCGAGAGGATCGCGGCGTAGACATCCGAGCGCAGCGCGTCGTGCATCATGTCCGCCTGCATGTGGTTGCGCAGGATCGAGGACGATCGCACCGAATCCGCCAGTCCCTCGCCCAGCGACCCGGCAACCCAGAGGCCCGCCCCCGAACTGCCGAGGGCGAGAGCGAAGACAGCAAGGCTGACGGCGATCATCTTCTGGCGAATGGTGCGCAGCATGGGAACACTCCGGGAGAACGGACTGCAGCATGCCATTACCCGCCTAACAATCGATTGATCCAATGGAGCGTTCAGCTAATTATTTACGGATAACAACTCACCTCAAAGCCATATTGTATTCGTGACTTAGTATTTACGAGGATCTAGCCGGCAGCAGAGGATGTGGATTGAATAATTCTACTTCGCTTTGAGGGCGAAGAGCCCGGAGAGCGCCTGGAGAGTCGGGACATAGATTTCGATGGGTAAGCCCAAAGCCTCATTCAGAAATTTTATGACTTGCCTGTCCAGCGGATGTGTCGGTCCGCTTCGGGTGACCCGCGCTCTGACGATGTCATGAATTCGGAGGAAGGACCGGCGACGCGGTTCAACACCGACAGCATATCCTTTAGGGGTTCGCGGCGGGACCGACGGTGGGACCCGTCGCCTGAAGGAGCCTGTTCCCGTGTCACCGTTGTTTCGCCTGCTCCTGTCAGGCTTCCTGACGCTTGCCGTCGTCATGGGGGTTGGGCGCTTCTACTACACGCCGCTGCTGCCGATCATGCGCGACGAGCACGGCTTCGGCGTCGATACCGCCGGCCTCATCGCCGGCTTCAATTTCGCCGGCTACCTCCTCGGCTCGCTCTTGGTATCGCTGGTGTCCGGCCGCGCCATGCGTCTCGCCGCTTTCCGGACCGGCGTCATCCTCAGCGTCGCCACCACGCTCGGCATGGGTCTCAGCGACAATCTCTCCGTCTGGTACGCGCTGCGCACGGTTTCCGGCATCGCCAGCGCGCTGGCGATGATCTCGGCCGCCGGCATTATCGCCGAGGCGCTGGCAGGTATCGACCAAGAGGCGCGGATCGGCTGGGTGTTCGGCGGCGTCGGCACCGGCATCGCCGGCTCCGGCCTCCTCGTCCACCTCGCCCACCCGCCGCTCAGTGGCAACGGGCTGTGGATCGCCGCCGGCCTCGCCTGTGCGGCGCTGTTGCCGGTCCTGCTGCTGGGCGTCGGCGACCGGCAGCTCGTCGGTACCCCGCAGACCCGCAAGCACCTGCGCCGGGTGCCCCGCCCGCTGCCGTTCTGGCCGCTGTTTGCGAGCTATACGGCGGAAGGGCTCGGCTACTCCGTCTTCGCCACCTTCATCGTCGCCATCGTCAAGTCACGCCCGGGCCTCGAAGAGATCGGCAACTGGGTGTGGATCATCGTCGGCCTCGCCGGCCTGCCGAGCTGCCTGTTCTGGAGCGGAATTGCCGAGCGCTTCGGCTTCTCGCGGGCGCTGACGCTCGCCTTCATCACCCAGATCGTCGGCGTGCTGCTGCCGGTGCTGAGCGATGCCGGCCCCGCCGCACTCGCCGCCGCCGTGCTGTTCGGCGGCACCTTCATCCCGATCACGCTGCTGACCATGCCGCTCGGGCGAAAGGGCCTCGGCGGCCGCGGCTTCGCCGTCCTCACCGCCGGCTTCGGCCTCGGGCAGATGTTGGGGCCGGTGGCGACCGGCTGGCTGGTGGCGGGCCCCGCGGATTACGACCGCGCGCTGCTCGCTTCGGCCGCGGTGCTGGTGGTCGGCGTCGCCTGTCTCGGCGTCGCCATCGCCACCCGCCGCGACCAGCCGGCCTGAGCCGGCGGCTGCGGGAAAGCCGCGGGCCTTAAGCCGCCACGAGGTGCCCGCCGCCGACATCCACCAGCGTGACGCGCGCGGGCGGATCGCCGACAAGGCGCACCGGGCTCGGGATCTCGCCCTCCATCCGCGCAAAGCCTGCCCGGCGGCGCGTCGGATCGGGCTGCGGCACCGCCTCGATCAGCCGGCGGGTATAGGCATGGCGCGGGTCGCCGAACACCTGGTCGCGTGTGCCGGTCTCGACGATCTGGCCGAGATACATCACCGCCACCCGGGTCGAGATGTTCTCGACCACCGCCATGTCGTGCGAGATGAAGAGGTAGGAGATACCGAACTCGTCCTGCAGCGCGCGCAGGAGTTCCAGCACACGCGCCTGAACGGAGACGTCGAGCGCCGAGACGCTCTCGTCGGCGACGATGAGCTTGGGCCTCAGCGTCAGCGCGCGGGCGATGCAGATGCGCTGGCGCTGGCCGCCGGAGAACTCGTGCGGATAGCGGTCCATCTGGTCCGCCGACAGGCCGACGCGGGAAAACAGCGCGGCGACTTGCTCGCGCCGCTCGGCCTTCGTGCCAAGCTTGTGGATCACCAGCGGCTCGGCGACGAGGTCGCCGACGGTCATGCGCGGATCGAGCGAGGCATAGGGATCCTGGAAGATCATCTGCACGTCGCGGCGCATCGCCTTGCGGCCGGCGGCGTCGAGCCCGCCCATGTTGCGCCCGCCGACGACGATGTCGCCCTGGTACGGCAGCAGCCCGGACAAAGCCTTCGCCGTCGTCGACTTGCCGCAGCCGGATTCGCCGACCAGCGAGAAGGTTTCGTTCGGCTGGATGGCGAAGGAGACGCCGGCGACGGCGTGCACCTGCCGCTCGACCCGGCCGAAAAGGCCGCCGGCGAGGTCGAAGCGGACGACGAGATCGCTGATCTCCGCCACCGGCCGCGGCGGCGTGACGGAGAGCGACGCCGCCCCTGGCTCGGCGGTGATGTCGGTGGCCGGCGAGGTTACCCGCCCGGCGCCGCTGCCAAGGCGCGGCACGGCAGCGAGCAGCGCCTTGGTATAATCATGCTGCGGGGCGGCGAAGATCTGCTCGACCGGCCCCTCTTCGACCATCCGCCCCTCGCGCATCACGACGACCCGCGTCGCCATCTCGGCGACGACGCCCATATCGTGGGTGATGAGGATGAGCGCGGTGCCGTACTGGCGCTGCAGGTCCTTCAGGAGACCCAGCACCTGCGCCTGCACGGTGACGTCGAGCGCCGTCGTCGGCTCGTCGGCGATGAGGACGTCGGGCTCCAGCGCCAGCGCCATGGCAATCATCACGCGCTGGCGCATGCCGCCGGAAAGTTCGTGCGGATGCTGCGCGAGCCGCCCGGCGGCATCGGGAATGCGCACGGCTTCGAGCGCTGCGATCGCCTTGCGCCGGGCTTCAGCGGCGGAAACGGGCCGGTGCGCGCGGATCGCCTCGGTCAGCTGCCGGCCGATGGTCAGCACCGGGTTCAGCGAGGTCATCGGCTCCTGGAAGATCATCGCCACCCGGTCGCCGCGGACCCGGCGCAACTGACGCTCGTCCATCCCGGCAAGGTCCAGCGCGCCGAGCCGGATGGCGCCGGCGCCGATGCTGACCGCCGGTTTCGGCAGGAGGCCCATGATCGCCAGCGCCGTCATCGACTTGCCCGAGCCGGACTCGCCGGCGATGCACAGCGTCTCGCCGCGGGACAGCGTGAAGCTGAGATCCTCGACGAGGGGCTTGATGCCCGCCTCGGTGCGCACGACGACGCTGAGACCCTCGACCTTCAAGACCGGATCGGCGGAGGCGGGCACTGAGGCGCCGACCTCCTTGCGCGCGGCGAGGATCATTCGAACACGCAGCGCGGGAAGTAGAAGGACACCACCCAGTTCGGCATGTCGACGATCTCGGAGATGCGCAGATCGCCGCAGACCGAGGTCAGCATATAGGCGTCGAGCGGATCGAGCCCGTAGCGTGCCGACAGGAGGTCGACCATCTGGGCGACGGCCTCCTTGGCCCCCTGCATCAGGTCGCTGCCAATGCCGGTGGTCACCTCGTAGCCCTTGGCGTCGAGATGGCGCGTCACCGGCCCGGCGGTGGTGAAGCGCGGCATCTTGAGGTTCGCCCCCTTCACGAGATCGAGCGTCAGCACCGTGTTCATCGGGCTTTCGATCGCCGTGCCGCAGACCTCGCCATCGCCTTGCGCGGCGTGTGTGTCGCCGACCGAGAACAGCGCGCCCGCCACTTCCACCGGCAAATACAGCACCGTGCCGGCGGAAAGGTCTCGGATGTCGAGATTGCCGCCGACCCGCCGCGGCGGGACGACGGAGTGCAGGCCCTGTTCGGCCGGCGCATTGCCGATCGTCCCGGCGAAGGGTTTCAGCGGCACGCGCCCGTGCTGTCCGAACAGCGCCGGCTCCATCGTCGAGGAGTCATAGTGCCAGAGGGTCAGCCCCGGCTCCTTGAACTGGTCGGCGAGCAGACCGAAGCCCGGAATGTTCGCCGTCCAGCCAAAGCCCGACGGCTTGAACGCCTCAATCGTCACTTTCAGCGCATCCCCCGGCTCAGCCCCATCGACGTAGATCGGGCCGGACACGGGGTTGATGCGCGAGAAGTCGAGCGACGAGACGTCCGCCACCGTCGAGGCGGCCGTCAGCTGGCCGTCGGAAGCGTCCCGGCACTCGAACTCGATGGTCGAGCCGGGGGCGACAGTGGCCGCCGGCGCGATTGCATTGTCCCAGCCGAAATGGTGCTGGTGGCCGTGGATCGTATAGCCGCAGTTACTGCACATCCTGCACCGTCACGTAGCGATAGTTCATCGGGGTGTTCACGGGATCGACGTACAGCGCGTCGTCGCCGCCCATGCGGGGGCTCTTCAGCGTGTAGCGCTTCTCGTTGAAGACGGGGACCCAAGGCGCGTCGGCCATGATGGCGGTGTAGATCTCGCCCCACTTCTTCGCGCGCTCCTCGGCTTTCGCCGGGTCGACCATGGCGTCCGCCTCGGCGGCCTTCGCGTCGAGATCCTTGTTGCAGTACCAGGACCAGTTCCAGCCGCCCTCGACCGCGCCAGCACAGCCGAGGATCGGGCCATAGAAGTTGGACGGATCCGGGAAGTCGGCGATCCAGCCCATGCCGCCCGACCAGACCATCGGCGCGCCTTCCTTGGAACCGCCGGCGGCGATGACGTTGGCCTGGGCGAGCGACTGGATTGAGGCCTTCACGCCGATGGCGGCCAGATCCTGCTGGATCGCCTGGGCAATGCGCGGCTGCGGATCGGTGTTGGAGGCGAACAGCTCGGTCTCGAAGCCGTCGGCAAAGCCGGCTTCCGCCAGCAGCGCCTTGGCGGCCGCCGGGTCGTAGGCATAGCCCTTATAGCTCTTGTCGTAGCCCGGCATGGTCGGCGGCAGCGGCTGGTTGGCGGGCGTTGCGCGGCCGTTGATGATCTGGACGATGCGGTCCTTGTTCACCGCCATGTTGATGGCCTGGCGCACCTTGACGTTGTCGAAGGGGGCCATGGTCGTGTTCATGGTGATGTAGCCGGTCTGCAGCTGCACGCCCTCGACGACCTGTTTCTTGGTCTCGGGATTGTCCATCACCTCGCGGAACTTCGCGGGCGGGATGCCGTCGCCCGGCAGGTCGACCTCGCCGTTCTGCACGCGCAGGAGGGAGACCACCGGCTCCTGGCCGATCTCGAAGCTGATCTTGTCGAGCTTCGGGGCGCCCTCGCGCCAGTAGTCGGCGTTCTTCTCGAAGACGAGGCGCTGACCGAGCGTCCATTCCGCGAGCTTGAAGGCACCGGTGCCGACGGGATGGCGACCGAAATCGGCGCCGAACTCCTCGACCGCCTCCTTCGCCACCACGAAGGAGAAGTTCAGCGCCATCACCTGCAGGAAGGTCGCGTCCGGCCGCGACAGGGTGATCTCGACGGTCTTGGGATCGACGACCTTGACGCCCGACAGCTCGGTGGCCTCGCCCGACAGCATCTTGTCATAGCCGGCGATCGAGCCGAGGAAGCCGGCGCCCGGGCTCTGGGTCTTCGGGTTGGTGACGCGGTCGAGCGAGTACTTCACGTCGTCGGCGGTCATCACCCGGCCATTGTGGAACTTGACGCCATCGCGCAGCGTGAAGGTGAACACCTTGCCGTCCGGCGAGATCTCGTACTTCTCCGCGAGGCCCGGCCGCAGCGTCGCGGTGCCGGGCTCGTAGTCCATCAGCCCGTCGAACAGGCTCTTGATCATCGAGAAGTTCTGCCAGTCGTAGCCGATCGCCGGGTCGAGCGTGGCGACGTCGTCCTTATAGGTGACGACGATCTCGCCGCCGGCCTTGGCATCCTGTGCTGCGGCCGAGAGGGGAGCGAAGGCGATCATCAGGGCCGAGGCGGCGACGCCGAGCTTCAGGAGGGTCTTCATGACGCGGGTTCCTTAGGTTGAGCTGGGGGCGGTTGAACGGACGGGACGGGGCAGATGGGTCACCGCAGCTTGATGCGCGGGTCGACGAAGGGGCTGACGATGTCGGCGATGAGGTTGCCGAGCACGATGGCGACGGCGGAGACGAGCGTGACGCCCATGATGATCGGCAGGTCGACGCGCTGGATCGCCTGCCAGGCGAGCTGGCCGATGCCCGGCCAGCCGAACACGCCTTCGACGACGACGATGCCGGACATGAACAGGCCGATGTCGATGCCGATCATCGCGATCACCGGCAGCACGGCGTTGGGCAGCGCGTGCCGCATCAGGACGGTCATGCCGCCGAGCCCCTTCGCGCGGGCGGTGCGGATATAGTCCTGGCGCAGGACGTCGATCATCGACGAGCGCATCATCCGCGAGTACCAGCCGGCGCCGAGGATGCCGAGCGTCAGCGCCGGCAGCACCAGATGGCGCCAGGTGCCGTAGCCGCCGATCGGGAACCAGCCGAGCTGGTAGGCGAAGACGTAGAGAAGCAGCAAGCCGACGACGAACTGCGGCGCCGAGACGCCGACGAAGGAGGCGACCATCAGCGCCTGGTCGGTGGCGCTGCCCCGCCGCACCGCGGCGACGAGGCCCATGGTGAGGCCGAGCACCAGCTCGGCGCCGATCGCCGCCGCCATCAGGAGGAGGCTTGCCGGCAGCCGCGCGCCGATGAGATCGGCGACCTCGGAGCGCTGGAGATAGGATCGGCCGAGATCGCCTTGCAGCAGCGACCAGAGGTAGCGCGCATATTGCACGGGAAACGGCTGGTCGAGCCCGAGCTGCGCGCGGATGTTAGCGACCGTCGCCGCCGAGGCGGTGCGCCCGGCGATCTGCCGCACCGGGTCGGCCGGCAGGAGATAGAGCAGCGCGAATGTGATCAGCGAGACGCCGACGAGGATGGCGACGGCCTGCACGAGGCGGCGGACGAGATAGACCAGCATCAGTCGCGGCCCCGCTGGGTCGGGTCGAGCACGTCGCGCAGCGCGTCGCCGACAAGGTTGAAGGCGAGCGCGACGAGAAGGATGATCGCCCCGGGGAAGAACACCAGCCAAGGCGCCGCCTGGAAATAGGTCTGGTTCTCGAAGATGATGTTGCCCCAGGAGGCATCCGGCGGCTGCACGCCGACACCGAGATAGGAGAGCGTCGCCTCCAAGAGCACGGTCGTCGAAATGCCGAGCGTGCCGTAGACGATGATCGTCGACCAGAGGTGCGGCAGGATGTGGCGGAAGAGGATGCGCCCGTCCCCTGCGCCGATGCTGCGCTCGGCCGCGATGTACTCGCGCTCGGCCAGCGCCCGCGTCTCGGTGTAGACGACGCGGGCGATCTGCACCCAGTTCACCAGCGCGATGACGAGGGCGACGATCCAGAGGCTCGGCCTGAGCACGGCCGCAAGGCAGATGGCGAGCAGCAGCGCCGGAAAAGCCATCATCAGGTCGGTGAAGCGCATCAGAAGGCCGCCGACGGCGCCTTGCACGTAACCGGCGGTGATGCCGACCAGTGTGCCGATGACCAGCGCGGCGCCATTGGCGACGACGCCGATGATCAGGGAATTCCGCGCGCCGTAGAGGATGCGGGTAAAAAGGTCGCGGCCGAGGAGATCGGTGCCGAGCCAGTAGGTGGCGGACGGGCCGAGCGGCGCGCCCTCGATCGTCAGGCCGTCGAAGAACTGCTCGTTCGGATCGAACGGCGCGATGAGGGGCGCAAGGACAGCGGCGAGCACGACGACGGCGATCACCGCCATGCCGAGCACGGCGAGCTTGCGCTGGCGCAGCCGCTGCCAGACGCCGCGGCGCGAGATCGGGGCGGCCGGCGTCGGGAGGACAAGCTCGGTCGCGACGGGAACGCTCATGCAGCGCCTCCTCGTTCGTGCACAGGTGCGTTGGCGGCACCGCCGTTCTGGAGTGCGTTGATCCGCCGCGCGGCCTCTTCGACGCTGACCTGCCAGCCCATGGCGAGCTGGCGCAGCTGCGCGAAGGCCTGGTCCTCCCCTATGCCGCTCGCGGCAAGTGCGATCACCGCCCGCACGACGCTTTGCCGCTCGGCGACGCGTTCGCGAAGGGACGCGACTTCCGCGGCCAGCGTCTGGCGTTGGTCAAAACCCTGGCGGGCGATCAGCAGCGCGCTGTAGACGCCGGCATTGCCGACCGGCTTCAGAAGCTGTGCGTCGGCGCGGTGCGAGAGCGCCCATTCGATCCGGCCAGGCGCCTCCGAGCCGATCAGCGCCACCAGTGGCATCGGCGCCTCGCCGGGCGCCCAGGGGAACTGCGCGTCGAAGCCGAGGTCGGCGTCGAAGAACAGGAAGTCGGCACCCAGCACCGAGGCGTTGAGGTCCGGCCAGCACTCTTCGGTCTCGAGCCCGATCGCCGCCAGCTGGCGGGTTAGCGCGGCAACCGTCTGGTGCGCCCGGTGCAGGACGACCGCCCGGCTGCCGCCGAGATTGGGAATGCGCATCCGACGCTTCATCGCACCACCCTCAGCGAGGCCCGTGGAAACGCCGCGGCGGGATCGTAGCGCGACAGGTAGGGATCCGGCGCGACCAGCGAGGGGCTCGATTCCAGAATGTCGAAGCCGCCATCGCGGATGCGGCCGAGCTTCACCGGCAGGCTGGCGTGCTGGGTCTGGGGATCGATGACGATGTCGCCGAGCGCGGTTCGAAAGCGTGCCGCAGCGAAGGTGCCGACGGTGGCCGCGGGATCGTCGCTGCCGGTACCGGCGATCGTCGCCGCCAGCGTCATCACCGCCGCATGGCTGGCGGCCATGAACGCCGAGGTCGGCCCTGCCGCGCCGCCGATGGCGTTGCGATCGTGGAAGAACGGGCCGATCGAGAGATGGCCGTCGCCGGCGTCTCCGATCGAGGCAAGCTCGGGCTCCGTCAGGTTGCAGCTGACGACCGGCCGCCGGTCGGGCCGGAACCGTTCGTCATCAGCCCCGAGAGCCGCATAGGCGCGCAGGAAGGCATAGGAGGACGGGCCGATGAGGTTGTTGAGGACAAAGTTCGGCACCGTCGCGCGGATTTCCTCGATCAGCCGGGAAACGTCGGTATCACCCATCGGCAGGTAGCGCTCGCCACGCACCTCGCCGCCGGCATCGGCCACGAGGTCGCGCGCCACCCGGTTGGTCTCCCAGCCCCAGATGTAGTTCGAACCGACGAGGAAGGCGTCCGGTCCGAAGCGCGGCACGACATGGGCGAAGAGCGGCACGAGGTGCTGGTTGGGGCATGCATTGAGATAGACGACGTGCTCGTTCGCCTCGAAACCCTCGTAAGGCGCGCCGTACCAGAGCATCCCGCCGCAGCGCTCGAGCACCGGGATCACTTCCTTTCGGCTCCAGGAGGTGATGCAGCCGACGACGTGGCGAGCACCGGAAGTCTTCAGGATTTCCTCGCAGAGCGGTGCATAGGCGTCGATCCGCCCTTCGGGATCGCGCTCGACCGGCACGAAGGTGATGCCGGACGCAGGGTCCGCATTCACCGCCTCGATCGCCATCATCGCGCCCGCACGGCACGTCTCGCCCAGCACCGCGTAGTGGCCGGAGCGGGAGAAGAGGATGCCGATATCGATGCGACGCTTGAGCAAAAGGGTTCACCAACGAAAAAGCCCCGCCGCCCTGCGCAATGGGAAGCGCGCGGGACGTACGAGGCTCGGATGCCGTCCGGCAGACGAGGCCGGTATGTGGGGAAGAGCCTATTGAACTTGACGGCGATGTCAAGCAGGCTGCCTGCGAACAGCACATGCCCGCAGATGAGGCAGAAATGGCTAAAGCCGCACAGTAATTGCGCATTCCGAGGCTGCCTTGGCCTGTTGGATCGCTGTCCCGGCCGCAATCACCCTCGTCGTGCTTTCAACTGAATGACTTCTCAGCTAACGAAATAGCCGGCCCAAACGGGCGAGCGCGTTGTATTTCGAGCTTCGGCCATCCGTCATTTCGAGAGAGTTTCCATGGCAGCTCCCTTCGATTTTCTTTCCGCCGACGGCGCAATGAATACGCTGGTGCGCGGGCATGACTGGTCGGCGACGCCGCTCGGCACCGCCGAGCACTGGCCGACCGCGCTGAAGACGCTGCTCGGCGTGATGATCGGCTCGCCGCAGCCGATGCTGCTGGTCTGGGGTGCGGCCCAGACGACGCTCTACAATGAGGGCTATGCCGCAATGCTGGGCGGCCGCCATCCCGGCGCGCTCGGCCGGGCCTTCGGCGATGTCTGGTTCGACATCTGGGACCAGGTCGAGCCGATCCTGTCGCGCGCCTATGCGGGCGAGCCGACCTATATGAGCGACATCGAGTTCCTGATGCGCCGCAACGGCTACCTCGAGGAGACGCATTTCGACTTCTCCTACACGCCGGTGCGCGACGAGGCCGGCGCCGTCATCGGCATGTTCTGCGTCTGCACCGAGACCACCGAGCGCGTCGCAGTGGAAAAGGCGCTGCGCGAGAGCGAGGCAGCGACACGCGGGCGCGAGGCGCAGTTCCGCCGGCTCGCGCAATCTGTGCCGAACCAGGTCTGGACCGCCACCGCCGACGGCACGATCGACTGGGTCAACGATCGCGTCATGGCTTATTGCAACGCGACCGCCGAGCAGCTGGCGACGAACTGGGAGATGTTCGTCCATCCCGAGGATGCCGAGCGCGCCGGCAAGGCGTGGGCCGACGCGGTCGCCGGCAGCGATCGCTACGAGTCGGAGTTTCGCGTCCGCCGATACGACGGCCTCTACCGCTGGACGGTATCGCGGGCCGAATCCGTCACCGACGACAATGGCGTCGTCCGCTGGATCGGCACCAATGCCGACATTCAGGACCAGAAGGAGAAGCTGAGCGAGCTCACCGCGATCAATCTCGCGCTGGAGGCCGCGGTCGAGGCGCGCACGCGCGAGCGCGACGGCATCTGGACGCTGATCCCCGATCTTCTCATGACCGGCACGCTCGACGGGCAGCTGCTGTCGGTCAACCCGGCCTGGACGCGTCTGCTCGGCCACGACGAAGCGACACTGCTGGCAACGCCGTTCTGGGAACTCGTCCACCCCGAGGATCTCCCGATCAGCGCCGACGCGGTGGCCAGGATGCGGCGCGGCGAAAGTGCGCGCCACGAGAACCGGGTGCGCGCCGCCGACGGCAGCTATTGCTGGTTCGACTGGGTGAGCACGCCCAAGGGCAACAATTTCCATGCCGTGGCCCGTGACATCACCGCGCTCCGCCTGAGGCAGGCCGAACTTGAGCAAGCGCAGGAACAGCTGCGCCAGGCGCAGAAGATGGAGGCCGTCGGCCAGCTCACCGGCGGCATCGCGCACGACTTTAACAACATGCTGGCCGTCATCATTGGCTCGCTCGATCTGCTCAGCCGGCGGATTGACAGCGAGGACGAGCGGGCGCAGCGCTATGTCGACAATGCCATGGAAGGCGGCCGCCGCGCGGCGGCGCTGACGCAGCGCCTGCTGGCCTTCTCACGCCAGCAACCGCTGAGCCCCGAAGCCATCGACGTCAACCGCCTGGTCTCCGGCATGTCTGATCTCCTGCGCCATACACTGAGCGGACTGGTGCATTTGGAAACGGCCCTCGGCGAAGGCCTCTGGCGCTGCCACGTCGACCCCAACCAGCTCGAGAACGCGATCCTCAACCTTGCGGTAAATGCAAGGGACGCCATGGCGCCACAAGGCGGGCGACTGACCATCGAGACCCGGAATGCGCATCTCGATGCCGCCTACGCCGCGGGCCATCCAGACATCGCGCCTGGCGAGTATGTGCTGATCGCGGTCAGCGATACCGGCACGGGCATGCCTACCGCGGTGATCGAGAAGGCATTCAATCCCTTCTTCACCACCAAGGAAATCGGCAAGGGCACGGGTCTCGGCCTGTCGATGGTCTACGGCTTTGCCAGACAATCCGGCGGCCATGTCAAGATTTACTCGGAACAGGGCCAGGGAACGACGATCAAGATTTTCCTGCCGCGACACAGCGCCGACAGCGAGAAGGAAACGTCGGTGGACAGAGCCTCTTTGCAGGACGTCGGCGACCGGGAACGGTCCAGAACGCTAGTGCAGTGAGTGGCTAGAGCGCGAGAAGACGCTGTTAAAACAATGGCATGCGGCGGAAGTGCGAATTCAAAAGCACAAGGAAAAACCTGCCACGGACGACTTCACAGTCGGTCGGGACAGCAAGAGAATTTACCCAACGTAAGGGGAAATGTCTGCGTCGCTTGACGGATTACAGTTTCGTTAGGCAGCAAGAATTGGCAGCGGCCGGATCGACATCAAGCGCTACCAGCTTCCGCGACGACCTTGTGCAGCGAACGGGCATCGTAGGGCTTCGGCAGAAGTGGCCAGCTCACCGGCTTGATGTTGACGTAGCCGGATACCAGCACGATGCGCAGGTCAGGCCAACGAACGGCTGCCACCTCTGCAAGCTCCGGTCCAGTCATTCCGGGCATGCGGCAGTCGCTGAAAAGCAGAGACACGTCCGCCCGTCCTTCGAGAATCTTCAACGCTGCAAGGCCGTCACTGGCTTCGAGAACTTCAAAGCCCATGTCCTCGAACATATCGACGGCATTCATTCTCACCAGCGGCTCATCGTCGACGACGAGAACGACCTTGCGAACACCTTGCGTCTGAAGACCTGCAGTCACGATGGTTCCCGTCACTCTACATGCTTGTTACGGTGGTAACCGCCGAAGGAAACCCGAGGCTTACCGATGCGACCTCACTACCCTCCTGCAGGCGGCTTGATACGCACTGCTCTACAATGGTCGATCGTCAAATTCGTTGCACGCTCTGGCGAAGTCGCATGCTCCGCTCCCGCTAGGGCCGATCGGATGCGTCATTCCCGCCACAGGACCGCGGTTCCGCGCAACAAAACGCCCGCCAACTCTCGTCGGCGGGCGTCGTTCAGGAGCGCGGTGATCAGGCGGTGATCTTGCCGTCGACGCGGCGCACGAGGCCGAGCGGGTTCTCGTCCTTCAGCGCGTCCGGCAACAGCGCTGCCGGCAGATCCTGGTAGGAGACCGGCCGCAGGAAGCGGTGGATGGCAAGGCTGCCGACCGAGGTGGACCGGCCATCGGCGGTCGCCGGGAACGGTCCGCCGTGCACCATGGCATGCGCCACCTCGACGCCGGTGCCGAAGCCATTGACGAGAATGCGCCCGGCCTTGCGCTCGAGCAGCGGAAGCAAGGCCTTTGCCGCGGCGTGGTCGGCCTCCTCGATGTGGATGGCGGCCGTCAGCTGGCCTTCCAGCGCCTCGACGACGCTGCGCATCGCCGCCGCATCCGCACAGCGGATCAGCAGCGAGGACGATCCGAAGACCTCCTCGTGCAGTTCCGGGTTGGCCAGGAAGTCGGCGGCCTTGACGCTGAACAAAGCGGCGCGGCCCTTCAGGCCCTCGCCGGCGAGGCCCTCGGCAAGCTTCGTCACGGCCGCGTGGCCGGCAAGCTTGTCGACGCCTTCGCAGTAGGCCTTCTGAATGCCGGGCGTCAGCATGACGGCGGCGGGCGCCGAGGCCATCGCCTCGCTGGCGCCGGCGACGAAGGCGTCGAGGCCCTCGCTCTCGACCGCGATGAGGAGGCCAGGATTGGTGCAGAACTGACCGGCGCCGAGGGTCAGCGAGCCGACGAAGGCCTTGCCAATGGCCGCACCGCGGGCCGCGAGGGCGGCGGGGAAGAGGAGGACCGGGTTGATCGAGCTCATCTCGGCATAGACCGGGATCGGCTCCTTGCGCTCGGAAGCGATCTTGACCAGCGCCATGCCGCCGCCGCGCGAGCCGGTGAAGCCGACCGCCTTGATGCGGTGATCGGCGACCAGCGCCTGGCCGGCCTTGCGGCCGCTGTCGAAGATCAGCGAGAAGACGCCCTCCGGCAAGCCGCAATCTTTGACCGCCTTCTGGACGGCGCGGCCGACCAACTCGGAGGTGCCGGGATGGGCCGAATGCGCCTTCACCACCACCGGGCAGCCGGCGGCAAGCGCCGAGGCGGTGTCACCACCGGCAACCGAGAAGGCGAGCGGGAAGTTGGAGGCGCCGAACACGGCGACCGGGCCGAGCGGGACGTTGCGCAGGCGCAGGTCCGGACGCGGCAGCGGCTGGCGCTCGGGCTGGGCCGGATCGATCCGGGCCTCAAGATAGCCGCCATCGCGCAGCACGCCGGCAAACAGCTTGAGCTGGCCCATGGTGCGGCCGCGCTCGCCCTCGATCCGGCCACGCGGCAGGCCGCTTTCAGCCATGCAGCGCTCGACGAGCTCGTCGCCGATAGCGAGGATGTTGTCGGCAATGGTCTCCAAGAACTTGGCGCGGTCCTCGAGGCTGGTCTCGCGGTAGGTGTCGAAGGCAGCTTCCGCCAGTGCGCAAGCGGCGTCTGCATCTTCCAGCGTCGCGCCGCCGAAGCCCGGCTGCAGCTGCTCGCCGGTGGCAGCCTCGATGCCAAAGAGCTCGCCATTGCTGCCCTTGACGGTGCGCTGGCCGATGAACTGTTCGCCGAGAATGGTCATGTGGATGTCTCCTGGGACGGCGGCGCCATGGCCGGCACGAAGGCCGGGGTGCGCTGCAAGATGGGAGGCGCCGGGCGCCGATCGGATCAGGCGGCCGTGGCGGCGCCCGAAGGCGGATCACTCCGCCTATCTAGGACATCCCGCCGCCGATCCCAAGACCGGCGGACGGGCTTTCATCGTATGTTCACGAGGCAAAACCTGCCGGCGCGGGGTGCTACTTGCCCCAGCGCAGGACCAGCGGGTCGACGGTCCGGGCGATCTCCAGGAGCCCTTCCCGCGTATCGGGATGGATCTGGTCGAGCGGGTGGCGCACCACGTCGCTCTTGATCACGCCGCCGGCCATCATCGCCGTCTTCGCCGCCCGCAGGCCGCACTGGCGGTTCTCGTAGTTCACCAGCGGCAGGATGCGGGCATAGGCCTCGGCGGCGCCGACGCGATCGCCCGCGCGGTGCAGGTCGAAGACCGGGCGCAGCAGGTCCGGCAGCAGCGCGCTCGACATGGTGCCGGTGGCGCCAGCGTCGAGATCGGCCATCATGGTGATCGCCTCCTCGCCGTCGAACGGACCCTCGACGAGGTCGCCGCCGGCAGCGATCAGCGTGCGGAGCTTTGCCGCCGTCTGCGGCGTCTCGATCTTGAAGTAGCGCAAGAGCGGAACCGCCTTGGCCATCTTCAGCAAGGTCCCGACCGACAACGTGACGCCCGAGAGCGGCGCATCCTGCAGCATGATCGGGATGCCGGCGGCCTCGCCAACACGCTGGAAATGCTCGATCATCGAGGTCTCGTCAATGCGCAGGCCGGTGCCGTGATAGGGCGGCATCAGCATCAGCATGGCCGCGCCCCGCTCGGCCGCGTGCTTGCCGCGCTCGGCGGCGACGCGGGTCGAGAAATGGCTGGTGGTGACCATCACCGGAACCCGGCCCGCGACGTGCTCGAGGCTGAGCTCGGTCAGCGTCTGGCGCTCGCCGTCCGAGAGCAGGAACTGCTCGGAATAGTTGGCGAGGATGCAGATGCCGTCGACGCCCTGGTCGATCATGCAGTCGAGCACCCGGCGCATGCCCTCGAGGTCGAGGTCGCCGTTCTCGTGGAAGGGGGTGGGCGCTACGGGCCAGAGGCCGGTGAAGGGTCGTGTCATGTCGGTTCCGATGCTGCGGGCCGCGGGAAGAGCGACAGCCGGAAGCACCGGCTGCCACGATCTGCAGCGGGAATACCAGCGCAAGGGACGCCCGACAATCCGCCGGCTGCGCTAATCATCGTACGATACGATTGAATCCTGTTGGCGCGGCCTCGCCATACATAAAGGGGAGCGCGTCCGCCTGCTCAGCGCACCACCGGCTCGCCATGAAAACGGCGGCGGGACGGCTTCGAGACGCCGAACCCGACCTCCATCATCAGCCGGGGCGCTGATTTCGCGACCGTTCCCATGTGAAAGCCGAAAGGATCCTCGGCAAAGCCGAAGCCCGCCTTGCCGGTCAGCGTCATCGCGTTCTCGGCGCCGTAGAAGCCCAGCACCTCGTCGGCGGGATGGCCGACCAGCAGCGTCAGCTGGTGCTTCACCCGTCGCTTGGCATGGCTGCCCTTGACGAAGACATGCGGACCGTTCTCCAGGTCGACGTCGACGAGATAGAAGAAGAACTTCAGCATCCGCCAGTCGTCGAGGTCGAAATGATACTTGTCGAGCGAGGCGAGGTGCCGGTCGGCTTCGGAGGCTGCCGGCGCCGGGAAGCTCCACCAGACCCGCGTGGTGATCATCCGTGCCTCGCCGCCGAGATAGAGCCGGGCGATGTCGGCGAGCAGCGGGTCCTCCTGCACGGCCAGCACGGCCGGACAGTTCAGCGCCCGCTCGAAGTGATGGCCGCTCAGCAGCGGCTTGCCGAAACGCGCTTCGGCCGCCGCATGATCGCCGGCGCGAAATTCGAGCTTGCGGTCGAAATTGCCGAAACAGGCGGTCTCCCGGGCAAACGCGGCAATCTCGCCATGGACGGCCTCCGGCAGCACGAGGCCCGGAAAGATCCCGTCCGCCCGCAGGCTGGCCGCAGCCGCATCGCGGTCGACGCCCTGGAACATCGAGGGCCGGGCCGGCCGGGCCACCACCTTGGCGGCGGTACGCCAGTGCGCCCGGCGCGCCGGCATGGTGCGGGCGAGAAGGAACATCGGCAGCCAGGACGGATTCTCCTTCACGTCGGCCAGATAGGTCGGCACGCGCGCCGCCATGCGGCGCAACGGGCTACCGCGGCGCGCGATGGTTTCGAGATCTTCAGGCGCTTTGGAAAAAGGGCGTGTCATCGGCATTCCTCAAGGGAGCATTGTCGCCGGGCAGTGGCGCCCTGCCCTCCCTGTCGGAACGGCACCGTCTCTGCCTAACCCCCTTGAACAGTTTTTGCTGCATCGCAGCATAATGTTTCTCGGTAATATTCCTATATTCTATACAATTTCTTGAGAGGCTTCACCAATTTGCATCTAGTAACCCTCACGGATTATGCTTATAACCGCATCTTAGTCCAGGAACTCACTCGCTATTTACTTCCGGCAGACATCGACCCATTCGCCATTGGTCAAACCGGCCAGACGTTGCGGTGAAAGGCGAAGGGCGGAGTTGGGCGAGCCGGCCGCGGGAATGACGACATCAAAAGGCTCGAGGCTGACGTCGCAGTGAACCGGCAGCGGTGTGGCCAGCCCGAAAGGGCAGACGCCGCCGATCGGATGGCCGGTCAGCGCCGCCACCTCCTCCGGCGTCATCATCCGCACCTTGCCGCCGAAAGCCGCCCGCGCCTTGGCGTTGTCGAGCCTTGCATCACCGGCCGCACACAGGAGAAGGCCGCGCTCGCCGACCATCAGCGCCAGCGTCTTGGCGATCTGGCCAGATGCGACACCGTGCGCGGCGGCGGCCATCGCGACCGTCGCGGTGCTGTCGGAGAGTTCGATGATGGCGATGTCGGGAGCGTTTTCCGCCAGGAAGGCGCGGACGGTTTCAAGACTCATGGGGTATCCTCGCAAGGCCTCGCCGCAGCGAGGCGACCAGTCTGTAAAGCGGTGCAGCCACGCCGCACCGCTTTACAGACTGTACTGGCGGCCGGCACAGTGCCAGAAAAACCCGCCATGCTGCCCTGCGCGCCCGTCCCGCCGCCTCGGGCCGACCTTCCTGCCATGCCAGCTACCGAGCCGCCCCCATGAACCAGCCCGACCTCGACACCGTCGTCCGCGAGATCGCCGACGAGATGCGCCAGCGGCCGGATCGCGGCGAGGTGGCCAGCTATATCCCCGAGCTCGCCCGCGTCGATCCGGCGGCCTTCGGCATGGCGGTGATCGATGCGGAAGGCAATGTCGCCCTCGGGGGCGACGCCGAGACCCCCTTCTCCATCCAGAGCGTCTCGAAGGTCTTCACCTTGACGCTGGCGCTCGGCCAGATCGGCGACCGGCTCTGGCAGCGGGTCGGGCGCGAGCCATCGGGCACCGCGTTCAACTCGATCGTCCAGCTGGAGCGGGAATCGGGCATTCCGCGCAATCCCTTCATCAATGCCGGTGCCATCGCCGTCACCGACGTCATCCTCTCCGGCCATAAGCCGCGCGAGGCGCTGGGCGAGATCCTGCGCTTCATGCGCTTCCTCTCCGACGATCCCTCGATCACCATCGACGAGGCGGTGGCCGCCTCCGAGCAGCGCACCGGCTTTCGCAACGCGGCGCTCGCCAACTACATGAAATCCTTCGGCGTTCTCGATAATCCCGTCGACTACACGCTCGGCGTCTACTTCCACCATTGCGCGATCGCCATGTCCTGCCGGCAGCTGGCGATGGCCGGGCGTTTTCTCGCCGCCCGCGGCCGCAATCCCGCGACCGGCTTCACCGTGGTGACGCCGGAGCGCGCCCGCCGCATCAACGCGGTGATGCTGACCTGCGGCCATTACGACGGGTCTGGTGAATTCGCCTACCGCGTCGGCTTGCCCGGCAAGAGCGGCGTCGGCGGCGGCATTCTGGCGATTGCGCCCGGCAAGGCGTCGATCGCGGTCTGGTCGCCGGGCCTTGATGCCTCCGGCAACTCCCACCTCGGCCGCATCGCGCTGGAGCAGCTGACGCGGCGGATGGGCTGGTCGATTTTTGGGGCTTAAACGCATCGGACACGTCGAGCGCTTGTGCACGGCGCCAGCTGGCGGCGCACGACCGCAGGGCGAAGCCATCAACGCGTCGGCTGAAGCATCAGACTCAGGACACGCGGTCCTTGTTAGGGCTTGCGAGCCTCTTCGGCAGCCTCGCGGACCGCTGCCTCATGATACCAGCTGCTGAAATCGGCAAAGGCCGGCACGGCCGCGGCGTTCGCTGTCTGGCGGTCGGCAAGATGGCCAGCAAAGCCCAGCCGTCCACGCTTTGGAAACTGGATGATCTTGGCGGTTGAACGAAATGCGGGTGTCATCATCAGATAATCCTCCCTGGCGGCGCGGGCTGCACACCCCGACCACCGAAGCCTGCACTATTTTTGCGCTGTTTGCCCTAAATATAATCAGCGCGAGGCGGATTCCAAGGCATCGGGGTTCGATGCCCGCTGTCTAAAGCATTGCGGGGGCCGTGCAGTTCCGGCGCGGCAAGGCGCTTGGTAGCCAGCATCGCAGTTTGGCATGTAAAATGCTTTAAGGTGTGCGGCTGCCCGCGCGGGCCCGTTGAGCGCGCGACGTGGGTCGAGAGTTTCCGGTTCGTATCACCACCTTACGAGAGTTTTGCGATGACCAAATTTAAGCTCGAGTACATCTGGCTCGACGGCTACACGCCGGTTCCGAACCTGCGCGGTAAGACGCAAATCAAGGAATTCGAAGAGTTTCCGACGCTCGAGCAGCTGCCGCTCTGGGGCTTTGACGGCTCTTCCACGATGCAGGCCGAGGGCAGCAATTCCGATTGCGTGCTGAAGCCGGTCCGCGTCTTCCCGGATGCCGCCCGCACCAACGGCGTGCTGGTGATGTGCGAGGTCATGATGCCGGACGGCAAGACCCCGCATCCCTCGAACACCCGCGCGCAGATCCTCGACGACGAGGGCGCCTGGTTCGGCTTCGAGCAGGAGTACTTCTTCTACCAGGACGGCCGCCCACTCGGCTTCCCCGAGTCCGGCTACCCGGCCCCGCAGGGCACCTATTACACCGGCGTCGGCTATTCCAATGTCGGCTCGGTCGCGCGCGAGATCGTCGAAGAGCACCTCGACCTCTGCCTCGCCGCCGGCATCAACCACGAAGGCATCAATGCCGAGGTGGCCAAGGGCCAGTGGGAATTCCAGATCTTCGGCAAGGGCTCCAAGAAGGCCGCCGACGAGATGTGGATGGCCCGCTACCTGCTGCAGCGCCTGACCGAGCAGTACGGCATCGACATCGAGTACCACTGCAAGCCACTCGGCGACACCGACTGGAACGGCTCGGGCATGCACGCCAACTTCTCGACCACCCACATGCGCGAAGTCGGCGGAAAGGCCTATTTCGAGGCGCTGATGGCGCAGTTCGACAAGAACCTGATGGACCACATCAACGTCTACGGCCCGGACAACGACAAGCGCCTCACCGGCAAGCACGAGACTGCCCCGTGGAACAAGTTCAGCTACGGCGTCGCCGACCGCGGCGCCTCGATCCGCGTGCCGCACTCCTTCGTCAACAATGACTGGAAGGGCTATCTCGAGGACCGCCGCCCGAACTCCCAGGGCGACCCCTACGCCATCGCCTCGCAGATCCTGAAGACCATCTCGGAAGTCCCGACCGAGGCCAGCGTTTCGGCTGCCGCGTAAGGGTTACGGTTTAAGGTGAGAGAGGGCGCGCACCGCAGGGTGGGCGCCCTTTTTATGGTTGGGGAGAGGAGTTGGCTCCCCGAGTAGGACTCGAACCTTTGAGACGTCGAATGAATGATGTCGGCTCCCTTCACAGAACTAGCGCCAACCCCTCCGCTTCGTCATCCCGGACTTGATCCGGGATCCATTCCAAACCGGCGAACCTCTTCGAGAACGGTGGACCTTCCGGTCGCGCGAAGAGGCGAAGCGTGGGGCCTGATCTGGAGCGGCAAGGTCCACCGCCGTGTTCGCGTTGGGCGATTTGGAATGGATCCCGGGTCAAGCCCGGGATGACGACCTCTGGAGAACGCCGTACCAAGCGGCTGGGTGCGATGGCTCGGTCCGGGGCGGTTGCTTTTTCCGTCGCTATCGCCTGCTCATCGTCAGCAGCGCGCCACCGACGGCCGTCGTGCACCCGGCGGCGGCCTGCCGTTGCGCGCAGCGTGCCTTCACCCACGTCGGTCCGCCGTCGCCCACGGCCCGCCGTCGCCGGTTCTGCGTTGGTTGCGCCCTTCGGCGCCCCCCTTCTGCCTGCCGGCATCTCCCGCTCAAGGGGGAGATCGATGGTCCTCAGCCCGGCACCGGCGCATCCGACCGCAGCAGTCCTTCGGCCTTGAGGTCGGTCCAGAGCCCCACCGGCACCTTGGTCTCGATCAGCGCCGAGTTGCGCTCGATGTGCGAGAGCGCGGCGACGCCGGGGATGACGGAGGCGACGGCCGGGTGGGTCAGCGGGAACTGCAAGGCGGCGGCGGCCATCGGCGTGTTGTGGGCCCGGCAGACCGCCTCGATGGCGTCGACCTTGGCGCGGATTTCCGCGGGCGCCGGCGCATAATTGTAGGTCGCGCCGTCGACCGCGCCGGTGGCGAGGATGCCGGAGTTGAAGGCGCCGCCGATGACGATCGAGACGTTTTCGGAGACGCAGCGCGGCAGGAAGGAGTTCAGCGATTCCTGCTCCAGCAGCGTGTAGCGCCCGGCGAGCAGGAAGACGTCCCAGCGGCCGCGGTCCATCGCCTTCTCGCAGGCCTGCCACTCGTTGACGCCGAGGCCGATCGCCTTCACCGCGCCGGAGGAACGGAGCTGGTCGAGCGCCTTGTAGCCGCCCTCCATCGCCGTCTCGAACGGCGCGAGGTTCCCCTCCCCTTGCGTCTCCTCGCCGACATCGTGGACGAAGAGGATTTCGACATGGTCGGTGCCGAGCCGCTGCAGGCTGTCCTCGAAGGAGCGCATCACGCCGTCATAGGAATAGTCGAAGACCGGGCGAAACGGCGCGGCGTCGAAGAAGGCGTTCTTTGTTGCGTCGTGCTTGGCATCCGGCACCAGCAGCCGGCCGACCTTGGTAGAGATCACCGCCTGCGACCGGTCGAGCCGCCGCAGCGCCTCGCCGACGCGCCGCTCGCTGAGGCCGGAGCCGTAGAAAGGCGCGGTGTCGATGAAAGTGTGCCCGGCCTCGAAAGCCGCGATCACCAGTTCCGGCGCGTCCTTGTCGGCGATCGGATGGAACAGGTTGCCGAGCGGCGCGGTGCCGAAGCCGTAAATCGGCAGCGTCAGATCCGTATCGCCGACTGCGCGTCGTTCGAATGCCATGCTCTTCCTCCCTTGGCCGTTCCGGCCGATTGTGCTCGGGCGGGTGCCGCCCATACTGTCTGGTATCTTGCTTCACAGCGGCGCGCCCGATCGGCAACGGATCCCGCCGCTGCCACCAGCCCCTGACGCTGCGAGCCTATGGGACTCATTCAGCGTTCAGGACGCTGTTTGCACCGAGGGCGCCGTAGCGCCAAGGACACTGAGATAACGGGACGGCGCGGGAGCGTCGAGCGCCGTTCGCGCAGCGCCGTGCCATCCCGCCTTGCAAACGGCTAGGCCGCCTGCTCCTCGCGGTGGATGAGTCCCATGATCCCCTGGCTCATGCCGTCATAGACCCCGTCATTGGCGAGCTCGCCGCATACCTTGTAGTCGTTCATCACCACGATCCGGTCGGCAAGGCCGATCATCTCCGGCATGTCGCTGGTGATGACGAGGATCGCGGTGCCGGCATCGGCCAGTTCGCGCAGGAGGTCGTGGAGATAGGCTTTCGTCTTGATGTCGATGCCGACCGAGGGCTCGTCGACGATCAGGATCTTCACCCCCGCCGCCAGCCATTTCGCCACGCTGATCTTCTGCTGGTTGCCGCCGGACAGATTGCCGACGGTCTGGAAGAGGCTCGGCGTCTTCACCTCGAGTTTCGCGATGAAAGGCGAGACGGCCTGGCGGATCCGGCCGTCGGTGAGGAGGCCGAAAGCCCCGGACAGCTGACGCCAGACGGCAATGCCCGCATTGTCGAGCACCGAGTGCATCAGCACCAGGCCCTCCTGCTTACGGTCCTCGCTGACATAGCCGATGCCGTGCTCGTGCACCGCCTCGGCGACCGAGCGGATCGCCACCGGCTTGCCGGAGACCTCGACGGTGCCTTGCGTCACCGGCGACTGGCCCATGATGCATTTGGCAAGCTCGGTCCGGCCCGCCCCGACGAGACCGTAGAGCCCGACGATCTCGCCCCGGCGCAAAGTGAGGTCGACACCGACGTGGCCGAGCGCGGTCGACACGCCCTTCAGCTGCAGCGCCACCGGCGCGCTCGAGGGAACCCGCTGCTTCCAGCCGCTCGCCTGCTCGCCGCGGCCGATCATCATGGTGACGAGGTCGTGCCGGGTCAGCCCCTCCATCGAGCGGCTGGGCGAGGCGTTGCTGCCGTCGCGCAGGACGGTGACGCGGTCGCAGATCTCCAGCACCTCCTCCAGCTTGTGGGACACGAAGAGGATGCTCGCGCCGTTGTCGCGCAGCTTCTTCAGGAAGCCGAAGAGGACGTCGGTCTCGCTGGAGGTGAGCGAGGCCGTCGGCTCGTCGAGCAGGAGGACGCGCGAGCGCAGCGACAGGGCCTTGGCGATCTCGACCAGCTGCATCTGCGCGACCGAGAGTTTAGACACCGGGGTGCGCGGGTCGATGTCGAGGTCGAGCGCCTCCAGCCAGCGCGCCGCCTGCCGGTTCAGCTCGGCATAGTCGACCGGCTTCAGGAAGCGCCCGCCGAGCTGCTCGAGATGGATGTTCTCGGCCACCGAGAAGCGCGGGATGAGATTGCGCTCCTGGTGGACGACGCCGATGCGGTGGGCGATGGCATCGCGAGGGCTGGTGAAGGCGACCGCCTCGCCACCGAGCGTCAGCGTGCCGGCGTCCGGCCGGTGGACGCCGGTGATCACCTTGATCAGCGTCGACTTGCCGGCGCCGTTCTCGCCGAGCAAAGCGTGGATCGAATGCGGCGCCAGCGTGAGGGACACGCCGCGCAGCGCCTTGACGCCCGGAAAGCTCTTCTCGATGCCGCGGGCTTCGAAGACCGTCTCCATCTCAGAACCCCTTCCGCGAGCCGGCGAGGCGAACCTCGCGCAGCCGGTTGACGCCGACAGCGGCCAGGATCATCGCGCCGAGCACGACCTGCACCAGGAACGGGTCGATGTTGAACAGCACCAAAGCCTGCGTGATGATCGCGACGATGACGACGCCGAACAGCGTCGCGGCGACGCTGACATGGCCGCCGGCCAGCACCGCGCCGCCGATCACCGGGGCGGCGAAGGAGATGATCAGCCAGTCGTCGCCGATCGTCGGCTGGCCGATCTGCAAGCGGGCGACGAGGAGGATGCCCGCGAGCGCGGCAAGGAAGCCCGACAGCGCATGGGCGAAGATGACGGTGCCGCCGACCGAGATGCCCGACAGCTCGGCGGCATGGCTGTTGCCGCCGACCGCGAGGATGAAGCGGCCGATGGGCAAGCGGCTGAGGAGATACCAGAGGCCCACGGCGACGAGGACCGTCGGCAGCGCCAGCCAGGGGAAGGGCCCTGCGAGCGTGGCCTGGCCGAAGGCCTTGACGCTGTCGGCGACGCCGTAGAACGGCTCGGCGCGGGTGATGCCGAGGTTGATGCCCTTGTAGATCGAGAGGCTCGCTAGGGTGATGACGAAGGCGGAAATGCCGGTCCAGACGATGAAGAGGCCGTTCAAAAGGCCGCAGGCGATGCCGAGCATCAGCGCCAGCACGGCGGCGACCGGTGCCGGAAGACCCCAGACTTCCATCATCCCGGCAAACGAGATCGCCGCGAGCCCGCCGATGGCCCCGACCGAGAGGTTCATCTGCCCGATGGCGATGATGATCATCTGCGAGAAGGCGATCAGCGCGTTGACGGCGATCGCCAAGAGCAGGATCTGGATGTTGAACGGCGACAGGAAGGACGGGCTGAAGCTGCCGACGATGGCGATCGCCACGAGGGTGACGACGAAGGGGCCGAACCAGTCGGCCCGCAGCGTCCGGGAGAGCGGGGTGCTCTGTGTCGTCGCGCTCATGCGATGTTCCTCCGCGCGAGATAGGAGCGCCGCGCCTTGTCCATCAGCACGGCGAGCAGCAGCAGCAAGCCGAGGAAGGACTGGATCCAGAACTCGCCAAGCTGCAGTAACAGAAGCCCGCTGGTCAGCATGGTGACGAGGAAGGCGCCGAGGCACGTGCCGATCACCGAGACCTTGCCGCCGGTGAGGAGCGTTCCGCCGAGCACGGGGCCGAGAAACGCCGGCAGCAGCCAGTCCTGGCCGAGCTGCCCGGCCATCGACGGGATCGCCGCCCCGTTGCGCGCGACCAGCATCAAGGCGGCGACCGCGGCGATGACGCCGGACAGCATGTGGCAGAGGATGAAGATCCGCCCGACCGGAATGCCCGACATCTCAGCCACTTCGGGCTTGGCGCCGGCGGCGAGCATTTCGCGCCCGAGCGCCGTAAAGCGGTAGAGGAAGACGAGCCCGAGCGCGACGGCGAGCGTCACCAGGAGCAGCGGAGAGACATAGCCCGCGAGCTTCATCTTGCCGAAGGCGGTGAAGGCCGGCGGCAGACCGCGGAAGGATTCCGCCCGCGTCAGGAAGATCATGACGCCGAAGAAGATGCTCATGGTCGCGAGCGTGATGATAAAAGAGTGAAGGCCCGTGCGCACGACCGTCCAGCCGTTGACGAAGCCGAGCGCCGCGCCGAGCGCCAGCGCGCCGAGGATCGCCAGCGGCCAGGGCAGACCGACGCTCTCGATGAGATAGCCGACGGTCATCGCAGCGGAGACACCGATCGCCCCGACCGCGAGATTGAGCCCGCCGGTGACGATGACGACCATCATCGAGAGGCCGATCATCATGTTGATCGCGGAGGTGCGGCCGAGGGTGAAGAGGTTGAACGGAGAGAGGAAACCGCTCGCCAGCGTGCTGAAGAGAACGAGGAAGACGACGATCAGCGCCGCCAGGCCGAACTCGTTTGTCAGATAGAATTTGGTCGCGGCGTCCGCCTTGGCGACCGGGGCTGACGCCTCGCCGGCCGGGCGCGTGCGCGGGGTTGTCTCAAGGATCATGCGGTACTCTCTTCCGTCAGCATCGAACGGCATGGGTCCGCCGGCGCCCTCGCGGCTCCGGCGGACCCGGCGCGGTCAGGGGCAGTCGAGATAGGTCTTCTCGAAGCCGTCGAAGAGCGTCTTGGTGATCGCCTGCATCGACTCGACGTAGGTGTCGACCGCATCGGCGGCGACGTAGACGGTGCCGCTGTCGATGAACTTTGCCGTCAGCGCGTTCGATTTGAACGGCGCGTCGGCCTTCACGGTGCAGCCGGAGCGGAGCTTGTCGAGCGCGAAGCTGCCGATATAGCCCTGGCCATAGGGGTTCTGCAGCATGGTGCCGGAGACGAAGCCGTCCTTGATCGCCTTCAGAACGACCTCGTCATGGTCGATGCCGACCATCTTGATGCGCTTGTCGCCGATCTTGCGCAGCGCGTTGGCGGCAACGACCGCCGGCACCCAGGCGGTGGTGACGATGCCGTCGATCTCGCCGGCATGGGCGGCAAGATAGGCGTTGATCTTCTCTTCCGCCGGCTCGGGCGCGTCGATGTCGGCGATCACCTGGACGACGGTCGCGCCGCCTTCCTTGGCAGCCTTCTCGACGGCGTCGATGCGCAGCTGGGTGTTGGGGTCGACGAGGAAGCCGGTGAAATGGGCGATGCGCTTCTTCTCACCGAGCGTCTTCAACAGCTCCTTCGTGCCGAGATAGGCCGAGTTGCCGGTGTCGGTGCCGAGGCAGAAGGCGGCCTCGGACGGATCCTTCAGGCAGCCGGCGCCGGCGATCACCGGGGCCTGGTTGCCAACGAGCTCGGACACCGTGCTGACCGATCCGACGGAATCGCCGGGGAAGACGAGGAAGCCGTTATAGCCTTGCGAGAGCATGCTCTCGAGCAGCTGGTTCTGCTGGCTGAGCTCCCATTTCTGCGGGACCTTGTAGTCGGCGCCGGCGAGCTTGAAATCCCGCGCCGCATCCTTGCCGGCCTGCTCCCAGGCGGTGAAGTAGGGGTGCGGGCCGCCCGGCACGAGGCCGATCTTGGTATCGTCCGCCGCCTGGGCCACCCCGAGGCCGGCCGCCATCGACAGCCCGGCCACCATCAGTCGCATCATCCGTTTCGACATGAAATTTCCTCCCGTTCCAAGCCGCTTTTCCGTCTTTCTGCTGCCTCCTCCCGAGGAAGCGACGCAGGCGGCTTGCGCTGACCGTCCCGACACTAGTATTCTTGTATCCAAGCCGCAAACGGATTCTCGCGGCAAGGATATCGGAACCGGCATGAGCGAGGCGACGCGGACGACAGAGGTGCCGGGGATCGGGGGCGAAGGCCTTGCCGACCTCACCCTGCAGCTCGACCGACGCGTCTCGGTCGCCGACCAGGTGCACCGCGTGCTGCGCGAGGCGATCGTCCGGGTGCGGCTGATGCCGGGCACGCCGATCTCGGAAAACTCGATATGCCGCCAGTTCGCGGTGTCGCGTACCCCGGTGCGGGCGGCGATCCAGCGCCTGTCGGAAGAGGGCCTCGTCGACGTCTATCCGCAGCAGGGGAGCTTCGTTGCAAAGATCCGGGTCGGCGGCATCCACGACAACCATTTCGTCCGCCGCTCGCTCGAGGTGGCACTCCTGCGCGAAGTGGCGCCGCGCTGGACGGGGGCGATGAGCGGCACGCTGCGCGAGGCCGTCGACGCCCAGCGCGCGGCGGTCGAGGCCGGCGACGCCGACGCCTTCCACGCCAGCGACGAGCGCTTCCACCAGCTCTTCGCGGTCCATGCCGGCCGCGACGGCGTCTGGTCGGCGATCTTCGCGGCGAAGTCGCAGCTGACCCGCTTTATCCGCTTCTCCGGCCACGCCCAGCGGCTGCCGGTGGTGATCGAGGAGCATCTCGCCATCCTCGATGCGCTCGACGCGGGCAATGCCGCCGCCGCCGAGGCGGCTTTGGTCACCCATCTCGACCAGGTCTTCATTCTCTTCGACCAGCTCCCCGAGGCGGAGCGCCGGCATTTCGTGCCGTAGGCCCTTCAGAAAGGATCCGACATGCTGGAACTCAGCGGCAGGACCGCCCTCGTCACCGGTGCCGCCGGCGGCATCGGCCGGGCGATCGCCGTCCGCCTCGCCGCCGCCGGCGCCCGCATCGCGCTCGTCGACCGCGACGCGGCGGCCCTTGCGCGCGTTGCGGCGGATCTTGGCGACAGCGCCACGCCGTTCGTCGTCGACCTCTCCGATCCCGGCTCGATCGCGTCCGGCATCGCCGCGGTCCTCGCGCAGTTCGAGCGCGTCGACATCCTCGTCAACAATGCCGGCATCCTGTCGCCGAACAAGCTCGCCGGCACGACGCTCGCCGAATGGCAGGCGCTGATGGCGGTCAACCTCGACGCCGCCTTCCTCCTGACCCAGGCCGTGGTGCCCGGGATGAGGGCGAACGGCTGGGGAAGACTGATCAACATGTCCTCCTATGCCTGGAAGTCGGGGGGCCTGACAGCCGGCACCGCCTATTCCGTCTCGAAGGCGGCGATGGTCGGGCTGACCTTCTCCTCGGCGCGCGAGCTGACCGGCACCGGCATCACCGCCAATGCCGTGGCCCCCGCCTATGTGGTCTCGCCGATGATCATGGAGCAGCTGACCGAGGCGCAGCGCGCCGCGCAGCTCGCGGCGATCCCGGTCGGCCGGTTCTGCGAGCCGGAGGAAGTAGCGCACACCGTCGCGTTTCTCGCCTCGCCGCTCGCCGGCTTCATCACCGGCGGCATCATCGACATGAACGGCGGCCTGCAGTTCGGCTGATGCGTCCGGCCTCTCCGCCCCTCCCCTGACTGGCAGTCCCAGATGCAGAGACTTTCCAACGCCACCCTCGCTTCGGCTCTGCCGGGCGTCGACCGCCCCGGCTACGACCGCAGCGCGGTCACCGCCGGCATCGTCCACCTCGGCCTCGGCGCCTTCCACCGGGCGCACCAGGCGGTGTTCGCCGACGACGCCCTCAACCGCGGCGAGACCGGCTGGGGCATCATTGCCGCGTCGCTGCGCAGCGCCGAGACGCGCGATGCGCTGGCGCCGCAGGACGGGCTCTACACCTTTGCGATCCGCGACGGCGAGACGACGCGGCTGCGGGTGATCGGCTCGGTGATCCGCATGATCGTCGCGCCGGAGGACCCGGAGGCGCTGGTCGCCGCCCTCGCCGACCCCGCCATCCGGCTGGTGACGCTGACCATCACCGAGAAAGGCTATGCGGTCGACCGCGGCCGGCTCGACCGGGACGATCCGGCGGTGCGCCGCGACCTTGATGGTGACGGCCCGCCGACCTCGGCGCTCGGCTTCCTCGCCGCCGGCCTCGCACGGCGTCGGCGGACGGGTGCGCCGGCGATCACGATCGTCTCTTGCGACAACCTGCCGAAGAACGGTGAGACGCTGAAGACGGTGCTGCTGGAATTCGCCGAGCTGAAACAGGATGGCCTCGCCCGCTGGATCGATGCGAACGTTGCCTTCGCCTCCTCGATGGTCGACCGCATCGTGCCGGCGACGACGCCGGCCGATCGCGCTGAGGTAGACGCCGGCCTCGGCCTTGCCGACGCCTGGCCGGTAATGGCCGAGCCCGCTTTCGACTGGGTGATCGAGGATCGCTTTCCCGGCGGACGGCCGCCCTTCGAGGCCAGCGGCGTGCGCTTCGTCGGAGATGTCGAGCCCTATGAGGAGATGAAGCTCCGCCTCCTCAACGGCGCCCATACGGCGATCGCAGCGATCGGCCGCCTCGCCGGGCTGCAGACCGTGCCGGAAACAGTCAGCGACAAGCGGGTCCAGCGGTTCCTCGCGGCCTACTGGGCCGAGGCGGCGCCGACGCTGTCGATCGACGCCGAGACGGCTGCCGCCTATGGCGCGGCCCTCCTACCGCGCTTCGGCAACCCCGCACTGCCGCACCGGACCGCGCAGATCGCCACCGACGCCTCGCTGAAGGTGCCGCAGAGGCTGCTGGCGCCATTGCGGATCCGCCGCGCGCGCGGCGAGAACGCGCCTGCGATCCTCTTTGCCATCGCGGCCTATATCCGGTCCTGCCGCGGCATCGACGATGCTGGGCAACCGTTCGAGGTCAGCGATCCCATGCTGGGACGCTGGGGAGGTATGCCGGCGAAGGAAACATCACCCGAGGCGAGGATCGACGCCTTCCTCGGCTTCGAAAGCGTGTTCGGCACCGACCTCCAACGGGATGACGCCGTCGTGGCGGAACTGAAGGATTTCGCGCGCGCGATTGCGGAAAACGGTGTCCTTGGCGCGATCGAAGCTCGCTTCGGCGGCCTGACGGATGATAACGGGCGCCTAGAGCAACGATAGGCTCTCGATCGCTTGCCCCGGACAGAACGGGCGGGGATCGGGGCAGAGGGATTAGGGAGAGACAAGATGGAACAGACATGGCGGTGGTTCGGGGACAATGATCCCGTCAGCCTCGATAACGTCCGGCAGGCCGGCGCGACGGGCATCGTCTCGGCGCTGCACCAGATCGCGCCCGGCATCGCGTGGACGGCTGAGCAGATCGCCGAGCGCAAGGCTGTGATCGAGGCCGGCGGTCTCGTCTGGAGCGTCTGCGAGAGCATCATGATGCCGAACGCGATCAAGCTCGGCAACGCCGACGCCCCGCGCGCGATCGGCGCCTGGAAGGACACGCTTGCCAACCTCGGCCGCGCCGGGATCAAGACCGTCTGCTACAACTTCATGCCGGTGGTCGACTGGACGCGCACCGACCTGCACTACCGCATGCCGACCTCCGGCCTGGCGCTGCGTTTCGACATGGTGAGCTTCGTCGGGTACGACGTTTTCGTGCTCAGGCGGCCGAACGCCGAGGCAAGCTATTCCGCCGATCTCGTCGAGAAGGCCCGCCAGCGGATCGAGGGCATGGACGCCGAGGCCGTCGACCGGCTCGAGGCCAACATCATCCGCGGCCTTCCCGGCGGCGAGGCGAGCTACGACCGCGCCTCGATCGGCCGGCTGATCGCCGACTATGACGGCCTTTCCGACGATGCGATGCGCGAGAACCTCAAAACCTTCCTGCGCGAGGTGGTGCCCGTGGCCGAAGAGGTCGGCGTCCAGCTCGCCATCCACCCCGACGACCCGCCGTTCTCGCTGTTCGGCCTGCCGCGCGTCGTCTCGACGCCTTCGGACGTCCGGGCGATCCTCTCGGCCGTCGACCGCCCGGCCAACGGCATCACGCTCTGCACCGGCTCCTACGGCTCGCGGGCCGACAACGACGTCACCGCCATGGTGCGCGAGTTCGCCGAGCGCATCCACTTCGTCCACCTCAGAAACGTCACCGTCGAGCCGGACGGCTCCTTCGTCGAAGACGAGCATCTCGAGGGCGGGACCGACATGGTGGCGGTGATCGACCTCCTCCTGCGCGAGGAAGGCCGGCGCCGGGCGGCAGGCGACAACAAGCCGATCCCGTTCCGGCCCGACCACGGCCACCTCCTCGGCGACGACATCACCAAGAAGACCAATCCCGGCTACTCCCTGGTCGGCCGGCTGAAGGGCCTGGCGGAACTGCGCGGCATCATCCGCACGCTGGAGCACCCAACGCTCGGCCGGGGGTGAGGCGAGGCGCCCGCGGCTGAGGCCGAAGCGCAAACATTGAAACCGTCATCCGGGAAGCCGGGATGACCAAGCTGAAATTCCGCCGCTCACCCCAGCCGGTAGATCCGCTCGGCATTGCGGTGGAATAGGCGGGCCTGTTCGTCATCGCTGCAGCCGGCGACGATCGTCCGGGCCGCCTCGACCCAGGTCGTCAGACCGCCGCCGAGGGTCGCGACCGGATGGTCGCTGCCCCAGACGAGGCGGCCCCAGCCGAAGCAGGCGACCATGTGCTCGACCACGGGGCGGAGATCTTCCGGCGTCCAGCCGGCGGCGGCGTGGTTGACGATGCCGGAGATCTTACCGGCGACGTTCGGCAAGGCAGCGATGGCGGCGATGTCGGCCCGCCAGGTATCGAGGTCGCCGGTGGCGATCGGCGGGTTGCCGCAATGGTCGAGGACGAAGGAGACGTCCGGGCAGCGCTCGGCCAGCGCCCGCCCGACCGGCAGCTGCCGCGCCAGCACGCAGAGATCGAAGCTGAGGCCGGTCGGTCCGATGCGGCGGATGTTGTCGGTGAAGCGGGCGGACGCCGAGAGATCGTCCGGCGATTCATGCAGGATGCGGCGCAAGCCCCGGACGCCGGGAGTGGCCTGCAGCCGCTCCAGCGCGGCTGGGAAATCGGCATGCTCCGGCCGGCAGGCGGCCACGGCGCCGATCACCCGCGGTTCGAGCCCCAGCACCAGCGCCGTTTCCGCCGCCTGGTCGGCTTCCGCGACGTCCACTTCCATGTGCAGCGCCGAGGCGATTCCGAGCGGTTCGGCCTCGGCGAAATAGGCCTCGACCGACCAGGGCCGGTTCAGCGCCGGCGCGCCCGCCAGCCAGGGATAGGCGAGGCGGTCGGGGTAGACGAGGTGGAGATGGGTATCGAGGATGCGCATGGGATCTCCCTCTGTCGGCATCGAACGGGGCGCCCGCGCCGTCCCCTCGCCGTGGCGGCGCGCCGGCCGCAGGACCCGAGGTGCGAGCGGAGTGACAAGAATAGAGGGCGCGTGGCTCAGGCGAAATAGGCGGGATGGCGGAGGCGCAGTTCGGCGACGTCGGGAATGACCGCGTTGAGGTGGCCTTCCATCGCCGTCGCCGCCGCTGCGACGTCGCCGCCGACGATGGCGTCGCGGATGACGACGTGCTCGGCGATCACCTGGCCCATCCGGTCGAGGGCCGGCAAGGTGAGGCGCCGCGCCCGGTCGATCTGAACCTTTACCTGGGCCAAGAGCTTCCAGATGCCGGGATGGCCGCCGATCGCGGCGATCTCGGCATGGAACGCCTCATCGGCCTCGTGAAAACCGCCGAGGTCGCCGATCTCGTCCATCAGCCGCTGCCGCGCGATGATCGCGTCGAGCCGCCGGCCCCGGTCGGCCGCCGTCGAGCGGGCCGCGGCGGAAACGGTGATGCCCTCGAGCGCCTGGCGCACCAGCACGGCCTCGGGAATGGCATTGACCGGCACCCGCGAGACGAAGGTGCCGGATTGCGGGAAGATGTCGACGAGCCCCATTTCAGCCAGCCGCAGAACGGCCTCGCGCACCGGCGTCCGGCTGACCCCGAAGCGCTCGACCAGCATCTTTTCCTGCAGGGGCGTGCCGGGGGCGAGTTCCAGCGCGACGATCTCGGAGAGCAGCGTCGCGTAGATCAGGCCGGCCGAGGTGATCCGCTGCGGCCGCCCCGCCGCCGTCTGGCCGCTGCCCGCGCCATGCCCTCCGGGAGCGACATATCCATCCGGCACTGACGTCTCCCTCATCTCTTGGTTGACATTCTAATATATCAGCGCAATGGTCCTGCCAAGAGCGACCGCCAAGGCGCCCAGCAGGAATAAGCCGCCCGGCGCGGCGGATGTGGGAGGAGACGGGGATGGCGCTGCACCCGGATCGGCTGTTTCCGATCGAGGCGGACGCGCGGGCGATCGCCCGGCGCCTCTACGGCGAGGTCGCGGCCCTGCCGATCCTGTCGCCGCACGGCCATACCGAGCCGTCCTGGTACGCAGACAACACGCCGTTCAGCGATCCCGCCCAGCTCTTCGTTGTGCCCGACCACTACATCTTCCGCATGCTCTATTCGCAGGGCGTGCCGCTGGAAAAGCTCGGCATTCCGCGCAGCGACGGCGGGCCGACCGAGACCGACGGGCGGGCGATCTGGCGGATTTTCGCCGAGCACTACCGGCTGTTCCGCGGGACGCCCTCGCGGCTCTGGTTCGAGCACGCGCTGGAGAGCGTGTTCGGCATCGAGGAGCGGCTGACGGCGGAGAATGCCGACACGCTCTACGACCGCATCGCCGAGGCCTTGCCGACCGACGCCCTCAGGCCGCGCGCCCTGTTCGACCGGTTCGGCATCGAGGCGATCTCGACCACGGATCCGGCGACCGACGACCTGTCGCTGCACCGCCGGATCAAGGCGTCCGGCTGGGCCGGACGGGTGTTGCCGACCTACCGGCCGGACGCCGTGGTCGATCCCGAGCGGCCGGGCTTTGCCGACGCACTGCAGCGGTTCCTGGCGATGGAAGGCCAGCCGACGACCTATGCCGGCTATCTCGAGGCGCACCGGCGCCGGCGGGCCTTCTTCATTGCCAACGGCGCCACCGCGACCGATCACGGCCATCCCACCGCCCGCACCGCCGATCTCGCGCCCGCCGACGCCGCCGCGCTATTCGACGCGATCGTGGCGGGGGCGGCAACGCCTGACCAGGCCGAGACCTTCCGCGCGCAGATGCTGACGGAGATGGCGCGGATGAGCGTTGCCGACGGGCTGGTGATGCAGATCCATCCGGGATCGGTGCGCAACCACAATGCCGGCGTCTTCGCCCGCTTCGGCTTCGACAAGGGCGCCGACATCCCCGGCCCCACCGGCTACGTCCATGCGCTGAAGCCGCTGCTCGACGCCGTCGGCAACGAGCAGGGCCTCACCATCATCCTCTTCACCCTCGACGAAACAGCCTATTCGCGCGAGCTCGCGCCGCTCGCCGGCCACTATCCAGCGCTGCGGTTGGGGCCGCCCTGGTGGTTCTTCGACAGCCCCGAGGGCATGCGCCGCTTCCGCGAGACGGCGACCGAGACCGCCGGCTTCTACAACACCGTCGGGTTCAACGATGACACCCGCGCCTTTCTTTCGATCCCCGCCCGCCACGACATGGCGCGGAGGGTCGACTGCGCCTGCCTCGCCCGCCTCGTCGCCGACCACCGGCTGGACGAGGACGAGGCGAAGGAAGTCGCCCACGATCTCGCCTACCGCTTGGCGAAGGACGCCTACCGCCTGTGACGACAACCTGACAACGGACCGGCGGCCGGGAGGCCGATCGGTGTTTCTGGGAGGAAACACACCATGCGCATCAACCGCAGACATCTCATCGGGGGCTCCGCCGCGCTGGCCGGAGCTTCGCTACTGCCGTTCGGCGGCAAGGCCTTCGCCGCGCTGAAGGCGCCGTCAAGCCCGGTGACGATCACCGTCGTCGACGTCGCCGGCAACCTCGCGCTGACGCAGGCCGCGATGCAGCGCTACACCGAGGCCAAGCCCGAATGGGCGAGCCGCATCGCCTTCACCAAGGCGCCGGCGCCCGAACTGCCCTCCAAGCTGAAGGCTCAGCAGGCCGCCGGCCGGCTCGACATCGACCTCGTGCTGACCGGTACCGACGCGCTCTCGGCCGGCCTCGACCAGGACATCTGGACCGACCTCTCGCCCTACAAGGCGGACCTGCCGAACCTTGAATCCATCCTGATCCCGCAGGCGTTCAAGATGCAGGCGATGGCCAAGGACCGCGGCGTCGTCGTCTCGTACTACCCCTCGGGCCCGCTGATCGAGTACATGCCGGATCGGGTGGCGACGCCGCCGACCAGCGCCGACGAGCTCCTCGCCTACACCAAGGCCAACAAGAACAAGTTCATCTACGCCCGCCCCGCCAATTCCGGTCCCGGCCGCACCTTCCTGATGGGCTTGCCCTACATCCTCGGCGACAGCGACCCGCGCGATCCCGAAAAGGGCTGGGAAAAGACCTGGGCCTATCTCGAGGCGCTCGGCGAGAACATCGAGTACTACGCCACCGGCACCACGCAGACGATGCGCGAGTTCGGCGAGGGCACGCGTGACATCGTCGTGTCGACCACCGGCTGGGACATCAACCCGCGCGTCCTCGGCATCGTGCCGGCGGAGGCCAAGGTCGGCACGCTCGCCGGCTTCCACTGGGTGACCGACGCCCACTACATGGTCGTGCCGAAGGGCGTCTCGGAAGAGAAGCTCGCCGTCCTCCTCGACCTCATGAACTTCATGATGACGCCGGAGAGCCAGGCCTATGCCTACGACCAGGGCTATTTCTATCCCGGCCCCGCGGTGAAGGACGTGCCGCTGTCGATGGCGCCGCAGGAGAGCCAGGACGCGATCAAGGAGTTCGGCCGGCCGGAATACGACCAGTGGATCGCCGAGACGCCGCTGGAAACGCCGCTCGATCCCGACAAGATCGTCGCCGCCTTCCGCATCTGGGACGAGCGCATCGGCGCCAAGAAGAGCTGAGCCGGTCTTGGAACGGCACAAAACCCAACGGACGGGATACTCGCGAGCAGCGCGGGGATTTTCGCGCCTAGCGTGGGGTTCACCGCGCACAGCTCGGAGCCCCCTGCCGTGGCGGTTCTGCGGCGGTTCGGTTCCGGCAGGTTGCGTGACCGCGGCGGAGCCCGTGCTCGAACGGCGCCGATCCCAACGATCGTCATCCTCGCGCGCAGCGCCGGGACCCATGCCGCGGCGGTTGCGTGTCGGTTCGGGTCGGGAGGGGGGCACAACCGCGGCGGAGCCCGTGTTCGAACGGCTCCCACCCCAACGATCGTCATCCTCGCGCGCAGCGCGGGGACCCATGCCTCGGCGGTTCCGTGTCGGTTCGGGTCCGGAGCGGCGCGTGACCGCCGAGGCATGGGTCCACGGGGCTGAAGCCCGGAGGATAACGAACTTTCTTGCGCCGCGAGGTTCCCGGCACAGTCTCCCTCGGCAGATCTCAAGCCGCAGATTTCCTTTCGGCGCCGATGCCCTGCCCACGCCGATGCCCCGCCGCTTTGCCTGATCCAAGGACTGATATGAACGCCACCTCCTCCCCCCGCGCGGGCGCAGCGCTCGCCGTCGCCGACAGCGGCCGGCTCGAGCTTATCGGCCTGCGCCGCAGCTTCGGCGCCTATACCGCACTCGACGGCATCGACCTGACGGTCGAGAAGGGCGAGTTCATCGCGCTGCTCGGGCCATCGGGCTGCGGCAAGTCGACGGCGCTGAACTGCATTGCCGGCTTGCTGCCGCTGACCTCCGGCGAGATCCGGCTCGACGGGCGGCGGATCGACGAGCTGCAGCCGGAGCAGCGCGGCTTCGGCATGGTGTTCCAGAGCTACGCGCTCTTCCCACACATGACGATCCGCAAGAATGTCGGCTTTGGCCTCGCCATGCAGGGCGTCGCGAAGGCTGAGGCCGAGGGCCGGATCGACCAGGCGCTGGATCTGGTGCGCCTGCGCGAGCAAGGCGACAAGCTGCCGGGCCAGCTCTCCGGCGGGCAGCAGCAGCGCGTCGCCATCGCCCGCGCCATCGTCATCCGCCCGGCTTTGGTGCTGATGGACGAGCCGCTGTCGAACCTTGACGCCAAGCTGCGACTGGAGATGCGGGCGGAGATCCGCGCCATCCACGACGCCATCGGCTCGACCACCATCTACGTCACGCACGACCAGGACGAGGCGCTGTCGCTCGCCGACCGGATCGTGGTGATGAGCCAGGGCGTGATCCGCCAGACCGGCACGCCGGAAGATCTCTACGAGCGGCCGAACCATATCGAGGTCGCCGACTTCATGGGCTTTCGCACCCGCATCGCCGGCAGCGTCCAGACCACCGCGGCGGGTCGCACGACGATCGCCGCGGGCGGCGGGCTGATCGAGGCCGACCATCCCGGCGAACTCAGCCCTGGCGAGGCCGTCACGGTGTCGATCCGGCCGGAGGATCTGGTCGCGTCCGCCGGCGGCCCCGGCCTGACCGCGACGGTGCGCTCGATCGAGTACCGCGGAAGAGCCTTCTTCGGCCTTGCCAACCTTGCGGACGGCGCCCCGGTCTATTTCCGCAGCGATGCCGCCGTGAAGATCGGCGACACGGTCCTTCTGCGCGCCGACCCGCAGCGGACGCTGGTTTTCCCGGCGGACCGGCCGGCGCCGGTCGGCGAAAGGGGACGGTTCGCTGCCGCCGGTGACAAGCGATGAGCGAAGCCGTAGGGGCGCGTCCGGTCGCCCGAACGATCGCCCGGACATCGCTGCGCACGAAGCTGGCGGCCCGCGGCTTCGACGGCACGACGCTGCTCGTGCTGCCGGGCCTCGTCGCGATCGTCGCGCTCTTCATCTACCCCTTCCTCTACGGGCTCGTGGATTCGCTGACTCCTGAGACCGGGGGCATGTTCGAGAACTACCGCCGCTTCTTCTCCGACCCGTTCCTCTACAACACCATCGGAGCGACGCTGAAGCTGGCGCTGCCGGTGACAATTCTGAACCTTGCGCTGGCCGTGCCGATCGCCTTCCGGGTCCGGCAGATGCGGCGCCAGAAGCTCCTGACCATCCTTCTCGTCCTGCCGATCACGCTCGGCACAGTGCTGGTGGCGGAAGGCCTCCTCAACTATCTCGGGCCGCAGGGCTGGTTCAACCGGACGCTGATCCTCGTCGGCATCCTCGACACGCCGATCCGGCTGACCAACAACTACTGGGGCGTCTTCGCCTCGCTGTTCATTACCGGCTTCCCCTTCGCCTTCCTCCTCACCCTCTCCTACGTCACCGGCATCGACCCGGCGATCGAGCAGGCGGCGGCGACGCTCGGCGCCAATGCCTGGGCGCGCTTCCGCAAGGTGCTGCTGCCGCTGCTGGTGCCGGGACTGGCGGTGACCTTCTGCCTCGCCTTCGTTCAGGCTTTCGCGGTGTTCCCCTCGGCCGTGCTGCTGGGCGCCCCGGCGGGGCCGACCCGCGTCATCTCGATCGCCGCCTATTCCGCGGCCTTCGAGGAATACAACCACTCCCTCGGTTCGGCGATCGCCATCATCATGGGCGTGATCCAGCTCGCGATCGTGCTGGCGGTGCTGGCGCTCCGGCGGCTGTTCTACCGCGGCCCGACCGGCGGCACGAAAGGCTGATGCGATGATCCGCGACAAGGGCCTCGGCTCGAAGCTCTGGCGCACCGCCATCTGGGCGGTGACGATCCTCTTCGTCCTCAACCTCCTCGGCGTCATCGCCACGGTGATCACCAATTCGCTGGCGACCCGCTGGCTCGGCACTTGGCTGCCGACGGGGTGGACGACGCGCTGGTATTTCGCCGCCTGGAGCGAGTTCCAGCTGACCGAGGTCATGCTGGTGACCTTTCAGATCGTCTTCCTCGTCACGTTTCTGTCGGGCCTCATCGGCATCACCACGGCCTATGCGCTGGCCCGGCGGGAGTTTCCGGGCAAGCGCTTCGTCATCCTGGTCTTCCTGCTGCCGCTCCTGGTGCCGCCGCTGACCTACGGCATTCCGCTGGCGACGCTCCTCTACCAGGCCGGGCTCGGCGGCGGCTTCTGGGGCGTGGTGCTGATCAACCTCGTGCCGTCGGTGCCCTTCGTGGTGCTGGTAATGATTCCCTTCATCGAGCAGATCGACCCGCGCATCGAGGCGGCGGCGCGCGTCTTCGGCGCGGGAACGGGGAGCCTTTTCCTGCGCATCCTCCTGCCGCTGCTCCTGCCGGGCATGCTGGCCGCGCTGCTGCTCGTGCTGGTGCGCACCATCGCGATGTTCGAGCTGACTTTCCTCGTCGCCGGCCCGACCAGCCAGACGCTGGTGGTCTCGCTCTACTACGCCGTCTTCGCCTCCGGGGTTCGCGCTTCGCAGTCGATCGACGCGATGGCGGTGGTCTACATGGTGACGACGCTGTTCTGGCTGGTCCTTGCGCTGCGCTTCGTCAACCCGACGCAGATCGTGGCGCGCGCCAAGCAGCCGTCGAACGCCCACTGAAACGGAAAACTTGGTGGGAATACTGCGGCCGACGGTTTACGCCGGCCGAAAAGCAATGATTTTAGTCAATTCAGCTTGAATACGGCAAGAAAAACGCCACCGTTTTTGTTTCCAGGAAGTTTACAAGCGCCAGCTACAGTTCCGGCTAATCAATGCCGGAAAAGAATAATGCCCTACATCGCGCCGCTCCTGCTGGTCTTTCCCACGCTGCTGACCGCGACCCTCTGCGTGGTGGCGCGCCGGGTCAATATGGGCAATGCCGGCGCACAGGCCTTCGAGCATCTGCATGCGAAGGCGGTGGCGCACTGGCAGTTCCTGCTTGATCTCGTAATGCTCGCGCTTGTCGCAAGCTTCATTCTCGCCATCGACGAGAACGATACGCACAGCGCCCGAATGTTTCTGACGGTCCTGTATTACCTCAGCTTTGTCTCGGTCGTCTTCGCCGGCTCCGGCTATCTCTTCAGCCGGGCTTGGACCTCCGTTGTGCTGCGCAAGATCGCGTTCCGGGCGATCATGTGCCTTGCTTTGTTCATCATGCTCCTCGGCATGAAAGCGGCCGGCATCGGCCACAGCGAGCGTCCAAACGAACTGGCTCGCCTGGCGGACATGCAGCGGCTTTAGGTCGGACCAGCAGGGAATGCCTTCGGCCTACCACCGCCAGAACACTCCATGATCAGGCACGTCGTAGATAATTGCGAGAAACGGCTAGTAGCTGCGAATGAAAGTGCGGCCTCCCCCTTTTGGCGTCCGGTCTTTCGTTGCAAGACTTGCCCCATGCGACGACCGTTGACTGCCTCCATCCTTGTCCTTGCCGTCCTCAGCGGCTGCAGCCCCGCATCATCTCCGCGCCTCGTGCCGGAACTCGGCAGTGTGGGTTCCTCCGAGAACTCGACCGAGTATATCTGCCTGGCTTGGCGGAAGGCCCTCGACGGCTATGACGCGGCTGGGGAGCGTCGGCGACTGGCGGACAGCTTGCGGGCGCGCGGGGAAGACCCGCGCTATTGCGAGCAGCGTGACGGCGTGTCGGCTGCCGCTCCACTGTCGCCCAGCATGGCTCAGCCGGCCCAGACGACAGCGGTACGGCGGCAGCGACCATCGGCAACCCGGACGTCGCCGAGCCCCAATCGCCGGGCCCTGAAGACCAGTCTGGACTGTACGAGCGAGTTGGTGAAGGGTCCGCCGGACCGCTACAAAACGATTTGCCGCTGACGGCTGGCGACATCGCCGGCGCCAGCAGCCTCGGCGCCGAAACGGCACAAAAAAGCCGGGACCCTTGCGGGTCCCGGCTTCGCATCTAGCAACGAATGATCAGAGCTTGCGGTGTGCCGCGTCCGAGACCTCGTCCGCGCCCTTCTTGACGGCGGCCTTGGTGTCACCCACGGCCTGCTGCGCTTCGCCCTTGAGCTCCTGCGCCTTGCCGTCGGCCTGAAGACGGTCGTTGCCGGTTACCTTGCCAGCTGCCTGCTTCACGTTGCCGGCGGCTTCGTTGGCGAGGCCCGAAATCTTGTCGGAAGTGCTACCCATGGTCATTCTCCATCAGCTGCGGACATGATGTCCTCGGGTATTAGAATGCGTTACGGGCCGGTTGGTTCACGGTGTGCGCTGCGGAAACGTTTCGCTCGACGAACGAAATGGCAGGAAACGCGTCTTGGCAAATCCGTGCGGAGCAGTGTGGCGGCCCACAGGGGCTGATCTCGCTGCGAAAGCCTTTCCATTGTCCGCTATTGGTCTAGCTGGTGATTATGCCCGCGTGGCAGTCATTTTCCCGAGGGCATCGCGTGAACGCATCAATTCCCAAAGCCGCCCGCTTCCGCGGTCTTCCCATCGGACCCGGTTGGAGGATGGCGGGTGCGGCAGCACTCCTCATCATCGCCGTCGCCGCTTTCGGCTGGACGGTCATCGATATGCGCAGGGCGACGGCCTCCAGCACGCGGCACACCGAGATCATTGCCGCGGTCCAGCGGGTCGTCAGCAACGTCACCAGCGTCCAGAGCAGCGAGCGCGGCTTTGTCCTCACGGGGTCGGACGCTTTTCTTGAGCCATACGACCGGGCGCTGAAGAGCTTTGATAAGGCGCTGGCTTCGCTTACCTCGACCTATTCCGGGAGCGGAATGAAGACGGCCGACCTCACCGAATTCACCGCGCTCGTCACCGCCGAGATCAATTACGCCAAAAAGGTCATCGAGACGCGCCGGGCCGCAGGCTTCGAGGCCGCTGCCGCTCTCGTTGGCGAAGGCGAGGGTAAGCGGCTGATGGACCAGGTCGACGCCAAAGCCGGCGTCATCGACGGCGAGGCGCACAGCGTCATCTCGGAAAACCTCAAGCGGAGCCGCTTCGCCAGCACCCTCCAGATGGTTGGCTTCGCTGCTGCCGTCGCCGCAGCGCTGCTTCTCGCATACCTCGCCTACCGACGGCGCCGCGAAAGCCGCGCCCAATCCGAGGTCATGGGCAGCTTGCTCGAGAATGCATCGGTCGGCATCGGCTTCCTCGACAGCAGCTTCGAAGTCGTCCGACGCAACCGTCCTTTCGCCGAGCTGCTGATCCACGACGGCCGTCTGTCGCTGCTCTCGAAGACGAAGGACAGCGGAACGGTCGAAGCCATCCTGGAGGCTGCAAAGGCCGGTTCCTCGACATCGAACGTCGCGACCGAGGTAGAGGTCGGTGGCAAGACACACTACCTCCTGCTGAATGCCTTTCCGATCTCGGGGACAGGGCATGCCGGCGCACCGGTACTGGGCCTGGTGGTCATCGACACCACCAAGAGCAAGCAGGCCGAACGCCGGTTCGAACAAAGCGAGGGACGCTTCCGCTCGCTGATTGACGCCGCCGCCTCAATTGTCTGGACGGCACCAGCTTCCGGCCGCTTCGAGCAGCCGCAGGCGAGCTGGATGCGCTTTACCGGCCAGTCCGAAGGCGAGCACCTCGGCAATGGCTGGCTGGAATCCGTCCATCCCGACGACCGCAGCTCGACGTTCAAAATCTGGACGGCCGCCCGCGCCGAAAAGACTGTCTTCAAGACCGAGCATCGCCTGAGGCGCGCCGATGGCAGCTGGCGCCAGATGGCCGTGCAGGCCGCGCCGACACTTGATGCCAAGGGCGAAGTGGCGGAATGGGTTGGCACGCACACCGATATCACCGAACTCCGGCAGGCCGAGAAGAAACTTGGCGAGGCCGGTGCGCAGTTCGAAGCCCTGGCCGACAACATCCCGCAGCTGGCCTGGATGGCGGAACCGTCGGGGGAAATCTTCTGGTACAACAAGCGCTGGTTCGACTACACCGGCACGACCCTGGAGGACATGCAGGGCTGGGGTTGGCACAAAGTGCACCATCCCGAGCACGAGGCGCGGGTGATCGAACAGTTCAAGCGCCAGTTCGCCGAAGGCACGATGTGGGAGGACACCTTCCCGCTGCGCGGCGTCGACGGCTCATACCGTTGGTTCCTGTCGCAGGCGACGCCGATCCGCGACGGCAGCGGCAAGGTGCTGCGCTGGTTCGGCACCAACACGGACGTCACCACCCAGTTGGCCGTCGAGCACGAGCTGGAAGCGGCCAAGGACGCGGCGGAGACGGCGAACAAGGCGAAGAGCCAGTTCATCGCCAATATGAGCCATGAACTGCGCACCCCGCTCAGCGCCGTCATCGGCTACGCCGAAATGCTGGAGGAAGAAGTCGAGGATCTCGGCGAGGACGGCCTCCTGAAAGACATTCGCAAGATCAAGGGCAATGCCCGCCATTTGCTCAGCCTAATCAATGACGTCCTAGACCTCTCGAAGATCGAGGCGGACCGGATGGACATCTATGCCGAGACCTTCGACATCGAGACGGTTGTCGACGAGGTGACGTCGACTGTTGGCTCGCTGATTTCCAAGAAGGACAACCGCCTGGTCATCGAGAAGATCGGCGACCTCGGCGCGGCCCACACCGACCAGGTGAAGCTGCGGCAGTGCCTGATCAACCTTCTCAGCAATGCCTCGAAGTTCACCGAGAATGGCGAGATCCGGTTGCGGGTCGAGCGCTCGTCTGACGGGCAGCGGGACTGGCTCAACTTCGAGGTCTCCGATACCGGCATTGGCATGACGCCGCAGCAGCTGGAGAACCTGTTCGAGCGCTTCACCCAGGCCGACGCCTCGACCACGAGGAAGTTCGGTGGCACCGGTCTCGGCCTCGCCATCACCAAGGCTTTCTGTCGCTTGCTTGGCGGCGATATCGGTGCGCGCAGCGAGGAGGGTGAGGGTTCGGCCTTCACCATCCGCATCCCCGCTGACGCCGTGGAGAAGGTCGACGAGACCGAGATCCTGCACATGCCCGATCCCGGCGCGGCTCAGAATGCCGGCCTTGTTCTCGCGATCGACGACGACCCGAATGCCCGTGAACTTTTGACGCGCTTCCTCAGCCGTGAGGGCTTTGCCGTGCGTACCGCCTCCGACGGCCTTTCGGGCCTCGAAATGGCCCGGGCGATCAACCCGACGGTGATCATCCTCGACGTCACCATGCCGAAGATGGATGGCTGGGCCGTCCTCACCGAGTTGCGGGCCGATCCGGTGCTCGCCAACGTGCCGGTGGTGATGGTTACAATCATCGACGAGCACAATCTCGGCTATTCCCTCGGCGCGTCCGACTATCTTCTGAAGCCGGTGGAGTGGAACAGGCTGCGCGACGTGATGGCGCGCTACCGGCTGGACAATGAGGGGCTGATCCTCGCCATCGACGACGATGCCGACACGCTGGAGCGCTTCACCTCGCTGATGGCCAAGGAGAACATTCCCGTCGTCACCGCCTCCAACGGAGAGCTTGGTCTCGAGCGCGTCGCCGAGCGGATACCGACGCTGATCCTGCTCGACCTCGTCATGCCGGTGATGAATGGTTTCGAGTTTCTCGAGAAGCTGCGGGCCAACCCCGACTGGAAGTCGATCCCGGTCGTGGTGCTGAGCTCCAAAGACCTGACCGCCAAGGAATGGCAGCGGCTTCAGAGCGATGCCGACCAGGTGCTGTCGAAGAGCAATGTGGCCCTGCGGGAGCTAGTTGCCGAGATCCACGTTATCATGCAACGCGGCAGCGTTGGCGATCCGCCACTGAACCTTGCCAAAGCCGAACTGGAGCCACGCATATGACACGCATTCTTCTCGTGGAAGATCACGAGGAAATATGGGACTTTCTGTCCCGTCGGCTGAAGCGGCGTGGCTATGACGTCATTCTCGCGCATGATGGACAGGACGGCGTGGAAAAGGCGCGCGCCTCCAACCCGGACATCATCCTTCTCGATATGAACCTGCCTGTGATGGACGGCTGGACGGCGGCCCGCACGATCCGTGCCGACTCTTCCCTTCCGCGCATGCCGATCATCGCACTGACGGCACATGCGATGTCGGGAGACCGCGAGAAGACCATCGCCGCCGGTTGCGATGACTACCATGCCAAGCCCGTCGACTTCGCCAAGCTCGTCGGACAGATCGAAGCGCTGGTGCCGTCCGAAGCAGCGTCTGCTACCCTCTAAAAAAAAGCCACTCTTCGGATGCCGGAGAGTGGCTTTTTTTCTGATGTAATGGTCAGGCCGCTTGCGTGACAGCCTGGCGATCGAGCCCCTTGCCTTCGAGCTGCAGCGGCTGATCTGCCGACAGCTCCAGAACTGCCGCAAGGGTGCGGTTGAAGGTGGTGGTCACAGCGTCGGCATGCGTCCGACGCTTCAACTCCTTCAGCATTGCGGGATCCCGTTCGCGCCAGATTCCGATGACGATCTTGGCGGCAGGTGCCACCCGGTGGACCTGGCGAACCGCCTGCCGCAGGTGCACGAGGCTGAGCGGCTCCACGAACGACAGCACGACCAGCGCGACGCCCTCGGCCTCCGCTGAGGTCGGCATGCGCTGGGCCAGTGATTTCCAGGTCGTCGTCTTCGTGCCGAGGCCATGCTTGCGGATCGTCTGCGCCAGCATTTCCGTCAACGGCTCGTCGAGCGCGCTGACGCCGGAGACACAGACGACCGGGGTTTCGCTCCGGAAGGCCGGCGCCAGTTCGTCGCGACGGCGCACGATGTGTGCGACCTCAAGATCCGGACCTGCCGCCGCAACGGCTGCGGCCGCTTCAGCGTTCAGCGATCCACCGGAAGGCACCGGGCTGCGAATCCGCTCGAGCCGACCGACGAGGTCCAGGGCGGAGTGCCTGAGGACTTCGAGACGGTCCCCGGTGACGGCAAAGCGCGCGACGTCCTCGTGGGCAAGGCGCATGCCTTCCACGGCGATCTCGTCGTAATAGGTCGCCAGCGCTCGCTCGCGCAGGAAGGCACGCGCCTGGTCTCCTGCTTCCCGGGTCGAGCCGGTCAGCATGCGCTGGTAGAAGATCTGCGGGGGTGACAGTGCCGGCCGGTCGCCGAAGATCACGTCGATCGTCGAGAGACGCGGAATGTGGCGCCCCATTACCACGAGGCAGATCGTCAGCGGGGTGGCGAGGACGAGACCCACCGGACCCCAGAGCAAGGCCCACAACGCAGCGGCCAGGATCACCGCAATCGGCGACAGGCCGCTGGTGTGGCCGTAGAGCAATGGCTCAATGACATGGCCAAGGATTGGCTCGACCGCGAGGAACAGCACGATCACCCAGATCGTCATGCTCCAGCCTGGGTCGACAGCAAAGGCCAGCGCAAGTGGCAACGCGGCGCCGATGAACGCGCCGATATACGGCACGAAGCGCATGATGCCGGCGAGGATGCCCCAGAGGAACGGGCTGGGCACGCCGATGAAGTAGAGGCCTGTCCCGATGACGATGCCGAAGGTCACGTTGACGATCAGCTGGGTCAGCAGCAGCCGGCTGAGGCGGCGAGCGGCGTCGTCGATCGCCCCCGTGGTTTGCTGAAGGTCGTCGGTGCCGGCAAGGCGGATGAAACGGTTTCTCAGATCCTCACGCTGGGCGAGAATGAAGCAGGCGAAGACGAGGACGATACCGATCATCGCCAGCGGATGCAGCAGCGGCGATACGATGGTCGAGATTGTCGACAGGCTGTTGCCGCCGGTGTCGAGCTGCACCATCATCGGCTTGGTCTGCGCGGCGGCATCCTTCACCGTATCGTTCGACCCGAGGGTCTCGAAGTCCGCCATCAGCTCCTGGATGGTACGAAAGCCTCGCGCCATGGGGCCGGTGCCCTCGGTCGAGCTCGCGAGACCCTGGATCTTCTCCTGCATGGTCTTCTGGTAGGTCGGAAGTTCGGCCGCCAGTGCCGCCAGCTGGTTGGCGATCACCACCCCGGCGGCGATGATCCCGACGAGGGCGACGATCACCGCGCCGATGATCGCCAGTCCCTGAGGCAGCCGCATCCGCTGCAGTCCGTTGACGATCGGCGCGAGCGCGAAGCTGAGGAGGATGGCCAGCGCAAAGGGCACGAAGATCTCGCGGCCGAGATAGAGGATGGCCGAGACCACGAGGATCAGCACACCGACGGCGAAGGTGGTGAACAGCGGCAGTGCCCGCTTCAGCATTTGCGATGTGACGATGTCCACGACGTTCTCCGGAAGGCGATTGCTGCAGCAGTTAGGCGCTGGCGGGGGAAAGGGAATTGGCGATCCGCGCGATGACGGGTGAAACGACAGTGCGAATGGTCAGCTGAGATAGTAGGTGTCGATCGCCCCGATGCCGCGGACCTCGACCGGGTCGTTCGGCTCGAAGTCGACCCGCCCTTCGAGCGCCGAGCGAACTGCGGCCGAGACGAGAATCCGGCCGGGGGTACAAAGGCCTTCGAGGCGGCTCGCAAGGTTCACCGTATGGCCCCAGACGTCGTAGAAGAGTTTGCGGCTGCCGACGACGCCGGCCGCCGCCGGGCCCTTGCTGATGCCGATGCGCAAGCGCAGCGATGCGGCATGGTCGATGGTCTGCAGCACACTTTCCATCTCCCGCGCCATGGTCACGACCCGGAAGGCCGGGTCCGACACCGGGTCCGGAATGCCAGCGACGAGCAGATAGGCATCGCCGACGGTCTTGATCTTCTCCACCCCGTTTCGCTCGGCCAGCGCGTCGAAGCCAGAGAAGATGCGGTTCAACATCTGCAGCGTCTCGATCGGCGACAAGGTCGAGGCGAGCTGCGTGAAGCCGACGAGATCGCAGAACAGCACGGCGACGTCGGTAAAATGGTCGGCGATGATGCCCTCCCCCTCCCCGAGCCGCTTCACGACGCTCGCCGGGAAGATGTTGTGCAACAGCATGTCGGCGCGCAGCTGCTCTTCCTTCAGACGGGCGAGCGTTGCCTGCTCGCGGTCGCGCAGGAACTTGCGCTCCAGCAGCGTATCGATCCTGGCGGTCAGCAGCGTCGCGTTGAGCGGCTTCGACAGATAGTCGTCGGCGCCCGCCTCGATGCAGCGCACAGCGGCATCGACCTCGTCCAGCGCCGACATGACGATCACAGGAAGGGCCGCCGCCCGGGGTTGCCGCTTCAGGCGGTTGAGCACTTCGACGCCGCTGAGCCCGGGCATCATCAGGTCGAGCATGACAAGATCGAAGTTCTCGGCCTCCGTTAGCGCGAGGGCTGCCTCTCCACTGTCGCAGGCGGTCACGGTATGGCCAAGCTTTCGCAGGCGCCGGGACACAAGATCGCGGATCGAGGCATTGTCGTCGACCACCAGCACATGGCCCGTCACGCCCGTGGCTGGTTTCCCCTCCCCCTCGAAATCCACAGGCACCGCGGGGGCTTCATCGGGCAGCGGCTCGCTCTGCGGCATCGATGCCCGGTCGGAGGCTTCGTCGAGGACGGCCAGAAGATTGCCAATTTCCTTGAGGACGGTGTTCGCCTCGCCGATCAGCCGGCCCATGGGCTCAACGAAACGGTGATCGTCCTCCTCGGCCATTTCCTCGAGCAGCAACTCGGCATAGCCGAGAGCGCCCGACATCGGCGTGCGCAGATCGTGCCGGACCGTCGCCGCCCCGAAGTCCTCGCCTGCCGCGGGGGACTGGATTAGCCCATCGATCCAGCGCGCCTTCTCGCTCATCCGGGCAACCGAGCCGCCGAGCTTCTCCAAATCGCCGGCGTAGAGATCGCCGCCGGCCGCCGCGACGGCAGCCATCACGTCCTCGAAGCTTTCCTCGAGACGCCGCACCGCCGGCAGGAAGATATCGGCGAGCACGTCCAGAAGCTTGGCGTGCGAAGCCTCATTCCTCTGCGGATTGCGTTCGAGCAAGCGACGACCCTCTGGCGCAGGCGGACGACATCGCTCCGCGGGCGCTTGGCATCCAACTCGCCGGGATGCCAATCGTTGCAGAGGCTTATGCCGAAGGGCCGGGTTCTATCGAAGCCGCTGGCTCTCCTTGCTGCGGCGGCGCAGCCGCGGCAGGTGCAACCGGCCCCGCAATCGCCGCAGGAGACCCCGCTTGCTCAGCGATTCAAACATCTGCTCGGGCCCCTCGGGATCGAGGATCTGGTTGTCGGCGAGCCAGGTTTCCACGTCGCTGAGATCGGGCGCCGTGTAGGGGCGCAGCGTCCGGCCTTCGCCACGCAAAGCCTCGATCGTTTGAATCAGCGAGCCGGTAGCCTCGATCGAAGCCGCGACAGTGGCGGGATCGACGCCGAGCTGTTCGGCCAGAAGATCGTGGCGGATAGCGGTGATCGTGGCATGGAGACCGTCATTGCCGGGGAGGCTGGTGTCGATGGTGACGTCGCACTCGGTGTCCAGCCGCAGCGACCGGTTGTTCATGTTGGACGAGCCGATGCGCAGCACCTCGTCGTCGATGATCAGGATCTTGGCGTGGACATAGATGGCCTCGCCGCCATCGGTATAGGGATGGTAGACGCGGAACCGCCCGTGCGGATCGCGGCGCCGCAACGCTTCGTGCAAGCGTGCCCGCGCGGTGTCCATAGCCAGCGGCTCCAGCCACCCTTGTGCGGTGACGGGATTGATCACGACGATCTCCGGCCCGTCCGCCTCGCTGAGCCGCCGGGCGATCGCTTCGGCGATGCGGCGGGAGGCGAAATACTGGCTCTCGGCGTAGATATGGCGTTTCGCCCGGGCGATCTGGTCGAGGTAGAGGCGCTCGACCTCCAGGATGGCGGCTTGGCCGTCCATCGTCGGCACGGAACGCGACACCGCCATCTCGACATCCTCGAAATGCGCGGTGAGCCCGTCCGGCCAGCAGGAGGCCATTCCCTCAACAGCCTCCATCGGCTTGCCACCCGCGTGATGCCAGCGGTCGCGCGCAATCTTGCCGAGCACCTCGGCCATCGGGCCCTCGATCGCCGTCGTCGCGTCGTGCCACGGTTTGTAGCGGGTGCCGTTCGGCCGCCGGCGCCGGTCGTCCTCGTGCCGGTGCTCGCGCGTATCCCAGCGGTCCTCGGTCATATCGATGCCGCCGCAAAAGGCAAAACTGTCGTCGATGACCACGATCTTCTGGTGGTGGGAGCCACCGACGGGATGCGCCCCGTCGAGCTTGGTGTGGATGCGGGGATGCGCCATCCATTTGAGGATCGTGAAGATGGTCGAGCCGCGGAACAGTGTCTTGATCGCGCCGAGGTCCCATCGCAGCAGATAGACTTCGAGGTCCGGGCGGTGGCGCACCAGCCAGTAGATGAACTCGCCGACCCTTTCAGGCGCAACATCATCCTTGCCGCCCCGGCCAAGAATGATGCGTCCGTCGAAATCCCAGCCGACGAGCACGATGCGCTTCTTCGCCTTCAGCATCGCCGCGCGCGCATAGCGGAAATAATCGTCGGCATCGACGACTACGGCCGCCCGCGAGGCGCGGGCGAGCCGGTAGCAGTTATCGCGCGGGCGCAGCGGGCTCGGCGGTGTCAGCTCATTCATTTCTTGCACCATTCGAAAGATTGAACCGGCGTGGCCGACGCAGATATGGTCGATGGCTCGCTTCGTCGACGGGAAGCTCTCCACTTTCTCGTCAGCGAAGTACACCCTTGCCTCCCGCCCCCGATCGGCAACGGCGGCAAGGCGGAACGTCGTTCCTAAAATCCTGCGCCAAGGGAGCAAAGCCCGGTCGGCGGCATTCATCCCAGTATTGTTAATGGGAGCCTGCTCATGACCGACCTTACCCTCGATGATCTTTCGGACAAGATGGCCGATATCGACTTTGCCATGCTGTTCACCAAGACGACAGGCGGCGAGATCGGCGGCCGCCCGATGAGCAACAACGGCGACGTCGAATACAACGGCGACTCCTTCTTCTTTTGCTACGAGGAAGCCCGCTCGATCGCCGACATCGAAGCCGACCCAAAGGTTGCGCTGTCCTTCCAAGGCAATAAGGGGCTGCTCGGCAAGCCGCCGATCTTCATCTCCGTCGAAGGCCATGCTGAACTGATCCGCGAGAAATCGGAGTTCGAGGTTCACTGGACCTCCAGCCTCGATCGCTGGTTCAAGGACGGCATCGACACGCCGAACATCGTGCTGATCAAGGTCCGGGCCCAGCGGATTCACTACTGGCTCGGCGAGGACGAGGGCGAGATATCGATGAGGGCCTGACCAACGACCGGCAGCGGGTATGCCTGGCGAGGTCTGGCGGCGGACAAGGTGGGGCTGACCCATTGAGCTTGCCCCTCCACGGCGACATAGCAGCCATGCGTCCAGCGGGATTTCTTCAGTCCGCGCAATATGGTTTTGTAAGCTTGCATTCGTTTCCTCCCAGATCCCAATGCACAAGCTAGCCCGCCCGGTTTTCCGCGGCGGGCTTTTTTTGGCTATACTGAAATGTACTTGGCCGAATAACACTGCAGTTACAACGCTCTAGGGAATCTCTAACCCTTACCACCGTGCCAAATCTTTTTTGTAACTGATAACGGCATAATTTTACTTATCAGGCTGGTATTAGCCGACCAGCTTGGTTTCTACATCGATCTTTGCAAAATTAAATTAGAATTGAAAACAGGCGGAAAGAATAATAGTTGAATAACTAAACTTCGATTGTGTAAGTTATATGTCAGAAACAACTGTTTTCAGAAATAATTTTGCGCAGAAGTGGCAATTTATATTAGGGACAACCGCGAGTTTAGCGATACATGCTCGCCTAATTAAGTAATGCTCAAGCTTTCAACTCTACGGGTCTAGTGAGATGTCGCCGACGATTGGTCGGTGCCGCAACGGTAGATAGACCCTCATGTTCGGGCTGAATAAAAAGGTTCCTGTCGCAGGATGGGGACGCCGCTCCGCCTTACCGCGGCTCTTTGTGCGTGCGCGGGAAGGCACAGCCGCCGTCGAGTTTGCCTTGCTGGCCTTGCCGTTCTTCCTGATCGTGTTTGCAATCCTGGAGACCGCCTTCATCTTCATCGGCAATGTCACGCTCGAGCAAGCCGTGACCAAAGCCAGCCGCATCGTCCGAACCGGAAATGTCGCGCGGGAGAATGTCAGCGAGGCCGACTTCCGAAAGATGCTCTGCGGTGAAATCACCGTCCTCATGTCGTGCGACAACATCAAGCTGGACCTTCGATCGTACTCCGATTTCGCTTCCATCCCAACCAGCGCGCCGATCGTCGCCGGCGCGCTTTCGGAAGGTGACTTCCGGTTCGAGCGTGGCAATGCTGGGCAAATCATGGCGCTGCGAGCCTTCTACGAATGGCCGCTCTTCACCAATTTCATGGAGAGCTACCTGTCCGACCTCAGCGGCCGCAAGCACCTCCTGATGTCGGTCTCCGTCTTCCAGACCGAGCCCTTCTAATGCGGCAACGCCTTCCCCCGCGTCTGAAACGCTTCGTTCGGGATCGCGCCGGCGCCGGCGCCATCGAGTTTGCCTTGATCGCGCCGGTTCTTCTCACCCTCTACCTTGGCGGCGTCGAGGTGACCCGCGCCATCACCTTCAGCCATAAGATGCAAAGGGCGACCACCGCCGTCAACGATCTCGTCACCCAGTCGACCGACCTCAGCAAGGCCAGCGTGCTGGAAACGTTCGACGCGGCGGACGCGATGCTCGCGCCCTTTCACCTCGACCCGATACCGATCCGGACGACCGCGATCAACGTCGATGCCGCCGGCAATGCCAAGGTTGTCTGGTCTGTCGCCCGCGGGATGGACAAGGCTTCGGCAGGGAAGGCCTACGTCCTTCCCGAACTGCTGAAGGGCCTTCGAAACTACACCCTCGTCGTCACGAACGCGTCCTACGCCTTCTCCCCGATTTCCAGTTACGTGCTGATGGCGCGCATCCCGATGAGCGCCGAAGCACGGGGCCGGTTCCGCGGTCAGAAGCCTCCGACCTGCAGCGATTGCACCAAGTAGCCCTTGCCGAGCGATCTCCGTCTCAAAATCAGAGTACCCCCCGTGTTCAGGAAATTTCTCTCCGACCGCCGTGGCAACTTCGCGTTGATCACCGCGATTGCCATGCTGCCGATGATCCTGGCGATCGGTTTTGCGATCGATGGTGCGCGCTATTACAAGGCGCGCTCCCATCTGCAGGACGCGGTGGATACGGCCTCGCTCGCCGTCGCCGCGTCCGAGGAACAGGATACAAAGGTGCTGCGCGCGCTGGCGGAAGAGTTCATCCGGTCCAATCTCGACGAGCGCACGATCGACAACGTCAACTTCGACTGGTTCACGTCAAGCCCCGAGGAAATCGATGCCGGCGTGCATGGCTCGATCACCACGACCTTCATGCAGCTTGCCAATGTGAAGACGATGTCGGTTTCGGTCGCAACAATCGCCAAACGCGCGCCCAAGCAGATCGTCGAGGTCGCACTGGTGCTCGACAACACCGACTCGATGAGCGCGCCCGATGCGAAAACCGGCGAAACGCGCATCGAAACATTGCGCAAAGCCTCCAAGAGCCTGGTCGAGACGCTGTTGCCCACAGACGAGCCCGGTCCCCTCTCCATCGCCCTCGTGCCCTATGCCGACCATGTCAATGTCGGCATCGAGAACAAAAACCAAAACTGGCTGGCCCTGGATGGCGTCGAGCGAACGGAGACGGGCGGTGGCGACCGGGTGTGCGAACCGAAGGTCGAGGATGGCACCGAAACCTACTGCAAAACCTACTCTAAGAAGACTTGCACCAAAATTGTGGACGGCATCACCAAAACCGAGACCTGCAACGACCAGTGCATCGAACAAGCCACGCGCACAAAGTATAAAGATCAGAAATGCACCGGCAAGGACCCTTACACTAACATCTACAAGTTTCAGGGCTGCGTCGGAACCCGCATTTCCGGATCGCTGCGGCTCAGCGATACCAGCCCGACCTCGAAATATCCCGCTTACGTCGAAACGTCGCAAAAATGCGCCCGGCCGATCATTCCGCTTATGCAGGACCGGAAGGCGTTGCTGGCCGGCGTAGCGGCAATGACGCATAAGCCATCGAACTACGTCGCCAACACGCATATCCCCTCTGGGATGGTCTGGGGTCTCAACGTTCTCTCGCCGATGGCACCTTTCAGCGAGGCTGCGGATTACGACCCGGATAACAAGTCGCCGCGCAAAATCCTCATTCTGATGACCGACGGTGATAATACACTGAAACCGGACACAAGCCGGGGAAAGCATATCGTGTTTGACGAGAAGAGCGCCGAAAAGGCCGCTGCGGACTTCATCAACGTCAATAAGGATACGCTGGCCATCTGCACGAATGCGAAGGCGAAAGGGATCGAGATCTACACCGTTGCCTTTGCCGTGACGAAAGTGGAGGCCAAGACCTTGCTCCGCCAATGCGCGACGAGCGATGCCTACTATTACGATGCGACCGATGCCGCAAAGCTCGCCTCGGCCTTTTCCGGCATCGCCCGGGCGATCAGTCAGGTGAGGCTCTCTCAGTAAGGCGCGGTCGGACCGGACGCCGACGCTTTCTGTCGGCGCTACCGGTCAGGTCAAGCCAAGCAGGAAACGGCCCGGCCCGCTTCAGCCCGGCCAGCCGCCGCCCGCGAACGGTCCGATGCCGAGGACGGTCGCCAGCACCGTCAGGAAGGCCGCGGCCGTCATCAGCACCTCGAGGGCCGCGGGCAAGCGGACGGCGGCGAACCGGCGGACGGGCGTCACGACGCGCTCGCCGGGCGCGCTTCGGGCGAGCGCGAATTGGCGATGGCCTCGCCGACGATACGGGGGCCGGCAGGCACGGCCAGCCGCGGATCGTCGTGTTCCAGCGGCAGGCGTGGCAGGACCCGCTCGCCGAAGGAGTAGGCTTCTTCGAGATGCGGGTAGCCGGAGAAGATGAAGGTGTCGATCCCGACGCGGCGGTACTCGTCGATCCGCTCGGCCACCGTCTCGGCATCGCCGACGAGCGCCGTGCCCGCGCCGCCGCGGATCAGGCCGACGCCCGCCCAGAGGTTGGGGCTGATCTCGAGCTTCGTCCGGTCGCCGCCGTGCAGCGCCCGCATCCGGATCTGCCCGACCGAATCCTGCCGCGCCAGCGCCTTCTGCGCCTTGGCGATGGTCTCGTCGTCCAGCTTGGAGATGAGGCTTTCGGCGGCCGCCCAGGCCTCCTCATTGGTGTCGCGAACGATGACGTGCAGGCGGATGCCGAAGGTCACCGTTCGCCCCGCCGCCTCGGCACGCGCGCGCACCTTGGCAACCTTCTCGGCAACCGCGAGCGGCGGCTCGCCCCAGGTCAGGTACTTGTCGATGGTATGGGCGGCCACCTCGATGCCGGCATCCGACGAACCGCCGAAATAGAGCGGCAGACGCGGCTGGTGCGGGGGGAAATAGAGCTGCCCCTCCTTCACCGTCAAATGCTGGCCCTCGTAATTCACCACCTCGCCGGCAAGCTCGGCCTTGTAGATGTCGAGAAACTCCTTGGTCACGGCGTAGCGCTCGTCATGGTCGAGGAAGATGCCGTCACCGGCATTCTCGACGGGGTCACCGCCGGTGACGACGTTGATGAGCAGCCGCCCGCCGGAAATACGGTCGAGCGTTGCCGTCATCCGCGCCGCCAGCGTCGGCGAGAGCAGCCCCGGGCGGACGGCGACGAGGAAGCGCAGCTTCTGCGTCGTGCGCGCCAGCGCCGAGGCGACCACCCAGGAATCTTCGCAGGACCGGCCGGTCGGCAGCAGCACGCCGTAATAGCCGAGCTGATCGGCCGCCCGTGCCACCTGCTCGAGATAGTCGATGTCGACGGCGCGGGCGCCTTCCACCGAACCGAGATGACGACCGTCTCCATGCGTCGGCAGAAACCACAGAACCTTGATCTTGTCGGGGGTCATTCATCACCTCGCAATGTCATTGAGGTGAGACTAACCAGCGCAAGACCTGCGCCACAGGAATGAAATATCTATTATGCCGGTAGATTGAGTAGATCCTTCTTCATGGCTGGTGGATCAAGGTGACGCGCTTTGGCTGGTCGCGGGCCCGCCGAGATAGCCACCCCACGGAAGCAACCAAGCCAGCCAAGATCGGCTTTAACCAGCAAGCCGATGCAGGCGACGACGCGCTGGCGCTGTGCGATACCGCGCGTGTGCCGGGCAGACGCCCTCGTAGGGTCACATCGGCTGACGACAGAGCGCTCGATGGGAAGCGCAAGGCGGCCGAATAAGGGAGGACACCATGATGCTGGAACATCGCAGGAATTGTCGGCAGTCTCGGCGGGATGCAGCGCAGGCACGGACAGGGCAGCCGAGCCGGCCTGCCCAGCAACAGGGACGGCTTGCAGCGCCGGGGCGGACCACCGGCTTTGCGGCGGTCGTTCTGCTCGCCTCGACACTGGCGTCAGCCGCTGCCGACTGCCAAAGCGTTGCAGAGGCCGGGATCGACTGGAGTGGGTGCAACCGGCGCAATCTCTCGATCGCTGGTGCCAATCTCGAGGGCGCCAATGCCGCAGGCACCGATCTCAGCGCCACGGATCTGCGGGATGCGACGCTGACCTCCGCCAATCTCGAAAAGGCGAAAATGGTGCGCGCTTCGCTGGCGAACGCCAAAGCGGACAAGGCTAACTTCAGCCGCGTCGAAGGCTATCGGACGGACCTCAAAGGGCTGTCGGCCGAAGGGGCGGTTTTCCAGGGTGCCGAACTGCAGCGCGCCGACTTTACCGACGCCGTGCTGTCCGGCGCGAATTTTGAGAAGGCCGAACTAGGCCGGGCCCGTTTCAAGGGGGCGACGCTTTCCGACAACCGCTTCGCCTTCGCGAACCTTGCCCGCGCGAACCTTTCGGGCATCAAGGTCGGAGGACCGATGGACTTCAGCGGCGCCTACACGTTCCTGACGCGGATCGAGGGCGTCGATCTCTCCGCGGCGACCGGGCTCGTGCAGGCGCAGATCGATCTCAGCTGCGGCGACGGCCAGACCAAGCTGCCGGCGGGATTGACGGTACCGGCCAACTGGCCCTGCGGCGCGGACTGAGCCTAGCCCACCCAAACATCATCCCGGCAACCGGCGGTGGCACGACGTCGGAGGGCAGCAAACTTCTGCCCTCCGACCGGTCATCTTGAGATGCGGGACCAATGCCGCAACGATCGCGCGGTGAATTAAGCCTCGCTGGCCCAGAAGGCTTCATCCATCGGCAGGCGGATGATCTCAGCCTTATCGGGATCGAGAAGCCGGACATGCGTGTCGCCGGTCTCGGCATAACCGAGCTGGGTCAGTGACGCACGGACACTGCCCTTGGCCGTCGCCGCGTCGGCGGCATTGAAGGCTTCGTGAAAACCGCCGGGCTGCCAGGCACCACCCGTGTCGGTTCCGGTCTCGATGACATATCGGGTTCGGGGCATCTCGATATCCTCCCTGAGCATCGGCTCGTCGAAGCGGCCGAATGGAGGAGGAGTAGAACCCCAGTTGGTTTTCCGTTCAAGCCATTCGAGGCGTGAAGGTCGGGTTGCGCCGCTCATCCGGCTGTGAACCGGGCTGAACCATTACCGGCCGCGCCCGTTGCCGCTGGAGACGATCACGGGAGAACATCATGCCGACTACCCTCACCGCAAACTTCGACACCCGCCGCGAAGCCGAGATGACCGTCGAGCGGCTCGTCCAGGAATATGGCATCGATCGCCAGAACATTGCCATCGCCGCAGCCGGCCCGCGCAACAGCGCAGGCGTCGAGGAAGCCGGTGCGGACGTCGGGGCCGGCGAGCCGTCGGCGGACGAACGCAGCGATGCCCCGCTGAATGGGGCGATCACCGTCTCGGTGGAAGTCGATAGCGATATGGAAGCAACGGTCCGCTCGGCCTTCGCCGAATTCGACGCGAGCGAGGTCAACGCAGATTAGGCGCTGACCCGCGCGTCCACCTGCTGGAAGTCGACCGCCGGCAGCGCCTCGAAGGCTGGCTTGGCGAACCAGTAGCCTTGAAAAAGGTTTACGCCGGCGGCTTTCAACACAAGGAATTCGGCTTCCGTCTCGATGCCTTCCGCCAAGAGGGTGATGTTCATCGCGCGGGCGATGCCGATAATACCGGCCACGATGATCTGTCGGGATCGACTGCTATCGATGCCGCGCAGGATCCGCATGTCGATCTTGATAAGATCAGGCTGGAAATCCACCAGCAGGCCAAGCCCTGCATGCCCCGCGCCGAAATCGTCGATGGCGGTTGTGAAACCGTGCTTGCGGTACTCGGTGATGATGTTCAGGAGGTGGGCTGTGTCCGACACCTCTTCGTCCTCGGTGAACTCGAACATGATCGAGGACAGCGGAAAGGCAAAGCGGTTTGCGGCCAGCAACGTCGCGCGGAGGCATGCCGCCGGCTCGTAGACGGCGTTGGGCATGAAGTTGATCGACAGCTTGAGATCTTCGCCGGCGGGAAACAGCCGGGCGGCAAGTTCAATTGCCTTCACACGGCAGGCCTGATCGAAGCGATACTTCTGCTCGGCGGAAACCTTCGAAAGGATCGAATAGGCGCCCTCTCCCCCCAGGCCCCGCACCAGTGCCTCATACCCCCAGACGCGGCTTGCGGCGACATCGTAGATCGGCTGAAAGGCCATGGTGAAATCGAAGTCGAGCTTTGCGGAAGTGGTGCAGCCGGCGCAGTTCATCGCATGTCCTGTCTCATTACCCCTGATAGACTAGCGTGCTCCGGTTGCAATTCGCTTAATTTGTAAGTCAAGACCCTGAATTAGCGTTGTTCTGCCAGTTGATCCCGCGACACAGCGGGTTCTGGAGGCAACCCCCGATGGCAAACGTAAGGCGGTAAATCCGCAGCACTGCTGCCGCTAGGACGCGACCGGTCTCAAGCCATGGTGCGACGGCATATGGAGCGCCGTTACGCGACCTTCAGGAGCTGCCGGATATTTGGCATCCCTTCCACCAAATCGGCGATGGTATGGCGCCGGAGCGAAACGAGGAACTCCTTAAAGGCGAGTTGCAGGGCTTTCTCCATTTCCACCTCCTCCGCGCTCTCGGGACTCCGATCACATCGGGCCAGCGCGTCACCGATGTCCGTTTCCACCGCCTGGATCACGTCCGCCAAGGTGATCTCGCCAGCGGGACGGCCGAGGCTGACCCCGCCATTTCGTCCTCGCACCGTCCTTAGCAGACCGGCTGCAACGAGCGGCTTGGATATCTGTGCGAGATGCATGGCAGAAACGGAATAGGCGGCAGCGATCTCGCCAACCTGGCTGAGGCGAACACTGTTGGCGGCGCAGTACATCAGCATACGAATGGCAAGGTTCGTCTGGCGGGTTAGGCGCATGGGATTGCATCCTCACTAGAACGATTCCAACAAGACGGAAGTGGAATCGTTCCAGAAAGAGCGCAGCCAGAACCTTGGTCGCTGCCGAGATCGAGCGTGCGAACCGATATGGCGATGGGAGGGAAGAAATTACGCCGCGAGGATTTACGTCAGAAGGCTGGGCACATGCCATGCCGCAGCTGCCGAGGTCGGATTTGGCTTTCCGGTCAGAACGTTGGAGGCGCGCGCACTGGCGATTTCGCCGGCGCTATAGCCGAAGATGTAATGGATCGTCCGGTCGCTCATCCCGGTCTCGATCATCGCCAGAATACCCCGGCGATCGAAATCGGAAAAGTCTCTCGGTTCTCCAACAAGCCCCAAGTGTCGCAGTAATTTGAAGGCACGGCTCTGCACGTCTCATTCGCTCCCCTTAGCGGACATTAAGCGAGGGCGGCATCGTAAGGTTCACTGACAACTTTGTGAGGAGGCGGCGTTGCTGATAAGCGGGTGTAGCACGTGTTAGCAGGCGCGAAGTGCGCACAATGCTTGTCCAGCTATCCCTGCAGCAGGGCCGCAGTTCCCATATGTCGCGTGGGGATACTCAGTTTCGGGAACCGGTAATGCTTGCCGGCCCTTCAACAACGTTGTCAAAGGCGCTTTAAACAGCAGAGCTCAGGCCCAGGCTTCCGTATAGACAGGCCCCAGACGAAAACCGCCGGGCTTTGGCAGTGTCGGCGGCGGATCGATCAGACCTTGCTGCAGATAGGCAAGGACCGCCACGAGCTTGGAGCTGGAAAACGGCTTCTCGAGAACGCCGATGCTGCCCTGCATGTCCTCGTCGACGAGACGACCGTTCGCGGTCATGAAGACATACTTCGCGCCCGTCTTGTTCTGCAGACCGCGGGCGACATCAAGTCCTGACGTGCCATGCATCAACTGGATATCGAGGAAAACGATGTCGGGCTGCGAGGCATCATATAATGCCAGTGCCTCATCGGCGGACGTCGCCCAGCCTGCCACGATATGACCTTCGTCCTCGACCGTCCCCTCGATGTCCATGGCCAGCAGGCCTTCGTCTTCGACGATCAGGACGCGCAGAGGCTGAAGAGTATTCACTGGCTTGCAACTCCGGTCGGGTTCACGAAGGCAACGCTGGCGCGGGTGCCGGGTTGCGCGTTGGTGACCTCGATCGTGCCGCGAATCTGCCTGACCAAAGATTCAATGAGACGGTGACCAAATGTTCTGGTCGATTTTGGCTGCGAGCCCGCGATGCCGATCCCATTGTCCTCCACAACGAGATGCGCCGTCTCTCCAACCTGTGAGGTCGCAACGCGAATTCTGCCGGCCTGCCCCTCAATCGGAAAAGCATGCTTCAGCGCGTTCGTTACGAGTTCGTTGAGCAGCAGCGAGAGCGAAGAGGCCGTCGATGCCGGCACCGTCAGTGGCTGGAGATCCAGATCCACGTCGATTTCCGGTCGGCCGATGGCGTCGACGATGTCGCTGCACAACTCGGCGGCGAACCCGGAAACGTCGAAGACCTGCACGTCCTGCGACTGGTACAGCTTCTGGTGCACCGATCCGAGCGTTTCCACCCGTGTCATCGTCGTCCTCAGCGCAGCCTTCACCTCCGGCACATCGGAATAGCGCGCCTGGCTCCGGATCATCGCGGCGACCATTTGAAGATTGTTCTTCACGCGGTGGTCGACCTCATGCAGCAGAAGTTTCTGCTGCTCGAGCGCTGCCTCCAGCGCAACGGTCCGCTCCTTGACGGCATTCTCGAAGAACTCGCTGGACTCCAACGCCTCGAGCTCGCGAGTCTTCCTTTCCGTCACGTCGAGCTGCGACGCGAAAAAGAACTGCAACTCGCCGCTGTGGCCGAAGACGGGGCTGAGATACAGTGCGTTCCAAAAGGTCGAGCCGTCCTTGCGGTAGTTCAGGAGCTCGACGTTGACGTCGGTGCGTCTATCAACGGCGTCACGGAGAACTGCAATGTCAGCCTGTGCCGTCCCCGGACCCTGTAGAAACCTGCAATTTCGCCCCATCACTTCTTCGCGGGTGTAGCCGGTCAGCTTGAGGAAGGCGTCATTGGTAAAGACGATCGGATTGTCGTCCTGGCGCGGATCGCTGATGATCATCGGCATGCGGGTAGCCCGGACAGCCGCCGCGAACGGGTCTCCCTTTCCCTGCTCCGCGTGCAGGCGGTCGGTGAGGAGGACTGCTTCCTGGGATTCCAACGTCTACTCCGGCCTTTAGATGACAGATCGTCTCGCGACGGGGATGAGTTACTTCGACCAGATTTTATGGAAGAAGCCCGGCACACCAGGTTTGGTCCCGGAGGATGGCGCCGACCATCGCACCCTTGTCGCGGTCGCAAGGGTTTCGCCCATCAATGGCGCTGGGAGCGTTTGGTTTCGTCCTAGCGCCGCGCTTGATCGAGGGTAGCGCCCGAGCATTGGCGCAAGGCTGATTATTTCCGCTTGGGCTTCGGCTTGGATTTTGGTGCTGCCAGCCGAGCCGCCTCCGCGTCGATCTTGGCTTGAAGCGCCTGCTGTTCTTCGCGTGCGGCCTTCAAGCGGAGCGTCTTCGAAATGGTTGCTTCGCGTTCGGCGGCAATCACCGTCATGCCGGAGCCCTTTTCGTGACGCTCGCCCGGCGTCTGGAAATAGGTGGCTGCATCGATGGGGGTGTCGGAATTGCTCGTTTCGGATGTCATGGATCGTTCCCCCGCCGACAGGGCGCCGGACCGGAAACCTAGAACCTTTCCCCCTACAGCGGCTTAGCCTGGGTTAAGTTTCCGTCTGGTCGAGGGATTTTTTCAGGCCGGACAATTATGTCCCAAGCGTATCCCGGCTATCTGCAGGGCGGCATTTCTCAGCTGAAGATGCGCTGGGTGTCCGCCGCGGCGGCGGTGATTTCCGCTTGCGTCGGCCGCCGGACGACAGTGATACCCGCGGCGTCGCTCGACCAGGCGATCAGGCCTGCTGCCGCAAACTGCCCGAGCCAGTAGTCCATGCACCAGCGCCCGTGCCTTCTGTGGAACAGCGTAGCATTGCGCAGGATCGCATCGAAATGCTGCAGCGGCGGTACCGAGACCGGGTGATGCTGGTGATAGCTGCGGGCGCCTGCTGTCCAGAAGAACGGCAGCCCAGCCTTGCCAAGACGGGTGGCGAAGTCTGTCTCCTCGCCGCCATAGCCCTCGAAATCCTCGCTCATGCCATTCACCGACGCGTAATCCTGTCGGCGGAGCGCGAAGGAGAGGCCCCAGAGCTGGCCCACATCCGGCTCCGCACGCACCCCGGTGGGCGGCACCGCCGGCTTTGACGGGTGGGTCACCCCCACCCGGTCGAGTTCGGCAAAGTCCAGTGGCTGCCGCGACGCACCGGCGGGCAGGTATAAGACCTCGCCGAGAAATAGCCCGTTCCGGGAAGCGGCCGCCGTCTTATAGGCCGAGACCAATCCCGGCGACGGGATGCAGTCGACGTCGAGGAAAATTAGAAGCTCTCCCTCTGCCGCCTCGGCCGCACGGTTGCGGGCTTTTGCAAGAGGGAGCGCGTCACCGGCGACCATGACGTGCCGGACCGGACAGCCGGGATCCGGCAGAACCTCCAGCGGCTCAGGCTGCATCCAAGCGATAACCAACTCCGACGGCTTCGATTCCTGCCGCGATAGCCCGTTCATCAACTGAGTCAGATGATCGCGCCGCCCGCGGACGAGCGTCAGGACGCTGGTTTGCATGCTTCGCTGCCATGCGCGAGGAAATGACTCATGCCTTCGATGATCCCGTGCGCGTGGGATTTCGTCGCGACGAAGGAGTGGGCGAGTTGTGGCAGACTGGCGAGCCCGTCCGAGAAGTTCGCGACGATGATCGCCTGTGCGACGGTCTGCAGCATCTCGATGTCGTTGCCTGAATCGCCGGCGACGAAAACATTGCCGACCGGCAGGTTGTCCCGGCGCCGGACATATTCGACCGCTGTCCCCTTCGAGGCGCCCATCGGCAGAACGTCGAGGTAGCGGCCGTGGCTATGGATGATCGAACAGGAGAGCCCCGCCTTCGCCAGCCGCGCGCGGATGCGGTTGACGGTATCGGGATGGCCATCGCTGAAATAGCTGAGCTTGTGCGAGCGCTGCTCGAGCGGGGCTTGCTGCACCACCCCCGGCATTCCCGACATCACCGTCTGCACACGGTCGCGGTCCCAGTTCTTCGAGATCCGCGTGCGCCATTCTCGGTCCTGCGTATAGGTGAGGCCGTTCGGATCGAGGTGGTAGATTTCTGAGCCGACAGAGGTGATCATCACCTGCGGACGGGGCGCTTCCTGCTGCTCGAGGATCGACATCGCGCTGTGGAAGGAGCGCCCTGTCGCGACCCCGAAGGCGAGCCCATGCTGCTGCGTCCGCCACTGCCGGAACAGCCGCACGCCCTCGGCACAGCCGACCAGCGTGTTGTCGATGTCGGAGATGAGAATCCTGTCGTGCGGCAAGAGCTTGCCCGCCGTCCGGCAGATCCCCTTCAGGAGAGCGTGGTAGCTCACCACATGTCCCGCCCAATCATAGGTCTGCGCCACCAGTCCGCCCGCCGCGGAATAGGTGTCCCAGAGCGCTGCATCGTCCAGAATCCGCAAAGCAGCGGTCGCGATCGCCTGGGGCGACCGCGGATCGACGAGGATGCCGTTTCCGGCCATCTCGATGATATCGTTCGGCCCGCCCGAGTCGGTTGCCACCAGCGGCAGGCCGACGGCCGAGGCTTCCAGGAGGGTCAGCCCGAAAGGCTCGTTCAGAGCCGGGTTGACGAAGATGCCGCGACGGTCCCGCGCATAGGCATAGATCGCCGGCACATCCTCGGCCCGGTGGGTCTTCGGGTAGGCTATCTTGCCGTAGAGATCATAGCGGTCGATGAGATCCAAAAGCTCGCCGACCGTCTCGGCCATGTTGCCGTCGAGATCCTGGTAGTTGTCGCGGGTACCGGCGAAGACGACGAGGTTTGCCTTCTGCTGCAGGTCCGGGTTCTCGCCATAGGCGGTGACGAGGGCGGCGAGGTTCTTCTTGTAGACCGGACGCGCCAGCGCCAGGAGAACGGGTTTTTCCGGCTCGCGCAGGAATCTGTCGATTGACGCGTCGACCCCATCGCAGCGGTCCGCCTGGTCGAAGCGCGACAGGTCGATCCCTGGCGGCAGGATACGAATCCGGCCCGCCTCATACGATCGGTAGGATGCCCATTGCAGCTCGGCCTCGTCACGCGAGGACGCTATGACGACCGCAGCTTTGGCCATGGCAGTCTCCTCGCCCGCAATGCGCTCGGCAATATAAGGAATCTCGCTGGTGCCCCACAGCGCCCGCTGCTTCACCCGCCCGAGCGAATGGGCAGTGAACACGAAGGGAATACCAAGACGTTCCTCGACGATGGCGGCGACGCTTGCAGCATCGGCGTAATGCGCATGGATGACGTCCGGCTGGCGTTCCTGGGTCTCGATAAAGCCGATCAGCGCTTCGGCAAAGCTCTTGACTTCACGGTGCATCGCCTCTTTTTCGACGTAGCCCGGCGTCTCGCTGCGAAGCCGGACGATCTCGAGCCTGTCGCCACCGAATTCATGCGGCGTCGCATAGTCGGATCCGAGCGGGCTTTCGAAAAGTCGCGTGGCGATGACGATGCGCTCGATGGCGGAATCCTCCGCCGATGCCGCCACCAGATCGAGCAGGTAACGAATATGCCCACCTGTATCGGCTGTCAGGCCATATTCAACGTTTTCGGAGCGGAGACATCCCTGAAGCGCTACATGCAGAATAAACAACAGGATCTCCTACTCGTGCAAAATCGAACCAACAATTTCTGCCCGCGAAATCAGTTGAGATATCAATGACCACGCTTCGCAGTATTCTCCGCATAGCGCAAATTGCGCCCACGATATTTCCAGTCCCTCCCCAAGATCACGGCGGCACCGAGCGAATTATCAACGATCTGTGCCTTGCGCTGAAACGCGCGGGCGTGGAGGTGACGCTGTTCGCACCATCCGATAGCCTCGTTGACGTCAGCCGTGTCGGAGTGTTTCCGAGTCTTCAAAGCTTGGAACAAGCCTACGGTTCCGTTCCCCCCTCGATCCCGGCAGTCCTCGAGGCCGCGCGCATGGAAGACCTGCGCCAGCGACTGGACGACTTCGACGTGGTCCACTGCCATGGCGAGTTCTTCCATGCCGCGCTTCTCGGGGAGAAGCGGCGCTACAGCCTGACGACCATCCACTGGCGGGTCGACGAGCTCGACAGGGCGCTGTTCTTCGAGGCGTTTCCCGACCTTCCGGTCGCCGCGATCTCGGGCGCGCAACAAGCCGCCTTGCCCGCTTCGAACCGGGCCGGCGTCGTGCATCACGGGATCGAGCGGGACCGCTATGCCCTGTCGCTGGCGCCTGGCTCGCACCTTGCCTTCGTCGGCCGAATGACGGACCAGAAACGACCGGACGTCGCGATCCGGGTGGCGAATGCGGCGGGCCGCGAGATCCAGTTGGCGGGCACGGTCGATGTCGGCAACCCGCTCTACTTCGACCGGGAGGTGCGCCCCCTCCTTTCCGATCGCGCCCGCTATCTCGGCCCCTTGCGCGACCGGGAGAAGGCCGGACTTCTCGGCGGTGCGGCCGCCCTCCTCTTTCCGATCGACTGGCCGGAGCCTTTCGGCCTGGTGATGATCGAGGCCATGGCGTGCGGAACGCCGGTGATCGCCTGGGACAGAGGAAGCGTTTCGGAAATCGTCGAGGACGGCGTCACCGGCTTCATCGTGCGCAACGAGGAAGAGGCGGTCGCCGCCATCGGCCGGATCGGCGCCATCGACCGCGCCGGCGTCCGGCGCCGTTTCGAGGAGCGGTTCACCTCCGACCGCATGGCCGCCGACTACATCGACCTCTACCGAAAGCTCTTGATGCGATGATGCGCACCGCCCTCATCACCTGGAACTATCCGCCCTGGCCGAGCGGCCTTGCGACGGCCGCCGGCGAAATCGCGGAGGCGCTGGTGCTGGCCGGCGCCGACGTGACCGTGTTCGACCTCGGACGAAGCGGGCGCGAGACGGTCGGCGGCGTCACCGTCATCGGCTGCGCCATCTCCGACGGCAGCGGGCTGGCGCGTCTCCGGCTCTGGGGCGGCGCCGGACATTTGGCAGCGCCGCTGGCGTTTCGCGGGGCGGTGCTGTCGGAACACCGGCGCCAGCCGTTCGACGTCGTCGAGGCGACAAACTGGTATGCGCCGGCCGTGCTGCTGGCCCGGCGGCCGGCGATGGCCATCGTCACCCGCAACTCGACGCCGGCCGCCTTCTCGCGCGACGCGCCCGCCAACCTCCGCGACCGCATCGACGCATCGCTCGCCGACCGTCTCGAGCGGGCGCAGGCGCGGCGCAGCCACGGCCTGATCTCAAACACCGCCGACCATGCCGGGCGGATCTCCGCCGAATATGGCCTGCCCGAGAACGGCCGGCCGCATGGCGTGGTCGCTCTCAGCCTGCCCCCGGACCTCATCGCGCGGGGCAAGGCAGCTGCCTATCCGGCGGCGGACGGGCCGCTTCGGCTGCTGTTCGTCGGCCGGGCAGAGCACCGCAAGGGTTTTGACGCGTTGATCGACGCCATCGAATTGCTGGCGCCGGAGGCCGAACGCGGACAGATCCCCGACTTCGAGCTGCGGCTGGCGGGCATAGAGGCGGCGTCGCTGCCGGCCGGCTTGTCGCCCGCCGCCCGGCGCCGCATCACCCCGCTGGGTTCGCTGACACCGGACGCCCTGTCGGCGGAGTATGCCGGGGCCCATGCCGTCACCGCGCCCTCGCGCTATGAGAGCTTCGGGCTGGTCTACCAGGAAGGCATCGCTTTCGGCCGGCCGATGATCGCCTCCAACGAGGATGCCAGCGCGCGGGCCTTTGTCGGTGCCGTCGGCGCTGGCTCGATGGCCGCGGAGACCACGGGTCCGGCCCTCGCTGCGGCGCTGCGGCCCGTCCTTTGCGATCCCGCTTACCGCTCTTTGCTGCGGGAGCAGGCGTTGCTGGCGGCCGGACGGTTCAGCCGCGAGACGCTCGGCCAGGAAACGCTGGCGCTCTATCGTGCGGCGATCACGCGTTTTCAGGCGGTGTAGGCGGTGAGCAGGCGGTCCTGTTCCTGCAGCCGTCCGTGGCCGGGGCTCAGCCCTTCGTAGCGGGCCGAGCGCGTCATGACATGCTCATGCGCAAGATGATGGACGATCGTCCCGTGCAGGGCGATCGTGGTCTGGCGCCAGTCGGTGGCCGGCCGCTCATGAACGACGCCGGCATAGACGACGCCGGCGCGGTTCAGCCGGTACTGGGTGTCGGGAAAAAGGTCTGACAGGACGCCGTCGACCAGGTTTCGCCGGCGAAGACCGATGGACGTGACGCCGTTCGCCTCAGCATCGGCGGCGAGTGCCCCAAGCAGCGGGCCGGTCGACGGCTCGAGTGTCTCGTCTGCATCCAGCTGCAGCATCCAGTCGGTTTCCGCCAGCGCCGACAGCGCGTTCCGCTGGGCGGCGAAATCTCCGCGAAGCGGGCGGGCGGCGACCCGGACTCGGTCTCTTGCAAACCCCTCGACGTCGACGGGCGCTGCTTTGCGCGCGGCATCGTCGACGAGGACGACCACATCTTTCGTCCAGGCGGCATGCGGGCCTAGGCCGGTAAAGACAGCCGGCAGTTCGTCGGCCCGGCAGCAGACGCCGAGGCTGATCGGCACCGCAGGCGCCGCGGCCAGTGCGAAGAGCTCGGCCTCGGCCGCCAGGCGTGCGTGTGGCTGCCGCAAAGCCTCCTGCTGCGCTGCCCCGAGCGGCCGAACGCCAAGCCCCCGCGCACTTGCCGCGATCCGCAGCGTGAAGACGTCGAGGCCATAGCTGGCAAGGTCGCTGCCGGCAAAACGTCCCGTCGCCAGTCGGCGGTCGAGGCTGTCGCGGCAGGTGGCAGCACTGGCGGGGTCGCGGACCAGTGCCCCGCAGGAGCCGCAGGCATAGCCGAAGCGGTGTTCGCGGCCCACGGCATCGACGATCGTCCGCTCGGTCGGCTGGTAGGCGCGCGCGTCGCAGATGAAACAGCGGGCGGCGATCATCACCGAGCCGGCGCGTCGATCGGATGTAGGCGCAGCCGGCCCCTTCCCGCCTGACCCTCGAACCAGGCGCGCTCCCGCTCCCACTTATGCCCCGGCCACCCGGAGAAACCGAAGCCGTGGATGTCGATGGTCGCGGTGGTCGGCAGCGTCTCCAGCAGATGCAGGGCGACGAGGAAGCCGGTGCTCGGCGCACCTTCCCCTGCCTCGATGCCGAGAAGCCTGTCCGCCTCCTGTCGGACGGGTTCCGGAACGACGGCGACCGGGCGGCCGAGCGGCGCCAGCCTGGCGAGGGCTTCCGCCGTCCAATCGCGGCCATCCCCGTCGACGTTCGCTTCGTCCTGCGGCTTCGAGCCGAACGGAAACAGGAAGGAGCCAGCTTGACGAACCACCGGGCGCGCGGTGAAGCCGGGATCACCCAGCCACTCCGCCATCTGGCCGCCGTGGTTCACCAGCGCCAGATGCGTCACGCGGCGCCCGGCAACACCCCCGAAGCCGACCGCGTTGTTGAAACGGACCACCCAGTCGGCCGCATCGATGGCGACGCCTTGGTCGGAGAGATCCGGCGCATTGCCGACGACGGCGACCGTGCGCGGCCTCTCGACCGGCCCGGCGCCGTTTCTATCCCTCGACTCGACCATCGCTCTTGTTCGTCCTGCATGTTCCGGCAAAAACCTGTAACCCATCGGCGTCTTGATCGTTGCGGCAATATCGGTCCGGGCGTCATGACGTCCCGCGTCCTTATACTCTCTCCAGCGTCCTCGGACGTTGGCCTGCCCTACACCGGAGAACTGCCCTTTGCTGAAGCCGATTTCCTTCTTCGTCCATCACCAGGGCCGGGGACACGCCAACCGGACGATGGCGCTGATTTCCGAGTTCTCCCGGGAGCGCCCGGTCTCCGTCATGACGGCGGGCCCGCATCTCTTCGACGGTTTCAGCCGCGACATCGAGATCATCACGCTGCCCGACATGATCGGCGCGGCGGTGCCGACGCCCCGGCTCTTTGCCGAACCGACGCCGCAGGTGATGCACTGCGTGCCGCTCGGCCTGTCGGCCATGCGCAAGACGATGCGCGGCATCATCGACCATCTCGACGACCGCGAGGTCGGCCTCTTCGTCGTCGACGTGTCCTCGGAAATCGCCATGCTGGCGCGCATCGCCAGCTGCCCGGCGGTCCAGATCCGCATGCACGGCGACCGGCTGGACATCGGCCATATCGGCTCCTACGAATCCTCGGTCGGCATGCTGGCGCCGTTCGACGAGCGGCTGGAGCAGGACGACTATCCCGCCCATTTGCGCGCCAAAACCGTCTACACCGGCGGACTGTGCACGACGGTCGGAAAGATACCCTCCAAGGCCGAGGCTCGGCAAAAGCTGGGTCTCGACCCCGAAAGGGAAGTTATCGTCGTCGTCACCGGCGGGGGTGGCAGCGGCACGCCGCTCGCGCCGCTGACGGTGGCGGCCAGAGCTGCCCCGAACGCGCTCTGGCTGACCGTCGGCCCGACCCATCGCGAGGGCCACGAGACCGACTTCTCGAACCTTCGCGAACTCGGCTGGGTGCCGGATGTCACCGACTATCTCGTCGCCGCCGACATCGTGATCGCCTCGGTCGGCGACAACACCATCCACGAGATCGCGCGCGTCGAGCAGAAGCTGATCGTGTTCCCCGAATGGCGCTATTTCGGCGAGCAGGTCCGCAAGGCGGAAGAGCTCGTGAAGCTCGGCACCGCCGTCAGCGCCCCGGCCTGGCCTGGCGATCTCACTGGCTGGCAGGAGCTTCTGGCGCGGGCGCGCCAGCTCGACGGCAAGCGGCTGGGCACGCTCTACGACCCCAATGCCGCACGGCGGGGCGCGGCTTGGCTGGAGTCCCTCACCGACGAGCTTTGGGCGGGGGCGCCTGCGAGCGGACCTCACACAGCTGGAGAGAGCGCCGCATGAACACCGGCGGCGACGGCCTTTCGACCGCCGGATCGACCCTCGTCACCGTGCTGCGCAGCGGCGGGCGCTATGACAGGACATGGGTGGAACGGCTGGCGCTCGGCGCACGCCGCTTTGCCGGCGTCGAGCGGATCGTCTGCCTGACGGACGTGGCCTTCCAGGCCGATGGCATCGAGGTCGTCCCCCTCCGCCACGACTGGCCGGGCTGGTGGTCGAAGATGGAGTCCTTCCGGCCGGGGATCGCGGATGGCGTCACGCTGCTCTGCGACCTCGACACCGTGTTTGCCGGCGATGCGTCCGTTCTGTCCGAGCCCGGCCTTGCCGCCATGGCCGACCATTTCCACCGCGATCGTCTCTCCAGCGCGCTGATGCGCTGGGAAGGCGACGAACTTGCCTTCCTCTACGAGGCTTTTGCCGCCGATCCGGAGCGGTGGATGACGCCAGGATCCTGCGGCACCGTTCCGAATGCCGTCCATGGCGATCAGGTAGTGGTTGACCATCTCCTGCGCGGGAAAGGACTGACACTCCGTTCTCTCCAGTCGCTCTACCCCGATCTCCTCGACTTCTACGGTGCGGAGAAAACGCGTTTCGGTCCGGTCGTCGTGTTCATCGGGGACGCCAAGCCCGACGTCGGCAATGACGCGATCCAGTCCCTGTGGCGTGGCGAGAGCGTTTTGGCCGATGCGTGACGCCTCGGATTTTCTGACACTCAAGCCGGCCGACGACGGGCTGCTCGCCCTCGTCGCGGCGGATTTGCCGGTGGAGCGGCTGCGGCTTGCTGGCGACCCTTCCGCTCTGGCGGGGTCCGCCTTCGTCGCCTGCGTTCCCGCCTGCAACGAGGAGGACTGGATCGAAAGGTGCCTCGCGGCGCTCGACGCCGATCTGGCCGATGGCGACGCCATCCTCCTTCTCGCGAACGGCTGCACGGACGCCACCATTGCCAAGGCGGCCGCGGTCATGGCGCAGCTCCGCCGTCCGTCGCTCCTCGTCGAATGCCGCTGGCAGGCGGGCCAAGGCAGCGCACCACGCGCCCGCCGCCTGGCGCTGGACCTCGCGACCAACCTCGCCCCGCAGGCATTTCTCCTGTCCATCGACGGCGATACCATCGTGCTGCCGGGCCTTCGCGCTGCCTATGAGAGCGAGTTCGGGCACGGCTATGATCTCGTCTGCGGCCGCATCGGCTTCATTCCCGAGGAAGCGGCGCGGCTTCCCCCGGCCGATCCCGAGAGCGAGGCAATCATCCGGGAATACCGCGAGGCCTCGCGTGAGATCGCCGCGCTGATCCAGCCCGACGCCGACAATCCCTGGCCGCACCACGGCAATATCGGCGGCGCCAACTTCGCCATGACGGGCGCTGCCTACCGCCGTGTAGGCGGCTTGCCAATGCCGCCCTCCGGTGAAGACCGGGCCTTACGGCGCCGCTTCGAGGCTTACGGCTTGCGCATCCGCTACGCCAACGGACCTAGGGTCGAGACATCGTGCCGCCTCATCGGGCGCGCCATCGGCGGACTGTCCGACGAGCTCAACCGCAACCGCACCGAGCCGAACCCGATCGTCGACGAGTTGCTGGAGCCGCCGGAAACTCTTCTGGAGCGCCTGCGCAGCCGGGCCGCGTTCCACAACGCGTCAGACCCGGCCGGGCGGGAAGCGGCCCTCGCTGGTCTGGACTTGCCAGCCCCACGCATCCGGGACCTTGCCCTGTCCGGCGGCGAGACGGCCTGGCAGGCGGCCGAGGACGAGAGCCCTGCCCTCGCGCGACGCCGCATGCGCTTGTCAGACCTCAGGGACCATATGCCGGCACTGCGCCAGGCGCTCCTCGCGACTCGAAATGCTCGATGCGGTAGTCCGGCGTCTCCAGCAGGTTGAGGAACACCGCAGCCTCTCCGAGGCAAGCCGCGAAGACATCGGTGGCGGCGCGCCCGCCAAGCGGCGTGTCGGTCGGTCCGAGATAGGAGACGACGAGGATGCCGGCCCCGGATTCGAGCCGGTGCGACAAGGCATCGACGAGCGCGGCAAGGTCCCTCTCGTCGAGAAAGTAGAGAACTTCCGACAGCACCACGAGATCGAACGGCCCCGGCGGCAGATCGCCGGGCATCCGGCCGGTCACGAAGGATGCCCCCGGAACGGCGGCTGCCGTCGCCCGCGCCACGATCGCCGGCTCACCGTCGACGCCGACCACCGTCTCGGCAGCGCCCGCTTCCAGCAGAAGCCTTGTCAGAAGCCCCTCGCCGCAGCCGATGTCGAGGGCGCGGCGGTAGCGCCGTCCTGCGAGAGCGCTGACGCTCGCCTGGCGCTTCTCCGCCTCGTAGGGTGAAGTCTTCGCGTGCCAGGGGTCGCCGCCCCCGGCATAGAGCCGGTCGAAATGCGCCGCGCCCGGCACTTCGCCCGGCATCGCCAGCCAGGCATAGCGCTCGCGCTCGTCGTTCTGGGCGTCGAGAAACCAGGGCGGCATGGCGAACCCGCCGGGATCGTCGGTGACGACGCGGCCGAGCTGGCTGGCATGGCAGTCGATTGCCCGACGCTTCAGCTCGACGTCGGTGCGCACCCGGAACGGCGTCAGCCCGGCGCCGCTGAACGTCGCCTCCGGCGGCAGGCGCCGCGACCAGACCTCGTAGAAGAGGATGCGCAGGTCCGGCAAAAGCGCACGCACCGCCAGGGCAAGGGCCGCCGACGCATGGTGGTCGGGGTGCGGATCGTCGGGATGCGGTGCCGCAAGCGCCGTCGCGCCCAGCCGTCGGCAGAGCGCGGCGATCGTCTCGGCAGCGGCTGAAAAGCGCGGATCGCGGCCCGAGCCACCGTCGGGCAGGCCGAGGCGCAGCGTCTCGGTCGGCGGGCATCCGAGGACATTCATTGCCGCCGCCTGCTCGCGGGATCGCAGTTCCGCCATGCGCGCCGGCGGGAAGAGCCGGGAAGACGGATGCGACGCATCGCCATCCGTCACGTCGACGAGCCCGACCGCGCGCCCCAGGCGCCCGGCGGCGATCAGCAAGGCCGAGGCGCCGAGCGTCTCGTCGTCCGGATGCGGCGAAAGGACGACGAGCCCGCCGGGTCCGATCAGCCGCTCGGCGTCGGCTATCGGCGAGGCCTCGACAGCGGCGTTCCAGTCTCCGACCGTCGCGATGCTCACGACGTCAGTCCGGCGGCGAGCACGCGCCCGTGCTGCAGGAGGACGGCATCGGGATTGGCCTGACGGATGTAGACGGCGAGATCGCGCATTAGCGCCTCCGCGGGATGGCCGATCGCGAAGGCGGAGAGCCCGAGGGCGCGCTCGGCAAGTGCGATGACCTCCATGGCGACCTCCTCGGTGAGCAGACGGCCATAGGCGGACAGCGCGACGACTTCCGCAAGTCCGGTCCCGTCCCCGTCGATGGGACGATAGGTTTCCACCCTTTCGGCGGCATCCTCGACCCAGAGGCGCACGGTCCGCGCCTTCAGGATCGCGCTGCCGATCCGCGCCATCTGGAGGGGATGGCCATCCCGGCCGCTTTCCTTCAGCGAAACCGCCATAATCTTGACCAGAGCCTCGATGGCACCGAGCTGAGCCGCCGCACAGCGCCAGATCCCGCCGACGAAATAGGGCTCGCGCCGGTAGTCGTCGGTCCCGCCAAGCAGCGCGTCCTCTCCGATCTCCATGCCGGCGAAGTCATGCGTGCCCGAGGCCGATCCGCGCATGCCCCGCATGTTCCAGGAGGATCCGTCGCTCCGAGCGGCATCGTCGACATCGAGCAGCAGAAGCTGCATCGTGTTGTCCGGCTGGTTTACCAGGACGATCGCCTTCGCGACCAGTCCGGTCCCGGAGGCGTAGCGCTTGGCGCCGGACAGTTGCCAGGTTGCGGCGGATTCTGCCGGTTGCAACGCGAGAGGCGGCGTCGCATCCGCGCCCCAGACGCCGAGGAGGCCGCCCTTCGACACGAGCTCGGCTGTCAGATCCTGCTGTGCCGCCGTGCCGTAGAGACATACCAGCTGGACGGCATTGAGATGCCCCTCGAACAGCCGCGCCGCGTTCAAATCAATCCCGCCGACCGTTGTCAGCCATGCCAAGACGTCCTGCCAGCACGGCGCGTAGATCTGGCCGCCGCCAGGCTTCGGCCGCAGAAGACGTTCGGCCCCGACATGGGCCAGCAGCATGCCCAGCAGCGGACGGACATCGGAAGGTTCTCTCTCGGCAGCACAGGCCGCCAAAATGTCCTTGAGACCCTCGACGTCATCGAGGCCTGAAAGGGATTGTTTGAACACTGAAATTGGATGGTCTCCCGCACAATCTGGGTTGCGCGGGATGACCGCCCGCGCGGTTCTTCTCTTGAGATCTTCCGGCCTGCAGGCAGCACTGGCGAAGTCCGGCTTTTTGACAAACCGGAAACGTCGGCATTCGATCCCGCCCGCTTGATTGGCCGATCATCGTCACGCGCTGGCCCGGCGCTCCGTCGCGCAGAACGGCGCAGCCGCAAGTCAGGTCGCAGCCTCAGCATCGCCCCTGTCCCGGGCGACAGGCATGGCTCAGGCTGAATCGCCCTCGGCGAGAAGCGGCGCGTGCTGGCGGTCAGCGCCCAGGCCGTCCGGCACCGAATAGGCATGGGCTCGATCCTGAAAGCTGTTCGGAATCAACCGCTCATACACCGCCTCGGGAATGCCGTAGCTGCGGCCGGCAATTTCTTCGAGGGCTTGTCGGTCGGTGATCTTGATGCTGCCGCGGGTGGCGCGGATCGCGTGCAGGCCCTCGAGCACGTGCGTTGCGCTGGTGATGCCGGCCCGGCGCACGTGCAGCATGCTGGCCAGGAGATCGTGCGTGATCTGCAGCTCGTCCCCCTCAGCGCGGTCATGATACATCAGGAGCCAGCGCGCTAGGCGCTCGTTGATCATCTGCGTCGTGGCGGCCAGAAGCGAGTGTTCGACCTGGACCTCGCAGGCCAGCACATATTTGCGCATGAGAACGGCAAGGTCGTCGTTCCGCGACATCGCCTCGATGAAGGGGGCGCGGGCGATCCGCAGGCCTTTTCCGCCGAACTGCATCTGGATCTTGTTGGTGGCGAAAGTCCCGCCCTGGACGATCGGCTTGCCGGTCATGCCCTCGGAGCCGATATGGCCGCTCTCCGCCATATCGCCGTCCCGGCCGACGATCATTCGCGCCGCGATCCCGTTCTCGAGGTAGATGATGTGCTCGATCGGGGCGTCCGGCAACTCGAGGACCATTCCGATCGGCAGTTCCACCGGCTCGAGATCCGGCGCCAGCAGCGAGAAGGCCTGTTCCGGTAGATTGCGGAGGAGGCGGTTCCGAACGGCGCTCTGTAGGATGTCTCGGCTCATGGATTCCCCATTCTGCAGAAGGTCTCTGGTTTCGGCCTGGCCTGCGATATTCTCGTCCATGCCGACGGGCCAACCCCGGCAAGCGGCATTTTTGGTCTGATGTCCGATCAGCCGCAGCCGCAATTCTTGCGCGGCGAGCGCTGCGCCCGAACCGAGCTATATGGGGCAGTGCGGGCGCAGGATCAGTCCCTGGCCCAGCCAGGGGCCGCCGGCGTCAATCCGTCGAGGAAGGTTTTGGCGCTTTTGCGGTATTCCGCTTGCCGTGCATCATCGAAGCGGTTCCAGGTCGCGTACATGTTTCGCATGCGTTGATTGCCGGAGAACCGCTCCTCGTGCCGGGCGAGAAAGTCCCAGTAGAGCGCGTTGAACGGACAGGCGTCGGGCCCGGTCTTCGCCTTCACGTCGTAGCGGCACCGGCCGCAATAGTCGGACATGCGGTCGATATAAGCGCCCGAAGAGGCATAGGGCTTGGAAGCGATCGCGCCGCCGTCGGCATACTGGCTCATGCCGATGACGTTCGGCAGCTCCACCCATTCATAGGCATCGAAGTAGACCACCAAGAACCAGTCGGAGATCGCCTTGGGATCGATGCCGGCGAGGAGCGCGAAGTTGCCGAGCACCATCAGCCGCTGGATGTGGTGGGCGTAGGCCTCGCGCCGGGTCTGCCCGACGCTCTCCTTGAGGCACCGCATGTCGGTCTCGCCGGTCCAGTAGAATTCCGGCAGCGGCCGCGTCGCCCTCAGAGCGTTGCGGTCCGCGAAGGCCGGCATGTCGCGCCAGTACATGCCGCGCATGTATTCGCGCCAGCCGATGATCTGGCGCACAAAGCCCTCGACCGAATTGATCTCGGCATCGCCCCGCTTGTAGGCGGCAACCGCCGCCTCGCAAACCTCGAGCGGGCCGAGCAGGCCAAGGTTCAGGCAGAGCGACAGGCTGCTGTGGTAGAGATAGTCCTGCCCCGCGATCATCGCATCCTGGTAGCGGCCGAAGTCCGGCAGCGCGGTGTCGATGAACTTTTCCAGCGCCGTCAGCGCCTGGGCGCGGGTCACCGGCAGGCCGAAAGGCTCAAGATCGCCGAAATGGTCCCCGAACCTCTTTGTCACCAGCGCCAGAACCTCGCGCGTGATCTCGTCGGGCTCGAAGCGTTCGGGCGCGGGGTAGTTGAGGCCACGCGGCGGCGTCTTTCGATTTTCGTGGTCGAAATTCCACTGGCCACCCTCCGGCTTGCCGCCGGAGGTCATCAGGAGGCCCGTCTGCCGGCGCATGTCGCGGTAGAAGAACTCCATGCGCAGTTCCGCACGGTCCTTGGCCCAGAGTTGGAACGCCGGCAGCGAACAGATGAAGCGGTCGTCCTCGAGGATTTCGACCGGGAGGCCGGCGCGCCCGGCCCAACCGTCCTGTGCCTCGCGGACGCGGTACTCCGCCCCTTCGACGACGCGGATGGCCGAGGCGTGATGGCGCTTCGCCGCGCGCTCGACCTCGCCGGTAAAACTCTGGGTATTCCCGCGGGCGTCGAGCTTGATGTAGTCGACCGTCCAGCCTTCGGCCCGAAGCGCCTCTGCAAAATGGCGCATGGCCGAGAAGATCAGCGCGATCTTCTTCTTGTGGTGGCGCACATAGGTCGCCTCGTCCCACACCTCCATCATCAGGACGACAGCGTCCGCGCGGTCGACACCGCGCAAGCTGGCGAGCGACATCGACAGCTGGTCGCCGAGAACGGGGATGAGAAGCGTCACGCCGGCATCACCCGGCGGGATCGCAGAAATCTAAACGCTGGCACCAGTTCCACCCCGCATCACGCCCGGGGGTCGCATCCCCCCGGTCTCCACTTGCCCAGCGCAGATAGGGCGAGCTAGGAGGGCGCAAAGCTCAGTCGGCGATGCGGGCGATAACGGTACCGGCATCCTGGTAGGCGCCTTCCGCGGCCCCGCGGCGCATCTGCCCGCTGCGGTGGGCCAGCACCTGTGTCTCCATCTTCATCGCCTCCATGATGGCGACGACGTCGCCTTCCGCCACCGCGGCGCCCTCCTCCACCTTCCAGGCCTGCAGCGTGCCGGAGACCGGGGCGGCCAAAGCCTCGGCGTCCGCAGCCGCCGGAGCCGCGCCCGGGGCGGCCGGCGCCGACGCGCCAGAGAAGCCGAGACCGGCAATCAGGCTCTGCGGGATGACGATTCGCGACCGCCGGCCGTCGATCTCGACAAAGCCCTCGACGATGCCGACCTCGGCGGGCCTTTCCGGCCGCATCGCCGCTTCCGGCATTTCGGCGAAATCGGTTTCGATCCAGCGGGTGTGCACCTTGAAGCCGTCCGCCCCAACGAAGTCCGCGCTCTCGATGGCGGCGCGGTGGAAGGGCAAGACGGTGGCAACGCCCTCGATGCGGAACTCGGCGAGCGCCCGCCGCGCGCGCGCCAGCGCTTCGCCCCGCGTGCGCCCGGTGACGATGAGCTTGGCCATCATCGAATCGAAGGTGCCGGGAATGGTCGAGCCGGTGACGACGCCGGTGTCGAGCCGGATGCCGGGGCCGGATGGGGGATCGAAGCGGGTGATGGTGCCGGGCGTCGGCAGGAAGCCGCGGCCGGGATCCTCGGCATTGATCCGGAACTCGATGGAATGGCCGCGCGGCACCGGCGTCTCGGTGGTGGTGAGCGCGAGGCCCTCGGCGATGCGGAACTGCTCGATCACGAGGTCGAGCCCGGTGGTCTCCTCCGTCACCGGGTGCTCGACCTGCAGGCGGGTGTTGACCTCGAGGAACGAGATCGACCCGTCCACGCCCAGCAGGAACTCGACCGTTCCGGCGCCGGTGTAGCCGGCTGCCGCGCAGATCGCGCGCGCGGCTTCGTGGATGCGGGCACGCTGCTCGTCGGTGAGGAACGGCGCCGGGGCCTCCTCGACGAGCTTCTGGTTGCGCCGCTGCAGCGAGCAGTCGCGGGTGCCGACGACGAGAACATGGCCGTGCCGGTCGGCCAGCACCTGCGCCTCGATATGCCGGGGACGGTCGAGAAAACGCTCGACGAAGCATTCGCCCCGGCCGAAGGCGACCACCGCCTCGCGCACCGCAGAGGCGAAGAGCTCGGGGATCTCCTCCATCGTGCGCGCCACCTTGAGGCCGCGGCCACCGCCGCCGAAGGCCGCCTTGATCGCCACCGGCAGGCCGTGATCGCGGGCGAAGGCGGTGACCGCTTCGGCATCGGCCACAGGGCCGTCGCTGCCCGGCACCAGCGGCGCGCCGACGCGCTCGGCGATGCGCCGGGCCTCGACCTTGTCGCCGAGCGCCTCGATGACGGCCGGGTCCGGGCCGATCCAGGTCAGCCCGGCCTCGATCACCGCCCGCGCAAATCCGGCATTCTCGGACAGGAAGCCGTAGCCGGGATGCACGGCGTCGGCGCCGGCTCTTCGGGCGACGGCGATCAGCTTGGCGATGTCGAGATAGGTCTCGGCCGGGCTCTGGCCGCCGAGCCCATAGGCCTCGTCGGCCATGCCGACGAACAGCGCGTCGGCATCGGCATCGGCGTAGACAGCGACAGAGGCAAGGCCATAGTCGCGGCAGGCGCGCACGATGCGGACGGCGATCTCACCCCGGTTGGCGATCAGGACTTTTTGCATGGAACGGGCCTTGATGGAGGGGACGGGGTCAGGCGGACCCGAGCGGCGCAATCTCGGCGAACGCCGTGATCGGGCGGAAACGGATGCGGGCGCCGACCGGGATCTGGGCGGCGAGGTCGAGATGGTATTCGGCGACGGTGGCGATGACGGGATAGCCGCCGGTCAAAGGGTGGTCGGCGAGGAACAGCACCGGCTGGCCGCTGTGCGGCACCTGGATCGCGCCGGTCGCGGTGCCCTCGCTCGGCAGCTCCGCCGCGTCGATGCGCTCTAGGCCGACCTCACCCGCAAGGCGGATGCCGACGCGGTTGGACTGCGGCGTCACGTCCCAGAGCTGGGCCGTCAGGGTCTTGATGCCGGCGGCGGTGAACCAGTCGGTACGGGGGCCCATGACGACGTCGAGCGTTACCGTGTCGCCCGCGATGGGCAGCGTGCCGGGCGCCGCTTCCTCCAGCGAGACGCTCGCCCAGCCGGTGGCCGCGACCGGCAGGACGCCGAGGACGGCGCCGGCTGCGACCGGTTCGGGCCCGACCTTGGCCAGCGTGTCGGTGGACGCGCTCGCCAGAACCGGCGCGACGTCGAAGCCGCCGCGGACCGCGAGATAGGAGCGCACCCCGCCGGCGGGCCGGCCGACCTCGGCGACATCGCCCGGCTCCAGCGCGATTGCCTGATAGGGCTCGGCCTCGAAGCGTCGTCCTGCGGCATCGGTGACGGCAAGGCGGACGTCGGCGCCGGCGAGCGCCACGGTCAGGCGGCCGATCGCCTCGAAGCGGAAGCCGCCGAGGGTGATCTCGAGGCATGGCGTTCCCGACGGATTTCCGACAGCGCGGTTCGCCGCCGTCAGCGCACCGCGATCGAGCGCGCCGGATGCCGAGACGCCCTGCCCGGTCTGTCCAGGCCGGCCGAGATCCTGGAACAGCGCCGGCATCGGCGCCGCCAGGACGCGGATGCCAAGATCGGGCGCGGGACGTTCCGGCTCCGGGCGGGCATCCGCCGGCGGGGCCGCCTCGGGAGCGGGCGCGGCGCCTTGCGCCGCCATATCGACGAAGCGCACGCGCGTCCCGGGCTCGAACAGCGCCGGCGGGTCGCGCGAAAGATCCCACATCGCCAGCGGCGTTACGCCGATGATCTGCCAGCCGCCGGGGCTCGCCTGCGGATAGACGCCGCTGAACTGTCCCGCGAGCGCCACCGCGCCAGCCGGAATGCGCGTGCGCGGGCTGCGGCGGCGCGGCACGTGGAGGGCGGGATCGCCGCCGACGAGGTAGCCGAAGCCCGGTGCAAAGCCGGTGAAGGCCACGGTGAACTCGCTCGCCGTATGGCGCCGGACGACCTCCTCGCGGGTGAGGCCGGTGAGCGCTGCGACCTCGTCCAGGTCCTCCCCGTCATAGCGGACGGGCACCTCGACCAGGCGATCGGACGGCGCCGGGCGGCCGCCGAGTTGCCGCGCCCGCAGGTCGGCCGCCAGGGCCTCGGCGCTGAGGTCGCCCGGGCGATAGCGGATCATCAGCGTGCGGGTGGCCGGCACCACCTCGTCGATGCCGGCGAGCGGGCTGGCCTCGAGCGCGGCGAACAGCGCCAGCGTCTCGTCGAGATCGGCGAGTTCCACGTGGAGGGTCGTCAGGCTGACGGGCAGAAAGCGCATGCGGCTCCTCAGGCGTGGTAGGCGGTGTCGGGAATGTCGGTGATGAACATGTGGCCGGGCGCGTGGGTGATCGCGAAGGGCACGCGCGAGGCCATCACCGCGGCCTGTGGCGTCACCCCGCAGGCCCAGAACACCGGGATTTCGCCGGGCTCGATGCGGACGGGATCGCCGAAGTCGGGACGGCCGAGATCGGCGATGCCGAGCCGGCTGGGCTCGCCGACATGCACGGGCGCCCCGTGGACGGCAGGAAAGCGCCCGGAGATCGTCGCGGCGTCGGCGATGCGGTCGGCCGCGATCGGCCGCATCGAGACCACGAGATTGCCGTGCAGGCGGCCCGCCGGACGGCACGGCCGGTCGGTCAGGTACATCGGGACGTTGGTGCCATCGGCGATGTGGCGCATCTCGATGCCGGCTTCGACGAGCGGCGTCTCGAAGGTGAAGGAGCAGCCGATCAGGAAGGAGACGAGATCGGGATGCTCGGTCCAGGCGGCGCTGGCGTCGGCGGTCTCCTCGGCGAGCTCGCCGTCGCGCCAGATGCGGTAGAGCGGCAGGTCGCGGCGAAGGTCCGCGCCTTCGGCCAGCACCGTCGCATGCGCGCCGGGATCGCCGACGTCGAGCACCGGGCAGGCTTTCGGGTTGCGCTGGGCATAGAGCAGGAAATCGAAGGCCCAGTCGCGCGGCAGGACGATTATGTTGGCTTGCGTCAGGCCGGGCGCGATCCCGGCCGTCGGCGCGACCAGGCCGTCGCGGTACCGCCGGCGGGCGGCGCGTGACGCCTCGATCACCGGGACGCCGGCCGCTGCCGCGCCCCTCATGCCGCGCCTCCTTCGGCGTGGACGAAGGATTGCAGCGTGACGCCCTCGGCCTCGAAGGTCCGGCGCAGCTGGCGGGCGATCTCGACGGCGCCGGGGCTGTCGCCATGCACGCAGATCGACTGCGCCTCGACGCGGACCACCGAGCCGTCGATCGCCTCGAGGACGCCCTCGCGCGCGAGCCGCAGCATGCGCTGCGCAATGAGCGCGGGATCGTGCAGCACGGCACCGGCCTCGCGGCGCGAGACCAGAGCGCCTTCCGGCGTGTAGGCGCGGTCGGCGAAGGCCTCGGTGACGACGGCGAGCCCCGCTTCACGGGCGCGCTCGACCAGCGGCGAGCCCGCCAGCGCCATCAGCACCAGCGCCGGGTCGGCGGCCTTGATGCCGGCGATGACGTCGGCGCCCTGGCGCGGATCGGCGGCGATGCGGTTGTAGAGCGCGCCGTGTGGCTTGACGTAGGTGACGCGGGTGCCGGCGGCGCGGGCGAGCGCCTGCAGCGCGCCGATCTGGTAGATGACGTCGGCGACGAGTTCGGCGCTGGCGACGTCCATGTCGCGCCGGCCGAAGCCGACGCGGTCGGGATAGGAGACGTGGGCGCCGACGGCGACGCCGCGCCCGGCCGCCGCCGTCAGGGTGCGCAGGATGCCGGCGGGATCGCCCGCGTGAAAGCCGCAGGCGACGTTGGCGGAGGTGACGACCGACAGCATCGCGTCGTCGTCGCCCATGGCCCAGGCGCCGTAGCCCTCGCCGAGATCACTGTTGAGATCGATGACAGCCATCGGAACTCTCTCCTTACATGCTCAGGAAGGCGAAGATCGGGCCGATCGACTTGTAGCCCATGTACCAGGTGAGCGCGGCGGTGATCACCCCGAGGATCAGCAGCCAGCGGGGATAACGGTAGCCGTCCATCAGGTCTTCGCGCTTCCAGGCGGCATACATGAAGATGCTGAGGCCGATCGGAAGAATGAGACCGTTGAAGCCGCCGACGAACACCAGCAGCGCGGCCGGCGCCGTGCCGATGGCAAGATAGAGCGCCAGCGAGACCGCAATGAAGGCCACGGTGGAGAGATTGCGGCCGCGCTCGCCGATGGACGGCATGAAGGTCGAGAAGAAGGAGACAGAGGTATAGGCGGCCCCGATGACGCTCGTGATGGCGGCGGCCCAGAGAATGGCTCCAAAGATCCGCAGGCCGAACTCGCCGGCAGCCGCCTGGAAGGCCTGGGCGGCAGGATTGGCCGCCTTGCCGGAAATGTCGATGGTGACGCCGCTGGCCACCACGCCGAGCACCGCAAGGAAGAGGACGTAGCGCATCACCCCGGTGACCGCGATGCCGGTGAGCGCCGCGCGCGTGACTGCGCCGAGATTCTCGCGGCCAACGGTGCCCTTGTCGAGCAGACGGTGGGCGCCGGCATAGGTGATGTAGCCGCCCACGGTGCCGCCGACGATGGTGGTGATCGTCGCGAAATTGATGGTGTCGGGCCAGACGGTCTGCCGGAGCGCCTCGCCGAGCGGCGGCGCGGAGACGATGGCGACGAAGAGGGTCAGCGCGATCATCATGATGCCGAAGAAGACGATGATGCGGTCTACCGCAACGCCGGCGCGCTTTGACAGAAAGATGGCGATGGCGACCAGGGCGCTGATGGCTCCGCCGATCTTCGGATCAAGTCCGGCCAGCGCGTTGAGCCCGAGGCCGGAGCCGGCGATGTTGCCGATATTGAAGATGAGGCCGCCGAAGATGACGAGGATCGCCAGGAGATAGCCGGAGCCGGGAATGGCGGCATTGGCGACGTCGGAGGCGCGCATGCGCGTCAGGGTGACGATGCGCCAGACGTTCAGCTGGACGACGAAGTCGACGAGGATGGAAGCAAGGATGCCGAAAGCGAAGGCCGCGCCCATGCTCGCGGTGAAGGTCGCGGTCTGGGTGATGAAGCCTGGGCCAATCGCCGAGGTCGCCATAAGGAAGATGGCCGCGATCAGCGACCCCCGACGTTCCGACGCCGATTGGACGAGCGCCGGGACCACCTTGGCCGGGGCCGATCCCCGCTCCAGAGGTCGCAAAACCGGCGAAGGGCTAGCAGGCTTTTCCATCGTTCACGCTCCGGCTGCAGACCGCCAAACCGGCCCTACCGAAACCTCGCTTGGTTCCCCTTCTCGGTCAATATTGTTCAACAAAACAAATCAGATTTTTGAAGAATATGCCGGTACATGTCGCAGAGTGGTTCTGATCGCAGCACGATCTGCTCAAGAAATGCCCCATCGCCCGAGCACTGCCGCCGCCAGGCCTTGTCCCGATCAGCCCTTTCGGCAACGGTAAAACCTCCACGGCGGGCGCCTGCCGCATCGATTCGCTTCGCTGTAAGAGGGTTGCAGGCGACGCGAAACCGGCCGTCATCGCCCCGCCGAACCGGCGCGAACTACTCCCGAAGGGGCCTGATGACCACGCGCGAAACACCGCTGACCCTCGCCCAGCGCCTGGCCGAGGCGCTGCGCAACAGACTGACGACGGGGGAGTTGAAACCGGGCGAGCGCCTTTCGGAAGCCGCGCTCAGCGCCAGCTTCGCGGTGTCGCGCAACACGCTGCGTGAGGTTTTCCGCCTGCTGACGATGGAGGGTCTTCTTCGCCACGAGCCGAATCGCGGAGTCTTCGTCGCGACGCCCAGCATGGGATCGATCCTCGACATCTACCGCGTGCGCCGGATGATCGAGGGGCAGGCGCTGGCCAAGGCCTATCCCAAACACCCGGCCGTCGCCCGCATGCGCCAGGCGGTGGAGACCGCCTTGATGTGCCGCGAGAAAGCCGACTGGGCCGGCGTTGGCAGCGCCAACATGCTGTTCCATGCGGGGATCGTCGAGCTCGCCGACAGTCCGCGGCTCAGCGTCTTCTACGCCCAAGTGGCCGCCGAACTGCGGCTGTGCTTCGGCCTGCTCGACGATCCGGAGTTCCTGCACGCTCCTTACATCGGCATGAACGCGGCGATCCTCGAGCGGCTGGACGCCGGACAGCCCGGCGAGGCCGCAGCCTTGCTCGACACCTATCTCGTCCAGTCCGAGCGCACGATTTTGGCCGCCTTCTCCCGCCTCGGGAAGAAGCCGGCGGCGTAGCGGCCGTACCAAAAGGTTCGGGCTCGGCCACCGAAACCGGTCGCCGGGCCCGAAATGCCGTCGCGGAGCGCGATCAGTAGGCGAGCGCCGCCTTGCGAACGAGCAAGACGTCGGCCTCGCGGGCGATCTCGACCTCGACGGGCTCGAGGCCGGCCTCGCCGGCGGCCGAGAGCAAGAGGCTCTGGCCGGAAGCGAGAACCGCCACCATCCGGATCGGTGTCGCGGCCTCGCCTTGGGAGAGCGTGGTCACGACACGGAATCCGTCGCGCTCGACGGTGTAGTAGGCATTACCCGCAACGCCCCCGAGGTCGATGTTCACCGCCTGCACCGGCTTAATGCCGTCGGCATGTGCGACGCCGGCAAGGGGGAGGCCGGAGAAGGTGAGGCTTGCGACGAGGAGAAGGCTGCGGATCGACATGGGAGACATCCTTTGGTCTGGAACAACGGGGCGATGCCGTCGCCCCGTGACCAGGACTATGCTAGATCCCAGACTATCGATCAAACTGATTGGATTCATGATGGCCACCGACGGCATCAATTTATCCCGCTTGGATCTTAATCTTCTCGTGCACCTCGAGGCGCTGCTGACCGAGCGGAGCGTTACCCGTGCGGCGGCGCGTGTCGGGCTCGGCCAGTCGGCGATGAGCCACAACCTCGCCCGGCTGCGCGATCTCTTCCGCGACGAGCTGCTGACCCGCGGCCCGGACGGCATGCAGCCCACGCCGCGCGGCCAGGCGCTGCTGGAGCCGGTGCGCGATGCCCTCGCGCAGGTTCAGGCGCTGATGGCGCGCGGCCGGGACTTCGATCCCGGTACCGCGCGGCGGACCTTCCGGGTGGGCCTCCCCGACAGCCTGGAGATCCTGATCATCCCGGCGCTCCTCGCCCGCCTCCGGCGGGTCGCGCCGCGGGTGCACCTCAGGCTGCACAGCATCGACACGTCGCGCCTGCTGCAGGATCTCGATACCGACCGGATGGACCTCGCCATCGGCTATGGCGATTTCTCCGAAGGACAGACCCACCACAAAAGGCGCCGGCTCTTCTCGGAATCCTACCAGTGCATGTTCAATGCAGAGCTCACCGGCATTTCCGGCCAGATCTCGCTCGAGGACTATGTGCGGCTGCCGCACATCCTGACCAGCCTACGACACGGGCTCGGCGGACGCGGCGTGGTCGACGACGCCCTGGACAGCCTCGGCCTCAAGCGGACCGTCGTCCTGATCTCGCCGCGCTTCCTCGCCGTCCCCTACATGGTCGCGCGGTCGGCCGTGGTGGTGACCATGCACACCCGCATCGCCCAGATCTTCTCGGCCGAGCTTGGCCTCAGCCTCAGCCCGCCGCCAATCGCGCTGTCGGACATCGAGGTTTCCGCGCTCTGGCACGCCTCCTATGACCGGGATGCCGGCCATGCCTGGCTCCGGCAGATGGTGTCCGAGGTGGTCGCCGAGCTCTGAGCCGGCGCGGGCCCATCGGCATGCCCGCCGGAGCGTCTCCGGCCCCCCGTCTCAGGCTCCCCGTCTGCGGCTCCGGCCCGCCGGAGGACGGCCGCGGGGGTCCGCGCGGGATCCCTGCGGCTGAAGATCGCGTCAGAGATGCCCGTCGAGCAGCAGCCGGCGGACATCGTCCTCCACCTGGTTGGTCGCGCCCAGCCGTTCGATCAGCTGGGCCGGACGGCTTCCCCGGAGGCCGGCGACCGTCAGCGTCTTGTCGCGGACATAGGTGTAGACGCCGCTGACGGCGAAGGCGGACGCCCGGGCGATCTCGGCCTTCTGGCCCTCGATCGTCCGCTTGAACGCTTCGGACGCGTAGAACTGGCGACGCGTCAGCGGCGTCTCGAAGGCGAGCTCCAGGATGGCGACGAGGGCACGCTCCGGCGGCACGAGATGGTCGACATTGGGCGCCGGGGGTGCGGGTTCGGCATTGTCGTAGCGCTCCGGCAGATGCAACCGGACCTTCAGCACCGACGCGTCCGAGGCCAGGGTTTCGGCGAGCCGCGCCATGTAGGCACCGAAGGCCTTAACGTCGTCGCTCCTGGCGCCGAAATGCACATGCAGGCGGTCGAGGCCGTCATCGGCATTCGGTATCGGGTCGGCAACGCGGTCGAGCAGCGTCTGCGAGCCCTTCGGCAAGGCATAGGCAACGGTCGCGGCAAACATGTTCTGCTCGTCGGCGAAAAGGATCGGACAGGCCTTGTTGAACTCTGCCTGGTCCTCGGCCGAGGCGAAGCCGATCTCGACGCCGCCGTCGAGGACATAGTCGTCGAACGGCTTGATCCCCTCGATCTCCGGCCAGAGATGGGCGTCCTGCTCGCGGTCGAAGTGGTTTTGCACGTACCAGCCGAGCCCCGGAATTCGGGAGCACAGCGGCCCGTGCACGTCCCGCCAGTAGGTCGCGAAGATCTCGTGCGGCACGCTCGGCCGACGCAGGACGGTCGTGTAGCTGTTGATCGCAATCGCCGTATCGCGGTCGGCGTAGTTGGTGGGGGTGGACATGTCGGGTTTCCTGGTCTCGGCTGACGGCGGGAGGGCGCTTCTGCGCCGCGGTATCCCTCCGCCAACGGTTGAAGGGCTGTAAGGTCGCAACACCGCCGGCATGGACGCCGCGGGGCTTCGTTCTCTGCGGGACCCGCCGCCGGGCAGCGGCGGGCCGATCATCTGCTGCGCGAGTTTAGCGAGCGGCTTCCACGGGCCCGGCCGGACGGGAAATCCGGCCGACGACGGGCACCAGCAGCAAGGCGAGCAGCGCAATGGCCGCGGCGGCATAGCCGACGAACTGGAGGCCGGCATGCTCGATGACGAGGCCGCCGAAGATCGCACCGAGGCCGATGCCGGCATTGGCCATCGAGACGTTGAGCGTTCCCGCCAGGGCCTGGGCGTGGCTTGCCGACTGCATGACGCGCACCTGGCTGATCGGATAGAGCGCGGTATTGGCGATGCCCCAGGCAACCAGCGCCAAGCACAGCCATGGCAACTGGCCCGCCAGCGGCACGGTCAGCGCCATTCCCGCCGCCAGCACCAGCACGGCCAGGAACGTCACCCGCAACGGCCCTTGAAGGACGTAGCGACCGCCGAGCCAGTTGCCGAAGAGACCGACAAGGCCGAAGCCCATCAGCCACCAGCCGACCTGACCGGACGGGATCCCGGCGATCTGCTCCAGCGTGTCGGCGAGATAGGTGTAGCCGGTGAACATGGCGGTGAAGACCACGACCGAGAGCAGCGCATTGGCAAGGAAAGCCGGATCCTTCAGGATCTGAGCCTGCTCGGCAAGGCGCATGCGGGCGGGACGGGCAAGGCTCGGCATCACCCACATCAGCGCCAGCGCCATCACGAGCGAAAGCCCGGCAAGGCCCCAGAAAGTACCGCGCCAGCCCAGCACGTCGGAGGCAAGCGTTCCCAGCGGAATGCCGAGCACCATCGCGCCGGAAATGCCGAGATAGACGTTTGCGACCGCTTTGCCGGCCTTGTCCGGCCCGGCAAGGTCGCCGGCCGTCTCGCTCGCGGTTCCCCAGAACACCGGCAGCGCCAGCGCCGGCAGGAAGCGGCCGAAGCCCAGCACCCAGACGTCGGGCGCGGCGGCAGCGAGCGCATTGGACACGGCGAACAGCAGCAGGATCGCGACGAACAGCCGCTTGCGCTCGATATGTGCCAGCAGCGCCGTGAGGATCGGGCCGCACAGCATCACGGTGAAGGCGAACAGCGTCACCAGAAGCCCGGCGACCGAGATCGACAGGCCGAGATCCCGCGCCAAAGCCGGCAGCAGCCCGATGATGATGAATTCGGTGGTGACGATCACGAAGGCGGAGATCGCCAGCAAGGTGACGGCGAGGCCATGCCCCGTCTCTTTCGTCCCGGCCGGCGACGCCGCCGGCAATTCCTGCGTCAACGCTGACATAACAGCACTCCTTTTGATAGAGCACAGGGTGTAGGCGCGACAGGAATTCGCGTCGAGCGGCATTAATTCCGGTTTGTGCGGACAGAAATTCTCTAATAAGACGGCAGCATGATTCCATCCGAGCGACTGAAGGGCATCGAGGCCTTCGTGGTGACGGCCGACTGCGGGAGTTTCACCGCCGCCGCCGCGCGCCTCCATCTGACCAATTCCGCCATCAGCAAGAGCGTCGCCCGGCTCGAGGCGCGGCTCGGCAGCCGCCTGTTCGAACGCACGACGCGCCGCCTGAAGCTCACCGACGCCGGCGCGGCCTTCTACTCCACCTGCGTCAGGGTCCTGACTGAACTCGAAGATGCCGAGGCCGTGCTGGCGGCGCAGCGCATGGAGGCGGTCGGACGCGTCAAGATCAACGTGCCCGCCGCTTTCGGCCGCATGCGGGTGATGCCCGTGCTGCTGGCCTTTGCCGAGCTAAACCCCGGGCTGCGGCCCGAGGTGAACTTCACCGACCGCTTCGTCGATCTCGTCGAAGAGGGCGTCGACATCGCCATCCGGATCACCGCCTCGGACCATTGGACGAGCGGCCTCGGACGCCGCCTCCTCGGCACGGAGAAGCTGATCTTCTGCGCAGCACCCGCCTATCTCGAACGGCACGGCACTCCCGCCACGGCCGACGCGCTCGCGGCGGCCGACTGCATCGTCTACGGCAAAGGCAATGGCAGCACGATGAGCTGGCGCTTCGGGTTTGGCCCCGACACCATCGAGGAGCGCAGCATGGAGGCGCGCATGGTGCTTGGCAGCGCCGAGACGCAGGTGGAGGCGGTCAAGGCGGGCCTTGGCGTCGCGCAGCTCGCGACCTGGCTGATCGAGCGGGAGCTGGAGCGCGGCGCGCTCGTCGAACTCCTACCCGAGCACGCAACGGCCGGCCTGCCGCTCTACCTCGTCTGGCCGCAAAGCCGGCAGCTCAGCCCCAAGGTCGCCGCGCTGATCACGGCGCTGGCGGACGGGCTGCGCATCGACTGACGGCCGCGGGTGTTGAGGGTCCTGGCCGGCCGTCAGCGTGGATCGCCTGTTGCGGATCTACCGACGGCCTGGACCCGGCAAGCGCTAGCGCTGTGCGCGCCAGGCCTCGAACTCGGCGGCGGTGGCGTAGGATTTCTGCGTGCCGCGGCGGGTGATGGAGTGGGCGGCATACTGCGCGGCAAGCCCGAGCGCCTCGAAGACCGGCTCGCCGCCGGCATGGAAATGCGCGAAGGAACCGATAAAGGCGTCGCCGGCGCCCGTCGTGTCGACCGGGGTGACGCTGACCGGGGCGATTCGCCGTGTGCCGCCGGCCTCGACCAGCAGCGCGCCGCGGCCGCCCATGGTGACGATCACCGTGCCGATGCCCTTGGCGATCAGGCTGCGCGCGGCGGTTTCCGCCTCGTCTTCCGAGGTCACCGGCAGGCCGGAGAGGATGGCAAGCTCGGTCTCGTTCGGCACGAGGAAGCTGACGTCGGCGATCCCCGCAATGTCGAGATCGGCGGCGGCCGGCGCGGGGTTCAGGACCGTGCGGATGCCGTTCGCCTTGGCCCAGGCGATGGTGTGGTAGACGGTGGCGACCGGCACCTCCATCTGCATCAGGATCAAATCGCAGCCGCCCAGAACCCCGGCGGCGGCATCGACGTCGGCCGGCAGCAGCCGGTCGTTGGCGCCCTTGACGATGAGGATCGAGTTCTCGCCGCTGGCGTCGACGCAGATCGGCGCGACGCCCGACGAGACGCCTTCGGCGCGGGTGACGTGGGTGGCGTCGACACCGTTGGCGGCGAAGTTGCGCAGTGTCGCCTCGGCGAAATCGTCGTTGCCGACCTTCGAGACCATCGCGACCGACGAGCCGAGCCGTGCCACGGCAATCGCCTGGTTGGCCCCCTTGCCGCCATGGCCCATCTCGAAGCTCGGCGCCTCCAGCGTCTCGCCCGGCAGCGGCATGCGCGTCACATAGGTGACGAGGTCCATCATGTTGGAGCCGACGACGGCGATCTTCGAGGACATGGTCGTTCCTTCAAGAGATTAGAGAGAGCGGATCTCGGCATCGGTTTCGGCGGGATCGAGATGGCCCATGCGGACGCTGAACGCCGCCGTCGCCGCCCGGCAGCTGCCGGACATTGCCCTTGGCCCTCTCCGCCGTATAGCCCTCGGGCTCGCAGGTCGAGGGCAGCGCTAAGGCGCAGACCGACTGGTCGGGGCCGGCGAGAATCCAGCGCACCGTTTTGCCGAACTCCGCCGGGCGGTGGCGGAGCCAGAAGCTGTCACCCTCGGGCCGCCGCAGCATCGCGCGGGTAAACCCTTCGGCGTCGGTGGCGAGGCCTTCGAGATAGAAGACCTGTTCGGGGAAATATCGCTCGGTCTGGTTCATCACCCGGCTTGCCGCGGGATCGGCCGCCAGCGCGTCGATGAAGGCGAGATAGGCGGGATCCGGCGTCACATGCCGCGGGACGGCCGTTCGCACGCGGGTGTGCGCGGGGGTGAACGGCGCCTGCTGCAGGATCTCGGCGCCCTCGCTATAGGCGAAGTTCACGTGCGCCATGTACATAAGATCCATCGGCGCGGCCGAGAGGTTCTCCACCGTCATCGCCATGTCAAAGGTCCCGCCGGACCGCAGCGTTACCGAGGGCCGCGCCGCGTAGTGCGCGCCAAACCCCATCGCGTATTCATATTCCCCGAAGAGGCGCAGGAACGGCCCCTCGGCGTCCTCGCCCGCCTCGATGCCGGCAGAATCCATCGCCGCGCAGGGCATCTCGCCATGCGCGGGATGGCTGTCGTCTAGGCCCGGCACGCCGTTGCGCAGGAGGCCGGAATGGAAGGCAAAGCAGCCATAGGTCTCGGCGATCGTCGCCACGCGGCGGGGTGCCTTGAAGATGCTCTTCATCGTCAGGTCGACGCCGTCGAACACGGCCTGCCAGATCATCTGCCCGAGAAAAGGCAGCACCACGAGATGGCCGCGGCCGTTCGACAGCCGGACCGCCTCGACGCCGGTCGGGTAGCGGAAGAGGCTGGCCGACAGGCCGGCATGCTCGACGGCGGGGCGTTCGACCTCGTCGAAGGCCGCGGGGCGCAGATGCACCCTCATCGGCTGTGGTTCCGGAAGGCGTTGATCGCGATGACGAGGAGCAGGAAGCCGCCCCAGATGAAGTCGATCAGGTGGTTGGAGAAGCGCATCATCTGGAAGCCGGAGGCGAGCAGCATCAGCGCGACGACGGCGATCGAGACGCCAGCGACGGTGCCGCGCCCACCGGCGGGATTGGTGCCGCCGAGGACGGCGATCAGCACCGCTTGAAGGAGGTAGGAGGTGCCGTAGTCGGACTTTGCCGCATTGGTCCGGCCGGACAGCATGATGCCGGCGATCGACGCCAGCGCCCCGGTGGTCATGTAGGAATAGAGGATCATCCGATCCTTCTTCAGCCCGGCGAACACCGCAGCGCGCGCGTTCGTGCCGATCAGCATCAGGTTGAGGCCGAAAGGCGTGCGGGTGAGGACGACCGTGATGACGACGGCGACCAGGAGGAACAGCACCAGAGGCGCGGCGAGCCCGAGGATCTTGCCGTTGCCGATCGCGCCCCAATAGGCGGGGAAGCCGGTGATGGCTGGGCCGCCGGTGAGGACGACGCAGAAGCCGGTGAAGATCTGCCCGGTGCCGAGCGTCGCGAGGATCGGCGTGATCTTTGCCTTGGCGATGAGAAGGCCGTTGAGGAGGCCGGCGAGAACGCCGACCGACAAAGCCAGGAGAACGCCGAGCCCGACCCGCAGCAGCTCAGGCATGCCGGTGGCATCAGCCGTGAAGCGGGCGAAGAACACGCCGGCGAGGATGCCGGAAAGATTGGCGATGCCGATCACCGACAGGTCGATGCCGCCGGTGAGCATGGCCAGCATCATGGCGATGGCGAGGATCCCCAGCTCGGGAAAAACGAAACTGATGGACTCGAAATTGTAGTAGCGCAGGAACTTCGTCGGCTCGAGAAACGACATCACGGCGAAGATCACCGCGGTGATGATCAGAAGCTGCAGGATGTTGTTGTCGCGGTTGGCGAAGCGGCGGAAGTCGAAACTCTGTTTCATCACCGTCTCCTCACGCCAGCTTCTTGCGGTCGCGCCAAGCCGTCAGCGCGGTCGCGAACACGATCACGCCGCCGACGACGACGCCTTGCCAGGTATTGTCGACGCGCATGATGATCAGGCTGTTCTTGATCAGCACCAGCATGAAGACGCCAAGCAGCGTGCCGAGCACCGAGCCGCGGCCGCCGAAGATCGAGGCGCCGCCGAGCACCACGGCGGCGATGACGTCGAGCTCGAAGCCGACGAAGTCGCGCGGGTTGGCAAGCCAGATCATCGAGGCGTGCAGCAGGCCGGCAAAGCCCGCCAGCGCCCCGGCGAGGCCGTAGACGAGATAGACGATGCGCCTTGTGTTGAAGCCGACACGCTTGGCGGACTCGGGGTCGCCGCCATAGGCGTAGATGCCGCGCCCCGCCATGGTGCGTGTCAGGAACAGCCAGACCGCGACGGCGATGCCGAGATAGACGAAGACCATGGCTGTCAGCGCGCTGCCGCCGACCTCGACCGTGGTGCGGCCGAAGGCGATCAGCGATTTCGGCATGCGGTCGATGTTGATGATGCTGGTGCCGACCAGCCCCAGGAGGAGACCGCGCACCACCGAGGCGGTGCCGAGCGTGACGATCAGCGGGATCATCCTGAAAGTGTGGATGAAGAAGGCGTTCAAGAGGCCGCAGACGAGGCCGATCACCGTCGCGCCGACCAGCGGCAGGACGACGCCCTGGTAGCCGAAATGGTTCATCGCAATGACCGTGAGGTACATCGCGGCGGCGGCGAAGGCCGGAAACGACACGTCGATGCCGCCCGAGATCATCACCATCAGGACGCTCAGCGCCATGATGCCGATGATGACGTTGGCGCGCACCAGGCTGAACAGGTTGTCGAGCGACCAGAAAGCCGGGTTGATCAGGCCGATGACGATCATTCCCGCGACGAGGATCAGCGCGATGACGGTTTCGGAACGGCGGAACAGGGGGGCGAGCATCAGCGCAGGCTCTTCAGCTTGCCGTGAACGTCGGCTTCGACGACTTCGGCGGGATCGATCTCCTCGACCATGCGGCCGCGGTGCATGACGAGGATGCGGTTGCAGTTCTGCAGGAGTTCCGGAACGTCGTCCGAGATCATCAGAACGGCGAGGCCATTGGCGACGGCGAGCTCGCGGATGCGGCGGTGGATCTCCGCCTTGGAGCCGACGTCGACGCCGACCGTCGGGCCGTTGAGGATCAGCACCTTCGGCCCGGTCAGCAGCCAGCGGCCGATGACGACGCGCTGCTGGTTGCCGCCCGACAGCTGGCCGACATGCTTCTCGACGTCGGGCGTGGCGATGCGCATGGCCGCAACCGTATCGGTCGCCATGCCGGCCACGCGCTCGCGGTCGACGAAGGCGCCGCGGGTGGTGCCGTCGATGACGCTGGCGACGATGTTGCGGGCGATCGACTGGCTCATGAACAGGCCCTCGGACAGCCGGTCTTCGGGCACGTAGGCGATGCCGGCGGCGACCGCGTCCTGGACGCTGCCGAGCGTCAGCGGCGTTCCGTCGATGCGGATGGTGCCGCGATGATCCGGCCGCATGCCGAACAGCGCCAGCGCGAGCTCCGTCCGGCCGGAGCCGAGCAAGCCGCAAAGCCCGACGATCTCGCCGGCGCCAAGCGACAGATCGACGTCCTCGACCAGACCATCGACGCCGAGACCCTTGACGTCGAGGCGCGGCGCCTTGCCGGCATCGGTCCAGACGTAGCGCTCCTGGCCGATGTCCTGGCCGGTCATCGCGCGGGTGATCTTGGCCTCGTCGAACTCGGACGTCGGCCCCTCTGCCACCTTGGCGCCGTTGCGGAAGACGACGATGCGCTCGGAAATCTCCAGCATCTCCGTCATCTTGTGGCTGACGAAGAGGATGGCGATGCCCTTGGCCTGAATCTCGCGGACGATGGCGAACAGCCGGTCGACTTCGCGGCCGGTGAGCGCAGTCGTCGGCTCGTCCATGATGAGGAGACGCACGTCCGACATCAGCGCCCGGGCGATGGCGACGATCTGCCGGTCGGCGGTCGACAGGCTGCCGACCTCGGCTTCGAGGTCGATGTCGACGCCGAGCCGGTCGAGCGCTTGGCGCCCGAGCCTGCGCATCTCGCCGCGGTTGGCGAGCTTGCGGTCGTCGCTGAGGAGCTTGTTCAGCGACAGGTTCTCGGCGACCGTGAGGTTCGGGAACAGCGAGAAATCCTGGTAGATCACCTGGACGCCGTGGGCGATGGCATCGCGCGGCGTCAGCGCCAGCATGGCGGCGCCGTCGATCCGGATCTCGCCCTCGTCCGGCTGGTAGATGCCGGAGATGATCTTGATGAGGGTCGACTTGCCCGAGCCGTTCTCGCCGGCAAGGCAGCAGATTTCCGCCGGCGCGATCGCGAAGTCGATCGCATCGAGCGCCTTCATGCCGGGAAACCGCTTGGTGACGGAGCTGAGTTCGATCAGGGGATCGGCCATGAATTGCCGTTCGGAACCGGGCGGGCGAAAACCGCGCCCAAGGAAAGGAAATGCGCCGATGGCGGGGAGCCTCGGCGATCGCTGGGGAATGGAAACGGACGGCAGGGGTGCTGCCGTCCGTCCCGTTCGATCCGACTAGAAGTCGTAATCGCCCATGTTGGCGCTGGTGACGCCGACCCAGCCCTGGCCGTAGAGGAGGTTCGCCGCGCCGCCTTCCGGTGTGATCAGCTTGTCGTAGCCGGTGAGGCCAAGGTTCAGGCCGGCCTTGATCTCGTCCTTCTTGCCGGTGAGGGCCATGACCGCCAGCGTGTTCATGGCGTAGCCGGCGACCGCCGGGTCCCAGAACTGGATGTACTGGATGTCGCCTTCCTGCAGGTACTGGCCGGCGACGGACGGCAGGCCGGTTCCGGCGAAGAACACCTTGTCCTTCAGCCCCTTTTCGGCGATCAGGCGACCGGCGCCCGCCGAGGTCGGCATCGGTCCGCCGAGGATGCCCTTGATCTCGGGATAGGTGGTCAGCGCTTCCGACAGGCGGGTGTAGTCGGTGTTGGCGTCGTCATAGGTCTCGAGGCGCTTGGTCGCCTCGGCCATCTTCGGGAAGTGCTCCTTCTGATAGGCGACGGCGCCGTCGATCCACTCGTTCTGCGACTGCGAGGTGAGGCTGCCGACAGTGGTGACGTACTGGCCCTCGCCGCCCATGCTCTTGCCGAGCACTTCCATCAGCTTGGCGCCATAAGCCTTGTTATCGAAGGCCTCGAGCACGTAGTCGGCGTTCTTGATGTTCGACGCCTCGTGCGCGATCACCACGATGCCGCGCTCGCGGGCCTTGGCGAGCACCGGCTCGACGGCTTCGACCGAGAACGGAACGATGCAGATGGCATCGACGCCCTGGGCGATGAGGTTCTCGACGATCTGCACCTGGGCCGCGGCATCCGCCTGGCTCGGGCCGACCTGGAAGGAGTCCTGGCCGGTGTCGGAGGCGAACTGCTCGACGCCGGCGCGCATGCGGTCGAACCAGGCGATGCCGTCGACCTTGACGACGGTGGCGATGGTGAACTTCTTGCCGGCGGCATCCGTCGTGATGTCGGTGCGGACCTTGCTGGTGTCGACCACCCCGGCGGCGGCCGCGGGCAGCGCCAGCAGCGACAGGCCGATGGCCATGGTTGCGAACAGCTTCTTCATCTTCTCTCCTCCCGAGAACGGCCTGATGCCGTCAGTTGAACCTTCGCCGCCCCGCCTGACGCGGGCAGCCAGGACGCCCCTCCCGGAGACGCCCTGCAGTCTCGTCCGGATGCCGCCACCCGGGTTTAGCCGTTAGTAGCCGGACGCCGTCCCCGGCGTGCCGCCGACGATCGCGACGCTCGCACTCGCGCCGATCCGCGTGGCCCCGGCCTCCACCATGGCGCGCGCGATCTCCGCGGTGCGGATACCGCCGGACGCCTTGACGCCCATGTCCGGGCCGACGACCCGGCGCATCAACGCGATGTCGGCGACGGTGGCGCCGCCGGTCGAGAAGCCGGTCGAGGTCTTGACGAAATCGGCGCCCGCCTCCTTCGACAGGCGGCAGCCGAGCTCCTTCTGCGCATCGTCGAGGAGGCAGGTCTCGAGGATGACCTTCAGCACCTTCCCCTGGCAGGCGGCGCGGACGGCGGCGATGTCGGCAGCGACGCGCTCGGCATCGCCTTCGCGCAAGGCGCCGATGTCGACGACCATGTCGATCTCGTCCGCGCCCGCGGCGATTACGATCGCGGTCTCGGCGGCCTTCGCCTCGCCCGAGCCCGCCCCCAGCGGGAAGCCGACGACGACGCAGGTCTTGACGCTGCTGCCGGCGAGGAGCTCGGCGACAAAGCCGGCGTGAACGCCGTTGACGCAGACTGAGGCGAAGCCGTGGGCCAGTGCTTCCTCGCAATGGCGCCGAACCTCCGTGCGGCTGGCATCGGCCTTCAGGATGGTGTGGTCGATCAGGCTGGCAAGCTCTATCGACGAACGCGGGCTGGCGATGGCCATATCCTCCCAATGCAACTGGCGGTCAGGAACCGCAACTTGTGAGATTTCTCACATTTGTTGGGAGGAATGTTTCACAGGGGGCTTGACGGGTCAAGGGGATGCCGCGAGCGTCCCCCGACGTTATCCCAAGGGACGCCATGAAGAAGCCCCATCGCATTGCCGCCCTCGAAGGCGGCCTCAAGACATCGGGCGTGCTGCATCTGAAAGAGGCTGCAAGCCTCCTGGGGGTATCGGAGATGACCGTCCGGCGCGACCTCGCGACGTCTCCCGAGACTTTCACCTATCTCGGTGGCTACATCCTGCCGGCAGGCGCCGAGCGCAATCCGAGTTACCGGCTGGACGCGGAGAGCGACGCTCATGCCGAAGCAAAGGCGGCCGCCGGGCAGCGCGCGGCGTCGCTGGTCGAGCCGGACGAAACGATCTTCATCGACTGCGGTACGACAACCCCGCACATCGTGCCGCATCTGCCGCGGCAAGGAACGCTGACGGTGATCTGCTATGCGATGAACGTCGCCAACCTTCTGGCTGCCCGCACGAACGTCCGGCTGATCCTTTTAGGCGGGCTCTTCCACCCCTCATCCGGCACCTTTTCCAGCGAGGAAGCGCTGCGCTCGCTCGACCGCCTCGGCATCAACCACGCGTTCATCTCCGCTGGCGGCATTCATGCCGACCACGGGCTCAGCTGCTCGAATTTCCACGAGGTGCCGATCAAGCAGGCCGTCATGCGCCGCGCGGTGCGCCGGACGCTCGTCGTCGACGGCAGCAAGCTCGGCAAGGTCAAGCCGGCCTTCTTCGGCACCCTCGACCAGTTCGACAGCATCGCCACCGAAACCGGTATCTCCCCAGCTGCGGCGATTTTTTGATCGAATTCGGCAGGAGTGGGTCGAAGCGTTGCTGATTGAGGATCTGCGCCAAGATGGCTTGGGGTTTCAGCAGTCGGGCGCGCTGGTCTTATAGCGGCAGCCCGACTGACTGGAGCGGCCATTTGTTGCGACGGGCTGGCGAAAGAACTCTGCTATCGACTCTCTGCGGGTGCGCTCGCGCCATTGGATACGGCAAAGTCGAACCCTCGAACCTGATCCGGGTCATGCTGGATACCGCGCATAGCTAGGTTCTCGCGACACCACTCGGCAACCCAGATCGTTTGGGGTGTTATGAACGTTTTCTCCTGGAGGTAGCTTTGGCAACAGGCGATCTGTCTGACGGAAAATGGCCGATCATCGGCATGCTTCTGCTGAGAAGGGGGAAGCCTTAAGGCGCGCCGTTCGCAATATAGGCGCCGTTTTATGATGGCGTGCCGTTCGACCTGCGTGCCTGTTGATAACGACGCGGCTTGGCGAAGCCGCACGAGACGATCAAGCGAAATGGACCGCCCGGTATTGTCTAAAATTATTGAAACGCAATTCTTAATATTCGGAAGATTGACAGATAAACTAACGTTCAAAAGGATACATGAGGAGATACGTCTATTTATCACTTATAGTGGCATATGCATTCAAGTCGGAGTTGTTCCGGCCTCTTTCATTTTAGGAGATGCACATGTCACTGATTGGTTCTGTCCTTGGGCTGCTGTTTGGTACCAAAACACGGTCCACCACATCGACCTCGTCAACCACCGGCACGACGACGTCTACAACGTCTACAACGTCCCCTACCACCTCTCTGACCACTCAGACAACCACCACAACATCGCCGTCGACCTCGATGGCCACCACGACTTTGACGCCCATCAATACCACCCTCACAACCCAGACAAATCTTGGCGACTCTCTGATCGCCATCAGCAGTTCGCCGCCGCCGACGACGACGACTATTCCAGCGGCTGAAGCGAGCACGACGATCGTCTCCGATGCGCCGGCGGACATCGCGCCCGCAACGACCGTATCTACCCAGCTGTCCGACGGCGTAGCGCCTACGAGTACACCTGCGGCAAGCACGGCTGCTGCTGTGCCGCAGGCGGCCTCGTCGACATCCGCAGCACTGAACGCGTTCAGTCAGTTGGCGAAGCTGTCGGCGCAGCGTCCTTCCGCCAAGGCTGCGTCACCGATTCGGGCGCCGCTGGACCTTGATCGGCGCATGGAAATGGCCAAGGCGGTTCAGAAGGTCATGCAGTCTGAAGATCTGGCGGAGCGTGTAGGCGACGCGATGAAGGCCTCACAGGCGCCGATAGAGAGAACGGGCGACACGCATCTGAAGATGGCCGCTCCTGGAACGTCGTCCCTCCGTCAGCTTCCGCCCGGCGGGATGCCAGCCGTCCTCGCCGCCTATGCCACCAGCCGAACGGATGCGGCGCAGGCCATCACATCGCCGTCCGGTGCCCCAGCCGCCTTCTCGGTCACCACCCCGGCAGGGGGGATTTTTCCATCTACCCTCTGACGTCCTCGACAAACGCGCTTTCGGGCGGGCGATTTTACCCTTTTGTGGAATAATAACACGATGACGAGCGCCATCACCGCCTATGCTCGCATTTCCCGGAACATGCCCGCAGAGCTGGCTAAAGTTGCAGGCCAGGCGAAGGTCGCGGATGCCACCAGGACTTTCGGCAACGCCGTCGCCCAAACCGCGACCCTCGACGAGTTCATGCAGAACTCGGCACTCTACGCCTATGCTACGAAGGCCTTTGGTCTAGAAGGCGCCGCAAGCTCAAAGGGACTGATCCGTCGCGTCCTCGCCGGGGGAACCGACGCACCGACCGATCTGGCCTTTCGGATGACGGACAGCCGCTACCTGAGCCTTGCAACCGCCTTTGCCATCGACGAGTCGGGAGCCTTGAGCCATGAGGCCTCGGCCACCGTCGCCGAGGTCGCTGCCGGCTATTATCGCGAGGTTCTGGAGGATCAGGTGGGAAAGGTCAGCGACGCCGCGCGGATGGCTCTATATTTCGAGCGGCATGCCGAACAGATCGACGGGCCGTGGTCCATTCTGGCAGACCAGACCTTACTCGAAGTGGTTCGAACGGCCCTTGGTGGCGCGACGGCGCAGTCATCCGCCAGCTTGCAAAGCCAAGCAGCCTGGATCGAACGCAAGATGAATGTCGCGGAGCTGAAAAGCAAAGCTTTCCGTGAACAATTTCTGAAGCGTTTTATAGCCAGGTACGAATTGGATCAGGCCGGCCCTATCCGTGATCCCAAGATGACGATCCTGTCCAATATGAGAGCCTGACCGTTCTCATCCAGGTCGAGATGCCGTCTCGTTGTTCCTGTGGGCATGCTTGTGAGCGTGGGTGCTGTTCCTGTCGTCCAGTTAAGCCGTCCGCATGATGATGACGGTTTTTGATCCTGTTGCCACGGGGATGGCGCACAGCGCGGGGTTGCTACCGGGGTGGGTGCGTCAGACAGCATGACTACGGCACCATGCCCTCGGAGCCGCCGTCCGCTGCGCTAGTGCATTCTTGGCAGCGTGGAGAAAGTCTCTGATTTACGCCGGATTGAGGTCACGAAGAAAGTCTTCACGTCACCCTGCCGAACACGTGCTGCCGTGGGGCTTCGGCCGGAAATAAAACGCGGCACGGCCCCACCGTGCTTTCCCACTGTTGGCCAGCGTGACATGTTCAACACTCTCGCTGGAGTTGAAGGCGGCAGGTCGGCGGATGACGAAATTGGCAAACATGCTTTCGCTTATCCCCCTGCAGCCTCTCGTTCGGCCAGGCGCCCAGGCCGAATTCGCGCTGGATGTCTCGGGACAATGGATTTGGGAGCTGGACTTCACCACCGACAGGGTGTGGCGGTCGCGTCACTGGAAGACGGTGCTTGGCTACTACGATCATGAGATCGTCGACAACATTGTGCCGTGGGACATCGTCGATCCGCACGACAGGTTGGTCGTCGCCGATGCGCTCCGAGCGGTGGAAGCAGAAGAGTCCGAATTCTTCGAGGCCGTCTACCGGGTAACGGCGAAAGACGGCATGCCGCGGTGGATCTTCAGCCGGGGAAAGATTGTCGACCGGGCGATGGATGGCCGGCCTCTGCGTCTCCTCGCCGTCAGCATGGACATTACCAGGCAGAAGCGCACTGAGGAGGAACTGCATCGGGCCCTTAGCGAAAGCGAACGTCTTCGCATCCAACTCGTCGAGGCCAATCTGAGATTGGAGGCCTTGTCCGGTCTGGATGCTTTGACCGGACTGCCGAACCGACGCAGTTTCGACCAAGCGCTGTCGGAGGCCATTGCCCGGCAGCAGGCAGCCTGCGGGCTTGTCTCTATCTTGATGATCGATGTCGATCGCTTCAAGAGCTACAATGACAGCCTGGGACACCAGGCCGGCGACGAAGCCTTGCGCGTTGTAGCAGTCGCCCTCAGCGAAGCTGCGGACGCTGGCGGCCACGTATCGCGTTATGGAGGTGAGGAATTTGCGCTCATCCTCGAGGGTAGTGGTCAAGAGGACGCAACGGCGACGGCTCGGCGATGCCTGGCGATTGTTCGGCAGAAAGCCATCCCCCACCCCAAGGGCATCGACGGCCGCGTCACCGTCAGCATCGGGGTGGCCGAGGCCAGCTTCAAGGCGGGATGCAGCGCCTCATCTGGCAGTGCCCTCGTCAACGCAGCTGACGTCGCTCTCTATGGCGCCAAAAGGGCGGGACGTAACCAGCTTCGGGCCGCAGGCTGACATCACCAGGAGGCTCGAACAGCGAGCGGTGCTGTAGAGTCCTTAAACTCCTACCTTCCGCGTCCCCATTCGGAGAAGGACGGTCAAATGAAGCCAGAGATTGACGGTGGGATCGCGTCTTTAGTTC
>NZ_JBUZWF020000009.1:0-174989 GCF_055730105.2 Mesocryomonas lacus
ACCGTCGTGGTGACGTTTGGCGTCCAGCAAGTAATTGCTATCGTCCGGTCGAGACCGCCAACTCGGCAAATCTCTTAAAATGTTCAAGCAGCAGAGGCGCCAATTCGAACCGCACCGGCTAATTCTGCCGATCCAGTTCTTCGCCAACCCGTCTGGTTGGCCCCGGCGCCGCGCCGTCTCGATGTCCGCTGTATAGGCCCCGCCCCTCGTTTCTGTCAACGACCTTTTCGCAAAATCGTCGCAGAGAACCCAAAACCCCATGTTTTGCAGGGCTTCCAGACTGTCGCTTTTTAGGGAACCCTTTCGACTCCCGGCGTGTCGCTCACCTCCAATCTGTGCGCGTCAAGCGAACGCGCCCCCCCCAAAGGTCGAACTTTTGGCAAAACCTCGCCCGTCTTTGCCGGTGCATCCGTTAGATCGCCAACGGACATTAGCCCTTCGTCTTGGGCGGTTAGAGCTGTCCGGCAATTCGCAGGAATTCCCGGACCCAGACGCCCGCCTACCTATCGGTCTCCGAAGGGAACTGCAGATCGTCTCCCAGAGGATCGGAATGGCTCCCTCTTCCCTCTTCCCTCTTCCCTCTTCCCTCTTCACTGTTCCCTCTCTCTGTCTTCGCCCCTTCCCCCATCTCATCCCGTCGCCCCTTCCTGACTGCATCCATTGTGGGAACCACCGTCGGCGCCGCTCCCAGCATTGACAGTCCCGCGCTGCGCCGGGTTAATCGCCCCATTCGTTCAGCGGCGCGGCGCCATGCCCCGGCCGCCGGTCGCGATTTCGCCACCATGATCGCCGATGGCCGGGCTGACACCCAACCAAGGAAGTGAATGAGCCAGGATTCGCCCCGTCGACCCGAGTTCGGAAACGAGCCGCCGCTTCTCGCAGATCGGCGACGGCGTCCGGACCGTCGCCAGGTCTCGGTACGCTGGCTGGCCGGAACCTTGCTCACCGGTCTCACCTCGAGCGCGCTGATGGGCATCGCGCTCTCGGCCGCACTCGACGGGCGCCATACGATGGCGAGCCCCGCCGCGGCCGCAACCGCCGCAGCCTCGCTCGACGCCACCTCGGAAAAAGGCGAGCGCGTTTTCGCCACCGCCATCCCGATGACCAAGAGCCGGCAGACCCTCGAACTCTCGACCGTGACGCGCGAGGGCGACCGCGAGGTGATCCGCACCCTCCCCTTCGCCTACGTCAACATGTCGCTCGCCGCCCGCCACACCACCAATGTCGACTATCCCGCCTTCGACGCGATGAAGGTCTTCGCCGAGGACGGCGATGCCGCCCCGGAGGTCGAAGCGGATGCCGCGCAGATCTATGGCGGCAAGACCGAGAGCGAGATGAGCCTCAAAATGGAGCCGTTCGACTTCGCCGACCTCGACGAGAGCGGCGAGATCGACGACCAGCAAGCCGAGGCGCAAGTGCGGGGCATCGCGCCGACCTTGTCTTACGATCCCGTCAAGGTCGCCTCGCTGGAGCCGGTCGACCCGCTGCGCTTTGCGCTCGAAAGCGACGCCCAGGATTACGAGCCCGGCTCGGCCTTTCGCGTCATCGAGGAGAACGTCTCGATCGCCGCGCCGAACGCACCGGCGGAGATCCCGCTCTACAACGAGGAGATCATCCCCTTCTCCACGCAGAAGACCATCCTGTCGGCGCTCACCGAGGCCGGCTACGCAGATAACGAGGCGAGCTATCCTGCCGAGAGGCTGGCCGACGTCCTCTCGACCAAGGTGCTCAACGCCGACAACGTCATCCGCGTCGGCGCCGAGACCGAGGGCGGCGTCCGGCGGATCGTCCGTCTCTCCGTCTACCGCGGCGATACCCATATCGTCACCGTCGCGGAAAACGATGCGGGGCGCTTCGAGCCGGCGGCCGCCCCGGATGTCAGTCATTCCGTCGCCGACGCCTTCGACGAAAACACCAGCGAAGGCCAGCGCGCCGACATGCCGAGCGTCTACGACGGCATCTACCAGGCGGCCCTGTCCTATGGCCTTAACGAACGCCTATGCCAGCAGCTCATCCGCATGCTGGCCTCGGAAGTCGACTTCCAGGCCCGGCTGGGGCCGAAGGATCACCTCACCGTCTTCTATTCGCTTGAAGAGGGCCAAGAGTCGGCGACCGACGCATCGGAAATCCTTTTCGTCGAAGCCAATTTCGGCGATGTCGCGAAGAAATATTACCGCTTCCGGGCGGAGGGCGACGACCACAGCGACTATTACGACGAAGAAGGCCGCAGTTCCCGCCAGTTCCTGCTGCGCAAGCCGGTCCCGAATGCCCGCATGAGTTCGCCCTTCAGCACCGGCCGCAAGCATCCCGTTCTCGGCTACACCCGGCCGCACTGGGGCGTCGACTGGGCGGCGCCGCAGGGAACGCCGATCCTTGCCGCGGGATCCGGCGTCGTCGAGACCGCCGGCTGGACCAATGGCTACGGCCGCCAGACCATTCTGAAGCACGCCAACGGCTATGAGACGTCCTATTCCCACCAGAGCGGCATCGCCAAGGGCGTTATTCCGGGCGCCCGGGTCCGGCAAGGCCAGATCATCGGCTATATCGGCTCAACCGGCCTCTCGACCGGCAACCATCTGCATTACGAGGTGATGGTCAACACCACGAAACTCGACCCGATGCGCATCAAGCTGCCCTCCGGCCGCGTGCTGCAGGGGGAGGAGCTCGAAGTGTTCAAACGCGAACGCGATCGGATCGACAACTTACTGATGGACCGTGATGACCCAGCCAAGGTCGCCGCCCGGTAGGATTTGCGCGCCTCAGCACTGGACAATGATTTTGCGCTACACCGTGTAATCGCGCCAGCCGCCGAAACATTTGAAGCGCTTCTCAGGGCTAACCATCGGCGTGCCTTGGGAGAGGACAGCAACCTCTCCACCCGATTTCAAGGTTCGGCCCGACCTTGCGGAGCCGGCCTTGTCCCCGCAACTTCCCCCGCCCCTTGGACAAACTCTACTTGCAGTAGGTCGCGCCATTGTTGCGAGCGGCGATGTCGAGGTGGAAATGGGTATCGTGGTCTGAATCGGTGCCGGGTCCGAGGACCGTCTTGAACGGGCCGCAAGCGGCGGCGCGGATGGAATCCTGGAACTTCGCCTCCGGGCTCCCCGCCGGCTTGGCCGCAACGCCGATCTCCTCACCCTTGTCGAAAACGAAGGACGCGATGTCGATCGCACTGCCGCGCGCGTGTTCGGAAATGCCCTTCTCGCTGGCACGCGGACGGCAGACATAGGTCGAGGCGTGCTTGAATTCGGTGAGCTTGCGGTCTGGAAGATCGGCCTTTGCCGCGGGGACGACGCCCTTCGTCATCCAGTCGTCCAGTGCCAACGCCGTGCGGCACAGCATCTGCGTCTTCGGCGACACCGTGATGCCGGAAGACAGGCGGGTGACGGCGACGGGCCGAAGCACGCCGCATTCGCCTTCGGAAATGCTGTCGTCGACGGTGAACTCGACGCCGCGCTTCTTCAGCTCGGTCTCACAGGCCTCGGCGTCCTCCACGGCAGCAGCGGCGAGAACCGCTGCGGCTGGACTGACCGCTGTCGTGCGCGACTTCAGCTTCTCCGTCGAATTCGGCGCCGCATCTTCATCCGCCGCTTCTTCAGTGGACGGGGTCGGCTTGGCCGGCTTCTGCGGTTCGACCTCAACTGCTGGCTTTGCCTCGCCCGGCGCGGCCGGCCGCTGGTCCGGCACCGGAATTTCATCCACCGGCTTCGCCGCCGTCGCCGCCGGGTCGGCGGGTGTCGTCGCGGCGGGATCAGTTGCCTGCGCAACGCCGGCATCGGAGTCGATCGAGGGTTTCTGCTCCGCCTTTTCGGCCTCTGCTTCCGGCTCGACGGCCACTGCCGGCTCGGCCGGTGCTTCCGATTCAACCGGGGGTGCGGGTGACGCCTCGGGCTTTGGCACGTCTTCGGCGCGTGGTACGGGCGGCGTGGCCTCAGCCGCGGCTGGCTGCACAGCGACTATCTCGGACGGCGCCTTCGTGTTGGCCGCATCCGGCACCATTGCGTCAGCATCCTTGGTGGCAACAGCGGCAGCCGTTGCTGCAGCGGCAGCGGCAGCGGGGACCGCTGCGTCTGCAGCCGTGGCCGGGCGCTGGTTCGGAACCGGCACGGCACTTCTCGCCGACGCCTTGGGCGCCGAGCGTTTCGACTGGTGACGTCGGGTTGTCGCCTTGCGCGGGGCCGGCTTGCCGAACAGACGCTCCAGCGGATTGGCGTCGGACCACGGCAGCTTTTGCGCTACCGCCGGCGCCGCATCCGTGAAACCAGCAATGCTGAGAATGGCGAGAACCGCAGCGCTGCGGCGCAACGCCGACCTCATTCGCTAAACTCCACCACGGTCTTTGCGGGCTGCACCATCTTCGACAGCGCCTGCGCATCCCAATTTGTCAGCCGAACACAGCCATGGCTTGCCGTCTTGTCGATCTTCGAGGGATCAGGCGTGCCGTGGATGCCGTAGGTCGGCTTCGACAGGTCGATCCAGACGATGCCCACGGGTCCGTTCGGGCCACCCGGCAGCGTCAGCTTCTTGTCGTTCTTGCCTTGCTGGAAATTCTTGTCGGGGTTGTACTCATAGGTCGGCTCCTGGGCACTGCCGTTCACCTTCATCGTACCCGATGGCGACGGTGTGCCTTCCGAACCGATGGTCGCGGGATCCATCAGGAGGATTTTGCCATCCTCGTCATAGGCGATGAGTTCGCCGAGGCTTTTGTCGACGACGATCTTGGCAACCTTGCCCTCGGGAGCGGCACCGGGATCGACCACCAGTACTTCCTGGCCGACGGTCGCCTGGTCGATCTTGGGATTGAGCCGGCGCAGCAGCTTCTCGTCCATATGGAAGCGCTCGCCGAGCATTTCGGCGACGTCGCGGTAGCCAAGCCACTCGAGCTTGGCGAGCTTGGCGTAATCGGTCGGCAGGTCCGGAACGAAACGCTCATCGAGATCAGCCTGGGTCAGGCGGTAGACCTGCATGCTCTTGGCGCTATCGGCCGAAAGCGCGGCCCAGAACTCAGGATCGGCTTTGCCGTCCGCCTTGAGGTCATGCATCTTCTCAAAGGCCTTGATCGCCTTTTCTGTGTTGCCACCGGGCATGCCGTCGATGACTCCAGGCGAGGCGTGCGCGCGGTCGAGGAGCACTTGCATCCGGATCAGAAATGGATCGGGAACATCCTCGGGCTTTTCGGCGATGCCGGGATCGACGGCCACGGCCTGCTGGTCGGCAGCCGGCGCATCGGCGGCCTGTTCGCGGGCCATCGTGTCGACGGTGGAGTCCGCCTCGCCCTCGATCACGTCCTTGGCTTCGGCGGCGGTTTTGACGCGGGCCTGCCATTCCTCGAACGTCGCCGTATCAATCGCACCCGGCGACAGGTCGGGCGCGCTGGTGGATGGCGGTGGCGGCGCGGCTGCCGGGTCAGGGGTCTGCGCCTGCGCCACCGAGGAAAGAAGGAGGCTGATCAATACCGAGTGGATGAACTGTGGCCGCATGTCTGTCTCCGCCTGTTTTGCAGGGGGTAACGTGCAGAAGCCTACTCCGCTCCGGGGTCTTCAGCTTATCTTATCAAACGGTGCCGGCTTCCCCTGCCGCCCCGATGGCGGCCCCGCGCTACTCGATAAACTCGACCGTGACGCCCGGCTTGACGAGCTTCGCGAGTTCCTGCGCATCGAAATTCGCCAGGCGCACGCAGCCATGGCTGTTGGTCTTGCCGATCTTCGAGGGCTCCGGCGTCCCATGGATGCCATAGGTCGGCTTCGACAGCGCGATCCAGACCGAGCCGACCGGTCCGTTCGGGCCGGGGGGGATGGTGAGGATCGACTTGTTCGAGCCTTGGGTGAAATTGATCTTCGGATTGTAGGTGTAGTTCGGGTCGAAGGCGATGCGGCTGACCTCGACCGTGCCGCTCGGCGACGGCGTATCGGACGAGCCGATGGTCGAGGGATAGGCCGCGATGAGCCGGCCCGCGGCGTCGTAGGCGCGTACTTGCTCGCGGCCCTTGTCGGCGATGATCTTGGCGACCGGCTCGGTGACGTTTGCGCCGATTGCGGTGACCTTCAGGATCGTGCCTGGCCGGTTGAAGTCGGCGCCAGGGTTGATCGCCTTCAGATAGTTCTCGTCCATATGGAAACGCTCGCCGAGCATCTCGCTGACGCGCGTATAGGCCATCGCCGGCAGCAGCGCCTTCTCGGCATAGTCGTCCGGGATGGAGGCGACGTAGGGACCGGCGATGTCCTTCTCGGTGATGGTGTAGCTGACGATCGCGGGACCGCCGGTGGAGTCCAGCTCTTCGGCGAGCGCCTGCGAATTGGTCGCGTCGAGCCTTGTGCCGAACTTCTCCTCATAAGCGGCGACCGCCTTGTCGACATTGCCGCCCATGCGCCCGTCGATCACGCCGGGCGAGATGCCGGCACGGTCGAGCAGCACCTGCAGCGCGGCGATCTGCACCGAGGCATTCTTGCCTTTCGGGCCGGCCACGGACGGAGCGGGCCGGGATTCCGGCGCGGTGGTCTCGTTGGGATAGACGATCGCCGGGTTGCCTTCGGGCATGTCGATGGCGCCGCCCGCATCGCCCGGCAACTGGGAGTCAGGGGGCAGCTGGGAGTCGCCGGGCAAGCCGGCATTGCGCTGACCGCCGGAAAGGCCGTCATCGCCGGGCTCGGGAAAGGCGGAGTCATAGGTCGGGTCCGGCAAGGCCCCTCTCTCGACCGGCGCGTCATAACGCGGATCGGACCGTTGATCGGCACGGCGGGATCTGAAGCCGGGATCGATGCCGGGAACGTCGTCCGCCGGACCTTCCAGGACAAGGTTCGGGTCGTTGGCGGGCGGCGCACCCAGCCGCGCCGATCCGTTCCCGCGCGGGCGGAAGCCGCCACGGTCCGGCTGCTCAACGCCAATGATGCGGCCGCGCGCGTCGACGGTCACCCGCCGGCCGTACTCGTCGATAAAGCTCTCGGCCCGCCGCGGGGGAGCGGCGTCGTCGCCATTCCCGTCATAGATCGGCAGATCGTTCGGCTCGTAATACTGTGCCAGCGACGGCGTGGACGAAAGCGCCGACAACGCCAGCGCCACGAGCACGGCGGACGGCACAGTGACTGACTTCATCTGAACTCTCCACGCAGAGCAAGGCGGCCCGCCCCGACACCAACGGCTGCCGTAGCACCCCAAGCTGTCCCGGGGGTTACCAGATCGCAAATGAACCCGGCATGAAGAAGGCGTCCGCGAGAGGTCCGGCGGCCCGGTCGGCTCCGCTTTCGGCGGGGCAGAGGACTGGCCACTCGACCGATCCTTCGTCTTGCCCGCCCGATGGTCTGGCAGGTGCAACCGCTCAGGCGACCTGCCCGGCGCTCCAGCCGGAGGCCCAGGCCCACTGGAAGTTATAGCCGCCGAGCCAGCCGGTGACGTCGACAACCTCGCCGACGAAATAGAGCCCGGGCACGCTACGCGCCTCGAGGGTGCGCGAGTCCAGCTCGCTGGTATCGACGCCGCCGAGCGTCACCTCGGCCGTGCGGTAGCCCTCGGACCCCGCCGGCTTGAACCGCCACTGGTTGACCGCAAGGACAACGCCGCGCAGCAGCTTGTCGGACCAGTCGGCCAGGTTCTTCGGCCCGGGATGCGCCTCGGCGATCCGCTGGGCGAGGCTTTTGGGCAGGAAGGCGCCCAGCGCCGTCTGCAGCGCCTGCCGGCCGTTTTCCGCCCGCGCGGCGCGCAGGTCCGCCAGCACGTCGCGCTCCGGCAGCATGGCGACCGAGATCTCGTCGCCCTCGCGCCAGAACGACGAGATCTGCAGCATCGCCGGCCCCGACAGGCCGCGGTGGGTGAACAGCAGCGCCTCGGCGAACGTCGTCTTGCCGTGCGAGACGGTCGCGTCGATGGCTGTGCCCGACAGCGGCTTCAGCCGCTCCAGCGTCGGCGGATCTAGCGTCAGCGGCACCAGCGCCGGCCGGACGTCGGTAACCTTCAGGCCGAACTCCCGCGCCACGTCGTAGCCAAAGCCAGTGGCGCCCATCTTCGGGATCGACTTGCCACCGGTGGCAATGATCAGCGAGCTGCACTCGACTGGCTCGGACCCGCGGCTGTCATGGCTTAGCACCGCCGAGAAGCCGTCGTCGGTCTTGCGAATGCGACCGGCCGAGGTGCCAAGCCGCAGCTCGGCGCCCGCCTCCCGCATCTCGGTCATCAGCATAGACACGATCTGAGCGGCCGAGCCGTCGCAGAACAGCTGCCCCAGCGCCTTCTCGTGATAGGCGATGCCATAGCGCTCGACGAGGGCGATGAAGGCGCTCGCCGGATAACGCTTCAGCGCCGAGATGCAGAAGCTCGGATTGGCGGAAAGGAAGTTCTTCGGACTGGTGTGCACATTGGTGAAGTTGCACCGCCCGCCGCCGGAGATTCTGATCTTCTCGCCGGGCGTTGCCGCGTGGTCGACCACGAGCACGCTCCGCCCCCTTTTGCCGGCCTCGGCGGCCGCCATCATCCCGGCGGCACCGGCACCGATGACCAGAACGTCGATTTTCACGTGAGCACTCCAAAAGGTCGGCGCTGCAGGGCGCTCCGCGTCATGTGCCGACGACCGACCGTCCGGTCAAGCACCCCTCAGTCCACCGCCCCCGTCAGCGTCTTGACGAAGCGCATGGTGCGCGGATCGCGCGGGGTCTGGAACAGCACCGCGGGCGGCCCTTCCTCGACGATGCCGCCGCCCTCGAGGAAAGCGACGCGGTTGGCGATCTGCCGGGCGAGGCGCAGGTCGTGGGTCGCCATCAGCATGGTCATGCCTTCGCCGGCGAGCGTGCGGAGGACCTCGACGACCTCGCCCGCGAGTTCCGGATCGAGCGCGGAAGTCGGCTCGTCGCAGAGCAGGAGTTTTGGCGATGCCGCCAGCGCCCGGGCGATGGCGACGCGCTGCTGCTGGCCGCCCGACAGCGTTGCCGGCCAAGCCTCGGCCTTATCAGCCATGCCGACCTTCTCCAGGAGTTCCATCGCCCTTGTCCGGGCCTTTTCCTCCGGCCATTGCGAGACGACGACCAGCCCCTCCATCACATTGCCGATCACCGTGCGGTGCGGAAACAGCTGAAAGTTCTGGAACACCATGCCGGTCTGCCGCCGAACCGCCAGAATGTCGGCCTTGGAGGGTTTGTGTGCGGCGTCGAAGGTCAGCCGGAGGGTGCCGAGCTCGAGCGTGCCGGCCTCCGGCATCTCCAGAAGGTTGACGCAGCGCAGCAGCGTGCTCTTGCCGCTGCCGGAAGGGCCGATCAGCGCGGTCACGCTGCCCTCGGTAATGTCGAGGTCGACTCCGCCGAGGACGACATTGTCGCCGAAGCGCTTGCGGATACCGGAAAGGCGGATCATCGGCCGGTCTCCAGAAAGCCGCCATAGCGGCCGTAGTGCTTTTCAAGCCGTGCCTGAAGAGCCGAGAGAACCGAGGAGACCACGAGATAGAGCAGCGCCGCCTCGATGTAGAGGATTAGCGGCTCGTAGGTGGTCGCGACGATCCGCTGCGCCTGCTGGAAGAGTTCCGGCACGGTGATCGCGGCGGCGAGCGAGGTATCTTTGACCAGCGAGATAAAGGAATTGGACAGCGGCGGTACCGCCACCCGCGTCGCCTGCGGCACGATGGTGTGCATCAGCGTCTGCCTTCCGGTCATGCCGATGGCATAGGACGCCTCCCATTGCCCGCGCGAGACCGAGGTCAGCGCCGCCCGGATGACTTCCGACGTATAGGCCCCGACGCTGAGGGTGAAGCCGATCAGCGCCGCGGGAAAGGCGTCGATCAGGATGCCGACGCTCGGCAGGCCGTAGAAGATGACGAAGAGCTGCACCAGAAGCGGCGTGCCGCGGATGAACCAGACATAGAACCGCGCGAGCAGAGCGAGCGGCTTCGGCGCGAACAGCCGGGTCAGCGCCGTGACGAAACCGAGCGCGAGGCCCAACACGAAGGACAGCACCGCCAGCGGCACCGAAAAAACCAGTCCGGCACGGACGAGGGGCCAGAGCGAGTCCAGCATGAGCTGCAGAAAGGGCGGCAAGCGTGTTCCCCGAAAGACAAGACGGCCGACCGGAAGCCGGTCGGCCGTGTGGTTGAGCCCAGTGTGCCGCGAGGCGCGCGGCGACGCCAGCCGTTACTGCGAGACGTCGGCGCCGAAATACTTCTGCGAGATCTTGCCGTAGGTGCCATCCGCCTTGATCGCGGCCAGCGCCTTGTTGATCTCGGCGACCAGGGGCGCATTGTCCTTCTGAACAATGATGCCGGAGGCGGCCGCATCGTCCTGCGTCGCGACCACCGCGACGCCGGCATTCGGCTGCTTCTTCTTGAAGTCGAGATAGGACAGGTTGTCGTTGATCGTGGCATCCGCCCGGCCGGTCAGAACCAGCTGCACCGACTGGTCGAAGCCGTCGGTCCCGACGAGCTCGGCGCCGGCGCCTTCAGCAATCTTGCCGTAGTTCGAGGTCAGCGACTGCGCCGCGCGCTTACCCTTGAGATCGGGGAAATCCTTGATCGGGCTGCCTTCCTTGACGATCAGAACGGCCTTCGAGACGATGTAGGGGTCGGAGAAGTCGAAACGCGCCTTGCGCTCCTCGGTGATGCCCACCTGGTTGATCACCGCATCATAGCGGTTGGAGGCAAGGCCGGCGATCAGGCCGTCCCACTTGCCCTCGACGAACGCTGCCTTGACGCCGAGCTTCTCGGCAACCGCCTCGCCGATCTCGACGTCGAAGCCGACCAGCTTGCCGGACGTGTCGTGGAAGGTGAAAGGCGCGTAGGTGCCCTCGGTGCCGATGCGCAGGGCGCCGCTGGATTTGACGTCCTCGAGGCTTCCGGCGCTGGCGAGTGCTGCGCTGGCGAGAAGGGCGGCAAGGGTGGCGGCGACGAGTTTCATCCGGTGAGTCCTTAGGCAGGGAAGAGGTGTGACGATAGTCAGAAGATCGGAAATGCGTCAGGGTTCCTCAAGGAATGGATTGGCGTTCCCCCGCCGATCCGTAGCTTTTCCGTCCGCCTCGGTCCCTGGCGCCGCCCGGCCTAACCGTTTGACAGCGCCTAAAGCCCGACACTAATCCTAGCTGATAAATAGTTGGCCAGGGAGACGCCGAGATGACCGACATCACACAGCCGGCCGGGAGCGGGGCGGCAGTCGAGCCGGCGCTGCATCGGGTGATGGGGCCTTGGCTGCTCCTCCTCTTCATCGTCGGCGATATTCTCGGCACCGGCATCTACGCGCTCACCGGACAGGTCGCCAAGCAGGTCGGCGGCGTGGTCTGGCTGCCTTTCCTCATCGCCTTCGTCGTCGCCCTCATCACCGCCTTCAGCTATCTCGAGCTGGTGACGAAATACCCGAAAGCGGCAGGCGCCGCGCTTTACGCCCACAAGGCCTTCGGCATCCACTTCGTCACCTTCATCGTCGCCTTCGCCGTGATGTGCTCGGGCATCACCTCCGCCGCCACGGCTTCGCGGGCCTTCGCGGCCAACATGTCGACGGCTTTGGGGATGGGGCTCGAGGGCGGTATCGGCATCACGCTCATCGGGCTCGCCTTCATGGCGATCGTCGCCGTCGTCAACTTTCGCGGCGTCGGCGAGAGCGTGAAGGCGAACGTCGTCCTCACCGTCGTCGAACTGACCGGCCTTTTGATCATCATCTTCATCGGCTTGTGGGCAATCGGGCTCGGCCAGGGCGACGTCTCGCGCGTCATGCAGTTCGGCGGCGCCGCGGATTCGACGGTGTTCTGGTCGGTCATCTCCGCCACCACGCTCGCCTTCTTCGCCATGGTCGGCTTCGAGGATTCGGTGAACATGGCCGAGGAATGTAAGGACCCCTCCAAGATCTTCCCGAAAGTGCTCCTCGCCGGCCTGATCATCACCGGCGTGATCTATGTTCTCGTCTCCATCTCGGCGATCACCCTCGTCTCGCCGGAGGATCTTGGCGAAGGCGAGACGCCGCTATTAAAAGTCGTCTCGGCCGGCGCGCCCAGCTTTCCGCTCTGGATCTTCGGCTTCATCACCATGTTCGCGGTCGCCAACTCGGCCCTCATCAACATGCTGATGGCCAGCCGCCTCGTCTACGGCATGAGCCGCGAGCACGTCCTGCCGGCAGCGCTCGGCAAGGTGCATGCCACCCGCCGCTCGCCCTACATCGCCATCGGCTTCACCACGCTCCTCGCTTTCGGCCTCATCACCTTCGTTGGCGAGGTGCCGGCGCTCGGCGGCACGACGGCGCTGCTGCTCCTTTGCGTTTTCACCGTCGTCAACATCGCCGTCCTGGTGCTGCGCAAGGACCCGGTCGAGCACCAGCATTTCCGCACGCCGACCGTACTGCCGATCCTCGGCGCTCTCGCCTGCGCCTTCTTCGCCGGCCCCTGGACCGGCCGCGACACGGTGCAATATTCGATCGCCGGCATACTTCTGGCCATCGGCGTCGGCCTCTGGATCGTCACCGTCCTCGTCAACCGCGCCGTCGGCACCGGCCGCGATGCCGATCAGCCGGCCATGGTAAAAAGCGGTGCCCCCTAAACTAGAGCGCGGCTTCTACCGCAGCCCACCAAGGAGCTCTTTCATAACTGGGGTTCCTGCGTTTGCCACGGTGGGCAAGGTCATACCCATCGCCGAGTGCAACCTGCCTGCGGAAGACATGCGCGGCGATATCCCGCGTCGCCTTCTTTCGGCCCATGGCATGCCCCCGGAGAAACAGCAGAGACGACCTTTAGATACCTAAAAACACTGGTCACCTCTTCACCTTCCGGGACGCAGTTCGCCATGACAGGATCGCTGAAGCCGCGGGCAACGGGGAGAGGGCTATGGACGACCTGGGCAACGCCGCAGCGACCGTCGAAGCATTGGACATCGGCGGCATGATCGCGGCAATTGCCGCCTTGGGCGTTGCCGCGCAGGGTCTTGTCGACTCCAGCAAGTTCTTCAACGGCGGTATCTCGCGTGCGGGCTTGGGCTTCATCAAGAAAGCCCTCGCGCCGTTCGAGCGCGGACTGGAGATCGCCGCGGGGCCCGATCCCTTTACGGCGATCGAGGCCAACTGGATCAATGGTGTCCAGAAGGACGAGCAGAAACAGGCCACGCTGAACCTGATCCGCTTAGGCCTTACCGGCACCACGGCCAGCCATCTGGCGACGGACATAGAAGCGGTTGACGGCACCCGCTTGCAGATGGTCGCCGAGAAGCTTGAGGCCGGCACGACGCTTGAGGAGGCCGACCTTGCCCTCCTCGCCCGCTTCGATTCCGTTGTTGATGTCCGCCTGTCGGCCGCCTACGAGCGCGCAGACCAGTACTACCGCAACAGCGCCAAGCTTGCCGCCGGGGTCGTCTCGCTCTGTCTCTCGCTGATCGCCGTGACCGCCAGTCCCGGAATCACCGGCTATCATGGTTTTGCGGAAATAATGGTCGCGCTGCTGATCGGCCTGATCGCCGTGCCATTGGCGCCGGTCTCGAAGGATCTGACCTCAGCCGTTTCCACCGCGGTAAAGGCCCTCAAGCTCGGCAAGGCCTGAGCGATGACGCTTTTCATCAACTTCCGCGAAAAGCGGATCAGCGGCGGCACACGGTCGGTGCCGGAAATCTTCGAGGGAAACCCCGATGATGGCTACCGGCCGGTTCCGGCAAACCGTTTTGCCGAGCGCGTTGCAGGCCGGGATCTTTTGATCGCCACCCATGGCTTCGACAACACCTGGACGGACGGCGTTTTCGCCCTGTCCAGGCTCGAAGATGCGCTGAGGCCGCATTCCTTGCCCGCCAGCACGCTGTACGCCGCTGTGCTCTGGCCGGGTGATTCCTACGCCTGGAAGCTCGGCTATCCCAGCGAACGCCGCACCGCTGTCACCTGCGGCAGAAATCTCGGCGTCTTCCTCAACATCCATGCCCGGGCATCCGGCAGCCTTTCCTTCGCCAGCCACAGCCTCGGGGCCCGCCTGGTGCTGGAGGCCGCCCGGCATACCGTGCTGCCGATCCGTCTGATGTGTCTCATGGCGGCAGCCATCGAAAACACCTGCCTGTTCCAAGAATATAGCGATGTCGGGTCCAAGGCCGACGCGATCGCCGTGCTCTCGTCGCGCGAGGACCGGGTCCTGCGTTGGGCGTTTCCGGCCGGTAATCTGGTGTCGGCAGTGCTGAACCCGACGGCCAACCCGCTGTCGGCCGCGCTCGGCTATGCCGGACCACGCAATCCCATCGGCAAGACCACTAAATCCTATCCGATCGCACCGGCCGATCGATACGATCATGGCGATTATCTGCCCCCGAGCGGTCCGAACGATCCGCTCGCTCCGCCGGGAGACTGGGACCGCCCTTCCCGCTTCCTGGCCAACGCTTTGCGCAATGCCAGCCAAGCCTGGCCGTGAAGGAACGGCTGCCTCGCCCGCTGCCGCATCTTTCGGGATGCGCAGCGGGCGAGCCGATCAGGCCGCGACGCGGTCGCCGGCGACGCCGGCTTTCGAGCCGACGACATAGAAACCCAAGCGGTCGGCGCCGGCGGTGATCTTCACCACCGACTCGTCGCGGATCTCGCCGAGCAGGATCTTCTCGGCGAGCGGATCCTGCACCTCGCGCTGGATCACCCGCTTCAACGGCCGCGCGCCATAGGCCGGGTCGTAGCCGCGCTCGGCGAGCCAGGCGCGGGCGCCCTCGTCGAGGTCGATGACGATCTTGCGGTCGACCAGGAGCTTCTCCAGCCGCTTCAGCTGGATGTCGACGATCGCCCCCATCTCCGCCCGCTTGAGGCGATGGAAAAGGATGGTCTCGTCGACGCGGTTGAGGAACTCCGGCCGGAAGGCCGAGCGCACCACCTGCATCACCTGCTCTCGCACGCTGTCGGTATCAACGTCGTCCGGCAGGCTTGTGAGGTATTCCGCGCCAAGATTGGACGTCATGATGATCAGCGTGTTGCGGAAGTCGACCGTCCGCCCCTGCCCGTCCGTCAGCCGCCCGTCGTCGAGCACCTGCAGGAGAACGTTGAAGACGTCGGGATGCGCCTTCTCGATCTCGTCGAAGAGGACGACCTGGTAGGGCCGGCGGCGCACCGCTTCGGTCAGCGAGCCGCCCTCCTCGTAGCCGACATAGCCGGGAGGCGCCCCGATCAGCCGCGCGACCGAGTGCTTCTCCATGAACTCCGACATGTCGAGCCGCACCATCGCGGTCTCGTCGTCGAACATGAACTGCGCCAGCGCCTTGGTCAGCTCCGTCTTGCCGACGCCGGTGGGGCCGAGGAGGATGAACGAGCCGATCGGCCGGTTCGGATCCTGCAGGCCCGCCCGCGCCCGCCGCACTGCGCGCGAGACCGCCTGTACCGCCTCGCCCTGGCCCACGACGCGCGTTCCGATCGCGTCCTCCATGCGGAGCAGCTTGTCACGCTCGCCTTCGAGCATCCGGTCGACCGGAATGCCGGTCCAGCGCGAGACGACCTGCGCGATATGGTCGGGCGTCACGGTCTCCTCGACCATCGAGGCGGCACCGCCAACCTCGTGCGCCTCGGCCTCCGCCACTTCGCGCTCGAGCTTCGGGATCTCGCCATAGGCGAGCTCGCCGGCGCGCTGGTACTCTCCCTGGCGCTGGGCGATGGCGAGGTCGTTGCGGGCCTCGTCGAGCCGCTTCTTAAGGTCTGCGGCGAGCCCGAGCTTCGACTTCTCTGCCTGCCAGGTCTGGGTGATCCGGTCGGACTCTTCCTCGAGGTTGGCAAGCTCACCCTCCAGCCGCTCCAGCCGGTTGCGCGAGGCGTCGTCGTCCTCGCGCCGCAGGGCCTCGCGCTCGATCTTCAGCTGCATGACGCGCCGGTCGATCTCGTCGAGAACCTCGGGCTTGGAATCCACCTGCATGCGCAGGCGCGCGGCGCCCTCGTCGATGAGGTCGATCGCCTTGTCCGGCAGGAAGCGGTCGGTGATGTAGCGGTTCGACAGCTGGGCTGCTGCGACCAGCGCCGAGTCGGAGATCCGCACCTTGTGGTGCTGCTCGTACTTCTCCTTCAGGCCGCGCAGGATCGAGATCGTGTCCTCGACCGTCGGCTCGGAGACGAAGACCGGCTGGAAGCGCCGGGCGAGCGCCGGGTCCTTCTCGACGTGCTTGCGGTACTCGTCGAGCGTCGTCGCGCCGACGCAGTGCAGCTCGCCGCGGGCCAGCGCCGGCTTCAGGAGGTTGGAGGCGTCCATCGCCCCGTCGCCCTTGCCCGCTCCGACCAGCGTGTGCATCTCGTCGATGAACAGGATGATGCCGCCGGCCGCCGAGGTCACCTCAGACAACACGGCCTTCAGCCGCTCCTCGAACTCACCGCGATACTTCGCCCCGGCGATGAGCGAGCCCATGTCGAGCGCCATCAGCTGCTTGTCGCGCAAGGATTCCGGCACGTCGCCGTTGACGATGCGCAGCGCGAGTCCCTCGGCGATCGCGGTCTTGCCGACGCCGGGTTCGCCGATCAGCACGGGATTGTTCTTGGTACGGCGCGACAGGACCTGGATGGTGCGGCGGATCTCGTCGTCGCGGCCGATCACCGGGTCGAGCTTGCCCTCGCGGGCGTCCTTGGTGAGGTCGCGGGCGTATTTCTTCAGCGCGTCATAGCCTTGCTCGGCGGAAGCCGAGTCGGCGGTGCGACCTTTGCGCAGATCGTTGATCGCCTCGTTCAGGCCTGCCGCAGTCACGCCGGCCTTTTCAAGGATCGTCGCGGTCTTCGCCGACTTCTCGACGGCGAGCGCCAGAAGCAGCCGCTCAACGGTGACGTAGCTGTCGCCCGACTTCTTGGCGATCTCCTCGGCGGTCGCAAAGATCTTCGCCAGCGGCTGCGAGAGATACATCTGCCCGTTGCCGCCGGAGACCTTCGGCATGGCGGCCAGCGCCGCGTCCACCGCCAGCCGCACGTCCGCCGCGCGTCCGCCGGCCTTCTCGATCAGGCCTGCCGCCATGCCCTCGCTGTCGTCAACCAGCACCTTCAGGAGATGCTCGGGGGTGAACTGCTGGTGGTCACGCGTCGTTGCGGCGGTCTGGGCGGCCTGGATGAAGCCGCGCACCCGCTCGGTGTATTTTTCCATGTCCATCGACGAATTCTCCTGTAGGCGCGGCACCCGTCCGGCATGGCGCGCAAGTGGAGGCTGGCTCCCGTCATCGGCGAGCCGTCCGCTCTGGAATATGGGGGCCTCCCGACGCGGCCGGAAGAGGAAGCGGCTTGCCGACCGGAAACAAAAACGGCGCCGGGAGTAACCCGGCGCCGTCCTGTATATTCTAGTGAGTGCGTGTCCCGATCAACCGTTCGAGGCCATCAGGAAAGCCGGCAGATGATCACCGCCGTCGTCACCGCCGCCGGATGAATCATCATCGGGCTTCTTCTTCTTCGGCCGGCCCGGCTTGCGCTTGACCTTGGCCTCGCCCTCGACAGGCGCGGCGTCGGACACCGGTGCATCGACCTTCGCCGAAGCCGGCGCTGCAGCGGCTGGCGCCTCGGCGGGTGCCGCGACCGGCGCAGCCGGCGGCGTTACGGGCGTCTCGGCCTGCGGCGACGTTGCGGCAGCCTGCGACGGTTCGGCCGCTATCGGCTGGGAGGTTTCGGGCTGGCCTGCATCTGACGCGCCGGCAACACTGGCCTCGTTCTCGCCAAGCCGTGCACGGCGCGGACGGCCGCGGCGGCGTGGCTCGCGCTCGGCGTTCTCGCCGTCATTGCGCGGCCGAAATTCCTCGGCCGGCGCATCGACGCGGGCGATGTTCTCGCCGGAGGCGACCGCAGGCTGCTCGTTCTGGACGCGGGGCTCTACGAAAGGCTGAGGACCGAGACCGCTCGGTGCCGGCCGGTTGTCGCTCCGAGCCTCGCGGCCTTCCCGGTTCTGACCGTTCTGGCCATCGCGGTTCTGGCCATCGCGGTTCTGGCCATCGCGGGCCTGATGGTCGCGCGCGAATTCCCGGTTTCCATCGCGGTTCTCGCGGTTGCCGTCGCGGTTGCCGCGGTTTCCGTTATTGTCGCGGTTGCCGTTGTTCTCACGGTTACCGTTACTGTCGCGATCACGGGCCTCGCGGTTGAATTCGCGGTTGCCGTCCCGGTTGCCATTGGCATCCCGGTTGCCATCACGGTTCCGGTCGCGGGCGAACTCGCGGTTGCCGTCGCGCGGCTGGTTCTGGTCGCGGGCGTTCTGCTGGCCGTTGCCCTGCGGGCGGTCCTGCTGGCCCTGCGGCGGCTGGCGGTCCTGGGCAGGCTGCTGGTTGCGGTCCTGCGCGTCGAAGCTGTCCTCGCCGCCCTCCTCGTCGTCGCCGTCGTATTCGGCTTCGTCCTGCTGCAGCTGGAACGTGCCTTGCGCCGCCGCGACGATGCGGCCGTAATGCTCGGCGTGCTGGAGATAGTTCTCGGCCATCACGCGGTCGCCGGATGCGGAAGCGTCGCGCGCCAGCGTCGAGTATTTCTCGGCGATGTGCTGCGCCGTGCCGCGAATCTTCACGTCGGGGCCATTCGACTCGTAACTCCGCGAGAGCGGGTTCGGCCCTTTACGACCGCGTCCGCGCATGCGCTGCTTGTTCTGCTGCTGCTGCTGTCCTGGCCTCATGCTCTTCCTGTCTTTGGATATCCGGCCTTCAGGCCAGTGAGCCCCTTGCCGCGGGGTGCTTCGTCACGCTGGAGGAAGCGTCGCGGCACACGATCGGCTGCGGTCAGTCGCTGCCAGTATCGAGATTGATGTTTCGGTTAAGCCGATCGATTCCAAATCGACGGTATCACGGACGGCAGTCATGCCGTTTTCCGAGCGCCTGGCATCCCGACCGGTCCGGCGGACCGAGATGCGCGGGGCGTTCCCCCTCGAATATTCCGTAACGCCTGCAAATCTAGTGGCTTCGCTGCGCAGCCACAAGCCTTATTTACTGGCGTCCGACTTAAAGCTTAACGTCTCCAACGGTTTTCCGCCCGATATCGACGCCGGGAGAGCACGGTCCCCGTCTCGCCGAGGCGCCTTCCCGAATCATCGGTCAGGCATGTCGGCGGAACCAGAGCGCTCGGGCTATGCCGCTGAGATCATCTGCCGATGCGGCGAGATCAAGGCTGCTTCGTTCGAATATCTGGCAGACATCGCTTGCCTGACCCTGACCGATCTCCATCAGCGCATCGCCGTCCGGCGCGAGAAGCGCTGCCGCCTGCTCGGCGATGGCACGGTAGGCGTCGAGGCCGTCCGCCCCGCCATCCAGCGCGCGCATCGGGTCGTGCGCCCGGACTTCGCGCGACAGCCCCGCGATTTCGGCGCTGCGGATGTAGGGCGGGTTGGAGACGATGATGTCGATCGGCCCGCGGAGCGCCGAGAGGTAGTCGCCGACGAGGCCGAGGAAACGCCCGCCGACGCCGGCCGCTTCGGCATTCTGCCGCGCCGTCAGCACGGCGCCCGGCGAAAGATCGAGTGCAACGACCGCGAGTTCGGGATAGAGCGCGAGCAATGAAACGGCGATTGCCCCGCTGCCGGTCCCGACATCCACCAAAAGGCAGGTTCCTCGCGTCGCCAGCACCCGCTCGATCGGCTGGCGGCAAAGGTCAACGAGGATCTCGGTGTCCGGCCGCGGCTCCAGCGTGTCCGGCGACAGCACGAAATCATGCGCGTAGAACGCCCGCCGGCCGATGATCCGGTGAACCGGCTCGCCTGCGAGGCGGCGCGCGACGAGGCGGTCGAGGAGTGCCTCTTGATCGGGGGTAGCGGCGGCGTGACCGCGCAGGATCAGCCCGGCGGCATCCAGCCCGAAAGCGAACGAGAGCAGCAGCCGGCTGTCCAACTCGGCTTCCACCGTTGCCGGCGCCAACTGCCTGCGGGTGCGGGCATGCAGTGCGGCGATCGTCTCGGGGGTCGACACGCCGGCCTAGCTTTCGTTGCCGACCGAGGCGAGGAGGCTGGCCTGGTGATCGGCCGTCAGGGCGTCGACGAGTTCGCCGAGCTCGCCCTCCATCACCTTGTCGAGCTTATAGAGCGTCAGGTTGATGCGGTGATCGGTGACGCGGCCTTGCGGGAAATTATAGGTGCGGATGCGCTCGGAGCGGTCGCCCGAGCCGACCTGGCTGCGCCGATTCTCGGAGCGCTCGTCGTCGGCGCGCTGGCGCTCCATGTCGAAAAGCCGCGCCCGCAGCACCTGCATCGCCCGCGCCCGGTTCTGGTGCTGCGACTTCTCGGCCGAGACGACCATGATGCCGGTCGGCAGATGGGTGATGCGCACCGCCGAGTCGGTGGTGTTGACGTGCTGGCCGCCCGAACCAGAGGCGCGCATGGTATCGATGCGGATGTCCTCGGCCTTGATGTCGATGTCGATGTCCTCCGCTTCCGGCAGGACGGCCACCGTCGCCGCCGAGGTGTGGATGCGCCCGCCCGACTCGGTTGCCGGCACCCGCTGGACGCGGTGGACACCGGACTCGAACTTGAGCCGGGAGAAGACGCCCCGGCCGTTGATGGAGGCAATGACTTCCTTGTAGCCGCCGACTTCGCCCTCGCTCGCGGAGAGAACGTCGACCTTCCAGCCATGGGTTTCGGCATAGCGCTGGTACATGCGGAACAGGTCGCCGGCGAACAGCCCGGCCTCGGACCCGCCGGTGCCGGCGCGAATTTCGAGGATGGCGCTCTTCTCGTCGGCGGCGTCCTTCGGCAGCAGCAGCAGCTGGATTTCCTCCGACAGCGCCGCCTCCTGGTCGCGCAGGTCGGAAATCTCGGCCGAGGCTAGATCGCGCATCTCCCGGTCCGATGCCGGGTCGTCCATCATCGCCCGCATGTCCGCGAGATCTGCCTCGATCCGCCGGTAGCGGCCGATCGCGGCGACGATGCCCTCCATGCCCGCATATTCGCTGGCAAGCGCAGCAAAGCTCTCGCGGTCGCCGCCCTTGGCCATTTCGGCCTCGAGATAGGAGAAGCGGCGAACGATCTCGTTCATCGTGTCAGAAGGCAGAACTGCCATGTCGTCCCAAGCGTCGGTAAGAAAGGGGGCACACGTGCCGATCGGCCGCGCGCTCAGCGTCCGTGCGAAGGACCGCTAATAGGGGATCGCGTGCGCTTCGGCAAAGCTCGTCAGCAATTGCCGCATCGAGCCGCTGCGGTAGCGGTCGGCGATATGGGCGTCCATCACCGCCTGCAGCTTGGCCACTGGCAGCTCTAAAAGCATCGCCTTAACCGGCCCGATGGCCGACGGCGTCATCGAGATCGAGCGGAAGCCGAGGCCGATCAGCGCCATGGCCGACAGCGGCTTGCCGGCCATCTCGCCGCAGAGGGTGACCTGGACCGAATTGCGCCGGCCGGCGTCAAGAATGCTCTTCAGCGCCATCAGGAACGGCGGAGACAGGTCGTCGAACCGCCCCGCCATCCGCGCATTGCCGCGGTCGACGGCGGAGAAGAACTGGAAGAGGTCGTTCGAGCCGATCGAGACGAAGTCGACAAGTTGCATCAGCTCGTCGAGCTGGAACAGCAGCGAAGGCACCTCGATCATCGCGCCGATCTTCAGGCGTCGCGGCATGACATGGCCGAACTTGGTGAGATGCTTGAACTCGCGCGAGATCAGATCGCGGGCCTGCCGCAGTTCGGCCAGCTCGGTGATCATCGGGAACATCACGCGCAGCTCGCGCCCGGCGGCAGCCTTCAGAAGCCCGCGCAGCTGGGTGCGCATGAGGCCCGGCCGGTCGAGCGCGAGGCGAATGGCGCGGTAGCCGAGCGCCGGGTTCTCCTCTGCCGACTGGTGGAGGTAGGGCAGGATCTTGTCGCCGCCGATGTCGAGCGTACGGAAGGTCACCGGCATCGAGCCGGCAGCGTCGAGGACGGCCGCGTAGAGACGCTCCTGCTCGCTCGCCTTCGGCATCGAGGACGACACCATGAACTGCAGCTCGGTGCGGAACAGGCCGATGCCCGTCGCGCCGGAGGCGCTGAGCTGCGGCAGGTCGACCAGCAGGCCCGCATTCATCAACAGGTGGATCTCCACCCCGTCCTTGCTCTCGGCAGGAACGTCCCGGAGGGCGCGGTACTGCTCCTGGCGCTTCGCCCGGAACTGCACCTTCTCGACGAACACGCCCTCCACCTCGGCGGTCGGGCGCAGGTGCACGCCGCCATCGTCGCCGTCGATGATGATGGCGTCGCCGTTCTCGGACATCGAGACCACGCCCTTGGCCTGGCCGACCACCGGAAGGCCGAGCGCCCGGGCGACGATGACCACGTGGCTGGTGGCGGTGCCCTCTTCGAGGATCAGGCCGCGCAGCTGGTCGCGGCGATAGTCGAGCAGCTCAGCGGCGCCCATCGAGCGCGCGACGATGATCGCGTCCTTCGGCCCGTCCTCGCCGCCAGCGCCCTCCGCCCGGCCCATCAACTGGCGCAGCAGGCGGTTGGCGAGATCGTCGAAATCATGCAGCCGCTCGCGGATGAACGGGTCGGTCATGTGCATCATGCGCGCGCGCATGTCGCTCTGCACCTTCTCGACCGCCGCCTCGGCGGTCAGGCCGTTGCGCACCGCCTCCTCCAGCCGGCGCACCCAGCCGCGATCGTGCGCGAACATGCGGTAGGCCTCGAGCACCGCGCGGTGCTCGCCCTCGGCCGCGATGTCGCGCCGCGACAGCATGTCCTCGATCGATATCCGCAGGAACTGCAGCGCCTTTTCGAGGCGGGTGATCTCGGCGTCGGCATCCTCGTTGAAGAGGTTGGTCACCACCACGCGCGGCTCGTGCAGCACGACATGACCGAGCCCGATGCCCTCGGACAGCGCAACGCCGTTGAACGAGACCGGGCGCGACAGGTCGAGGACGACGCCCGGCCGCGACAGGCCGGCAAGGCTGCCGGCGGCGATCATCTCGGCGACGACCATGGCGACGGTCTCGAGCGCCTCGACCTCCTCCTCGCGGTAGACCCGCTTGGCGCGGTTCTGGACGTCGAGCACGCCCAGCGTCCGGCCGGCGCGCAGGATCGGCACGCCGAGGAAGGCGTTGAACGGCTCCTCGCCGGTCTCGGGCAAAAAGGTGAAGGCCGGGTGCTTCTGCGCTTCGGGCAGGTTCAGCGAGCGCGCGGTCGCGGCGATGGTGCCGACCAGCCCCTCTCCCAGCCGCAGCTGCGCAAGGTGCACGGAACCGGGATTGAGGCCCTCGGTGGCGTAGAGCTCGAGAACCGCGTCGGCGCGCAGCACGTAGAGCGAACAGACTTCCGCCACCATGTTCTGGGCAATCTGGCGGACGATCTCGTCAAGACGCGCCTGCGGCTCCAGGGGCTCGGCCATGAGCTCCCGGATCTTGCGCATGAGCACGCGTGGTCCTGACGAATCGCTTCTGATCAACGCCGTCTTCCAACTGCCGGTCCCGAGGAACCTGCCTTCCGGTCCGTTCGCCCGCCACCGACGCGCGCAATTTCAGCGGGCGACACCCTTTCTCAGGGGTGCATCGCCCGGCTCAAGCTTTGTCGAGACCGTACACCGAATGCAAGCTCCGAACGGCAAGTTCGGAGAACTCGCCATCGATCAGGATGGAGATCTTGATCTCGGACGTCGTGATCGCGCGGATGTTGATGCCGCGGTTCGCCAGCGCCTTGAAGGCGGTGGCGGCAACACCGGTATGGCTGCGCATGCCGACGCCGATCACCGAGACCTTGGTCAGGCCGAGCTCGCTCTGGATCACGTCGAAGCGCATTTCGGGCTTCGCCTTCTCGAGGATCGCCGTCGCCTTCGGCAGGTCACTCGCCGGGACCGTGAAGGTCATGTCGGTGCGGGTGCCGTCCTCGGAAATGTTCTGGACGATCATGTCGACGTTGACGCCGGCGTCCGCCAGCGGCCCGAAGATCGCCGCGGCGACGCCCGGCTGGTCCTCGACCCGCCGCAGCGAGATCTGCGCTTCGTCCTTGGCATAGGCGATGCCGGTCACGACCTGCTGTTCCACGATTTCATCCTCGTCACAAATGAGCGTTCCAGGCGGGTTCAAGACGTCGCCCATTCCCGGTGCATGCGGGTCGTCGAAGGACGAACGCACGAACAGCCGGACCTTGTGCACCATGGCGAGCTCGACCGAGCGCACCTGCAGGACCTTGGCGCCGAGCGACGCCATTTCCAGCATTTCTTCAAACGAGATCTTCGCCATCCGCCGCGCCTTGGGCTCGATGCGCGGGTCAGTGGTGTAGACGCCGTCGACGTCGGTATAGATGTCGCAGCGGTCGGCCTTGATCGCCGCGGCGATCGCCACCGCCGAGGTGTCGGAGCCGCCGCGGCCGAGCGTCGCGATCCGGTTGTCCGGCGCGATGCCCTGGAAGCCGGCGATGACGGCGACCTGGCCCTCGTCGAAGCGGCGGACGAGTTCCGAGCCGTCGATGTCGAGAATGCGCGCCGCGCCATGCTGGCCGTCGGTCTTGATCGGCACCTGCCAGCCCATCCAGGAGCGGGCGTTGACGCCCATCGCCTGCAGCGCGATGGCGAGAAGCCCGGCCGTCACCTGCTCGCCCGACGCCACCACGGCATCGTATTCGCGGGCATCGTGCATGGCCGAGGCCTCGCGGCACCAGGCAACCAGTTCGTTGGTCTTGCCGGACATGGCCGACACTACGACGGCGACCTGATGCCCGGCATCCACCTCACGTTTCACGTGCTCCGCGACGTTGCGGATGCGGGGAATGTCGGCGACCGAAGTGCCGCCGAACTTGAGGACGAGACGCGCCATGGAGATGCTAGCCTGGACGGCGGACGGCAGAGATGTCCGCGGTGTGTCGATAGGACGCTTCCGGGAACGCCTTCCGAGCCCTCCCTGCAGCGGCCGGGAGTTAGCGGATATGCGCGGCGACTGCAAGAATAGGCGTCGCGGGCCCCTGCGCCGGCCACGCCTCAAGTCGCCACCAGAGGCATGGAATACGTCTGCAGACCGGCCGCGCGTATACGAACTGGAAGCCATTCCCGGCTTTTCCCGCCGATAGCGGCTCGACGGCAACCTGATGTTTCGTCAAGGCGGCTAGACTGACCGCCGACAACACGGACGCCTTGCCCATGAAACGCCCGCTCAAAGTGCAGATCATCGTCACGCCCGGCGGCGAGCGCATGGCCATTCTGCCAGAGGCGGAGCTGGACGCGTTGCTTGCCCTCGTCGACAACCCGGCTGTTGGGCCGGCGGACGGGCCGGCGTACGGGTCAGCGGATGAGCCGGCCGGAGACGACTTCACCGCAGCACTCGCGAGCGAAATGGAAGAGGTCGTGCCGTCGGGCTTTCTCGACCGGCTGCTGTCCGGCGCCAACCCGATCAAGGTCTGGCGGGAATATCGCGGCCTGTCGATCATCGACCTCGCCGAAACCACCGCTGTCCCCGCGCCCCGTCTTCTCGATCTTGAAGCAGGCAGCGCGGCCGGCAGCCCCGCCGAGATCCACGCCATCGCCATCGCGCTGAAGCTCGCCGTCGACGACCTCGTCTGACGCTTAGCATCGGTTGCCGGCGACCGCCGGCGCTTGACTTTCGCCGCCGGGGGCGAACATGCGGGGGGACGACAAGCTGACGGGACCAAGACGATGAGCGACGCGCGGCAGACGACGATCGACGATGGCGAAGTCGAGCGCTTTTCCAGACTCGCCGCGGAATGGTGGAACCCGGCGGGCAAGTTCAAGCCGCTGCACAAGTTCAACCCCGTGCGCCTTTCCTATATCCGGGAGCAGCTCGGTCTTAATTTCGGCGTCGACCTCGGTTCATCCCGGCCGTTCGAAGGGCTCAGCGTTCTCGATATCGGATGCGGAGGCGGGCTAATTTCCGAGCCGGTAGCGCGGCTCGGCGCCCGGGTCGTCGGCGCCGACGCCTCGGCCACCAACATCGAGGTGGCCCGCCTCCACGCCGTTCAGAGCGGCCTCGACATCGACTACCGCGCGACCACTGCCGAGGCGATCGCCGAAGCCGGGGAAAAGTTCGACGTCGTGCTCGCGCTCGAAGTCGTCGAGCACGTCTCCGACGTCCCCTACTTCCTGACCTCCTGTGCCGACATGGTGAAGCCCGGCGGGCTGCTCTTCGTCGCCACCATCAACCGGACCTTCAAGGCCATGGGCTTTGCGATCATCGGGGCGGAATACGTGCTGGGCTGGCTGCCGAAAGGCACGCACCAGTATTCCAAGCTCGTCCGCCCGGAGGAGATCCGCGCGCCCGTCGAGGCCGCGGGCCTCTCGATGATCGACGAGACAGGCATTGTCTACCACCCGCTCGCCGACGCCTGGCGCCCGTCGAAGGACATGGACGTCAACTACATGGTTCTCGCCCGCCGCGCCTGAGGGTCGGCCGTCTGCCCTTACCGGTCCAGCCTTGCCGTTTGGGGGCTGGATTGCACGCGGACGTGTGCGGCCATACCCCCGCCGGGCAGGCCCCCCGATTGCTTCGCCTGTCGCTCAAGTTTATACGCAAGGCGCAGACGGCATTCCGGTTGAGTCCCAGGATCTCTTGGCAATGGCAGCAGCACTGAAGCAGGCAGACACCAACGCGGGCAACGAGACCATTCTCGCCTTCCCATGCGCGACGGCTGCCCGCATCATCCCGTCGTTCGAGCCCAGCGCCGCCGAGCGCATCAACCTCGACCGGCTGCGCTGGCTGGCGCTGCGCAGTGTCATCGCGCCGCAACCCGATCTCGAGCGCGCTTGCCTCCTTCTCTCCGGCGAGACCGACGTATCGCTCTCCCGCTATGCCAACGCCTTCTTCCACGGCCTTGCCAACAAAGGACGCCGCCAGATGAGCTTCTACCGCCCCGGCGCCAAGTCCGTCGGCGAGGACGAGACCTGGCTGCTGCGTCTGGTGTCCGCAACCCGCCGGGGCGACGAGCCTGGCGCCCGCGCGCTAATCGCCTGGCGCGTGCAGCCCGAGGCGCAGCGCTGGATGCGCTTCCTCTCGGCCGGCCTCGTCCGGATGCTCGACAGCGCCGAATAGGGCGCCCGAAGCCTACCTTGCTACCCTTTGCTTCTGAAGATCGGCGATCGCCCTCGTAGCGGTTGTCGAGGCACGTCGCGGCCGCACTGCTGCTGACCGGCTATCTGTGCGCCGGTGCGCCACTTCTCCCCCCATCCAGTTTAGAATGATTCAAAAAAGGATTGCCAAAGGGAGATCGGCAGCCTAGTTTAGAATTATTCCACGACAAGGACCGGCTTGCCCGGTCACAAGGAGACACCCATGGGACTGACCGCCGCCAAGATCGAGCCGACCGCCAAGGAAGAGATCGTCCAGGGCCTGACGCAGGCGCTGGCTGAGACCTCCATCGAGACGATGAAGGCGCAGAACTTCCATTGGAACGTCACCGGCATGTCGTTTGGCCCGCTGCACGAGCTGTTCCAAAAGATCTACGAGGACCACTTCGAAGGCCAGGACCTCCTCGCCGAGCGCATCAAGCAGTTCGACGTGCACGCGGAAGGCCGTTACTCCGTCTACCTCGCCCGCAGCGCGGTGAAGGAGCATGACGGCCACGCCGACGCCAAGGAGATGATCGCCGCCCTCCTCGCCGACCAGGAGCAGATCTCCTCGACGCTCTCGGCTCTCTGCGAGATCGCCGACCAGCACGGCGACTGGGCGACGAACGACCTTTCGACCCAGCGCATCGAGGCCCACGACAAGTTCGCTTGGATGCTCCGCGCGCACCTGAAGTAGGCCACGAATTTTTCGTCAGAAATGCGAACGGCCCTGCCAGCAATGGTGGGGCCGTTTTCTTTGAAACGACCTGTCTGTCAGGCGCACTTTTGCGGGCATCGGCCAGGCGAGGCCGCGGCCGCGCCTTCCCGCAAGCTATTCGGCAGCGATCGCGGCTTACCGGATGGTCGCCCGGACATAATCGCCGCGCAAGACGACCGATGGCCTGGCGCCGACGGCGTTGGGCAGCGCGCTGTCGACCATCGCGGCCTTGGCTTCCACCGTGTAGCTGATCGCGGTATCGGCGGCGAAGCTGAGATAGCTATCCTGGCTGACGGCAGCGATCACCAGCGTTTCGTCCGCCTGCGTTCGATCGAAGCTCAGATGCGAACGAAGCGCCGCAGCCTTCAGCTGGACAGAACCGGCATGCCCTTCGAGCGTCACGTCGGCAGCCTTGTTGTCGAGCGCGATGGTCGCGAAGTCGCCGACGAGCTTCACCTGCGACGCCGCCTGCTTGATCGAGATCGAGACCTCCTTGGGGACGTTCCCCTTCAATTCGACTCGACAGGCAGCGGTATCAAGCCAGGAGGATGTGCTGGCATCGACGAACAGCGTCGTGTCCTTCAGGGACATGCGGCTTTCGGTTCGGCAGTCCGTATTGGACCAGATCGAGTTCCAATGCGCGAACCACCCCGAGCGCTTGCCGCCGAGGGTGGCGGTAAAAAGCTCGCCCTCACGGGTGGTCAGGTCGATCGCACTGGCATCTCCAGTGATGCGAATGGCGGTAACGGCCGAAAGGTTCAACGCCGGCCCCGTCGGCAACGCTTCGTCGGCTAGAGCAGACAGCGCCGGGGGCGATGCGGCGCAAAAGAGAAGAAAGGCGATCATCCGGCTATTCATAGGTCGGTTCCCATCATGGCTGTGGCGTGATGGGAATGGCCGACAAACGGGCGCCCTGCGACCTCGATCGCGATGAAGGTCGATCCGGATCGCGATCGAGGGCCCATTGACGATGATCGTGTTCGAGGCCGGCCTCCTCAATTGGTCGAACTTCAACCGGGAATTTCGCGCGTCACCGGCGTCAGCCCAACAGCTCAGTGGACAGCGAAAACGCCTTAGCGTGCGCTAAACCGGTAGCCATGCCTGTCTACAGACGGAGCATGTGTCTGATGTGAGCGTCAGCCGACGTCTGCGTCATCATCGCGGATCGGGCATTCCACCCCCTCCATCGCGCATTTGCGCCGGTACGACATCACCCAGAAGGCCGGGTTGCGCGTTGCCTCGGCCAGCCGGCTCATCAGCGCCTCGATGAATTCCTTCTTCGCCTCGCCGCTGCCGTTGCGGGGAAACGCCTGCTTCTCTTCCTTGGTCATGGCGCAGCCGACGCAGCGGCCTTGGCGCTTGTACTTGCACACGTCGACGCAAGGGCTCGGCGCATCGGCCCAGAGGGCGAGATCGGTTGTGTCGGACATCACGGTTTCCTGTGGCGGCGCGGGGGTCAGGCAGCCTGGTCGAGCTTGTCGAGCGGACAGGGGGCATCCTTGCGCTCGCATTTGCGCCGGTACATCCGCGTCCAGTAGGGCAGCCGGCCGGCGCTTTCCAGGCGAGCTGCGAGTTGCAGGAAGAAGGCCTGTTTCTTCGACTTCTTGCCGAGGCGCTTATACGCCTTCTTCTCCGGCTTGGTCATGGCGCAGCCGATGCAGCGCCCTTCGTCGCGGAACTTGCACACGTCGATGCACGGGGAAGGCGCGTCCGCCCAGGTCTTGGCCAATCGAGGTCTCCGGATGTTTCGTTCCGCGCCGGGCGGGCCGGGCGGTGGCGGGCGAGGCCCCGCCGCAGGTTGTTGCCGGGTGTCCGCTGAAACGCCCGGCGCTCTCTCTTGCCGATCCAGCGCGTCCCTTGCGCGTCCGGGAGGACGCGGGGCGTTCTAGTTCTTGTCTTCCGGTAGCGGCGGCAGCGGCATCACCGCGATGCCCTCCTCCACCAGTCCCTTGACGTCGGGCAGGCTCGCCTCGCCAAAAATCTGGCGCTGCGGGGTCTCGCCATAGTGGATCCGGCGCGCCTCCTCGGCGAAGGCCGGGCCGACATCCTCGCCCTTGGCACGCACGGCGCGGCCGATCTCGTGGAGCTTGGCGATCACCGCCGCCGCCTCGGCCTCGCTCGGGCCCTGTCGGGTCGAGACCGCCGGCCGCATCAGGCTCTTCGACACCGCGCCGGAGCCGCAACTGGGGCAGGCGACCAGACCGTCCGCCGTCTGCCGTTCGAAATCCTCGCTGGACCGAAACCAGCCGTCGAAGCCATGCCCCGCCGGCTCGCAGCGGAGCGCGAACTTGATCACTCGGCGGCCTCGGCGGCTGCAGCCGAACCTGCACCGGTCGGCGGCGCCGCGAAGTCGCGCGCGTTCTTGAGGTTCGGCACCTTGCGGCGGGTGGCGGCGACCATATCGGTATCGATCTCGGCCAAGGCGATGCCGGGCTCCGCCCCGTCGACCTCGGCGATCACCTTGCCCCAGGGGTCGATGATGATCGAATGGCCATAGGTCTCGCGGCCGTCCTCGTGCACCCCGCCTTGCGCGGCGGCGATCATGAAGGCGCCATTCTCGATCGCCCGGGCGCGCAGCAGCACGTGCCAGTGCGCCTCGCCGGTCTGGCGGGTGAAGGCGGCGGGCGCGGTCAGCACCTCGGCGCCGGCCAAGGCTTCGGCGCGGAACAGCTGGGGGAAGCGCATGTCGTAGCAGACGCCAAAACCGATCCGCACCGAGCCGCCCTCTAGTGCAAGATCGGCGATCCCTGCAGCCGCACCTGGCCTGTAGGTCGCCGATTCCCGCCAGCTCTCACCATTGTCGAGATCGACGTCGAACATGTGGATCTTGTCATAGGTGGTGAGGCGCTTTCCGTCCGGCCCGAACAGGAACGCACGGTTGGCGATCATCCCGTCCTCGACCGCGACGGCGACCGAGCCAACATGGATGAACACGCTATGCTTACGCGCAAGCTCCGCGGCGGTCCGCACGATCACATCGTCTGCCTCGCCCTTTAACTGGGCATTAAGTCCCGCGCGGTCGCGCTGCACCATGCCGGTCATCTCCGGCGTCTGCAGATAGGTGGCGCCCTTGGCGACGGCATCGGCCACCATCGCGGCCATCACCTCGGCATTGGCCTTGGGGTCGACGCCCGAGCGCATCTGCAGGACGGCGGCGGCAAACTTAGTCATGGGAAATCCTGCAGGTTGCGGAAGGCGATGCGGCCGGTGGGAAGCCGGCCCGTGACTAGGCCGCGAAAAACGAAGGCTCTGCCTGTCAGGCCGCCAGCATCGGGTCGAGCTTGCCGCCGCGGTCGAGCGCGAAGAGGTCGTCGCAGCCGCCGACATGGGTGTCGCCGATGAAGATCTGCGGGAAGGTCGTGCCACCGTTCGCCCGGGCCAGCATCTCCCGGCGGATCTCGGGCTCGTGCGTCGCATCCTTCTCGTCGAAGGCGACGCCCTTCTCGGTCAGCAACTGCTTGGCGCGGGCACAGTAGCCGCAGAACTGGCGCGTGTAGATGGTGACGTCGGGCATGGCTGCGTCCTGGTGAAAAGGTTGAGACTTCAGATATGGACGGCACCCTCTCCGACCGCAACCCTTGCAAACGTCAACACGTCGACATCCCGCGCCCCGGCGCGCTTCAGCGCCCGTGTCGCGCTGGCGACGGTGGCGCCGGTGGTGAAAACATCGTCGATCAGCAGCACGCGCCGCCCGGCCACGAGCGGCTTGCAGCGCCCGGGCACGGCAAAGGCGGCGCGCACGTTCGCCTCCCGCTGGGCGCGCCCGAGCCCGACCTGGCTGCGCGTCGCCTTGACGCGGACCAGCACCCTCGGCTGGTAGCGGAGGACGTGGCCGCGCCCGGCCTCCAGCCGCACCAGCTGGCGGGCCAGCTCGGCCGCTTGATTGAAGCGACGCCGCCACAGCCGTGACGCATGCAGCGGCACGGGCACCACGAGATCGGCCGCGTCGAGGAGTTCGCGGCCGGCCCGCGCCATCCAGGCGGCCATCAGCAGCGTGAGATCGATGCGGTCGCCGTATTTCAGCGACGCCACCAGCCGTGCCGCCAGCCCATCATAGAGTGCGGCCGCCCGCAGCCGCGCGAAGGGCGGCGGGTCGGCGATCGCCTCGGGCGACACGAGGCTGGCGCCGATGTCGCCGGCAAACCCCGCCTCGAAGGCGAAGGGCGTGCCGAGCACCGCGCAGAAAGGCGGCTCGATGAAGCCGACGCCGGCCCAGCAGCCGGCACAGAGGGCATGCGCTTGCCCGATGGCCGTCTGGCAGCCGGCACAGACCGGCGGAAACAGCAGCTGGCCCAGTGCCGCCGCCAGCCAGCGGGCCCCGCTCTGCCGCATTCCGATCCCCGCCCTCCGGTTGGGAGGCGCCCTTCGCCGGGCGTCCTTAGCTTGACGTCGATGCAAGAAGCTTGACGTTACGCCGTGCGTCATCAGCTACAAGCCGGCGTCGACCTCGAAATTGGAAGCTGGATGAACACCCCTCTTTTCGACCGTGCTCTGCTCGACCGCCGCCGGCGCCGTGTGGCGCTCGACCCGAAGGCTGCCGAGGCCCGCTTCCTCTTGCGCGCGGTCGCCGCCGAGCTCGCCGAACGGCTGTCGCTGGTCGAGCGCCGGTTTCCGCTCGCCGTCGACCTTGCCGGCCATTCCGGCGAGATGGCGGGCCTCCTCGCGGCCGGTGGCCAGGTCGACACCGTCGTGCGGGTCGAGCGCGATGCGGCACTGCTCGGCGGCACTGGCCTGTCGGTCGTCGCCGACGAAGAGGCGTTGCCGCTCGCAGAGAATGCCGTCGACCTCGTCGTTTCCGCGCTGTCGCTGCATCTCACCAACGATACGCCGGGAACCCTCGTCCAGATCAAACGCTGCCTGAAGCCGGACGGACTGTTCCTGGCGGCGCTTCTCGGCGGCGAAACGCTGAGCGAACTGCGCGCCGCTCTGCTTGCGGCGGAGGCGGAGATCGTCGGCGGCGTCTCGCCGCGCGTCGCCCCCTTCGTCGACATCCGCGACGCCGGCGCGCTGCTGCAGCGGGCGGGCCTCGCGCTGCCGGTCACTGACCAGGACCGGCTGACGGTGCGCTATGCCTCGATGTTCGAGCTGATGCGTGATCTGAGGGCCATGGGCATGGCGAACATGCTGACCGAACGCAGCCGCGTGCCGAGCCGGCGCCGGCTGTTCCTGCGCGCCGCGGAAATCTACGCCGACCGCTATTCGGATCCGGACGGGCGGGTGCGGGCGACCTTCGACATCGTCTATCTCTCCGGCTGGAAACCGCACGACAGCCAGCAGAAGCCGCTGAAGCCGGGCAGCGCGAAGGCGAGCCTCAGCGCGGTGCTGAACGATCGGTCGGGCAAGCTCTGAGCACCGGCCGCTTGGCGGGAGACGAACGCCCCCTCTTATCGCGGACAGAGGAACCGCAACGAGGTCACCCGACTGTTCGTCGCCAGAAAGACAGACGCTAAAAGTCGAGGCTATCCAGGATCCCGTCGACCGGACGGGCCTGTCGCTATGCCAGCTTTATTTCGCCAGGCCGTTCGCGACGTTCTGGAAGATGGTCTGGAGGCTGCTGCCGATCTGCGAGACGAAGGCAACGATCGCGAGGCCGATGAGGCCGGCGATCAGCGCGTACTCGATCGCCGTCGCTCCCGCGGTATCATCGATGAAGCTGCGGCAGCGCGACATCAGCCGCGCCCTCAGCGAAGAAGGTCTACCGTTCAGCATGCGCCGCGCTGCGTACCATCGGGGAACAGTAGGCAAGGGCCAGCCTTGCCATCCCACAGAACGCTGCGGCTCTCGACATAGGTGTTCTTGCCGGCATTTCCGGCCGAGCCGGTGACCGTCGGATCCAGCGCCTGGCCGCGCTCGGCGACGCTGATCTTCGCGTGGCGGTCGGCGGAGGGGACGACGATCAGCGCCAGCGCCGCGGCGATCGAGCCGAACAGCAAGGTGGCACGAAAGAGGCCGGTGCGGGCCTCGGCGAGGGCGCCGGCATTTCCCGTTTTCGGCTGGCCGCTGTCTTTCATGGTCACCCCCCGGATGTCGGCGGCGCCCGGCAAGGACGCGGCGCTTTTGCAACACTCTGGGATTGTGACGGAAAGCCGTGAAAAATCGCTTAAGGCCGCCGCCGGTCCTTCAGCAAAGGTTAGGGTCTGGGGCAGGCTTCCCCTGCGGCAGTTTTTCTCAGATGAGGTCGATGAGGAACGGGATCAGCGGCGCGTCGGCCGGGGGCATGGGATAGTCGCGCAGGTCCTTCGGCCGCACCCATTTCAGCCGCTGCCCCTCGCGCGGCTGGGCGATGCCCTCATAGCGACGGCAGACGTAAAGCGGCATCAAAAGGTGGAAGTCGGGGTAGAGATGACTGGCGAAGGTCAGCGGCGCGAGACACGCGGCTTGCGTCGTGACGCCGATCTCCTCCTGGAGTTCGCGGATCAGCGTCTCCTCGGGCGTCTCGCCGGCCTCCACCTTGCCGCCCGGAAACTCCCAGAGCCCTGCCAGCGACTTGCCTTCCGGCCGCTCGGCGATCAGCACGCGTCGGTCGGCATCGATCAGCGCGCAGGCGGCAACGAGGAGGATGGTCTTCGCAGGCATGATGGTTTCCTCAACGTTTGCCCCCGCCGGAGGCGGAGAAGCCGCGGACGGACCGTCCGGGCGGGTCACCAGCAGGCCGCGTCGTCAGGCCGGCGGCGAGCGGTAGATGTAGCGATAGGCCTCGACGAAACCGAGATTGCGGTAGAGCGCCAAGCCCGCTGTGTTCTCCGCCTCGACCTGCAGCCAGCCGGTGCGTGCCCCCTTGTGCAAGGTGTGGCGCAGCGCAGAGGCCACGATGTCGCGCCCGATGCCCCTCTGGCGGCTGCCCTCGGCCACGGCGACGTCGAGCACGCCCGCAAGGTCGTTGTCGTGGATCGCCAGCGCCACGGCGATGGCCTTTCCCGCTTCCTCCTGCACGAACAGGCCGGCGGGGGGGCGGATCGATTCCAGGATCTCGGTCAGGCCTTGGCGCATGTCGTCGGAGCGGTCGTGCACGGCAAGGCTCGCAGTCACGTAGCGCCCGAGGTCCTTGGTCGGGATCCGGTCGATGGCGCTCGACAGGTCGAGCGCGGCGAGGTCGGCGGTGAAGACGATGGATTCGGCGAAGCGCGACCAGCCCGCGCGGTCGAGATGCTCGATCAGCGGCGTCGGCGCCAGCGGCGACTGGCGGAACACCAGCGGCCGGCCCGCCGCGGCGAAGCGCTCCGCCGCCCGCTCGATCCGGCCCTCGATGTCGGAATGGTCGGACGGGTCGAGCGGATTGACCGAGTTCAGCCGCTTGGCGGGAAAGCTCTTGGTCAGCCGCACCGCCCAGGTGCCGTCATAGACGGTGGAGGTGGCGGGCCAGGCCCGGAAGCCGGCGGCCTCCAGCCGGCGGACGACGGCGAGACGCTTCATGAACTCAGCTTCGATAGTCGCCATTGATCTCGACATATTCCTTCGTGAGATCGCAGGTATAGACCGTCCAGCGCCCGGCGCCGAGACCGAGCTCGACCCGGATCGGCACTTCCGGCCGCTTCATCACCGCCGCCGCCGCCGCCTCGCTGTAGTCGGGATCGCGCTCGCCGTTCACCGCGACGCGCACCTCGCCGAAGGAGATCGTCAGAAGGTCGCGGTCGGCGGGCTCGCCGGCCTTGCCGACGGCCATCACGACGCGGCCCCAGTTGGCGTCTTCGCCGGCGACCGCCGTCTTCACCAGCGGCGAGTTGGCGATCGACAGCGCGATGCGCTTGGCGGAGGTGTCGCTGACAGCGCCCTCGACCGTCACCTGGATCTCGTGCCGGGCGCCCTCTCCGTCGCGCGCCACCTGGCGGGCGAGGTCGAGCAGCATGTCGGCGAGCGCCAGCTTGAAGTCGGAAAGGCGCGGGTCGGCGCCGTCGGTGATCTCCGGGCAACCGCGGGCGGCTGCCGCGCCGGTCGACAGCAGCAGCAGCGTGTCGGAGGTCGAGGTGTCGCTGTCGACGGTGACGGAGTTGAAGCTCGGCTCGACGGCAGCCGACAACATCGCCTGCAGCGCCGCGGAGGAGATCGCCGCGTCGGTGGCGAGGAAGGAGAGCATCGTCGCCATGTCAGGCGCGATCATGCCGGCACCCTTGGCGATGCCGTTCAAGGTAACCGCCACGCCGTCGATCTCGACCGTGCGGGTGGCAACCTTGGCATAGGTGTCAGTCGTCATGATCGCGTCGGCGGCGTCGCGCCAGCGGTCGCCGGTCGCCTCGCCAGCGAGGCCTTCCAGGAGGTGCGCGAATTTGCCGGCATCGAGCGGCTCGCCGATGACGCCAGTCGAGGCGAGGAAGACCTCGCCGGTCTTGCAGCCGACCGCCTCGGCGGCGGCGACCGCGGTCATCGCCGTGGTCTCGCGGCCCTTGCGGCCGGTGAAGGCGTTGGCATTGCCGGAATTGACGACGATCGCGCGGACGCTCCCGCCCTTCAGGCTGTCACGGCAGAAGTCGACCGGCGCCGACGGGCATTTCGACTTGGTGAACACGCCGGCAATGCCGCCGGGCGCGTCGAGCACCATCAGGAGCACGTCGGTGCGGCCCTTGTACTTGATGCCAGCGGCGCCGGTGGCGATGCGCAGGCCCTCGATCACCGGCATGTCGGGCGTGGCCGTGGGGGCCAGCGGGGAGACGCTCACGCTCATGGTCGTTCCTTCTCGGGAAGCCTTCTGGAGATCGCGCTGTCGCCGGCCGTCCGGCTTGCGGACCGGCGGAAGAGAGCATTGTCCTCTTCCGCCGGCAGTCGTTGTTTTACTCTTACTGGGCGGGCGCGGGCGCCGTGGCGGGGGCATCGCCCTCGGCCGGGGCCATTTCTGCCGGAGCGCCCTCAGCCGGCGCTGCCTCACCGCCGGCCGGTGCGCCGTTGGCGATCGACTTCTCCATCGCCTCGACCTGCGTCTTCACCTTCGGGTCGACATACTCGACCTTCAGGTCGTCGCGGGCCTTCTGGACGATGGCCATGTACTTCTCGCGCATCAGCACCTGGCGAACCTGGTCCTTAACGTCGTCGAAGCTCGGCTGCGGCTGCGGCCGCTTCTCGGTCACCTGAATGACGTGCCAGCCGAACTGGGTCTCGATTGGCGCCTCGGTATACTTGCCGACCTCGAGCGCATAGGCAGCCTTCTCGAAAGGCGGCACCATCTGGCCGGGACCAAAGAAGCCGAGATCGCCGCCCTCGGGACCGGACGGGCCGGCCGATTTCGACGCCGCCAGCGTCATGAAGTCAGCGCCGGCGTCGAGTTCCTTGATCACCGCCTCAGCCTCTTCCTTGGTCTTCACCAGGATGTGGCGGGCATGGACTTCCTCGACCGGCTTCAGCTTCGCGAGCTCGGCGTCGTAGCGTGCCTTCAGCTCCTCATCCTTGATGCCGTCGACGCCCTGCTTCTGGAAATAGGCGTTGTGCAGCGCCCGCTCGCGCAGAAAGGCGATGCGCGCCTGCACCACCGGGTCCTTCTCGATGTCGGTCTTCTCGGCTTCCTGGGCGAGTGACTTGATGTCGATCAGGGCGGACAGCACGGCCAGCTTGCGCTGCTCGGGCGGCAGCTTCTCGAACTGCTCGCCGAGGTCGCCGGCGGCGAGCGTCAGGTCGCCCTCGGTAATCGACTGGGTGCCCACCTTGGCCACGACGTCGGTGTCGGCGGCGCTGGCCGGGAGGGCCATGCCCGCCAGCGACAGGCTGGTCGCGGCAAGAAGAAGCGTGATGATACGGGTCATAAAGTCAGTTCCTCGGATTTCTCGGGCGACACGGATGCCGGCCTCTCGGCGCGGGCCGCTCTTTGAACGCGTGGTTGGAAGTCCTTGCTTTGCGGTCTTTTGAAGGCCGCACGGCGCCGGCAGGCGGCGTTGACATCGCTTTGCCCCCCTCTTATCTCTCTCGCGTCATCAAAGTCCAGCCGCAGGTCCCGACACGCGACGCCGATGACGGGAAACGGCAGCATGCTCACGCGATGTGTAACTCTTTGATCCCTAACGTTTAATCCGTTCGGATCGGCTGGGATCGGGATAGCGGCGCACGGCCTCTTCGGCCGAGACCGGATCGCCCTGGACCCGTCGGCAGACAATGAAGACGTCAGGTCGCACCGCTTAATCTTTGGAAAGTCCTGATCATGGTCAGTTTCGGCGGCTTAGCCCGCAAGTTGCTTGGTTCGTCGAACGACCGCGTCGTGCGCAAGTTCGATTCCTTCGTGCGCGAGATCAATGCTCTGGAGCCCTCGCTGGTCTCCCTCAGCGACGATGAGCTGCGCGGCCGCACTGCGACCTTCAAGGCCGAGATCGCCGCCGGCAAGCCGGTCGACGACCTTCTGGTGCCGGCCTTCGCGACCGTCCGCGAAGCCGCCAAACGCGCCCTCGGCATGCGGCATTTTGACGTGCAGATGATCGGCGGCATGGTGTTGAACCGCAAGTCGATCGCCGAAATGCGCACCGGCGAGGGCAAGACCCTCGTTGCGACGCTTCCGGTCTACCTCAATGCGCTCGCCGGCAAGGGCGCGCACGTCGTGACCGTCAACGACTACCTCGCCACGCGCGACGCCGAGTGGATGGCCAAGGTCTACCGCTTCCTCGGCCTTTCCGTCGGCATTATCACGCATGGCCTCAGCGACGACGAGCGTCGCGCGGCCTATGCCTGCGACATCACCTACGCCACCAATAATGAGCTCGGCTTCGACTACCTCCGCGACAACATGAAGTATGACCGCGGTCAGATGGTCCAGCGCGGCCACCACTTCGCCATCGTCGACGAAGTCGACTCGATCCTGATCGACGAGGCGCGCACGCCGCTGATCATCTCCGGCCCGCTCGACGACCGCTCGGACCTCTACAAGACCATCGACACCTTCATCCCGCAGCTCGGCAAGGAAGACTACGAGCTCGACGAGAAGCAGCGCCAGGTCGCCTTCACCGAGGACGGCACGGAGAAGCTCGAGCGTCTCCTGGAATCCGCCGGCCAGCTGGTCGGCACCTCACTCTACGACATCGAGAACGTGGCGATCGTCCACCACGTCAACAATGCGCTGAAGGCGCACACGCTGTTCCAGCGCGACAAGGACTACATCGTCCGCAACGACGAGATCGTCATCATCGACGAGTTCACCGGCCGCATGATGCCGGGCCGCCGCTTCTCCGAGGGCCTGCACCAGGCGCTCGAAGCGAAGGAAGGCGTCACCGTCCAGCCCGAGAACCAGACGCTCGCGTCGATCACCTTCCAGAACTATTTCCGCATGTACGGCAAGCTCGCCGGCATGACCGGCACGGCGTCGACGGAAGCGGCCGAATTCGGCGACATCTACGGCCTCGACGTCCTGGAGATCCCGACCAACCTTCCCGTCAGCCGCATCGACGAGGACGACGAGGTCTACCGCACCGCCGAGGAGAAGTTCCGGGCGATCGCCAAGGAGGTCGCCGAGGCCTCGAGCCGCGGCCAGCCGACGCTCGTCGGCACGACGTCGATCGAGAAGTCCGAGCTGCTCGCCGAGCGCCTGCGCGAGAGCGGCCTGAAAGACTTTCAGGTGTTGAACGCCCGCTATCACGAGCAGGAAGCGTACATCGTCTCCCAGGCCGGCGTGCCGGGCGCGGTGACCATCGCCACCAACATGGCCGGCCGCGGCACCGACATCCAGCTCGGCGGCAATGCCGACATGCGCATCGAGCACGAGCTGAAGGACATGCCGGAAGGTCCCGAGCGCGACGCCGCCGAGGCCGCGATCAAGACCGACATCAAGCGGCTCAAGGAGATCGCCCTCAAGGCCGGCGGCCTCTACGTCCTCGCCACCGAGCGGCATGAGAGCCGGCGCATCGACAACCAGCTGCGTGGCCGCTCCGGCCGCCAGGGCGATCCCGGCCGCTCGAAATTCTTCCTGTCGCTGCAGGACGATCTGATGCGGATCTTCGGTTCCGAGCGCATGGACACCATGCTCACGCGCCTTGGCCTGAAGGAGGACGAAGCGATCGTCCATCCTTGGATCAACAAGGCGCTGGAGAAGGCACAGAAGAAGGTCGAAGCCCGCAACTTCGACATCCGCAAGAACCTGTTGAAGTACGACGACGTGATGAACGACCAGCGCCGGGTCATCTTCGACCAGCGGCTGGAGCTGATGGATTCGAGCGACCTGTCCGAGACCATTTCGGACATGCGTATGGCGACCATCGACATGATCGTCAGCCGCCGTATTCCCGAGCGGGCCTATGCCGAGCAGTGGCAGACCGCCGAGCTCCGCGAAGACGCGCTCGATCTGTTGAACCTCGACCTGCCCATCCAGGCCTGGGCGGACGAGGAGGGCATCGACGAGGAAGTGATCCGCGAGCGCATCATCGCCGCTTCGGATGCCGCCTATGCCGAGAAGCGCGAGCGCTTCGGCCCGGAGATGATGACCTATGTCGAGCGTTCGGTAGTCCTCCAGACCATCGACGCATTGTGGCGCGAGCATCTCGTCAACCTCGACCACCTGCGCTCGGTCGTCGGCTTCCGCGGCTATGCGCAGCGCGATCCGCTGAACGAGTACAAGTCGGAAGGCTTCGAGCTGTTCGAGACCATGCTCGGGCACCTGCGTGAGCGCACGACCTCGCAGCTGATGCGCGTCGAGATCGTCCGACAAGAAGAGCAGCCGCAGGACGATATCCTGCAGCTGGCAGAAGGCCACCACATCGACGCCGACACCGGTATCGACGAGTTCGCCCCGCCGACCGACAGCCTGACTGCCGGCGAGCCGGGTACCGAGGATGCGAGCCTCTGGGGCACCGTCGGCCGCAACGAGCCATGCCCTTGCGGCTCGGGCAAGAAGTTCAAGCACTGCCACGGCGCCTACGCCTGACAGCAAAAAGGCGGTCGCTCGGCGACCGCCTCTTCCAGCCAGAGCGGGCGCGCCGGCCGCGCCGCCAGCAAACTCTTCTACAGGATCGCCTTGACGTCATCGGGCGACCGGCAGAGCCGCACGCCCCTTTCCGTCACGACGATCGGCCGGTTGATCAGGATCGGATGCTCGATCATCTGGTCGAGGATTTCCTCGTCGTCGAGCGCGGGATCGTCGAGGCCGAGCTCGGCATAGGGCGTGCCCTTCTTACGCAGCAAATCACGCGGCTTCAGTCCCATGACGTCGAGCAGTTCGATCAGCGTCTCGCGGCTCGGCGGCGTCTTCAGATATTCGATGATTTCCGGCGTCGCGCCTGCGGCCTCGATGGCGTCGAGCGCCGCCTGCGAAGTCTGGCAGTCGGGATTGTGATAGATCGTCACAGCCATGCATGTCTCCGGATGATTGCGGCGGGCGCCGCGGTTGTGCGAGAGAGTTTCAGGAATCACCGGGTCAAGCCAGCCGAAATCGGCGGGTGCGGTACCCCGACCAGAATGCCTGCCGGCTTCGTCGCCGGGCCGACGAAAGAGATCCCATGAAACGCCTTGCCGCTGCAGCCTTCGCCTTCCTGATGCCGATCGCGGCCCTCGCCGAGCCCGTCGCCGGCCAGGCATTGCAAGGCGACATCGCCATTTCCGGCGGCTTCACCCGCGCCATGCTGCCGAACCAGCCGGTCGGCGGCGGCTATCTCACCATCCGCAATGCGGGTGCCGCCGACCGCCTGCTCGGCGTGGCGACCCCGCTTGCCCAGAAGGGCGAACTGCATGAGATGTCAATGAAGGGCGAGGTGATGTCGATGCGCCCCCTACCGGACGGCGTCGATGTGCCCGCGAACGGCACCGTCGCGCTGAAGCCGGGCGGCTTGCACATGATGTTCACCGGCGTCACCACGCCGTTCAAGGCCGGCGACACGGTGCCGGTGACGCTCAGCTTCGAGAAGGCGGGAAAGGTCGAGGTCGTCCTGCCGGTGCTCGGCGTCGGCCAGTCGCCGGAAGCTAGCACCGCGGAGGGGGATGCAATGCCGGGCATGGGCCACACGCCGGGCATGAACCACTAAGGTTCGGAAGTTCCGAAGCGAGGGGCGACAGCTCTTGTCGCCTCTCCAAGAAGCGCCGTCACTCAAGCCACTGCGCGACGAGCATGATCGGCACGGTATTGTGACGCTTAGTGGCGCAAGCTGCCTTCGTGGCGGGAACAGCTTGCCGGATGCGGCGCCCGCATCATAACCAGCCTGCGCCCTGCCCCGGTGATACCGCTGATTACTTCCGGCCGAGCATGCCGTCGAACACCGTTGCCTTGCGCACCTCGATCGGCTTGCCCAGCCGGTCGTAGCCCTCGCGGCGGTGCTGTTCGTTGGCATAGGCATCGGCAGTGATCGGCGAGCCGGTCTTGTAGCTGAAGGTCGAGACCGGCGCGAAGTCGGTCGGCTTCATCAAGGCGACCAGCTTGTCTTCCTCGGCCTGGTCGGCAATCCGCTTGGCCGCGACCTCTGCCGTCTCCGTCACCACCGGGCACTTGCCGGCGGCGTCGAGCTTCTGCCCGTCCTCAAGCTTGGGGTCGAAGACGTAGCGCTTCTCGCAGACGCCGACGTCCGGCACCTTCTTGGTCAGCTCGAAAAGATCCGAGCCTTCCTTCAGCATCTTCCAGAAGGCGTAGTGCTCGGACTGCCGGTGGCGGGCCATGTTCTTCGGCGTCATCCGGAACGGATAGGCCTGGATCTGGAACGAGCGCTGGCCGCCGGCGAAGCTGTCGCGGGCCAGCGCATAGAGCTCCTCGACCTGCCAGTCGTCCATGGCGTAGCAGCCGGACGAATTGCAGGAGCCATGGATCATCAGGTTCTGGCCGGTGCTGCCATTGGCGCGGTCGTACTGGTTGGGATAGCCGATGTTGACGGCCAGATGGTGCTGCGAGCCGGGGTTCAGGCTGCCCTGGGTGACGGTGTAGAAGCCCTCGGGCGCCTGGCGGTCACCCTCGACGCGCTTCGGCCCGAGCTTGCCGGACCAGGCGCAGATCGCATAGGTTTTCAGGAGTTCGTACTGGCCGCTGGTCTTCTGCTTCCAGACCTCGAGCTGCGACTCTTCCTTGTAAAGCCGCACCAGGATCGGCGACTTCACGCCCATGTCCTTGAGCTTCATCTCCTTGACGAGGGCAGCGGGAACCGGCGCATCCGGGCCCATGAGGTCACCGAGATCGGCGCCCGGCTGGCAAGCCGACACCACCATCATGCTGGCCGCAAGTACCGCTGCGGTCACCAGGCGTCTGACGAGCATCCCCGTACCCTCTTTGAGCAAGGACCCACTCCCTGCGCCCGATCTTCCGGCGAACCGGCCCCCGATCGGCATCTGGCGTCCCTGTCCCGGCCAGCGCTCGGGTTAAGGACAAGTTATCTCTTTTTGGCCTTGCCGCCTTAACAGGCGGTTAAGACCTTGGCGTCTTCACGCGAGCGCGCGCGAAAAGTGCCGCGGCGCTCGAAATTTCCCTGTGAGTTCACCACAAAACCGAGAGGGCGGCCGTGGCGAAAAAGCCACGACCGCCCTCGATAGTGAATGCCATGCCGCAGAACGCGGAAGAAAGCTACAGATTGCGGCCGATCGACAGGAACTTTTCGCGCCGCTGCCGCCGAACGGTCTCGCCGTCGAGCACCGTCAGTTCAGCCAGCGCCGCGCGCAGCCGGTCGGCTGCGAGGTCGATCGCCTCGTCGTTCTGGCGATGGGCGCCGCCGAGCGGCTCCGGCACGATCTCGTCGATGACGCCAAAACCCTTGAGGTCCTGCGCGGTGATCTTCATCGCCTGGGCGACGTCCTGCGCCCGCGTCGCGTCGCGCCACAAGATCGAGGCGCCGGCCTCCGGCGAGATGACGCTGTAGATCGCGTGCTCCAGCATCAGCACCCGGTTGGCCGCGGCGATGGCGATGGCGCCGCCCGAGCCGCCCTCGCCGATCACCAGCGAGACGATCGGCACCTTGAGGTTGAGGCAGGCCTCGGTCGAGCGGGCGATGGCCTCGGCCTGGCCGCGCTCCTCGGCGCCGATGCCGGGATAGGCGCCGGCGGTGTCGACGAGCGTCAGCACGGGGATGCCGAAGCGCTCGGCCATCTCCATGATCCGAACCGCCTTGCGGTAGCCTTCGGGCCGCGCCATGCCGAAATTGTGCTTCAGCCGTGTCTGGGTGTCGGAGCCCTTCTCCTGCCCGATCACCGCGACCGACTGGCCGTCGAACCGGCCGAAGCCGGCGACGACAGCCAGATCCTCGGCGTAGAACCGGTCACCGGCGAGCGGCGTGAAGTCGGTGATCATCCGGCCGATATAGTCGAGGCAGTGCGGCCGGTCGGGATGGCGCGCGACTTGCGTCTTCTGCCAGGGCGTCAGCTTCTTGTAGAGATCGACCAGCGCATCGCGCGAGCGCTTCTCCAGGCGGCCGATCTCCTCGGTGACGTCAACGCCATCCTTGTCGGCGCCGATCTCCTTCAGCGACAGGATCTGCGTTTCCAGGTCGGCGACCGGTTTTTCAAAATCGAGATAGTTGTGCATGAGCGACCGAGGCCGTCCTTTTTCTCGCGGGGAACAGCCTCTTTCCGTCGCTCGGATCGAGCGTTTGCCGGGGACCGGCAACGTCGGCCGGGGGCCAGGAACAGAGGGTTCGAGTTGCGGCGCAAACTGACGACATGGCCCCGGCTTGTCAAGAAATCCGCCGCACCCGCAGTCCTCGCCTCAGCCGCCGCTGATCTCCGACAGCGGATGGTGGTCGGAAACCAGGCGGATCAGGCGTTCCTCGAGGACATGGGTATAGATCTGCGTCGTCGAGATGTCGGCATGCCCGAGCAGTTCCTGAACGGCCCGGAGATCGGCGCCGTTCTGCAGGAGATGGCTCGCAAAGGCATGCCGCAACACGTGCGGCGACACCCGCGAGGCGGGGATGCCAGCGCGGCCCGCCAGCGCCTTCAGATCGCGGGCGAAGGCTTGGCGCGTCATGTGACCGCTTTCCGAGAGGGCCGGGAAGAGCCAGGGCTGGTCCGCCGCATCCGCAGCGCGCGGCACTGTGGCGGCTGCCCGCATCGCCTCGCCAAAGCCCTGCAGCGCGTCGCGGGCGCGCTCGCCGATCGGCACCATCCGCTCCTTGTCGCCCTTGCCGCGCACAATGATCAGCCGGTTCTTCGACCGCAGCACCGAGCGCGGCAGACTGACGAGTTCGGAAACGCGCAGGCCGGTCGCATAGAGCACCTCGACCAGCGCGTGCATCCGCATCGCCCGCACCAGCGCCAGCCCCGAAAGATCCGCCGCACCGGCGGCGGCCGCCGCCGCGTCGATCAGCCGGTCCACCTCGGCCTCGCTCATAATCTTCGGCAGCGGTCGGGCCTTGCGGGCCGTTTCGATCGGTCCCGTCGGATCGTCGCCGCGCATCCCCTCGGCATAGAGGAACTTGTAGAACTGCCGCAGCGAGGACATCCGTCGGGACTGGCTAGAAGCAGCAAAACCGCGCGCCGCCAGATCGGAGACAAAGCCGCGGATGTCGTCGGTCGTGGCCGAGGCGAGGCTTGCGCCCTCCCCGGCCAGGAAGCCAGCGGCGTCATCGAGGTCGCGGCGATAGGCGTCGAGCGTGTTCTCGGCCGCACCGCGCTCGACCGCCATCATCTCGAGGAAGGTCTCGATGTCGGTGGCATCGCGGCGGACTGGCGGCTTCCGCGCCGGCGCGGTTGCGGTCTTCACGGGCGGGGCACCATCGGCTGGCCCGTTGGCGGCGGCGCCTTCAGCTGGTTCAGCGGCAGGTCGATGACCACGGCGTGCGGCGTCGGCTCGACGAGGTAGACGAGCGCCGCCATCACCGCGAACACCGTTCCGGCAAGGATCAGAAGCACCGTCAGCAGTCGGACGAGGGTGGGCATGACGGATACGCCATTCTATCGGAGACAGGGCATGGTGATCGTTTCGCGAAGCTTACCGCGCTTTCGTTTAAAGATTGCCGTATTCGGCGCAAGCGCCAACCCCACCGGCAGATCCCCGTCCGGAACTTGGGCAGGCCTGGAACTTGACGGGAAGAGGGAATTCCTGTCTCCAAGATCGAGGATCAGGGACGACAGAGACCGACGATGAGGAGTGCACCCCGCCCGGACCAGGGGCTCGACATATCGGCGCGGCTGCGCGGACGCTGCATCACGCTGATCGGCCTGATGGGCGCCGGCAAGTCGACCGTCGGGCGCAAGCTCGGCCAGGTGCTCGACTTGCCGTTCCGCGATGCCGACACCGAGATCGAGTCGGCCGCGCGCATGTCGGTTTCGGAGATCTTCAAGGCCTATGGCGAGCCGGAGTTCAGGGCGCTGGAGGCTCGCGTCGTGTCACGACTGGCGCAGACTGGACCGCTGGTGCTGGCCACCGGCGGCGGCGCCTACATGGCCGAGGAGACGCGGACCATGCTGCGCGAGAAGGCCATCACCATCTGGCTGAAGGCCGATCTCGACGTCCTCATGGAGCGCGTCTCGCGCCGCGCGACGCGCCCGCTGCTCCTGGCCGCCGACCCGCGGGCGGTGATGGAGGGGCTGATGGCCCAGCGCTATCCCGTCTACGCCGAGGCCGACATCACCATCCAGTCCCGCAACGTCCGGCGAGAAGTGATCGCCGACGAGATCGTCGACGCCCTAGACCGCCATCTGGACCGATAGCATGAGTTTTGCGCAAGCCGAGCCCCGCACGGTGCGGGTCGACCTCGCCGACCGTTCCTACGACATCCTGATCGGTGAGGGCCTGATCGCAGGGGCCGGCGCGGCGATCGCCGCGCGCCTCCCCGGCATCCGCGTCGCCGTCATCACCGACGAGAACGTCGCGGCTCTGCATCTTCCGCCGCTCCTCAGCTCGCTCGCCGCGGCCGGGATCGAGGCGGCGACGCTGGTCCTGCCGGCTGGCGAGACGACAAAATCTTTCGCCCAGTTGCAGGTCGCCGTCGAGGCGGTGATCGGAGCCCGGCTCGAGCGGGGCGATGCGGTCGTGGCGCTCGGCGGCGGCGTCATCGGCGACCTCTCGGGCTTTGTCGCCGGGATCGTTCGGCGCGGCATGCGCTTCGTGCAGATCCCGACCTCGCTGCTGGCGCAGGTGGATTCCTCGGTCGGCGGCAAGACCGGCATCAATTCGCCGCAAGGCAAGAACCTCGTCGGCGTCTTCCACCAGCCGGCTTTGGTGCTCGCCGATACCGGGGTGCTCGACACGTTGAGCCCGCGCGAATTCGCCGCCGGCTATGCCGAGGTGGTCAAATACGGGCTGATCGACCGGCCGGATTTCTTCGACTGGCTGGAGCGGAACCGCACGGCGGTCTTCGCTGGCGGCCCTGAACGCGCCGAGGCGATCGCCACGAGCTGCCGGGCCAAGGCCGAAGTCGTCGCCGCCGACGAGCGCGAGAACGGCCGCCGCGCCCTCCTGAACCTTGGCCACACCTTCGGCCACGCGCTGGAGGCGGCCTGCAGCTACGACACGGCGCGGCTGGTACATGGCGAGGCCGTCTCGATCGGCATGGCCTTGGCCCACCGCTTCTCGGTCCGGCTCGGCCTCTGCAGCGGACAGGACGCCGTCCGCGCCGAGCGTCACCTGCAGGCCGCCGGCCTGCCGACGACCATCGGCGAAATTCCCGGCGACGGCTTCTCCACCGAAACCCTGATGCGCGCCATCGGCCAAGACAAAAAGGTCAGCCGAGGCCGCCTCACCTTCATCCTCACGCGGGGCATCGGCGAAGCCTTCATCGCTGGCGATGTCGATCCTGCGGACGTATCGGCGTTCCTCGCCGACGAACTGGCCTGAGCCGAGGCCAAGACAAGCAGCGTCTCGATTTGTCGGCCCTCGATGCGACAAGCGTTCCAGGATGAATTATAGCTTGGGGGACGAAGTTAGGAGCGGCGAGAGCGATGGACGCGCGGAAGGTCAAGGTGACGGAGGGCGGTAGGCTCGTCATCCCCGCATCGTTCCAACGCGCACTCGGCATCTCCCCCGGCGACACGCTCCTCATGGACATCGAAGCGGGAGAATTGCGGCTCCGCTCGATCGCCGTGGCGCTCCAGGAGGTTCAGGCACAGGTTCAGGCGTTGAATCCGACGGGACGCGTCCTGTCGGAAGAGCTGATCTCGGACCGCCGCCTGGAAACGGAGAATGAGTGAAGGTTACATCCTCGATGCTTCCGCCGTCCTTTGCCTGATCAACGGCGAGACGGGAGCCGAAAGGGTCGAGGCGGCTCTGGCGGGGGGCCTGATGTCTGCCGTGAACCTTTCCGAAGTCGTTGCTAAACTCTCTGACCTCGGGCTCGACCGGAGCGGGGCGGAGCGTCTGCTGGCATCTCTCGATCTCACGATCGAAGCCTTCGATACCGACGCCGCCTACTCCGCCGGCAGCTTCCGCTCCGAGACCAAGAGTTTCGGTCTGTCCTTCGCAGACCGTGCCTGCCTGGCGCTGGCACAGCGCAAGGGACGCACCGCCCTGACAGCGGATAAGGCTTGGAGCGAGGCCGGAAGAGCCATCGGCGTCACCGTCGAACTGATCCGGTAAGGCGCTCTTCGATCAGGTGGTCTCAGCCACGGAACAAGGCTTATCAAGACCGACAGCGCGAAGGCTCTTCTGCCGAAGCGAGTACGCCAAACGGTCCGCCTCCATCACCCAGCAAAATACTGCCGTCTCCAGCGGGCGGGGATGAGCAGCGAAGCGACGGCAATCACCGCGGCAAAGCCCGCCGACAGCCAGATCGCTAGCGGGCCGATAAGGCCGAAGGCGATCGCGCCGACGACGGCGCCGCTGAGCATGCCGCACCAGGGAACGATCTCGAACCACCAGTTCGGCACCGCGCGGCCGAGCAGGCGCCGTCCCAGGCCCCGGCCGAAGCGCGACAGCGCGCCGGAGACGTAGGTCACCCCCAGCGAATGGCCCTCGACTCGCTCCATCGCGACGTTGACGGCGCCCATCGCGAAGACGAGGAGAATGACCGAGAGGCGCTCCAGCCCCTGTCCAGAGAAGCCCGCCGATGCGAGGAGCAGCGCGGCGACCAGCCCGACGATGACGCCGTGCCGGCGTCCGGTGAGATGGGCGAACAGAACGCCGGCTGCATTGCCGAGGACGAAGACGAGAACGAGCACCGCGAGATGCAGCACTGCCGCGATCTGCAGGCTGCCAGTCGCGACGGCGAGCCGCGTCGTATTGCCGCTCATGAAGGAGACGAAATCGCCGGCGATGAGGAAGCCGACGGCGTCGGTCATGCCGGCAAGGCAAGACAACGCCGCGGCAAAGCTCAGCCCGACCGCGGTGCGGCGGCGGCGGTGCGCGGTGCGCCGGGCGGCGCGGGCTGAGAGCAGCGCGGTCAACGCCGCGTCGGCTCGCCCGGTGCCTTCGCCTCGATGGCCAGCGCGTGCACGCCGGAAACCAATTCGTCGGCCAGCGCCTTGTTCACGGCACGATGCCGGTCGATACGGCTCAGTCCGGCAAACAGGGAAGACACGATCATGACGCGAAAATGCGTACCCGCCGACCCATCGAAGCCAGCATGATGCTCGCTCGCCCCATGGTGGTGACCGGCATGCAGGTGGCTTTCGTCGATGACTTTGAGACTATCCGGGGCAAATGCGTCCGCCAGCTTGGCCTCGATCGTGTCGCGGGAATACAGCGTCATTCCGGGTTCCGATGCAAAGAGGGTTGGTTGAGGCGAGATTGCCGGTCCGCAGGAACCGACAATCGCCGCTTCGGCCCGGCTTCCCGGACTTTTTCGCATCTGTCAATTCTTGTTCGGCTCCTGCCGGCGCACCATAATCCATCCCGATGAAACTCGATTCCAAATATTTCGACGGCATTCGTGTCCGCCCCAGCCGCAAGGCTGCAGAGAAGGCGCGCGCGCCCGACTGCTCGTGGGATGGTTGCAAGGAGCCCGGCACCCACAAGGCGCCGCGGGGACGCGACCACGAGGGCCAGTACCTCAACTTCTGCGTGGACCACGTCCGCCAGTACAACAAGTCGTACAACTACTTCTCCGGGTTGAACGACACCGACATCCAGACCTACCTCAAGGATTCGCTGACGGGGCACCGTCCGACCTGGACGATGGGCGCGGCGACCGGCGACACCGCGACCAACCAGGCGCCGCCGCGCGCCAAGCGCTGGACCGGCAAGGCCAAGGACCCTTTCAACCTTTTCGAGGGCGACGCGGCGGCCGCACGCGCGGCGGCCAAGGTCAAGAAGGTGCGCTCGCTGGAATCGAAAGCCTTCACGACGCTCGGCATCCCCGAAGATTCGTCTGGCGAGACGGTTCGGACGCGCTATAAAAGCCTGGTGAAGCAATATCATCCCGACGCCAACGGCGGCGATCGCGGACACGAAGACCGGCTGCGCGAGGTCATCCAGGCCTACAAGCTCCTGAAGCAGTCCGGTTTTTGTTAATCGCTGAACGGAAGCCCGTGTGTGGCGACCGGCAACTCCGCCGGCTGCTGGCGCGGCTTGAACACAGCAGCGGCATCTCGGTGCCGAAAGGGCATTTCGGTGCCGGCAACTCTGCCCGCGACGGCTCCCGGCGTCACTGAGGCAACAGACACGGCACCGCGCCAGCATGGCCGCGCGGGCCTTTGGAGGCGTGATGACTGCAGCGGTTCAGGACGTGGCTCGGCTCCCGGATACCACGATCTCCGTCCGTGAAACCTTCGGTTTCGACAGCAACCTGATGGTCCCGGCCTATGCCGAGGCGGACAACCACGTCCCGGACCTCGACCCCGATTACCTCTTCGACAAGCAAACGACGCTGGCGATCCTCGCGGGCTTTGCGCGCAACCGCCGCGTCATGGTCTCGGGCTTCCACGGCACCGGCAAGTCGACGCACATCGAGCAGGTCGCCGCCCGCCTCAACTGGCCCTGCGTGCGCATCAACCTCGACAGCCATGTCAGCCGCATCGATCTCATCGGCAAGGACGCGATCACCGTCCGCGACGGCATGCAGGTCACCGAATTCCGCGACGGCATCCTGCCTTGGGCCTACCAGCACAACGTCGCCCTCGTCTTCGACGAGTACGATGCCGGCCGACCCGACGTGATGTTCGTGATCCAGCGCGTGCTGGAGGCCTCCGGCCGCCTGACGCTGCTCGACCAGAGCCGCGTCGTGACGCCGCACCCGGCCTTCCGCCTGTTCGCCACCGCCAACACGGTCGGCCTCGGCGACACCACGGGCCTCTACCACGGCACGCAGCAGATCAACCAGGCGCAGATGGACCGCTGGTCGATCGTGACGATCCTGAACTACCTGCCGCACGACAAGGAAGTCGACATCGTCCTCGCCAAGGCGAAGCACTTCCAGACCAAGGAAGGCAAGGTCCAGATCTCGAAGATGGTCCGCGTCGCCGACATGACTCGCTCGGCCTTCGTCAACGGCGACCTGTCGACGGTGATGAGCCCGCGGACCGTGATCACCTGGGCCGAGAACGCCGAGATCTTCGGCAATATCGGCTTCGCGTTCCGGCTGACGTTCCTGAACAAGTGCGACGATCTGGAGCGGGCGCTGGTGGCGGAGTTCTATCAGCGGGCGTTCGGGGAAGAGCTGCCGGAGTCGAGCGCTAACGTGGTGCTAGACTAGGTTTCGACGCGGTGAAAGCGGAATCAAACGGCGTGAGACGTCAGGCCGGATCAGGCGTCGCGAGACGTCAGGCTAAAGTGCACGCCTTCTGACCGCGAAGTGAGGACGCTCTGACCGCACAGGGACACGCCGTTTGAACATCGTCATCCTCGGGGCCTTGGCCCCGGGGACCCATGCCGAGACGTCACCGCACCAAGACCAGCGATAATGACATCACGGTGACTGCCGCCGCGGCTGTGTTCAACGCCACGGCATGGGTCCCCGGCCTGCGGCCGAGGATGACGAACCTGAGAGGTTGGCGCTTCGGTACAGGCGTCGCACCGCCGAACACGACAGACACGGCAACGGCGCTCCGCCGCCCCACACGAGAACAAGGCCCGGATAGCATGTCCCGCATCGGCGACAATTCCAAACCCGGCAATGCCAAAGGTGGCATCGATCGCGAGCCGTTCCGGCGGGCGGTCGCCGGCTGCATGCGGGCGATTGCCGGGGATGCCGAGCTCGAAGTCACCTATGCCAGCGAGCGGCCGGGGCTGAACGGGCCGCGCGCTCGCCTGCCCGACCTGCCGAAGCGCGTCACCCAGAACGACATCGCAGTCACGCGGGGCATGGCCGACGCCATGGCGCTGCGGCGCGCCCGGCACGACAACAAGATCCATGCCACCCTCGCGCCCGAGGGCAAGAGCGCGCGTGCCGTGTTCGACGCGGTCGAGCAGGCCCGCGTCGAGGCGATCGGCGCCAATGCCATGCTCGGCGTCGGCGACAACCTCGCGGCCATGCTCGAGGACAAGTATTTCCGCTCCAACCTGCAGGACGTCACCGACCGGGCCGAGGCGCCGCTGGAAGATGCCGTGGCGCTGATGGTGCGCGAGCGCCTGACCGGCCGCGAGATCCCGCCGAGCGCCCGCGCCGTCGTCGACGTCTGGCGCGACTGGATCGAGGAGAAGGCCGGCGAACGGCTGGAGCGCCTGCCGAACGCGGTCGAGGACCAGAAGGCCTTCGCACGCGCCATGCGCGACCTCCTGGCGGCGATGGAGATGGCTGAGGAACTCGGCCAGGAGCAGGACGGCGAAGACAGCGACGACGACCAGGAACAGGGCGACAACCAGGAACGCGACAGCGACGAGGGCGGCGCCGAGAAGGAGGCCGGCGAGGACGAGGCGCGCGCCGAGGATTCGGAATCGCAGTCTGAAAGCGAGGACGCGGCCGAGGCCGAGGAGTCCGAGGTCACCGCCGACGACCCGGTCGACGACGACAGCCAGGACACCGAGACGCCCGGCGAATCGCGCCGTCCCAACCAGGCCATGTCGAACATCTCGGCCGAGATCGACTACAAGCCCTATACCCAGGCCTTCGACGAGATGGTCGGCGCCGAGGAGCTCTGCGACGAGGCCGAGCTCGACCGTCTCCGTGCCTTCCTCGACAAGCAGCTGACCACGCTGCACAGCGTCGTCGGCCGCCTCGCCAACCGGCTGCAGCGCCGGCTGATGGCGCAGCAGAACCGTTCCTGGGATTTCGACCTCGAAGAGGGCTATCTCGACAGCGCCCGGCTGACGCGCCTTGTCATCGATCCGATGCAGCCGCTCTCCTTCAAACAGGAGCGCGACACCGCTTTCCGCGACACCGTCGTGACGCTTCTCATCGACAATTCCGGCTCGATGCGCGGACGGCCGATCACCGTCGCCGCCACCTGCGCCGACATTCTGGCGCGCACGCTGGAACGCTGCGGCGTCAAGGTCGAGGTGCTCGGCTTCACGACGCGCGCCTGGAAAGGCGGCCAGTCGCGCGAGGCCTGGTTGAAGGCCGGCAAACCGCAAAAGCCAGGCCGGCTCAACGACCTCCGCCACATCGTCTACAAGTCGGCGGACGCGCCCTGGCGGCGGGCCCGGCGCAATCTCGGCCTGATGATGCGCGAGGGCCTCCTCAAGGAGAACATCGACGGCGAGGCACTGGTCTGGGCGCACAACCGCCTGCTCGCCCGGCCGGAGCAGCGGCGCATTCTGATGATGATTTCGGACGGCGCGCCGGTCGACGATTCGACACTGTCGGTCAATCCCGGCAACTATCTCGAGCGGCACCTGCGGGCGGTGATCGAGGAGATCGAGACGCGCTCGCCGGTCGAGCTCCTGGCGATCGGCATCGGCCACGACGTCACCCGCTACTACCGCAAGGCGGTGACCATCGTCGACGCCGAGGAACTGGCGGGCGCGATGACCGAGCAGCTGGCCGACCTCTTCGCCGACGACAGCGCCGGCGGCACCCGCCGGGCCCCGCGCCGCGCCGGCAGCAGCAGGTGACAGGCGCGCTGAGACGCTACCGCCGGCGCCTCGGGGCGCTGGTAGGACTTGCCGTGGCGGTGGTCGCGACGGGCGGCCCGGCCCGGCCTGAGGGCAAGGCGCTGACCATCCAGTCCTCTGTCATCGAGCGCTTCGACAAGCGGTCGGCAGACGGGCATACCGGGGCGCTGCGCTATCTCGGCGGCTTCCGCTACAGCGCCGCCGATCGGCGCCTGCAGGGGGTCTCCGCCGTTCGGCTTCGGGAGGGCGGCACCCGCCTTCTCGCGATCACCGACACCGGCTACTGGCTTGCGGCAGCGATTCGGCGCGATGCCGAGGGTCGCCCTGTCGGCTTGGACGAGGCGGAGATGGCGCCGATCCTCGATGCCGAGGGTGAGCCGCAGACGCAGCGCAAGGGCCTTGCCGACGCCGAGGGCATGGCGATTGATGGCGACAGAGTGCTGGTCTCGTTCGAGCAGAGGCATCGGATCGCGGCCTATGCCGACCCCGCCCGTCCTTTCGACAGCAAGGCCGAGGCCGTCAAGCTGCCGATTCCCCCACGCGAGCTGCGCACCAACCAAGGGATCGAGACCATTGCCATCACGCCGAAAGGTGCAGCCGGGAGCCCCCGGACGGTGATCGTCTCCGAACTCTCGCTCGACCGCGAGGGCAACCTCTTCGCCGCGATCCTCGGGCCGAGAGGCGGGATGTTCAAGGTCAAGCGCGAGGAGCCTTGGTCGGTCACCGACGGCGCCTTCCTGCCGGACGGCGACCTGCTGCTGCTGGAGCGGCGCTACCAGGGTTTCGGCCGCATCGGCATGCGCATCCGGCGGATTTCCAGCGCCGACATCAAGCCCGGCGCCCTCGTCGACGGCCCTGTCCTAATGGAGGCAGGCCCCGCCGAGGAGATCGACAACATGGAAGGGCTCGACGCCTGGGTCACCCCGACCGGCACCACCGTCATCTCCCTCGTTTCCGACGACAACGGCTCGTTCTTCCAGCGCAACCTCTATTTGGAATTCGCGCTGGAGGATGCTGGCGCCAGCTGAGGACGTGCACTAGGCGCGGCCATACGCCGAAGCACCAATAGCCCCGTCCCAAAACCCGTAGCGCTCCCCCGAACATCGTCATCCTCGGCCGCAGGCCGGGGACCCATGCCATGGCGTCAAAGCGTTGATCCGCTGCCGGAATGCGGCGTCCCCGCGACGGCATGGGTCCCCGGGGACAAGTCCCCGCGGATGACGACATCATCGGGTTTACGACAGTTTTAGAACCTTGGTGACGCGAGCGATATCAGCTCAAAACTAGAACAGCCCGCTCGTCGCCGCTTAGCGCACCCGATTCGCCGCGTCCCCCGCTCTAGCCGGCGACGCCGATCGGACGGTACGGCATGAAACGCTGCATGATGATGCGGTAAGGCATCAGCGCCAAGACCGCGATGGCGAGCTTCACACTGAAATCGCCGATCGCCCAAGAGATCCAGCGGGGTGCCTGCGTGGCGAAGGCACCGAGCAGCGGCGCGGCCTGCAGCGAGAACTCGTCGGTCGGGCCCAGCAGCCAGAACGGCGCGAAGGCGAGCGTGAAGAAGGTCAGCGTATCGACCACCGAACCCGCCACCGACGCGAACGCCGGCGCCCGCCACCAGCTGGCGCCCCGCCAGCGGTTGAAGACGGCAATGTCGAGCAACTGCGCCATCAGGAAGGCGGTGCCCGACGCGAGCGCGATTCGCACCAGCCGATCGCCGGCCGTCGGGTACGGCAGCAGGCCGAGGTGGAACAGCAGCGGCGGTGCGAGGATCGAGGCGAGAATCGCGACGGCAAAGCCCGCATAGACGATTCGCCGCGCGACCACCGGGCCGAAGCGACGGTTGGTGAGATCCGTGACGAGGAAGGCGAAGGGATAGGTGAAGGTGCCCCAGGTCAGGATGTCGCCAAGGGCGAGTGTCCCGACATGCCCCGCCAGCGGAAACTGCACGAGAATGTTGGAGGCGAGCACGATCAGCGTCATGGCTGCCAGTGGCAGCGCGAAGGAGCGCAGGTTCATTTTTTTATCCTGGGGTGATGGAACCAGAAAACCGGGCGCCTTTCGGCACCCGGTTCAAAAACTTAAGTCGAGACCGAAAGGCTCAAGCGGCGACCGTGGTGGTCTCGGCCAGCTTCTTGGCGATCTGGCGCTTCAGAAGGCGGGCCTTCTGCGACAGCTCGAGCTCGCTCGACTTGATGAGGAAGGCGTCGAGGCCGCCGCGGTGCTCGACCGAACGCAGGCCATGGGCCGAGACGCGAAGACGAATGCGCTGGCCGAGGGCGTCGGAGATCAGCGTGACAACCGACAGGTTCGGCAGGAAGCGGCGACGCGACTTGTTGTTCGCGTGGCTCACATTGTTGCCGTATTGGACGGCCTTGCCGGTCAGTTCGCAAGCGCGCGACATGGGTTACACCTTTCAAGCTCGAAACGGCCATCGCGGAGCGCCGCCGATAGGAACACGGCGCGATCATCGTCCACGAGGCATGATCGGAATTGGTGCGTGCTATAATCCGACACCGGCGCTTCGTCAACCCGACGACGCCTCGGCGCCGCCCGCGAAAACGCCCTAACGGCAGAATTCAGCCCTATTCATCCGCCAGGGAACATGGCACGCATGGGCTGACGCGGCGCGCAGCCGATTTCGTCGACACTCCGGGAAGCCACGGCATGACGCATTTCCACAGGGCGACCGCCGCTCTCTTCGCCGCGCTCGCCTTGGCGCCGCTGGCGCCAGCCGAGGCCGCCGCGCAGACTGTTTCCTCGCGCTACAACGTCTCGCTGATCGGCCTGCCGGTCGGCCGCGCCAGCTTCGATACCACGATCGACGGCAGCCGCTACAGCATCAAGGGCACGCTCGGCTCGACCGGCCTTGCCGACATCTTCTCGAAAGTCGCCGGCACCAGCTCCGTCAGCGGCACGATCAAAGGCGACAAGGTGCTCGCCACCAGCTACGGCCTCGACTATTCCAGCGACAAGAAGACCTATCGCAGCGACGTCACCTTCCGCAGCGGCCGCGTCGCCTCGGTGGATATCGCACCAAAGATCACCAAGCCGAAGAAGGATTACGTCCCGGTCTCGCCCAAACACCTTCTGTCGGTGGTCGACCCGCTGAGCGGGCTGATGCTGAAGGGCAAGCCGACAACGCTCTGCGACCGCACCTTGCCGTTCTTCGACGGCTGGTCGCGGCTCGACCTCGTGCTGTCGCCGGCTGGCACCAAGACCTTCACCACCGACGGCTATTCCGGCGACGTCACCGCCTGCAACGTCCGCATCAGCCCGGTCAGCGGCTATCGCGCGACCTCGAAGGGCGTGAAGTTCATCCAGCGCCAGACGATCGAGCTCTGGTTCGCGCCGATCGGCACGACCGGCATCTTCGCCCCGGTCTACGCCCGCATCCCCACCGAGATCGGTCCCCTCACTTTCCGCGCCGCGACCTTCGCGAAGGGATAGTGGCAGGGCGGGATGGGTCGCCCGCTTACTGGCCGCCCCTTCTCACTCCGCCTCCCCGCCTCTATAGCCGAAGCCACGCGAATCCGAGGGAATCACCGTGGCGACATTGCTGGGCTTTTCGGCCGTCCTGATGTGGTCGCTGCTGGCGATGCTGACGGCGCGCAGCGGCGCGGTGCCGCCGTTCCAGATGAACGCGATGACCTTCGCGATCGGCACGCTCGTCGGGCTTGGCTGGCTTGCCTTTCGCAACCGCGACGGCACGCCGCTGGCGACGACCTTTCGCCAGCCACCGGCAGTCTGGGGCCTCGGCATCGTCGGGTTGTTCGGCTATCACGCGCTCTATTTCGCCGCCCTGCGCAACGCGCCGGCGGCGGAGGCGAGCCTCATCGCCTATCTCTGGCCGCTGCTGATCGTGCTTGGCTCGGCGCTGCTGCCGGGCGAGCGGCTGCGCTGGTACCATTTCGCCGGCGCGCTGCTCGGGCTCGGTGGCGCGGCGCTGATCATCCTCGGCAAGGGCGATGCCGGCTTCTCCGGCAAATACGCCCTCGGTTACAGCCTCGCCGCGCTGTGCGCCCTGTTCTGGTCGGCCTATTCGCTGCTGTCGCGCCGTTTCGGCGACGTGCCGAGCGAAATCGTCACCGGCTTCTGCGCGGCGACGGCGCTGCTTTCGGTGATAGCCCACCTCGCCCTCGAGACGACGGTCTGGCCAACGGATGCGGGGCAATGGGGCGCGGTACTGCTGCTCGGCCTCCTGCCGGTGGGTGCCGCCTTCTACGTCTGGGACCATGGCGTGAAGCACGGCGACATCCAGCTGCTGGGCGCGGCGAGCTACGCCGCGCCGCTGCTGTCGACGCTTGTCCTGGTGCTGGCCGGCGAAGCCGAGATCACCGGCGCCGTGGTTGGCGCCGCGGTACTGATCACCGTCGGCGCCGCCCTTGCTGCCTTGCCGCTGTTCAAGCGGCTCTTCGACAAACGCTCTGCAGTTTCCTGAAATCTCGCAACCGCGCGTCGCACAGCGTTCTCGTCAGCGGCGCGGGCGCGGCGTCGGGCGCCAGTTCGGCGGTGCCATCTCTAGGCTCTCGAACTGGAAGCCGGGCGAGACCGTACAGCCGACGAGGGTGAACTCGCCGAGCGTGGTGGCCGTCTGCCACGCGCCGGCCGGTACAACGAGCTGCGGCATTTCGTTCTCGGAAAAATTCGGCCCGAGCCGGTGAGCGGAGGCGTCGTGGCCGTTCGGCGAGAGGGTGATCACCATCGGCGCGCCGGCATACCAATGCCAGACTTCAGCCGCATCGGTGACGCGGTGCCACTCCGACGTCTCCCCGGCCTCCAGCATGTAGTAGATCGCGGTCGAGCGGGGACGGCCGGACTCGTCCACCGCCTCGTCGCGAAAACTCTCACGGTACCAGCCGCCCTCCGGATGGGGTTTAAGGCCGAACTGGCGGACGATCGAAAGCGCCTTGGAGCTCATTAGTAGCCGTTCCTCTTTTCACGCAGCATGGCAAAGGTCGCGACCGGGTCGGCGGTGCCGAGTTCGGCCATCAGGTCGGGATTGTCGGCGCGCAGGAAGGGGTTGGTGTGTTTTTCCTGGCCGAGCGGGACCGGCAATGTCGGCTTTCCCGCAATGCGCAGCCGTTCAACTTCCTCCACCCGGTTGCGCAACGCGGTGTTGCCGGGGTCGACATCGACGGAGAACCGCGCATTGGTGGTCGTGTACTCGTGTCCGCAGTAGAGCGCGGTGTCGTCCGGCAGCTCCCGCAGCCGCTGCAGCGAGGTCCACAGCATGGCAGCATCTCCCTCGAACAGCCGCCCGCAGCCGAGCGAGAACAAGGCGTCGGCGGCGAACAGCGCCTTCGCCCCCGACAGGTAGTACGAGACCTCGCCAAGAGTGTGGCCGGGCGTGTCGATCACCTCGACGTCGATGGCGCCGAGGGTCAGCCGGTCGCCGCCGGTCACGGTGCGGTCGATGCCGGGGATCTTCGCCTTCTCCTTCTCCGGACCGATGATCTCGCAGTCATAGGCGGCCTTCAGCGCCTCGTTGGCGGCGACATGGTCGGTGTGGTGGTGGGTCGTCAGGATGTGCGTCAGTGTCCAGCCTTCGGCTTCCAGCACCGCCACGATCGGGGCCTCTTCCGGCGCGTCGATCGAGACCGTCACCCCGGAAGAGGCGTCGTGCATGAGGACGCCGAAATTGTCGCTTCGGCACATGAACTGGCGGATGTCGATGTCGGCCATGTCGGTTCCTTGGAGGGAGGATGCGACAGGAGCTAGCGCGCGATGCCGATCCGGGGAGTGCGCCTTTCCTCAGCCGGCGAAGAGGGCCGGCCACGCTCCGCTGTTTCCCGCAGCGAACTCAGGTGGTTCGCCGGCGGATGAAGTTTTCTTCACCCGGCGCTGCACGGATGGGGCTATAGACGGGGGACCGCATCCGCCGGAGCAGCCCCGCTGAGCATGAATGCCGATATCGTCGATCTCCGCGACTTCTATTCGGGCCGCCTCGGTCAGGCCGCGCAAAGGGCGATCGCCGCCGGGCTGACGCCGATGTGGCAGCCGATCCCACAGGAGCGCCTCCTCGGCCTCGGCTATGCCCTGCCCTATCTCGACCGCTTCTCCGCCGATTGCGAACGCGCGCTCGCCTTCATGCCCGCGAGCCAAGGCGCGGTGAACTGGCCGCTCGGCGCGGCGTCGCGCACTGCTCTGGTCGGGGCCGAGGAACTGCCGCTCGGCGACGCCGCGATCGACCGCATCCTCCTCGTCCACGCGCTGGAGTTTGCCGAGAGCCCGCTCGACATGCTCAGCGAATGCTGGCGGGTGCTGGCGCCGGGCGGGCGCATCGTCATCGTCGTGCCGAACCGGCGCGGCGTCTGGACGCGCTTCGAGCACACGCCCTTCGGTTCCGGCCGGCCGTGGTCGCGCGGACAGCTGCTGCGGCTTCTGCGGGAAGCGATGTTCACGCCGACCGCCTGGTCCGACGCGCTGCTCTTTCCGCCCTTCCAGCGCCGCACGCTCCTCGGCCTCGCCCCGGCGCTCGAGCGCTTCGGGCGCAAGCTCTGGCCGCTGTTTTCCGGCGTCATCCTGATCGAGGCGACCAAGCAGGTCTATCGCGGCGTGCCGGTGGCGTCAGTGCGGCGCGAGCGGCGACGGGTGGTGAAGCCCGTGCTGGTGCCGCAGGGCGCCGGGGCGCACCGGCGCTAGAGCATCCGAAAGGATAGAGCGCCCTTTGTGCGTCTTTACGGACGCTTGGCGCTCTAGTGAGTGCCGGCGGCATCCTTCAAAGCGGTAGGTCAGACCTTACCCAAGCATCCACGCCACCCTGGACACATGCGCTGCGGCTTGGCGAAACGCCCGTCTCCGCATTGTCGCGGACGCGCTCATGGTGCGCGCCCGCCGAAGACGCTTGGCCGGATACACATTTCCCAAGGGAAGGTTCATGGACGCTGCGAGCGCACTGTGCAATCATGGATTGCAGTCCACTTATCAGTCTTGGCCGTTTAATGGAGCTCATTATGGGTACGCCAGAGCAGCGCCTTGAATCCGCAAAATCCATTCTGAACTTCGAAGCCCGGAGAGATGCGCGCGGCCATCTCGCCGTCTACCACCTCCCCATAGAGGACGGCGGCGGCACCTACGAAGTCGCCGGTATTAACGAGAAATACCATCCGGACGAGGCCGCGCGGCTGGCCTCTCTGATCGGGGAAGGAAAACACGATCAGGCCGAAAGCGAGGCGATCGAGATCATCGCCAAGTTTACCGATGTGGTGTCGCCCTGGTGCGACGTGTTCGCCATCGAATGCTATCTCCGAGACTGCACCTTCAACCGCGGCCCGCGGGGCGCTGCACGAATACTACAACGTGCGGTAGAAGTTGAGGACGATGGCGATATCGGCCCGCTAAGCAAGGCTGCCATCGCTAACCGGAAGAGGAACCCCAACGCCTTTCTCACTGCGCTGCGGGCGGCCCGTGAAGACTACGAGCGCAAAGTGGTCCACCGCGACGAAGGCAGCATTTTCTGGAACGGTCTGGTCAACCGCTGGAACAAGGCCTTGGCTTTCGCGCAGGGCTTCGTCGTTGCGCCGGCACTGGCGCTCGACAGGACGCAGGCTGGGCAACCACCTGAAACGCCGGCTGGCGCAGTCTGCGAGAGCTGCGGTCCGGACGCCGATACCTTCGCGAAGCCCATCGTCCATCGGTGGGAGCCCACCTCCCACCAGTCCAGCCGCAACAACAGGGATATCGACCGGGTCGTCATTCACTACACGACGTCCAGAAACATCGAGGGATCAATCTCCTGGTTCAAGCATGGCAGCCCGCGCACCTCTGCCCATTACATCGTGGGGCAGGACGGCGCGCTGGTTCAGATGGTCAACGACAGCGACCGCGCGTGGCACGCAGGCAATGCCGATATGAACGCCCGGTCCATCGGCATCGAGCACGTGGCCGCCGCGGGCGATCGAATCACCGGCGCGCAGGCCAAGACATCGGCGGCGCTGATCGCCTGGCTTATGGCGGAGTACAACGTCGACAAGGATGGCGTCATCCCGCATTGCTGCGTCAAAGACACCAGTTGCTGCGGCGATCTGTTCCAGGATTTCGGTGGCGGTGCCGGCAAGTCCTGCGACGTGCAGAAAGGGGCGCTTCACAAGTGGATGACGTCCGTGGGGATCAACTGACTAAGTGGACGTTGCGGCAAGGGACGAAGAGGAGCGACAGCCGGAGAAGAGACACAGAACAGCGTCCTTCGTGCGAAGCGGCATCAGCACTTTGCGGCCTTGCGAAAGAAGATCCACTCGAACATCGGAAGCATGGGATCTACAGCGTCCTCCTGAGAACCGCGCCCCGGCAACGCCGTGCGCCTTATCGCACGGGCGGCGTTGTAGGATGACGGATGACCGCGTCGCCCTACTTGAACCTTCATCCGACCACAGGAAGGTTCATCCATGGAAAAGCGCACACTCGGCCGCAATCTCGACGTCTCGGCCCTCGGCCTCGGCTGCATGGGCATGTCGGAATTCTATGGCGAGGGCGACGACGCCGAATCAATGAAGGTGATCCAGCGGGCGATCGGGCTCGGCGTCAGCTTCCTCGACACCGCCGACATGTACGGCGTCGGCAAGAACGAAGAGCTGGTGGGCAAAGCGATCAAGGGACGGCGCGACGACGTCGTGCTCGCCACCAAATTCGGCAATGTGCGCGGACCGAAAGGCGAGCGGCTCGGCATTTCCGGCCGGCCGGAATATGTCCGCAGCGCTTGCGAGTCGAGCCTCCGGCGGCTCGGCGTCGAGGTGATCGACCTCTACTACCAGCACCGCGTCGACCCCAACACGCCGATCGAGGAGACGGTCGGCATGATGGGCCGGCTGAAGGACGAGGGAAAGATCCTGCATCTCGGCCTCTCGGAAGCGGCGCCCGAGACCATCCGCTGCGCCCACAAGGAGCGCCCGATCGCCGCGCTGCAGACGGAGTATTCACTCTGGAGCCGCGAGCCGGAGGAGGAGATCCTGCCAACGGTGCGCGAGCTCGGCATCGGCTTCGTGCCCTATTCGCCGCTCGGCCGCGGCTTTCTCACCGGCAAGTTCAAGTCCGAGGCGGATTTGGCCGAAGGCGACTTCCGCAAGGGCTCGCCGCGCTTCTCCGGCGAGAATTTCGCCCGCAACCTGAAGCTCGTCGAACTAGTGGAATCGATCGCCGCCAAGAACGGCGTGAAGGCCGGTCAGGTCGCGCTGGCCTGGGTGCTGGCGCAGGGCGACGACATCGTGCCGATCCCGGGGACCAAGCGGGTGAGCTACCTCGAGGAGAACGTCGCGGCGGCACGGGTGGAATTGTCGGAGGCGGATCTGGAGGAGCTGGGTGCGGCCTTCCACAAGGACGCGACGGCCGGGACGCGGTATCCGGAGGCGGGGATGAAGGCGGTCAATCTCTGACAGACGGCTTTGCGGAAATCGATGCCTTGAGCGCGGCATCGATTTCCCTCGCCAGTCGGGTCCGGATGATCTGAAGTGATGGAGCACGTCTCTGCTCAGCCGAATTGACACGAGCTCCGTCTCTTCGCCCCTGCCAGCAATTTTCGTATTCGGAAAAGCCGCCAGAACCTCTGCCGGCAACCCGCTGGCCGGCACGGCACGCCGGAAGTCGCCGTCCGTCCACTCCGGATTCTCGTCATCGATGATCGGTTCAAGATCGCGGGACATGGCGCTTCATTTCTCTCGCATGCGCCCGGCGCAGGCCGATCGCCCGAATATGTCCCTCGCGCAGGACATAGACAAGGCAGTGGTCGATTCCGTCGACCTGGCCGTAGGCGCGGAAACGGGACTCGCCTCGCCGTAGTCGTAGCGGTCGTCCGCCACGACGGCCTCGATGGCGAAGTCTACCGCCCGGGCGAGTGAAATGCCGTGTTTCGCGACGTTCACCCTGTCCTTGTCCGGATCGAAGCTGACGACCATGGCAGCCCCTGTCGCCCCAAGAGCATCCTGCCATTGGATGGACTCACTCAATCAAGGAAAGATGCTCTAGACTCAAAAAGATAGAGCGTCCTTTGTGCGTCCTTTCGGACAAACGGCACCCTACCGGCTCAGCACGAACACACCCTGCTGGCCGAACAGGTTCCAGAACGCCCAGGGCATCCGCATGCCCATCTTCTGGCCGGTGCCGTTGATCGCCACGGCCGTTTCGATGCGGGCACCGATCTCTTCGGTCAGCTCGACGAAGTCGCGCATGGTGCAGAAGTGGATGTTCGGGGTCTCGTACCAGGAATAGGAGATGTTCTTCGTGACCGGCATGCGGCCTGTCAGCCCGAGCGACAGCCGGATCGACCAGTGGCCGAAGTTCGGGAAGGAGACGATCGCCCGCTCGCCGATCCGCAAGAGCTCCTGCAGCACGATCTTCGGGTTGCGGGTCGCCTGGATGGTCTGCGACAGGATGACGTAATCGAACGCATCGTCGGGGTAGTAGACGAGGTCGCGGTCGGCATCGCCCTGGATCACCGACAGGCCGCGGGCGACGCATTCGTTGACGCCGGCCTGGCTGAGCTCGATACCACGACCGTCGACCTTGCGCCGCTCCTGCAGCAGCTGCAGCAGCGCCCCGTCGCCGCAGCCGACGTCGAGGACGCGGCTGCCCGGCGTGACGAGATCGGCGATCAGCTGCAGGTCGATACGTGTCTCGGCCTCGGCCGCGACGGTGGCGCTGGTCGGAAGAGGCGGCTGGATCGGGGTCATGCGAGACCTCTCAGACGAGCGGCCGACGAGATGAAGCCATCGATCGCCTCGAAGAAACGCGGCTCTTCCAGAAGGAAGGCGTCGTGGCCGCGGTCGGTGTCGATCTCGACGAAGGAGACGGAAGCGGCCGCCGCGTTTAGCGCATGCACCACGGCGCGGTTCTCCTCGGTCGGGAACAGCCAGTCGGAGGAGAAGGAGACGAGGCAGAAGCGGGTCGTCGTGTTGCGGAAGGCTTCAGCTAAGCTGCCGCCGAACTCCGCGGCGATGTCGAAATAGTCCATCGACCGCGTCATGTAGAGGTAGGAGTTGGCGTCGTAGCGGTCGACAAAGGTCATGCCTTGGTGGCGCAGATAGCTTTCGATCTGGAAGTCGGCGTCGAAGCCGAAGCCGAGCTGCGTGCGGTCCTGGAGATTGCGGCCGAACTTGCGCTGCAGCGCGGCCTCCGAGAGATAGGTGACGTGCGCGGCCATCCGCGCGACGGCGAGCCCCTTGTGCGGACGCGTGCCCTCGATGATGTAGCGCCCTTGCCGCCAGTCGGGATCGGCCATCACCGCCTGCCGGCCGACCTCGTGGAAGGCGATGTTCTGCGAGGAATGCCGGGCACCGGTGGCGATCGGCAGCGCGGCGAACACCCGGTGCGGGTAGCTCACCGTCCATTCCAGCACCTGCATGCCGCCCATCGAGCCCCCGACGACGGCGAACAGCGTGTCGATGCCGAGCCGGTCGACCAGCATCGCCTGCGCCCGCACCATGTCGCGAATGGTCAGCACCGGCAGATCGATGCCGTAGGGCTCGCCGCTGGCCGGATCGATCGAGGCCGGTCCGGTCGAGCCCATGCAGCCGCCGATGACGTTGGAGCAGACGACGAAGTAGCGGTCGGTATCGATCGGCCGGCCCGGACCGACCAGCGCGCTCCACCAGCCGGGCTTGCCGGTGACCGGATTGGTGCTCGCGACATACTGGTCGCCGGTCAGCGCGTGGCAGACGAGGATGGCGTTCGAGCGCTCGGCATTCAGCGCGCCGTGCGTCGTATAGGCGATTTGGAACGGCGCGAGGTCGCGGCCCGCATCGAGCCGCAGCGGCTCGTCCGGGCCGAAACGTGCGACGAGGCTGGACGGGTGCCGGGCCTCGCGGCGGGCGGCGTCCTCGGTCTCGTCCCGGGAGATGGTGTCGGTCATATCGGTCGATCTTTGCTCGGTCGGTCGCGACAATCACCATGCGCGCGGCGCGGACGCAAGCATCGGGCGGTGCCGTGCGTGCCACAGGACGGCACGCGGCTTTGCAAGTTCGCGGTTGCGCCGATAGAAGAACCGCCGACAGGATCCAATCCAGAGGTGAGACGATGACGGTCGCCACGGCGTCAGACCCTTCGAGGCTGGCGGAACTCCGCGCCAAGATCGACGCGATCGACGAGTCCGTGCACCGACTGCTGATGCAGCGGGCGATGGTGATCGACGAGCTGATCCAGGTGAAAGGTACGGCACGCAACGGCGCCGCCTTCCGCCCGGGGCGCGAGGCCGACATGATGCGCCGGCTCGCCGCCCGCCATCAGGGCCATCTGCCGCTGACGGCGATCGAACACCTCTGGCGCGAGATCATCTCGACCTTCACGGCGCTGCAGGCGCCGTTCGACGTCGCGGTTTCGCTGGGCGGCCACCCGGTGGCCGCGGTCGAGGCAGCACGCTTCACTTTCGGCTTCTCGGTGCCGCTTAAGGCGTGCCCGGCCGCCGGCGACGTCGTCGCCTGGATGGAGGAAGGCGGCGACCGGCTCGGCGTTATCCTGCTGCAGGAGGAGGCCGGCGCCTGGTGGGATCGGCTGCGCACGGCGCAGATCGTCGCCCGCCTGCCCTTCTTCGAGGCCGGTCGTCGCGAGGCCGGCGTGCCGGCGCTGGTGCTGGCCCCGCCGCTGGCCGATCCGGTGCCGCCGGAGATCGCCTGCTACGCGGTCCGAGGCCAGTCTGGGGCGGTCGATGCCCTTGTCGCAACGCTCGGCGCCGAGAGGTTGGCCAGCCACCGCGACGGCGATCACGTCTCGACGCTGATGGCAGCGCCCGACAGCGGCACGGCCAGCGCGGCGATGGCCGCGGCGGCAGGTCTCGACATCGCCGCCGTCGGGGGGTATGCGGCACCGCTCGGCATCGACGCCTGAACAGCCGCCCCGCGCGCGCTTCTCACAGAGTTCAAGGACACTGACATGGCACCCGTTTTGCGGCCGGTTCCCAAGCCCGGCATCATGGACATCACGGCCTATGTCCCCGGCAAGAGCGCGGCCCCAGCCGGGGTGAAGCTCCACAAGCTGTCCTCCAACGAGACGCCGATCGGCCCTTCGCCCAAGGCACGGGAAGCGATGCAGGCGAGCCTCGACCATCTCGAGCTCTACCCGGATCCGCAGGCGAAGGCGCTGAAGCAGGCGATCGCCGAGACACACGGGCTGAACCCGGCCAACATCTTCTGCGGCAATGGCTCGGACGAGGTGCTGGGCCTCCTCTGCGCTGGCTACCTCGCGGCGGGCGACGAGGCCATCTACACCGAGCACGGTTTCAGCGTCTACGACGTCTACATCCGCGCCGCCGGCGGCGCCCCGGTGATCGCCCGGGAAACCGATGCGCGCGCCGACGTCGATGCCATCCTCGCCTGCGTCACCGAGCGCACGCGGCTGGTGTTCCTCGCCAATCCGAACAACCCGACCGGCACCTACATCCCCTTCGACGAGGTGCGGCGCCTGCAGGCCGGCCTGCCGCCGCACGTCATCCTGGTGCTCGACGCCGCCTATGCCGAATACGTCCGCAAGAACGACTATGGGGCCGGCATCGAGCTGGTGTCGGAGGTGGAGAACGTCGTGATGACGCGCACCTTCTCGAAGATCCACGGCCTTGCGGCGCTCCGCGTCGGCTGGATGTACGCGCCCACCGCCATCATCGACGCGCTCGACCGAATTCGCGGGCCGTTCAACCTTAACGCCCTCGCCATCGCGGCGGGCGCGGCGGCGATCCGCGACCGCGCCCATGTCGAGAAAGCCGTCGCGCACAATGATGAATGGCTGGACTGGCTGACGGCTGAATTGACCGCGCTCGGCCTTGAGGTCACGCCGAGCGTCGCCAACTTTCTGCTGGTCCATTTCCCCGACACGCCGGGCTTCGGCGCGGTCGAGGCGGATGCCTTCCTCACCGCACGCGGCTACATCCTGCGCGGCGTCGCCGGCTACGGCTTCCCCAACGCGCTCCGGATGACCATCGGCACCGAGGAAGCCAACCGCGGCGTCGTCGAGACGCTGCGCGAATTCCTTGGCAAGGCACCGGCATGAGCGAGCCCCTGTTCGAGCGCGTCGCGCTGATCGGCATCGGCCTGATCGGCTCGTCGATCGCCATCAACATTCGCGACAGAGGCCTTGCCCGGCACGTCGCGATCTCGACACGCAGCACCGCAACGCTCGCGCGCGCCGAGGAACTGCATCTCGGCACCAGCTACCACGCGGAGGCCGCCGAGGCGGTGCGGGATGCCGACCTCGTCATCCTCTCGGTGCCGGTCGGCGCCTCGGGTGCGGTGACGCAGGCGATCGCGGCCTCGCTGAAGCCCGGCGCCATCGTTTCCGACGTCGGCTCCGTCAAAGCCTCGGTGGTCGAGCAGATGCAGCCGCACCTGCCGGCGAACGTCCATTTCATTCCCGCCCACCCGATCGCCGGCACCGAGGAATCCGGACCGGATGCGGGCTTCCTGACCCTCTTCGAAAACCGCTGGACCATCCTGACGCCGGTGCCGGACACCGATGGCGCCGAGGTCGACCGGCTGCGCGCCTTCTGGAGCGCCTGTGGCGCGCGGGTCGAGGTGATGACGCCGGAGCACCACGACCTCGTCCTCGCCATCGTCAGCCATGTGCCGCACCTCATCGCCTACAACATCGTCGGCACGGCTGCCGATCTCGAGACGGTGACGCAGCAGGAAGTGGTGAAGTTCTCGGCCTCCGGCTTTCGCGATTTCACCCGCATTGCCGCCTCCGACCCGACGATGTGGCGCGACATCTTCCTCAACAACCGTGACGCGGTGCTGGAAATGCTCGCCCGCTTCTCGGAGGACCTCGCCTCGCTGCAGCGCGCGATCCGCTGGGGCGACGGCGACGCCCTGTTCGACCTCTTCACCCGCACCCGCGCCATCCGCCGCTCGATCGTCGAGGCCGGTCAAGACACCAACGAGCCGAACTTCGGCCGCCAGCCGATCCGACGGGACGTGTGGAACGAGGACGGCGAGCCCAAGAGGTAAATTTGCCAACGGCCGACCCCAGTTGACCAAGATACGTATCGGTGGTTTCGTCGTGTCGCTTCGCGGTCTTGTGTCAGCACTGATGCCGATCGTCCGGAATGATGGGTACGCACAATGGCAGGGAAAGGTCACTCCATGCCTGAAACCGACAACGATCGCATTATGCTTAAATCGGAAACAATGCGGCTTGTCCACGAAGCGGTCGACGCGGGCGAGTTCGGGTCGACATCAGACGCGCTTGAGGATGCTGTGCGCGTCTGGCAGCGCGGGCGTATCGAGAACATAGAGCGTCTGGACGCAATCCGGGAACGCATCCATCGCTCGCTCGCCGACCCTCGCCCAAATCTGACAAGGGCCGAAGTCGAAGCAGAACTCGAGCGTTTCATAGAAGAACGGGCGCTAAGTTCGCGCCATGTGGCGCGCTAAAGTCGTCTATCGACCTGAAGCGAACGCAGACGTCCAGCGGATACTGACCGTCGTCACGGAACGCAGCGGCAGTGCGATCGTCGCCCGTCGCTTTGTCGACCGTATTTTGGCGCGCTGCGAGAAAATCGGTGATGCGCCGCATGGGGGTCGACCGCGCGATGATCTAGCGCCGGGGCTGCGCACCGTTCCCTTCGAGCGAGTAGCGGTAATTTTCTATTGCCTGACTGACGTCGTCGTCATCTCGAACGTCTTCTACGGCGGCAGGGACTACGAAGTGTTGTACCGGCCAAGCGAAGACGCGTCTTAATCTAACCGCGGAATCCGCCCGAGCGGGATCATGCCGAGTGCCGCCTTGCCGTCGCGGACGGTGATCTGCATCGTCGTCTTGCCGTTTTCGGTGCGGCCGGCGAAGGCGATGCCGGAGGCGACGGTGGAGGCAAGGCGCGCGAGCTGCGGTGCGGCGGCAGTAACCAGCGAGACGACGCCCTCGACGTCGGCGACCACCACGGTGAAGTCGCCCGAGACGCGCTTCTCCGTATCGACGCTGAACGGGCCGGAGACGGTGGCGCTGCCGGCAGCGCCTGGGAGGACGATCGAGAGGGTGCGGATCGCGCCGGACTTGCCGGCGAGGGCGTCACCGAGCGTCTGGCCCTCGCGCTGACCTGCCAGCCAGTCGGCTGCGCCTTCCACCGTGACGTCGGCCGCAACGTCGAAGGCGGGAACGGCGGCCAGCTGTGGGGCCATCAGCCGGATGCCTCTGTCGGTGACGGCGACGTCGAGCGCTCCATCGCGGCGGCGGGCATGCACCTCGACATGGTCGGACTGCACCATCGGCTGGCGGGCACCGGCCGGCTGGTTGAGCGCGATCTTCGGCGCTTCCAGCACCAAAGCGAAATGGTCGATGCCGGCGGTCCAAAAGCTGGTGCTCGACTGCGCCAGCGCCCAGGTCACCTCGAAGGGCGGCATGCCGCTTGCTGCGATGGTGAGCGGTCCGTCGAGCTCGGCGACGACCTTGTTCGGCTGGTAGATCTGCGCCGCCGTTCGCAGAGCGCCGCCATCGGCGCGGAAATTCTTCTCGGGCGCGTCGATGTCGAGCGCGTCGCAGCGAAGGCCGAGCCGGAAGGGGTAGCCGAAGACGCTCTGATTCTCGCAGCCGATCCGCACCCCTTGCCCGCCGGCCGTCTCGATCCCGGCGCGGACCGCGCGGTCGAGCTGGTTGGCCAGATAGTACCAGGCACCGGACAGGGCCGCCGCCAGAAGCACCGCCACGAGCGCGATCCAGACGAAAGGGCGAAACGACCGGTTTTTCACCGGCAAGCTTGACGGGGCCATGCTCTATCCTCTCAGTGCCACCCCATCCCGGAAAGAGACGAGGCGATCCGACCGCAATGAACGATCTATGGGTTTTTGGCTACGGCTCGCTGATCTGGCAACCGGGCTTTGCCTTCGAGGAGCGGGTGAAAGCGCGTTTGGCCGGCTATCGCCGCTCGCTCTGCATCCGCTCGACGGTGCACCGCGGAACGCCGGAACGGCCAGGGCTTGTGTTCGGCCTCGACCGTGGCGGATCTTGCATCGGAATGGCGTTCCGGATCCACCACGAGGACCGGGAGGCGGTGACGGCCTATCTGCGTGAACGCGAACTTGTGACCAACGTCTACACCGAGCGCACGCTGTCGGTGCGCCTGCTCGACGGTCGCCAGATCCAGGCGACGGCCTTCGTGGTCGATCGCGGTCACAGCCAGTATGCGGGCAGCCTGTCGGTCGACCACGCCGCGGAGATCGTCGCGCGCGGGCACGGACGCTCGGGCGCCAATGTCGACTATGTCCGCTCGTCACTGCAGGAGATCCAAGCGCTCGGGTTGAAAGACACCTGGCTGGAATCCGTTGTAGCCCGGCTGCCGTCCTGATCCGGGAAAGCTAATCTCAAATGGCCGTCGACACCAGGAGACGCTGGCGGCCGCCCGGCTCTGGGGGAAGACGACAGGCCTCGAAGCCTCAGGCCTCTTCTGCGAGCCGCGCGGCGATGAGGTCGGTCATCGGCAGGTCGGTCCGTCCGCGATAGGCCTCGCGAAGTTGTGCGTTCGAGCGGCCCTCAATGGCGCCCTTCAACCCACGCAGCATCTGGTGGCGGTCCAGCCCCGGCGGCAGCGCGGGCATGAACTCGGCCTGCACGGTACCGGCGCGGCGCAGGAAACTGTCGCGCGGCCAGAACACGCCGGAGTTCAGCGCCACCGGCACCAGCGGAACGCCGAGCTGGGAGTAGAGGAAGTGGACGCCCGGCTTGTAGTCGGGCTCGGCCCCTGGCGCGGTGCGCGTTCCCTCGGGAAAGATGATGATCTGCCGGCCTTCCGCCACTGCCCGGGTGGCGCCAACGAGGATCGACTGCAAGGCGGCGCCCCGCTTCTCCCGGTCGACGGGGATCATGCCGAGCCGGCGCGAATACCAGCCAAACAGCGGGATCTTCATCAGTTCCTTCTTCAGGATGAAGGTCGGCCGGTCGAGTTCGGGCACCAGCGCGAAGACTTCCCAGAAGGCCTGGTGCTTGGCGGCGATCAGCGCCGCGCCCGGCGGAATGTTCTGCCGGCCGGAGAATTCGGCCTTCGTGCCGGTGATCACCTTCAGCAGCCAGAGACTGGTCTTCGCCCAGCTTTTCGTCACCCACCAGATCACGCTCTCACGCCCGAAAAACACCATGGGCGCAAAGAGCACCATGTGGCCGATCAGGTTGAGATAGAATAAGGCCGTGAAGACGAACGATCGCAGGGCGGTCATCGTGGCAAGGTTTCCGTCTGAGGGGCACAAGCTGCGCCGGGCCGACGCGCGCGTGCACGATGCCGTACGAAGCCCATAGCCGCCATCGATGGCGGCATCAAGACGGGCGCTTGACCGCCGAACCTGCGGAGAACAGCGCCCGCGGCGCCTCGACACCCGCGGCAAGTCGCAGCCGGGTGGCGATGAGCTTGGCGTACTCGACCATCAGGACCTTCATGCCGAGGGCTGTCGGCACGGTCTGGGTCGACCAGAGATCGCCGCGTGCCACCGGATAGGGACGGATCACCGAGACATGGGCAAAGCGCTCGAACTCCAGGAGCGTGCGCGGCATGTGGTAGTCGGAGGTAACGAGGATGAGTTCCTTAAAGCCGAGATTGCGCGCCCAGAGATCGGCCATCTCCGCATTACCGACGGTGTTCAGTGCGTCGTAGTCGAGGTCGACGCAGCAATCGAACCAGCCGCGGTCGGTATCGGTCAGCTTGGAGAGGGTTGCGATACTCGTTCCGGGATTGACGCCCGAGATGAGCAGCCGCTTGGCACGGCCTTCCTTCAACAGGTCTATCGCCTGGTCGACGCGCAACGCGCCACCGGTGAGAACGACGATACCATCCGCCGACTGAACGCGCTGCGGAGTGTTCAGCGATGCGACTTCCTGGGTGAAGCGCAGGAACCCGCCGCCGAGATAGCCAAGCCCGAGAAGGCTTGCGGCCGCCACCGTCAGCGCCAGCTTCCGGCGCCTGCTGCCCCGACTGCCCTTCCCTCTATCCAGGCCCTTGCGAGCATCACCCGCCGCCGGCCGACCGGCGTCGTGAGACGCCGCGTGCCGGGAGGAGAAGGGAGCTGAGAACGACGACATCTGGATTAAGCTGGGTTCCGTTTCGGTGGTGTAAAGGGTGGGCGCAAATGGTTAACGATTTGGTTTGAGGCCCCGATCGAGGACCGGCGCGTCAGCGATATTCATGCTTCGACCGGCGAAATCATATCGATCGCGGCGAGTTGCCGCTTCACCGTCAATCGCGAGGTGAACGCAGTGAGACCGCCGACTGTTGCAATCAGCACAACGACGCCGGCATAGCCCCTCCAGCCGATGGCGAAGGAGCCGAACAGCGCGCTGATCTGGTCGGCCTCCGGCGTTGCCTGGTTAGACTGGGTCCAGAACCCCATCAGGACGAAAACCATCAGCGCGACGGATCCGCCGGCCATCGCCCCGACGAGGCCTAGCTTCAGGAAGTGGCCCTGGAATTCCGCGGCGATGAAGCTCGACCGCGCGCCGACGAAATGCAGCACCTCGATGATGTTGCGGCTGCCTGACATTGCGCCGCGGGTAGCGAAGATCACCGTCAGGACGGTCGCGATCATCACCAGAATGAGGATCGCCGCGCCGATCAGCACGGTGGCGTTGGCCATTGAAACGAGGCGTGACACCCAGGCGCGGTGATCGTCGAGGCTGGCCTGCGGCACGGCCGCGACAAGCTTGGCCCGAAGTGCGGCGAAGTCGGGCTGGGCGGATTCGTCGATGGCGACGAGCACCAGCCGCGGCACCGGCAGATCGTCGAGGTCGAGACCTTCGCCGAGCCAGGGCTCGAGCAGCCGGCCGGTGGCAGCATCGTCCATGATGTTGGCGCTGGCGACGCCCGGCGTTGCCAGCGCGATGCCGCGCACCGTCTCCAGCGCCTTTCGCATGTCGAGCCCGTCGTCGGGGCGCACCTGCACGGTGATCTCGCGTGAGATCTGGCTCTCCCAGACCGAGGCGGTGTCCGAGACCAGCGTCACCGCGCCGAGCGTCAGGCTGGCGAGAAAGGTCATGATGCCGATCACCGTCATCAGCGCCCGGCCGGCGACATTGCCGGGCGGCACGATCGGCGTCGGCTTGTCGACCTGCCGTCGGGCAAAGCGGCGGATCCGGCCGCGCAGTCCGGCAACGAGGGCCTTGCGGTCAATCATAGATGTCGAGCCTGCCGTCGGACAGGATCAGCCGGCGCGCCTCGACCTGGTCCATCAGGCCGAGATCGTGGGTGGCGATGATGACGGCCGTGCCGGTGCGGTTGAGCTCCATGAACAGGCGCAGCAGCCGGCGGGCGAGCGGCGGGTCGACATTGCCGGTCGGCTCGTCGGCGAGGAGGATGTCGGGCTGGTCGATCAGCGCCCGGGCGATCGCCGCGCGCTGCTTCTCGCCGCCCGAGAGCACCACCGGCAGCGCGTTCATGCGTTCGCCGAGGCCGACCCATTTGATGAGGTCGATGACATCCTGGCGGTAGCTCGCCTCCTCCTTGCCGCGCACCCGGAGCGGGAGCGCGACGTTCTCGTAGGTGGTCATGTGCTCGAGCAGCCGGAAATCCTGGAAGACGACGCCGATGCGCCGGCGGATCGACGGCAGGTCGGCGCGCGAGAGAGTCGAGGCGTCCTTGCCGAGCACGGTGATCAGCCCGCGCGTCGGCTTCAGCGCCAGGAACAACATGCGCAGCAGGCTGGTCTTGCCAGCGCCCGAAGGGCCTGTCAGGAACTGGAAGGACTGGCGCTTGATCTCGAACGTCAGGTCGCGAAGCACCTCCGGCCCCATGTCGTAGCGCAGCCCTACATTCTCGAAACGTATCACACGATGCCTTTCCCGTGGCCGCAACGGACGCCGCCGGCAGGAACCCCTGCCCGCCGTCCTCGCCGTCGCCGCATGCTACTCTCAAACGCCGACAGTGTGTTCATTTCTGGCCGGCGCCGCCGCCAGGCTCCGGCACCCGCTTCACCCTTCGTTAACCATCATTCCTTACCTCATCCTAAACGGAACGGAGGAATCCGCGATGACGGAGCATCTCAATCGCGGTTCGGCCCGCCCGCGGCCAGCCCTGGTGATCGACGGCGAGGCGGTGCTGATCGCCCGGCATGCACGAGCCAAGCCGGTCGACGGCGAGGCATGGGCCGAAGCGCCCGCGCGCGCCGTCCCGCCCGCCTCCTCCGGCAGGTCCCGGCCGCAGCCGGCGCGGCGGCGGGCGCCGCCTGCCCCCGACCTTCTGTTCCAAGGCGCACCGCGCAAGGGCTTCGTTGCTTCGGCTGAAGGGCCGCGCTCCGTCCTCCCGCGCTCCGTCTGGATCGCCGGGCTGGTGACGCTGGCAGCCCTCGTGCCGCTCGCCGCGGTTTCTGTCTATACCGGCTCCGACGGCAGGGCGCCTGAGGTCACGGCGCTGTCGCAGCCTTCCGGTCCGTCATGGTCCCCTGCCCCGACCGTCGCAGCCGCAAGACAGGCCGACAAGCCGATCCGGATCCTCTATGCCACGCCGGCCGTGGCACCGACGCGTCTCGCCTTTAGCGGGGATACCCACCCGGCACCGCTTCCCGGCACGCTCGGCGGCGTCTATTCTGTCGCCGCCGGCCCTCACCCGGCCGGCGTCGCGCGGCTCGGATCCGTACAGAACGTCCGCGACCTCAAGAACGCCGCCCGAAGGACACCTGCCGAATGATCACCGTGCGCGGCCGAGACATCGAGACGCTGTTTTCGCAGGAGGCGATCGCCGCCGAGATCGAGCGCCTGGCCGGCGAGATCGCCCGCGGGGCGCCGGAGGACCTGTTGGTGGTCGCCGTGCTGAAGGGCTCCTTCGTCTTCGCCGCAGACCTCATTCGCGCTTTGCACCGCGCGGGGGTCGCGCCGGAGGTCGAGTTCATCTCGCTGTCGAGCTATGGCGCTGGTACCACCGGCGGGACAGTACGCGTCGTGCGCGATGTCGAGACCGACGTCGCCGGGCGGAGCGTCCTGATGATCGACGACATCCTGGAATCCGGCCGTACCATCAAGTTCGCCCGCGACCTGATGCTCTCGCGCGGGGCGACGGCCGTCGAGGTCGCCGTGCTCCTCGACAAGCGGATGAAGCGCAAGACCGACATCGAGGCGGATTATACCGGCTTCGACTGTCCCGACCATTTCGTCGTCGGCTATGGCATGGACGTCGCGCACGCCTTTCGCGAACTCCCCTTCGTCGGGCGGGTCGTCGACGCCTGATGCGAAGAGCGACAGGGTCAGGCCGGCGCAAGCCCGCCCTGCCATGCAAGACCTTTAGGCAAGACCGCATTGCGCCGCTTGCCCTTTCCCCACGTGTGGAAGGATAGAGTCATGGCCCGCATCCTGGTGGCCGAAGACGATGCCGGCGTGCGCCTTCTGGTGACCCGCGCCTTGCGGCTGGAAGGCCACAGCGTCGTCGCGGTGGAAGACGGCGAATATGCGCTGGAGCGGCTCGTCGAAGACGACGGCGCCTACGACCTGTTGCTGTCTGACATCCGCATGCCCGCGATGACCGGCATCGAGTTGGCTCACGCGACGCACCGGCAATGGCCCGACCTGACGATCCTCCTGATGACCGGCTATGCCGAGCAGCGCGAGGCCGCCGAGGACCTGATGCGCATCGTCGCCGGCGTCGTCGACAAGCCGTTCACTCTCAGCGAGATCAGAGAGCGGGTGGATGCGGCGCTCGGACCGCGAAGCGCGGCGGCGGAGATGGGCGAGGACGTGCCGCTGCGACGGTACGGGTAATGGACCCTACCAGTCCTCGCTTCGCAGTCCCTCGACCCGCGAGAACTCGCCCAAATTGCCGGTCACGACGACCAGCCCGCGGCTGCGAGCATGGCCGGCGATGAGAAGATCGTAGGCACCGATCTGAAGACCCTGTCGCTGAAGCGACATCCTGATCTCGGCAGCATGCGTCGCGGCATCTTCGTCGAAAGCGAGGACGGCCATACGCCCGGCCAGCCTGTTCACGTCGCGGCGGCTCTCAGCTGGCCGCGCAGATTTCTCGGCGCCGAACAACAGCTCGGTCAGGACAACCGTCGAGATGCACAGTGCATCAGCCTCTTCGTTGAACTTTTCGCGCAGGTACGGCGGACGATCACGCAGAACCCGAATACAAAGATTGGTATCCAGCAGATACCGCAGGCTCACAGCGCGTCTCGCTCTTGCACCGGCGGGTCCTCCGGCTCCTCGATTATGGTGCCTGACTCGAGGAAGAAATCGTCCCAGGCGGCATCGGCGGGCGTGATGATCCGGCGAGGGCCATCGCGGATAATGACCACCTCCGTCACAGTGTCGGGAAAGGCAACGTCCTTGGCGAGCCTGACGGCCTGCGTCTTGTTCGACTTGAACAGGCTCGTCCGGGTCATAGAATGCTCCCTTAAAACAGGACACATATACAAGCGGTATATATCCACAGCGACTGCTTCCTACAAGCTTCGCGCCTTCACCGCCTGGACCATGCCGATGGCGTCCGGGCTCGCCCATTCGGCGGGTCCGGTGATGACGCCGCGGGCGCAGCCCTTCGCATCGACGATCAGGCTGACCGGCAGGCCGATGGTGACGCCCTGGGCCTTCAGGTCGTTGAACACGGCCATCGTGTCGTCGCGGTAGAACGGCAGCGCCTGGATGCCGGTGTCGGCGTAGAAGGCCTTCGGCGTATCGACGGAGCCGAGATCGACATTGATCGGAACGACCGCGAAGTCATCGCCGCCCTGGCTTTTTTCCAGCGCGTCGAGCGCCGGCATCTCGGCCCGGCAAGGCACGCACCAGGTGGCCCAGAGGTTGACCAGCAGCGTCTTCCCGGAGAACTCGGCGAGCGTCACCGGCGTGTCGTCGCCCTTGCGGAAGGCGAGCGTCGAGGCGTCGAACGGCGTATCCAGCGGCGTCACGGCCGCGACCTCCCCCTTGGCGGTATCGTTGAGCGCTTGCCGGAAGCCCTCGCTCGCCGGGCAGTTGCCGGCGAGCGCTTGATTGCCAGAGCCCGCCTCCATCACGTATATGCCGACGGCGCCCGCGAGGACGCCGGCGACGAGGGCCAGGACGCCGACAAGGGCGAAGCGGCGGCGTGGCGTTGCGTTCTGTTGAGACATGGCTGACCTTTTCCAAGCGTATTCGAAAGAACCGAGATGACCGAGAAGACGGCGGGCAACGAGATGTGGGGCGGCCGCTTCGCCTCGGGCCCCGACGCCATCATGCAGGAGATCAACGCGTCGATCGATTTCGACAAGCGTCTCTTCCAGGAAGACATCGCGGGATCCAAGGCCCATGCGGCCATGCTCGCCGAACAAGGCATCATCACGTCCGAGGACGCCGCGGAGATAGCACGCGGTCTCGACATGATCCGACAGGAGATCGAAAGCGGCGCCTTCACGTTTTCGCGGGAACGCGAGGACATCCACATGAACGTCGAGGCGCGGCTCGCCGAAATCATCGGCCCGGCGGCCGGCCGGCTGCACACCGCCCGCTCGCGCAACGACCAGGTCGCCGTCGATTTTCGCCTCTATGTCAAACGCGCCTGCCAGGCGGCGGAGGACGCCTTCACCGGCCTGATCGAGGCACTGCTCGACCGGGCCGAAGAGCATGCCGAGACGGTGATGCCGGGCTTTACCCACCTGCAGGTCGCCCAGCCCGTGACCTTCGGCCACCATTGCCTCGCCTATGTCGAGATGGCCGCGCGCGACCGTTCGCGCTGCACCGACGCGATCGAGAGGATGGACTGGTCCCCGCTCGGCGCGGCCGCCCTCGCCGGCACCGGCTTTCCCATCGACCGCCACCAGACGGCGTCGGCGCTCGGCTTCCGCGGCCCGACCCGCAACTCCATCGATTCGGTGTCCGACCGCGACTTCGCGCTCGAATTCCTGTCGATGGCCGCGATCGCTGCCGTGCATCTCTCGCGCTTCGCCGAGGAACTGGTGATCTGGTCGACGCCGCAGTTCAACTTCATCCGGCTGTCCGATGCCTTCTCTACCGGCTCCTCGATCATGCCCCAGAAGCGCAATCCGGATGCGGCCGAACTGGTCCGCGCCAAGACCGGGCGCATCAACGGCGCGCTGGTCTCGCTGCTGACGGTGATGAAGGGCTTGCCGCTCGCCTATTCCAAGGACATGCAGGAAGACAAGGAACAGGTGTTCGACGCGATCGACAGCCTGGCCCTCGCCCTTGCCGCGGCCACCGGCATGGTCCGCGATCTCGTCGTCAACGTTGAGGCGATGCGCAAGGCCGCCGGCCATGGCTTCTCGACGGCGACCGACCTTGCCGACTGGCTGGTGCGCGAGATCGGCTTGCCCTTCCGCGAGGCGCACCATGTGACCGGGCGCGCCGTGGCGCTGGCCGAGGGCCGCGGCACCGGGCTGGAGGATCTCTCCGTCGAGGATCTGCAAACGCTGGAGCCAAGGATCACCGATGCCGTCTTCGCCGTCCTGGGCGTCGACGCCTCCGTGCGCAGCCGGACAAGCTTTGGCGGAACCGCACCCGACAACGTCCGCCGCGAGATCACCGAATGGCGTCAGCGCCTTGCCGCCGCGCGGGGGTGATTTCTCCGGCGGGAGAAGCTATCAAGGGCGCGGGGAAGCGCTGGGGATGAATGCGACGATGAAGACCTTCAGGCTTTCGATGGTAATTTTGGCAGCGGGTCTCGCCTTGGCCGGCTGCGGGCGCAAGAACCTGCCAGTGGCTCCAAGGCCCGTCACCGCGCCGATCACCTCAGGCGGCAGCGCCGGCACCAGCACCAGCCTGGCGCCGGTCCCGACAGGCTCGAGCGAGGCCGCGACCTTCCAGCGGGCGCAGCGCCTCGGCGCCAATGACAGCAACCTCAACGTCTCGCCGGCGGAAGTCAGCCGCAATACCAAGGCCGAGAAACAGAGTTTTCCGCTGGATTTCCTGCTGAACTGACCCCCCCGACGCGATCGACGTCCGCACGGCCCGCCCTAACGGGCGCGCCCGGCGTTCCGGATGCCCTGACGATGAACCATTTCGAGTACCGCGACGGCACGCTCCACGCCGAGGACGTCGGCATCGCCGAGATCGCCAATGCGGTCGGCACGCCGTTCTACTGCTATTCCACCGCGACGCTGACCCGGCACTACCGCGTCTTCGCCGAGGCCTTTGCCGATATCGACGCGCTCGTCTGCTACGCCATGAAGGCAAATTCGAACCAGGCGGTGCTGACGACCCTCGCCCGCCTCGGCGCCGGCGCCGACGTCGTCTCCGGCGGCGAACTGCAGCGGGCGCTCGCCGCCGGCATCGCGCCGGAGAAGATCATGTTCTCCGGCGTCGGCAAGACGGCGGACGAGATCGACCAGGCGCTCAGCGCCGGCATCTTCTGCTTCAACATCGAGTCCGAGCCGGAACTGGAAATGGTCTCCGCCCGCGCCGTGGCGCTGGGCAAGACCGCGCATGTCTCGTTCCGGATCAACCCCGACGTCGACGCCAAGACCCACCACAAGATCTCCACCGGCAAGAAGTCCGACAAGTTCGGCATCGCCTTTGACCGGGCGCTGCCGGTCTATGCCCGGGCGCGCGACCTGCCGGGCATCGCGGTGTCCGGCATCGACATGCACATCGGCAGCCAGATCACCGATCTCGAGCCGTTCGACCTTGCCTTCGGCAAGCTCGCCGGTCTCGTCGGCGAGCTTCGGGCCGCCGGCCATACGATCAGCCATGTCGACGTCGGCGGCGGACTGGGCGTTCCCTACCGCGACGACAACACGCCGCCGCCGCTGCCGGTCGAATATGCCGAAACGGTCAAGCGCCACGTCCGTGGTCTCGGTTGCAAGGTGGTGTTCGAGCCCGGCCGGCTGATCGTCGCCAATGCCGGCATCCTCGTCTCCAAGGTGCTCTACGTGAAGGACACCGGCGACAAGGTCTTCGTCATCGTCGACGCCGCGATGAACGATTTGATCCGGCCGACCCTTTACGAGGCCTGGCACGACATCCGGCCGGTGACCGAAAGCCTCGGCGCCCCGCACATCACCGCCGACATCGTCGGCCCGGTCTGCGAGAGCGGGGACTTCATGGCGCACGACCGATCAATCCCGGTGGTCGCGGCCGGCGACCTCATCGCCATCGCCTCGGCCGGCGCCTACGGCGCCGTGCAGTCCGGCACCTACAACACGCGGGCGCTGGTGCCCGAGGTGCTGGTGAACGGCGACGCCTTCTTCACGGTCAGGCCCCGCCAGACCGTCGAGCAGCTGATCGCCCTCGACCGCTTGCCGCCCTGGCTGGAAGACTGAAGCCTGTCGGCTACCCGCGGCGGAATGCTCGGCGAGTCCGAAACCACTGCAGGGGCTGACGGACCGTTCACAGATCGGTCACCGCCTCGCCTTCGCCGCAAAAAATGCTAGGCTGGCCGCTGGACTGCACCAGACGAGATCGGGCCGAATGCCGAAAGATTCCAAGAAGGTCGCGTCCGCCGCCATGCCCGCCGACGCGGCACGGCTTCGGTCGACGCGCCGTCTGGCCGGGGCAGCAATGCTGTTCGAGAAGATCTGGCCGACGCTCTTTGCGCTCGCATCGATCCTCGCGGTCTTCCTCGCCTTCGCCTGGTTCGGCCTTTTTGCCCTGCTGCCGGGCTTTCTGCGCCTTGCCGTGCTGGTGGCGTTCGCCGCCGCGGCCGGGCTGACGCTGTGGCGCGCGCGCGGGCTGCGCCTTGCCTCCCCGGCGGCGATCGACCAACGCATCGAGAGCCGCAGCCGGCTCGACCACCAGCCGCTGCAGGTGCAAGCCGACCGGCCGACCGGCACGGACCCGATCGCCCTCGCCCTCTGGCACGAGCACCAGCGCCGCATGGCGCTGCGGCTGCGCCATCTCACCGGCGGTACACCGGAGACCCGGACGGAGCGGCTCGACCCTTACGGGTTGCGCGCCATCGCAGCACTGCTGCTCGTCACCGCCTTCGCGTTTTCCTACGGCCCGGTCGGCGGCCGCCTGACCGACGCCTTCGCCTCGCCTGAAGCCCCGCCGCTGCTGGCGGCACGCGTCGATGCTTGGGTGACGCCGCCGTCCTACACCGGCCGCGCGCCGATCTTTCTAACCGATGCGGCGCTCGCCGGCGCCCGTGCGGAGACAGCCGACAGCCCGGCCGCCGCGATCGAGGTCCCCGAGGGCAGTGTGCTGTCGGTGCGGGTGTCCGACGGCAGCGACACCAAACTGACCTTCACGCCGGAGGGTAGCGACGTCGCCGAGGACATCGAACCAGGTGGCTCCGCCGAACCTGCAGCCACGGATGCGAAGTCTCCCGCTGCGAACACCACACCCGGCGGCAAGGCCGACGCCGGCTCGCCCGTCAATGCTGGCGCCGTCGCTCGCCCCGCTCCCGGCCAAGACACGGCGGAACGGCCGGCGGCGGGCGAATACGACGTGCCGCTCGCCGACAGCGGCACCGTTCAGCTCGCCTCGACCTTCCGCACATTCGGCGACTGGCGTTTTACCGTAACGCCCGACGCGCCGCCGACCATCGCCTTCACCGACGAGCCGGCTGCCGGCCGCAAGGGCGCGCTGGAAATCCCGTTCAGCGTCGGCGACGACTATGGCGTTCGGAAGGGAACGGTGGCGATCGAGGTGCGCGGCGCGCAGGCGGTCGGCGCGCGGCCGTTGGTTCCCGTGCCGGAGATCACGCTTTCCCTGCCGCGGCGGACCAAGGGCGAGGCGAAGGGGCGCACGTCCATCGATCTGACCGAGAGCCCCTATGCCGGCGCCGAAGTTGGCATGACCCTCGAAGCGACCGACGATGCCGGTCAGACCGGACGGTCCGAGACCAAGATCCTGACCTTGCCCGAGCGGCCGTTCTCCAACCCACTCGCGCGGGCGGTGGTCGAACAGCGGCGGATCCTGGCGCTCGACGCCAATGCCGTGCCGCGGGTCACCGAAATGCTGGACGCGGTGACGCTGCGCGGCGAGGACTTCATCGAGAGCGCCTCGGCCTATTTGTCGCTGCGCGCCGTCCGCAGCCGCATCGCCAATGCCGAGGACGACGCGACGCTGGTGTCGGCGCTTGACTTCATGTGGCAGATCGCGTTGGGGATCGAGGACGGCAACCTGTCGCTTGCCGAGAAGAAGCTGCGCGACGCCAAGGAAAAGCTCGCCGACGCGATTGAAAAGGGCGCTGATGACGCCGAAATCGACAAGCTCATGGCCGAATTGCGCGAGGCCATGCAGGAATACATGCAGGCGATGGCCGAGGCGATGAAGAACCAGCCGCCGATGAGCCAGGAGCAGATGCAGAACGCGCAGGAAATCCGCCCGTCCGACATCGAGAAGATGATGGACCGAATCGAGGATCTTGCGAAGTCGGGCTCCAAGGACGCCGCCCAGCAACTGCTTTCCGAACTGCAGCAGATGATGGACCAGATGCAGGCGATGCAGCAGCCGGGTCAGCAGCAGCAGCAGGATGGCCAGCAGAACGCCATGCGCCAGCAGATGGACAAGCTCGGCGAGATGCTGCGCCAACAGCAGGCGCTGAAGGACAAGACCTATGAGCTCGGTCGCAAGCAGATGCAGCAGCAGATGCAGGACCAGATGGGCGAAGGGTTGAACAACGAGCCGCAGCCGGGCGAGCAAGGGCAGCCTGGTGAGCAGCAGGCTGGGAAGCCAATGACGGCCGAGGAGCTGAAGCAAGCGCTGGAGGATCTGAAGAAGCAGCAAGGCCAGCTGCAGAAGGATCTTCAGTCGCTACAGGACGGCATGAAGGGCATGGGCATGGAGCCCGGTGAATCCCTCGGCGAGGCCGGCAAGGCGATGGGCAAGGCCGAAGGCGCGCTCGGCGAGGGCAATGACGGCGAGGCGGTCGGCCAGCAAGGTCAGGCGATGGAGGGCCTGCGCCGCGGCGCCAAGGACATGATGCAGCAGATGCAGCAGGCGATGCAGCAAGGCGAGGGCCAAGGCCAGCAGCCGGGCCAGCAAGGGCAGATGGGCCAAGGCTTCAGCCAAGGCCAGCAGCGCTCCGGCCGCGATCCGCTCGGCCGGCCGCGCTCGACGCAAGGCGCAGACTTCGGCCAGGACGTGCGCGTGCCCGACGAGATCGACACGCAGCGCGCCCGCAAAATCCTCGACGCGATCCGCAACCGCCTCGGCGACGCGCTGTCCCCCCAGCTTGAACGTGAATATCTGGAACGGCTGCTGAAGACGCAGTAGCCCGTCCTGGCGCGTCGCGCTTTTCTACCGGGATGGCGGCGCGTCCCGATATCGAAAGCATGGCATGACCACACCCAAGTCCGACTGGGCGCCAGCGCTCTACCTCCGCTTCGAGGAGGAGCGCACCCGCCCCGCCCGCGATCTTCTCGACCGCATCCTGCTGCCAAACCCGCGGCGTGTCGTCGATCTCGGCTGCGGCCCCGGCAATTCGACCGAGCTTCTGGCGAGGCGCTGGCCGGACGCTGAGATTCTCGGGCTCGATACCTCGCTGGCGATGATCGAGGCGGCCCGCCAGCGCCTGCCGGAGTGCCGCTTCGAGATCGCCGACATTTCGGCATGGTCGCCGGAAGAGGCGCCCGACGTGATCTTCGCCAATGCGGTCCTGCAATGGGTGCCCGACCACCAGCAGCTCCTCCCGCGCCTTCTCGCGAGCCTCGCGCCGGGCGGCGTGCTGGCGATCCAGATGCCGGACAATCTCGGCGAGCCCTCGCATGTCGCAATGCGCGACACCGCGGCGGAGCCGGCGTTCGAAGCCTACACCACGGCGGCCGCGGGCGCCCGCACGACCCTCCCGCCGCTCCCGGTCACCTATGACGACCTTGCAGCGGATGCCGACTTGGTTGATGTCTGGCGGACCATCTACCACCACCGCATGGACGACCCGGCGGCGATCGTCGAATGGCTGAAGGCGACGGGCTTACGACCTTTTCTCGATGCACTCCCGGCCGAGTTGCGACCGGCGTTTCTGGAAAGCTACGCGGCGAAGATCGATGCCGCCTATCCCCAGCGCAGCGACGGACGCCGGCTGCTGGCGTTTCCGCGGATCTTCATCGTGGCGCAGCGGACACGTTAGCCTCGTAGATCAGTCTTCCGTCATCGGGGTAAGCTGGCGCCCGCTGGCGGCAGGGTAAAACCGCGCTGCTTGGCGGCGGTCATGCCGATTGTCCGGATCCGTCAAGGAAGGACATGAGACATCCGGCTAAATTCCAAGTCAACGGAGGCCAATCGCGCGTTCGAATGCCCGGCCACCGAGCCCTATCGCGTCGGGACCGGCACCTCGCCGCGGTAGTCGTAGAAGCCGCGGTGGGTCTTGCGGCCGAGCCAGCCGGCCTCGACATATTTCACCAGCAGCGGACACGGCCGATATTTCGGGTCGGCAAGGCCGTCGTGCAGGACCTGCATGATCGACAGGCAGGTGTCGAGGCCGATGAAGTCGGCCAGCTGCAGCGGGCCCATCGGATGGTTGGCGCCGAGCTTCATGGCGGTATCGATGCCCTCGACCGAGCCGACGCCCTCGTAGAGCGTGTAGATCGCCTCGTTGATCATCGGCAGGAGGATGCGGTTGACGATGAAGGCGGGAAAATCCTCGGAGACGGTCGTCGTCTTCTCGAGGGTGGCGACGAACTGCTGGGAGGCCTCGAAGGTCGGGTCGGCGGTGGCGATGCCGCGTACCAGCTCGACCAGTTTCATCACCGGCACCGGGTTCATGAAGTGGATGCCGATGAAGCGTTCCGGCCGGTCGGTGGCGGCGGCGAGCCGGGTGATCGAGATCGACGAGGTGTTGGTGGCGAGAATGGCGTCCGGCTTCAGCACCGGGCAGACCGTGGCGTAAATCTTGCGCTTGATCGCCTCGTCCTCGGTCGCCGCCTCGATCACGAGGTCCATCTCCGCGAGATCCTCGACGGCCCTTGCCGGCGCGATGAGGCCGAGCGCCGACAGCCTCTCCTCGGCCGAGATCTTGCCGGAGGCGCGCTGGCGGTCGAGCGTCGCGGCGACCGTGGCAATGCCTTTCTCGGCCCTCTCGGGCGAGACGTCGTAGAGCACGACGCCATAGCCGGCGAGGGCGACGACATGGGCGATGCCCGCCCCCATCTGCCCCGCCCCGACAATGCCGATCTTCCTCAGTCTCTCCGACATCCGTCCATCTTCCGCGTTGATTTTTTCGGCCCGCTCGCCTTGCGGCCGGTTCAGTCCCGCCCGGCCTGGCGCCGGCGCTAAAACAAACAAGGCCCCGCATCGCTGCGAGGCCCACAATCCTTTCACAAGCCTTCGCTGAGCGAAAGCGGTGAAATTTCCAATCCCCGGCAAGCGGGGCATCACGGCTAGAGCTTGGACTGCAGCTCCGGCAACAGCGTGAAGAGATCGCCGACGAGGCCGTAATCGGCGACCTGGAAGATCGGTGCTTCCTCGTCCTTGTTGATGGCGACGATGACCTTGGAGTCCTTCATGCCCGCGAGATGCTGGATCGCGCCGGAAATGCCGGCGGCGATGTAGAGGTCGGGCGCCACCACCTTGCCGGTCTGGCCGACCTGCCAGTCGTTCGGCGCGTAGCCCGCATCGACCGCCGCGCGCGAGGCGCCGATGGCAGCGCCCAGCTTGTCGGCGAGCGGCAGGATCAGCTCCTCGAACTTCTCCTTGGAGCCGAGCGCCCGACCACCCGACAGGATGATCTTGGCCGAGGTCAACTCCGGCCGGTCGGAGGTCGCCAGGCGATCCTCGACGAAGACCGAGAGCCCCTTGTCGGCCACGGCCTCGACCGTCTCGATCTCTGCCGAACCGCCCTCGCCCGTCGTCGCGAAGGACGCGGTGCGGACGGTGACGATCTTCTTGGCGTCCTGCGAGGTCACGGTCTGGATGGCGTTGCCGGCATAGACCGGCCGCTCGAACGTATCGCCACTCACCACCTTGGTGACGTCCGAGATCTGCATGACGTCGAGGAGAGCCGCAACGCGCGGCAGGACGTTCTTCACCGTGGTGGTCGACGGCCCGACGATCGCGTCATATTGGCCGGCGAGGCTGACGATGAGGTCGGCCAGCGGTTCGGCGAGGAGGTTGGCATAGGCCGGCGCATCGGCCTGCAGCACCTTGGAGACGCCCGATAGCTTGGCAGCGGCGGCGGCAACGTCGCCGACGCCCGCGCCGGCGACAAGCACGTGGACGTCGCCGCCAAGGGCGGTCGCCGCGGTCAGCGCCTTGGCGGTCAGCTCGGACAGGCCGTGCGCATCGTGCTCGGCGATGAGAAGCGTGGTCATAGCGAGTTTCCTTTCATCGCAGAAGTCAGAGGACGCCGGCTTCGCCGCGCAGCTTGCCGATCAGCTCGTCGACCGAGGCGACCTTGATGCCGGCGCCGCGCTTGGCGGGCTCGACGGTGGACACGACGGTCAAGCGCGGGGTGACGTCGACGCCGTAGTCGGCCGCGGTCTTTTCCTCCAGCGGCTTCTTCTTCGCCTTCATGATGTTCGGCAGCGAGGCGTAGCGCGGTTCGTTGAGGCGCAGGTCCGCCGTGACGATCGCCGGCATCGTCAGCGCGACGGTCTGCAGGCCGCCATCGACTTCGCGCGTTACGGTCGCTTTGCCGTCCGCGAGCTCCAGCTGGTTGGCGAAGGTGCCCTGGCTCCAGCCGAGCAGCGCCGCCAGCATCTGGCCGGTCTGGTTGCAGTCGTCGTCGATCGCCTGCTTGCCGAGGATGACGAGGTCCGGCTTCTCGACCTCGACGACGCCCTTCAGGAGCTTGGCGACGGCCAGCGGCTCGGTTGTGCCCTCGACCTTGATCAGAATTCCGCGGTCAGCGCCCATGGCGAGCGCCGTGCGGAGCGTTTCCTGCGCCTGCTGCGGGCCGATTGAGACGGCGACGATCTCGGTCGCCACGCCCTTCTCCTTCAGCCGGATGGCCTCCTCGACGGCGATCTCGTCGAACGGGTTCATGCTCATCTTGACGTTGGCAAGGTCGACGCCCGTGCCGTCCGGCTTCACGCGGATCTTCACGTTATAGTCCACCACCCGCTTGACGGCGACGAGGATCTTCATCCCGGAACTCTCCTATGACGCGCCCGCGCGGGGCGGGCCAAATGACGGCGGGGATGGCGTGCGTGCGGCTGGCTGCCCCGGTGAATCTGTCCGACCCGATATGATATTTTGACGTAAAGGTCAAAGAAAGGCACCGCAGATGCGGCGATCGAGATCAACTGTGCAAGGGTTTTGAGCCTTCCAATCCGATCTTTCAAGTCTCGGCGCGGCAGCGGCGCGCCTGTCCGCGACGTCGCTCGAATTGACCTCAGTCGTCGAGCACCGGGGGCTTGGCGAACAGCGGCACGCCGCGCCGTCGCAGGACCAAAGTGAGCATCGCCCCGGCAAAGATCCCGCCGGCATGGGCACCATAGGAGACCTCCTTGTCGCCCAGCGCCAGCATGGTGAACTGGTAGCCGATCCACAGCACCAGGAGGACGTAGGCCGGCAGCTTCAGCGGCACGCGGCCGAAGGCCAGCACCCAGATCCACACGCGCGGGTGCAGCATCAAATAGGCGGCCGCGACGCCCGAGACCGCGCCCGAGGCGCCGAGCAGCGTCGCCTCCGATTCCGGCATCGACCAGGCATGGGCCGCTGCCCCCGCCGCGGCGCAGAGAAGATAGAACAGGATGAAGCGGAGGTGCCCGAAGGCATCCTCGACATTGTCGCCGAACACCCAGAGAAACAGCATGTTGCCGAGAAGATGCCAGAAGTCGAGGTGGAGGAAGGCGTAGGTGACGAAGGAAAACTCAGTCGGCTGGAGGAGATATTCCGGCGACAGCGCGGCATAGCCGTTCACCACCGCGGGAATGAAGCCGTAGGCCAGCTCCGTCCCCGAAACATAGGCGCCGGTCTCGCCGGAAAACGACAGCGCGAGATAGAGCCCCGCACTCAGGAGGACGAGGCCGAGGGTGACGAACTGGAAGCGAATGCTTCGCAAGCGGTTGTCGTCATAGAACGGCAGGAACATTCGCAGCCCGGGGCAAGTGGAGACCGCCATCAAGCCTTGGCAGTCGCCGGAATGCAATGGTCGGAGGACCCGCGACGCCGCGTCCACCGCCGGGTCCGCCGTCCCGCATCCGGCGGAACGGCGCATCGAAAGGCTCAGAAGGCGAGCGAGAAGTCCAACCGCGCGCCGTTGCGCTGCGTGCCGTCGCCGAACTGCCCCTCATAGGACAGGCCAAGGCGGGCATCCTTGCCGATCGCGACGTCGATGCCGGCCCCGAGTAGCGCCGCATTCTCGGCGATCGGGGCGCCGACCACTGTGAAATTACCGGTGCCGGCGAGCGCCAGGCGAGCCGAGGGATTGGTGTCGCCGAAGGCATGCCGCCAGCCGACGTTCGCCGTCAGCGCGGCGTCGATGCCCGGACCTGCAACGGCGCGCGAGAAGCGGAGCCCCAGCGTCGAGAACGTGGTGTCGAGATCCCCGTCCGCCGCCGACAGGGCCGCCGCGCCGCCGCGCTCGGAGAAGCCGTCGACGTCGAGCGAGACATGCGCAAGGCCGGCATACGGCTCGAGGGTGGCGAGGGCCGTATCGAAGCGGTAGCTCGCCTCGCCGAAGACCTGCAGCGCCCTCGCGTCATAATCGGCGGAGAGCTGGTCCGACAGGCCAGCGAAGCCGAGCGAGCGGTCGGTGTCGATGGCATGCCAGGTGTTAATCACCCCAGCGCGCAGGCCGAGCGCGCCGACGCTCGTGCCGGCATAGACGCCGAGGTGGTAATCATCGGAATCGGCCGAGAAGCCGCGGCCGTCGACGTCGAAGCCGGTCTGGCCCCAACCGGCGACAAGGCCGATGCGCATCGTGTCGGCCATCTCGGCATCGATGCCGACGAGGAAGCCGCCGCCGTCCGTGTCGGTCGAAGCGGTGCCGCCGTTGCCGTCGGTAGCACTCCAGGCACCGTAAGCCGTGCCCCAGGCTGCAATACCGCGGGGGTCGGGATAAGACGGGTCGCCGGCGAGAGCGGCAGCAGTGCTTTTGCCCGCAGAGATGCCGCCTGAGGCTGCGCGCAGCCGGTCACTGACGATCCCGCCGAGCGAGAAGGACTGCTCGACCAGGGCGCCACGCAAGGCAGCATGGCCTTCGCCGGAGAGGCTGTCGAAGGCCGCATTCGCCGCCTCGGCATCGAGCAGCACGAGGGCGTCGTAGACGTCATTGCCGAAGGTCAACCTGTCGACGCTTGTCGCCACCGCCCGCTGGTTGCGCGTCGCGGCGACGTCGGCAAAGCCGATGTCGTTGCGGTCGAGGCGCAGCGAAACGCTGGTCGCGGTGTAGCCGAGCGTCGGCGACAGGAAGGTATAGCTGGAGGTCGCCTGGCCGAAGCTGCCGATGACGCCGCCAGCCGCGTTGAGGATGGTGTAGGCGGCGGCGGGGCGATAGGTGCCGTTCTCGCCGACATGGAGGACCGACGCGCCGTTCAGCGTCGCCGTGCCGGTGACGTCGACGCGGTCGCTGGCCGTGCCTAAGGGATCGACCTCGACCGCATAGACAGAGGCCGCCGCGAAGGTGAGGTTGCCGTCGACGGTGAGCGTGCCGACCGAGTTGCCGGGAGCAAGACGCGCGCCATCCCCAAGAACCGTCGTCCCGACGGTGCCGCTGCCGCCGAGCGTGCCGCCAGCATCCACCGTGACGCCGCCGCCGAGCCGGCCGTTCACCGACAGAACGCCCTCCTCGATGCGTGTCGCGCCGGCGAAGGCCGAGCCGTCGCCGGCATAGATGAGGCGCCCGCTGCCGTCCTTGACGAAGGCGCCTTGCCCCGACAGGGTATTGGAGAGCGTCGTCGTCCCCGCGGTGTCGAGGACGAGCGTCGCATCCGCCGTGATGGCGCCGCTGCCGAAAGCCGCGCCCGACGTACCGACCAGGCGGCCGCCGGAGACGAGGGTTCCGAAGGCATAGGTGTTGAGCCCGGCCAGCGTCAGCTCACCGGTCCCGGTCTTCACCAGCCCGCCCGGTCCCGAGATGTCGTTCAGCCAGCGGTCGGCGGCGGCATAGCCGCCCTTGGCGGCGTCCATGTCGACGGTGACCGTCTGTCGAAAGGCGCCATAGCCGCCGGCGGCGGCGAAGAGGTTCAGCCGGTCGTAGCCGAGCCCGTTGTCCAGCGGGCCACCGGAGGCGTTCTCGGTCGTCGCCAGCACTTCGCGCCGCTGCTCGGCGGAGAGGTAAGAGAAGCGCGTCTCTAGCAGGACCTCGGCATTCAGCGGCACCACGGGGGCTGCATTGGTCGGCCCGATCGCGGCGAAGCCATAGGTGGTCATGGCGTCGTAACGGGCCTTGTCGACCTTGAACTTCGCATAGGCCTCGGCCGCCGACGTCTTGGGATAGCAGAGCGAGACCGAACCGCCGCAGGACGTGGCGAAATAGGCCTGCGCCTGGTCGTAGGCCTCCTGGCGCAGCACCGGGTTCGCCATCAGGTTTTCGATGGCATAGAAGGTCGCGTGCATGCGCCCGCCGATGACGTCGAGGGCCGAATGCATGCCGGCGACGACGCGGTTGTCGCCGAGCTCGGCCGCGCGCAACACGAGATCCGAATACTGCTGCGGCACCGCATAGGCGAGACCGAGGCCGGCGAGGAAGGCAGCATTGGTGTGCCCGCTCGGAAAGCCGCCATCGGTCTGTGGCGTCGTGCTCTTGGCCGGCCGCAGCGAGGGCTGCACGATCGCCTCGAGGCTCTGGCCGTCGAGCGACTGGCGATACGGCCGGGGATAGCTGTAGGTCTCCTTGCCCGGCGTCGTGGTGGAGTTCGAGCCACGCAGCGCGCCGACGAGGTCGACCACCTTTCCGAGCGCCGACTGGCTGGAGCCGAGGCCGTTGCCGGCATCGTCGAATTTCTGCGTCAGCGCCGCCGCCGGCCGGTCGGTGATGGTGGTGAAGGCGCCGGTGGCCGTCCTGAAACGATCGGCCAGCGGGCCGAGGCCGCTCGTCATGCTGTAGTTCTGGTCGCGGCGGTCGTCGAGATAGGCCGCGGTCTCCTGGGCATCCGTGCGCGCGCCGGTCTTCTCGATGCTGATTTCGAGGTTGCGCCGGAGCGTGGCCTCGCCCGCCGGCTTGATCGAACCGGTGTTCCAGGTCGCGCCCGGCGTCCACAGCGTGTCGAAGCCCGACAGGATCCGCACGGCCGCGCCGCGCGGTGCCGCGACATAGGCCTGTTGCGCCAAGGCCGGGCCGACACCGACGAGCGCGGTGGAGGCGAGCGCCAGAGCAATAAAAGCTGGATGGGTCATGATGTCGGGCGCCTGTTGTCCGGAAGGGTTCGTCCGGAGCGCTAGACACGCTTCATCACAGGTTGATGATAGTAAGCCTGTATTCCTGATTATCGCGGGGAGCACGGGCTGTCCGATGCTGCTTGCCCCGCCGATGTGGCCTTGATGCCGCAGCGTGGACCATGGTGGCGCAACCGCGAAGAGGCACCGCAAGGTGGCAGGCCGGCTCCACCATCACATTTCGACTAAGCACCCTCGTTGTGGGCTTTAAGGCCGCGAGTTTTCAGGCCGCAGACCCCAACGGTCGTCATCCTCGCGCGCAGGGCGAGGACCCATGCCTCTTCTTCTCCATCATTGGTTCGGTAAAGGGAACGGCAGGCCGCTTCCACCGTCGTAGTGGTCTCCCACGCCTTGGCATGGGTCCCCGCGCTGCGCGCGAGGATGACAAAACTTTAGGGGGCGGCGCTATGATAGCTTAGAAGTTGCAGGCTCTGTTGGACCTGAGAGACGCTAATGATCGCGCTGCCGGACCCGCAGAAGCCTGCCCGTATAACCGCGGGGCGCGGCGAAGGTCATGGACTGATGGTCGGGGCTGGGGTGGCGAACCTTCGAGGGGCGTCCGTCCGAGCGCATGCGTGCCTCCGCCTGATGCCAGTCGGGCAGACCGTCCTCGTCCGTTTCCCAGTGCACGACGGACGCCTCGTCGCACCAGGCGGCAAGCTTCGGCATCGCCTTGCGGTGCGCGCCGTTCAGCATGTAGGCCCGCATCGCCTCGGCATCGTCCCAGCTGGTCAGCGTCCAGAACGTCCAGCCGCGGCCGGGCAGCAGCGATCCCGCCCGGAAACCCGGTGCCTGCTCGGCCTGGCGCTGCGTCCGGAGGGCGTGCGGCACGAACAGCGGCAAGAAGCGCCAGGAGCGAAGCTTGAGCCGGGTGACGCTGATGAATGGCATGATCAGCGGCTGGCGCCGGGCACCCAGAGCACGTCGGCTCGGCCTTCGTCATTGGCGATCCGGGCGGCGACGAAGAGGTGGTCGGACAGGCGGTTGATGTAGGTCATCGCCGCCGCCGAGACGGTTTCGCCCTCGGTGCGCACCAGCGCCACCATCAGCCGCTCGGCCCGCCGCGCGACGGTGCGGGCGAGATGGAGATGCGCAGAGGCCGGCGAGCCGGCGGGCAGGATGAAGCTCTTCAGCGGTGCGAGGCGCGCGTTCATCGCGTCGATCTCGCGCTCCAGCCGATCGACCTGGGAGGCGACGATCGCCAGCCGCTCATAGGGCAGCGGCTCGGGCGTCTCGGGCGTCGCCAGATCGGCCCCAAGGTCGAAGAGGTCGTTCTGGATGGTGGCGAGCATCGCGTCGAGCTCGCCCTCGGTGTAGAGCCGCGCCATGCCGATCGTGCCGTTCAACTCGTCCACGGTGCCGAAGGACTCGATGCGCAGATCCGACTTCACCCGCCGCTCGCCGCTGCCGAGCCCCGTGGTGCCGTCGTCGCCGGTGCGGGTGTAGATCTTGTTCAGCTTGACCATGCGGGAAAACTCTCCGTCGAAATCGCGGGCGGAACGGGGTGTTGCCGCGGCCCTTCGTGGCGCAACGCCGGCATTACGACCTGGAGAACCAGAGCGCGCCGACCATGATCAGCACGGCGATCGCCTGCAGCAGCACGCGCCAGCGCATCAGCTTCTGCGAGGTCATGCCAGACCCGCCGCGCATCATGTTGATGAGGCCGAGCAGCAGCACGATCGCCACGGCGATCATCACGACCAGAGCGAGGATGGAAAGGGTATCGGACATGGCGGCTTTCGGCTCCCGGGCTTGGCCGGTGATATAGGCCGGAACGGCGCGATAGGCGAGCCGCCGCCGCGCGCCCGGCGATCATGTCGCGGCGGGGGTCTCGGCCGCGGGCTTCTGGCGCCAGGTGGCGGCGGCGACGCCGAGACCTGCGAGCGCCATGCCGAAGAGCTGCAGCGGCGTCAGCGTCTCGCCGAACAGGAAGAAGGCCATGACGGCGGTGACCCCCGGCGTCAGGTACATCAGCGACGTTACCCTCGACACGGCGCCCTCGCGGATGAGGTAGAGCAGCAGGAAGACCGCGCCGATCGACAGCGCGACCACCAGCCAGGCTAGGGCGAGGACGAATTCGTGCGCCCAGTCGATCACCCGCGTCTCGAACAGAAGCGAGGCCGCCGCCATCGGCAGGAGTGCGCCGAGATACTGCAAGGCGGTGCCGACGCGCAGGTCGACGCTGCCGACGAAGCGCTTCTGCCAGATCGTCCCGACCGAGATCGCCACCGCCGCGATCACCGCCGGCACCAAGGTGATGGGCCCGAGGCCGCTGCCGGCATGGATCTTCGGCAGCACCACGAGGAAGACGCCGAGGAGCCCGACGGCAAGGCCGAGCCAATGCCGAGGCCGGATTGTCTCGCCTAGGAAACTGCCGGCGAGGACCGCGGTGAGAATGGGCTGCAGTCCGACGATGAGCGCGGCGATGCCTGCCGACAGACCGTGGCGGACGGCAAAGAACACCCCGCCGAGATAGACGCCGTGGATCAGTGCCCCCGCCAGCATGGCATGCAGCGCCGGCCGAAAGCCCGGCCAGCCGTTCGAGACGGTCGCGGCGATCGGCGCCAGGATAGCGAAGGCGATGACGAAGCGCAGCGCCAGGAAGGTGAAGGGCTCGGCATGCGGCATGGCATAGCGGGCGCCGACGAAGCCGGTCGACCAGAGCACCACGAAGACGGCGGGAAAGAAAGGAAGGAGGCGGTGCACGGCATTCCTCTTTGATCCGCAGGCGGGATCGGTGACTGCCCCAAGGCCGAAGCTGGCGCCGGGAGATCGGGGCCGATGGCAAGGCTCGGGTCGAAGGCGGTCCAGGCAGGACATGCCCGCCGGCGATGCACGGAACGCGTAACCGTGCCGCCGGACGAGCGGTAGCAGCGGCAGGCCCGCTCGGGAAGCACATCCGCCACAGGCCAGGCGACAAAGTCCCGCCCTGTCGCTGCGGCAATTGCGCCGCCAGACGGCAACGCGTATCGCGGCAGGCAGCAACGCCGAGCCGCCGCCATGCAGATCATCCTCAACGTCATCCTGCCGATCTTCGCAGTGATCGCGATCGGCTTCCTCGCCGCGCGGTTCAAGCTTCTGGCCGGCGAGGTCGGCGACGCGCTGTCGAAGTTCGTCTTCGTCATCGCCGTGCCGACGCTGCTGTTCCGCACGCTCGCAACCGCCTCCTTCGGCGACGTCAATCCGCTCTGGCTCTGGGTCTCCTACTTCACCGGCGTGATCGTCACGTGGACGCTGGCCTCGCTCTTCGTGCGCAGCTTCATGGGTGCCGACCGCCGCGCCGGCGTCATCGCCGGCATTTCGGCAAGCTTTGCCAACACGGTCTTCGTCGCCATTCCGGCGGTGCAGCGCGCCTATGGCGACCCCGGGCTTGAGCCGCTGTTCCTGATCATCTCCGTCCACCTGCCAACGATGATGATCATCGCGACGCTCCTGATGGAGCGCGCCGCCGAGCGTGACGCCGCCGCCGAGGGCCGACCGATGCGCAAGGTGACGGTCACGGCGACGATCCGCCAGGTGCTGGTCAATCTCGGCCGCAACGGCATCGTCATCGGGATCCTCTGCGGCATCGCCTGGCGGCTGACCACCATCCCGCTGCCGGCCGAAGCCGAGGAGGTGGCGCGGCTGATCGGCTCGACGGCCGGCCCGGTCTCGCTCTTCGCCATGGGCATGTCGCTGACACGCTACGGCCTGCGCGGCGACCTCCTGAGTTCGATCGTCGTTTCCGTGCTGTCGCTGACGCTGATGCCGGGTATCGTCTACGCCATCGGCGTCGAACTCCTGCCGCCGCTCTGGCTGAGGGTCGCCGTGCTGACCGCCGCCTGCCCCGCCGGAATCAACTCCTACCTCTTCGCCGTCTACTTCAAATCGAACGAGAAGCTGGCCGCGACGACCATCGTGGTGTCGACGCTGATGTCGGTGGTCAGCCTCGGCGCCTGGCTCGCGATCCTAGGATAGGGCGTCCTGTGCCCCAAAGTGGCCAGCAAGGACGCAGAACCCCACTACACTAAAGCCCTACCATCCGCCGGATGTCCTCGGCCGTCAGCCCCGCTGCCCGGAGCGAGGCGAGCGAAACGTCACGGGCGCTCTTCGACAGCTTGCGGCCATCGGTGCCGAGGATGAGGGCGTGGTGGTGATACTGCGGCGCGGGCAGGCCGAGGAGCGCCTGCAAGAGACGGTGGACCGACGTCGCGTGGAACAGGTCGCGGCCGCGCACGACATGGGTGATGCCCAGCAGCGCGTCGTCGACCACCACGGCAAGGTGGTAGCTCGTCGGCATGTCCTTGCGGCCGAGGACGACGTCGCCCCAGGCGGCGGGGTCGGCGGCGATCTCGCCGGTGTCGCCCTCTGGCGATCCGCCGCTCTCCGCAAAGGACAGGGCGCCGAGGCCGGCCAGCGCCGCCTGCATATCGAGCCGCCAGGTGAAGGCCTCGCCGGCCGCGATGCGCGCCTGCCTCTCGTCGTCGGACAGGCGGCGATCGAGGCCGGGATAGAGCGGCGCGCCATCGGGATCGCGCGGCCACGGCGTGCCTTCCTCCTCCTCGTGCCGCCCGGCGGAGGCGCGGATCTCGCCCCGCGACATGAAGGCGGGGTAGACGAGGTTCTCGCCCGCCAGCGCGTCGAGCGCCGCCTGGTAGTCGCCGAAATGACGGGACTGGCGGCGTGGCGTCTCGTCCCAGTCGATCCCGAGAAAAGCGAGGTCGTCGACGATGCCGCGCTCGAAGGCCAGCGTGCACCGGGCCCGGTCGATATCCTCGAGGCGCAGAAGGAAATCGGCACCGGCGTCCCGCGCCAGTCGGTGGTTCAGCAGTGCGGACAGCGCATGACCAAGATGCAGCTCGCCGTTCGGACTGGGGGCGAAGCGGTAGCGGCTCTTCATCAATGTCCTCTCCATCCCGGTTGTTGTCGGAAACGGGTGGCCGGCCTGCAGGCTTTTGGCAAGAATGCCGCGATGATTCTCTCCGACGAAGACCTCGCGCGTGAACTCGCCGCGCTCGCCCTTCTCGACCCGGCGCTCGGGCCGGCGATCGCTGCCGCTGGCACTGTTCCGCTGCGGCAGACGCCGGGCGGCCTGAAGGGGCTGGCGGGCGTGCTCGTCGGGCAGCAAGTATCGCGGGCGAGCGCGGCGGCGATTTTCGGGCGGCTCGAGACGCTCATCGACCTCGACGACCCCGCCGCGATCCTCAAGGCGACGGAGGCGGACTTCCGGGCCGCCGGCATGTCGCGCGGCAAGCAGGAGACACTCCTCGGGATCGCTTCGGCTTGCCTCTCGGGCGCGCTCGACTTCGAGCGGATGGCGCGCGGGGAACCGGCGGCCGCGATCGCCGAGCTGACGGCACTGCGCGGCATCGGCGCCTGGACGGCCGAATGCTTCCTGCTGTTCTCTGCCGGCCATCCCGACATCTTCCCCGCCGGGGACCTTGCTCTACAGGTTGCCGTGGCCGAAGCCCTCGGCTGGCCGGCCCGCCCGAAGGAGAAGGCGCTGGCGGCATCGGCGGCGCGGTGGGCGCCGCACCGCTCGGCCGCCGCACGGCTGTTCTGGGCCTACTACGCCGCCGTCACCCGCCGCGATGCCACCCCGACCGCTGCGATCCCCGCAGATCCCCTGCCGCTAAGGAAGGGCCGGCTTCCGCGCTGATTCGCCGCGGACACTTCGGCCAACAGGAAAGCGTGAGCGTAAAGTCTTGCAGCGCCTGCCGGACAGGCTTCACAAAGGCGACACGATAGGACACCATAGTCCCGGCAAACAGACGCAAGTCGTTTGGTGAAGGAGACTGTCCTTGACGATTGCAGTGGCGCAGAACCTATCCCCGGCGCTCGTTCTGAACGCAGACTTTCGCCCGCTCAGCTACTATCCGCTGTCGCTCTGGGGTTGGCAGGACGCCATCAAGGCGGTCTTTCTCGATCGCGTGACCATCCTCGCCGAATATGACCAGACCGTCCGCAGCCCGAACTTTACCATGCAGCTTCCCTCGGTCGTCTGCCTCAAGTCTTACGTCAAGCCAGCCCGGCATCCGGCCTTCACGCGTTTCAATGTCTTCCTGCGCGATCGTTTCCAGTGCCAGTATTGCACCTCGCCGAACGACCTGACCTTCGATCACGTCATTCCCCGCTCCAAGGGCGGCCTGACGACGTGGGAGAACGTCGTCGCCGCCTGCTCGCCCTGCAACCTCAAAAAGGGCGGGCTGATGCCGAAGGACGCTGGCATGCTGCCGCACCAGAAGCCCTACCAGCCGACGGTGCACGACCTGCACAATAACGGCCGCCTGTTCCCGCCGAACTTCCTGCACGAAAGCTGGCTCGACTATCTCTACTGGGATTCCGAGCTCGATCCGGAATAGGCTGAAGCCAGGCGGCTCTATCAGGCCGTCGTCATTCTTGGTCCGGGCGTCAGGTGCGGACGGCCTTCCCGAAAGCCGCACGCAGCGCGATGCCAGCGAACAGCAGCGAGGCAAGGACGTTCCAGCCGGCGAAGGAGAGGCCGAGGAACCGTCCCGCCGCCTGGTCGCAGGCCGGCGGGTGGACGCCGTCGATGGTCGACAGGAGGTCGACGGTGAGATCGGCATTGCCCGCAGCCGCGCAGCCCGACGGCCCCAGCCAGAAATGCCATTCGACGCCGGCGTGATAGATGGCAAGACCGAGACCGTAGAGCATGGCCAGGCCAACAAGGCCGATCAGCCCCCGGGTGACACCGCCGGGGGCGCGTCGCACGCCGGCGACAACCGCGACCAGCGCCAGCACGATGGAGACGTAGTAGGGCGTGCGCTGCTCGAGGCAGAGGGCGCAGGGGATGTAGCCGAAGGCATGCTCGAACACGAGCGCGGTACCGACCGTCGCCGCGCAGCCGACGAGGAGAACGAGCGCCGCCAGCGTCTGGGGCCGGCCGGCTGGCTGCGAGAGGCGTGCGTCCATGCGTCGATCTCCGGGAAGCACCGGGACGCCGCCCGGATCGCCCCTCCTCTAGCACCCGCCGCATCGGCGCGAAACGGCGACGCGCCGTCGCCAGCGACAGTGCGTCAGCGGCTTCACTCCCCACTGGACCAGCGCGGCCGATCTATGGCATGAAACGCTTGCAGTCGAATGGTCCCCGCGGGCGTGGTGGAATTGGTAGACGCGCCGGACTCAAAATCCGGTTCCGCAAGGAGTGTCGGTTCGATTCCGACCGCCCGCACCACCGTTCCTGAACCAGCTCTCCATCTTCTGACCGCTTTCGACGTTTCGATGCGTCCAACGGTGACGGCAGCTGCGTCGATGAAGGACGACGGCTTCAGGCCGGCGGCACCGCGCGGTGGCTAGGCCGCCAGCGCGCCCTGGCGGAAGGACGCGGTCCAGGCCGCGAAGTCAGAGGCTTCCATCGGCCGGGCGAAGAAATAGCCCTGCGCCTCCTCGCAGCCCATCTCGGCCAGAAGATCGGCGGCGGCGGCGGTCTCGACCCCCTCCCCGACAACCCGGTAGCCGAGCTCGTGCGAGAGCGTGATCATCGAGCGGACGAGCGACTGCTCGCGCTCACCCTCCTCGATATCCCTAACGAAGCTCTGGTCGATCTTGACGACATGCGCCGGGAGCTTCTGGAGGTAGGCGAGACTGCTGTAGCCGGTGCCAAAATCGTCGATCGACAGCTTGATCCCGGCCGCGGCGAGCATACTCAGCCGGTCGAGCGCATTTTCCGCATCCTTCATCACGGCGCTCTCGGTGACCTCAAGTTCCAGCCGGTCGGGCTGCAAGCCGTGCTCGGCGACGACCGCGAGCACGCGCTGGACGAAACCCGGATCCTCAAGGTTGCTGGCCGAGACGTTGACGGACAATTGCAGGTCGATCCCCGCCGCCTGCCAGTCCTGGATCTGACGAACGGCCTTGCGGATCACCCAGTCGGTCATCGCATGGGTATGCGAAGACGGCTCGATGACCGGGACGAATTCGCCCGGCGCGATGGCGCCGAGCGTCGGGTGGCGCCAGCGCAGCAGCGCCTCGGCGCCGACGCACTGCCGGGTGGCGAGATCGATCCGCGGCTGGAAGACAAGCCGCAACTGGTCATCCGCGCCGAGGGCGGCCTGGAAATCCTGCAGCAACGTGAACCGCCGGGTATGCGCCGCATCCGCCTGGGGATTGTAAAGTCCAACGGTCAGCGAGGCGTTTCGGGCCTCCTCGACCGCGGACTGGAGGGCGCGCAAGAGGTCCGTCGGCGCGGTGTCGCCGAAGACCATCGGCGCCACGCCCGCGACCACTGTCATCAGGAATTGCGTGCTTGATTCCAGGCCAACCTTTGCAAGGGTCGACCGGAGAAGGGGCACATACTCGCTTTCCACCGCGCCTACCGGGGCAAGGTAGGCAAACTGGGTCGCCGAGACATGATAGCCGGCACGGCCCGGTCCAAGCGTGCGCGTAAGCCGCAGGGAGGCTTCGCGCACGATCTTGTCGACGCTGGAGGGGCCGAGCACGCGGGCGTAGTTGCTGAGCTGCGTGTTCTCAGCGAGGTCGACGAGGACGGCCAGCCGCCTCTGGCCGCCATGATCACGCGCCATGTCCTCAAGGTCATCCATGAACTGGTTGCGGTTCGGCAAGCCACTGATGGGATCGACGCGGCCGAAGGCGTGCTGCAACTCGATCTGAGACATGACCATGGCCGCCAGGTCGGTGAGCGCGGCAGCCTCTGCCGTCGACACGGTGCGCGGCTCGGTGCCGAGGACGCAGAGCGCGCCGAGGCCGAAACCGTCCCGCGTCACCAGCGGTGCGCCGGCATAGAAGGCGACGCCGTTCTGGGCGAGATGGCTGTCAGCGTAGCAGGGATCGGCCGCGAGGTCTGGAATAACCAGCAATTCCCGCGTCTCCGCCACCTCGGCGCAAGGCGCGTTCTTGCGGGGGATGGAGTCATGTGGGACGCCGACACGCGACTTGAACCACTGGCGATCATGGTCTGTGAGGGATACCGCGGCAACGGGCAGGTTGAAGATCTGGCTCGCCATGCGCGTGATTCGGTCGAAGCTCTCGCTGGCTTCGGTATCAAGCAGATTCAACTGGTGAAGCGCGAGGAGGCGCTCTGCCTCAGGGGGATTCTGCATCGGGGGGTATCCAAGCCTTGGCATTTGCGCCCTACCGAAAACGACACAGGTTCGGTAGCCGGAACCCTAATAGCGGGCACCACCTTAACACTCAGCAAAAATAACAGATCGACTTTTGGAGCTGTACGGAAAAACCGTGCTTACTAAATAAGATATGGGTTCCAATATGGAGAATTCAATAATTTGGAGTCGAAAGCTTTTCACGTTACAGTAAGATATACCTTCGTTGCACAGCCCTGACGGAAACCCGATCACTGGGAAGAAGCGTCGGCCGCCGGCGGCGCTAGGCTCGGCCCATCGCCGCAGGTTCAGGAGGCGCCGTCTCGACGGGCGAGCGGGCCGCTGCCTTCCGCCGCGCGGCGAAAGTTCTTGCCATACGCCTTGCGCTCAGCGGGCCCGAGTTCGCGCATCAGAGGCGAAAACGTAAATGAAACACCCGAGCCGCCCAAAGTACCCTTGCGGACGGCGAACAATTTCGAGTGCTTCCGCAGAGTATCTTCGTCTCTATGAGCCAACCCGCGCTCTTCGCAGGCCATCCAATTCGCCGGTCGCGCGGATGGCCCACGAAGGCCGCTGACGGTTGGGAAGGCCGCCATGATCATCGCCCAGATTTCCGACCCGCACCTGCGCCAGCCCGGTGTCCTCTACGAAGGCCTGGTCGATTCCAATGCCATGCTGGAGGAGGCCGTCGCGGCCGTGAACGCGCTGGTGCCGAAAGCCGACATCGTCCTCCTGTCGGGCGATGTGGTGGATGAAGGAAGCGCTGTGGAATACGCCCATGCGCGCGATCTCCTGGCGCGCCTCGAAGCACCGCTCGCGGCCCTTCCGGGCAATCACGACGAGCGCGAGGCGTTTCGCCGGGCCTTTGCCGACCAGCCTTGGATCGCCCGCGACGGACCGATGCACCTGGTCATCGAGGAGGCAGGCCCGGTGCGCATCGTCGGGCTCGACGTCACGGTGCCCGGCGCACACCACGGCCTGTTCGATGCGGTCGCGGCGGACTGGCTCGACGCAACGCTGTCTAGCGCGCCCGGGCGGCCGACGATCGTCATGATGCACCAGCCGCCGATCGCCTGCGGCGTTGGCTATCTCGACGACTACCGCTGCTTCGGTGCAGCCCATCTGGCGGCGGTCATCGGCCGGCATCCCCAGGTCGAGCGGATCATCTGCGGCCATGTGCACCGCATGATGCAGCAGCGCTTCGCCGGCACCTTGCTGCTGACCGCCCCCAGCACGACCACCGCGATCGCCCTGCGGCTCGGCACCAACGCCGAGCCCGCCTCCTTCGTCGAGCCCCCTGCCTTTCTCCTGCACCACTGGCGAGACGGCGGGCTGATCACGCATGTGATGCCGATCGGGACCTACCGAGGCCCCCTGCCCTTCGCCTGAGCGGCCGTCGAACCGATAGGCGCGTGCGTCAGTAGCCGTTCTGTCGGAACCAGGCGGCGTCGGCGGGGTCGCTGACCATCAGCCAGTCGGCCTGACAGAGCAGCTCTACCTCGTTCGTGACGACGGTGCCCTGGACGCCGTGGGTGTGGGTCGCCAGCTGCATCTCGCCCGACCATCGCATGCGGATGATGTTGCCGTTGGCGATCTTCATGAAAGACTTGATCGGCTTCTTCGACAGGTCCGTGGCGAGGAAGGTCGGGCCGTCCTCGTCGAGGCAAGGGAAGGCGCCGGCGAGGTTCTGAGACCATTTCGCCGCATCCGCCAGCATGCGGGTGACGTCGCGCACATAGGGCGGGCGCTTGCTCGTCTTGCTCGAACGCAAGAGATAAACGTCGGTCTCGATGTCGATCAGCCGCTCGTTGGAGACGATGGCGCGTGCATCGTAAAGCGCGAAGACGATCTTCGAGGCGCTGATCCGGTCCAGCGGCTCCCGCAGCAGTTTGCCGAAATCGGCGAGATCCTGTTCGAGTGTTCGCATCGTCCTGCCTTCACCTCGTTGCGGCAACGGCTGAAAGTGCCTGGCTCAGCCGATCCCCAGCGCGTTCTTGATCCGCCGGCGCAGCAGCCGGGCGACATTGGTGGCCGCGCGGGCCTTGACCAGCCCGTTGGCGGCGCGTTCGACCCTGCGGCCGCTCTCCGGCGTCAGGCCGATCACCAGCGTCTTGATCGGTATCCGGCCCTTCCACAAGCGATTCATCAGGAAATGATCGGGAACGGCACAGGAATCGGCCCTGAGCACCGCAGGATCGGCCAGGAGGGCCTCGCTCGCCATCAGCATCATCTGTAGTCCCGGCGAGGCCGCGGCATAGCGCTCGTCATAGCCCATCTTCCAGGCGAAGGCCTCGCCGCCGACGACAAAGCTGACGAGGCTGGCGATGGCGACGCCATCGAGCCGCAGCGTGAAGATGCGCGTGCGGTCGGCATCGGCAAGCTTGTTGACCGCCTCGCGGGCGAAGGCGGCACGGTAGCGGTCCATGATCAGGGCGCTGCGCTCGCGTCCTTTCCAGCCGCTGGCCTCGATCGTCAGGAACTCCTCCATCGCCGCCAGCACCTCGGAAGGCGTGCGGGCGACGTCGAAGCCGAGTTCCCCCTGTGCGGAGAGCAGGCGGCGCTGGCGCTGCACCTCGCGCCGACGCTTCGGCGACAGCGCGTCAGCGAGCGAGGCTCCCTTGATCAAGGCGGCCCGATCGAAAGCGTTGACCGCGGTCATCGGCAAGCCGAGCGCGCCGACCGCCTCGGCCATGGTGCGGGCGAACGGCTCGTCGATCCGCAGGTCCGGGATCACCATGACGTCGGGCAGCTTTAGCTCCGGCCGCCGCAGCGTGACGAGCAGGCTCGTGAGCGTCGCCTGCGGATCGTCGCTGTCGACCAGCGGCGTGCCGAGCGGGCCGAAAGGATGGGTCCAGGCGCGGATCGCCATCGGCCCGCCGAGCATGCCGATCCGCTCGATCGAGAACGGCATCAGGAAGCGCAGGCGGCTCCGGCGCGGGCCCTCGTCGCGTGCCACCATCAGCCGGACATGGCGCTCGTCGAGCCGCGGCATGGCGGGCACCAGGAATTGCGGGGCGAAGAACACGTTCTGGTCGATCGCCCGGCGCGTCAGGAAATCCAGTTCCGCGGCGAGGTCGAAGGCGGCGGCCGGCGCATAGATCGAGAAACGGCGCTTGCCGTCGCCCGACGCGACCTCGACATTGGCTTCCGGATTATCCAGCGGCCGGTCCTGGTCGAGCAGCGCGATCGCCGGCGCAGCGCTCGGCGAGGCCAGCATTTCGTCGACGAGCGGCTTGCTGCTCATGCCCCGCTCCCCCGGATCGCTGCATCGCGCGGCCGCGCCAGAATGAACAGCTTCAGGCCGAGGCGCCGATAGGCGACGGCGTAAAGCGCCCCTGCCTCGAAGACCATAGCGATCGCCGTCGACGATGCCGCGCCGTAGAGGCCATGGCGCGGGATCAGGACGATGTTCAGGACGACGTTGACGATGATGGTCGCGAAGTACACGGCGGCGCACGCCTTCTGCTCGCCCGACATGGTCAGGACGCTCTCGGCCGGACCGACCGTCGCCCGCGCGAGCACACCGATGATCAGGATGAACAGCAGCGGATAGCCCTCGTCGAATTCAGGCCCGAACAGGCCGAGCAAGAGGTCGCCGCACACCAGCATCAGAACCGCCATGGCGAGCGAGGGCCAGAACGTCCATCGTATCGTCTGGTGGATGAAGCTTTCGTAACGCTCGGCGTCACCGGAGTGCCGGTACTGCGAAAAGCGCTGCGCTGCGCCCGCCTTCACCGCGAAATAGACGAAGTGCACCAGCGCCAGCGTCTTGACGCTGGCATAGTAGACGGCGACATCGGCCGGCGGCAGGAAGTGACCGACCATCAGGATGTCAACATTGGTGAGCAGGTTGAAGAATCCCTCGACCAGGAAGATTGGCAAGGCGACCGCCATCCAGCGCCGCATGTCGTTTTCGCGCAGGCCCGGCCCCGCTTCCCGGCTGGTCTTGCGGTGGACAAGCAAAAGCTGTCCGAGCGTCGTCACCCAGGTTGCCACGAGCAGGCCGAGCACCGCGGTATCGGCATCAGGCGCAAGGCCGCCGAAACGCGTCAGGACCGCCATGGCGGCGATGATGAGCAGCGGCCGGACGATGAAGGTCGGCAGCAGCGCGAGGCGCGACAGCGAATGCGCGCGCGCGGTACCATCGAGCACCTCGCCCAGCGCCATCACCGGCAGACAGAAGGCGCCGAGCACCAGCGGCAGCAGGTAGTAGCCGGGAACGGCATCCCGGAAGAGCCAGAGGGCGGCAAGCCCGATGGCGGTGAGAAGGGTCGCCGAGGCCAGCGCGAACAACCGGCTGGCGAGGAGAATGCCGCGCAGGAGATCGATCTGGTCCGTCGCCCGGTATTCGGGGGCGAAGCGGATCACCGCGGTCTGGAAGCCGAGACAGGCGAGGCCGCCGAGGATGACGCTGGCGACCAGCACGAAGACGAAGATGCCGTATTCGTCGCTGCCCATCCAGCGTGCCAGGAGAACCTGGCTGAAGAAGGCGATGGCCGCCGAGACGACCCGAATGGCGAAGGCGAAAAGAGCGATGCGGGCCGAAACCGCCTGCTCGGTATCGCCGGAGAGGGCGAGGTCGAGACGCACGAGAGACGGCCGCAGCCATCCCATCAGCCGCAGCGGCATCACATGCCCTGCGAGTCTCTCGATCGACAATACCACGCTGTGCCCGTTCCCCTGGGATCGGCAGGATCTGAGGTCCGACACTAGGCGCCCAGGCTTAAGATTTGGTCGCGTGGACGGGGTCAATTATAAGTCAGGCAACCAAAAAGTCCGGTCTTCCGCTTCGCTCACCGCCGATCAACAAGGCCGCTCAAGCTTTGCGGCCGATGCGGCGCCGTCGAAAGCCCGAGCGGAGCTGGCGCCGAGAGCTTGTTGCTGCCGTCGCGGTCAGCCTGCAAAACCGCCCTCGCCGAGATAGGCAGTCTCCTCGGGCGTCGACGGGCGATTTAGGATCGCATTGCGGTGCGGGAAGCGACCGAAACGCTCGACGATATCCCGGTGCTCGACGGCGAAGGAGACGTTGTCGGGGCCGATCTCCTCCATCCAGGCGACGCAAGCCTCCTGATCGCCCAGATCCTCCGAATGCATCAGCGCCATCGGGAAGAACTGGTTGACGTCGTCGCCGACCGTCAGGTGATCGCCCCGCCCGAGGGCTTCTTTGGCGATCGTCCGGGCCTTGGCATCGGTCGCATACATCCGCGAATCGCCGCGGAACATGTTGCGCGGGAACTGGTCGAGCAGGATGACGAGCGCCAGCGCGCCGGTCGGATCCTCCGCCCAGCCGTCGAGCTCGCTAAGCGCCGCACGCTCGTAAATGTCGTGGAAACGCTGGACGATCTCGGCGTCGAAAGCCGCGTCCTTCTCGAACCAGTGGTCGGGGCCGGCGTCGCGCCAGAAATCGACGATGGTCTGGGGATCGATGGCGTAGCTCATGGCAGGATCCGAAAAGTTTTCGCAGGCGGGGGATGTGGAAGAAGGCCGGTCGTCGCTAGATGGGGGTCCGAATGCGGCGGAGACAAGGGTGAATGAACGAAACGGCGGTGGAACTCGACCTGCGCGGCCTGCGCTGCCCGCTGCCGGCCTTGCGCACGGAACGGCAACTGCGGGCGATGAGCGCCGGCGAAAGGCTCGGCGTCCTCGCCGACGATCCGCTGGCGGCGATCGACATCCCGCATCTCTGCCGTCAGTCGGGGCATGTGCTGATCGCCGCGACGACCGAGGCCGATCACCGGCGCTTCCTGATCGAATGCGGCAAGGCGTCGTCCGCCGCCTGAAAGCAAGTCGGCCCGCAGCTGCCGGCCAACGGCCTTCGCGGCGCCACCGGCAACAGACGCCCGCCGCCGTTCCGGTCAGAACGACATGCCGGGCACCGCCAGCGGATTGTCGGTCAGCGCCGCGCGGTCCGGCGCATCGAGGCGCGGCTCGCCGGCGAACGCGGCGAAGAGATCGCGCACCAGCCGCTCGTCGAGCCCCTCGCCGATCAGTACCAGCCGCGAGGCGGGTGCGAAGTCGGCGGGCCAGGCGGCCAGGCGCGCCGGGGGATGCAGGTGGTTGCGCACGCCATGCAGCACCAGCGGCCGTCCGGGATGCTCGATCGTCCGCACGATCGCCTTCATCCGCAGGATCCGGTCGCCTTGGAGGTCGCGCAGGAGGTCCAGGAAAGCCTCGACCTGCGCGGTCGGCAGCGGCGCGGCATGCTGGATCGAGAAGGAGCGGATAGCGCCGTGACGGGCGGCGGCATTGCCGTGCGCCGGCTCGCCGGCAGGAGGGTGCTTGTGCGCATGGGAATGATCGTGCGGCCCGTGCCCGTGCGCATGGTGGTGCGCATCGTGTGCGACCTCGTCGTGTAGCCAGCGGGCGACGTCGGCGGTCTTGGTGGCGGGATCGTAGAGGCCGCAACCCAAAAGCGCCGAGGGCCCCGCCTCGCCGCGCGCGGCATCGAGGATCGGCGCGCCGGGATTGACCGGCCGGACCAGCCGCGACAAGGCCTGCAGCGCGTCGGGGCCGGCGAGGTCGGTCTTGCTGACGACGACCCGGTCAGCGACAGCGACCTGGCGGCGGGCCTCCTCGCGCTCGGCAAGGTTCTGCGCGCCGGCGAGCGCATCGAGGACGGCGACGACCCCGTCCAGTGCGTAGGCCTGCACGAGAGCGGGATGGCCCATCAGCGCGGCCAAGATCGGCGTTGGGTCGGCAAGGCCCGTGGTTTCCACCACGACGCGCGCGAGCTTCGGCAAGCGACCGGTCTGCACCCGGTCGGCGAGGTCCGCCAGCGTGTCGACGAGATCGCCGCGAATGGTGCAGCAGAGGCAGCCGTCGGAGAGTTCGATGATGCCGTCGCGCGCCGTCTCGACGAGAAGGTGGTCGATCCCCGCCTCGCCGAACTCGTTGACGATGACGGCGGTGTCGGTGACGGCGGGATCGGCGAGCAGGCGGTTGAGGAGCGTCGTCTTGCCAGCCCCGAGGAATCCGGTGAGGACGGTAACGCGGATCGGGTCTGAAAGGTCCGCAGCCTTTGGCACGGCGATCAGTTGACGACCCCGCTGCGCAGGCCATCGGCCTCGCCGACGACGCTCGTCTCGCCACCGATGCGCGCGCTCTTTCCGTCCGCTGCGGTATTTTCCGCGGCAGGCGCGACGGACGGCGCGGCGGTGGGAGGGGCCCCGTCCGTCGTCGCATCGTCTGGCCGCCAATGCGGCAGCGGAATGCCATAGCCGGCGATCTGCGAGATACCGGCCTGCACCTTCGGACCGGCCGCAGCGCCGCCGAGGCTGACATCGACCACTGAGGGCGGCCGAACCATCTCGTGCAGCAGCGGCGAGCCGGAATTGTGCTCCGTGCGCTTGGCCTCTTCCTCGCGCTCGGCTGCCCGGGCCTGCTGGCCCGCCGGCGAGCAGATCGCCTGGCTGATGTCGGCGGGCGGCCCGTCGGAGGCGGGCAGCTGCTCGATCATGGTGCCGAGCTTGGCGGTATCGGTCTTGAAGCCGTTCTCCAGGAGATCGGCGGAGATGCGGTCGCGGACGATCGGGCTGTCGGCGCCGAGCACCACGGCGACGATAGTGCGCTTGTCGCGGGTGGCCGAGGCGACGAGGTTGAAGCCGGAGGCGCAGATGTAGCCGGTCTTCATCCCGTCGGCGCCGGCATAGCGGCCGAGCAGCGGATTGGTGTTGCGGATCAGCGCACCGCCGGCCGAGATCGCCTCGACGCCAAAAATCTCGCTGAAGGCTGGAAAGTCGCGACGCAGGTGCATGGCGAGAATGCCGAGATCCTTGGCGCTGGAATACTGCCCCTCGCCCGGCAGGCCGTTTGGGTTGATGAAGTGCGTGTCCTTCATGCCGAGCGCGAGGGCCTGGCTGTTCATCCGGTCGACGAAAGGCTGCAGCGAGCCGCCGCCGATCGTCTGGCCGATCGCGACCGCGACGTCGTTGGCCGACTTCACCAGCATCATCCGCAGCGCCATGTCGAGACGCATCACCGATCCCGGCTCGTAGCCCATCTTCGAGGGCACCTGGGTGGCCGCGTACTGCGTCATCACGACGGGCGTATCGAGCGTCGCGTCGCCCGTCTCCATCGCCTTCAGCGCGAGATAGGCGGTCATCAGCTTGGTGGTCGAGGCGGGATACCAGCGGGCACTGGCATTTTTCGACGACAGAACCTTGCCGGTGGCGACGTCGATGACGACGGACACCTCGGCTTTCGCCGCCGGCGAGGCCAGAACGGCGGCGCCGAGCGCAGCTGCGCCGGCAAGGCGCAAAACGGCAGACGCCATCGTCTTCACGGCTTTTTCCTTCATGTCGAACGGCAGATTATTGCACCTGCGCGCCCTATCTCGCCTCTGTGACGCTCTCATGGCAAGATGGCAAGCCTGCCTAAATAGGACCGGCCGCTCCAGTCTCCGTGATCGCAGCCCTCGTTTTCCGGAAGTTCTTATGCCGCTCAACAACCGCATCGCCGACCGCCAGACCGAGATCACCGCCTGGCGCCGGCATCTCCACCAGAATCCCGAAATACTTTACGAGGTGCACGAAACCGCTGCCTTCGTCGCGGAGAAGCTCGCTGAATTCGGCTGCGACGAGGTGGTAACCGGCATCGGCCGGACCGGCGTCGTCGGCGTGATCCACGGACGCAGCGGCCCGGGCAAGCGGCGGATCGGCCTGCGCGCCGACATGGATGCGCTGCCGATCAATGAGGCGACCGGCCTCGACTACGCCTCGAAGACGGCCGGCAAGATGCACGCCTGTGGCCATGACGGCCATACGGCGATCCTTCTTGGGGCGGCGCAGAGCCTCTGCGAGACCCGGCATTTCGAGGGCAGCGTGGTCGTCGTCTTCCAGCCGGCCGAGGAAGGCGGCGCCGGCGCGAAGGCGATGATCGAGGACGGGCTTCTGGAGCGCTTCGCCATCGACGAGGTCTATGCCCTGCACAACATGCCGGGCATCCCGGTCGGCCATTTCGCGCTCTGCGCCGGCCCGATCATGGCCGCGACCGACGAGTTCAACCTGACGGTCCGGGGCCGCGGTTCGCATGCGGCGATCCCGCAGCAGTCGCTCGACCCGATCCTTGCCGGCGCCACGCTGGTGCAGGCGCTGCAGCAGGTGGTCTCGCGCAATGTCGACCCGCTGGCCTCGCTGGTGCTCTCGGTTACAAAGTTCCAGGCGGGCTTTGTCCACAACGTCATTCCGGACACCGCGCTCGTCGCCGGCACGGTGCGGTCGCTGACGGCGGAAACGCGCGATCTGGCAGAGGCGCGCATCGCGGCCATCTGCCGGGGCGTCGGCGAGACGCACGGCGTCGAGATCGACTGCCAGTACATCCGCAACTATCCGGTGACCGTTAACGATGCCGGCGCTGCCGATTTCTGCGCCGCCGTGGCAGCGGAGATCGTGCCGGCCGCCCAGGTCGACACCAAAGTCGCCCCGCTGATGGGCGGCGAGGATTTTTCCTACATGCTGGAGAAGCGGCCCGGCGCCTTCATCTTCATCGGCAATGGCGACAGCGCGGGCCTCCACAACGCCCGCTACAACTTCAACGACGAAGCCATTCCCTACGGCGTCTCCTACTGGACCCGGCTGGTCGAACGAGCGCTCGCCGGCGCCTGAGCCGGGCCGAGCTTTGCCTATTGCGGCTTGCCCTTGCTCCAGGTCGGGGAGGCCGCGAACAGCGGCACCGCCGAGATCGCCATCTTGGCGCTGCCCTCCTTCACCTCGCGCGAATGCGAGAGGTAGATCAGCGTGTCGTTCGCCTTGTCGTAGACGCGGGTGACGACCAGCGCCTTGAAGATCAGCGATCGACGTTCGGAGAAGATCTCCTCGCCGCCCTCGTCGAGGTCGATGTCGCCGATGACGATCGGCCCGGTCTGGCGACAGGCGATCGACGAGTTCGACGGATCCTCGAACCAGTTTCCCTGGCGCAGCCGGTCGACGACGCTGCGGTCGAAATAGCTGACATGGCAGGTGACGCCGGAGATCTTCGGATCGGTGATGGCGTCGATCTTGATGTCGTTGCCGAGCCAGTCCGTCGAGATTTCGCCGACCTGCTCGGCCACGGCGGGTGCGACGGACGGCAACAGCGCGAGGCCGGCGATCAGGGAAAGGGCGAAACGCATCTGCAGGGTTTCCTTGCGGGCCGGAAGGTCCACCCCACATGGGCCGGACAGCTTGTTTTGCAACGGCCGGTGCAGCGCGCTTGAGCCGCTTCCGTTAGGCCACAGCAGCGGCGCGGTTCATCCTATGGCCGACTTAGTGGATTTCTATCCAGCGGATATATCTGTAGAAGTCTCCCCGTCATGACGTTTCGATGATGGCCAGGGCCGTTGGTGCAAGGCCGGAAAGTTGACCTCCATGCCTTTGAAGAAATCGCCCGAGACCGACGGTCGCCGAACCTGGGAGGGCTCTCCCACCCCACGTCCCCTCCCGTGGCTCGCCGCCGCCCTCCTGTTGCTGCTGGGCGCGATGCTGCTCGGCACCGTCGTGCGCGAGTTCGACGACATCCAGGCCATGTTCATGGAGGACGGTCCGATCGAGATACTCCAGGCGGGCATGCTGGTGATCGCCGCGGCGGTGTTTGCCCTCGGCTTCCTGCGATCGGCCGGCTCGCGCGCGCTGTTCTGCGCAGTTGCCGCCTTCGCGCTGATCTTTGCGGTGACCCGCGAACTGCCGCGCTGCGGCAGCGCTTTCAGCGGCGACGGCATGTGCCTGCAATCCGGCTGGAAAACCATCATCGTTGCAGGCGCGGCTCTGCTCGCGCTCACCGCCGTCCTCGTCCGGCGCCGGGAATGGACGCGCGACGTGCTCCGTCTGTCAAATATCCGCTGGGTCTGGCCGTGCTTCGTGGTCGTTCTCTTCCTCGCCGGCGGGGAAGCGGCGGAGCACCGTATCCATGTCGAGATCGAGGAGTCGCTGGAACTGGCGGCCTATCTCTATGTCACCGCTTACGGCCTCTGGATCCTGCGCCAGACGCGGGCCGCAACCAACGCTGCAGAGCCTCGGCTGGCGGCCGGGCGCCGACACGCCGACGAGGTTCCGGGGTAGACCAGCGGCCGGCCGACACGATCCATTAAGCCTTACAGAGCATCATGGCCGGGTCCCGTCGACGCTGGAAACCTATGTCTCTCGTTGTGTCCCCGACCCGCATCCCTCTTTTTCTCGGCCTCGCCGCCCTGCTGATGCTGGCTTCCTGCGCCCGCATGCCGCGGACGATGTCGTCCGAGGAATGCATGACGCGGGTGATGTATTTCGAGTCCAACCGTTCCAGCGCCGAGGGCATGCTGGCGGTCGGCACCGTGGTGATGAACCGGATGAACTCCGGCAAATATCCCAAAAGCGTCTGCGGCGTCGTCGGCCAGAAGAACCAGTTCGCGCCGGGCGTCCTGTCGAAGCCGATGGGCAAGGGGCGCGAGCTCGCGACGAAGACGGCGCGCATCGTGCTGCGCGGCAGCAAGCATCCCGAGGTCGGCCGGGCGATGTTCTTCCACACCGCGGGCTATTCCTACCCATACAACAACATGCACTACGTCGCGATCGCCGGGGGCAACGCCTTCTACGAGAAGCGCCGCGATGCCAGCTCGACGCAGGCCGAGGTCGCCGCCCGCGGCAGCCGCCTCAGCTACGAGCCGCCGGAGCGCCGGGTCGTCGTTCGCACCGCGCCGGCGCGGCAGGTGATGGTGGTTCCAGATCCCGTGACCCCGGCGGACTGGAACCAGCCGCAGGACATCAGGACCTTCCAGGCCAGACCCCAGGCGACGCCCGCCCCAATTACGCCGGCGCCCCAGACCCTCGACGCACAGCGTCTTGCACCGATGAGCATTGACGAGGTCATCGCCGGACAAGGCCTCTATTAGGCGGCGCAGCCTGTTCGGGTAATCGACTTCCACCCTCCCGCCGGCTAAGTCCGGCCGTCTGCCGGCGAGCGACGCCGGCCCTCGTGGGAGAAAGCGCCATGTCCGACCAACTCGTCTGGGGCATCATGGGGGCGGCCAACATCGCCCTTCGCAAGGTCATTCCAGGCATGCTCGGCGATGCCACGTCGCACATCCGCGGCATTGCCTCACGCGACGGGGCCAAGGCGAAAGCTGCCGCCGAACAGTTCGGCTTCGAGACGCACTATGACAGCTACGAGGCGCTGCTCGCCGACCCCGCGATCGAGGCGGTCTACATTCCACTGCCGAACCATCTGCATGTGCCTTGGTCGGTGAAGGCGCTGGAGGCCGGCAAGCACGTGCTCTGCGAGAAGCCGATCGCGCTCGACGCGGCAGAGGCCGGACAGCTGATCGCAGCGCGCGATCGCAGCGGCAAACAGGTGCTCGAGGCCTTCATGGTGCGCCAGCATCCGCAATGGCTGCGCGCCCGTGAGATCCTGCGCAGCGGCGAGATCGGCCCGGCAAAACTGGTGCAGACGACGCTTAGCTACTTTAACGCCGACCCCGCCAATGTCCGCAACATCGCCGAGATCGGCGGCGGAGCGCTCTACGACGTCGGCTGCTATGCCTTGCAGCTCGGGCGCTTTCTCTTCGAGAGCGAGCCACTTCGCGCCATCTCGCTGATCGACCGCGACCCCGAGATGAAGACCGACCGGCTGACCTCGGCCATTCTCGATTTCGGCGCCGGCCGGCAGCTGGCCTTCTCCACCTCGACGCAGCTCGTCCCCGCGCAGCGCACGCAGATCTTCGGCACCACCGGCCGCATCGAGGTGCCGGTCTCGCTCAACGCACCGCAAGGCGAGGAAACGCGAATTCACGTCGACACGACGGGGGCAATCGACGGCAGCGGCATCCGCACCGAGACGCTTGCGCCTTGCGACCAGTACACGCTGCAGTCCGCCATGGCGGTCCGGGTATTCCAAGGGCTGGAGACACCAGATTTTCCGATCGAGGATGCCATCGCCAACATGCGGTGCATCGACGCGGTCTACCGCTCGGGGCTGAGCGGCGCCTGGAAGACAATCTGACGCGGCAGGACGGCAGCGCCTTCAAACGAGAACGCCGAGCAGCCGGAGCGAGCTAAGGATTAGGCCGTCTTCCAGACCGCGCTGCCAGCCATCGCAGCGGCAAGCTTGGTCTCGCCCTATCAAGAGTAGCTAAAGGCCGAGGGCGAGAGGAATACCGATACCGGCTGCCAGCTGACCGATCACGCCGACCGACCGTTCCACCCGGTCGTCAGCGGTGACGGACGTTCCGTTTAATGCGACACGCCGGGCATGGCGGCGCCCGTCAGTGAAGCGTAGGAATGGCGGATGGCAGACGAAGCGACGATCAATGAAGAGCCCTCGATGCGATATCGGTGTAGGCCACCTCTGTCTGCGATGATACCATCGCCATCGGCGATGTTTTCGACACTGGCGATGGTTCGGATACTGCGCGCCCCGGTTTCAAGGCACTAAGCTGCAATGGCGCATTTCGCCCTGATCTGCCCCCCGTTCTACAGTCACCTCAAGGTGTTTGAGGCACTCGCGAGCGTCCTCGTGGCGCGCGGCCATCACGTCACCTTTGTGCTGAATGCCGGTGGGGAGAAGCTTCTGACGCCGGGTGAACAGGTGGCCTGGAGAATCGTCGGCAGCGGCAATACCGACCTTGCCGCGATCACGCGCCGTGCGGCGCGGCCGAACGGCCCGCTCGGCATCCTGCGCACGGTTGCCGACACCACGGCGCTGACCGCCGCCCTCTGCCGGGACGGACCGGCAATCCTCCGCGATCTCGGCGTCGATGCGGTGATCGGTGACCAAATGGAGCCGGCTGCCGGCCTCTTGGCCGCCGCGCTGGGCCTGAAACAGATCTCGGTGGCCGCAGCACTGCCGGTCAACAGCGCGCCGGGCGTCCCGCTGCCCTTCCTCGACTGGCCCTATGATCCCTCGCAGGAGGGCCTGAAGCGCAACCGCGGCGGCGAGCGGGTGGCCGCGCTCCTTCTGCGCCGGCAACGGCGTGGGCTGGAGGAATGGTCACGCCAATTCGACCTGCCGCGCCGGGGCAGCCTCGAGGACTGCCTGTCGCCGCTGCTGCAAATCGCGCAATGCCCGGCGGCGTTCGATTTCCCGCGGCCGCCGCTCAGTGGCTTCCACGCGGTGGGCCCGATCCGATCCGAGACCCATGCGGCGACCGCGTCCCTGCCGTTCGACATCGACCCGGCAAGGCCCTTCGTCTTCGCCTCGCTCGGCACGCTGCAGGGACACCGCCTCGACATCTTCCAGGCGGTCGCAGCTGCGTGCCGGCGGCTCGGCGCGCAGCTGCTCGTCGCCCATTGCGGCGGCCTTACCCCAGAACAGGCCGGCACGATCGACGCCGACGCCGTCACCGACTTCGCCGACCAGGCGACCGTTCTCGACCGCGCCGACGTTTGTGTGACGCATGGCGGCATGAACACCGTGCTCGATGCGCTGCAGCGCCACGTGCCGCTGCTGGTCATTCCGATCGCCTTCGACCAGCCCGGCATCGCCGCCCGCGTGGTGCACCATGGCGTCGGGCGGATGCGGGCGCGCCGCGGCCTGACGGCGGCCAAGGTGGAGGCGGATCTTCGCGCCCTCATCGGATCAACGGGCACGCGCGCCGCGGCCCTGGCACTTGGTCGCGATATCGGTGCCGATCAGCACGGCCAAGGCGGCGCCCGGCGGGCCGCCGACCTGATCGAGGCGGCCATCGGTGGCTGAGATCGATCGGCAGCGGCGCCTCCGATCGACTGAACGAAGCCAGTACCTGTACTAAAGGACTTTACCGTCCACGCCGAAACGGTGGACCGGTCCGCCCCGGGGCGACAGCCCGATCGTGGTGCCGACGGCGATCTCGCTCTGGCCGGAAAGGCGGACGGTGAGTTCGGCGCCCTCGCTGAGCGTCACGTAGAGATAGGTGTCGGAGCCGAGGTGCTCGGCATGGCGGACCGTGCCGGACCAGCGCGCGCCCTCGCCGTCGACGGCCAGATGCTCGGGCCGGATGCCGATCGTCTCGGCGCCCTCCCGCGCGGCATAGGCGCCGGTCAAAAAATTCATCTTCGGCGAGCCGATGAAGCCGGCGACGAAGAGGTTGTCCGGCTTGTTGTAGAGGTCGATCGGCCGGCCGACCTGCTCAATGCGACCGGCGTTCAGAACCACGATCTTGTCGGCGAGCGTCATCGCCTCGATCTGGTCGTGGGTGACGTAAATCATCGTCGCGCCGAGCGCGCGGTGCAGGCGGGCGATCTCCAGCCGCGTGTTCACCCGCAGCGCCGCGTCGAGATTGGACAGCGGCTCGTCGAACAGGAAGAGCTTTGGGTCGCGGACGATCGCCCGGCCGATGGCGACGCGCTGGCGCTGGCCGCCGGACAGCTCGGACGGGCGGCGCTTCAGGAGCGCCGTGAGGTCGAGCAGGTTTGCGGCCTTCGCCACCGCCGCCTCGCGCTCGGCCTTGCCGATGCCGGCCTGCTTCAGCGCGAGATCCATGTTGCCGGCGACCGTGAGGTGCGGATAGAGCGCATAGGACTGGAACACCATGGCAATGCCGCGCTCGGCCGGCGGCACCGCATCGACCGACTTTCCGGCGATCTCGACCGAACCGGAGGTCTGGTCTTCGAGCCCGGCGATGATGCGCAGGAGCGTCGACTTCCCGCAGCCGGACGGGCCGACGAAGACGACGAACTCGCCGGTGCCGACCTCGAGGTCGATGCCCTTCAGGACCTCGGTGGTGCCGAAAGTCTTGACGATCCGGCTGAGACGCAGCGACTTCATGATGGCATCCTTGTCTGGCTCACAGCGTCACGCTGCGGTTCTCGCGCATGCTGACCTCGGCGGCGAGCACGATCTCCAGCGAGCGCACCGCGTCCTCGTTGTGGCGGGTGAGGTCGAGGTCCTCGCGGATGGCCTTCAGCACAAACGCCTGCTCCCGGTCGCAAAGCGCCTGATGGTCCGGCTCGTCCGCCGTCGACAGCCATGTGTCGGGCCTCGCGAAACGGCCATCGGCGCCGCGCTCGGCATGGTGCACGCGGATGCGGGCGGTGCGGGTGTGCGTGTCGATGTCGCTGGAGGCGGCGCCCTCCTCCATGACGATCGACACCGAGCCTTTCGGGCTCATCACGTCCTTCACGAAGAAGGCGGTCTCGGAAATCATCGGGCCCCAGCCGGCCTCGTACCAGCCGACCGACCCGTCGTCGAACAGCACCTGCAGATGACCGTAATTGACCTGGCTTTCGGCGATCTCGTTCGACAGGCGCACGCCCATGCCGCGCACCTCGACCGGCCGGGCATCGGTGATCTGGCACATCACGTCGACATAGTGGACGCCGCAATCGACCAGCGGCGAGGTCGTCTGCATCAGCCGCTTGTGGATCTCCCAGGCCGGCCCCGTCGACTGCTGGTTGAGGTTCAGCCGCATCACGAAGGGGGGCCCGAGCTCGCGGGCCGTTTTGATGAACTGGATCCAGGACGGGTGGTGGCGCAGGATATAGCCGATGACGAGCTTCTTGCCGGTGCGCTTGGCGCAATCGGTGACGCGCCGCGCCTCCTCGGCGGTGCCGGCGAGCGGCTTCTCGACGAAGACATGCGCCCCCGCCTCCATCGCCCGCACGGCGAAGTCGGCATGGCTGTCGGTATAGGTGCTGATGGCGACGAGGTCCGGCGATAGCGCCAAACCCGCATCGAAGCTGCTCAGCAACGGATAGGCGGCGAGTTCCGGTGGCAGGTCGACGGGCGAACGGTTGTAGAAGCCTACGATCTCGAAGCCGGGATGGGCGTGATAGGCCAGCGCATGGCTGCGGCCCATCTGGCCGAGCCCGGCGACGAAGACGCGAAGGGGTGGGCTGTCACTCATTCGGTGTTCCATCTTCGAAACTTGCGAGCGTTGCCTTAGCGGCATCGACGATCGCAGGCACAGACTGACTGGCGGCGGACCAGAGCCGATCGACAGCGATCTCGAAATATCCGTGGCTCAGCTTGTTGCGGATTGCGTAGGCCGTGCGCAGGTCGAGCCCGGCAAGGACGCTCGTGTGATCAGGTACGAGCCTCATCAGATGTCCCGAGGCCTCGCCGATCACCTCGATGCATTTCATGACGGCATGCTGCGTCATCAAGTCTGCTGCAAAAGTCTTCCGGTCCTTGCCAGCAATATGGCGCGCGACCGCGTCCCCCCACTCAATAATGTCTTCAAGCCGGGCTCTGGAGCTTCGCTGCGTCGCCATCGTCAAAGTGGCCGCTGGTCACGCAGGACGTTCGGGCGAATGTCCTTCTTCAGCGTGTCCAACGTGAAAAGATCGACGCGGACTCCCAAGAGATCGATGAGCTGGAGCTCCAGTCCAACCAGGTCGAAGAGCGACACGTCAGCGGGCGCATCTACCAGGATGTCGAGATCACTGCCGTCGCTGTCGTCACCACGCCCAACGGAGCCGAACAGCCGTGGATTGTTAAACTGCGAGGCGGCGATCACCGCCAGCACTTCGTCGCGTTTCTCCGCCAGAATCTGCGAAGGCTTCATCTCACCCTCCCTCACTTCACCGCGCCCGAAGTAATGCCGCGGATGAGGTTCTTCGAGAAGAGGAGATAGAGCACCAGAACCGGCAGGATCGCCAGCGACAGCGCCGACAGCACCGCCTCCCAGTTGGTGAGGTACTGGCCGAGGAACTGCTGGGCGCCGAGCGTCACGGTCTTGGTGGACTCGCCGGGGGCGAGGATCAGCGGGAACCAGAGGTCGTTCCAGATCGGGATCATGGTGAACACCGCGACCGTCGCCATCGCCGGCCGCACCAAAGGCAGGACGAGGACGAAGAACACCTTGTACTCCGACATCCCGTCGATCCGCCCGGCATTCTTTAGATCGTCCGAGACCTGGCGCATGAACTCCGACAGGATGAAGACGGCCAGCGGCAGGCCTTGCGCGGTGTAGACGAGGACCAGCGCCGTCAGCGTGTTGACGAGGCCCGACGCCACCATCATCTCGAGGATTGCCACCGTACCCAGCCGGATCGGGATCATGATGCCGAGCGCCAGGAAAAGGCCGAGCAGCATGTTGCCGCGGAACTTGTATTCCGACAGCGCAAAGGCCGCCATCGCCCCGAACAAAAGGACCAGGAAGATTGCCAGCAGCGTGACGATCAGGCTGTTCTGGAAGTAGAGCAGGAAGTCGCCTTGCGCCGCGACGGTGCGGTAGCCGGCGACGCTCGCCGTCTCCGGCAGCGGCGGCATCATCGGGCTGCCGAAGATGGCGCGGCGGGTCTTGAACGAGTTCATCACCACCAGGAGCACCGGCAGGACGGCGATTAGCGAATAGCCGACGAGCGCGAGGTGGACGAGGCCGGTGCGCAGGGATGCGGGTCGGGAACGGGCCATGTCAGCGCCTACATCTGGTAGCGGCGGATGCGCCGCTGGATGACGAAGAGATAGAGCGACACACCGAGGAGGATGATCAGGAACATCGCCGTTGCGATGGCCGCGCCCATCGACCGGTCGCCTTGCTGCAGCTGGAAGCCGAAGAAGGTGCGGTAAAGGAAGGTGCCGAGAATATCGGTCGAGCCGTTCGGGCCGGCGAGCGCCCCTTGCATGGAATAGACGAGGTCGAACGCGTTGAAGTTGGCGACGAAGGTGAGGATCGCGACGAGGCCGATGGTCGGCAGGATCAAGGGCAGCTTGATTTTCCAGAACTGGCTGAAGCCGGTGACGCCGTCGCATTCCGCCGCTTCCAGGATCTCGTCGGGAATGGTCAGGAGCGCGGCATAAACCAGCATCATCGGGATGCCGACATACTGCCAGACCGAGACCAGCGAGACCGTGGTCAGCGCATAGGCTTCCTGGCCGAGATAGGGCGCGAACAAGCTCTTCAAACCGACGGCGCCGAGGAGGCCGGGCGCGACGCCCCAGATCGGCGAGAGGATCAGCTTCCAGATGAAGCCGACGATGACGAAGGACAGGATCGTCGGCAGGAAGATCACCGTCCGGTAGATGGCGACGCCCCTGAGTTTCGGGATCGACAGGAGGGCGGCGAGCGCGATGCCGACCGGGTTCTGCACCAGCATGTGGATGGCGAAGAAGTAGAAATTATTGCCGAGCGCGTTCCAGAAGCTTTCCGACCAGCGTGGGTCGCCGAACAGAACCCCGAAATTGGCGAGGCCGACGAACTCCGTCCCCTCGGCGGTGCGCCGCTGCAGCGCCGCCCAGAGCGTGTCGGCGAGCGGGAAGATCATGATCGCGGTGTAGACGATGACAGCCGGTGCGAGGAACACGGCGATGTGCCAGCGTCGGGGCTTCTTCGGGGCCGTATCGTGCATGGGCTCTGGTTTCCGATGCCGGATGCGGGGACGGCGGCAGGGTTTTCGCCCGCCGCCGCGATGGATGGGTCGGCGCTTACTTCGCGATTGGCGTCGCGGTGCCCGGCTTGTACCAGCTGTCGAGGCCCTTCTGCAGCTTCTCGGCGGCTTCCGCCGGGGTTTCGACCTTGTTCATGACATTGGCCGATTCCGCCCAGGTCTCGTTCTCAAGGTTCGGCGTGCCGCGCGACAGGATCTGGTAGGTCGAGCGGATGGTCGGCTCGCATTCCGAGCGCCACTTCACGAACTCCTGCGCCAGCGGATCCTTCAGCTCGATCTTGGCGTCGATCAGCGGGAAGAAGCCCGGCGCCTCGTTGGCGTAGATCGTCGCGAACTCCGGCGACGCGACCCAGGACAGGAAGGTCTTCGCCGCCTCGGCATTCGGGCTGGCGGCGTTGAGGCCCATGGCGATGTCCGGATGGTCGGAGATGTAGCACTTGTCGCCGGCCTTCGGCACCGGCGGCTTGAAGGCGCCCATCTCGAAGTCCACCTGACCCTTGAACGGCGAGATTTCCCAAGAGCCGGTCGGGTAGATCGCGGCGCGGCCGAGGGTGAAGAGGTTCTGGCTGTCGGGATAGGTCTGCGCCTCGAAGCCGTCGCCCATATAGGGCACCCACTTCACCAGTTGCTCGTAGGGTTTTACCCAGTCGGCATCAGTCAGCTTCTGCTGGCCGCCGACCAGCGCCTTGCGGCCCTCCTCGCCCTTCCAGTAGTTCGGACCAATGTTCTGGTAGCCCATGGTGGCCGCCTCCCACTGGTCCTTGGTGCCCATGGCGAGCGGGACATAGGTGCCGTCGGCCTTGATCTTGTCGAGCACCGCGAAGAACTCGTCTTCGGTGGTCGGCACCTCGAGCTTCAGATCGGCGAACGCCTTCTTGTTGTACATGAAGCCGTGCAGCACCGAGGCCATCGGCACGCAGAAGGTCACTTTGCCGTCGTCGGTCGACCAGGCGGTCTTGGCGATGGCGCCGAAATTCTCCATGCCCGGCAGGCCGGTGAGATCGGCGAGCTGCTTCTTCTGGAACAGCGCGAGCGAGCCGTCGAACGGGCGGCAGGCGATCAGGTCGCCGCCTGAGCCGGCGTCGAGCTTGGCCGAGAGGGCCGAGTTGTACTCGGTCGGCGCCGAGGGCGAGAACACCACCTTGATGTCGGGATGCTGTGCCTCGAAGGCCGGGATGATCTTCTCCTGCCAGACGGCGAGATCGTCATTGCGCCAGCTCTCGATCGTCAGCGTCGTTTCGGCCATGGCCGGCAGCGATACGGTCAGCGCGGCAAGGCTGGCGAAGGTCTTCAGAAACATGCGGTTCATCACGGGCGTCTCCATCGGATCAAGGGTTCGGGTCAACAGGCAGACGACAGGCGCCGAGCGCGCCCGTTAGAGATCGGAGAGGGCGCGACGGAGACTTCCGTCATGCCCGGCGAGGCGCGCCCTTGCGGCGTCCAGGCCAGGCGCACCCGATGCGATGAGCACGGCGAGCTTGACGTCGCCGCCGGCCGCGCCGACGGCAGCGACCGCGGCGGCCGCGTCGACGCCGGCGATGTCGCCGACCATGCGCGCCGCCCGCTGCCGCAGCTTCTCGTTGTCGGCGCGAAGCCCCACCATGTGGCCGTCATGGACATGGCCGAGCCGCAGGGCGACGAGGGTGGACAGCATGTTGAGCGCGATCTTCTGCGCGGTCCCCGCGCCCATGCGGGTGGATCCGGCGACGACCTCCGGCCCGCTGTCGAGGACAACCGCGACGTCGGCGACCGCCAGCATCGGCGCGCCGGAATTGTTGGCGATGGCGGCGGTCGCGGCCCCGGCGGCGCGCGCCGCGACAAGGCCCGCCAGCGTATAGGGCGTCGAGCCGCTGGCGGAGATGGCGATGACGCAGTCCTTTGCGCCGACCTTGGCGGCCGCGACATCGAGCGCCGCCTGTTCGCCGTCGTCTTCCGGCCCACCGACAAGGCTCTCCGTGATCGCGAGGCCGCCGGCGAGGATGGTCGCAAAGCGCTCGGCCGGCTCGCCATAGGTCTGCGGTATTTCGAGCGCGTCGCCGAGGGCGATGAGGGCCGGGCTGCCGGAGGCGAGATAGATCAGGCGGCCGCCGTCCTTCAAGCGGCCGACGGCCAGCACTGCTACCTTTTCCAGCGCAGGAATGGCGGCACCGACACAGGCGACCGCGCGCGTCTGGCCCTCGAGCAAGACCTTCAGGACCTGCGCATCCTCCCATCCGTCGATGCCGATCACTGCCGGATCCCGCTGCTCCGTCGCGCGCAGCGTCATCGCGGGATGCCCCGAAAGGTCTCGGCGCAGACAAGGGCGGGATGATGGGAAATGGCGATCACTCTCGGTTTCGGTCCGCTGGTTTCGGTCGAGCTTGATTTTCGCCAGAGCGCTGAGAGCATTGCCTAGCTTGCAGGGATGTTACCAACTTAATGCCATTCGTCCAGCCGAAACTGTTAACTTTTTCATCTGCTGCAATGTAGCATGATTTTTGAGCATAAACGATGAATATTCTCGGTCGCGTGACCTTTCGGTAAGAGCACGTCTAGGTCAGATCCCCGATATTGGTTGCACCTCTGGCCTGTTTTGGTATTACTTCGGGATGGAGGCCTCATGCAGCAGCCTATCTTGATCGGTGTCGATGGCGGGGGCAGCCGGTGCCGTGTGCGGGCCCGACTGCGCGACGGAACGCCGCTCGGCGAAGCCGAAGGCGGATCGGCGAACATCTTCAGCGATCTCGACGGCGCGCTGGCGACGATCGTCGCGGTGGCGGCCGAGTCGCTCGCAGCGGCAGGGCTCGGCAAGGCCGATCTCGGCCGATGCCATGTCGGGCTCGGGCTCGCCGGCGCCAACATCCCCTCGCTCTCGGCCGAGCTGATGCAGCGTCCCCTGCCCTTCGCCGCCCGCGCGCTGGAAAGCGACGCCGTGGTCGCCTGCCGCGGCGCGCATGCCGGAGCGGACGGGGCGATCGCGATCATCGGCACCGGCACCGCCTATGTACTGCGGCGCGGCGACGCCTTCACCTCGATCGGCGGCTGGGGCTTCGCCCTGTCCGACCATGGCAGCGGCGCCTTCCTCGGCCGTGCCGCGCTCACCGCAGCGCTCCTCGCCCATGACGGCATCGGCCCGACGAGCGGTCTGACGGACACAGTGCTCGAGCGCTTCCACCAGGATGCGGCGCGGCTGGTGGAGTTTGCCGACGAAGCGCGCCCGGGCGATTTCGGCGGTTTCGCACCATTGGTCGTTGACCGGGCACAGGGCGGGGACGCGGTCGCCGAGGCGATCCTTTCCGACGGCCAGCGCCACATCGAGGCGGCACTGCAGCGGCTGCTCTACCTCGGCGCGCCGTCGATCGTCCTCCTCGGCGGACTGGCGCCGCGCTACCGCCCGCGTTTGCCGCAGACACTTCAGGAAAGACTCGCCGAGCCGCGCGGCGACGCGCTCGACGGCGCGCTGGCGCTGGCCGCGACGCTGCTGCCGGAGGCCCGGCCTTGAACGAGGTCTTCGACCAGAACTTCATGACGCCCGGCACCGGCGGCCCGCTCTACCGCCAGCTGCAGGAGCGTATCCGCCGCTCGGTCGCGGAGGGCCGGCTGAAGCCCAACGAGGCCTTGCCGCCCGAGCGAGACATCGCCGCCGGCATCGGCATCTCGCGCGTCACCGTGCGCAAGGCGATCCAGGCGCTGGTCGGCGAGGGCGTGATCCGCCAGCGGCATGGGTCCGGCAACTTCGTGGCGGAAGCGCCGAGCCGGGTGCAGATGGGCCTGTCGCACCTCAAATCCTTCACCGAGGACATGCGGAGCCGCGGCTCGGCCACCGGCTCGCGCTGGCTGGAACGCACGCTGTCGACCGTCAGCCCCGACGAGGCCATGCAGTTGCGGCTTTCCCCCGGCGAGCCGGTCGCGCGCTTCCACCGTCTCCGCCTCGCCAACGCGTTGCCGATGGCGATCGAGCGGGCCGTGGTGCCCGCCCGCATCCTGCCCGACCCCGCCGCGGTCGAGGCCTCGCTCTACCAGGCGATGGAGGCAGCCGGCCACCGGCCGGTGCGGGCGCTGCAGCGGATGACGGCGGCCAATCTCGCCGCGGCCGATGCGGCCCTCCTTGGGTTGGAGCCGGGCGCCGCGGCGCTGTCGATCCTGCGGCTCTGCTTCGACGCCCATGGCGAGGCCGTCGAGTTCACCCGCTCGCTCTACCGCGGCGACGCCTACGACTTCGTCGCCGAACTCACGATCTGAAGGATCCCATGAGCCAGTCCCAGAAGAGCCTGATGCGGTCCGAAATCGACGAGACGCCAGAGGCCGTGCGCCGCCTCCTGGCGCAGTCCGGCGCCGCGATGCATGCGGCAGGGCGGGCGCTGCGCGATCTCGATCCGCCGGTGGTGGCGACGGTCGCCCGCGGCTCCTCCGACCATGCCGCGACCTATTTCAAATACGCGACGGAGATTCTGAGCGGCGTGCCGGTCGCTTCCTTCGGCCCCTCCGTCGTCTCGATCTATGGCGCCCGGCTGAAGCTGAAGGGCGCCGCGGCGCTGGCGATCTCGCAGTCCGGCCAGAGCCCCGACATCGTCTCGCTGCTCGCCGCCGCGCGCACCGGCGGGGCGAAGACGATCGCGCTGGTCAATGCGCCGGACTCGCCGCTCGAGGCGTCGGCAGACCATGCCGTCCGCCTCTCGGCCGGTCCGGAGCGAAGCGTCGCGGCCACCAAGAGCTTCGTCGCCTCGGTCGCCGCCGCGCTCGGCATCCTCGCCGCCTGGACCGGCGACGAGAAGCTCGGCGCAGCGCTCGACGCCCTGCCCGGCCACCTCGACGCGGCGCTGACGCACGACTGGTCCGAGGCGCTCGAGGCAACCGTTCAGGCGGGGTCGCTCTATACGCTCGGCCGCGGCGTCGGCTTTGCGGTCGCCGGCGAGGCGGCGCTCAAATTCAAGGAGACCTCGCTCCTCCACGCCGAATCCTATTCCGGCGCCGAGCTGCTGCACGGGCCGGTCTCGCTGGTCGAAGGCGGCTTTCCGGTCTTCGCCTTCCTGCCGGACGATGCCGCGCATGCCAATCTCGTCGGCGTCGCCCGCCGGCTGGAAGAAAAAGGCGCGAAACTCTTCGTCGCCGGGCGCAACGCGCCGGGCCGCCTCCTGCCGACGACCGCCACCGGGCACCCGCTGACCGAACCACTGGTCATGCTTCTGTCGTTCTACGGCTTCGTCGAAGAGGTGGCGCGCGCCCGGGGGCTCGATCCCGACGTGCCGCGCGGCCTCTCGAAGGTGACGGAGACCGTCTGATGGCCGCATTTGCGCTGGTCGGCGCCGAAATCTTCGATGGAGAAAGCCGCCATGCCGGGCAAGCGCTGGTCGTCGCCGGCGGCGTGATCCGGGCGATGGTGCCGGCGGTGGCACTCGACCCCGTGGTCGAGCGGGTGACGCTGGACGGTGGCCTTCTCGCACCGGGCTTCATCGATATCCAGGTAAACGGCGGCGGCGGCGTGCTCCTCAACGACACGCCGACCGTCGAGGGCGTCCGCGCGATCTGCGCCGCGCATGCCCGCTTCGGCTCCACCGCCTTGCTGCCGACGGTCATCACCGACCGCCCGGCCGTCACCTTCGCCGCCATCGCCGCGGTCGAAGCGGCCCTCGCGGCCGGCGTGCCCGGCTGCCTCGGCATCCACGTCGAGGGGCCGTTCCTGTCGGTCGCCCGCAAAGGCGCACACGACCCCGCGCTGATCCGCCCAATGCAGGACGACGACCTCGCCGCATTGGTCGCGACGACCGTGCGGCCGCTGCTGCTGACCGTCGCACCGGAAAGCGTTTCGCCAGAGCAGATAAGCCGGCTTAGCAAATCTGGAATCGCCGTCTCGCTTGGGCACACCGACACCGATTTCGACACCGCCAACGCCGCCTTCGACGCCGGCGCGCGCGGCGTGACGCATCTCTTCAACGCCATGAGCCAGCTCGGGCACCGCGCGCCCGGCCTCGTCGGCGCGGCGCTGGCACGGCCGGAGATCTGGTGCGGGATCATCGCCGACGGCCACCACGTTCATCCCGCCGCCATCGCCGCCGCCTTGCGCGGCAAACGCCTGCCCGGCCGGTTGATGGCGATCACCGACGCCATGCCGACGGTCGGCGTCGACGACGATGTCTTCGTCCTCAGCGGCCGCACGGTCACCCGGCGCGACGGCCAGTTGACGCTCGACGACGGCACGCTGGCCGGCTCCGACCTCTCGATGATTTCAGCCGTCCGCTATCTCGTCGACACCGTCGGCATCGACCTCGACGAGGCGCTGCGGATGGCGGCGGTGTATCCGGCGGAATTCCTCGGGCTCTCGGCAAGCCACGGTCATCTCCGCGTCGGCGCCCGCGCCGACATCGTCCACCTCACCGCCGCGACGGAGATCGCCGGTGTCTGGATCGGCGGCGAGCGTTCGGCCTGAGCGGCGGTCGAACAGAGCCATTCTTCCCAGCGAAGCGCGGGAACCGATGCGGAGGCAAGGAAACTGGCTTCGCTGGTGAACGCGGGCCGGCACTTCCGTTACCGAACCGGCGTGGGAACGCAGAGGCATGGGTCCCCGGGGCCAAGGCCCCGAGGATGACGAGCGTCAGCGTTGCTGCACACACGGCGCCGCAGCTACGCCTCAGGCAAGCCGCTGCGCGTGCCAGCGCAGATGGTCTTCCATGAAGGTCGAGATGAAGTTGTAGCTGTGGTCGTAGCCGGGCTGGCGGCGGAGTTCGAGCGCGATGCCGGCCTTGGCGCAGGCGGCCTCGAGCTGTTCCGGCTTCAGCTGACCCTCGAGGAAGTTGTCGGCCTCGCCTTGGTCGACCAGCAGTTCCTTCACCCGCGCACCATCCTCGATCAGCGCCACCGCATCGTGCTTGCGCCAGGCGGCGCGGTCGTCGCCGAGGTACATGGTCAGCGCCTTGTGGCCCCAGGGAACCTGGCTCGGCGCGACGATCGGCGCGAAGGCCGAGACCGAGCGATAGCGATCAGGGAGACTGAGGCCGATGGTCAGCGCGCCATGGCCGCCCATCGAATGGCCGAAGATCGACTGCCGGGCCGGATCGACCGGGAAGTTGGCGGCAACGAGCGCCGGCAGCTCCTCGGTGACGTAGCGCCACATCTGGTAGTTCTTGGCAAAAGGCTCCCGCGTCGCATCGACGTAGAAGCCGGCGCCGAGGCCGGCGTCATAGGCGCCCTCGGCATCGTCCGGCACGCCCTCGCCGCGCGGCGAGGTATCGGGCGCGACGAGGATCAGGCCGAGCTCGGCGCAGGCCTTGCGGTACTCGCCCTTGTCCATGACGTTGGCATGCGTGCAGGTGAGGCCCGAGAGGTACCAGACCACCGGCAGCTTCGCGCCTTCCGCATGCGGCGGCACGTAGACCGCGAAGGTCATGTCGGTACCGGTCGCGGTGGAGGCATGGCGGTAGACGCCCTGCACCCCGCCATGCGCCTTCGCCGTCGAGACCGTCTCCATCGCCGCCGCCATCAGAACACCACGACCGAGCGGATCGACTTGCCCTCGTGCATGAGGTCGAAGCCCTTGTTGATGTCTTCCAGCGGCAGGACGTGGGTGATCATCGGGTCGATCTGGATCTTGCCGTCCATGTACCAGTCGACGATCTTCGGCGTGTCGGTGCGCCCGCGCGCGCCGCCGAAGGCCGAACCCTTCCAGACGCGGCCGGTGACGAGCTGGAACGGCCGGGTGGAGATCTCCTTGCCGGCCTCGGCGACGCCGATGACGACCGAGACGCCCCAGCCCCGGTGGCAGGCTTCGAGCGCCTGGCGCATGACCATGGTGTTGCCGGTGCAGTCGAAGGTGTAGTCGGCGCCGCCGTCAGTCAGCGCGACGAGGTGCTGGACGATGTCGCCGTCGATCTTCTTCGGGTTGACGAAATGGGTCATGCCGAACTGCCGGCCCCACTCCTCCTTGTCGTCGTTGAGGTCGACGCCGATGATCTTGTCGGCACCGACGAGGCGGGCGCCCTGGATCACGTTGAGGCCGATGCCGCCGAGGCCGAAGACGACGACATTGGCACCCGGCTCGACCTTGGCAGTGTTGACCACGGCGCCGACGCCTGTGGTGACGCCGCAGCCGCAATAGCAGGCGCTCTTGAACGGCGCGTCCTTGCGGATCTTGGCGACCGCGATCTCCGGCACGACGGTGAAGTTCGAGAAGGTCGAGCAGCCCATGTAGTGGTGGATCGCCTGGCCCTTATAGCTGAAGCGGGTGGTGCCGTCGGGCAGGAGGCCCTTGCCTTGCGTGGCGCGGATAGCGGTGCAGAGGTTCGTCTTGCCGGAGAGGCAGGATTTGCACTGCCGGCATTCCGGCGTGTAGAGCGGAATCACGTGGTCGCCGGGCTTCACATAGGTGACGCCGGCGCCGACCTCGCGCACGATGCCCGCGCCTTCATGGCCGAGCACCGAGGGAAACAGGCCCTCGCTGTCGAGGCCGTCCAGCGTATAGGCGTCGGTGTGGCAGATGCCGGTCGCCATGATCTCGACCAGGACCTCGCCGGCCTTCGGGCCTTCCAGGTCGAGCTCGACGATCTCGAGTGGCTTCTTGGCCTCGAAGGCTACGGCGGCGCGGGTCTTCATGTCAGTCTCTCCTCTTCCCTGGCGGCGATTGCTAGCCGCTTCTGCACGCGTTGCAAATGCCGTCGCGGCCAAAAAACGACAGGCTGTGGGAAGCGTGGCCGGGACGCCGGGCGTTAAGGAAGTGGTTACCATCCCAAGCCGATAACCCGGCTCCCCAATGCAAAGGAGCCAGCATGAGTGACACGGTCGGTATCGCAGGCGGACAGATCCGCGCCTTCGTCGAGCGCATCGAGCACATCGAGGCCGAGATCGCCGAGCTGAACGAGGGCAAGAAGGAAGTCTTCGCCGAGGCCAAGGGCGAGGGCTTCGACGTCAAGATCCTGAAAGAGATCATCAAGCTGCGCAAGCAGGACCAGGAAGAGCGCGACGAGCACGACACCGTCCTCGACCTCTACATGCGTGCCATGGAAGAAGAGGCAAAGGCCCCCGCCAAGGCCGCCTGAGCGACGTCCCGCAGGCCGGGGCCGGCAGCTTGATGGACGAAAGGACGGGAGGCAGATGCCTTCCGTCTTTTCACGTTGATAGCCTCAGTCCTTCAGCGTGCGCTCCAGCAGCGCTAGCCAGTTGCCGCCGGCGATCTTGCGGACCAGCGCCTCGCCGTAGCCGTGCTCCTTGAGATAGGCGAGCAGCCGCGGCAGGCCGGCGACGTCGCCGATGGCATCGGGGATGACTGCGCCGTCGAAATCCGAGCCGAGGCCGACGCGATCCTCGCCGAGTTGCTCGATCATCGCGTCGAGATGGCGGGCGACGACGTCGAGGCCGGTGTCGGGGAGCATCTGCCCGTCGGGCCTCAGGAAGGCCGCGGCGTAGTTCAGCCCGACCATGCCATTGCTCTCGCGGATCGCGGCGAACTGGCGGTCGGTGAGGTTGCGGGCGTGCGGGCAGATGGCGTGGACGTTGGAGTGCGTCGCCACCAGCGGCGCGTCGGAGAGTTGCGCGACATCCCAGAAGCCGGCCTCGTTGAGATGCGAGAGGTCGAGGAGGATGCCGAGGTCGTTGGAGCGCCGGACGAGCTCGCGGCCGCGATCGGTGAGGCCCGGGCCGGTATCGGGGGTGCTGGGATAGCGCATCGGCACGCCGTGGCCGAAAATGTTCGGGCGGCTCCAGACCATGCCGATGGAGCGGAGGCCCGCGGCGTAGAGCACGTCGAGCATGCGGAACTCGCCGTCGATCGCCTCGGCGCCCTCGACATGCATCACGGCGGCGATGGCGCCGGCGGCGAGCGCCGCGCGGATGTCGGCGTTGGAGCGGCAGATCCGGAACTGGCCGGCAGAGGCGCGCTCCAGCCGCAGCATGATCGAGGCCATCTTCAAGGTGTGGTGCTGGGCGTCCGTCCAGTCGAGCGGCTTTGGCAGCGGCAGGTTGTAGGCGTGGCCCTGCATCATCGCCAGCATGTCGCGTTCCATCACCGAGGGCGGATAGATCGCGAACAGGCCGCCGACGAAGCCACCCTGGCGCATGCGCGGCAGGTCCATCTGGCCGCCTTGCCCGCCTTCGATAAACCCACGCTCGACGTCGCCTTTCTCCTGCAGCGACAGGCGGAACAACACGTCATTATGGCCGTCAAAGACGGGTACGGGGTTATGGCCGTCGAAGACGGGAATGAGGTCGCTCATGTCGTGATCCTTGCCGGCGGCGCGTGGCAACGCCCGTCCGGCTGGGATAGCGGGCGGCCTGAGCGGAGACAACCGTCCCGGGCCGGGCTTTCCGCCTCAGGCGGCGCTGAACGCCTCCAGGCGCGCCAGCCGCTCGCGGACGCGCAGGTCGCGCGGATCCTCGGCGTCAAAGCCGGCGTCCCCGTCGTCCTCCTCGGCCTCGGTCTCCACCGTCTCGTCCGCATCCTCGTCGAGCGTCGTGCAGAAAATCTTCGAGGGCGCAAAGCGGTTGCCGAGGAAGACAGTCGTCGGGGTCGCCGTGTCGGTCCAGTTCGTCATCGGGTTGCCTCCGCGTTTCATACCGTTCGATATGATTGAAATGACGCAGCCGGCGGCTGAAATCAAGCTAAAACGTATCGGACGGTATGAAATTCCCGTGACGCCGATAAGATGCCGGCATGGCTAGGGAATTCGCTTGGACAGAAAAGCCTAGTGGGCTTGACGCTCGCCGGCTTTCCCTGACTGTGCCGGAAAGAGAATCGGGCTGAGACAAGCGACCCAAAAGGAGCGACGACACTGGAAATCGACGTCGCCACCATCGTCGTGCTGATCGCCGCCGTCGTCGCCTTCGGCGCGTTGGCCCGCCCGCTGTCGAGCCGGCTGCAGGTTCCGGTCTCCATCGTGCTGGCGCTCGGCGGCGCGACCCTCGGTTTCGCCAGCGCCTATTCGATCGCCCATCCCGGCAGCCTGCTGCCGACCGATTTCGCTCTGTTCATCTCCGACCTGCCGATCGGCTCGAACCTCTTCCTCTACGTCTTCCTGCCGACCCTGTTGTTCCAGAGCGCGCTGGGGGTGGACATGCACCGGGTGCGCGAGGACCTGCTGCCGATCATCGCCTTGGCGCTGGTTGCGGTGATCGCCGCCACGATCGGCGTCGCACTCGCGCTCTGGCCGTTCTCCGGCATGCCGCTGCTGGCCTGCCTGCTGCTGGCTTCGCTGATCGCCACCACCGACCCGGTCGCGGTGATCGCGATCTTCAAGGATGTCGGCGCGCCCGAGCGGCTGACGCAGCTCGTCGAGGGTGAGAGCCTGTTCAACGATGCGGCGGCCATCGCGCTGTTCCTGATCTTCTCGGCGGCGATCGTCTCGCCGGCGAGCCTGACCGTCACCGATGCCGCGCTCGACTTCCTGCTGCTGCCGCTCGGCGGGGCAGCCGTCGGCTTCCTGATCGCGCTGATCTTCCTGTCCCTCCTGAAGCTGATCGGCGACGACCGCCTCACCGCCATCTCGCTGAGCCTGGCCGTCCCCTATTTCTGCTTCTGGGGCGCCGAGCACATGCTGCACGTCTCCGGCATCATCGCGGTGGTGACCGCCGGCGTGACGCTCGCAACGCTCGCGCCGGGGCGAATGACCACCGACACCTGGCGCCATCTCGCCGACACCTGGGAGCAGCTCGCCTCCTGGTCGGCGATCCTGATCTTCGTCCTGACCTCGCTGACCATCCCGCGCCTTCTCGGCAAGGCCGAACCCTTCCATCTCGTTCTCCTCGGCATCGTCTTCGTCGCCGCCCTCCTCGCCCGCGCGCTGGTGCTGTTCGGCCTGCTGCCGCTGCTGACGCGGCTCGGGCTGTCGGCCGAAGTGTCGCGTCCCTACCGCATCGTCGTGCTCTGGGGCGGCCTGCGCGGGTCGATGACGCTGGCGCTGGCACTAGCGGTGACCGAGCATCCCGGCATTCCGGACGAGACCGCAGGCTTCGTCGCGACCCTTGCCACCGGCTTCACGCTGATGACGCTGCTGGTGCAAGGCACGACGCTGCGGCCGCTGATCCAAAGGCTCGGGCTGAACAAGCTGACGGGCGTCGACCGGGTGCTGCGCGACATGGCGCTCGACGTCACCGCCACCCGCGTCGGACGGTTTTCCCGCGACATGGCGCAACGCTTCCAGGCCGACGGGGCCGTGGCCGAGGGTGCCGACGACGCTGCGCTGGCCGAAGAGGTGGCGACCACGGCCTCGGCGGAACGCGCCGCCGACGCGCTGACCGAGGCCGAGCGGGTCGCCATCGCGCTCGTGTCGATCGGGCTGCGCGAGCGCGAGACGGTGCTCGAGCATTTCGCCATGGGCACCGTCGCCCCGCGCATCGCCCAGCGGCTCTCAGCCGAGGCCCGACGGCGGCTCGACATGGCGCGCGCCGACGGCATCGAGGGCTATCGCCGGGCGAACCGCGAGGAAATCGAGTTCCTTTGGCTCGACCGCTTCGCCTTCAGCCTGCAGCGCCGCTTCGGCTACAGCCGGCTGCTGTCACTGCGGCTGTCGGTGCGGTTCGAGACGCTGATCGAGACCTCGCTGGTGGTCAGCGAACTCCTGATGTTCGTCGAGAGCGACCTGCGGCCGGTGGTCGGCATAAGCACGCTCGACACCGCCACCGATGCGCTACGCGAGCGGCTGGCGCTGATCGAGCGCGAGATCGATGCGGTGCGGCTGCAATATCCGGCCTATGTCGTGGCGCTGGAAAGGGCGGTCATCGCCCGGTCGGCGCGGGCGCGCGAGGCGATGGAACTCGCGCACCTCCGGCGCTCCGGCCTGATCAGCAGCGAGGTCGAGCGCGACGTGCTCCTGACGCTGTCGGAGCGCGACGACGCCGACACGCTGAGCCCGCCGCTCGATCTCGGCCTCGACACCCGCGACATGATCGACCGATGCGACCTGTTCAGCCCGCTCTCGCCGGACGACCGCACCGATCTCGAACAGTTCCTGAAACCCTTCTTCGCCGCGCCCGGCATGCGCATCATCACCCGCGGCGAGGTCGGCGACGCCGCCTATTTCCTGCTCTCGGGCGCCGTGGAGATCGACACCGGCGCCACCGTGATCCGCCTTGGCCGCGGCGAGGTGTTCGGCGAGATGGCGCTGCTCTTCGACGTCAAGCGCCAGGCCGACGTCACGGCGATCGCCTACTGCACGCTGCTGCAGCTCTCGCTCGCCGACTTCCAGCGCTTCCTGTCGATGCACCCGGCGCTGCGGACGGCGGTCGAAACGGTTGGGCAGCGCCGGCGCGACGAAAATGCGGGGGTTGCCGACGTCGAAGCGGCCTGATGCCCGCCTGTCAGTCCCACTGACCGGCGGCGGCTGGACCGGAATGCTGAGGTTGCGGACGCTTCGTCCCTGCGGTCGAACGTCGCCGGCGCTGATGGGCGGGCTGCAAGACCTTCCGCAGGGATAGGAAGCATGCATGATGGCATCTCCGTACTGCGAGAGGGCCGCCCATGTTCCCCCTGTCCCACATGATGAAAAGCTTCATCCGCAAGGGCACCCTCGTGGTCATCGACGCCGACGGCCGGCGGCACAGTTTCGAGGGCGCGCCCGGCCCGCGCGTCGTGATGCGGCTGACCGAAAAGGCGCTCTACCGCAAGCTGGTGCTGAACCCCGACATGGCCGTCGGCGAGGCCTATACGGATGGCACGCTCCTGTTCGAGGAAGGCTCACATCTCCGCGACTTCCTGGCGCTGTTCTCGCTGAACCGAACGGGGCTCGGCGCCTATCCCTTGCAGAAGTTCGTCCGAAAATGGTCGGGCCTCTTGCGTCAGCGCCGACGCAGCAACGTCGTCGGCGAGGCCGAGAAGAACGTCGCGCACCACTACGATCTCGGCAACGCTTTCTACCGGCTCTTTCTCGACCGCAACATGCTCTACTCCTGCGCCTACTTCCGCAGTGAGGACGAGAGCCTGGAACAGGCGCAGCGCAACAAGCTGCGGCTACTGGCCGCCAAGCTCGACCTGCGGCCGGGACAGAAGGTGCTCGACATCGGCAGCGGCTGGGGGGATCTCGCGCTGTATCTGGCCGCCATGGAGGACGTTGAGGTGCTCGGCGTGACGCTGTCGACGGAGCAGCAGGCGCTGGCGACCCAGCGGGCCGCGGAAGCCGGCCTCTCGCACCGCGTCCGCTTCGAACTCATCGACTACCGAAAGGTCGAGGGACGCTTCGACCGCATCGTCTCCGTCGGCATGTTCGAGCATGTCGGCGTCAGCCACTACGACGAGTTCTTTTCGAAGATCAACGCCCTGCTGCCGGACGACGGCATCGCCCTCCTTCACTCCATCGGCCATATGAGCCCGCCGGCGCGCACCAGCGCCTGGCTGCGCAAGTACATCTTTCCCGGCGCCTATTCGCCCTCGCTGTCGGAGGTCCTGCCGGTGGTCGAGCGGCAATCGCTGTGGGTGGCCGACGTCGAGTGCCTCAGGCTGCACTACGCCCGGACGCTGGCGATCTGGGAAAGCCGCTTCCAGGCCAACCGCCCGGCCGTGGTCGCGCTCTACAACGAGCGCTTCGCCCGGATGTGGGAGTTCTATCTCCTGTCCTGCGAGACGATGTTCCGGTCGGGCGCGCAGATGGTCTTCCACCTGCAACTCTGCCGCCAGCGCGATGCCGTGCCAATCGTGCGGGACTATGCGATCGATACCCAGCGCCGCTACGCCGCGCTCGAAGCAGAACGGCTGCCGCCGCTCTGAGCGCCGGCGTCTCGCCGAGTCCTGACGGAAGGCTCGAAAGTAACGCGCTTGTCCCTAGACAGTCTCGCCGCGCCGTCGCCGCCGTTTACCATTTCTGCAATTTGTCCGTTGCCGCCCTTCGTGGAAACCGAATCATTTAGACTCGGCACGGTAAGGTAATGCAGCTAACGACCGTAAAGCGGCGAGTAGAAGAGGGGCGAAGGGCCCAGGACAGTCAAACTGCCGACCGGCATAGGTCGGCTCGTATCGAGCACCGACGATGACGAACATTGTTTTCCTGCCCGTCAGGAAACGCGAGAAGGAACAGCCCCCTCCGCCTTTGCCGATCCTGACGGCGCGGGTTCAGGAAGTGCTTGCCTTGTTTCGCTAGAACACGGCCCGTCCGACTGGCCGCTCGATCCGTTCTGTCTGCTTGATCCTCATTCGTCCTCGAGTCTCGCGAGGTCGGTGCCTTTGCCGGAGCCGAATGCGTTCCGCCGCCTCAGCGCAGCCGCCCGTTGACGTAGCGATCCCGGAGCGCCTCGACGATGTTGGTAAAGTCGTCGGTCCAGGGACGGCGGTTGAGGTCGGGCACTATCCTCTTCCCGATGCCGGCGGTGGCGATATTGCCAAGATCCTCCGGCGCGGCGGCAAACGCCATGACCTCGCTCGATTGCCGCAGCCGCTTCTCCGGCGGCTCGCTGGAGTGATCCTCGATCTTGTAGGCGACAAGGCCGGCCTCTGCCGCCGTTCGCGCCAGGATCTGGGTGAGGTCGAGGTGCCGGTTGGAGATGTGGACGAGGATGGCGCCGTTCGCCGAGAGCGTCTGCCGGTATAGCGAGAAGGCTTCGCGCGTGATGAGGTGCGCGGGGATGGAGTCGGACGAGAAGGCGTCGATGACGATGAGGCTCTCCCCGCCGGCGTTCTTGCCGAGCGTCAGCCGGGCATCGCCCAGCACCACGCCCGCTGTCGGCGCACAGGCTTCGAGGAAGTGGAAGTAGCGGGGATCGCGGGCGATCTTCAGCACTTCTGGGTCGATCTCGTAGAAGCGCCAGTCCTCGTCCGGCGCGCTGTGGCAGGCAAGACTTCCCGAGCCAAGCCCGATCGCCGCGACGCGGGCGAGATGCCCGCCTTGCGCCGCCCGGATCGACGCGATGCCGACGCCGAGACCGCCCTCGTAGGTGTAGTAGGTGGTCGGCTCCGGGCGCCCGGTGGCCGGCGTCCCGTCGTCGTTAAGACGCCGCTCCGCGCCATGCAGCGTCGTGCCGTGGGCGAGCGTCAGGTAGCGGCCGTCCGCGGTGACATCGAGCTTGTGCACGCCGTAGAACGAGCGGATCGCCTGCTCGGCCGGCGAGCCGAAGCCCGCCAGCAGCATCGCCGCCGCGAGCGCCGCGGGCGCCAGCCAGGACGGCGCCCGCCACTGGGCCATGAGCAGCACGGCGACGACCAGCATCAGCCCGCAGCGCACGAGCGGCAGCGTCCCCAGCCGCGTGCCGAGGGCATGGCCGAGAAGGATAAGCGCGCCAAGGCCGAGGGCGAGCGCCAGCGGCGTGCGCCAGCCGCCCTTGCGCAAGCCAGCGACAAAGCCGGGACTGCAGAACAGCGAGCAGAGCAGCAGCAGCGGATATTCAAGAACGGTCGAGAAGATCAGCGGCGCGACGAGCCCGGCGAAGATCCCGCCGAGGCAACCACCCAGCGACATGAAGAGGTAGAATTCGGTCAACTGCCGCGCCGGCGGACGCTGCCCGTAGAGCGTCGCATGAGAGACCATCGCCGCAAAGAAGAAGGCGACGAGGTGGATGAGGATGCCGAACCAGAACGGGGCGGGCAGCACGAGGTTGATCAGCGCGATCGCCACGGCCCAGACCTGCAGCCGCGCCAGCGCAGGAACGGCGTTCTGGAACCGGTCGCCGAAGACCAGGACGAAGGTCAGGAGGAACAGCGCCAGCGGCACGACCCACAGCAGCGGAACGGCGGCGATGTCGGTCGAAATATGCGCGGTGACCGAGACGAGAAGGCCCGAGGGCACGAAGGCGAGAAGCACCCAGCTCAGCCGCTTCCGGCCATCGATGACCTCCGCCTCGCAAGGTGTTGCCGGTGCCTGGGCGGCCATCGCCCTCCCCCGCTGGAGGGCCGCAGCGCCCGAGGCCGCCAGGAGCACGGCGAGGACGACGAAACCGCCGGCCCAGAGCCCTGTCTGGGCGCCCAGCCGGAGGAAAGGCTCGATCACCACGGGATAGGACAGGAGCGCGGCAAACGAGCCGACGTTCGAGGCGGCATAGAGGAAATAGGGCTGGTCAGCATCCGGACGGCCGCTGCGGGCGTACCAGGCTTGCAGCAGCGGCCCGTTGGCGGACAGCCAGAAGAACGGCAGCCCGACCGCGACGAGGAACAGCCCGAGCAGCCAGACCGGCTGGTAGCGCTCGGGCATGGCGCCCCAGCCGCCGGGAATCGCCACCGGCAGCATGGCGATCGCCAGCAGCGCCAGGCCGAGATGCACCGGCAGGACGAGCCGGCGCGGACAAAACCGCGTCAGGAGGTGGGCATAGCCATAGCCGAACAGCAGGATCGCCTGGAAGAAGACCATGGCGATCGACCACACTGCGGCCGAGCCGCCGACGACCGGCAGGACGAGCTTGGTGAACATCGGCTGCACGCTGAACAGCAGCGCGGCCGAGAGGAACGCCGTCGCGACGAAGAGGACAGGCAGCAGCCGGTCGGCCGACCCGGTCCGCGGCAGAACGTCAGCGGGCGACGAAAGGGACATGGCGCGGTCTCGGCGGGTCGGTCGAACCTTGCTAGCAGGCGCATGGTAAAGATCCGGTTTCCCCGGCGGCAGGCACGCCGCGCCCGCCCGCGGCGCCTCAGGACGGCGCGGTGGCGAGCCAGATGACGTGGCGGGCGCCGCCGCGGCGACCATTGGCGCGGACCTTGACCTCCTCGGCGCGGAAGCCGGCCCGCGTCAGGCGCGCGGTGAAGGCGCGGTCGGGCGCCGAGGACCAGACCGCGAGGACGCCGCCGGGGCGCAGCGCACGCCGGGCCGCGCTGAGGCCCGCCGCGTCGTAGAGACTGTCATTGCCCCGCCGCGTCAGCCCATCCGGCCCGTTGTCGACGTCGAGGAGAATGGCGTCGTAGCGTCGCTCTGCCGTTCGGATGCACGCGCCGACATCGCCCTCGATGATGGCGACCCGCGGATCGTCGAGGCAGCCGGCAAAGACCTCCGCCATCGGCCCCCGCGCCCAGGCGACGACCGCCGGCACGAGTTCGGCGACGGTGACCTTTGCCGCCGGACCAAGCGCTTCAAGCGCCGCGCGCAGCGTGAACCCCATGCCGAGCCCGCCGATCAGAAGGGCGGGCGCTGCCCGCCCGCCGAGCCGGTCGATCGAGAGCGACGCCAGCGCCTCTTCGGAGCCGCTGAGGCGGCTGTTCATCAACTCTGTCGCACCGGCCATGATGGAGAACTCCTGGCCCCGCCGCATCAGCTTGAGCTCGCCGCCACCGGGCACGGCGGCGACATCAAGGGGGATCCACGGAATCATGACGGCCTTATCCTCGATCCCTACGGCGCGACGGCGCGACGGCGCGACGGCGGCAACAAATCCTGACGCCATTCGGCCACGCTCCACCTCTGGAAAGCTTTGCTATGCTGGTAGCTTTGCCAGAGACGTGCCAATAGTTAAGAATTGGTAAAATGCCGATTCCACCGATTTGCTTATTGAGCTATCATTCGGTGATGCGCAGTGTTGGCGGAGTTGACGATGGAACAACCGACAAGGTGGGCGAACGGTCTGGAAGCCTGGGCCTTGCGCGGGACGGGCAACGAGGCAGGTGCGGGAGGCAGGCTCCCGGCGCCGGAAACCGTCGAGCTGCTGCCGCCATCGGAGGACGCCGCGCCACGCGAAGGTCCTGCCTCTGCTCCGAAGGCCGACTGGTCCGGCGCGCTTTCCCTGGTCGAGGATGCCAGCGCCGCGCTGCGCAACAGCGAGGAGCGGATCGCGCGTCTCGAGGCCGAGGCCGAACAGACACGCGAAGAGTCTCGCGCCGAACTGGAGGCGCTGCACGCGCAGCTGCGTCTGGCGCAGCGCGAGATCGAGCGCGCTTACGGCCAGGCCGCCGCCGCGACGGCGCGGGCGACCTCTGCAGAAGCATGGCTCGATCGTCTGGGCGGCACGATCGTCAACAGCTTCGGCAAGCTCGGCGGCAGCTCGCAGCGCCAAGCTTCCTGACGCTGCACTCTTACGGAACAAACGACCCCTGCGTTTGCAGGCGCGGGGCACGTCAAGGAATCAGGGATCATGGCCGAGACTCTTCGAGCACACGCTTTCGCAGACCACGATCGACAGCTGCGGGACGCGGGCGAGGACAGCACGCCCGTGCTGGCCGCGCTGAACTCCAACGCCATTGCGGTAACGACAGAGGCCATCGAGGAAACCGACGGCAACTGGCCGTCCGCCATGAAGCTGGTCGAGCGCGCGGCAGCTACGATCAAGGACTACGAGCGCAAGTTCAAGGACGTGGAAGCCGACACGCGTGCCTTCATGCAGCGGGTCGAGGAAGAACAGGCGCGGCTTCACGCCTATATCGCTTCGCTGGAGGCCAATGTCGCCGAGCTGGAGACACGCGCCCAGGAAACCGACGCTGCCCTGCATGACGTGAAGATCGAGGCCTGGGAGACCAAGCTGAAACTGCGCTCGACCGAGACCCGGCTGGCCGAGGCCGAAGCGGAGACGCAACGCGCCAACGGCTATGCCCTGCGCGTCGGGGAACTGCTCGGCGAGATCTGATCGGCACGGTCTGATTGACCGGAGCGGGCCTTGCCTCTTCCGTAGACAGCGCTGATTCACGCTGCCGGGCGAGCTTCAAGCATCGCTGATCCGTTAGTCTGGAAGTGCCCGCACCTCTTTTCCGGCGTCAGGCCTCCAGCGTCTCGACGCTGACGCCAAAATGGCGTGCCAGCGCCCGCACCGCCTTGTTGGCGGTGCCGATCCGGCCGTTCTCGATCGACAGGATCATCGCTTTTGGCAGCCGCGTGGCGGCGGCAAGCTCTTCCACGGTCTGTCCGTCGGTGATCCGCAGCCGCTGCACGTTGTCTGCAAGGCTCATTCCGTCTCCTCGTTGCCCTGCCAGCCCCTTCGCCCGCATGGCCTCCCCGCTGGGGCCGTCTGAGCTGTTCCCCGCCAGACCTTGCCGCACCCCCTCGAGAGTGGCGCTTCCCGGGACTTAGGGCGGCGGGTCCGGTTTCGGCAAGAGCGCGCGGCCGCCCTGCCCCTGCCGCGCGGCGGGAGTCCACCCAGCTTCGCTCAAGCCCGCGCCCGCTATGGATAGGCGTTCAGGAGCTGACGATGGCCTACGCACTCGACGACCTCAATGCTTTCGGCAACCACACGGCCGCCACGCGGCCCTACCGCTATGCGGCCGCCCGGCTTGCCGTTGAGCATGCCGAACGCCGCCTGCAGCAGGCGGTCGCGGCTTTCGTCGACTCGCTGGATGCGCCGAGCGAGCGCCGCGACTCGCTCGCCGAGCCGCTGTCGCGCCGGCTGGCCGCGCTGCGCGAAGCCGCGACGCCCGCGGGAACCGTGTCGGCCGGCTGACCGCTTCGCCGACCGGACACACTCCTCCCCACCCGCGAATGCAAAAACCTGACGCTGCTTCCGCCCCGCGGCTTGGCCGGCACTGGGAAGCCTTTGCCAAATGCTGCGATCGGCGTTACCGGAGAGCTGTGCCGAACGATCCCTCGGTCGGCGCCGGCGATGGTGTCAAAGCCTGTTCCTGCTCGCGGAACGGGCGGACAACGCCGCTGCGGGGCGGCTTTCAGCGGGCCGGACGCTCCTCTCCCATCCCGCCTTGCCCCACTGGCCAACCAGCTCAGGAACTTCTCCATGACGGACACCAAAGCGGATATCGGCGTGCTCGGCCTCGGCACCATGGGCGCCAATCTCGCACTCAACATCGCCGAGGAAGGTTTCCTCGTCGCCCTCCACAACCGCACGACCGCGAAGGCCTTCGCCCTGCGCGACGAGAACCCGGCGCTCGCCGGCAACCTCGTCCCCTCCGAGACGATCGAGGCCTTCATCGACGGGTTGAAGAGCCCGCGCACCGTGCTGTTCATGGTCAATGCCGGCGCCCCGGTGGACGAGCAGATGGACCTCGTCATGCCGCTGCTGTCGCCCGGCGACATCATGATCGATGCCGGCAATGCCGACTTCAACGATACCGTCCGCCGCTCGAAGCGCGTCGAGGGCACCGGCATCCACTTCGTCGGCATGGGCGTCTCCGGCGGCGAAGTCGGCGCGCGCAACGGCCCCTCGATCATGGTCGGCGGCGAGGAGAAGATCTGGCAGACGCTGCAGCCGATGCTGGAGCCGGTCTCGGCGCAATACGAGGGCCAGCCCTGCGTCGCCTGGCTCGGTCCGGACGGCGCCGGCCATTTCGTCAAGACCATCCACAACGGCATCGAATATGCCGACATGCAGATGATTGCCGAGATCTACGGCATCCTGCGTGACGGCACCGGCATGGCCGCCTCAGGCATGGCGGAGATCTTCGCCGACTGGAACACGCGCGGCCTCTCCTCCTACCTCGTCGAGATCACCGCGACGGTCCTCGCAGAGACCGACCCCGACACCGGCAAGCCGATGGTCGACGTGATCCTCGACGAAGCCGGGCAGAAAGGCACCGGGCGCTGGGCGGTGATCGAGGCGCAGAAGCTCGGCATTGGCGCGACGACGCTGGAATCGGCGGTGTCGGCGCGGGGCGTCTCCTCCCGCCGGACCGAGCGCGCGGGGGCAGAGGCGCTCTATGCCGGCGTCGCGACGAGCGCACCCGCCTTCAAGACCGATGCCGCCGGGCTCGGCGAGCTCGAGGCAGCGCTCGAGACCGCGAAGATCATCGCCTATGCGCAAGGCTATGCGACGATGGCCGAAGCCTCGACCGCCTTCCACTGGAACCTGCCGCTCGGCGACATCGCCCGCATCTGGCGCGCCGGCTGCATCATCCGCTCACGCTTCCTCGACGACATCGCCCAGGCCTACGACACCGGCGAGACGGTGGTGAACCTTCTGCAGGCGCCGAGCTTCGTCGCCCGTGTCACAGAAGGCCAGACGGCGCTGCGCAGCGTCGTCGCCAAGGCCGCGCTTGCCGGCATACCGGTCCCGGCACTCTCGGCCGCCCTCGCCTATTTCGACGATTACCGGCGCGCCCGCGGCACGGCCAACCTGATCCAGGGACAGCGCGACCTGTTCGGCGCGCACACCTATCGCCGGCTCGACCGGGAGGGCGTGTTCCACCACCATTGGCCGATCGTCTGACACCGATCCGCACCCGGTCCATGCACCAATTGCATGGACCGGGTGCGGCAGCGAGCGAAGACCGGTGAAACAGAATACGCACGCCATCTCTGTCGCGGCCCACGTCGTCCGCGTCATCGCCCTCGGCATCTATCTCTATCGTGATGAGACCGAGCCGAAAGGCGTCGAACTAGGATCGACAGGTCCGGCATCGCCTTTCGGTTAAAATAGCGCAGAGCGTTGCCGGGTGAGAGCGCCCGGTATGGCTCTGCGCACGGCTCGTCCCGACCGCTTGCCGGCTTGGCTCTCCAGCTGCCCCCCGTGACATGAAGCAACGTCTTTAACCGCAGCCGGCGCAACGCTCACGGCCGCTTGCGCTTGACCGGATGTGCGTGTTCATGCATGTTTCGGCATGTTGTTGCACGATTGGACGCCATGAGCCCGCAGCTTCTCACCGCTGAACGCCAGACGAAGATCCGCAGCCTGCTTGCGCAGGACGGCCGGGTGCTCGCGGCACGGCTCGCGCAAACCTTCGGGGTTTCCGAGGATACCGTCCGGCGCGATCTCAGGGAGATGGCCGAGGCCGGGCTTTGCCAGCGCGTCTACGGCGGCGCCGTGCCCCTGGCACCGTTCGAGGGCTCGCTTAGCGCGCGGCGACACGTCCGCACCGATGGCAAGTCCGCTCTCGCCACCGCCGTTGCGACCTCCATAGCACCGGGCTCGATGGTGTTTCTCGACGCCGGATCGACCAACCTCGCCATCGCCGGACGCCTTGCCGAAGACGCCGGCCTCACCGTCATCACCAATGCGCCGGCGATCGCCACGGTTCTGCTGGAGCGTCGCGGCATCGAGACCATCCTCCTCGGCGGCAGGGTCGACCCGGTGACCGGCGGCTGCTTCGGCGCGAAGGCACTCGCGGATGCCGAGCGTTTCCGTCCGGACGTTCTGGTGCTCGGCGCCTGCGGTGTCGATGCCGTGGCCGGCATCACCGCTCATGTCTTCGAGGAGGCCGAGTTCAAGGCGGCGCTGGCCTCCTGCAGCCGGCAGGTGCTCGTGGCCGCCACCACCGACAAGATCGGCACCGCCGCGGCCTATGCCGTGCTGGCGCCGGAGGGAATCTCGACCCTCTTCGTGGAGGCCGACTGTCCGGCAGCACTGCTCGCACGGTTCACGGCAAGCCAGATCGCCGTCGTGACCGCAGGCGCCGAGAAACCGTCGGCGACGGGCCGCCGACGATCTCGGGCCTGATGCACTTCCGCGTGACAGCATAACCCTTGATAGCCCCCAGCGAGACCAGATGACCCTCAGCCTCGACATCCCCGCCCACTCATGGCCCCGCGAGCGCATTGCCGTCGCCGCCGCCTTTCTCGCCAACGGTCTTTTGATCGGCAGCTGGGCGCCGGAGATTCCGCTGTTCCGCGAACGGCTCGGCCTGTCGGAGTCGCAGCTGGGGCTGATGATCCTCGCCTTCGGCGTCGGGGCGGTTGCGACGATGCCGCTCGCCGGCCGGGCGATCGCCGCCATGGGGTCGCGCCGGCCGACGATCATCCTGCACCTCGCGCTGATCGCAGCCCTCCCTTTGCTGGTCTTCGCACCGTCCTTGCCGCTGGCGATCCTTGCCATCGTCTTCGCCGGGATGACCACGGGCGGGCTCGACATCGCGATGAACGCCAACGCCGTCTCGGTGGAGCGGCGTCTGCCGAACCCGATCATGTCCTCCTGCCACGGCTTCTGGAGCGTCGGCGGTCTTGTCGGCGCAGGCGCCGGCGGCTTCCTGATCGAGGCCGTGGGGCCCGAGGGTCACGCCCTCATCGTGGCCGCCGTCACGCTGCTGCTGTGGTTCGTGGTCTGGCGCCATGCGCTGTCGGACAGGCTCGAGGCCCAGACCCATGTGGCGACAGGATCGGCTGGCGATACCGCCGCTCCCAGAAGCGACACCACCGCCGGCCTGCTGCTGGCCGCCGCCGTCGGCATGTTCGCGCTGTTCGCGATGATCCCGGAAGGGGCGGCGATCGACTGGAGCGCCCTCTACATGCGCCAGGAACTCGGCGCGGATGCCGCCACCTCGGGCCTTGCCTTCGCGGCGTTCTCCCTCAGCATGGCCGTGCTGCGCTTTGCTGGCGACGGGATTCGCGGCCGCTTCGGCGCGGTCACCACCACGCGTTTCAGCAGCCTCGCCGCCGGCCTCGGCCTCGTGCTCATCGCCGCCGCGAACGGCACGCCAATGGCGCTGGTGGGCTTTGCAGTGATGGGCATCGGCGTCGCCAACATCGTGCCGATCGCCTTTTCCGCTGCCGGCAACGTGCCCGGACTGAAGCCCGGCACCGGCCTCAGCATCGTGTCGGGGCTCGGCTATTCCGGCATCCTGATCGCGCCCTCGGTGATCGGCTTCGTCGCCGAGCACACCGGTTTTGCAGCGGTCTTCGCCGGCCTGTCGCTGCTGCTGGTGGTGACCTTCTTCGCCGCCCGGCTGGTCGCCGTCGCCGATCGCGCGGACGTTTGAACGCCTCAACGCAAAACGCCGGCCCCTTCCGGGACCGGCGCTTCGACGGCAGACTACTGAGACAGTTAGATCCGTCCCATCAGCAGCAGGATCAGGATCACCACGACGACGACACCCAGGATGCCGCTCGGGCCATAGCCCCAGCTGCGCGAATGCGGCCAGGACGGCAGAGCACCGATCAGGACGAGAACGAGGATGATGATGAGGATTGTGCCGAGCGTCATGTCGATATTTCCTGCCTGAGAACAACGTATGGTGTCACAAACTCGCGAGGCTACCGTGAGTTCCACTGTTGCCGCAGAAGCGCCATCTTCTGGTTCGGCATGAAGGGCTTTAGAGTGTTCGTTCCAGCCGACGGCAGGACTTGATGCTGTTGCGATCAGACCGCATTTGACAAGCTGCGCCGAAAGCGCGAACTCGAAGTGATACACGCCGCTTTGCCCGTGACCTCGACCGTCCCGGGACCTCGACCGTCTTAGAACCTCTACCGCCCCATGACCTCGACCGGATGTCGCCGATGAACATCGAAGCCCCCATCGAAGCCTTTGAGGCCCAGCCGACACCGAAGCGCCCGACCGTCGGCGTCAGGGTCGGCGGCGTGCTGGTGGGCGGCACCGCCCCGGTCGTCGTACAGTCGATGACCAACACGGACACTGCCGACGTCGATGCGACCGTCGCCCAGGTGGCGGCGCTTGCCAAGGCCGGCTCGGAGATCGTGCGCATCACCGTCGACCGCGACGAATCGGCCGCCGCCGTGCCGCATGTGCGCGATCGACTGGAGCGGCTCGGCATCTACGTGCCGCTGGTCGGCGACTTCCACTATATCGGCCACAAGCTGCTCGCCGATCACCCGGCCTGCGCCGAGGCGTTGGCGAAATACCGGATCAATCCCGGCAATGTCGGCTTCAAGGACAAGAAGGACCGGCAGTTCACCCAGATCATTGAGACCGCGATCCGCTACCAGAAGCCGGTGCGTATTGGCGTCAACTGGGGCTCGCTCGACCAGGACCTGCTGACCGCGCTGATGGACGCCAACTCGCTGCTGCACCGCCCGCGCTCTGCCGGCGCGGTGATGCGCGAGGCGATCATCCAGTCGGCGCTGCTCTCGGCGGAACTCGCCGAGGAGACCGGCCTCGCACGCGACAAGATCATCCTCTCGGCCAAGGTCTCCAACGTCCAGGACCTCATCGCCGTCTACCGCGACCTCTCCAGCCGCACCGATCTCGCGCTGCATCTCGGCTTGACCGAGGCCGGCATGGGTTCGAAGGGCATCGTCGCCTCGTCGGCGGCGCTCGGCATCCTGCTGCAGGAAGGCATTGGCGACACCATCCGCGTTTCGCTGACGCCCGAGCCCGGCGGCGATCGCACCCGCGAGGTGCAGGTGGCGCAGGAAATCCTGCAGACCATGGGCTTTCGCCAGTTCGTGCCGATCGTCGCCGCGTGCCCCGGCTGCGGGCGCACAACCTCAACCGTGTTCCAGGAACTCGCCGAACAGATCCAGGATGACCTGCGCACGTCGATGCCCGCCTGGCGGGAGAAATATCCGGGCGTCGAGGGCCTGAAAGTCGCCGTCATGGGCTGCATCGTCAACGGTCCCGGCGAATCCAAGCACGCCGACATCGGCATTTCGCTGCCCGGCACGGGCGAGACGCCATCGGCGCCGATCTTCGTCGACGGGCAGAAGGTCGCGACCTTGCGCGGTCCCAACATCGCGGAGGACTTCAAGGTGATGGTCGCCGACTACATCGAGAAGCGCTTTGGCGTCACCCACGCTGCCGCCGAGTAAACGGCGCCCGTCACGATTGCGCCGACCGTCCCTGGCCTTTCGAACCGGCCTCGCGATGAACGCTGTGACCATGGTGCTGCTGTGGGCCTTGGTGCCGGCATCGGCGGCTCCCGCACTGACCAATCTCGACCCGGGAACGCATAACCTCGCCCTCGTCCCGCCCGATCTCGTCCGCATCTCCATCCCGGTCAAGGAGCGCAGCGGCATCGACCTCGTCTGCGACCTCATCGCTGCCAACGCCGCCGCCACCGCCATGCCCCCGGACTACTTCGCCCGGCTGATCTGGAAGGAAAGCCGCTTCGACGCCGACGCACGCTCGCCGGTGGGGGCACAGGGCATCGCCCAGTTCATGCCCTACACCGCCAAGGAGCGGGGGCTCGCCGACCCGTTCGACGTGCGCGAGGCGATCCGCCATTCCGCGCTGTATCTGCGCGACCTGAAGTCCGAGCTCGGCAATTGGGGCCTTGCCGCCGCCGCCTACAATGGCGGCATCAACCGCGTGAAGCGCTGGCGCGTCAGCGGCGGGGCACTGCCCTACGAGACCGAGAACTACGTCCTCTCGATCACCGCGCGGCCGGCCGACTGGTTCGTCGACGAAGGCCGGGAGATCGAGGAGACCCCGCTCGACGAGGGCAAGGGCTTTGACGAGGCTTGCCGCGCATTGCCGGTGATGCGCACCCGCACGGCGAAGATCGCGAGTGCCCCAATGCAGCCCTGGGGCGTCCAGATCGCCGGCCACCCCAACCAGTCGATGGCGCTGAAATCGTTCCGGCGCGTGCAGGGCCGCTTCTCCTCGGTGCTCGGCGACAAGGCGCCGATCGTCCTGCGCGACCGCGCCAGCCATGGCCGCATCTACGCCGTGCGCATCGGCGCCGACTCGCGCGGCGAAGCCGACAGCCTCTGCGGCAAGCTCCGCAGCGCGGGCGGGGCCTGTGCGGTGTTCAGGAATTAGAGCTACCGGATAAGCTCGACGGATGCTGGCGATCAATCTGCTTGGGAATACAGCCGTCAGGCAGTAGGGTTCGGCAGGGGTAGAGGAGGCACGGCCATGCGCATGACCTTTTCGGTGGACGATGAACTTCTGGCGAAGGCCCAGTTCTACACCGGCCTGACCGAAACCGGCGCTGTCCTGGACGAGGCCCTGAGAGCCTTGGTGGCGCGCGAGAGCGCCCGGCGCCTCGCGCTACTGGGCGGAACCGAGCCCGAGGCCGAGCCCGCACCGAGGCCACGCTCCGGCACGCGATGATCCTCGTCGACACATCGGTCTGGATCGATCATTTCCGGACAAAGGACACCCATCTCATCGCCCTGCTGGAACGGGACTTGGTGCTTGGCCATGCCTTCGTGATCGGCGAGCTTGCGCTCGGGACATTGCGGCAGAGAGCGGTCATTCTCGACGCCCTCGGCAACCTGCCGCCGGCTGGACTGGCTGCGGACGCCGTTGTTCGCGAAGCCATCGAACGGCATTCGCTGGCGGGAAGCGGCATCGGGTATGTCGATGCCCATCTTCTCAGCGCCGTCGGGGCTATCGACGGCGCGCTTCTCTGGACACGCGACAGGCGCCTCGATGCCGTCGCCCGCCAGATGGATCGGGCCTACCTCAGCTCTTCCGCTCCGCAATAAACCGCGCCGCCGCCACCAGCACCGCCGCCCGCTCGCCATAGGGCGCGAGCAGTTCGCTCGCCTCGGCGACAAGGGCCGCCAGCCGGTCCTCCGTCCAGGCATGGCCATGCAGCGCCGGCAGCGTCTTCTTGCCGCGCGCGCGATCCTTGCCGGCGGCCTTGCCAAGGGCGGCGGCATCGGCGGTCTCGTCGAGCAGGTCGTCGGCAAGCTGGAAGGCAAGGCCGATGGTCTCGCCAAAACGCCGAAGCCGCGCCCAATCCTCCGGTGACGCTTCCGCCAGCATCGGCCCGGCCTCGCAGGCGAAGGTGATGAGCGCGCCGGTCTTCATGGCTTGCATCCGCGAGATCTCGGCCTCGCCGAGATCCTGCTGCTCGGCCTCCAGATCCAGCGCCTGCCCGCCGACCATGCCGGGCGCCCCCGCCTGCCGCGCCAGAGCACGCACCAAGTCCAGCCGGCCGGACGCGCCGATCCCCGGCGCGTCCGCGAGGAGGCCGAAAGCCAGCGTCAGCAGCGCGTCGCCGGCGAGGATAGCCGTCGCCTCGTCGAACGCCTTGTGCACCGTCGGCTGGCCGCGGCGGAGGTCGTCATCGTCCATCGCCGGCAGATCGTCGTGCACCAGCGAATAGCTGTGGATGCACTCGAGCGCAGCGGCCACCGTCACCGCCTCGTCCTGCGCGCGGCCGAAAAGCCGGGCCGTCTCGATCACCAGGAAGGGCCGCAGCCGCTTGCCGCCGTTCAGGACGCCGTGGCGCATGGCAGCGCGCAGCCGCTCCGGCGTGCCGCGCATCAGCGGATGGGCGGCGTCGAGGCAGAGATCGAGCGCCGTCTCCACCGCCAGCGCCGCCGCCCTCAGCCGGGCCTCGAAGGAGTGTGTGCTCATCAGATGTCTCCAGCATTCAGCGGCCGCCGGCTGGCCGCCAGGGAAGGCTCGGGCGGCCGGTCATTCCGGTCGGCTTCGCCGATCGCGCTTCGGCCGTCAAGCGCCGGGGACGGCGCGGGAGAAAGCGCGGCGCGGCAACCGTTGCGAGTCGCCGCACGCGCCGATATGACGGAAGGCGATCCCCGTCCGACGGCCGGGCACTTATGCCCCCAAGGCCCACCGGAAAGCCCTCCATGCTGCGACGTGTCCTCGGCCTTCTGATCGTTACGCTGGTCGTGCTGATCGCCCTGCCGATCGCGCTGGTGCCGGTCTACGCCATTCCCGGCATCCGCCCGGTCTCGACGCTGATGCTGGGCGACTATCTGACGTTCCGGCCGGTCACCCGCGACTGGGTCGATCTCGAGGATATCGCGCCCGTGCTGGTGCATTCGGTGATGATGTCGGAGGATGGGCAGTATTGCTTCCACGGCGGCGTCGACTGGCGGGAACTGAACGCGGTGATCACCGAGACGCTGGATGGCGAGGAGACCCGTGGCGCCTCGACCATTCCGATGCAGACGGCCAAGAACCTGTTCCTGTGGAACAGCCGCTCCTTCGTGCGCAAAGGTCTGGAAGTGCCGCTAGCGGTTTACGCCGACTTCTTCCTGTCGAAGAAGCGGCTGATCGAGATCTATCTCAACATCGCCGAATGGGGCGACGGAATCTACGGTATCGAGGCCGCCGCCTGGCACTATTTCAACAAGCCGGCCTTTGCCCTCACCGGCCGCGAGGCGGCGCTCCTCGCAGTGACCTTGCCGGCGCCGCGCAAGCGCAATCCTGCCAAACCCTCGCGGGGCCTTTCGCGGCTGGCGGGCACGATCGCCGCGCGGGCGCAACGCTCCGGCGACTATGTCGATTGCGTCGCCGTCACACCGAACAAGCGCACCGCCGGCCAGTAAATTTCGCTTCCGCCCTTCCCATCCCCCCATGGTTTTGCTATGGGCTGCGGCGAATTCCCGTCATCCCCGAGCCTGATGCGGTCGACATCGATCGCCGGGTTCGCGACGTGAATGCCAGGATCTGACAAGGGCACCCGACGCCTCGCGGATTTCGGCAGACATTCAATCCATGCGGATCAGCCCTCGCGGCGCCGCCGCTATCCGAACGGAGCAGACCGATGGCCGTACCGAAGAGAAAGACCTCGCCCTCCAAGCGTGGCATGCGTCGTTCGCACGACGCCCTGACCGCCCCGACCTATGTCGAGGACAAGAACTCCGGCGAACTGCGCCGTCCGCACCATGTTGACCTGAAGACCGGCATGTACCGCGGCAAGCAGATCCTGACGATCAAAGGCAACGCCTGATCTGAACGGGCTGCCGGATCACACCGGTGGTCAATGGACCGCCGTCTGATCATATCGACTTCCAAGGCCGGGCCGAAAGCCCGGCCTTTTTCATGCGATCGGTAAAGGCCCAAAAGGGACTAGAGAAAGATTCCTTTGGCGGCGTGCCGTGGGAGAGCGGGGCGAAAGCCTCCGCTGCGGACCGCTCTGCACCAGGCCCGCGGGAGGGCGGGACCGAATGGTCAAGTCGGCCCTGCCCGTGTGTCGCGGCGTTCAGGCCTTGGTCGCGGCCATCGCCTCGATCCGCTTCTGCATCTCGTCGAGCTGGCGGCGCATGTCGGAGAGGTCTTCGGGCGCGGCGGCCGGCGCCGGCACCGGGCGATCCTCGGCCGGCGCCATGGCGTTGGCGATGAACGGATTGAACATGGTCATCGCCTGCCGGAACATCTCGGTGTTGCGGCGCACCTGCGATTCCATCAGCTTCATCGGGTTCTGGCCGGCGACACCGCCCGGCTTGTCGCGATAACCCTCCTGCTCGCGAGAAAAAGCCGCCATCGTCTGCTCGAGATAGCCGGGAATCACCATCTGCATCTGGTCGCCGTAGAAGCGGATCAGCTGACGCAGGAAGGCGATCGGCATCATGTTCTGGCCAACCTTATTTTCCTGCTCGAAAATGATCTGGGTCAGGACGGAATGCGTGATGTCCTCGCCGCTCTTGGCGTCCTGCACCACGAACTCCTCGTTGCCCTTCACCATCGCGGCGAGATTCTCGAGCGTCACGTAGGTGCTGGTGCCGGTGTTGTAGAGCCGCCGGTTGGCGTATTTCTTGATGACGGTGGTTTCCGCTGACTTGGCCATGGGTGTTTTCCTCTCCCCGCGCCGCACACTGCCTGTCGGTCTCAAGGCCGACTTCCGGCGTATTGCGTTGCGCCATCGAAAGCATTCCACAAAAAAGCCTATCTTCCAAATATTTCCCGCATTGCACGCAGACTTGGCTGCGGCGCGGTCTTGCCTAAGACTTGAGCAGAATTCCCCAGCGCAAGAGGGTCCGCGCGGTGCCCTGTCGAAGCCGTTTGACAGTGCCGAACCCGGTCTGCGAAACTCGCCTCAAAGGCCTTGGGTACTGCAGATTGTAGACCTTGCAGAGCGCCGCCACGGGAGGAAAACGCCATGTCCGTCGTCATCGTGGGCGCAGCCCGCACGCCCGTCGGCTCGTTCAACGGCGCCTTTGCCGACGTCCCCGCCCACCAGCTCGGCGCTGCCGTGATCCGCGAGGCCTTGGCCCGCGCAAGGGTCGAGCCCAGCGAAGTGGACGAGGTGGTGATGGGCCAGATCCTTTCGGCCGGTGAAGGCCAAAATCCGGCACGCCAAGCGGCGATGGCGGCCGGCATCCCGAAGGAAGCGACCGCCTGGGGCCTCAACCAGCTCTGCGGCTCGGGCCTTCGCGCCGTCGCCATCGGAATGCAGCAGATCGCGCTGGGCGATGCGAAAATCGTCGTCGCCGGCGGCCAGGAATCGATGTCGATGGCCCCGCACGCCGCGCACCTGCGCGCCGGCCAGAAGATGGGCGACATGAAGCTCGTCGACACCATGCTGAAGGACGGCCTGATCGACGCCTTCCAGGGCTACCACATGGGCGTCACCGCCGAGAACGTCGCCCGCCAGTTCCAAATCACCCGCGAGATGCAGGACGAGTTCGCCGTCGCCTCGCAGAACAAGGCCGAGGCTGCCCAGTCCGCGGGTCGCTTCCGCGATGAGATCGTCGCCTTCACGGTCAAGGGCCGCAAGGGCGACACGGTGGTGTCGGAGGACGAGTACATCAAGGCCGGCACGACGCTCGACAAAGTGCAGAAGCTCCGCCCGGCCTTCGACAAGGAGGGCACGGTCACCGCGGCCAACGCCTCCGGCATCAACGACGGTGCAGCGGCGACCGTTCTGATGAGCGAGGAAGAGGCGGCGCGCCGCGGGCTGACGCCGCTGGTGCGGATCGCCTCCTGGGCGACCGCGGGCGTCGACCCCGCGGTGATGGGCACCGGGCCGATCCCGGCGTCGCGCAAGGCGCTGGAAAAGGCCGGCTGGTCGGTCGCGGACCTCGACCTCGTCGAGGCGAACGAGGCTTTTGCGGCACAGGCCTGCGCCGTCAACCGCGAACTCGGCTGGGATCCCGCCATCGTCAACGTCAACGGCGGCGCCATCGCCATCGGCCACCCGATCGGGGCGTCCGGCGCGCGGGTGCTGAACACGCTGATCCACGAGATGATTCGCCGGGATGCCCGCAAGGGCCTCGCCACCCTCTGCATCGGCGGCGGCATGGGCGTCGCCATGTGCCTTGAGCGAATGTAGGAAAGATCCGGACAGGACAGAGGCGGCAGCAAGCCGTCCTTGCAGCGGTGGGAGGCACGGCATGGGCAGAGTAGCGGTCGTCACGGGCGGCACGCGCGGTATCGGCGCGGCAATATCGAAGGCGCTGAAGGCCGAGGGCTATCAGGTGGTGGCGGTCTATGCCGGCAACGACGCCGCGGCCGAGGCCTTCACCGCCGCCAACCACATTCCGGCGCGCAAATGGGATGTCGGCGATTTCGATGCCTGCACCGCCAACCTTGCCGCCATCGAGGCCGAGCTCGGCCCGGTCGAGATTCTCGTCAACAATGCCGGCATCACCCGCGACGCGATGTTTCACAAGATGACGCTGGCGCAGTGGCAGGCGGTGATCTCGACCAACCTCAACGGCCTCTTCAACATGACCCGCCCGGTCTGGGAGGGCATGCGCGAGCGCGGTTTCGGGCGGATCATCAGCATTTCATCGATCAACGGGCAGAAGGGCCAGATGGGCCAAGCCAACTACTCCGCCGCCAAGGCGGGCGACATCGGCTTTGCTAAGGCGCTGGCGCAGGAGGGCGCCCGCAAGGGCATCACCGTCAACACCATCTGCCCCGGCTACATCGCCACCGACATGATGGCGACGATCTCCGACGACGTCATGCAGCGGCAGATCCTGCCGCAGATCCCGGTTGGCCGGCTCGGCGAGCCCGAGGAGATCGCGCGCTGCGTCGTCTTCCTCGCCTCGGACGCCGCCGGCTTCATCACCGGCTCCACCATTTCCGCCAATGGCGGGCAGTATCTGGCGTAGGGTAAGCCGCGGGCCTAGACTACGCTCTCGGGCATTCGGACCTGGCTGCGGTCCGGACACCCTTTCATCCGGCGACGCCGCACCCAGATAGACCCCATGAACCGCAGCCAGACCGAGACGATCCGATTCGACGGGACCAACGTCACCGCCGTCCTCGGGCCCACCAATACCGGCAAGACGTTTCTCGCCATCGAGCGGATGGTCGCGCACTCGTCCGGCGTCATCGGACTGCCGCTGCGCCTTCTGGCGCGCGAAGTCTACCAGAAGGTCTGCGACCGGGTCGGCGTCAGCCAGGTGGCGCTGATCACCGGCGAGGAGAAGATCCGACCGCCCAAGGCCCGCTTCCACATCTGCACGGTCGAGGCGATGCCGCGCAAGACCGACGCCGCCTTCGTCGCCATCGACGAGGTGCAGCTCGCGGCCGATCTCGAGCGTGGGCATGTCTTCACCGACCGCATCCTCCACTGCCGCGGCCGCGAGGAAACGCTGTTGCTCGGCGCCTCCACCATGCGCGGCGTCCTCGAAAAGCTCCTGAAGGGCGTCCAGACCGTCACCCGGCCACGCATGTCGAACCTCGTCTATGCCGGCTCGAAGAAGACCACCCGCCTGCCGCGCCGCTCGGCCATCGTCGCCTTCTCGGCCGACGAGGTCTATGCGGTCGCCGAGCTGATCCGCCGCCAGCGCGGCGGTGCGGCAGTGGTGATGGGGGCGCTGAGCCCGCGCACCCGCAACGCCCAGGTCGAGCTCTACCAGTCCGGCGACGTCGACTTTCTCGTGGCGACCGACGCCATCGGCATGGGCCTCAACCTCGACGTCGACCACGTCGCCTTCGCGCAGGACTGGAAGTTCGACGGTTTTCAGTACCGCCAGCTGACCCCGGCCGAGCTCGGCCAGATCGCCGGACGGGCCGGGCGGCACCTGCGCGACGGGACGTTCGGCGTCACCGGCCGGGTCGATCCGTTTCCGCAGGAGCTGGTCGAATCACTGGAAGCACATGCGTTTGCGCCGGTTCGCGTGCTGCAATGGCGCTCGCCGGACATGGATTTCCACTCCATCGACGCGCTGAAGGCGAGCCTCGACCGCCTGCCGCCGGTGCCCGAACTCACCCGTTCGCTGCGCTCGGTCGACCAGGAGGCGCTGGAATTTCTGTCGCGCTCGCCGGAGATCGTCGACCGCGCGACCAGTGCGAAAAGTGTCGAACTGTTGTGGGAAGCCTGCAAGCTGCCGGACTACCGGCGCATTGCGCCGGCCCAGCACGCGGAGATTATCGCCAGCGTCTACCAGGACTTGGTCTCCAACGGACACATCTCGGAAGACTACATGGCGACCCAGGTGATCCGGGCCGACCGGACCGAGGGCGACATCGACACGCTGTCGCGGCGCATCGCCGAAATCCGCACCTGGACCTATATTTCCCACCGGCCGGGTTGGCTTGCCGATCCGTCACACTGGCAGGAAAAGACACGTGCCATCGAGGACCGTCTGTCGGACGCATTGCACGACAGGTTGACGAAACGCTTCGTAGACCGCAGGACAAGCGTCTTGATGAAGCGGCTGAGAGAGAACGCAGTCATGGAAGCTGAAATCGGCGGCGACGGCAAGGTGCTCGTGGAGGGCCACCATGTCGGCGAACTGCAGGGGTTCAGGTTCACGCCGGACGTTAAGGCCGATGGGCCGGACGCCAAGGCCGTGCGTGCCGCAGCCCAGAAAGCACTCGCCAGCGAGTTCGAAAACCGCGCGGAGCGTTTCGGCAATTCGCCGAACGGCGACCTTGCGCTGGGTTCGGATGCGCTGCTGCGCTGGCTCGGCGCGCCCGTTGCCTCGCTGACCCAAGGCGACGATCCCCTGCAGCCCCGCGTCGTGCTGCTCGCCGACGAACAGCTGACCGGTCCGATGCGCGACAAGGTCGCCGCGCGTGCCGAGCGCTACGTGACCTATCAGGTCTCTACCGTTCTGAAGCCGCTGGTCGAGCTGAAAACCGCCGAGGGTCTCGAAGGCGCGGCGCGCGGCATCGCCTACCGGCTCTGCGAGAATTTCGGCCTGATCCAGCGCCGCGACGTCGCCGAAGAGGTTCGCGCGCTCGACCAGGACGCGCGCGCGGCGCTCCGCCGCTACGGCGTGCGCTTTGGCGCCTACCACATCTTCATTCCGGCGCTGGTGAAGCCGGCACCGGCCAATCTCCTGACGCTGCTCTGGGCGATCGCCCATGACGGCCGCGACAAGCCGGGCTTCGGCGACGTCACCCATCTCTTGTCGACCGGGCGCACATCGGCGCTGCCCAATCCCGAGTTCGATCCGGTCTTCTACGGCCTTGCCGGCTACCGCCTGCTCGGCCGCCGCGCCGTGCGCATCGACATCCTCGAGCGGCTCGCCGACCTCATCCGCCCGGCTTTGTCCTGGAAGCCCGGCAACGGCAAGCGCCCCGAGGGCGGCTACAACGGCGCGCAGTTCTTGGTGACGCCGGCGATGATGTCGATCCTCGGCGCCACCGCCGACGACATGGACGAGATCCTGCGCGGTCTCGGCTACCGCCCGCAAGGCGTCGACGCCAAGCAGGTCGAAGAGGCCCTGGCGAAGTACGACATCGAGGCGATGACGCCCTCGCCGGCCGTCCAGCCGTCGGAACCCGCGGGGGCAGCTGCCGACATCGCTTCGGTGGATGACACCGCAGCGTCGGACGAGGCGGTGACACCGGCGCCGTTCGAGGCCGACCGCATGCCGGCCCCGATCGCGGCCGAAACCGCATCTGCCGAGGATGCCGAATTCGGCGAAGGCGACGACGTCGTCACCAGCATTGCCGTCGCCAACGAGGATGAGAACGAGACGCCCGCCGAGTTCGCGGAAGGCGAGGCGGTCATCTTGCAGCGCGATGAGAACGCGGCAATGACGGCGGAGAGCGATAGCTCCGCCCCCGAGGACGTCGCGGGTGACGCCACTGCCGCGAACGGCGATCCGCTGCCCCTCGACGTCGTGTTCGGCGAGGCGGAGGCCCCCCGGACGGACGAGACTAACGAAGCTGGCGAGACCGAAGAGACCGAGGGCGTCGCGGACGACGCCGATACCGTCGAGATCCGCCACATCAAACCTGCCAGCGCTACCGAAGCGTCCGACGTGGCTCTTGCCGAACACGCTCCTGCTGCCGACAAGGCCGCTGAAGCGCCGAAGTTGTCCGAGGGCAAGGCCGAGGAGCCAAAGCTGGTGCAGGTCTGGCGTCCGCAGCGCCAGGAAGCGCGCGGCGGTGCCCGCGACAACGCCCGTTCGGGCCGCAACCGTCCGAACCGCGACGGCCAGGCACGCACCGCCGCGACCGGCGAAGGAGCGGCGACGGCTGATGCAGTGGCGGCACCGTCCGGTGAACGCGGCCCACGGCCAGGCCGCAACGACGGCCAGAGCCGCTCGCAACGGTTCGCAAAGGCTGGCGAGGCGGCAGGCAATGCCCGTCCGCCGCGCACCGGCGGAAAGCCCGGCGAAGGGCGCAACGAGCGCAACGACCGGTCCGGCCGCGACCAGCGCAGCGACAGCAAGCCGGCACCCCGCTTCGACAAGGCGCCTGCCCCTCCTGCCAAGCTTGACCCCGACTCGCCCTTCGCCAAGCTCGCGGCTTTGCGTGACAAGTTGGGAAAGTAAGGCCGCGTGCCGGGCACGGAACAGCGGATCGACAAGTGGCTGTTCTTCGCGCGCGTCTGCAAATCCCGCAGCTTGGCGCAGAAACTCACGCAGTCCGGCGCCGTCCGGATCAACCGTGAGAAGACGACGAGCGCTGCCAAGCTCGTGCGCCCCGGAGATGTGCTCACCGTCACCCTCGGGGGCGGCGTCAAGGTTCTGAAGATCCTCGATCCCGGGGAACGCCGGGGCCCGGCACCGGAAGCGCAGACGCTTTACGAGGATCTGACGCCGCCACCGGTGAAGCCGGAGACCGCGGCAGAGGCCGCGGCGGCGATCGGCTATCAGCCGAGCGACCGGCCGCCGAACAAGCGTGAGCGCCGGGCGCTCGATCGCCTTCAATGGAACGAAGGCGACTGACGCGACTAAAGCGCCGCTGGGATGGGGCAGACGGTGCCGGAAAAAGCGTTCCGGTCTGCGGCCCGCCCGCGACATGCTTTACCCTTGCCAGTCCGGTGCCGAGCCGCTACGTCCCGGGATCAGAACGACACAAGCCTCTGCGAGCGCTGCGCCGTTCGCTTCATCCCATTCGCGTCGCGCCGGTCGGGCCGCTCGAAGATCGCCGAGGATCCGTTATGACCTATGTCGTGACCGACAACTGCATCAAGTGCAAGTTCATGGACTGCGTCGAAGTCTGTCCGGTGGACTGCTTCTACGAGGGCGACAACATGCTCGTCATCCACCCGGACGAGTGCATCGATTGCGGCGTTTGCGAGCCGGAATGCCCCGCCGAGGCGATCAAGCCGGATACCGAGCCAGGCCTCGACAAGTGGCTGAAGGTCAACGCCGAGTACGCCGAGCAGTGGCCGAACATCACCATCAAGCGCGACGCGCCGGCCGATGCCGCCGAATTCGACGGGCAGACGGGCAAGTTCGAGAAATATTTCTCGCCGGAGCGCGGTCAGGGAGACTGACAGACGCTGGCCGTCCTTGGTCAATTTCGGCTGGGCTGCGCGCGCGATCGGCTGCTCCCTGGCTGGACCGGGGGCGGCATAAGGCGCGTAGGCTTTCAAACTATTTTATTTGCCAGCTATGCAACGGGCTTGAAGCGGGTGAGAGCGGATTGTTCTCTTCCCTGCCCTGCCTTGAATTTTAGCGAGCAATAGGGTAGTATTCTCGCAACAGTCGAGCGAAAACCTGCATCCAGGTCGATCTCCCGCTCTTGGTAGTTCCGGAAGGACGCTTTCATCCCAGTTTCGGTCATGACGCCCCATCCTGCGATGGGCCGCCGTTCCCTGACTGGAATGCCGGCGTTGACGGTCTGCTGCTGTTGCTTTCCGCCTCGGAGAGCGCGTCGAAATCGGCGGTGCTTCGCACCGTCATTGTGTTAGCGGCTGTCGTGGCCGGGCACAACAGGGAGTTTTGAAAGCGTATGACCATCCCGAAGAAGACCTCCCAGCGCCAAGGTTTCAAGACAGGCGAGAGCATCGTTTATCCCGCGCACGGCGTCGGCCAGATCGTCGCGATCGAAGAGCAGTTCGTTGCCGGCATGACGCTGGAACTGTTCGTCATCGACTTCGAGAAGGACAAGATGCGCCTGAAGGTACCGGTCGCCAAGGCCGAGGCCGTCGGCATGCGCAAGCTCTCAGAGACCGATTTCGTCGAGCGCGCGCTGAAGGTCGTACAGGGCCGGGCCCGGGTCAAGAAGACCATGTGGAGCCGCCGTGCGCAGGAATACGACGCGAAGATCAACTCCGGTGACCTGATCCAGATCGCCGAGGTCGTTCGTGATCTCTATCGTGCCGATAGCCAGCCGGAGCAGTCCTATTCCGAGCGCCAGCTCTACGAGGCCGCCCTCGGCCGTATGGCACGCGAGCTTGCAGCGGTGAACGAGGTCTCCGAGACCGAGGCCGTGCAGCTGATCGAAGTGAACCTCAACAAGGGTCCGAAGCGCACTGCCAAGGCCGACGAGGATACGGAAGCCGACGCGGACGCCGACACCGAAGAGGCAACAGTCGAAGTGCAGGCTGCCTGATCCGGCAACCGCCGGCTCAAGCTGGTAGAGACGTCCTTACCAAAACCGGCTGCGACCCTGTCGTGGCCGGTTTTTCTTTGGCAGGATTATCTCTCCCGATCCCCAGGGTACCGCCGTCAGGCACCCCGGATGGGCCTCCTGAGTCCGCATGCTGGGCAGCCTCCCTTGCCGAAGCGGGATACGGCGCTACCTCAGCTCTTAAAGTTTAACCTTTCAGGAACGTTTGCTGCCGGGTGCCGTTTGAAGATGGCTCGGTGCGCGGAACTGTCTGTCGGCCGCCTCTCCGGGCCCAAGCGCATTTGCTACTGGAGGGTAATCCCATGAAGTCCCAGTCCGCAGGCCGTACCATGATCCGGGCCGCGATGGCAGCGCCCTACCTCTTGCGCGAGGAGGAATATGAGCTCGCCGTGAAGTGGAAAGAGCACAGCGACCAGGATGCGCTCCATAAGATCACCTCGGCCCATATGCGGCTGGTGATCTCGATGGCGTCGAAGTTCCGTCACTTCGGCCTGTCGATGAACGATCTCATCCAGGAAGGCCATGTCGGGCTTCTCGAGGCGGCCGCCCGTTTCGAGCCCGAGCGCGAGGTTCGCTTCTCCACCTACGCCACCTGGTGGATCCGGGCCTCGATCCAGGATTACATCCTGCGCAACTGGTCCATCGTTCGCGGTGGTACGTCCTCCGCTCAGAAGGCGTTGTTCTTCAACCTCCGCCGTCTGCGCGCGCGCCTCAGCCAGGGTTCCGAGAGCCTGACGGGAACGGCGATGTACCGCGAGATCGCAACTGCGCTGAAGGTTTCCGAGAGCGACGTCGCGCTGATGGATTCGCGGCTTTCCGGTCCCGACTCCTCGCTCAACGCACCGCTGATGGAAGATGACTCCGGCAGCTCCGACCGTCAGGACTTTCTGGTCGCAAAAGAGCCGCTCCCGGACGAGATGGTCTCAACCTCGATCGACGACGAGCGCCGCGTTACCTGGCTGAAGAGCGCGCTCGATGTTCTCAGCGAGCGCGAGCTCAAGATTATCCGCGAGCGTCGGCTCCAGGACGACGGCGCGACGCTGGAAGCGCTTGGCACCAAGCTTGGCATCTCCAAGGAGCGTGTCCGCCAGATCGAGACGCGAGCGCTGGAAAAGCTCCGCACAGCGCTGCTGCAGACCAATCCGGATCAGGCGGCCTACGTCAGCTGATCTTCTTCAGCTCACGTCCAGTTCGATAACGAAACGGCCGCCGCAAGGCGGCCTTTTCGTATCCGGTCAGGCAGCCGCGTTGACGCCGCAGCATTTCTTGTACTTGCGGCCCGAGCCACAGGGACAGGGATCGTTGCGCCCGATCTTCACGACCTGAACCGGCCTCTGGACAGGATCGGGCCGGAAGGCCATCCGCCAATCGAATAGTGTTTCGGTCCAGACGGCGAGAAGGTCGGGTGCCTCCGCAACCAGTTCTGCATCCGCGTCGGATAGCGGCGCCTTGAGGTCGGGTCGCATGGCGAGGCGGGCCAGCGACAGCATGCCGTTGAAGGCCTCGATGGCTTTCTCGTCTCCGCTACCAGTGATTGCGCCCCAGCTGTCCATCCGGACCTGCATCGCCTCGGCAAAACCGGTCACCCATGGCTCCCAGATCACGTCGTCGGTCTCGTCCTCGAGATAGAAGACCGGCGCATACTCCTCCTCGGCGGCACGAAGGCCGAGCGAGGTCAGACGGTGGTGGTCGAGGATGCGGCGGGACAAGGCAGCCGCGTCGGCATCCGACACCAGCTGCGTCGTGCCGTCGTCGGCGACGTCGCGCCAGAGGAGGCCGAGCCATTCCTCCGCGTTGATCTCGACGGGACAGACGAGAATGCCGGCGATGAAGCCGTCGATCTCGCCGAGCGTCATTGCATCGCTTTCCTCGGGCAGCGCCTTCAGCGCGTCCTCAAGGGCTTCCAGTCGGCGCGGAAGAGTTTCCATCGCTCGTGTCTCCGGCGCTGATAGGTGGATCTGGTGATGGAGGCCGAAGGCCGGCCTACTCGGCGATGATCTTGTACTTCGCCCCGGCCTTTACCGCATCGGTCGGCTCGAAGTCGTTGAGCAGCCGGAACATGTCCGGCTTGCGGTCGATGCCGTCCATCCGGTTCGACAGCGAATCGACGGTGTCGCCGGCGCGCGCCGTGACGATGCGGATGCGCAGCGGCTTCAGCTGGGTCTTCTCCGCCTCGGTCAGCAAGCGGAACGACCCGGCGACGCCAGCCGCGATCTGCCCGACGCTGGCGTCGGACGCGGTCGGCAGCGCGGTGAGGAAACGGTAGACCTGCCCCTCGACGCGGATCACCGTGACGTCGAAGACGTATTCGCCGCCGGAAGCCCGCGCCGAAACCGCCTCGAGATTGCCGATCCGCTCCTGCTTGATGCTCGAAGGGTCGAGCCCGCCGATCCAACCGCTGGTGATGTAGTCGGTAAGGCTCGACGAGCGCGGCAGCGCGACGCCGTCGAAGCGGATGGCGGTGTCGCCGGGACCGGTCGCCAGCACCGCCTCAGCGGTGTTGTCGATGACGAAGCCGTTCGGCACGGCAAAGGTGATGCCGAGGCCGGGATGGTAGAACTGCCGCCCACGCACATAGCCCTCGACGGCCGAATCGCCGAACAGCATGCCCTCGATGCCCGCGAGATACCGGTCGCGGTCGATGGAGCCGGTGCCGGGCGGCCCGAATTCGCGGGCATGCCGGTCGGCCAGCTCCATGCGCTGGGGCGCCGCCGGGTGGGTGGCGAGGAAGTCGAGATTGGGGTTCTCGGCCTGGAAGGCGTTGCGGAAATGCGAGTAGGAGTCCATCGCCTTCAGGAAGCGCTCGGCAGCATAGGCGTCGTAGCCGGCACGGCCGGTCTGCTTGATGCCGATGGCGTCGGCCTCGAGCTCCTGGTTGCGCGAGAAGCTGGCAAGGTTGAGCCGCCCCCGTGCCAGCGCCGCTCGCCCGGCTGAATCGCTCTCCAGCACTTCCGAGACAACGCGCCCGGCCAACTCGGCCGCAGCTTCTCGGCGCTGGCGCTCGATGCCATGGTTCAGCGTGACGTGGCCCATCTCGTGCGCCAGCACCGCGGCGACCTCCGCCGAGTCGTTGGCAAGCGCGAGCAAGCCACGCGTGACGTAGAGGTAGCCGCCCGGCAGCGCGAAGGCGTTGACGTTCGGCGAATTGAGGACCGTGATGCGGTAGGCGCGGTTCGGATCGTCCGTGACCGCGCTGAGGCGCCCGACGATGGTCGCCAGCGTCTGCTCGAGCTCGGGATCGGAATAGGCTCCGCCATAGGCCGCGAGGATTTTCGGATGCTGCGACCGACCGATCGAGGCCTGCGGGTCGCCCTTCTGCAGGTTCTCGAACGTCACCGGCTCACGCGCCGGGCTTGGCAGATAGCCGGTCTGGGCCGGCGTCGCGCCACTGGCGACATCCTCGAGGCTCTTGTTGATGCTCTGGCAGGCGCCGAGCAGCAGCACGGCACCGAGGAGGCCAGCCACACGAAAGCCTTGCCGAACCGCGAGCGGTCGGTTTGAGGCCCGTCCTGAGCTGAACACCTGCGCCGTCATTTCCTGCCTGATCCCCGATCTGTCCACATCCGCCGGCACCGGTCCGCGCCGAAACGGGACGGGTTGCGCCCATGCTCTACGCGTACGGCAACGCAGTGCGAAAGAGCAAGCCGAGCACACGAAACGCATTTTTCGCCCGCACGGTGTTTCGAGAGCAAAACACATGGTGCCCTAACCAGTGAATCCGCCTGAAATGCGGTCCCGTCAGACCGGCCGACGGCCGAGATAGTCTGAAAGCCCGGGATGTCCCTTGGCCGCGAGAATCTCTCCGGTCGCGCCGATCGCGGCGATGCGGCCATCCTCGAGAAAGGCCATCCGGTCGGCGTAGCCCCGCGCATCCTCCGGCTGATGGGTCACCATGACGACGCTGATCGGCAGCAAGCTGCGACGGCGCAGATCCTGCAGCAGTTCCAGCATTTCGCGGCGCAGCGCCGGGCCGAGCGCCGCGAAGGGCTCGTCGAGCAGCAGCAACGGGCGCCCCCGCAGGAAGGCCCGCGCCAGAGCGACCCGCTGTCGCTCGCCGCCCGACAGCTCCGCAGGGCGACGGTGCCCAAGGTCGGCAAGGCCCACCGCGCCGAGCGCCTCCCCAACCGCCCGCCGCTCCTCCACGGTGAGCCGGAGGGAGGGCGACAGGCCGAGCGCGACGTTCCGGAACACGTCGAGATGGGAAAAGAGGTTGTTCTCCTGGAAGACGAAGCTCAGCGCCCGATCGCCTGGCGCGTCGGCGGTGACGTCCCGTCCGGCGATCTCCACCCGGCCGGCATCGGGTGCCAGAAAGCCCGCGGCAATATCCAGCAGCGTCGACTTGCCGGCGCCGCTCGGGCCGATGATCGCCAGCCACTCGCCGGTCTCGACGGCAAGGTCGAACGCCATGCGCCGGTCTTCGTATCGATGGGTGACGCCGTCGAGGCGGAGCGCATGGGTCATGTCGTCTTCCGGAAGCCGCGCTCGGCGATCGCCATCAAGGCGAGGCTGAGCGCGCCGAGAATCAGCGCGATGCCGGCCGCATCGGTGCTGCGGTAGCTGCCCATGCGCTGATGCAGGAGCAACGGCAAGGTGACGAAATCCTGGTTGCCGAAGAGGGCGGCAACGCCGAGATCGCCAAGCGACAGCGCCAGCGCAAAGGCGAAGCCGAGACCGAGGGCGCCCTGCACCGCCGGCCACTCGACGTACCGCCACCGCGACCAGCCGGTCATTGTGAGACTGGCCGCCAGGCGATCGTGGCGCGCCGCCGACGACGCGAGCGCCGGCCCGGCAATCCGCATGACGAAGGGCATGGCCATTACCGCATTGGTCAGTACCACCATCACCGGCGCCAGGGCGAAGACGTCAGTCGCCTGCCGCAGCACCAGGAACCAGCCGGCGCCGAGCACGATCGGCGGGATCACCAGCACCAGGCTGCCGGACAGGTCGAACACCCCCCGCAGCGATCGCAGCCGCCCCCTCTGATGAGCGAAGCTCGATGCGCCGAACAGCAGCGCCAGCGACAGGATGAGGCTCAGCGTCGCCGCGGCAAATCCAACCGCAAGGCTCGTCGCCAGCGCGCGCTGCAGCAGCGGCTCGCCGATAAGGCGGAAGAGATCGGCGCCAAGTCCCTTGACCAGCACCGCGACGAAAGGCGCGGCGATGAAACCAAGACCGAGGAGAATGACGAGGAGGCCGCCAGCGCGCTGCAGGGCCGTCTGCCGGTCGAAGCGGACCGCCTTGCGCCCGACCGTCACGCCGGCGTCGAGATTCCCGCCGAGGCGCAGCACCGCAGCGAGCACGAGGCCGGTCAGCGTGATCTGCACGAGGGCCAGGAGCACCGCCCGGCCGGGGTCGAAATCATAGCGCAGCGACTGGAAGATCGCGACCTCGAGCGTCGTGCCGCCCGGCCCACCTCCCAGCACCAGCACCAGGGTAAAGCTCGTGATGCAGAGCATGAAGACGAGGCTCGCCGCCCCCGGCAGCGCTGCGCGCACCGCCGGCCATTCGACCAGCCGGAACACCGCCATCGGTCGGAGCGACAACTGCCCCGCGAGCTTCCAGCTCTCGGCCGGCACGCTGTCGAGCGCGGCGAAGATCAGCCGCGCCGCCAGCGGCAGGTTGAAGAAGACATGGGCGAGGAGGATGCCGGAGAGGCCGTAGACGTCGAGGCGTGGCTGTCCCAGCGCGGCGAGCCCTTCCGACACCACCCCGCCCCGGCCCCAGACCGCGATGATGCCGAGCGCGCCGACCAGCACCGGCAGCGCCTGCGGCAGCAGGAACAGCCGCAGCACCAGCGCCCGCCCGGGAAAACGGAAGCGGTGAAGGGCGATCGCCAGCGGCACCGCCCCTGCGACCGATAGGGCCGCCGAGAGCAGCGCCTGCTGCAAGGTGAAGAGGACGACGCCTTGCAGGTAGCCGTCGCGCGCCAACGTTGGCACGTCCGGAAAGGCGCCGGCAAAGCCGAGCAGGGCGGCGAACGGGCCGGCGACGAAAAGCGCGAGGAAGCCGAGGCCGGCGATGCCTGAGGCAAGCTTCCCGCGCCGGTCGGCGGTAAGGCCCGGGCTCAGCGGCCGATCGCCTTCAGCCACTCGTCGGTCCAGGCCTTGCGGTTGGCCGCGACGTCCTCCGCCGGCACCGCGAGCGGCCTTGCGGGCTGCACCAGTTTTGCAAATTCCGGCGGCAGCGGGGTGGACGGCGCGATCACCGGCAGCGACCAGTTGGTGGTCGGGATCACGTCCTGGAAGGCGGGGGTGAGGATGAAGTCGAGGAAGGCTTTCGCTAGTTCCGGCTGCTTCGAGCCCTTCAGCCGGCCGGCGAGTTCCACCTGCAGATAGTGGCCTTCGGCGAAGCTGGCCGCCTGGTAGCGCTCCACCTTCTCCTCGATCATGTGGTAGGCCGGCGACGTCGTATAGCTCAGCACGATCGGCGCCTCGCCTTGCGTGAACAGGCCATAGGCCTCGCTCCAGCCGGGGGTGACCGTCAGGATCCGCTTCGACAGCGTCTGCCATTTCGCCGCGGCCCCCTCGCCGTAGACCGCCTTCATCCAGAGCAGCAGGCCGAGGCCTGGCGTCGAGGTGCGGGCATCCTCGATGACGATCTTCTCGTCGGGGTCGCCATTGATGAGGTCGTCAAAGCTCTTCGGCGGGTTCTTCACCGTCTCGGTGTCGTAGATGAAGGCGAGGTAGCTGTAGTCGAACGGCACGAAGACCTTGTCGTCGAAGCCGCCCGGCACCGTCAGAGCGGCGAGATCGACGCCGCTGTCGGCGAAGAGGCCGGTCGCCTTCATCTCCGGCACCATTTCGGCGGTCATGCCGAGGGCGACGTCGGCCTTGGTGCCGGCGCCTTCGAGCTTCAGACGGTTGAGGATCTCAACGCCGTCGCCGAGCCCGACCCATTGCAGGTCGCAGCCGCAGGTCTTCTCGAACGCCGCCTCGATTTTCGGACCCGGGCCCCATTCCGGCAGGAAGCTCTCATAGGTGTAGACGGTCAGCACCGGCTTTTCGTCCGCCGCGAGGGCCGGCAGAGCGGAGGCGGCGACAAGCGCCAGCGTGGAGGCGAGAGAGGCAAGACGCACGGCGTTTCCTTCGACAAGGCGGCCGTCTCGCGGATCGACTGGGTGCGCTTCCGCGCGCTGCGCGGACGCCCTCATCCCTCCGCCGGTACGAGCCGGATCAGGTTCGGCGGGTTGGCAAAAAGCCTCTCAGCCCGAAGGCACCCCGTGTGAGCCGGGCCAGCATAGCCGGCTCTGCGGGCAAGGCAAGACAGGGGCACGGCTGCTGCAGGCCTTCCGGCGCCAAAAAGAGGTCGCTGCATCCGCAGCCCCTAACCCTTCCCCATCTTCAGACCCGCGCTGCGGCACCTAACGCCGCGGCGATCCGCCGTCAGTGAGGGAGGCCGTGCGGATCGATGGTTGCCCCTCCCCTCGCCGGCCGCTACAGCCGCGGCATGAGCCGCTTCACCATCCTTCTCGCAGGCCCGATCCGGCCGACCGGAGACCTCTGCCGCGCCGTTGCGGCGACGCGCATCATCGCCGCCGACCGCGGCATGATGCATGCCGCACCGCTCGGCGTCGTGCCGGAGCTCTGGGTCGGCGACTTCGATTCGGTCGATCCGGCGCTCGATGCCCGTCATGCCGAGACCCCGCGCGAGACCTTTCCGCGCGACAAGGACAGGACCGATGGCGAGCTGGCGATCGACACCGCCATCGCGCGCGGCGCCACCGACCTCCTGCTGGTCGGCGCCTGCGGCGGCCCGCGCACCGACCACGCCTTCATGCACCTGGTGCTGGCACTGCGCTATGCCGCCCGCGGGCTTGGCGTGACGCTCGCCGACGGCAACGAGACCGCCGTGCCACTCGCCCCCGGCGCGCAAAAATTCGACCTCGCGCCCGGCACCACCTTCTCCATCCTCAAATTCTCCGACCTCGCCGGCCTGACCATCGAGGGCGCCCGCTGGCCGCTGGAGAACGTCGCCGTGCCGTTCCACTCGATCCTCACCCAGTCCAACGAGGCCGCCGGCCCGGTGACGGTCACACTCGCGAGCGGAACCGCGGTCATGCTGATACAAGCCCCCGGGGGCGATGCCCGCCCCGCCACCGAGCGCCCCTAACCGGCCCACGCCGCCAGCGGCACGACCCGACGACCGATGCCCCGCAAGGGGCTTGGCCCCGACGCCCTTTTTCGACTAGGGTGGAGAGAATGGTCCCGTAGCTCAGCAGGATAGAGCATCAGATTCCTAATCTGAGGGTCACTGGTTCAAATCCAGTCGGGATCACCAATAATTTCAACGGCTTATGCCTTGGAAGAGGCCCTATCGTGTCGCAGTCATGTTGCATCCAGCTCCCTTGATTTCCAAGGGGTTCCGCTGGAAGCCGGCGAATCCGTGCGACATGATCTGCGACATAGCAGTGGTGTGGTACGAATTGTATCGGTGAGGACGGCAGTGAATGACGCCTGACGTTGAAGGCCGCATTTTTGCTCAACTCGATCAAGTGAACGCTGCACGTAAGCGGTTCGATGGCCCTGCGCAGTGGCGCGTTAGCGCCCGACCCGGCCATTCGAAGTCCTTCTTGCTTCTCCTCAAAAGCGGACATTAAATGATTGGGCGGCTCTAGCCACGATGCAAACGACTCCAGATCAGCTGCTCGACGATGCCAACCAGTTGACATATCTGGCAAGGCAACGAATGAACGAAAACCTGTCAGAGTGGCCTGAAGTATTCTCACGCGCCAAGGAACCCGCACTTCCTCAGCATATGCTGACGTGCACCACTTCAGCGGCGTCTCGGAATTTGTCGCGACCATATTCGTCGGAGTTTTAGGGAAGTCTTTGGGGATGGCAATGCGGGCCGTGTGTTCGGTCCGAGTGTTTAAGTCGGCCGGAGATCAACGCGAAGAACCTTAGCCCACCGCAATTAATTCCTGCCGCTCGCCGAGCCATTCGACGAATGCCTCGGGCAGCATCGGCCTACCGAAATAGTAGCCCTGTCCCTCGTCGCAACCGGCTCTGACGAGCAGATCGCTGGTAGCCTTGTCCTCGATGCCTTCGGCGACGACGCGGTATCCAAGGTCGTGACACAGCGTGATCATCGCCCGGACGAGCGTCAGCGCCTTCTCGTCCTTCGCGATGTTCAAGAGGAAGGACCGGTCGATCTTCACGACGTCCACCGGCAGCTTCTGGAGATACGAAAGGCTGCTGTAGCCCGTTCCGAAATCGTCGATGGCGAGTGTCATGCCCATGGACGAGATGGCCCCGAGTTTGTCGAGACCCTTGCCCCCCTCGCGCATGACGGCTCCTTCGGTGAGCTCGAGCTCTATCCGATGCGACGGAATCCCGTGACCTGACAGCTTCGCTTCGAGCATGGGCAGGAATTCCGGGTCTTCGAGATTGCTCGGCGAGATGTTGACCGACATTCGAACCGTGGTCTTCGTGCGTTGCCATTCGGCCATCTGCGCGAGACTGGCATCGACGACCCACGACGTTAGCGTCCGGATGTCGCCGGTGGATTCGACGATGGGGACGAACTCCGCCGGCGAGATGGCCCCGGCTTCGGGGTGTGTCCAACGGACAAGGGCCTCGATGCCCTTGCATTCGCCGCTCCAGAGGTCGACCCGCGGCTGGTAGACCAGATGCAGCTGTCCGAATGCTATCGCCGACTTGAATTCACTCAGGATCCAGTAGCGGCGGGTGTCAGCCTGGTCCACGTCCCTGGAATAGAAATTGACTGTCTCGCCTGCGATACGTGCACCCTGGGACGCGACATGTGCGGTTCGAAGAACCTCACGGGGCTCGATTTCGCCAAGGCGGAACTCGGTTACGCCAATACGGGGACTGAGCAGAAACCCAGATCTCAGTGTACGATGCTGCGCTTGTGTCCTGCTCCGAAGCAACGTCGCATATCCCGCCTTCTCCACGCCGATCGGCGCCATGAACGCAAACTGCGTCGATCCCACTTGGTAGAGCGGACGATGCGGGCCGATGATGGCTTGTATCGTCGCCGCGGCGGCCTGTACGACTTCGTCGAAGTAGCTTGTCCCCATCACGCGGGCCGCCTGATCCATTTCCAGACTGCTCGCGATCTCCACCAGTACGGCCATCCGGGTAGTTCCCGCCTGATCGAGTGCCTGGTCCGCCAGGTCGTCTAGGAATTGGTTGCGGTTCGGCATGCCGCTGATCGCGTCGATGCGTCCGACCGCATGCAGCATCTCGACCTGCGCCATTACGATCTCGGCCAGGTCTTGGAGAGCACCGATTTCCTGTTCGGATGCAGTCCGAGGCTCGTTACCGAGGACGCAGAGAGAGCCGATGCCATGTCCTTGCGGCGTCACCAGCGGCGCGCCGGCATAGAAGCGGATACCAGTCCGGGCGAAGGCGCCGCCGCGATACGCCTCGCTCTCCAGAAGATCCTCGACGACGATCACGGTCCCGGTCCGGACGACGTCGGCACACGGCGCAGCCCTTCTCGGAACCGACTCCGCGGTGACACCGACCCGAGACTTGAACCACTGCCGGTCCGCATCTGTGAGTGAGATTAGAGACATCGGCAGACCGAAGATCTGCGCAGCGAGGCGAGTGACGCGGTCGAAGCCTCGGCTCGGCATCGTATCGAGCAGATCGAGCTGCCGCAGCGCATCGAGGCGCGAGCTTTCCGTCGATGAAGACATGGATGTTCCTTTCGACGTGGGGCCCATGATGACGATGCCTTGCATGCTTGTCGACTAGATGTTGTAAGTCTGTCGTCGAGAGCTGACGGCCGTCCGCTCGGCGGACACCGGCGACAACATTATCTCATTGCCGTCAACGTCAGTAGTCGCGCCGGATGTCGGTCTTGAGCTTCGATGAAGAAGGAGCGACTGATTTTGAGCTTTGGGCTGCCTGCCGAGTGGTCGACGATCGTTCGCAGAGAAATCGGCACACGGACGCCCTAACCTGGGACGGGGCTTTATTGCGTTTCTGGATGCCTGATAGAAATCCTTAAGTGACACGACTCACTCCAGAAGCGAGAGCCCTCGTACGTCAACAGTATGGATCGGAGAGCACAACTCCGTTACTCGTTACTCCGATGTCTTAAGTGTGAGCTGGGGTAATTCTGTATGAACGACGAAATCAGCTCGGCTGCGGAAGGCCGCTTCGAGCTTCTCGTCGACTCGGTCACGGACTACGCGATCTACATGCTCGATCCGACGGGGATTGTCTCGAGTTGGAATGCCGGCGCTGAACGTTTCAAGGGCTACAAGCGGGAAGAGATTCTCGGGCAGAACTTTTCCCGCTTCTACGGCGAGGAAGACCGCAAAGCCGGAGTTCCCGAGGCTGCTCTCCGGACTGCCGAGACCGAGGGTCGCTTCGGAACGGAGGGCTGGCGGTATCGCAAGGATGGCAGCCGTTTGTGGGCGAATGTCGTCATCGATCCTATCTGGACACGTGATGGAAAGCTTCTCGGTTTCGCGAAGATCACCCGCGACCTGACGGAGCGGCGCGAGGCCGACGAGCTTCTTCGCCGGAGTGAAGAGCGTTTCCGGCTGCTGGTGCAGAGTGTGACGGACTACGCGATCTACCTCCTCGATCCCGGTGGCCATGTCAGCAGCTGGAATGCCGGCGCCGAACGTTTTAAAGGCTATGAGGCGGATGAGATTATCGGGCAGCATTTTTCTCGATTCTACCTCGACGAAGACCAGGCGGCCGGCATCCCGAAGAAGGCGCTCGCGACGGCGCTGAGCGAAGGCCGCTTCGAGGCTGAAGGCTGGCGCCGGCGGAAGGATGGGACCAGGTTCTGGGCCAGCGTCGTCATCGATCCCGTCCGCAACGAAGGCGGCGAGCTGATCGGCTTCGCGAAAATCACTCGCGACCTGACTGAGCGACGGGAAGCCCAGTTGGCTCTGGAGAGGTCACAACAGGCATTACACCAGGCGCAGAAAATGGAAGCCATTGGCCAACTGACTGGCGGCGTCGCGCATGACTTCAATAACCTGCTGACGGCGATCGTCGGCAGCCTCGACATCGCGAAGCGTCGCATCGCCGATGGCCGGGACGTGACGAAGTATCTCGACAATGCGCTGGAGGCGGCACATCGCGGCGCCGCTCTGACACAGCGCATGCTCGCGTTTGCCAGGAAGCAGGAAATTCAGCTCGAGGACTTCGACGTCGCGCCGCTGCTGAAGGGGATGTCCGAACTATTACGACGGACGATCGGAACAGGTGTAAGGGTCGACTTGCGTTTTCAGGAAGCGCTACCTCCTGTTCATGCCGACCCGGCACAGCTTGAGCTGGCGGTCATGAACCTCGCCGTAAACGCTCGCGACGCGATGCCGAATGGCGGGCGGATCATCATCTCCGCCATGTCTGAGACGTCCCACCATCCGGAGGGCCTGACGCCGGGGAGATATGTCTGCCTGTCCGTTGCCGATCACGGCGTCGGCATGGACGCGGACACTATCGCGAAGGCGGTGGAGCCGTTCTTCACCACGAAGGGCGTCGGAAAGGGGACCGGGCTCGGGCTGTCGATGGTGGCGGGGATGGCCGCGCATTTCGGCGGGAAACTCGTCATCGATAGCGAGATTGGAAAGGGTACGACGGTGTCGGTCTGGTTGCCGGCTGCCATCGAGACAAAGGAAGGGGTGACTGCGAAGGTACTGGACGAAGCATCTGCGAGATTGCGAACGCTCAAATAATGGTGTCGAGAAACCTAACTTTGTTTGGCAAGCGGTAACCGAGCCGTTTCTCGAGTGCCTGCAACAAAAACGACAGCTTGCGTTCCCGGTGTTCGTCTCCAGGTCCCAGCCAGCGCAGATCGCGGCGAACCTCGACCACGGCCGCCGGCCCCCCGAGCGAGAGTATCATCTGCCCCGCGGTGAAGTCGGCGGCTGAGAGGGCATTCTTACGAGCGGCCAGGAGTCGGAACATGGCAGCATTGTGGCTAGAAGAATGACGGTAGTCGATGCTGCAGAATTCACGAGCGCGTGAAGATGGTCGTTCTGAATGGAAGTAGACACGTCCGCTAGACCGCTCGAGCAAATTTCCAAAGGCTCCAGTACCCAAAGCCTGAAAGTTGCAGCTTCGCTGATATTTGAATTGGCACGCAACCTGGAACTAGGGGACCCAGCGGAATGTTCTCAAAAACGTGACAACGCGTCATCAAGCTTTCGAGTTGTCGAAGAGAACCCAAGCGCATTTCCTCCAAGGATTCCATGCGGCGTCCTTCATAAGTCTGAATCAAGAAGTGGCCTACGCATGGGCGAACCGAATGTCGTACCCGAAGCCGTCCGACGGTCATCGGAACCGCCCGCGGTTGGCGCGACGTCTGCACCGAGCTACCAGTCGCTTTTCGCCCTTCAGGCAGGCGTTGTCGCGGTTGTAGCTCTGTATTTCGCTCGCGATGTCCTGATTCCGATCACCGTTGCCGGGCTGCTGTCGTTCTTGCTCGGTCCTCTCGTCAGCCGTCTGCGACGGATGAAGGTGAACCGGATCGCATCGGTGATCTTGGCGGCGCTTCTTGCCCTTGCAGTGCTCCTTGCGATTGGCGTCGTCATCGGAACCCAACTGGCACACCTTATCAGCCAGCTGCCCGAATACGTAGCAACGATCCAGTCCAAAGTCGGCGCGATCGGAAACTATGCCACCGATCGCTTTCCAGGTATCCTGAAGAGGCTTGGCCTCACGTTGGGTGACGGTGACGGTACGGCCGGTCCCGCGGCTACGAGCCCGCTCCCGGGCGCCGAACCAGCCGCGCCGCAAGCCGCACTGTCGCCGATGACGGTGCTGACCACATACGTGTCTCCCGTCCTGTCGCCAGTCGCCACGGCCGGTATCGTCTTCGTCGTCGCCGTATTCATCCTTCTTCAAAAGGAGGACCTGCGCGATAGGATGATCCGCCTGTTCGGTTCAAGCGACCTTCACCGTACCACCGGCGCAATGGATGACGCCGCACGGCGATTGAGCCGCTACTTCCTGACGCTCCTGACGATCAATGTCGGGTTCGGGATCGTCATCGGTACGGGACTTTTCTTGATCGGTGTACCAAGTCCCGTTCTATGGGGCATTCTCGGGATCGTGTTGCGGTTCGTTCCTTACGTCGGCCCGATCCTTGCAGCCACTCTGCCGATCGCGCTCTCTGCTGCAGTGGACCCTGGCTGGTCCATGGTTGTCTGGACTGCAGCCCTCTTCGTTGTGACCGAGCTCATCTTCAACCAGGTCATCGAGCCCGTCGCGTACGGGCAGAGCACCGGTCTTTCTCCGTTCTCGGTCATCGTGGCTGCACTGTTCTGGGGATGGCTATGGGGACCGATCGGCTTGATCCTCTCGATGCCACTCACGCTCTGTCTCGTCGTTCTGGGGCGGCACGTAGAGCGGCTGGAGTTCCTGGACGTTCTCCTCGGCGACCGACCTGCATTGTCGCCGCCCGAGAGCTTCTACCAGCGTATGCTGGCGGGCGATCCCGACGAGGCTCAGGATCATGCCGAAGTGCTGCTGCAGGAGAGATCTCTGTCCTCCTACTACGACGAGATCGCGCTGAAAGGTCTGCAGCTGGCTGCCGACGATCTGCTACGCGGCGTTCTGCGGCCGGACCAGTTGGAGCGGGTAAGAGACACGGCAGCCAGCCTGATCGACTCGCTCGCCTCCTATGACGACGTGGAACCGACGGCTGCCGTAAAAGCCGGCGATCCTGTGGTGGCGCCGAGGGACGAGCGCGAAATCCCCGTAGAGGCTCCGCCGGCGCAGGCGGATACGGGGAAGCTTTCTCCCGCCTGGCAGGTCGAGAAGCCGGTTCTCTGCCTGGCGGGCAAGGGGCCACTCGACGAAGCTGCATCGATGATGCTTGCGCAGCTCCTCGGAAAGCATGGCCTAGGCGGACGCGTCATTGCCTACGAAGCTGCATCCCGGCACGGCATCGCACAGCTGGACCTGAGCGGCGTCGCGATGATCTGCATCTCCTACCTCGACATTAGCGGCAGCCCGTCCCACCTTCGCTACCTGATCCGTCGCTTGAAGCAGAAAGCTCCCAGCGTTCCGATCTTGGTCGGCCTCTGGCCTGCCGAAGATAGCGCGCTGAAGGATGCTCAGCTGCAGGGTCAGATCGGTGCCAACTATTTTACGACTTCTCTTCGTGAGGCTGTAAATTCGTGCGTGGAAACGGCGGTCGAGAAGTCGATGATCGCCGCCTGAAGCTGTTTCATGTCTTGTAACGATGGCCGGGTGCACCTCGACCATCCGCCGAACGACCATGGCGGGCCGTCGAACTTTCCGAGCATCCTCAGGATGCAAGCTTGAGCGTATGATCCTTCAGCAAGGCCACGACTTCATCGGCAGGTACGGGTCGGTGGAACAGGAAGCCTTGAAGGTTGTGACAGCCTGCGTTCTGTAGAACCGTATGCTGATCCGGATGCTCCACGCCTTCGGCCGTTATCGAAAGGTTCAGAGCCAGTCCGAGTCCGATGATTGACCGAATGACTCCCTCGGCCCCTTCATCGACCCCGAGGTTGTAAACGAAGGAGCGGTCGACCTTTAGCTTGTCGAAGGAGATGCGGGTCAGATAGGCGAGGCTGGCATAGCCGCTGCCGAAGTCGTCCAGGGAGATCCTGAAGCCGATCTCCTTCAGCAGGCGCAGTCGGTCGGAAGCCAGTTCGATATCGTCGATCAGCACCGTCTCGGTGACCTCGAACTCGAACATCGACGGAATCACCTGCATCTCGTTCACGAGCGAACGCAAGTCCTCGATGAACGCTGGTGCACGAAGCTGTGCAGGCGAGAGATTGATCGCAGTGACGAGATCCGGCCATCGGCGGGCATCCCTGAACGCACGGCGGATGACCCAGCTCCCGAGTTCGCGGATGAGATCGGTCTTCTCCGCGACCTGGATGAACTCCATCGGCGGAATGAATCCTCGAACCGGGTGCTGCCACCGCAGAAGCGCCTCGACGCTGCTGATGGGAACGCCTTCCGCACAGACGAGCGGCTGATAATGCAGCGCCAAGGCGTCCGACCTGATGGCTTCGGCAAGGTCCAGAGCCAGTTGCTGGGCGCCGAGGATGTCGCGCTCCATGGAGGGGGCAAACTCGAGAGCGACACCGCGGCCGGCAGCCTTGGCGGCGTAGAGAGCAATATCGGCCTGCCGCATCGCCTCGATCAGATTTGCCTTGCCGGGCGGCGAATGCGCGATACCGATCGACACACTCGTCAGAACGATCTGGCCGCCGACATCGTAGGGTTCGGAGCAGGTCGCCAGCAGGTTAGCGGCAACGACTTCCATCGAACCGCGCTTCATCGAGATGACCGCGAACTCGTCTCCGCCGAGCCGTGCGGCGAACCCGTCGTTGCCGACCGCGTCGCGGATGCGGACCGCGAACTGGCGTATCAGCTCGTCGCCGACCTGGTGACCAAGAGAGTCGTTGACGTCCTTGAAGCGATCGAGATCGAGGTAGAGCACGGAGAGCTGGCGATCGTCTTCTACGATGGAGGCGAGCACATCGCGCTGGAAACGCTCGCTGAGTCCTGTCCTGTTCGAAAGCCCTGTGAGGGCATCGATGCGTGCAGCT
>NZ_JBUZWF020000010.1:0-57013 GCF_055730105.2 Mesocryomonas lacus
CGTCAGAACGTTAGAGACGTCGCCGGCCTTCGCGCGGTCCGTCGGCCGGACCGGGCGACCTCCGGCAGAGCGGCATGCTCAGTGCCGGAAGTGGCGCATGCCGGTGAACACCATGGCGATGCCGTGCGCGTCGGCCGCGGCGATCACCTCGGCGTCACGCATGGAGCCGCCGGGCTGGATCACCGCGGTGGCGCCGGCCTCGATCGCCGAGATCAGGCCGTCGGCGAAGGGGAAAAAGGCGTCGGAGGCGACGACCGAGCCATGCGTCAGCGGCGTGATGGCATGGCCGGCGGCGAGCCCCGCCACCTGCTCGGCGCCGCTGCGCTCGGTCAGAAGCGCCTTCGCCGCGTCCTCGGCCTTACGGGCGGCGATACGCGAGGAATCGATGCGGCTCATCTGCCCCGCGCCGATGCCGACGGCGGCAAGGTTCTTGGCATAGACGATGGCGTTCGACTTCACGTGCTTGGCAATGCGGAAGGCGAATTTCAGGTCCGCCATCTCCGCCTCGCTCGGCGCCCGCTTCGTCACCACCTTCAGCTCGATGTCGTCGATCACGCCATTGTCGCGCGACTGCACCAGGAGGCCGCCGGCGACCGACTTCACCATTGTGCCGCGGGCGCGGGGATCGGGCAGGCCGCCGGTGAGGAGGAGGCGGAGGTTCTTCTTGCCCGCGACGATGGCGATGGCGGCCTCGTCGGCATCGGGCGCGATGATCACCTCGGTGAACACCTCGACGATCGCCCGCGCCGCCTCGGCGTCGAGCGTGCGATTTATCGCGACGATGCCGCCAAAGGCCGAGACGGGATCGCAGGCGAGCGCCGCGCCATAGGCCTCGGCAAGGCTCGCGCCTTCCGCCACGCCGCAAGGATTGGCGTGCTTGATGATGGCGACCGCGGCGGTGCGCGCCGGGTCGAACTCGGCGACCAGCTCGAAGGCGGCGTCGGTGTCGTTGAGGTTGTTGTAGGAGAGCTCCTTGCCCTGCAGCTGGCGGGCGGTGGCAACGCCCGGCCGCTCGTCGCCATTGCGGTAGAAGGCCGCCGTCTGGTGCGGGTTCTCGCCATAGCGCAGCGTCTGGGCGAGCGTTCCGGCAAAGCTCGCTTGGCGGGGCGCGGCATCCTTCAGCGTTTCAGCGAACCAAGACGAGATCGCGCTGTCATAGGCGGCGGTCCGGGCAAAGGCCTTCGCCGCCAGCTGCTGGCGCAGCGCGAACGGCGTCTCGCCCGCGCCCTCCGTCAACGCCTCGAGGATCGCCGCATAGTCGGCGGGGTCGGTCGCGACGGTGAGATAGGCGTGGTTCTTCGCCGCCGCCCGGATCATTGCGGGACCGCCGATGTCGATGTTCTCGACCGCCGCGGCATAGTCGGCGCCGGCCTTCACCGTCGCCTCGAAGGGGTAGAGGTTGACCACCAGGAGGTCGATCCCGGCAATGCCGTGCGCCGCCATGGCCTCGGCATGGGCGGGATCGGCGCGCACCGCCAAAAGCCCGCCATGGACGCCCGGATGCAGCGTCTTCACCCGCCCGTCCATGATCTCGGGAAAGCCGGTGAGCTCGGCGACGTCGCGCACCGCAAGCCCCTCGCCCTCCAGCGCCTTGCGCGTGCCGCCGGTCGACACCAGCTCGACGCCGGCCGCCGCCAGTGCGCGGGCGAACTCGGCAAGGCCGCTCTTGTCGGACACCGAGAGCAGCGCCCGCTTCAGCGGCAGGCGGTCGGGCGCGGGATAGGCGTTGGCGGTGACGGCCATGGGAGCGGATCCTTCAGGAGAGGCGTGCGGGACCGGCCCCGCTGTTGCCGCCCTGATACCGCCCGCAGCCCGCGGTGACAACGCCGCAACATCGTGCGCGCGCGGTCTGGCGGGCTGCGGCAGCGTCCTTCCCGCCGTGGGCGCCCCCTCATCGGCCTGCCGGCCACTTCTCTCCGGAGGGGCGAAGAACGCAGTGCCTTCCAGCCCGCATCACGCCGCAACTGCTTTCTTCTCCCCAGCGGGGAGAAGGTCGCGGCAGCGGGATGAGGGGCGGTGCAAGCCTTGCAGGACGACGCACCAAAACTGTCGGCCGTTCCAGCCCGGCAGGCGGCCAGAGCCGCGCCCGCCTCAGCCCGCCGGCGGCACGCCCGGCGCCGGCGCCGGCGGGGTCTCGCCCCGGGCGGCGGCACGCTTGGCGGCGAGTTCGTCGAAGGTGTTCGGCAGGACGCCGACCGCGCGGTTCATGCCGCCGCAGCCGGCGAGGAGAAGGGCGAGGCAGAGGAGAGTGAGCTTGGCCATGGCTGGAGTGTAGCCGGGCTTTCGGCGTTTGTCAGGCCGGAGCGGGCGCTGGCGCCCTCACCCCGGAATACGGGCGATCACCTTGATCTCGAAGTCGAAACCGGCGAGCCAGGTGACCCCGACGGCGGTCCAGTTCGGATAAGGGGCGGCCGGGAAGACCTCCCCCTTCACCGCCATGACCGCGGGGAACTGGCGCTCGGGATCGGTGTGGAACGTCGTCACGTCGACGAGGTCCGCCATGGTGCAGCCGGCCGCGGCCAGGACCGCTGCGAGATTGTCGAAGGCGAGACGGACCTGGCGCTCGAAGTCCGGCTCCGGCGTGCCGTCGCTAAGGCTGCCGACCTGGCCGGAGACGAAGAGCAGGTCGCCCGACCGGATGGCGGCAGAATAGCCGTGCTGTTCGTAGAGAGCATGGCGGTCGGCGGGAAAAATGGTGTCGCGCGGGATCATGGCAGGGTCCGATGTCAGGCCGGCGGTCACCTCAGCCAGAAGCGATGGGAAGGCCGGGAGGCTACAGGAATGCGCCGAAGTCTGATATACGACGCGTATCCGAGTTACGCGGCATACGCCTCGTATGTCAACTCACATGCACTGCGTATCTCGATGGAGGGCCCGCCATGCCGCCCAGGCGCCGTCTCGAAACCATGGAAGAAAACCGCGCCAGACTGCTGGCGGCGGCGCGCCTTGCCTTTGCGGAAAAGGGCTTTGCCGCGGCGTCGATGGACGAGCTGACCGCTGCTGCCGGGCTGACGCGCGGGGCGCTCTACCACAACTTCGGCGACAAGAAGGGGCTGCTGGCCGCCGTGGTCGCCGCCATCGACGGCGAGATGGCAGCAGCGGCCCACAAGGCCGCGGCGGCAGCACCGACCGCCTGGGAAGGCCTTCTGGCGGAAGGATCGGCCTATATCGAAATGGCGCTTGATCCCGAGGTTCGCCGCATCGTGCTGCTCGACGGGCCCGCCTTCCTTGGCGATCCCTCGCAATGGCCGAGCCAGAACGCCTGCCTTGCCCTGACGCGGGAGGCCGTGGCCGGACTGATCGCGGACGGGATCGTCAGGCCGGTCGATACCGAGGCGGCGGCCAGGCTCCTCAGCGGCGCGGCGATGAACGCGGCCCTGTGGGTGGCCGCGAGCGAGACGCCGAGCGCCGTGCTGCCGGTCGCCGTCGAGGTGTTTTGCCTGATGGCGGCGGGGCTTCTGGTGGACGGCCCGGCAGCGGTAGCGACCGGAACCGCCCCTACCGCTTGACGAAGCGCCAGGCGATGTCGGTGCGCGACGCCGGGTCGAAGGTCACGACGATCTGCGTCGTGCGGCGGGCGCCGGCGCTGTCGGCGAAGAAGATGCTGTCCTCGAGTTCGACGTCGGCATCGCAGTGGAACTGCCAGACCTCCTTGCGCGCGGTGAGGATCACGCCGTCCGCCGTGCGCTCGGCGGATACGCCGGGGTGGAGGTGGAAGCGGATCGCCGCCGGCATGCGCGGCCGCGGCGACTTGGCGCTCGCCGCAAACAGCCGGTCGGTGCCCTCGATCACCCGCCCGTCGCGGGACAGGAACAGCGAGCGCTCGTGCACGAGGCCGTAGCGCTGGCGGTAGCCGTCATGCGCGGCGGTGAAGCGCTGGCCGGCATCGCTGTCCTCGCGCGTCGTCGGCACCCGTGTCGGCCCGGCGATCAGCGGCGCGCCGAGAAACCGCTCGACGAGGCCCGATTGCGAGAACCGCGCGGAGGAATGGTCGGCGACCGTCAGCGTCGAATGCGCCGCGGTGGTGCGGGCGAGCCGGCGCCAGTCCTCGTCCTGCCGCGCCGGGGCGCCACAGTTCACCACCAGGCGGCTCGATCCGGAGGAGAACTCGAAGGCGAGCGTCCCGGCATGCGCCTCGCCGGAAAGGTTGGAAGCCGGCGGCAGGCCGGTATCGGCGATCAGCACCGTGCCGGCGGCCGACAGCCGCTGGTAGCCGGACTGGCGGGCATGGCTGATCGGATCGCCGAGCGTCTCGTCATGGCGCAGGAGCGCGGTGATCAGCTGGCCCTCGGACACGCCGGCACCGTTGAACAGCGCCACCGCGCCATCGGCATGGCGGAAGAAGCGCAGCGCCGGCAGCATGCGGTCGATCGCGCGGATGAGGCCCTTCGGCACCGGCTGGTTCTGCTCGGCAAACGTCTGGCGCAGCGGCAGGAGCTCGGCGAGGATCTCGATATTGGCCGCCGGGTTGCGCGAGACATGGCCGCCATCGGCAAAGATCTGCCGGTCGAGCTCGTCGGACAGGTTGCGCGCGGCGACCCGCATGTGCCCGCCGCCGGTCGGCATGCACAGCGACAGGAAGGCCAGCGCGATGCGCGCCCGGAGCCGCGGCAGGCCGTCCGGCGCCTCGGCGGCGATCGAGCGGAGATAGCGCATCTCGCGCGACAGGCTGCGCAGGAACTTGCGGTAGAAGGCAAAGTCCGCGTCGACGAGGATCAGGTTGGAATGCGTCAGCCAGGCGATCACCCGCCGGGCGGTCACGTCGACCTCGTGCGTGCGCGGTCCCAGTGAAAAGCCGGTCTCGCGCTGCCAGTCGGCGATGAGGGCGCGGGCGTTGGCAGCGGCCAGCGCGTCGCCGGCCTCGCTGAGATGGCGCAGCCAGCCGAAGGAGTGCAGCTCGGCCGCCCAGCCGCGCGAGGGCGGCGTCACCTGGAAGGGCGAGCCGGTGTCGATCTCAACCAGCTGTCCGGCGAGGTAAAACTTGCCGGCATAGATGTCGGCCGCGATGATCGGGTCGCCGCGGCGCAGTTCGGGCGGGGTGACCAGCAGGCGATCGGGCGCGCTGCCGGCGAACCGCCAGCGGTGCAGGGGCCCGATGCGCAGCCGCCGACGGACCCGCCGCCAGGCTTCCGAGATCATCAATGCCGCTAGGCGCGGTCGATCCGCCAATTCCGCTGCCACTCCCGAATCCTGCCCGTGCCGGTTCCCGTACGCAGGCGAGCTGCGGGCGAACACGGCTGCATCCACCATGAAGACCTTTCGCAGATCAAGGTAAACGCAATGATAAGATCGGGTTCCTGACCGTTCGGATGCCCCGCGCAAAGCGGTATCGCGCGCCGGCCAGCCGGCCTTTCAAAGGCGCTGGTAAGCCGGCGCACTGCCTCTTTCTGAGGGCCCAAAATACCTGTGAACCAGACGGCGATACCGTCTCTCATCCGCGACGGCGGCCGACCGACGACGAATGTCGCCCTGTCGTCCTGTGTCTTACTGCCGCGTCGGCTTTGGCTGTCGGACCTAGCCCTGGAGGTCCGACAGCAGCCCTGCCGCCACGGTCAGGCGGGCGACCGATGTGTCGCCGCTGCCGGCGAGCGCCGAGATCTGCGCGACGATGCGCGAGACCACCGCCTGGCGGCTCTCGGCCCAGGCGGCAACCGGATCTTCCGCCGCGCCGAAATCGGCCAGTGCCCGTGTGGTAAGACGCCGCCTGGCGCCGGCGATCTGGCTGCCGGCGCGTTCCAGCGCCAGGATCTCGTAATAGTCCGTCGGCTCCAGCCGGTGGAGCGCCATCTCGAGCCGGCCGATCTCGAACAGCCGGGTAATGCCGAAATAGCTGGCGACGGCGGATTCCAGCGGCGTCGATGTTTCACGTGAAACATCGGCAATGTCCGGCACCAGGGCCACCAACGGCAGCAAGGTGACGTCGGCGGCCAGCGCCTCCGGCACCGCCGCCTCGGTCCATTTGGACTGCCGCTCAGTGGCGATCTCGCGCGCCCGCTCGCTGGCGAGACCGAGAAGCTTTGGCCGTAGCATTGCCACTGTGTCGCGGATTCCCTCGACCGCCGCGGTCAGGCCGCGGCCGGCCGCGCCGTTCTGCACATACCAGCGCGTCGTCGCTTGCAGGAACTGGCCGACGGCCTCGTAGAGCGCATTCTGTGTGTCGCCGTGGATCTGCCCGTCCAGCGCGTCGATGCGGGTGTAGAGCGCATCGGCGCCGAGCCCGTCATGCGCGGCGACGAAGGCCGCCACGATCTCGGCCGGTGACGCGCCCGTCGCCTCGCGCACCGCCGTCACATAGGTCGGCCCGAGACGGTTGATCGCGGCATTGGCAAGGATCGTCGCGACGATCTCGCGGGCCAGCCGGTGGCCCTCGATGTCGGCGGCATGACCGCCCCGCATGGGCGCTGGGAAGTAGCCGAACAGCCGCTCCCTGAGATAGGGGTCGTCCGGCAGGTCGCTGGCGATCAGCTGGTCGAAGAGGACGATCTTGGAATAGGCGACGAGGACCGCGATCTCCGGCCGGGTCAGCCCGCTGCCGGAAGCGCGCAGATCCGCGAGTCCCGCTTCGGTCGGCAGCGTCTCGACCTCGCGGCTGAGCAGCCCCGCTTCCTCCAGCACGGTCATGAAGCGCGACTGCAGCGGCAGTGCCGAGACGCCGCGGCGCTGCTCCAGCGACAACGCCAGCGACTGCTCGTAATTGTTGGCGAGCACGAGCTCGGCGACCTCCGCCGTCATCGACGCCAGCAGCACGTTGCGCGCCTCGCGCGTCAGCCGACCCTCGGCCATGGCGCTCTTCAGCGCGATCTTGATGTTCACCTCGACGTCGGACGTGTTGACGCCGGCCGAGTTGTCGATTGCGTCGGTGTTGATCCGCCCGCCGGCCCGCGCGAACTCGATGCGGCCGCGCTGGGTGACGCCGAGATTGGCGCCCTCGCCCACCACCTTCGCCCGCACCTGCGCGCCGGTGATGCGCACCGCGTCATTGGCGCGATCGCCGACATCGGCATTGGTCTCGGCGGTCGCGCGGATATAGGTGCCGATGCCGCCGAACCAGAGCAGGTCGGCCGGCGCCTTGAGGATCGCGGTGATGATTTCCGCGGGCGTGCCGGACGTCCGGTCCCAGCCGATCGCCGCAGCGGCCTCCTTTGACAGCCGGATCAGTTTCTCGCGCCGCGAGAAGACGCCGCCGCCGGCTGAGATCAGCGTCTTGTCGAAATCTGCCCAGGACGAGCGCGGCAAGGCGAACAGCCGCCGGCGTTCGGCGAGCGTCGTCGCTGCATCCGGCGAGGGATCGATAAAGATGTCGCGGTGGTCGAAGGCGGCGACGAGCCGGGTTTCGGGCGAGAGCAGCATGCCGTTGCCGAAGACGTCGCCCGACATGTCGCCGCAGCCGACGACGGTGAACGGCGTCGTCTGGATGTCGCGGTCCATCTCGCGGAAATGCCGCTTCACCGTCTCCCAGGCGCCGCGCGCCGTGATGCCCATCGCCTTGTGGTCGTAGCCGACCGAGCCGCCCGAGGCGAAGGCATCGTCGAGCCAGAAGCCGTTCGACTGCGCGATCGCATTGGCGGTGTCGGAGAAGGTCGCGGTGCCCTTGTCGGCGGCGACGACGAAATACGGGTCCTCGGCGTCGAAGCGCTTTACCCGGTCTGGGGTCACGATATCAGCGCCGTCGATGTTGTCGGTGACAGACAGGAGCGAGGCGATGAACACGACATAGGCCGAGCGGCCGGCCTCGAACCAGCTGTCGCGGTTCGCCGGATCGCCGAGGCGTTTCGGGAAGAAGCCGCCCTTGGCGCCGACCGGCACGATCACCGCGTTCTTCACCTGCTGCGCCTTGACGAGGCCGAGCACCTCGGTGCGGTAGTCCTGGCTGCGGTCGGACCAGCGCAAGCCGCCGCGCGCCACCCGGCCGAAGCGCAGGTGCACGCCCTCGACGCGGGCGTCGAAGACGAAGATCTCGCGGAACGGGACCGGCGCCGGCAGGCCCTCGACGAGGTGCGAGTCGAGCTTGAAGGCGAGCGCCGGCTGGACATGGCCGGGCTTCGAGCCCTCCTCGGCCGAGGTGCCGTCGACGGCGTAGAAATTGGTGCGCAGCGTCGCGAGAATGGTCGACAGGAAGCGCCGGAGGATGCGGTCGTCGTCGAGGCTCTCCACCGCGTCGAGCGCGGCGGTGATGGCGGTGTAGGTGGGCAGCGTCCCACGCGTGGCGGCCAGCTGCTTCAGCCGGTCCTCGGGTTCGGCCGGGGCCCCCTCACCCGCTTCCACCGGCGTCTCGGCAGCGGGGATCGGCCGCGCCGGGTCGAAGGCGGCATCGAACAGCTGCCAGAGCAGGCTGGCGATGCCGGGATGGCGCAGGAGCGTCGCGGCGATGAAGTCTTGGCCGAAGGCGATGCCGGCCTGTCTGAGATAGCGCGAATAGGCGCGCAGGACGTTCGCCTGGCGGTAGGCAAGGCCGGCCTCCAGCACCAGCGCGTTCAGCGGATCGTTCTCGATCTGCCCGGCCGAGACGGCGGCAAAGGTCTGCTGCAGCGCGTCGCCCTCGTCATCCAGCGCGATGTCGCCGCCGCTCTGGCGCACCAGGTCCATGTCGTGCAGGTGCACCGCGGCGCCGTCCGGCCGCAGGATCTCGAAGGTCCGTTCGGAGACGACGCCAAAGCCCATGTTCTCAAGGATTGGCACGCGCGTCGAAAGCGGCACGGCGCTGCCGAGATGATAGATCTTCAGCCGCAGCAGCGTGCGGGGGTCGCCCGGGCGGCGGTAGAAGTCGATGGCGAGGGCGTCGTCCGTGCCGAGCCGCGCCATCCGGCGGGTGTCGGTCACCGCCTCGGCGGGCGCCACCGCGTCGCGATAGCTCTCGGGCAGGCCGGGGGCGAAGCGGATCAGATCGGCGGTCCCACCGGCATCCTGCACGGCCCGGACGAAGCCGTCCTCCCAAGCCTTCGCCATCTCGGCGATCTCGGCCTCGAGCCGGGTGGCGTCGACCACCGGCGTCTGGCCCGACTTGCGGCCGATGATGAAATGGATGCGGGCGAGCGACCCTTCCGGGAAGCCCGGATAGACCGCCGAGACATGGCCGTCATAGGCTTCGGCGAGGAGATGGCCGATCCTCTCGCCGAGGCGGGAATCATAGCGGTCGCGCGGCACGAAGACGAGGATCGAGACGAAGCGGTCGAACCGGTCGATGCGCGGCAGCACGCGCACGCGCGGCCGCTCGCCGAGCTCCAGCACCGTGCCGGCAAACCGCTCGAGGCTGTCGACATCAATCTGGAACACCTCGTCGCGCGGATAGGCCTCGAGCACGTTGAGGAGCGCCTTGGCGCTGTGCGAGCCAGCCGCGAGGTCGAAGCGCTGGATCACCGTCTCGGCCTTCAGCCGGAGATAGGGAATGGTCAGGATCGAGCGGGTGTAGGCGGTGGAGGTGAACAGGCCGACGATGCGCAGCTCGCCGGCAAAGTTTCCGGCGGCGTCGTACTGCTTGACGCCGATATAGTCCATGTAGGCGCGGCGGTGCACCGTGGTGCGGCTGTTCGCCTTGGTGACGATCAGCGGGTTCGGCGCCTGCAGGAAGGCGCGGATTTCCGGCGTCACCGTCTGCGGCTGGCCGGCTCGGCCAAGCACGCGCACATCGGGGTCCGCAAGGATGCCGAGCGCCGGCTCGTCGCTGCGCTCGAGCGCCTCCTCGTTCTCGGCGCCGACATAGACGAACTCACGCGCGCCGAGGAAGATGAAGTTGTCGGCGAGCAGCCAGTCCAGGAGCTTCGCCGCCTCCGCGACCCGCACGGCCTCGGTGCCGTCGAGCATGGCGGCGCGGGCTTCCAGCGCAAGCTTGGCGGTACCGACGCGGGCGCGCATCGCCTTGAAGTCGCCGACCGCAAGCCCGACCTGGCGCAGGATTTTGAGGATCGCGGCGATTAGGTCGGCATTGCTGTGCGGGCCGCGCTCGATCGCCACCTGGATCAGGCTGACCCGCTCCGCCTTCTCTACCCCCGATCCCGGCCCCGGTCGGGTGGCGGTGAAGCCCGAGATACGGCCCTCCCCGTCGCGGACGATGTCGAGGATCGGGTGCGAGATGTAGAGGATTTCCGGCGCGCGCTCGGCGATCTCGGCCATCACCGAGTCGAACAGGAAGGGCATGTCGTCGTTGACGACGGTGATGAGGTCCATCGCCCCAAGGCCGTGCAGCGGCTCGATGGTGACCACCGGCGTCGCCGGGCGGTGCGCGTCGAGCGCCACCGCGGCGCGTTCGGCCGCCAGCGCGAGGGTCTTCGGCGAGAACACTGCGAGATCCTCGGCCGGCGGGCGCGCAAACAGCAGCGGTGCAAGGCTCGCCGCCGGGCTGCCGCCGGCGAGGACGCCAAGGATTCCCGTCAGAATGTTCGCCTTCGCCTGGCCCATGCTCGTCGCTCCCGCTGAGTCCGGCCGCGGATCGTCGCGGCCTTGATTCATCATGACGGCCGGTCAACCGGCCGCGAATCGCCATGGTTGTGCCGGACGAAGATGACGAGAGGATGCCGGATGGGGCTTGCATGCAAGCTGCGCTCCGTCAGCCCGTGCTGCCCGCCGGCGGACTTCCCTCTTCCGCCGGCCTCCATCGCCTTCAACCGGCCGCGTGGCCATAATCGCGCGCGCCAAAGATTGCCGATCCGACGCGCACGCCCGTCGCGCCCTCCGCCACCGCGACGGCGTAATCGCCCGACATGCCCATCGACAGCTTCGCGACGCCCGCTGCCTTCGCGAGCTCCGCCAGCCGCCGGAAATGCGGCGCCGGATCCTCGTCCGCCGGCGGAATGCACATCAGGCCCTCGATGGCGAGGCCGTGCACGTCGCGGCATCGCGCGACGAAGGCCACCGCCTCGTCCGGCGCGATGCCGGCCTTCTGCGGCTCCTCGCCGGTGTTCACCTGGACGTAGAGCCGAAGCGCCCTGCCCTGCGTGGCGATCTCGCCGGCCAGCGCTTTGGCGATCTTCTCGCGGTCGACGGTCTCGATGACGTCGAAAGTGGCCACCGCCTCGGCGGCTTTGTTCGACTGCAGCGGGCCGATGAGGTGCAACTCGATCCCCTCGAACCGCTCCCGCAGTTCCGGCCACTTCGCCATCGCCTCCTGCACCCGGTTCTCGCCGAACACCCGCTGCCCGGCCTCCAGCACCGGCGCGATCGCCTCGGCCGCATAGGTCTTCGACACCGCGACAAGGGTCACCGACCCCGAAGCCCGGCCCGCGGCGGTTTCGGCGTCGCGAATGGCGGCGGTGACGGCTTGGTATTGCTGGACGGACATAGTGGCTTTCAGAAAAGCGAGAGGCGACGGGAGCAACGGACGCGGCTTTGAAATATGGGCCGGAATGGCGTATATGAAAGGAGTGGGTGCCGGCCGAAGCGACCTGAGGTCCCCGAAGCCGACACCCTTGGTCAGACGATGAATTGGACCCGGAGACAGACTCGCCAGCCGCTCCGGGTCCTTTTCACCTCCAACGTGATGCTCAGCGGCAGAAACCACATCGCATCACCTCCTCTTCGAGAGCGAGGCTGTCGCCACAGCCGGGGAAGCCCGTTCTCCCCGGTCCGCCGCTGGCCCGGCGTGCTGCTTTCCCTCTCGAAACTCACCGCCTGCATCTCAGCGCAACAGCCGCCGCCGCGTCCAGCGTGAAGCGCTGAGCCGCCTCTCGGTTGACGCTGGCGCGCAGGCGGTGTTGAACGACGGCAATCCCTTCCGACGTCGGCCCCTCGATCGGGCCTGGCGTAAACCGACGAGCCCTCCGCATGTCCATCGAACGCTACAATCCGCGCGAAGCCGAACCCCGCTGGCGGGAGGCGTGGAACGCGGCGAAACTGTTCGAGACTGAGGACGATGCGCCGGGCGAGAAGTACTACGTCCTCGAGATGTTCCCCTACCCGTCCGGCCGCATCCACATGGGACATGTACGCAACTACGCGATGGGCGACGTGGTCGCGCGCTACAAGCGCGCCAAGGGTTTCAACGTCCTCCACCCGATGGGCTGGGACGCCTTCGGCATGCCGGCGGAAAACGCCGCGATGCAGAACAAGGTGCATCCGCGCGAATGGACCTATGCCAATATTGCCACCATGCGCGGCCAGCTGAAGTCGATGGGCCTGTCGCTCGACTGGTCCCGTGAGTTCGCCACCTGCGACGTTGACTACTACCACCGCCAGCAGATGCTGTTCCTCGACTTCCTGGCCAAGGGCATCGCCTATCGCCGCAAGTCGAAGGTCAACTGGGACCCCGTCGACAACACCGTGCTCGCCAATGAGCAGGTGATCGACGGCAAGGGCTGGCGCTCGGGCGCCGAGGTCGAGCAGCGCGACCTCACGCAATGGTTCTTCCGCATCACCGACTATGCCGAGGACCTGCTGTCGGCGCTCGACACGCTGCCGGAATGGCCGGAAAAGGTCCGGCTGATGCAGAAGAACTGGATCGGCAAATCGGAAGGCCTGCTGGTGCGCTTCGCGCTGGAGAAGGCGCCGGACGCAGCGGCCGACGTCACCGTGTTCACCACCCGGCCGGACACGCTGTTCGGTGCGTCCTTCCTCGCCGTCGCGCCCGACCACCCGCTGGCGACCGCCGCGGCGCGCGACAATCCGGTGCTCGCCGAGTTCATCCTCGCCTGCAAGCGCGGCGGCACCACGGCGGCGGCGATCGAGACCGCCGAGAAGCTCGGCATGCGCACCGGAATCGAGGCCGTGCACCCGCTCGACCCCAGCTGGAAGCTGCCGGTCTATGTCGCCAACTTCGTGCTGATGGACTACGGCACCGGCGCGATCTTCGGTTGCCCGGCGCATGACCAGCGCGATCTCGACTTCGCCCGCAAATACGATCTGCCGGTCACCCCCGTCGTCCTGCCGCCGGATGCCGACACGGCAAGCTTCAGCGTCGGAACCGAGGCCTATGTCGGCGACGGCACGCTGTTCCAGTCGCGCTTCCTCGACGGCATGAGCCCGGCCGAGGGCTTTGCCGCCGTCGCCGACCGGCTGGCGGCGAGCGATCTCGGCGGCCGGCCGCAGGCCGAGCGCAAGGTCAATTTCCGCCTGCGCGACTGGGGCATTTCGCGCCAGCGCTACTGGGGCTGCCCAATTCCCGTCCTCCACTGCGAGGCCTGCGGCGTCGTGCCGGAGGCGCGCGAGAACCTCCCCGTCAAGCTGCCGGACGACATCGACTTCGACAGCCCCGGCAACCCGCTCGACCGCCACCCGACCTGGCGCCACGCCTCGTGCCCGCAATGCGGCGGCAAGGCCCGGCGCGAGACGGACACGATGGACACCTTCGTCGACAGTTCCTGGTATTTCGCGCGCTTCACCGCGCCCCACGCCAACGAGCCGACCGATCCGCAGCGCGCCAATGCCTGGCTCCCCGTCGACCAGTATATCGGCGGCATCGAGCACGCGATCCTGCACCTCCTCTACTCCCGCTTCTTCGTGCGGGCGATGCAGGCCTGCGGGCATCTCGCCATCGACGAGCCGTTCAAGGGCCTGTTCACCCAAGGCATGGTCGTGCACGAGACCTATCGGCACGGCCGCGACTGGGTCTCGCCCGCCGAGATCCGCATCGACGAGGTCGACGGCCTGCGCACCGCGACCCGGATGGCGGACAACGCCGTGCTGGAGATCGGCGCGATCGAGAAGATGTCGAAGTCGAAGAAGAACGTCGTCGACCCCGACGACATCATCGCTTCCTATGGCGCCGACACCGCCCGCTGGTTCATGCTCTCGGATTCCCCGCCGGAGCGCGACGTGATCTGGACCGAATCCGGCGTCGAGGGCGCGCACCGCTTCGTCCAGCGGCTCTGGCGCCTCGTCGCCGAGCTCGCGCCGAAGCTCGCCGCCACCGCGGGCGACACCGCCGATGCCCCGCGCTCGACCGAGATCCGCCGCGCCGCGCACCGCACGGCGTCGGGCGTTGCCGACGACATCGAGCGCCTCGCCTTTAACAAGGCCGTCGCCCGGCTCTATGAGCTCGTCAACACGCTGACCGCGTCAACCTCGGGCGACGCGCGCGACGTCACGGGCGTTGCGGACGCCGTCGCCGAGGCGCTGTCGGTGCTGGTGCGGCTGATCGCGCCGATGATGCCGCATCTTGCCGAAGAATGCTGGACGGTGCTGGGCCATACTGGTCTCTGCGCCGAGCAGAAGTGGCCGGAGATCGATCCCGCGCTGCTGGTCGTCGACGAGGTGGTTCTCCCCGTCCAGCTCAACGGCAAGAAGCGCGGCGACTTGACCGTTTCGGTCAAGGCCGGCAAGGCTGAGATCGAAAGCGCCGTCATGGCGCTCGACTTCGTGCAGACGGCCCTCGAAGGTCGGACGCCGAAGCGCATCGTCGTCGTCCCCGGAAGGATCGTCAATGTCGTCGTCTGATCGGGCGCTCCGCCCGCGGATCGCCGGGCTCCTCGCCCTCGTCCTTCTCGGTGGCTGCACCGTCTCGCCGATGTACGGCACATCCAGCCAGGCGGCACTCGCCAGCGGCACCAGCGGCCAGAGCCTCGGCGACCTCCGCGGCCAGATCGCCGTGGCGCCGGCCAACACGCGCACGGCGCAGCTGTTCCGCAACGCGCTTCTGTTTCGCCTCAACGGCGGCACGACGCCGTCCGCTCCGGTCTACGAGATCCGGTACTCCGTGACCGGGCAGGAAAACGTCGTTTCGATCGAGCGCGGCTCGGGTGTTCCCGCCGCAAGCCTTTACCGGATGGACGCGACCTACCAGGTCGTCCGCCTGTCCGACCAGAAGGTGATCGGCACCGGTCTGCGCTTTGCCTCGGTGCCGTTCGACCGGTCGGAGCAGCTCTTCGCCTCCTCGCGCGCCCTCATCGACGCCCGCGAGCTCGCAGCGAAGGAAGTGGCCGAAAAGGTGCAGCTCGGCGCCGCCGTCACCATCCGCAAGGACCTGCGCAAGTGAGCCTTGCCGGCGCAAAACGGTTGCCCCGCCGCGCGCCGGCATCAAACCACCTCCGGCGCGCCTGATGGCGGAAAAGAAGGCAGGTGAGGTCGAGGCCTTCCTGTCGCGGCCCGACACCAGCTTTCCCATCGTGCTGCTCTACGGCCCCGATGCAGGGCTCGTCTCGGAGCGGGCGGCAAAGGTGGCGGCGCTCTCCGGCGTCGACCCGAAGGACGCCTTTGCCTTCATCAGCCTCAATGCGGACGAGCTGGAAAAGGACATCGGCCGCCTGTTCGACGAGGCGCGGACGATCTCGATGTTCGGCGGCCGCCGGCTGATCCGCATCCGCGGGGCCGGCACCGGTTCCGGCAAGGCGCTGTCGGCCGCGGTCACGGATCTTGCCAAGGACCCCCCGCGCGATGCGGCCGTGGTCATCGAGGCCGGTGATCTCAAGAAGAGCGCACCCTTGCGCATCGCCGTCGAGCGCGGCCGGGCCGCCATGGCGCTGCCATGCTACCAGGACGAGGGCAGGGCGCTCGACCTGATGATCGACGAGGAGCTGAAGCTCGCCGGCCTGTCGATCGACCGCGATACCCGCGATATGCTGCGCGCGCGCCTCGGCGCCAACCGGCTGGCCTCGCGCGGCGAGGTGCAGAAGCTCTGCCTCTATTGCTACGGCAAGTCGGCGGTCGAAGCTGCCGATATCCTGGCGATCGTCGGCGACGTCTCGGCTGATACGCTGGAGGAGACGATCGATGCGGCCGCCACCGGCGAGGTACGCAAGCTGCCGGAACTGATCGAGCGGCTGACCTCCGCCGGCACCCAGCCGTTCCTGTTGCAGCAAGGATTGCTTCGCCATTTCCAGGGCTTGCAGCTGATGCGCTTTGCCGTCGAGCACGGCGACCAGAGCGTCGCCCGGGCGGTGGAGGGGCGTCGCCCGCATTTCCGGCGCAAGGCGGCGCTCGAAACCGCACTCGGGCTTTGGACCCTCGACGCCCTCGCGCCAGCGCTCGCGGCGATCGAGGCCGATATCCTGCACAGCCGCAAGGAGGCCGCGCTCTCGCACGTTATCCTGCGACAGACCTTGCTCGGTACCGCCGTCGAAGCCGCGCGCCTTCGAAAAAAGGTCCGCTGAGTTCACCGTGAAGGTGTTTCGATCCAGCGCTCTCTCGGTGGGAACAGGTTCACCAGCCGCGACCCATTCTGCAACAATCGGGAATACTTGAGTCCGCGCGAACTCTGGCTCATTGCGAGAATGAGCCTACCGTTACGCCGCCGAATCGATGGCTGATCAATTCTTCGGAAAAGAGTTAAAGCGTGCGGATGCGGGGTTCCGGGGGACGGTTCTGCTTGGCCTGCAGGAGCCGGCAGATCTCGTCCAGCTGTTCCAGATTGCCGTAGTCGATCCGCAGGTCACCACCATCTTCCGGCAGCCGGATCTCGACCCGCATGCCGAGGGTTTCCGAGAGGAGACGCTCGAGCGCTCTCGTATCGGCATCCTTCTCCTGCCCAAGCGGCTTCGGCGGTTGCTGCTTCGGCCGGGCCGCCGGGCGCTGCCGGGCAGGGAGCCCGGTGACCGACGGCGGCACGGGCGTCCGCGCCAGATCCTCGGCCTCGCGGACCGACAGGCCACGCTCGATGATCTCTCGGGCGAAGGCCTCCGGGTCCTCCGCCGAGACCGCCGTGCGGGCATGGCCGGGTGACAACTCGCCCCGCGACAGCATGCCTTGCACGCCCTCGGGGAGTTTCAGGAGCCTCAGCGTGTTCGCGACATGGCTGCGGCTCTTGCCGAGCACATCGGCGAGATCGGCCTGCGTATAGGCATGCTCCTCGATCAGCATCTGGTAGGCCTGCGCCTCCTCGATGGCGCTGAGGTCCGCGCGCTGCACGTTCTCGATGATCGCGATCTCGAGCGACTCGCGGTCCGAGATATCCCGCACAACGACCGGAACCTCGGTGAGGCCCGCCTTCTGGGCAGCACGCCAGCGGCGCTCGCCGGCGACGATCTCGTAGGCCTCCATGCCATTGGCCCGTTCGCGCACGAGGATCGGCTGCACGACGCCATGGGTGCGGATCGAGGCCGTGAGTTCGGCGAGGTCGGCCTCGTCGAAATGCCGGCGCGGATTGCGCGGGTTCGGCGACAGGCGGGAAACCGCAATTCGACGCTCTCCAGCGGACTCTTGCGGCGCAAAACCGTTCGAGGCCCGCGCAGGAGAGGCGCCGCCGCTGCCGATGAGCGCTGCCAGTCCGCGTCCGAGACGCTGCCGCGACTTATCCTCGTTCATCTCCGTCTCCCCGTCGTGCCGGCGCCGGGCGCCGACCGGCCTGTCTCAGTGCGGCAAGACGTCATGCGACCTCCAGCCGGCGTTCGCGCTGGATCACTTCCGAGGCCAACCGGATATAGGCCTGGCTGCCCGGACATTTCATATCGTAGAGAATCGCAGGCTTGCCGAAGGACGGCGCCTCGGAGACCCGCACATTGCGCGGGATCACCGTGTCGTAGACGTGCTTGCCCATATAGGAACGGACGTCATTGACCACCTGCGCGGCCAGGTTGTTACGGCCGTCATACATGGTGAGGACGATGCCGTGCAGGTCGAGCGCCGGGTTCAGCGTGTCCCGCACCTGCTCGACCGTCTGCAGCAATTGGCTAAGCCCCTCCAGCGCAAAGAACTCGCACTGCAGCGGGACGAGGATCGAGTCTGCTGCGGCCATGGCATTGACCGTCAGAAGGTTCAGCGAAGGCGGGCAGTCGATCAGCACGAAGTCGAACTGCGGGACTTCCATGACATGGAAATGCAGCGCGTCGCGCAACCTGTAGGCGCGGCCAGGTGCGCTGGCGATCTCCATTTCGAGCCCGAGAAGATCGAGCGTCGATGGGACCAGCGACAAGTTCGGCACGGCGGTCGCCATCGCCGCCTCGCTGATCGAGGCGGACTCCACCAGCACGTCGTAGGATGAGACCTCTCGGTCCTCCTTGTCGACGCCGAGCCCTGTCGACGCATTGCCTTGCGGGTCGAGATCGATCAGCAGCGTCTGCTTGCCCACGGCCGCGAGTGCGGTCGCAAGGTTGATCGCGGTCGTCGTCTTGCCCACGCCACCCTTCTGGTTGGCAATGGTGATGACCCGCATGCGTCTTGGTGCCCTGGCATCCATCGGCTCGCTCCCTCAGCCCGCGATGTTTCACGTGAAACATTCGCTCTGGGTCGGCACTTCCGGTTCAACGCGGCGCGATATCCCCGATTTCCAGGATCACCGATTCTGCGTCGACCGTCGAAGAGTGCTTTAGCACTGTGAATCGCCATTCGGCCGATGCGTCAACGATTTCTTCATCATGACGCCGGCCCTTGGCGAAATAGCAGGGGATTTCAGGTCGTACCCGACCACTGACAAAGCCGAGCAGCACGTCGAGTGAGGCGAGGGCGCGAGCGCTAATAGCGTCCGCCTGGGCCAGTACTGCGCCGCTGTCCTCGATCCGCTGTGCATGGACGGTCGCGGAGATGCCGGTTTCGCGGATGACCGCGCGCAGGAACGCAGCCTTCTTGGCGTTGCTCTCGACGAGATCGACATGCGCACCCGCTTCGCCGCGCTGGGCGATGCCGAGAATGATGCCAGGAAAGCCGGCACCCGAGCCGAGATCAACCCAACGTCTTGGCTTGGGGGCAACATCGACCAGTTGGAGGGAATCGGCGACGTGCCGGTGCCAGATCTCGCCAAGCGTGGAAGGCGCAACGAGGTTGGTCTTGACTTGCCACTCCAACAGGAGCGCGACGTAACGATCTATACCCTCGAGTGTTTCACGTGAAACATGACGTTGGTCCAGCAACGCCGCTCGTCCCGCCGCGATCTCTTCCGCCGCCGGTAGGGCCTGTGCCCGCTTGGTCCGGGGCACGGCGATGCGGCGCGGGGCTTCTTCCTCGTCGCTACGCCGCATGGGAAAGCCTTTGCTGCTTGCGAAGGTGGACAAGGATCAGCGCCAGCGCCGCCGGCGTCATCCCGTCTATGCGCTCGGCATCAGCGAGCGTCGCCGGCTTGCGGGCTGCAAACTTGTGCTTCAGTTCCGATGAAAGGCCCGGAAGCGCCGAGACGTCGAAGCCATCGGGGATCGCCACGCCTTCGTCGCGGCGCAGCCGGGCCTGGTCACGGCGCTGGCGATCGAGATAGACGTCGTAGGCCGCTTCGATTTCGATACGCTCCCGAATCGACAGCTCAATCGAAGCTATTTCTGGCCAGATTACGGCAAGGCGTTCGAACCCGATCTCGGGTTGCGACAACAGCTGGAAGGCGGAGCGCGACCTCCCGTCCCGGTTGAGATGCAGCCCGCGCTTTGTGGCTTCGCTCGGCGTGATCGTCGATGCTTCCAGCAAGGCCTTTGCCGCCTGGAGCTTCGCTTCGCTGGCTCGGAACACGGCTTCGCGGCGCGGCCCGATCAGGCCTAAGTCTAGGCCGAGGGGGGTCAACCGGCGGTCGGCATTGTCGGCACGGAGCGACAGCCGGAACTCGGCGCGAGAGGTAAACATCCGGTAGGGTTCGGTGATCCCAGTTCTCGTCAAATCATCTAGCATCACGCCGATATAGGCATCGGACCGGCTGATCGTCACGCAGCCGAATCCACCGGCGCGACGTGCGGCGTTGAGCCCCGCCCAGAGACCTTGCGCGGCCGCCTCCTCGTAGCCGGTCGTGCCGTTGATCTGGCCCGCCAGGAACAGGCCGCGGGTAGCCCTGACCTCAAGGGTCGGATGCAACTCCCGCGGGTCCACGTGGTCGTACTCGATGGCATAGCCGGGCTTGAGGATCTCCACCCGTTCGAGGCCGGGGATCGACCGGAGGAACGCCTGCTGGACATCTTCGGGCAAGGAGGTCGATAGGCCGTTGGGGTAGACGGTGTCGTCGTCGAGACCTTCGGGCTCCAGGAAGATCTGGTGGCCGTCGCGTTCGCCGAACTTGACGATCTTGTCCTCGATCGAGGGACAATAGCGTGGGCCGACGCCCTCGATCTCACCGGAATAGAGCGCGGAGCGGCCGAGGTTCTCGCGGATAATGCGGTGGGTCTCGGGCGTGGTGCGCGTGATGCCGCAAGCGATCTGGCGGTTGGCGATGTACGTGGTGAGATAGGAGAAGGGTGTCGGCACATCATCCGCCGCCTGGCTGTCGAGCCCGGACCATTCGATCGTGCGCCCGTCGAGCCGCGCGGGGGTTCCAGTCTTCAGGCGGCCGAGCCGCAGCCTGAGACGGCGCAGCGTGCCGGAGAGGCCGAGGGAGGGATCCTCGCCCATGCGACCGGCCGGGATCTTCTTGAGACCGATATGGATGAGGCCCGAGAGGAAGGTGCCGGTGGTCAGCACCGCGGACCCGCAGGACAGCGTCCGCCCATCACTGAGGATCACGCCGGCAACGCTGCCGTCCTCGGCAAAGCTCAGATCAAATGCGTCACCCTCGACGACTTCGAGATTGGCGGTTGCCCGGATCATCGCCTGCATGGCGGCGCGGTAGAGCTTGCGGTCGGCCTGGGTGCGGGGGCCGCGCACCGCGGGGCCCTTGCTGCGGTTGAGCAGCCGGAACTGGATGCCGGCCGCGTCCGCCGCCTCGCCCATCAAGCCGCCCAGCGCATCGATCTCGCGCACGAGATGCCCCTTGCCGATGCCGCCGATCGCCGGGTTGCAGCTCATCGCGCCGATGGTGTCGAAGCTGTGGGTGAGAAGGGCGGTGCGCGCGCCGAGCCGCGCGGCGGCGCCGGCCGCCTCGCAACCGGCATGGCCGCCGCCGATGACGACGACGTCGAATGCTGTGGGGGATCTGCTGTGCATCGTCTGGTTAAGCCCAAAGCCCGCCGGCCTGTCAATGCGCGAGGCGGAGTGCGTCAGTCCAGAAATGTCGTCTGCGCGGCGCTCGGAGCGAGGGTAGCCGCGCCTGTTTCACGTGAATCACTTGCCGATGCAGAAGGCCGAGAAGATGACGTCGAGGAGGTCTTCAACGCCGACCCGGCCAGTTAGGGCGCCGAGGCGGTCGGTGATCTCGCGCAGGTCGTCGGCGGCGAACTCGGGAGGCTGGCTGGCCGCGATGGTCTGGTCGAGGAGACGCAAGGCGTCCGACACGATATCGCGGTGGCGGGTCCGAGCCGGGACCAGCGCCGAAGGGTCGCCGGCAGCCGCTGTCGCGGCGACGGCGATGGCTTCAACAAGTGCTCTCAGTCCGGTACGGGTATGCGCGGACAGCGTAAACGCCGGTGTTTCGTCACCGAGGCCGTTGGGCGTTATTGTATCGGATCCGAATCGTTCAGGCTTCAGGTCGATTTTCGTTCTGATGAACCAGGTCGGCGGTGCGGCGTTCCCGGTACGGGTCCGAATCGACCGCTCTAACTGAGCAGCCAGCGGCGACGTCTCCGGATGTTTCACGTGAATCCCAGTCTCACAAGACCGGAGATCGAGGATAAGGTCGGCATCCTCAGCCGTTGCCAGAGCGCGATCAATGCCGATCGCCTCGACAGCGTCGGCGGTATCCCGGAGACCGGCCGTGTCGAACAGGCGCACCTTCACCCCGCCGAGGTCCAGGGCGACCTCGATGACGTCGCGCGTCGTTCCGGCAATGGGCGAGACGATGGCCGCGTCGCGGTCGGCGAGGGCGTTCAGGAGGCTCGATTTTCCGGCATTCGGCGGGCCGATGATCGCCACCTTGAAGCCATGCCGCAGGATCTCACCGCGTCCGGCGCCGGCCAAGTGGGTCCGCATTTCAGAAGCGAGCGCCTGCAGAGCCGGTCGGACGCTATCGGCGACGTCCTCCGTCACGTCGCCCTCGTCGGCGAAGTCGAACGAGGCTTCGAGCATGGCGCGCGCGTGGACGAGGCGCTTCATCCATCCCTCATAAAGGGCCCGCAGTGCCCCGCCGGACTGTGCCACCGCCTGGATGCGCTGCGCCTCGGTTTCCGCGGAGAGGAGGTCGGCAAGTCCCTCGGCCTCGGTCAGATCGATGCGACCGTTCTCGAAGGCGCGGCGGGTGAACTCGCCAGCCTGCGCCAGCCGGACATCGGGGAGGGCGAGGGCGGCGTCGAGACAAGCGGCGACGACGGCACGGCCGCCGTGCAGATGGAGTTCGGCGAGATCCTCGCCGGTGACGGTCGCGGGGCCCTCGAAGAAAAGGACCAGCGCATGGTCGATCGTGTCGCCCCGTGCATCCCGGATGCGGCGCAGGCTGGCCTGGCGGATCGGCGGGACGCCGCCGGCGAGGCGTTCCAACACGGTGCGGCTGGCGGTGCCGCTGATGCGGATGACGGCGATGCCAGCGGGGAGGGCACCGGATGAGAGGGCGATGATGGTGTCGTCGGCGATCATGGCATCGGTCATCATGGCGTCCGCTTCCCGTCAGTACCTTCACCCAAAACGCAAACGGCCCGACCCTTTCGGATCGGACCGCTGCCGAATCGATCGGTGAGACCGATCAGGTGTTCATGGAGTCGAAGAAGTCCGAGTTCATCTTGGTCTGCTTCAGCTTGTCGTTCAGGAACTCGACCGCATCGGTCGTGCCCATGGGCGCGAGGATCCGGCGCAGGACGAAGATCTTCTGCAGGTCGGCGCGCGGGACGAGGAGGTCCTCCTTGCGCGTGCCGGACTTGAGGATGTCCATCGCCGGGTAGATCCGCTTGTCCGCCACCTTGCGGTCGAGGACGATTTCGGAGTTACCCGTGCCCTTGAACTCTTCGAAGATGACTTCATCCATGCGGCTGCCGGTATCGATCAGCGCGGTGGCGATGATCGTCAGCGAGCCGCCTTCCTCGATGTTACGGGCGGCACCGAAGAAGCGCTTCGGGCGCTGCAGGGCGTTGGCGTCGACACCGCCGGTCAGCACCTTGCCGGAGGACGGCACGACAGTGTTGTAGGCGCGGCCGAGGCGGGTGATGGAGTCCAGCAGGATGACGACGTCACGGCCGTGCTCGACGAGGCGCTTGGCCTTCTCGATGACCATTTCGGCGACCTGCACGTGGCGGACCGCCGGCTCGTCGAAGGTCGAGGAGACCACTTCGCCGCGCACCGAGCGCTGCATGTCCGTCACTTCCTCCGGCCGCTCGTCAATGAGCAGCACGATGAGGTAGCACTCCGGATGGTTGGCGGTGATGGAGTGCGCGATGTTCTGCAGCAGCACCGTCTTGCCGGTGCGGGGCGGCGCGACGATCAGCGCGCGCTGGCCCTTTCCGAGCGGGGCGACGAGATCGATGACACGGGCCGACAGATCCTTCGAGGTCGGATTGTCGAGCTCCATCTTGAAGCGCTCGTTCGGGTAGAGCGGCGTCAGATTGTCGAAATGGCTCTTGTGCTTGATCCGCTCCGGGTCGTCGAAGTTAATCGTGTTGACCTTCAGAAGCGCGAAATAGCGCTCGCCGTCCTTCGGCGAGCGGATCGGTCCCTCGACGGTGTCGCCGGTCTTCAAGGAGAAGCGGCGGAGCTGCGAAGGCGAGATGTAGATGTCGTCGGGGCCCGGCAGGTAGTTGGCATCGGGCGAGCGCAGGAAGCCGAAACCGTCCTGCAGCACCTCGACGACGCCCTCGCCGATGATCTCGACGCCCTGGGCCGCAAGATTCTTCAGGATCGCGAACAGCAGCTCCTGCTTGCGCAGGACAGGCGCGTTCTCGACCGCGTTCTCCTCGGCAAAAGCGATGAGCTCGGGGGCTTTCTTGTTCTTCAGGTCCTGAAGCTTCATTTCCAACATATGGTTTTACGGCTCCGTCCCGCTGATGTGATCGGGCGATCGGTGGGGGGACTGCACTTGCGTCAATGGTAAGACGGGGGAAGACGGTATCGGGAAGGCGGGATGGGGAGAGCCGATGCCAGCGACTGAACACGTGCGGCAACGGAAAGGGTGGTGGCGGAACTGATTCGGCCAGCGCCCCTGAGGCAGGGTATCCCGATTGCCTATACCGGCAAGGCTGCCGGGGTGCAAGCAGGTTGTCAGCCAGCGAGGTATTCCGCGCGGCGGCGTATCGCTGGTTACCGGGTACCGTGCCGAGAGGTCCCGCAACGCCGTTGGTTTCTGGCACCGCACGCCTTGACGAAGCCAGCTACAGGCTCACTTGCCCGCGCGGGGATCACGAGAGCGAAAAACGCTGCGCCGCCCTGCTTTCGCCAGCGCTGTGGCAATGCCGCAGTTCCGTTCAGGGACGAGCCATGCGAGGGTCCGTCCATCCAAGCCTGTGAAGTGACGAGGTCAACATGCCCACCGGCCGCTCTCCCGCCCTCTGGATCGCCACGATCCTCCTCGTCCTCTTCGGTGTCGCCTCGGCCATCGGCGGCGTCTGGCTGATCAGCGCCGGCGACTCCTGGTACTATCTCGCCGCGGCCGTGCTCTTCTTCGCCACCGCCGGCCTGCTGCTGGCGCGACGCGAGGCAGCGCTCTGGGTTTACGCCGCGCTGGTCTTCGGGACGCTCGGCTGGGCGCTGTGGGAGGTCGGCCTCGACTGGTGGCCGCTCGCGGCGCGCGGCGACGTGATCTTCCTGATGGGCCTGTTCCTGCTGACCCCCTGGATCACCCGCCGCCTCTATGTGCCCGACGTGCGCGCGGCGATGGACGGCATCAAGGGTGGCCCGACGGCGTTCAGCGGCGGCGGCCTCGCGCTCTCCGCCTCGCTGGTCCTGGTGCTCGGCGTGGCGGTGACGTCGTGGTTCACCGACCTCCACCGCATCGAGGGCACCGTGCCGGCCCCGACGGGCCGCGTCGCCGGCGACGCCGCCAGCATCCCCGCCGACGAATGGCGCGCCTATGGCCGCACCGGCTACGGCCAGCGCTTCTCGCCGCTTGACCAGATCACCCCGAAGAACGTCAGCACCCTCGAGACCGCCTGGACATTCGAGACCGGCGACGCCAAGCAGGAAGGCGATCCGCTGGAGACGACCTTCGAGGTCACCCCGCTGAAGATCGGCGACAAGCTCTTCCTCTGCACGCCGCACCAGAGCGTCATCGCGCTCGATGCCGACACCGGGAAAGAGATCTGGCGCTATGACCCGAAGGTGCAGGGCGCGCTCGCGCTGCAGCACCTGACCTGCCGCGGCCTGTCCTACCACGCCGCCACCGCTTCATCGGATGCCGCAGCCCCCGCTGCTGCGGCGACCCCGGCGGCCCCGACACCCGCGCCGACCGCAGCGACGCCCCCCGGCGCCACTGCCGCCGCGCCTGCTGGCGATGCCGCGGACCCGGCGCTTCCGGTCGCCACCGCCGGTGCCGCCGTCACCGGCACCTGCGCTGCCAAGCTGTTCATGCCGACGGCCGATGGCCGGCTGATCGCCCTCGACCCGGAGACCGGCGCCGTCTGCAGCAATTTCGGCGGCGGCGATGGGCAGATCGACCTCTGGCAGAAGATGCCCAACGTTAATCCGGGCGCCTACTACTCGACCTCGCCGGTGGTCGTGACCGCCAACATCATCATCGTCGCCGGCACCGTCCTCGACAACGTCTCGACGGCGGAAGCCTCGGGCGTCATCCGCGGCTATGACGTCAACACGGGCGATCTCGTCTGGGCCTGGGACAGCGCCAAGCCGGACCAGACGGCGCCGCTGCCGGAGGGCCAGACCTACACCGCGAACTCGCCGAACTCCTGGTCGATCTTCTCGGTCGATGAGAGCCTCGGCATGGTCTATATCCCGATGGGCAACCAGCCGCCCGACCAGTTCGGCGGCAACCGCTCGCCGGAAGTCGAGCGCTTCTCGTCCTCGGTGGTGGCGCTCGACATCGCCACCGGCACGGTGAAGTGGGTGTTCCAGACCGTCCACCACGACCTCTGGGACTATGACGTGCCGGCGCAGCCGAGCCTCATCGACCTCACCCTCAACGGCCAGACCGTGCCGGCGCTGGTGCAGCCGACCAAGCAAGGCGAGCTCTTCGTGCTCGACCGCCGCTCTGGCACCCCGGTTCTGCCGGTGACCGAAATCGCGGCGCCCACGGGCGCGGCCAAGGGCGACCGGACCGCGCCCACCCAGCCGAAATCGGCGCTGTCCTTCGACCCGCCCGCGCTCACCGGCAAGGACATGTGGGGCGCCACGATGTTCGACCAGTTGGCCTGCCGGGTGGCATTGACGCGGCTGAAATATGACGGCCGCTTCACCCCGCCCTCGCTGAAGGGATCGCTGATCTATCCCGGCAATTTCGGCGTGTTCAACTGGGGCGGCGTCGCCGTCGACCCGCAGCGCCAGATCGCCTTCACGACGCCGACCTACCTCGCCTTCACGTCGCAGCTGGTGCGGCGCCAGAACGAGACGGAACTCTACGTCCAGGACGGCGGCGAGAAGCCGGCGGGCGCGCTGCCCTCGCTCAACGAGAACTTCGGCGCGCCCTATGCGATCAAGCTTGCGCCCTTCACCTCGCTGCTCGGCCTGCCTTGCCAGTCGCCGCCCTGGGGCTATGTCGCAGCGGCCGACCTCACCACCGGCAAGGTGATCTGGCAGCACAAGAACGGCACGGTGCGCGACTCCTCGCCGATCCCGCTGCCGTTCAAGATGGGCGTGCCGAACCTCGGCGGCCCGATGATGACGGCCGGCGGCGTCGCCTTCCTGTCGGGCACGCTCGACCAGTACCTGCGCGCCTACGACGTCTCGACCGGCAAGGAACTCTGGAAGGGCCGTCTGCCGGCCGGCGGCCAGGCGACGCCGATGACCTATGCCGGCCGCGACGGCAGTCAGTACGTGCTGGCGGTCGCCGGCGGGCATGGCTCGCTCGGCACCAAGACCGGCGACTCGGTGATCGCCTACAAGCTGCCGAAGCCGTAACGGCGGCTTCGGACCCGACATGAAAAAGGGCGCCTCTCGGCGCCCTTTTTCATGTCTTCGAAAGGATGGAAATCAGACCGTCTGGACCTGCGCCTTGGCGCGTTCCTCGGACATCCGCTGGGCGAACAGCGCGGCGAAGTCGATCGGATCGATCATCAGCGGCGGGAAGCCGGCATTGCGGGTGACGTCGGCGACGATCTGGCGCGCGAACGGGAAGAGCAGACGCGGGCACTCGATGAACAGCACCGGCAGGAGATGCTCCTGCGGGAAGTGCTGCAGCCGGAACACGCCGCCGTATTCGAGCTCGACGTGGAACAGGAGATCCTTGTCGTCGCCGGCCTTGGCGTTCAGCGAGAGCTTGACGTCGTAGTCGCCGTCCTCGGCATTGACCGGGTTGGCGGTAACGTTGACGCCGATGTTGATGCCGGGCGCCTTGGCCTGGTTGCGCAGGGCCGCTGGCGCGTTCGGGCTCTCGAACGAGAAGTCCTTGATGTACTGGGCGAGGATGTTGATCGACGGCGCCTGGCCGTTGGGCAGACCTTGATTGGCCTGGTCGATGTCGGACATGAAAGCCTCCGCTTGGATCCCGGGCATGCCCCGCTGCGCGGCCGGCATGGTCCCCATATCTGTCCCGCTCGCCCGCCCCGGCACGCCGGCACGCGGCACGGTCGCCCGCTGCGGTGGCGCGAGCGCTAACACTTCGCGCAAGGGGAGACAAGTTCGCGCCCGGCCGCCCGCGTTGCCGGCGAAACGCCGGGCTGGCGGTTATGGCGTGGGCTTGTCGCCGCGCCAGGGACTGTCGGGGTTCGGCCGCCGGGCATACTCGTCGTCGTCGAGCTCGATCACGCCGGCGGGTGCGACCGGCCCGGACGCCGGGCGGCGGAGCAGGTCATCGGACGGCATCGGGCGCCGTCGGAAGCCGGTACCGCCGGGCATCGCCATCACGGTGACGCGTCCCTTCAGGAACCGCCAGGCGAGATCGCGCACCGGCGGGATGAAGAGGAGATAGCCGATGAGGTCGGTGACGAGGCCGGGCACGATGAGCAGGAACGCCGCCAGCACGATCATCACCCCGTGCACCAGCTCACGCCCCGGATTCTGCCCGGCCTGAACCTCCTGGCGGATGCGCAGGAGCGTCGACAGGCCTTGCCGCCGCAACAGGAGCACGCCGATCACCGCATTGCCGACGACGAGGCCGAGCGTCGGCAACAGCCCGATCCGGTCGCCGACGAGGATGAACACGGCGATCTCGACGATCGGCAGCAGCAGCATCGAGAGCGGGAGCAACAGCAGTCGCAGGGGAATTCTCCAGGTTGGGAGCTCGGCCAAAAAACAAGAAGAGGCCGGCATCCTACTCAATTTCGCCTATATCGGCACGATCCGTTCATTGCCGCCGCATAATTTGCGCGAATGCACGTCACAAAGAAGATAGGATCGGCCAACGGCAATTTGAATGAGCGACCGGCTCACTTATATGCAGGGTCTGCGGCGGCGGCGGATCCGTTGCCACCTTCTTCCACCGCACCAGGCGAACACACAGGGATTGCGCACAGGATGACCTTCGGGACGATCTTCTTCATCATCGTGGCGGCGATCGTCCTGTTCCAACTGCGCAACGTGCTGGGCCGGCGTACCGGCAATGAGCGGCCTCCCTTCGATCCCTATGCCCGGCCCGAGAAGACCATCGAGGCACAGGGCAACGTCGTGACGCTGCCGAACCGGCGCGAGACCGGCGTGACCGAGGCCGTGGTGGTTGACCGCTATGCGGCGATCGACAAGATCGTGCCGCCTGCCGAGCCCGCGAATGCCGAGCTCCGCCGCGTCCAGGACGCCGACCAGACCTTCGACGCCAAGGGCTTCATCGATGGCGTGAAGATCGCCTACGAGATGATCGTCGGCGCGTTTGCCAGCGGTGACCGCAAGACGCTGAAGAGCCTGCTCAGCCAGGAAGCCTATGCCGGCTTCGAGGCGGCGATCACCGAGCGCGAGGCGCGGTCGGAGAAGATGCAGTCGACCTTCGTCGGCATCGACGACGCGAAGATCGTCGCCGCCGAGACCAAGGACCGCGAGGTTCTGATCACCGTGCGCATCGTCTCCCAGCTGATCACCGCGGTGACGTCGAACACCGGCGAGGTGATCGACGGGGATCCCGAGACCGTCGTCGAGGTCAAGGACGTATGGACCTTCGCCCGCGACACGCGCTCAAAGGATCCGAACTGGAAGCTGGTCGAGACGCAGTCAGAAGCCGCCTGAGCCAGACTGCGACGGCGAGGTGCCCGTGCTGACCGACCTTCTGGCGAAACGCCGCTTCGATGACCTGCCCGGATGGGCCGCGGCAGACCACGCCGCGGCCTTTTCGGCGTTCAGGCGCTCGGCCGAACGGTTCATGGCCGAAGCGGTCAAGACAGGGACGCTCGGCGTCGAGGCCGACGATTTCCGCCCGGCCGCGGAAGCCGCGCTGTCCGCCGCCGCCGAGATCGGCCCGGCGGAGGCTCGCTCCTTCTTCGAACGGCATTTTCAGCCGGCCTTCCTGTCGGCCAAGGCCGATGATCCCGCCGCACGCGGTTTCCTGACCGGCTATTACGAGCCCGAACTCGACGCCGCGCTGACGCGTGACGCCCGCTTCTCCACGCCGCTCTACGGCGTGCCGCACGACCTCGTTCCCGTCGACGACGTGTCGCGGCCGGCGGGGCTCGACCCGTCCTTCCGCTACGCTTGGCGCCGGCCGGACGAGCATCTCGACGAATATCCCGACCGGGAGGCGATCGAGGCCGGCTTCCTCCACGGCCGCGGGCTGGAGATCGCCTGGCTCAACAACCCCATCGATGCCTTCTTCGTCCACATCCAGGGCTCGGCCCGGCTGCGGCTGGCCGACGGGCGCCGCTTGCGCGTCACCTATGCCGCCAAGACCGGGCACCCGTTCACGGCGATCGGTCGGATCCTGGTGCAGGAGGGCGCGCTGACGCTCGCCGAGGCCGACATGGACGGCATCCGCGCCTGGCTGGCCGCCCATCCCGAGCGCGTCCGCGGTCTCCTCGACCGCAACCGCTCCTTCATCTTCTTCCGCGAGGCGGAGGTGGTCGACGAGAGCCTTGGACCCGTCGCGGCCGCCAAGGTCCCGCTGACGCCGATGGCCTCGATCGCCGTCGACCGCCTGCTCCACACTTTCGGCACGCCGTTCTTCATCGACGCGCCCGATCTGGTGCTCGCCGGCGCGCCGTTCCAGCGGCTGATGATCGCGCAGGACACCGGCTCGGCGATCCTCGGGCCGGCGCGGGCCGACATCTTTGTCGGCTCCGGCCTCGTTGCAGGACAGGCGGCGGGACGCGTGCGCCATCCCGGCGACTTCTATCTGCTGCTGCCGGCTTCCGTTCACGCCGGGATCGAGCGATGAGGCGCCGGCGGGGCCTCAGCGACGACGAGCTGCGGCTGTGGGTCGGCGTCGCCCGGCAGGCAAAGCCGATGCCCGGCAAGGATCTGCCCGACCTGCCGCCGGCCGAGCCGGTGATGGCGCCAGCGCCGCCCCCCGTGCCCCGCCCCGCTTCCGCCAGACACGTCCGGATGCCGGCACCGAAACCCGCCGCGATCGCCGTCCCGAAGCCGAGCCTGATGCCCGCCTACCAGGCGCCGGCGATCAAGGCGAAGCCCATGCGGGCGCTGCCGGGCCTCTTCCCGATCGAGAAGCCGGTCAAGCGCAAGATCGCCAAAGGACGGGTCGAGATCGACGACCGCATCGACCTGCACGACAAGACGCAGATCGTCGCGCATTACGCGCTGCTGGGCTTCCTGCGCCAGGCACAGGCCCACCACATGCGGCACGTTCTGGTGATCACCGGGCGCGGCGCCTCGTTCGGCTCGCGCGGGGTGATCAAGCGCTCGCTGCCGCACTGGTTCGACACGCCGGAGTTCCGCAGCCTCGTCGCCGGCTTCGAGCCCGCGGACCGCAGCCATGGCGGCGACGGCGCCTTCTACATCCGCATCCGCCGGCGATGAACGGCGTCTCCTGCAGGGCGCCGGGGAGGCAAGGCCGGTGACGCCGTTCGGCGAACGGATCCGCGCCTTGCGGCGCGAGAAGGGCGTTACCCAAGGCGAGATGGCGAAGGCCCTGCGCGTCTCCAGCGCCTATCTCTCGGCGCTCGAACACGGCCGCCGCGGCCGCCCGACCTGGCAGCTGCTACAGCGGATCATCGGCTATCTCAACGTGATCTGGGACGATGCGGAGGAACTCGAGCGGCTCGCGGAACTCTCCCACCCGAAAGTCACGGTCGAGACCGCCGGCCTCAGCGCCGACGCAACCGCGCTTGCCAACCGTCTCTCCGAGACCATCGCGATTCTGGCTCCGGAGGATCTGGTGCAGCTTCGTGCGGCGCTGGATGTGGCTGCCGCGAAGGCCGAGGCGATCCGGGCGGCGAAGCGGCGGCGGTAGGTGCGGGGGCGGGGTCGCGGCGGCGGTGGAGAGATTGGGGTAGCGGGCGCGGAGTAGCGAGAGCGAAGGGTAGTGAGAGCCGGGGTAGCGGGCGCGTTGTAGAGGCGCGGAGGTGTTATCCTTCGTGCATTGGCGAGGTGAGGCCCTTGGGGTGAGGACGACTTCGGTCCGTTTCGGCAATGATGCACGTCCTTGGGGCGGCCTACGCTTCCAAGTGCCTCCATCGGACAGACGGAGCTGCCGTGACGCCGGCCCCTCAATTTCGTCATCCCGGACTTGATCCGGGATCCATTCCTCTACGCTGAATAGAGTTTGTCCAGTGCAGAACCAGCCTGCGGCGACAAGGCGGGAAGGTCGCCGGTACCATGTGTGATGGACGATTTGGAATGGATACCGGTGCAAGCCCGGGATGACGAGGATTTGGCGTTTATGTTAGGCCTTCCAACGTTCTTCAGTTCCTTCCGAACGTTCGGTGTCCATCACAGATTCAGAAATCGTATAGTGAATAATGGCTATACCGGCCCACCACGCAGTCTACACCGGGCTGTCTAGTCGTCGCAAGCATCCAGCTACTCCGCCCGAAACCGCACCTCACAGCGGTTCGCCGTCCTCGTCCCGCTCGTCCTCGTCATATTCCTCGATCGGAATATCGCGGCCGATGAGGCTCTTGTCGGGCTTGCCGGCGAAGGTCGCGTCGGTCTGCCGGACGAAGTGTGAGACAAGGTCGGGCTTGTCCGACTCGCTGCCCACGGCAGGGACGGTGTCGGCGGGGTGGATTTTCTTGTCGGACATGTTGGCCTCCCGGATCGGCCGACCTCCAGAAGTCGGCACACACCAAAAGTCGGCACGGTCAGCAGATGTTCCCGCGACAGCCTGCCGCGTCAGACGGCCGCGGCGATTTCCGGCGGGGTCGCGGGCTCGAGGAAGCTCAGCCAGAGGGCATCGGGTCCGAGCGTCTCGATGAAGGCACGGTGGCGCAGCGCCTCCTCGGGCGTCACCCGCGGCGCCAGCGGCACGCGGCGCGGGGCGAGGCGGAGGACGGCGCCGTCGGCGTCGCGCTGCTCTTCCTGGTGCGAGGAGACGAGGCCGAGCGCGGCCTGGCGGCCGCCGATGAGCTCGATGTAGACGCCGGCGAGAAGCTCGGAGTCGACCAGCGCGCCGTGCTTGTCGCGCTTCGACGTATCGATCGAGAAGCGCGAGCAGAGGGCGTCGAGCGTTGCCGGTGCCATCGGGAATTTCCGCCGCGCCATCTGCAGCGTGTCGATGACGCGCTCCATGTCGATCGGCGGCAAGCCGATGCGCTTCAGCTCGGCATTGAGGAAGCGGATGTCGAAGGTGGCGTTGTGGGCAATCAGCACGCTGTCACCGAAGAACTCGGTCATCTCCGTGACGACCTCCTCGAACAACGGCTTGTCCTTCAGGAAATCGTCGGAAATGCCGTGCACGTCGAAGGCGCCGGGATCGACCCGGCGACCCGCCGGCCGCGCGAAGGCGTGCCAGGACCGGCCGGTCGGAATATGGTTCCAGAGTTCGATCGCGCCGATTTCGATGACGCGGTCGGCCTCGAAGTCGAGGCCGGTGGTTTCCGTATCGAAGACGATCTCGCGCATGACTTCATCCCGTTGGTGTCCCGGTGTCGCGCATCGACCGGCGAAGTTCAAGCGAGAGCTTCTCGGCGGCGAGGTTGTCCCCCGAGGCTCGCCAGATGTTCTTACTTTGTTCTTAACGTTTACTCGGTAGCCGTGAGTTTGGCGATGAGTTCGGCGATGGCAACGCGGGCCGTTTCGATGCCGCCGGCGGTGTCGAGCACGAAGTCGGCGCGGGCCCGCTGCTCGGCGTCGGGCACTTGGCGGGCGAGGATGGAGGCGAGCTTTTCGGCCGTCATCCCCGGCCGGGCGAGAACGCGCGCGCGCTGCACTTCCGGTGGCGCTGAGACCACCAGCACCTTGTCTACCCGCTTCTCTCCACCCGTCTCGAGCAGGAGTGGGATGTCGAGCACCACCAGCTTCCTGCCGGCCTTGCGGGCCTCTGCCAGAAAGGCCTGCTCCTCGGCCCGCACCAGCGGATGCACCAGCGCCTCCAGCGCCTGCAAGGCCGCGGGATCGCCGAGCACCCGGGCAGACAGTGCCGTGCGGTCTACGACGCCGTCGCGCACGACGCCCGGAAACAGCGCTTCTACCATGGGCGCGGCCTTGCCGGCATAGAGGCGGTGGACGGTCTCGTCGGCGGAATGGACGGGGATGCCGCGCTCGGCGAAGAGGCTTGCGGTCGTCGACTTGCCCATTCCGATCGTGCCGGTGAGGCCGAGGATGATCATCGCGCGGTCCTGCCGGCAGCGCCCGTCATGACGCGATGTCGGCGACGAGCCGCGCCCTCAGCGCTGCGTCGACGGTCGGGCGCTGGCCGAACCAGCGCTCGAAGCCCGGCACCGCCTGATGCAGCAGCATGCCGAGCCCGTCGGCATGGCGCAGGCCCCGCGCTTCGGCCGCCCGCAGCACCGGCGTCGCCAGCGGGACGTAGACGATGTCGGTCACCAGCGATGTGTCGGGAAGGGTGGAAAGGTCCGGCAGCCCGCCGTCCTCTGTCGCCGAGGTCGGTATCGTGTTGACGAGGAGATCGGCCCCGGCGAGCAGCGCCGGCTGCGCCTCCGCGCCATGGCCGCTGACGCGGGCGCCGAAGCGCTCTGCCAAGGCGGACGCGCGGGCCTCGGTGCGGTTGACGACGTGGACGCGGGCGACGCCGGCCGAGAGCAGCGCGAAAACCACCGCGAGCGCCGCGCCGCCGGCGCCAAGCACCACGGCAGTCTCCGCATCGCGCCAGCCGGGCAGGCGCTCGTCGAGATTGGCGGAGAAGCCGTAAGCGTCGGTGTTGCCGCCGGTGAGGACGCCGTCCTCCCACCAGAGCGTGTTCACCGCCCCGATCGCCTCGGCCGCCTCATCCCGCCGGCCGACGGCGGCAAACGCCGCCTCCTTGTGCGGCAGCGTGACATTGCCGCCGACGAAGCCGCTGCCGGCAAAGCCCTCGAGGAAGTCGCCGAACTCCTCGGGCGGGATGCCGAGCCGCTCATAGGAGCCGGGGAGGCCGTAGCGCTGCAGCCAGTCGCCGTGAATGAGCGGCGAGCGCGAGTGCCAGACCGGCCAGCCCGTTACGAAGGCACGCGGACCCTCTGGGGGCTCGCGGGGCGTCTCGTCGTCGTGGAAGACATGCATGGCGGTTCCGGCTGCGGGCTTTCGATATTCCCGCAGCGTTACCCAATCGAGCGCCTGACCGCAAACCCCAGCGAACCAAGGCTTCGCTGAGATGCAATGACCGGCGTGCGCTGTGTCTCACGTGAAACATTCGGCGGACCGGCTCGCGCCCGAGGGAGTAGAAAGGCGTGCGGCGTCAGTCCGCGTCGAGTTCGGGGTAGTGGCGGAAGATGCCGTCCTCGCTGAACGGCAGGCGACGATCGCTGGCGAGATAGGCGGCGATGTTCGGCAGCGCGGCGACGGTCGCCGCCAGCGCCACCACGCGTGGATAGTCCGCCTCGATAACGGCCATGCGCCGAGGAAAGGCGTAGCGCAGACCTTCGACCAGCTGGAACAGACCGATGTCGGCATAGCTGAGTTGGCGGCCGGCAAGGAAGCCGGAGGCATCGATCAGGCTCTCGTACCAGCCGAGGTATTTCGGCATCCGCTCCGCCCGGAACCCCTTGGCCCGGCGCAGGGCCTCGGGCTTCTGGTCCTCGTAGTAGAGCCCGGTACCGACGGGATGATGGACCTCGTGCGCCTCGGAAACGATGTCGGCCGTGGTCGCCGCGATCGACCGGGCGAACAGGCGGGCGGCCGGATCCTCGGGGGCGAGCCCCAGCGTCTCGCCGAGATGGGCGGCGATGACGGCGGTCTGCGAGAGCATGAGGTCGCCGTGGACGAGGAAGGGCGGGGCGAAGGTGCGGGCGCCGCCCCAGCCGGCCTTCATCATCGCCATCATGCCGGCGATGCCGCCACCGGGAATGTCTAGCCGGGCCATGTCGCGGTAGTCGGCACCGGCGGCTTCGAGCACCAGGCGGACGAATTCTCCGCGGCCCTGGATGCCCGGCCAGTAGTAGAGATCATAGATCATGCCGGTTCTCCTTATCGGCTTGGCTTCCCCGCCCCGCTTCTGTCCGCGGGACGGGTGCCGGAGCCATTCCAGAGGCTAGCAGAACTAGATGCCGATATCCTCGGCAGTCTTCGGCTGCATGATCGGGCAGCCATTGTGCGCGGCGCGGAAGCCGGAGGACATCTCGTAGGCCGGCTTGCGTACCCGCATGATCGAGCCGAGCGGGCGGTGCTCGGTGATGCCGTGCCAAGGCGAGAAGGCCATGCCATTGTCGACATGGCGCTCGGCCGCATCGCTCCAGGCATCCTGCGGGCCGACGGTGACGCGGCCGACGGTGATGAAGGGGCTCTCCTCCTCCGACCACGGCACCGAGGCATCCTCGATCGGCATGGTCTTCGGATCGGTCATCAGCTGCACCCGCAGCTCCCATTCGCCGGACTGCGTGGCGAACACCTCCGACACCGCCTCGCGCAGCGCGTTCGGCTTGCCGGAAACGTCGACCTTGGCGCCGGTGAGGGCCCTCAGGTTGGCGCTGACCGGGGCAAGCGATAGTTTCGCGACGTAGCGGCCGTAGAGGAGGGGGGCCTGGGTGTAGAAGGTATCGCCGAGCACATGGGTGTTGGGATGGCCGCCCATGGCGATGAGGGTCGAGCTCTTTCCGCCGGCCGCCTCGACCAGCGTCTCGGCGCCGCGCAAGGCCGCCGACACCGCCTTCTTCAGGAACTGTGGCGTGTCAGTGGTCTTGGCGAGAAGCTTCAGATTGCCGAGGAAGGCCTTGGCGGTGGAGGCGGAGAAGGCGGGGCCGTTGACCATGACGAAATCCTGGTCGGCGCCCGGCGATTCCGGCAGGCGCTCGCCGGGAACGCCAACGATCTTCATCGCCATGCCACGTGGCAGCGAGATGGAATCATCGAGGATGTCGCCGGGATTGGTGGAGAAGCGCATCACCACCGGGTAGGTCGCCGCTTTCGCGAAAATCCCTTGCGCAAGCTCCGGCGGAAGCCCGTCGGCGATGGTCAGCGTGCCCCGCAGGATGCCGTGGCTCTTGGCATGGACGCTGCGCACGGCATGTCCATAATCCTTGGCGGTGATCTCCATGATGCCGCGCAAGGTCTCCACGAGTTCACGTGCCGTCTCGGCCTCGTCGAACTCGAGATGCTCGAAGCGTGGGTCGAACGGGACAGGCGGGTTCTGGAACGGAACATGGCTCATGGGACATCCAGTCTTGCAAAACGGTCTCCCTCGAATGGCTGGGAAGCGTCGCCGTTCCCCGGCAACACTGGCTTGTGAGCGTTATGTCGCACTGTTGCCGGCCGGCACCCGTTTGCGCTGCGTCATGGCGCCACCGGCGACAAGCCGCTGTGGACGGGTGGACAGGCCGGCCGCACTTGCCTAACCAGACGCCGGGGCCCCGCCGGTTCGTCCGCCGTGCCTCTCCCGTATTGACGACCCCGAGGAAACACCATGGACGCCGCGCGTTCGTTCGAACGGCCGGCCGTGGCGCCCGACAACAGCTGGGGCCGGCACCTCAAGGCGACGCTGGTGCTCGGCCTGCCGCTGATCGGCGCGCAGCTGGCGCAGATGTCGATCCACGTCACCGACACCGTGATGATCGGCCAGCTTGGCCCCGAGCAGCTGGCGGCCGCCGTGCTGTCGACGCAGGCCTTCTTCCTCGTCTGGATCTTCGGCTCGGGCTTTGCCCAGGCAGTGATGCCGCTCGCCGCCAACGCCGCGGGGCGCGGCGACATCAGGGGCGTCCGGCGGTCGGTGCGGATGGGGCTCTGGGTGATTACCCTCTACGCCATCGCGGTGATGCCACCGCTCTGGCACTTCGAGGCGATCCTCGTCTCGCTCGGCCAGGACCCGGCCGTCGCCGCGCGCGCCGGCGCCTTCATGCGCGTCCTGCAATGGGGCATGTTCCCGGCGCTCGGGATCATCGGCCTGCGTTCCTATCTCAGCGTTCTCGGCCGCGCCAACCTCATCCTCCTCGTCACCGTGGCGGGGGCGCTGATCAACGGACTCCTCGCCTATACCTTCATCTTCGGGCATTTCGGCGCGCCGGCGCTCGGCATGCAAGGCGCCGCCTACGCCTCGCTCGGCACCAATACCGCGATGGCCGCGATCACCGTCGCCTATGCCGTGCTGAACCCGCATCTGAAGCCCTACGAGCTGTTCGTGCGGTTCTGGCGGCCGGACTGGCCGGCCTTCTTCGAGGTGTTCCGCCTCGGCCTGCCGATCTCGCTGACGGTGATCGCCGAGACCGGCATGTTCGGCGCCTCGACCATCATGATGGGCTGGCTCGGCGCGGAAGTGCTGGCCGCGCACGGCATCGCGCTGCAGCTCGCCTCGATCGCCTTCATGGTGCCGCTCGGCCTGTCGAACGCCGGGACGGTCCGGGTCGGGCTCGCCTACGGCCGCAAGGACTGGCCGGGCCTCGGCCGCGCCGGCTATGTGGCGCTGGGGCTGACGGTGATGACCTCCGGCGTCGGCGCGCTGCTGTTCTGGCTGGTGCCGGGCACGCTGATCGGGCTCTACCTCGACCGGGCCAACCCGCAGAGTGCCCCGGTGCTCGCGCAAGGCATCGCGATGCTGATGATCGGGGCGGTGTTCCAGCTGGCCGACGGCCTGCAGGTGACCGGCTCGGCCCTCTTGCGGGGCCTCAAGGACACGCGGATCCCGATGCTGATCGCCGCCTTCAGCTATTGGGTCGTCGGCGTCCCCGTCGCCTATGTCCTCGCCTTCCCGCTCGGGCTCGGCGGCCCCGGCATCTGGTGGGGCCTCGCCGTCGGTCTTGCGCTGGCCGCCATCCTGATGTGCTGGCGCTTCCACCGCCGCGCTTCGTTCGGCCTGACGCCGCCCTGAAGCCGGCAGGCTGCGTTCGCCAGCAGGTGCGACCGCCACGGCATGAGTCTTTGGCCGCATAGAGCGCCAAAACCGGTTGCGGCATGTTGACCCACGGAAACGGCGAAACTAGCGTCGACCCGAGCAAAACCCCGGCCAAGCAGACGCAGCGCTGCACCGGGGCACTTCGCGCAGGAATGGGTCTGGGAGGACGTCCAATGAAGCTTGCATCCCTTATCGGCGCCGCCGCCCTGGCGTTCGCCGTCGGCACAGCCGCCGCGCAGGACTATCCGGCGCAACCGATCACCATCGTCGTGCCGTTCGCCGCGGGCGGGCCTACCGACACGGTGACGCGCCTCATCGCCGAGCCGATGGGCCGCGAGCTCGGCCAGCAGATCGTGGTGCAGAACGTCGCCGGCGCCGGCGGGACGCTCGCCGCCGGCCAGGTCGCGAAGGCGACGCCCGACGGCTACACCATCCTGATGCACCACATCGGCATGTCGACCGCGCCGACGCTCTACCGCAACCTCGACTTCGACCCGCTTAAAGACTTCGCCACCATCGGCCTGGTCACCAACGTCCCGATGACGATGATCGGCCGCAAGGATCTCGAGCCGAACACGCTCGCCGAGCTCGTCGAGTACGTGAAGGCCAACAAGGACAGCGTCGTCTACGCCAATGCCGGCATCGGCGCGGCGTCGCACCTCTGCGGCATGCTGTTCATGAACGCCATCGGCACGGCGGTCACCACCGTTCCCTACAAGGGCACGGGCCCGGCGATGACCGACATCCTCGCCGGCGAGGTCGACTTCATGTGCGACCAGTCGACCAACACCACCGGCCAGATTAAGGGCGGCGAGGTGAAGGCCTTCGCGGTGACGACGCCGGCGCGGCTCGGCAACCTGCCGGACGTGCCGACCTCGATCGAGGCGGGCCTGCCGGACTTCCAGGTCGGCGTCTGGCACGGGCTCTACGCCCCGGCCGGCACGCCCGACGCCGTGGTCGAGAAGCTGTCCAAGGCGCTGCAGACAGCGCTCGCCGACAAGACGGTGATCGAGCGCTTCGCCGAGCTCGGCACTGCCCCGGTGGCGCTCGACCAGGCGACGCCCGCCGCGCACAAGACCTACCTCGCCGACCAGATCGCGCTGTGGAAGCCGATCATCGAGAAGGCTGGCGTGTTCGCTGATTGATGCTGGGGTGGGGGTGTCGACAATGGCGGCGCACCCACCCCCCTCTGCCTGCCGGCATCTCCCCCTCAAGGGGGGAGATCAGGCGCGCTGAGGTTGGCGACTGGCCGATCTCCCCACCCGAGGGGGAGATGCCCGGCAGGGCAGAGGGGGGCGAACCGCCGCACCGTCTGATGCCGAGCCGCCCAACCACCCGCCACCCGGCCGCACCCGCAAGCCCCCCTCTGAAAGGCCCGCCGTGGAACTGCAGAAATCGCGCAAGGACCTTCTTTCCGGCCTGATCTTCCTCTGTTTCGGGGCAGCCTTCGCCGTCACCGCGCTCGGCTATCCCATGGGAACGGGCCTGCGCATGGGCGCCGGCTTCTTTCCTTTCGTGCTCGGCCTCATCCTCTGCGGCTTCGGCATCGCCGTCATGGTCAAGGGCTTCCTGCACCGGGGCGAGGCGGAGGATCTCGGCACCATCCCCTGGCGCGGCGTGGTGCTGATCCTCGGCGGGCTGATCTTCTTCGGCGCCTGCGTGCGCGGCCTCGGCCTCGGGCCCTCGCTGTTCACCACCGTGCTCGTCAGCGGCCTTGCCAGCCGCACGCTCTCGCCCGTCACCGCCCTCATTCTCGCCGCGGCGACGACGGTGATCTGCTACGTCATCTTCGTGCGCGGCCTCGGCGTCACCGTCCCGATGCTCGGACCCTGGATCGGTATCTGATGGATCTCGTCGCCAACCTCGCCCTCGGCTTCCAGACCGCGCTCGAGCCGACCAACATCCTCTACTGCTTCGTCGGCGTGCTGCTGGGCACCCTCGTCGGCGTGCTGCCGGGCATCGGCCCGACCGCGACGATCGCCATGCTCCTTCCGATCACCTTCGCCTTCGCCCCGGTGACCGCGCTGATCATGCTCGCCGGCATCTATTACGGCGCCCAGTATGGCGGCTCGACCACGGCGATCCTGATCAACCTGCCGGGCGAATCCTCCTCGGCGGTGACGGCGATCGACGGCTACCAGATGGCCAAGAAGGGCCGCGCCGGGCCGGCGCTCGCCACCGCCGCGCTCGGCTCCTTCTTCGCCGGCACGGTCGCGACCTTCATCCTGGTGCTGGCCGCCCCGCCGCTCGCCGCCGTCGCCCTCTCCTTCTCGGCGCCCGAATATTTCTCGCTGATCATCCTCGGCCTCCTCGCCTCGATCGCGCTGGCGCAAGGTTCCGTGCTGAAGGCGATGGGCATGATCGTGCTCGGCATCCTCCTCGGCACCGTCGGGCAGGACGGCTTCGACGGCACGCCGCGCTATTCCTTCGGCTTCCGCGAGCTCTATTCCGGCATCAGCTTCGTGTCGGTGGCGATCGGCATCTTCGGCGTCGCGGAAATCCTGCGCAATCTCGAGAACGAGACGACGCGCGACGTCATGGTCAAGACGGTGAAGAACCTCTGGCTGACCAAGGACGACTTCAAGCGGATCATCGCCCCGGTGCTGCGCGGCACGGCGCTCGGCTCGATCCTCGGCATCCTACCGGGCGGCGGCCACGTGCTCGCGTCGTTTGCGTCCTATGCCTTGGAAAAGCGGGTGTCGAAGCACCCGGAAGAGTTCGGCAACGGCGCGATCGAGGGCGTCGCCGGGCCGGAATCGGCCAACAATGCGGCGGCGCAGACCTCGTTCATCCCGCTCTTGACGCTCGGCATTCCCGCCCATCCGGTGATGGCGCTGATGATCGGCGCCTTCATCACGCAAGGCATTACCCCCGGGCCGAACGTCATCACCGACGAGCCGGCGCTGTTCTGGGGCATCATCGTCTCGATGTGGGTCGGCAATCTGATGCTGGTGATGCTGAACCTGCCGCTGATCGGGCTCTGGGTGAAACTCCTCACGATCCCCTACAAGGTGCTCTTCCCCGCGATCATCGCGTTTGCCTGCATCGGCAGCTACTCGATCGACCAGAATGCTTTCGATATCTACGCCATCGTGTTCTTCGGCGTGCTCGGCTACGGCCTGATGAAGCTCGGCTGCGAACCGGCGCCGCTGCTGCTCGGCTTTGTGCTCGGCCCGCTCCTGGAGGATCATTTCCGCCGCGCGATGATCCGCTACCGCGGCGACCCGATGATCTTCCTTGAACGCCCTATCTCGGCGGCGCTGCTCGCGCTGGCGCTCGCCGCCGTAATCATCGCCGTGCTGCCGCAGATTCGGCGCAAGCGGCAGGAGGTGTTCGTCGAGGACGAGTGAGGGTTAAGGGTGTAAGGAACCCTACATTCCAAACTTCAAAGCGGGTGTGGGTTCGATAGGCCAATAGATCGCTTCATACGCCTCCACCGCATCGCAAAGGGCTTTGAACGCCTTTCCTTCGGCCGTTCCGGGGATCGGCTCGTCGCGAAGCATGCGTTCGATCTCGGCGAGGGCATTCGCGTAGGCTTCCTCGGAATCGATCTGCCGCATCACACCACCTCCGGATCAATGTCGTCGTATTCGGCATGCGTCCCGACAAACTTGATGTAAACAATGCCATGCCGATAACCGATATGCGCGACCAAGCGATACTTGTTGCCGCCCAGATCGAAGATCACCCGGTTGTCTGCGACGAAGTCGATATTGGAGCCGAACTGATTTTTGACATCAGATGGTGATTTCCAATCCGCTGAACAGACGATGTCATACCAGGCCTGCAGGGGTGCGTGAGCCCGATGATGCGCGCTCCAGAACTGCTTCAAGGCCTTCTTCGACAGGACACGCATCGGGTCTCGCTACACGGCACCGGCAGATGCTGTTGTCCCAGGCGCTAAACGTCAAGCAGGCAGACGGCAGTGAGGCGGCAACCGGCTCAGGCGCAGCTCTTCGAACCGCCGCCTTCGGGCTCGATCTGGACGCGGGTGTGGCCGGCGCCGATGAAGCCGAGGCGCTGGGCGGCACCCTTGGAGAGGTCGATGAGACGGCCCTTGATGAAGGGCCCGCGGTCGTTGATGCGGACGACGACGGCCTTGCCATTGTTGAGGTTGGTCACCTTGACCCTCGAGCCGAGCGGCAGCGTCTTGTGCGCGGCGGTCATGGCCGAGGGGTTCATCATCTCGCCGGAGGCGGTGCGCGAGCGCAGAGCATACCAAGAGGCACCACCGCAGGAAGTGCGGACCAGGGGCTTGATCGGCCGGGCATCGGCCGTGACGGCGAAACTGGCGGTGAACAGGGTGGCCACGAGGGCGGTGGCAGCCAAAACAGTCGTCGTCTTCAAGAACTCCGGTCCTTATCCCGTTGATTTCCCACGGGTGACCGAGCCTTGCCTCGTGGCCCCCGTGTTTGACGGGGACTCAGTGCGGGGCTGATCGGGCGAGAAAAAGGACCGTTCCATCACGAAGCATTTCAGCGCGTTATCCTAGCGCGGTTTTTGTGAGGCATGCGCGGCGTAATCGCCTGTGAGCGCTGACAGTGCTTCCCTGTAGGTCGGATAGCGAAACGTGTACCCCGTGCGCTTCATCAAGGCGTTGGAGACGCGCTTGTTCTCGCCGTAGAAGCTCCGCGCCATCGGCGACAGCGTCGCGGTGTCGAAGTCGACGGCCGGCGGAACAGGGAGACCGACGAGCCAAGCGGCATGCTCGACGACGTCCTGCGGGGGGGCCGGCTCATCGTCGGTGACATTGAAGATGCCGCCGATCCGCTGACCCGCCAGGAGTGCCAGCGCGCCCGCGATATCGTCGACATGGATGCGGTTGAACACCTGGCCCGGCTTCACCAGCCGACGCGCTTTGCCCTCGGCAAGGTTGACGAAGGCGTTGCGGCCGGGGCCGTAAATGCCTGACAGACGCAAAACGGCCAGCGGCACGCTGCGCTGGGCGGCAAGGTCGGCCCAGCCATTTTCGGCCTCGACGCGCTCGAGCGAGCGCTGCGAGACCGGCTTCACCGGCGTCGTCTCGTCTACCCGGGCGCCGCTATGGTCGCCATAGACGCCAACGGTCGAGAGATAACCGATCCAGGCAAGCTTCGGCATCCGCGAGAGCACGGTGTCGCGGTAGGCTGACAGCACGGGGTCACCGGCCTCGCCGGGGGCGATCGAAACGAGGAGATGCGTCGTCTCTCCGAGCGCGGTCTCGATCTCGTCCGCCCCGGACGCCGTGCCGCCAAAGAGGAGCGGCTTCCAGCCCTTTTCCGCCATGACGGCGGCCTTGTCAGCCGAGCGCGTCGTCACGCCCGCCAGAAGGGCGGGATCGAGCGGGGCGACGAAGGCGCTGGCAGAATAGCCGCAGCCGAAGACGAACAACCGGTCGCTGGGGTTCATGACGCGCTCCCTGCTTTGCCTCTGGTCAGCGCGCCCCGCTCAGTCCATCCCGTCCAACGCATGCCACTCGCTCCTCACCGTCTCATCCTCCTCCCTATGCAGGGCGGCGGCCCGGCCTGCCAAGACCCCCGGCGGATCGAGCTGCCCGAGTGCCCAGACCGCCATCGCCCGCACCAGGGGCGCGGCGTCGAACAGCAGAGCCTGAACTTGCGGCAAAAACCCAGCATCGCCCGAATTGCCGGCGGCGATCAGGCAGTTCGACAGGAATTTGTCGCGCCCCACGCGCTTCACCGGCGAGCCGGAGAACAGCGCGCGGAAGGCCGCGTCGTCGAGCGCCAGGAGATCGGCGAGACGCGGCGCCTTCAGATCCTCGCGGGCGACGAGCTTGGCCTCGCGCGCGTCTTCCGCGAACTTGTTCCAGGGGCAGACGGCAAGGCAGTCGTCGCAGCCATAGATGCGGTTGCCCATCGCCCGCCGGAACTCGGCCGGGACAAGGGCCTTGGTCTCGATGGTGAGGTAGGAGATGCAGCGGCGCGCATCCAGCCGGTAGGGCGTGGGGAAGGCTGAGGTGGGGCAAGCGGTCTGGCAGGCGGTGCAGGAGCCGCAGAGGTCGCGGCCGGGCGCGTCTGGGGCAAGGTCCAGCGTCGTGAAGATCGAGCCGAGGAAGAGCCAGGAGCCGAGCTCGCGCGAGACGAGGTTGGTGTGCTTGCCTTGCCAGCCGAGCCCCGCCATCTGGCCCAGCGGCTTCTCCATGACCGGCGCGGTGTCGACAAAGACCTTCATCTCGCCGCCGCCGGCTTTGGCGATCAGCCGGGAGCCAAGTTCCTTCAACCGCCCCTTGATCACGTCGTGATAATCGCGGTTGCGGGCATAGACCGAGATCGCCCCGCGGTCCGGCCGCCCGAGGATCGCCAGCGGGTCCTCGTCCGGGCCGTAGTTCATGCCGAGGACGACGATGGAGCGCACGTCCGGCCAGAGCGCCCGGGCCGAGCGGCGGCGCTCCAGCGTCTCCGGCATCCAGCCCATCGTGCCGTGCCGCCCATCCGCGACGAACTCTTCCAGCCGCCCGCCCGCCGCGACATCGCCTTCGCCCGGCGCGACGCCGACCGCATCGAAGCCGAGGCGGCGGGCATCGGCGTCGAGGAAGGCGCGGAGGGCGGCGGGGGTGGTCATGTCAGGGATATAGCCGATCTCGGGCGAAGGGCGGTAGCGTGACGGGGACGCGCCCGTCCAGTACGGTTGCGCTCTTGCGAAAACCTCCTCATTGGGCGCAGAATTCCCGCTCGAGCGGGAGAACCCCCTATGAACTTCGTCCTCAAAGTTAGTGAGACCGGTCATCTCGACCTGCCGGAGAACGTGCGGATCTCGATGGGTCTAGAGCATGGCGGACAGGTGAGTGCCTGGGTAGAGGAAGGCGAACTGCGCATCCGCCCCCTCGCGAGCGTTCTGGACGACCTGCAGGAAGAAGCCTCGAAAATCCTGGCCGGTGACAGCGTCGATCTCTTCCTCGCGGATCGACGACGGGATGAAGCTCGGGAGTAGACGGTGCTCCTCGATGCGTCCGCGGTCCTCGCCTATTTTCGCAAGGAAGCGGGCGCCGATCGCGTTCGGGAAGCACTGCTGTCCGACGCCACCATGAGCACGGTCAATTTCGCTGAAGTGGTCACCCGATACGTCAGAGAGGGCGCTGACGAGGATGCCGTTCGCCGGCTGCGGGATCGGCTGATGGTCCGCATGCTTCCGCTCGACGCCGCGATGGCACTGGAGGCAGGCCGATTGACGAGTGCTACCCGTCAGTTCGGCCTCTCGCTGGGCGACAGGTGCTGCCTCGCCACTGCAAAAATCGCCGGATACCCCGTTTTAACCGCCGACCGGGTCTGGCGGGACGTCGGCCCTTTGATCGGCGTCGACGTCCACCTCATTCGGTGAGGCGGCGCCGCGTCCCTGTCGTCAGAAGTCCAGCTCGGCATAGTGCGCCACCGGCGGGATGCCGCGGATGCGCTCGGTGAGGAGGGGGCGGAAGGAGGGGCGCGACTTGACGCGCATGTACCATTCCTTGGCCAGCGGCTCCTTCTCCCAAGCGATCTCGCCGAGATAATCGAGGATCGAGAAGGAGGCGGCCGCGGCGAGATCGGCGTAGGAAAGTTTCGGGCCGGACAGCCAGTTGCGGCTCTCCGCCAGCCAGCCGACATAGCGCATGTGGTGCTTGAGGTTGGCGCGGGCGGCGCGGATCGCGGAAGCGTCGGGCGAGCCGCCGCCCTCCTCGGGGCGCATCTCCAGCTTGAACACGCGCTCGCGCACGAGATAGCGCGTCACCTCGCCGTCGAGCTTGATCAGGAACCACTCGGTCAGCCGGCGGATTTCCGCGCGCTCCAGCGCCTTCTCGGCCAGAAGCCGCTTCTCGCGCTGGAAGGCGCCGCGGGTCTCGTCGAGATATTCGGCGATCACCATGCCGCCGACGATCGGCGCGCCGGAGTCCTCGGAGAGGATCGGCAGCGTGCCGGCCGGGTTCAGCGCCAGAAACTCGCGGCGGCGCTCCCAGGGGCGTTCGTCGACGAATTCGGCCCGCTCGCCGTATTCGCCGAGCACGAGCCTGACAAAGCGCGACGCCGCCGACATGGGATGATGATGGAGCCTCAGCATGGGTGCGCGATGGGTTCTTTCGTGGGAAACGGGGCCTGCGAAGGATCGCCGGTTCGAGGCCGGTCCGCCGGCGCTGCGGAACGGCCAAAACTGAAACTCTCATTAAAAGGTCAAGGAAAGGAAAACTACCTTTCCGAAACCCATCGACCTTGCGCGACCCTGTCGGCACCGATCGTCCCCGCCGGCTACGGTGCCTCTGACCGAAGCCTGGCGTGACGACATCCTCAGTGTGGACCGCGCCCTCAACGCCGGACATAGCAGGTCGATCCCAATCAGCAAGGCCTGCGAACCATCCGGGCCAATGTCGATCGGTGCCGCGCGTCCGCCAGATACTGCTTCATTTTTCCGACACAGCCCGAAGGCAGAGATGGTTAAGGCTTTTTCGATAGCAGGAAGACGGCCGCCCGCGTCGGGGATATACGACCGCGCCGCGCGCCGAACGCGCAGCCGGACTGCAGGGGAACTTTCATGGACATCGGCTCCGCCGCCACCGCCACCTTTCTCGGGTTTCTCGAGGGACTGACCGAGTTCATCCCAGTCTCCTCGACCGGGCACATCCTCCTCGCCGGTCATTTCCTCGGCTTCCATTCCAAGGCTGGCACGTTCGAGGTGCTGATCCAGCTCGGCGCGGTGCTGGCGGTGCTCTCGGTCTACTTCGCCAAGCTCTGGCAACTCGTCACAACCTTGCCGACGAGCGCCGAAAGCCGTCGGTTCATCGGCGGCGTACTCCTCGCCTTCCTGCCGGCGGCGGTCATCGGCATGATCGCGCACGACTTCATCAAGTCGGTGCTGTTCGAATCGCCGATGACGATCTGCGTCGCGCTTCTCGTCGGCGGCATCGCGCTCCTCTTCATCGACCGCCTCGCGCCGAAGCCGCGCTATACCGACATCATGCAGTTCACACCGGGGCTCTGCCTGAAGATCGGCTTCTTCCAGTGCCTCGCCATGATCCCCGGCACCTCGCGCTCGGGCGCCACGATCGCCGGCGCGCTGCTGCTGGGCACCGACAAGCGCTCGGCGGCGGAGTTCTCCTTCTTCCTCGCCATGCCGACCATGGCCGGCGCCTTCGCGCTCGACCTCTGGAAGAACCGCAACGTGCTGTCGGCCGACGACATCTCGCTGATCGCCATCGGCTTCGTCGTCTCCTTCATCACCGCGCTGTTCGTGGTGAAGTACCTCCTCGACTTCGTCTCCAAGCACGGTTTTGCGCCCTTTGCCTGGTGGCGTATCGCGCTCGGCAGTGTCGGGATCGTGGCGCTGATGGTCTGGGGGTAGGGCGCTCCGCCCGTCATGCAAAAGGCCGCCCCGATGGCTCGGGAGCGGCCTTTTTTTGTTGGGTGCGAATGGCGCTGGTGCTGCTGGGAATGTCCACCGGACTGTATGTGTGTGACGGTTTGGAATGGATCCCGGATCAAGTCCGGGATGACGAAGCTGCAAAGCTTTCGCCTGCTGATCAATCGAAAAAGCGTTTCAGAACTGGAATGTCTACTCGGCGTTCGTCATCCCGGACTTGATCTCTGCGAAACCATCGGTTTCGCTGGGATCCATTCCAAGCCGCCAAAACAAGTGGGGTCCGGTAGACCTTGGCCTTCCCCGCACAAAAAAACCCAACCCTTACGCCGCTTCTTCCTCGCGCTTCAGCCCGCCCGCCTGCGGCTCGGGCGTGGTGAACTGGCCCTGGGGGCGGAAGCGGATGAGGTAGGTGGGCAGGATCGACTGGATCGGCTGCGGCTTGATGCCGAAGGCGGCGAGCGTGCGGTGTTCGGCGATCGCGGCGTCCGAGACAACGTTGTCATGCTTCAGCTGGTCGACCTGGTCGGGCGTCAGCGGCGCGCCGGGCAGGTACTGCATCACCCGCGCCATCTGGCCGGCGGCGCCGAAGGGGATGTTCACCAGCCGGCGCTTGCGCTGCACGACGGTCAGCATCGCCTCCATCATCGCCTTGAAGGTGAGGATGTCGGGACCGCCGAGCTCGTAGACCTTGCCGCCCTCGATCGTGCCGTCGACCGTTGCCGCGACAGCTTCGGCGACATCGTTGACGTAAACCGGCTGGAAGCGCGTCAGCCCGCCGCCGATCAGCGGCAGGAAGGGCGAGAGCCGCGCCATGTCGGCGAAGCGGTTGAAGAACTGGTCCTCGGCGCCGAAGACGATGGAGGGGCGCAGGATCGTCGCCCCCGGCACGATCTCCAGCACCGAGCGCTCGCCTTCGCCCTTGGTGCGGGCATAGCCCGAGGTCGCGGCCGGGTCGGCGCCGATCGCCGACATCTGCGTCAGCCCGGCGCCGGCGCCGCGCGCGGCTTCCGCCACCGCACGGGCGCCGAACGACTGCAGCGCGTCGAAGGTCTGGCGGCCGGATTCGGCGAGCACACCGACGAGGTTGACGACGTGGTCGGCACCCTCGACCGCGCGGTCGATCGACCAGCGGTAGCGCAGGTTCGCCTGGATCGGCATGACCTGGCCCATATTGCCCGCGGTCTGCAGGTGGTAGGCGAGGTCCGGCCGGCGCGACGCGACGCGGATGCGGTGGCCGCGCTTGGCCAAGGCCCGCACGACATAGCGGCCGAGAAAGCCCGAGCCACCGAAAACCGTGACCGTCTTTTCCGTATCGATCGTCATGCCGCTCTCCGTCCTCGCCGGCGTCCCGGCACCGATGTCCGGCGCCGAATGGGGTTGGCGCGTCATACCGCGGAACGGTTGCAAGGTGAAGCACCAAGGCTGTCGCACCCTTGCCGACGCCATCAACACTGCGACAGCGGGGACGACAGCGAAATCCGCGTTGACAGCCCGCAAACGAGACTCTAAAGCTCCCGGCAAGTGCCCAGGTGGCGGAATTGGTAGACGCGCACGGTTCAGGTCCGTGTGCCGCAAGGTGTGAAGGTTCGAGTCCTTTCCTGGGCACCAATCCATTCCCGATCGTGATCGAAGTTCCCGCAACGCGGGCAGACACCTCGAAGACGTCGGAATGGTCCCGCTAGACAACCATCAGAGATATTTCATCAGACGATGACGCCCCGCTTTCAGCGGCGGTGCTTCTTTGGCGTGCCGTACCTCGTCCCGCTTCAGTTTTGCCACTTCGGGACTTGGTCGTCTGAGCGTGATCTACCGTTCGCCGGCCGAGGCCGGCAGGTCATCACCTGACGCTTCGGCAACATTTTGCGCACTTCTCCGTTGCTACAGACGAAACAGCAACGGAGTGCCTCATGCGCAAGACCCTCATCGCCGCCACGCTCGCCAGCTTCACGCTCATCCCCGCCGCGTTCGCGCAGCAGACGATCGTCGTGCAGCAGCCTCCGGCCGCCATCGTGACCGAGCAGCCGGCGACGACGACGATCGTCACAGAGCAGCCCGCGCGCCGCGTCATCGAGGTGCCGGCGCAGGTGCGCACCTACGTCACGCAGCAGAGCCGCCCCTCCGTCGTGCTGGAAGGCCCCGTGGTCGTCGGCCAGGCCCTGCCGGACACCGTGGAGTACCAGGTGATCCCCGACGCCGATGGCTATGCCTATACGGTCGTCAACGACCAGAAGGTGCTGATCGACCCGAAGACCCGCAGCGTGATCGAAGTCTACGACTGATTGTCGGCCAGTCGTCGGCGAGCTGCTGACGATGGATCACCGGAAACGAGCGATCTCAGAATGAAAAAAGCCGAGGCAGCGTCCGCTGTCTCGGCTTTTTCGTGTTCGGTAACAGGTCAAATCAGAACGGCTTGACGATCACCAGGATGACGATCAGCACCAAGAGCACCGTCGGCACCTCGTTGACCACCCGCCAGTGCCTGGCGCTCTTGAGATTGGCGTCGCGGGCGAACTTTTTCGTCGCGGCCGAGAGGTAGCCGTGCAGGCCGGACATTGCGAGCACCAGCGCGATCTTGGCATGCAGCCAGCCGCCCTGGAAGGCGAAGGTCGAGTAGGCAAGCCAGAGGCCGGCGACCCAGGTGATCAGCATGGCCGGGGTCATGATCGCCTTGAGGAGCCGGCGCTCCATCACCTTGAACGTCTCCGACTGCGGCGTGCCCGGTCCCGCTTCCGCGTGGTAGACGAAGAGCCGCGGCAGATAGAGCATGCCCGCCATCCAGGCGATGACGGCGATGACGTGCAGCGCCTTGATCCAGATATCGAAGTCCATGCTCAATCCTAGCGGTTTCGAACGCGGGCGATCAACGCCTCGACGTGGGCGATCGGCGTCTCCGGCGTGATGCCATGGCCGAGGTTGAAGATGAGGGGCCCGTGCCCGAGCGTTGCCATGATCCGGTCGACGCCTTCCTCGAGCGCCGTCCCGCCCGCGACGAGCCGCAGCGGATCGAGATTGCCCTGCACGGCGCCAGCCTGCTGCAGCTCGGCACCGAACGACAGCGGCACCGACCAGTCGAGCCCGACGCCGTTGACGCCGGTCTTCTCGCGGTAGTTCTTCAGGAGCGGCCCCGCGCCCTTCGCAAAGCCGATGATCTTGGCACCGGGAATGGCGGCGCGGACCTTGTCGACGATCGCCTTGGTCGGCGCCACCGAATAGGCCTCGAACTGCGCCTCGTCGAGCACGCCCGCCCAGGAGTCGAAGATCTGCACGCAGTCGGCGCCGGCCTGCAGCTGGCGGATCAGATACTCCGCCGACATGTCGGCGAGCATCCAGATCAGTTCCTTCATCGCCTCAGGGTGCTGGTAGGAGAACATCCGCGCCGGCGCCTGATCCGGCGTGCCGTGCCCGGCGATCATGTAGGTCGCCACCGTCCAGGGCGCCCCGCAGAAGCCGATCAGCGTCGTCTCGTCCGGCAGTTCCTTGCGCAGCCGCGCCACCGTCGCGATCACCGGAGCGAGATGCGTTTCGGCGCGGCTCGGATCGAGGTTGCGGATTTCCTGCGGCAGGATCGGCGTCAGTTTCGGACCTTCGCCGGCGACGAAGTGGAGACCTCGATCGAGGGCATCCGGAATGACCAGAATGTCGGAGAACAGGATCGCCGCATCGAAGCCGAAGCGTCGGATCGGCTGCAGCGTCACCTCGGTGGCGAAGTCCGGATTGTAGCAGAGGTCGAGGAAGCCACCGGCCTGCTGACGCAGGGCGCGGTACTCCGGCAGATAGCGTCCGGCCTGACGCATCAGCCAGATCGGGGGCGGCAGGCCGGTCTCGCCGTCCAGCACGCGGAGCAGTCGGCGATCAGCCATCTTGTCCCTCTTTCTAAGAGTAATTTCGATTGAGAAATCTCTTTTAGTTCTATGAGTCGGTGGATAGCCGGAATCCACAGAGCGGAGAAGATGGACGCAAGGTCGGCAAAGTCCATGCCTTGCCGTCAGCCGTCAGGCCGTGCCCGGGATAATTCCGGGACTGGTGCCGATTTGTCGATCAGAAAGAGAGGCTTGCGGCGCCGAACCGCTCGCGCCGGGCTGTGGACGGCGAGGGGACGAGCGAAAGGCAGACGATTTATCCCCGGAGTTCACAAGCGTGCTTTCACAGCCGTACCCATGCATGGAATTGTGGATGAAACCGGACTTGTTCACGCCCTGCCGGCGCGCGCCGAAAGCGCCCGGGATAAACCCACCGTCATCAACAGGGGGCCGAGAATCGCGGGGGCAAAGAGGCGCACCTCTTGCGCTTCTCCGGCGAATCGAGTCGCGGGATGAAAACCGGCCCTTTCCGACATCCGCATTTGACCCGAAGAATCTGAATAAAACTTTAAGGAAACCGCCATGCCGATCATTCTCGCCTCCGGCAGTCCGCACCGCCGCCTCATGCTGGAAAACGCCGGCATCGCCTTTGCCGTCGAGGCTTCGACGCTGGACGAGCGGGCGCTGGAGGCGCCGCTCGCCGCAAGCGGCGCGGGTCCTGAGGATGTCGCCCTCGTGCTGGCCGAGGCGAAGGCAGTGGACGTGTCCGGCCGGAACCCTGGCGCGTTGGTGATCGGCGCCGACCAGACGCTGTCGCTCGGCGACCGCGTCTTCCACAAGCCGGCGGACATGGAAGCGGCGCGGCGAACGCTGCTGGCGCTGTCGGGTGAGACGCACCGCCTGAACAGCGCGGTGGTGCTGGCCAAGGACGGCGTCGTGCTCTGGCGGCATGTCGGTGTCGCCGAGATGACGATGCGCGCCGTCGATCCCGGCTTCATCGGCCGCCATCTCGCCCATGTCGGCGACCGCGCCCTCGGCAGCGTCGGCGCCTATCAGATCGAGGGGGAGGGGATTCAGCTGATGGAGCGGATCGACGGCGACCTCTTCACCATCATCGGCCTGCCCCTGCTGCCGCTGCTCGCCGAGCTGCGGGCGCGGGGGGCGATCGACGGGTAGGGGGAAGGGAGCGCGGGCATGCCGGGATCGGAGGGCGGCAGCTTCCAGAAGTTCGTCATCCTCGCGCACCGCGCGGGGATCCATGCCGGGGCGGGAAGACAACGTCTTCGGTCGGCGCGGCTCGAACCATTCTGTGCCCAGAGCAGTCGTGGATAGGGAAGGGCATGGGTCCTTGCGCGGTGCGCGAGGATGACGATCTCGCGCGCTGTGCCGTCTTCAAGATAGCTTGCAGCTCCGTTGGCTAAACCGATGCGGCGGCTCTGTGCGCAAAGGCCGGTCGTCGTTCTGCGCCCAACGCGGTATCGTTGTTTGGATGGTGCCGATCCAAAAGGTCGTCATCCTCGGCCGCAGGCCGGGGACCCATGCCGGGGCGTGGACGTAACTTGGGGCGGTGGAGGTTGTCCACGTTGCTGAGCACATCTGGAAAGGGAGAGGCATGGGTCCCCGCGCGGTGCGCGAGGATGACGACCGTTGAGGTTTCAGCCTGCGAGTGCTGCGGCTGTCACTGACCGCCAGAGGTATTCCGCAGAGATCGAAGCGGCATTTTCAGAAGGGGCGGGCGTAAACAAAAACGCCGCGCCGGGGTTTCCGGCACGGCGTCAGGCATCACGCTTCATCTGGCCAGGCGCAAACGCCGCGCCAGAAACTGCAGTCTCAGTTCGCCAGCTTGTCGGCAAACAGCGCGAGGGCCTTCTGGTAGACGCCGGCGCGGTTCCAGTCGGCGAAGACGGCGTTGTTCGGCTCGCCGGGATTGTAGCCGGCGCCGGCCTGCCAGCCGTGACCCTTCAGGAAGTTAGCGGTCGAGGCGAGGACGTCGGCCTTCGAGCGGATGAGGTCGGAATGGCCGTTGCCGTCGCCGTCGACGGCGTAGCGCAGGTAGTTCTTGGCGAGGAACTGGGTCTGGCCGATCTCGCCGGCCCAGGCGCCGACCATCTGGCTCGCCTGCATGTCGCCGCGCTCAACGATGCCGAGCGCTGCCAGCAGTTCCTCGGTGAAGAAGTCCGAGCGGCGGCAGTCGTAGGAGAGCGTCGCTAGCGAGCGGAAGACGTTCATGTTGCCGGAATTGGCGCCGAAGCCGGTTTCCATGCCCCAGATCGCGACCAGCACTTCCTTCTGCACGCCGTAGCGCTTCTCGATGGAGTTGAGCATGCCGGCATTGTCGCGGATGATCTTCTTGCCCTTGTTGACGAAGGAGGCCGGCGCGCGGCGGGCCATGAACTCGTCGAGCGAGAGCTTGAAGCTCTTCTGGTTGCGGTCGAGGCCGATGACCTTCTTGTCGTAGCTGACATTGCCGAGCGCCGACTGGATGGTGCCCTCGGAAATGCCGGCCTGGCGCGCCTCGCCCTTGAACTCTTCGAGCCAGGCGGGAAAGCCGTTCGCATTGTTGCCGCAGGTGGCGGCGAGCGCCGGTGCGGACGCGATGCCGACGAGGGCAATGCCGGCGAGCGCCAGAGCGCGGGCGGCCTGTCCGATGATCTTCATGAATTGTTCCTCGTTCTGACGCCGCGGAGCCGGGCCCGCCTCGGTCTGGTTTGATCGGCCGCGGCCTGGCCGCAGCTGTCGGTTTGCATCCTGCGGGTTCCCTAACCCATTGCGATGCTTCTGCGAAGGGCAAGAGACTGCGAAGGACCCGGGATAGTCTTCGCAGGACATGCGCTCACGGCGTCGTGTAGAGAAAATCCAGGCGGACACCGAAACGACATCTGCGGCATCTGGCTTAAAGCCGGGTTACCAGCGCGATAACGAAGGCGAAATGCGTCGCCTGGTGCGCGCTCTGGTCGAGCCCGAAAGCCCACCAGAACTGCGGCCTGTCGAAGGCGAAGCCGCGTGTCGAGAGCGCCTTGATCCGGTCGATGGCGGCGTGCACGGCAAGGTCCACCAGCGCCAGCCAGGCAAGCGCTGGAACGGTGGCCAGCGCGATCGCGAGCGTTCCCGCGGCGTGCAGGGCGGCATGGGCGGCGAGCGGCGCCCGCCAGCCGGAGACGGCGCCCTTGCCCCGCACCATCCAGGCCGTCTGCAGCAGGTAGTCGCAGAGAAAATGCTTGGCCATGAAGGCGGCGTAGACGAGGCAAAGCGAGGCAAGCGAAATCTGCACGTGACGGACCCGTGCCGCAGAGGCACGGCAGATGAAGCATCTAGACAAAACACTAACGTTGCATTGCGCCCGCGCATGTCGCATCGCTGCTTCATCTCTCCGATGGCGACGCCCGCAATGTCCAGCTCTCCGCTCGAAACGCCCAGCCCTCTCGCGCCGGCCCTCGGCACATCCAGTGCTGCCGGCCCTCTCAGCGCCACCGGCACTGTGAGCGCGCCCGGCGTCCTCGGCGTTCCCGGCGACCCGGCGGTGCCCGTCGCGCCGGTTCAGCCGGCGCCGACCGTCGCGCCGGCCACCCGCACCGGCCTCGGCATCCTCCTGATGCTCCTCGCCATGCTCGCCTTCTCGCTCAACGACACCATGGGCAAGTGGCTGGTTGCCACCTACACCGTCGGGCAGGTGATGCTGCTGCGCAGCGTCGCCGCGCTCGTCGTGCTCGCGCCGATGATCTGGCGGATCGGGCCGCGCCGGATCCTCGCCGTCGACCGGCCGCGGCTGCAGCTGCTGCGCGTCGTGCTCTCGACCTTCGAGGCCTTCTGCTTCTATGCCGCCGTCGCCTCGCTGCCGCTCGCCGACGTGATGACCTACTGGCTGGCCGCGCCGATCTACGTCGCCGCACTGTCGCCGCTGATGCTCGGCGAAAAAGTCGGTTGGCGGCGCTGGACGGCGATCGCGGTCGGCTTTGCCGGCGTCATCGTGGCGCTCGAGCCCTCGGCCGCGAGCCTGACGCTTCCGGCGCTGATCTCAGTCGTCGGCAGCTTCGTCTTCGGCCTCACCATCATCCTCGGCCGGCAGCTGCGCGGCACGCCGGATACGGTGCTCGTCACCTGGCACTTCGGCGCCTCGTTCCTCGCCGGTCTTGCCACCGTCCCCTTCGCCTGGGTGACGCCGACCCCGCTCGATTTCGGCCTGCTCAGCCTCCTCGGCGTCGTCGCCATGCTCGCCCATGTCGCGATGAACCGCTCGCTGAAGCTCGCCGACGCCTCGCTGGTGGCGCCGCTGCAGTACACGCTGCTGTTCTGGGCGCTGGTGTTCGGCTTCGTCTTCTTCGGCGAGGTGCCCCGCCCGACCATGCTCGTCGGCGCCGCCATCATCGTCGCCTCCGGGCTGTTCATCGTGTTTCGCGAGCGCCAGCTCGGCAAGCCTGCGGCGCGGGCGGTGGATCCGCACTAGGCACTAGCATTGGCAGAATCGCCTGCTTTCGGCGCTCCGCAATGGGCGCGGGGAGGGCGCCAGCCACCGCCATTCACCTGCGTCGAGACGCCGCTGACAGCGGTCCGCCGCCGGCGCACATCCGGTTGACCCTCCGAAAAATATAAAATATTCTTTTGCGGCGTTGGTCGTTTGGCGTTGCCCCTCTCTCGGGAGGGTGCCCCAAAACGCCGGCGCAGACGGCGCGTGCGGAGGAGAGGCCGGCACGCGACGCGACGTCGATACCCCGCCCATCCATCGGTGGCAGCGGGTGGGCCAAAGAGCCCGACATCCTGGGGAGGATTTCTGCATGACCACCAAATTGACGTCGTCGCTGCTGGCGGCGGCAGCGTTCACCGTTCTCGCCGGCGCGTCCGCCGCCCTGGCGCAGAGCTCGGACAAGACCTTCGCGCTGTCCAACAACTATGCCGGCAATTCCTGGCGCCAGGCGATGATCAAGAGCTGGGAAGACGGCACCAAGGCCGCCGTTGCCGCCGGCGCCGCCAAGTCCGCCGACGCCTTCACCACCGGCGAGAACTCGCCGACCGAGCAGGCCGCGCAGGTGCAGAACCTGATCCTGCAAGGCTACAACGCCATCGTCCTCAACGCCGCCTCGCCGAGCGCCCTCAACGGCGCGGTGAAGGAAGCCTGCGATGCCGGCATCACCGTCGTCTCCTTCGACGGCGTGGTCTCCGAGCCTTGCGCCTGGCGCGTCGCCGTCGACTTCAAGAAGATGGGCGTCGACCAGATCGACTATCTCGCCAAGCGCTACCCGAACGGCGGCAACCTCCTCGAAATCCGCGGTCTCGCCGGCACCTCGGTCGACGACCAGATCCATGCGGGCCTTGCCGAGGGCGTGAAGGCCCACCCGAACTTCAAGATCGTCCGCGAAGTCCAGGGCGACTGGACGCAGACCGTCGCGCAGAAATCGGTGGCGAGCGTCTTGCCGAGCCTGCCGGAGATCATCGGCGTCGTCACCCAGGGCGGCGACGGCTTTGGCGCGGCACAGGCCTTCGAGGCCGCCGGCAAGCCGCTGCCGACGATCATCATGGGCAACCGCGAGGACGAACTGCGCTGGTGGAAGCAGCAGAAGGACAAGAACGGCTATGAGACGTTCTCGCAGTCGATCGCGCCCGGCGTTTCCACCCTCGGCTTCTGGGTCGCCGAGCAGATCCTCGCCGGGAAGGACGTACCGAAGGACCTCGTCGTCCCGACGCTGCGCATCGACCAGGACAACCTCGAGGCCGGCCTCGAGAAGACCCCGGCCGGCGGCGTGACCAACCAGGAATACACGCAGGAGCAGGCGATCGCGGTGATCTCCGGGAAGTAAGGGGTTTCGGCCTGTCGGCCTGCCAGCCCTCTGCCATCACGGCGAGGTGCGGCGGTGACGCTGCCTTCTTCTCCCCT
>NZ_JBUZWF020000011.1:0-37970 GCF_055730105.2 Mesocryomonas lacus
CCACGCCCTCTCGAACTGTCAACGACCGTTTTCAACAAATCTGCGACGGGACGAAACTTTTCTGAAAAGTCCGCAAACCCCTACCCCGCAGGCGCTGCTGTCGTCACCCTGCCGTCACCTCCGCCGGGAACCGCTCTTCGAAGGCCCTCCCAAAAGCGTTTTCATCAGCGATTTCAAGCTGAAGGAATGCGCATCCCGTGCGTATTCCGAGGGCATCCTGCATGTCCAAAAGGCAGGAGGTAGCTCTTGTCATCAGACCCCTTCTTTGTCGCGGGGACCCGCGCGACACAGCGGGCCCCCACTCCTTCCCGCATTCCCATTGGCCCTACGCGACGCTTCGGCGGCCTGTCGTGCGTCTCACAGCAGCCGAAGGACCTGATCAGACGAGCTTGGCATCCAGCGAAATCTCGATGGCGCCCAGCGCCTTCGACAGCGGGCAGCTGTCCTTGGCAGCCGTGGCCAGCTTCTGGAACGCCGCGTCGTCGAGCCCGGGGACGTCGGCTTCGAGCGTCAGCTTGCTCGAGCTGATGGCAAAGCCTCCACCGGCGGGGTCGACGGTCACGACGCCCTTGGCGGTGAGCGTCGCAGCCGGCGTGCCGTGCTCGGCGAGCATGTGCGAGAGCTGCATGGCGAAGCAGCCGGCATGGGCCGCGGCCAGAAGCTCCTCTGGATTGGTGCCCGACTTGCCCGACTCGTCCTCGAAGCGGCCCTTGAAGGAGTAACCGTGGTGCTCGAGCGCGCCCGACTGGGTGGTGATCTCGCCCTTCCCGTCGGAGAGGGCGCCGTGCCAGATGGCGGTTGCGTGACGTTTCATGGCGTAATCCTTTCATGGCGACCGAAGCCGCGGTCTCGCCCGCCAGATGCGGGCATGGCCTTTCAGCTAGGGGCCGGCCGGACGATTCCGAGGGGGTTCGCCGTCGCAGGGAGCGTCCCCATCCCGGCAGCGGCAGATTTGGCCGATGTCCGGCGTACGCGGGCGCCTTTCTCCGGTAACCTCCTGGAGACGATGATCGGCGATGCTGCCGAAGGCCCGCGCGTTCCGCCCGCACCCGGAGATCCCCGCATGTCCCTCCTCGTCTTCGCCTCCCCCACCGTGCTCGCGGAAAAGGCCGGCTGGCTGACGGTGCTGGCGGACGAGCGGCGCTCGGCCGAGAACACGCTCGAGGCCTATGAGCGCGATGTCCGGCAGTTCCTGTCCTTTCTCACCGCCTATCACGGCCGCCCGGCGCAGCTCGCCGACCTCGAAGACCTCCGGCCTGCCGACCTTCGCGCCTTCCTCGCCACACGGCGGCGCGACGGCGCGGGCGCCAAGACGATGGGCCGGGCCCTTGCGGGGCTTCGCTCCTTCCTGCGCCATCTCGAGCGCAAGGGCCTCGCCTCCACCGCCGGCGCCATGGCGATGCGCGCGCCCAAACAGGCGAAGAACCTGCCGCGGCCGCTGAGCGTGACCGACGCCTTGTCGGTGGCGGAAGACGGCGGCGCGCTCGGCACCTTGCCCTGGATCTCCGCCCGCAATGTCGCGGTGCTGACGCTTCTCTACGGCTGCGGGCTGCGCATCTCCGAGGCGCTGGACCTGCCGGGCGATGCACTGTGCGATCCCGGCGCCCGGTCGATGCCGGTGAGCGGCAAGGGCGGCAAGACGCGGCTGGTGCCGCTGCTGCCGGCGGTGCTCGCCGCCGCCGCCGAGTACCGCCGCCTCTGTCCCTACGCCCTCTCCGCCGAGGGGCCGCTGTTCCGCGGCCACCGCGGCGGCCCGCTGCGCCCGCAGATCATCCAGCGCGAGATGCAGAAGCTGCGCGGCGCGCTCGGATTGCCGGACACGGCGACGCCGCACGCGCTGCGCCACTCCTTCGCGACGCACCTTCTCGCCGCCGGCGGCGACCTGCGGACCATCCAGGACCTCCTCGGCCATGCCAGCCTGTCCACCACCCAGCACTATACCGCGGTCGACCGGGACCGGCTGATGACGGTCTACGAGAGCGCCCATCCGCGCGCGCGCCGCGGCTGACCCCTCAGCCGCTGGCAGGCGGGAGGGACGCGTCGATCCACCGGCGCGCCTGACCTGCGGGGAAGTCGAACCCGCCGGCGCGACGCCTTAGCTTGGCCTCCCATGCCTTCCCGCGGTCGCTTTCGCGCGGTAGGTCTTGGCGCGAGGCGCCCTCTCCTAAACGTCCCGCGCCAATGGAGCCCGACATGTCCGCTTGCCCTCCCCCGCCGGCGCAGGCCGCCCTGTCGACGCTCTGGCGGGCGCTGGTGCCCGCGGCGTTCGCATCGCTCCTCCTCCTCGTCGGCGCGCCCGCAAGGGCGGCGCCGGACGGTGAACCCGCCTGCACGGCGACGAGCCTCCTGCCGGGCTTTCGCGCCTCGGGCGTCTATGCCGAGCAAGCAAAGATCGCCGCCGCGGTGCCGAACGGCGAGGGCCGGGTCTACCGGCTGCAGAAGGAGGGCATCGCCGACTCCACGCTGTTCGGCACCATGCATCTCAGCGATCCCCGCATCCTCGCGCTGCCGGCTCCCGCCAAGGCCGGCTTCGATGCGGCGGAAACGCTGGTCATCGAGACCACCGACATTCTCGGCGGCGCTGCCGCGGAGCTCGCGGTGCTCGCGCGCACCGATCTCATCAACCTGCCGGCGGGCCAAAGGCTCGGCGACTACATCAGCCCGGCCCAGCGCACGACGCTGACCGCCGCCCTCGACACAGCCGGCATCCCGCTGCAGGCCATCGAGACGCTGCAGCCCTGGTTCTTTGCCGCGGGCATCATGATGCCCGCCTGCGAGACGGCGCGGCTGGCGGCGGGCGCCGCACCTCTCGACCTCAGCCTGGCGCAACAGGCGAAGGCCGCCGGCAAGGCGGTGCTCGGGCTGGAAAAGGCGAGCGAGCAGCTGGAGGCGATGGCCTCGCTGCCGATCGGGTTGCAGGTCGACAACCTCCTCGCGACGCTCGCGGTGAAGGACCAGCTGCCGGCGATCTTCGAGACGATGACCGAGCTCTATCTCGCCGGCCACATCGCCCTCATCACGCCGCTGTCGGATGCCGCGATGCCGGCAGGCAGCATGACGGCCGAGATGATCGCCGGCAACACGGCGTTCGAGGAGCGCATCGTCACCCGGCGCAACCATGTGATGGCCGAACGGCTGCAGCCGATCCTCGCCAAGGGCGGCGCGATGGTGGCGGTCGGCGCCTTGCACCTGCCGGGCGAGCAAGGCCTCGTCGCGCTGCTGCGGCAGGCCGGCTTCACCGTCGAGCGCCTCGACTGACTGGGCAAACCCCGGGGCGCACAGGGATGCCGGCGGTCGGCAAGGAGCGCGGCGCGTGCACCAGATCGTGACCCGGCGCCGATTGCGCTGCGGCAGCACGCGTTCATACTCGCTGGCGTAACGGCAACAGGAGAGACGCGATGAAATCCCTCGTATCCGCCGCCCTGGCCCTCGGCCTCACGGCAAGCTTTGCCGGGGCGGCCTTCGCCGACTGCCCCGGGCACAACACCGCCTCGACCGCCAAGCCCGTCACCACCGCCTCCAGCAGCGTGGCGACCTCGGACAAGGGCTGAGCGAACGCGCACGGCGCTCACCGGCCAAGCGCCAGACGCCGACCGCCCCCCCAAAACGCGAAAAGGCCCGGGATCGCCTCCCGGGCCTTCTTGCTATCAGCGGAACCCCAAAGGGTTCAGGCGTGGATGGGCTTGCCGGAGAAGGCGGCGAAGGCCGCCTCGCGCACCGCTTCCGACAGCGTCGGATGGGCGTGGCTGGTGCGGGCGAGATCTTCGGACGAGCCGCCGAACTCCATCAGCACCGCCGCCTCGTGGATCATGTCGCCGGCGCTGAAGCCGAGGATGTGGACGCCCAGCACCTTGTCGGTGGCCTTGTCGGCGAGCACCTTCACGAAGCCGTCGGTGTGCTGCATGGCGCGGGCGCGGCCATTGGCGGTGAAGGAGAACTTGCCGACCTTGTAGTCGACGCCGTCGGCCTTGAGCTCCTCCTCGGTGCGCCCGATCGAGGCGACTTCCGGCGCGGTGTAGACCACGGCCGGGATGACGCCGTAGTTCACGTGGCCGGCCTGGCCAACGAGGATCTCGGCGAGCGCGACGCCCTCGTCCTCGGCCTTGTGCGCGAGCATCGGCCCCTTCACCACGTCGCCAATGGCATAGATGCCGGGCACGTTGGTGCGGAAATGCGCGTCGATCTCGACGCGGCCCGCTTTGTCGAGCGCGACGCCGACCGCCTCGAGGCCGAGCCCCTCGGTGAACGGCTTGCGGCCGGTCGCGACCAGCACGACGTCGGCCTCGATCGTCTCGGCCGCGCCGCCGGCCACCGGTTCGAAGGTGACGCGGGCGCCGGTCCCGGTCTTCTCGACCGCGGTGACCTTCGCTCCCATCTTGAAGGCCATGCCCTGCTTGGCCAGGAGCTTCTGGAACTGGTTGGAGATCTCGCCGTCCATCGAGCCCAGGAGCTTGCCGAGATACTCGACGACCGTCACCTCGGCACCCAGCCGCGACCAGACCGAGCCGAGCTCGACGCCGATCACGCCGCCGCCGACGACGACCATCTTCGCCGGCACCTTCTCGAGGGCGATCGCATGGTCGGAGGAGACGATGGTCGTGGTGTCGAAGGCGACGTCGACGCCCGGAATGCCGGCGACCGTCGAGCCGGTCGCGATGCAGATCGCCTTGGTGGCGAGCGTCCGCTTGGCGCCGTCCTCGGCCGTCACCTCGACGCTGCCGGCATCGACGATGCGCCCGGTGCCGAAGATGCCGTCGATCTTGTTCTTCTTGAACAGGAAGGCGATGCCGTCGACATTGGCCTTCACCGTCTTGTCCTTGTGGCCGAGCATGGTCGGCAGGTCGAGCACCGGCGAGACCTGGATGCCGAGCGAGGCGAAGGAGTGGCCGGCCTCCTCGAACATTTCCGAGGCGTGCAGCAGGGCTTTCGAGGGAATGCAGCCGACGTTGAGGCAGGTACCGCCATAGGTCTTGCGCTTCTCGACGACCGCGACCTTCAGGCCGAGCTGGGCCGCCTTGATCGCCGCGACGTAGCCGCCGGGGCCCGAGCCGATGACGACGAGGTCGTAGAGGGTGTCAGACATGATGTTCTCTTCAGTTCAAGATGATGGACGGGATATGGGGATCTCAGAGGAGTTCCGCGAGGACGAGAAGGATGCCGACGGCCGAGGCGACCCAGGCGAGGCTGCGGATATAGGGGATGCCGGCGAGATAGAGCGGGATATAGCCGAGCCGCGCGACGAGCCAGAGCCAGACGCCGAACGCCGACCAGCCGCCGGTCCGCCCGGAGATCACGACGACGAGCACCGCGGCGATGAAGGCCGGATAGGTCTCGTTGAAATTCGACAGCGCCCGCTCGGCGCGGCCCGCCAGCGGGCTGAGTTTCGGCATCTCGCCATCGCGCGGCCCCGCGTTCCAGGCGCTGCCGCGCTCGCGCGTCGCCAGCATGCCTTGCAGGCCGATGTGGACGAAGAGCAGCAGGACCGACAGCGCGAGGATCACGAGTTCGATAGGCAAGGGAGCGGTCATGGCAAGATCCTTCGGGTGGAGCGGGCAAGCGAGGTCGGGTGGCGAGTCATTCGAGACCGTCCGCGGCGCATTGTCCGCGCGCATCGGCAAAGGACGCCGTCGTCTCCGACAGCTTGCCCTTGACGATGCCGAGCGGCTGGAACGGCGGCAGGGCCTGGACTGCCGGCTGCACCAGGCGCAGCTCGTAGCAGCCGGTGAAGACGGTCGCCTTCCCCGCTGTCGAGACCGATTCCACCACCACCGGCAGCGAGTAGAAGATCGAGCCGGCCGCACCGTCGCCGGTCGCCTTGCCCGGGCGAACGCGGACGCGGGCCGTATCGGCATAACCCTTGGCGAAGGCGTCCAGCGGCGGCACCTCGGCATTGGCCTGGAAATAGGAATGCGCCCGCAGGAATTCCTTTCGCGTGACGGCATTGTAGAGCGATTCGACGACGGACTCCGGAGTCGAGCGGTCGTCACGGTAGTCCGGTTCGTCCTGGGCGAAGGCCGGCACGGCGGCGCCGACAAGCAGCACGGTCGCGATAAATCGTTGAAGCCTCAAGGCCAGCATGTGGTCGCCGCGCATCCGTCTTCCCTTCCTTGCCTCGACCGCCACATGCCGGGCGCGGCCATCGCTCGCCCCGCTCACGGCAGAACCGCGCGGCCGCCGGAGACGTCGAGGATCGCGCCGGTGGAATAGGACGCCTCGTCCGACACCAGCCACATCACCGCCTTCGCGACCTCCTCGGCCGTCCCCGGCCGTTTCATCGGCAGCTGCGGCGTCATCTCGGCCACGCGGTCCGGCGTGCCGCCGGAGACGTGGATGTCGGTCTCGATGATGCCGGGGCGCACCGCGTTGACCCGCACCCCGTCGGCCGCGAGCTCGCGGGCGAGCCCGACCGTGAACGTGTCGATCGCGCCCTTGGCGGCGGCATAGTCGACGAAGAGGCCGGGCGCACCGAGCTTGGCGGCGGCCGAGGAGAGGTTGACGATCGCGCCGCCCTGTCCGCCCCGCGACAGCGACATGCGCCGTGCCGCCTCGCGGGCGCAGAGGAAACTGCCGATGACGTTGATCCGGAACATCCGCTCCAATCGCGCGAGCGAAATGTCGGCGACCGCCGAGGGCAGGTCGACGACGCCGGCATTGTTGACCAGCGCCGTGAGCGTCCCGAGGGCATCGGCCGCGGCGAAGATCGCCAGCACGTCGGCCTCGACGCCGACATCGCCCGCGACCGCCACAGCCTTGCCGCCCGCCGCCTCGATCTCGGCGACCACGGCCTCCGCCGCATCCCGGCGGCTGGCATAGTTCACCACGACGGCATAGCCGGCAGCACCTGCAAGACGGCAGACCGCCGCGCCGATGCCCCGCGATCCACCGGTGACGATAACAACGCCGCGATCAACCATGCATCTTCTCCGTCGCCAGCTTCAGCCCAAGGCCGATGAAGACAAAGCCGGTGACGCGCATGATCCAGCGCCCGGCCCGAAGGAAGCGGTCGCGCACGGCGGGGATGGTGAAGAACAGCGAGACGCCGATGAACCAGAGGACCAAGGCGCTCGCCATCACCAGCCCGTAGCCCGCCTTCATCGCGACGGGCGTCTGGAGGCTGATCAGCGATGAAAACAGCGACAGGAAGAACACGACGGCTTTCGGGTTGAGGGCATTGGTCACGAAGCCCATCGCGAAGGCGCGGACGTCGGAGATCGGCTCGCGCGCCTCTGTACCACCGTCGACGGCAGAGATCGGCTGGTTCGCGTCCTTTAGCGAGCGATAGCCGAGGTAGAGGAGGTAGGCAGCGCCGCACCATTTCACGATGTTGAAGGCGATGATCGACTGCGAGACGATGAGACCGATCCCGAGGATCGTGTAGGTCACGTGGAACAGCAGCGAGGCGCCGAGGCCGAAGCTCGTGAGGATCGCCGCCCGCCGCCCGTGGGTGATCGACTGGCGCATGACGAGCGCGAGATCGGCGCCGGGCACCACGATGACCACGGAGAACACGGCCATCAGCGTGGCGAGTTCGACGACATAGGGGCTCAACGCGGTTCCTTCAGCTCACAGGCGGACGAGACTGAGGCTCGCCGCCGTCCCCTGGCAAAAAGGCCGGCCAGACGGTCATCGGGCCGCGGTCCATCCGGACCACGGCCCGATGGGGCGATCAGAGGTCGAGGACGAGGCGCTCGGGATCTTCCAGGCTGTCCTTGACGCGAACGAGGAAGGTCACCGCCTCCTTGCCGTCGACGATGCGGTGGTCGTAGCTGAGCGCGAGGTACATCATCGGCCGGATCACCACCTGGCCGTTGATCGCCACCGGGCGCTCCTGGATCTTGTGCATGCCGAGGATGCCCGACTGCGGCGCGTTGAGGATCGGCGTCGACATCAGCGAGCCGTAGACGCCGCCGTTCGAGATGGTGAAGGTGCCGCCCTGCATGTCGGAGACGCCGAGCTTACCGTCGCGGGCGAGCAGGCCGAGCCGGCCGATATCCTTCTCGATCTCGGCAATGGTCATCTGGTCGGCATCGCGCACCACCGGCACGACGAGGCCCTTGTCGGTGCCGACGGCGACGCCGATGTGGGCGTACTGCTTGTAGATGAGGTCGGTGCCGTCGATCTCGGCGTTCACGGCCGGAATTTCCTTCAACGCATGGCAGACTGCCTTGGTGAAGAAGCCCATGAAGCCGAGCTTCACGCCGTGCTTCTTCTCGAACAGGTCCTTGTACTTCTTGCGCAGCTCCATCACCGCGGTCATGTCGACCTCGTTGAAGGTCGTCAGCATCGCCGCCGTGTCCTGCGCATCCTTCAGGCGGCGCGCGATGGTCTGGCGGAGGCGGGTCATCTTCACCCGCTCCTCCCGGCTCTCCTCGCTCGCCGACGAGGCGGCACGCGGGGCGGCCGGGGCCTTCTCGGCAGCGGCCGCGGGGCCGCGGGCGATGGCGGCGAGCACGTCGCCCTTCAGCACCTGGCCGCGCTTGCCCGAGCCGTCGACGTCGGTGAGGTTGTTCTCGGTCATCAACTTCTGCGCCGACGGGGCGGCGGGCATGCCGCCGGCTGCAGCCGGGGCGGAGGCTGCGGCAGGGGCTGCCGGCGCCGGGGCGGCGGGGGCAGCGGCCGGGGCGGCAGCGGCCGGCGCCGCAGGCTTGGCCTCGGCGGGCGCGGGCGCAGCGCCAGTCCCCTCGCCGATCGAGCCGAGCACGCCGCCGACGGCGACGGTCTCGCCCTCGGCGACCGCGATGTTCTCGAGGACGCCGGCGGCAGGCGCCGGCACTTCGATCGTCACCTTGTCGGTTTCGAGCTCGGCGATCGTCTCATCCTGCGCCACGGTGTCGCCGACCTTCTTGAACCATTGGCCGATCGTGGCCTCGGTGACGGACTCGCCCAGCGTCGGGACTTTGATTTCGGTGCTCATCGGTGTTCGATCTCTCGAGAATTTGGCGGGAGGGTTCCGCGGTAGACGGTGAGGCAGAGGGGCACCCGGCTCAATTGCCGAGTGCGTCTTCCAGGAAGGCTTCGAGCTGCGACAGGTGCTTCGACATCGTGCCGGCAGCAGGCGAGGCCGCCGCCGGGCGACCGGCATAGCGCGCCCGGCGCTTGTCGGCGCCGATGTGCTCCAGCACCCATTCGAGATAGGGGTCGACGAAGGACCAGGCGCCCATGTTCTTGGGCTCCTCCTGGCACCAGACGATTTCCGCCTGCTTGAAGCGCGAGAGCTCGCCGATCAACGCCTTGGCCGGGAACGGGTAGAGCTGCTCGAGCCGAAGCAGGTAGATGTCGTCGATGCCGCGCTTCTCGCGCTCCTCGAACAGGTCGTAATAGACCTTGCCGGTGGAGATCACGACGCGCCGCATCTTGGCGTCCTTGACGAGCTTGATCGGCCCGTCCTTCTTCATCTCGGCATCGTCCCAGAGCAGGCGGTGGAAGGAGGTCTCGCCCGACATTTCCGACAGGTCCGAGATCGCCCGCTTGTGCCGCAGCAGCGACTTCGGCGTCATCAGGATCAGCGGCTTGCGGAAGTCGCGCTTCATCTGTCGGCGTAGGATGTGGAAGTAGTTCGCCGGCGTCGTGACGTTGGCGACCTGCATGTTGTCCTGCGCGCACTGCTGCAGGAACCGCTCGAGCCGGGCGGAGGAGTGCTCCGGTCCCTGGCCCTCATAGCCATGCGGCAAGAGCATCACGAGGCCCGACATGCGCAGCCACTTGGCCTCGCCGGACGAGATGAACTGGTCGATGACCACCTGGGCGCCGTTCACGAAGTCGCCGAACTGGGCCTCCCAGAGCGTCAGCGCGTTCGGCTCGGCCAGCGAATAGCCGTACTCGAAGCCGAGCACCGCCTCTTCCGAGAGCATCGAGTTGATGACCTCGTAGATCGCCTGGCCCTTGGCAAGGTTCGCCAGCGGCACGTAGCGCGTCTCGTCGTTCTGGTCGTAGAGCACCGAATGGCGTTGGCTGAACGTGCCGCGCTCAGAATCCTGGCCGGACAGCCGAACCGGGGAGCCGTCGGTGACAAGCGTGCCGAAAGCCAGCGCCTCGGCGGTCGCCCAGTCGATGCCCTCGCCCGACTCGATCGCCTTGGAGCGGTTGTCGAGGAAGCGCTGGATGGTCTTGTGGACGTTGAAGTTCTCGGGAACCTCCGACAGCTTCTTGCCGATGTCCTTCAGCGTCTTCAGCGGCACGCCGGTGACGCCGCGGCGCGGCTCGTCTTCCTGCTCGGCGCGGCGAAGCCCCGACCAGGCGCCGTCCAGCCAGTCGGCCTTGTTCGGGTTATAGCTCTGCCCGGCCTCGTGCTCTTCCTCGAGGTGCTGGCGCCATTCGGCCTTGCGGGAGTCGACGTCCTCCTGGCTCAGCACGCCCTCTTCCACCAGCTTCTTGGCGTAGATTTCGAGCGTTGTCGCATGGCCGCGGATCGATTTGTACATGATCGGCTGGGTGAAGCCCGGCTCGTCGCCCTCGTTGTGGCCGAAGCGGCGGTAGCAGAACATGTCCACGACCACCGGCTTGTGGAACTGCATGCGAAATTCGGTCGCGACCTTGGCGGCGTAGACCACCGCCTCCGGATCATCGCCGTTGACGTGGAAGATCGGCGCCTCGACCATCTTGGCGACATCGGACGGATAGGGCGACGAGCGCGACAGGCGCGGGTTCGTCGTGAAGCCGATCTGGTTGTTGATGATGAAGTGCACGGAGCCGCCGACGCGGTGGCCGCGCAGGCCCGACAGGCCGAAGCATTCGGCGACGACGCCCTGGCCGGCAAAGGCCGCATCGCCGTGGATCAGCAGCGGCATGACCTGGCGGCGCACTTCCAGCGGCACGATCTCGGTACGGGTGCGACCGACCAGCGCGTCCTGCTTGGCGCGCGCCTTGCCGAGCACGACCGGGTTAACGATCTCGAGATGCGAGGGGTTGGCGGTGAGCGACAGGTGCACCTTGTTCTGGTCGAACTCGCGGTCCGACGAGGCACCGAGATGGTACTTCACGTCGCCCGAGCCCTCGACGTCCTCCGGCTTGTAGGAGCCGCCGGAGAACTCGTGGAAGATCGCCCGGTGGGGTTTTGCCATCACTTGGGAGAGCACGTTCAGCCGGCCGCGATGGGCCATGCCGAGGATGATCTCCTTCATGCCCAGCTGGCCGCCGCGCTTGATGATCTGCTCGAGCGCCGGGATCAGCGATTCACCGCCGTCGAGGCCGAAGCGCTTGGTGCCCTTGTACTTGACGTCGATGAACTTCTCGAAGCCCTCGGCCTCGATCAGCTTGTTGAGGATGGCGCGCTTGCCCTCGGGGGTGAAGGTGACGCCCTTGTCCGGTCCCTCGATGCGCTCCTGCAGCCAGGCCTTCTCGACGGGGTTCGAGATGTGCATGAACTCGAAGCCGAGCGTCGAGCAATAGGTGCGCGTCAGGATGTCGACGATCTGCCGGAGCGTGGCGAACTCCATGCCCAGCACGTTGTCGATGAAGATTTTGCGGTCGTAGTCCGCCTCGGTGAAGCCGTAGGCCTTCGGCGACAGCTCGTTGTAGTCGTCGTCGAGCGGGGCGGCGATGCCGAGCGGGTCGAGCTTGGCGTGGAGATGGCCGCGCACCCGGAAGGCGCGGATCAGCATCAAAGCGCGGGTTGAATCGCGTGTCGCCTGCAGCACGGCGGCCTGGCTGAGACCGGCCTCGGCCGTCGGCGCGGGCTTGTCGCCGGCCTTTTCGGCGCTCTTGGCGGGCGCTGCGGGCTTGGCGCCCTTGGCGGGCGGCGTCGCCGGCCAGTTGCCGTCGAGCGCCGACACCAGCTCGCCATTGGCGGCGATCGGCCAGTTGGCCTTGGTCCAGGAGGCGCCCTCGGCGTTCTTCAGAACAGTCGCCTTGTCCTCCTTCAGCGAACCGAAGAAGTCCGACCATTCCGGCGGCACGGACGCCGCATCGTTCTCGTAGCGGGCGTAGAGGTCCTCAATATAGTCGGCGTTGCCGCCGTAGAGGAAGGACGTCAGCGCGAGAGTTTCGTTCGCTTCGTTGCGTGCCATCTGTGCCGCGGCGCCCGGAAGCGCCGTCTCCTTGGATTTGACCCGTCATCGGAGACGGGGAGGATTTGACCGTCATCGCGGACGGGGATCGGCCTCGTGCCTCCCGCTCTCCGCCGTTCACTCAAGCGCCGGCTCTGATCGACCCGGCGCCCTACACGTGTCTCTCGCCCGACAATCGGGCGTTTTGCCGGCTTTCCCGGAAAACGTGTGCGGCTTCTGCCGCAACCGCCTTTCCCTGGACTGACCGTTCCCTGCCGCAGCGCTGAGCGCCGCAGGCCAGCTCAGCCCTTGAGAACCTCGACCAGCGTCGTGCCAAGACGGGCGGGAGACGGCGAAACACGGATGCCCGCCGCTTCCATCGCCGCGATCTTGTCCTCGGCGCCGCCCTTGCCGCCGGAGACCACGGCGCCGGCATGGCCCATGGTGCGTCCGGCAGGCGCGGTGCGGCCAGCGATAAAGCCGACCATCGGCTTCTTGCGGCCCTTCTTCGCCTCGTCGGCGATGAACTGCGCCGCCTCTTCCTCGGCAGAGCCGCCGATCTCGCCGATCATGATGATCGACTGCGTCTCGTCGTCGGCGAGGAACATCTCCAGCATGTCGATGAACTCGGTGCCCTTCACCGGGTCGCCGCCGATGCCGACGGCCGTGGTCTGGCCGAGGCCTGCGTTCGTGGTCTGGAAGACCGCCTCATAGGTAAGCGTTCCCGAGCGGGAAACGATGCCGACATTGCCCTTCTTGAAGATATTGCCCGGCATGATGCCGATCTTGCACTGGTCCGGCGTCATCACGCCCGGGCAGTTCGGGCCGATCAGCCGCGACGAGGACGCGTCGAGCCGCGCCTTGACCTTGACCATGTCCATCACCGGAATGCCCTCGGTGATGCAGACGATCAGCGGGATCTCCGCCTCGATCGCCTCGAGGATCGCCGCGGCAGCGCCCGCCGGCGGCACGTAGATCACCGAGGCGTTGGCGCCGGTCTTGTCGCGGGCTTCGGCGACCGAGGTGAAGATCGGCAGCGTCTCGCCCTTCGATCCCGTCCAGGTCTCGCCGCCCTTCTTCGGGTGCGTGCCGCCGACCATCTGCGTGCCGTGATAGGCCAGCGCCTGCTCGGTGTGGAAGGTGCCGGTCTTGCCGGTCAGGCCCTGGACGATGACCTTGGTGTTCTTGTCGACGAGAATGGACATGAAGTTTCCTGAATTTGAACGGCGCTGGGGCCGAGAATTGAACGAAGCGCTTCAGCGCCAAAGTCTGCCATTTCTTGCGAACGAAGCGGCCGCGATGGTCGCGAACCCGCTTCCTTCGATGTCGTCATCCCGGCCTTGAGCCGGGAGCTCAGGCCCGGGATGACGAAGTCCCTGGCGAACCGCTGCCGTGTTCGGGTCAGCCCTTGACGGCCGCGACGATCTTCTTGGCCGCATCGTCGAGATCGTCCGCCGCGGTGATGGCAAGGCCGCTCTCGTTGAGGATCTTCTTGCCGAGCTCGACATTCGTGCCCTCGAGGCGGACCACCAGCGGGACCTTCAGGCCGACTTCCTTCACCGCGGCGACGACGCCCTCGGCGATGACGTCGCACTTCATGATGCCGCCGAAGATGTTGACGAGGATGCCCTTCACGTTCGGGTCGGCGGTGATGATCTTGAAGGCGTTGGTCACCTTCTCCTTGTTGGCGCCGCCGCCGACGTCGAGGAAGTTCGCGGGCTCGGCGCCGTAGAGCTTGATGATGTCCATGGTCGCCATGGCGAGGCCCGCGCCGTTGACCATGCAGCCGATGTCGCCGTCGAGCGCGACATAGGCGAGGTCGTACTTGGAAGCCTCGATCTCCTTGGCGTCTTCCTCGCTCTCGTCGCGCAGCGCCTTGATGTCGTCATGGCGGTAGAGGGCATTGCCGTCGAACGAGACCTTGGCGTCAAGCACGCGCAGCCGGCCGTCGGTCATGACGATCAGCGGGTTGATCTCGAGCAGCGCCATGTCCTTCTGGGTGAAGGCGTCATAGAGGATCGGGAACAGCATCATGCCGTCGGTCCGCGCCTGGCCCTCGAGCTTCAGCGCGTCGCAAAGGCGCGCGGCGTTCTCGTCGGTGACGCCGGCGACCGGATCGATCGCGACGTTGATGATCTTCTCCGGCGTGTCGTGCGCGACGGTCTCGATGTCCATGCCGCCCTCGGTGGACACCACGAAGGCGACCTGGCCGACAGCGCGATCGACGAGGATCGAGAGGTACAGCTCGCGGTCGATGTCGGCACCGTCCTCGATGTAGAGGCGGTTCACCTGCTTGCCGGCGTCGCCGGTCTGCTTGGTGACCAGCGTGTTGCCGAGCATTTCCGTGGCGTTCTTGACCACTTCCTCGATCGAGCGCGACAGGCGCACGCCGCCCTTGGCATCCGGGCCGAGCTCGGTGAACTTGCCCTTGCCGCGGCCGCCGGCATGGATCTGGCTCTTCACCACGTAGAGCGGGCCGGGCAGCTGCTTGGCGGCGGCCTCGGCCTCGGCGGCCGAGGTGATCGCGACGCCTGCGGCGACCGGGGCGCCGAAGCTCTTGAGGACTTCCTTGGCCTGGTATTCGTGAATGTTCATCGGGAATCTCTTTTCGAAACGGCGGCAGCGGGTGGAAATCCCGCGCGGCTCAAAAACGCGAAACGGGCCGGTTTCCCGGCCCGCAAGGGGTTACGCCAAGTGCGGCGCGATCGTTTGGCAGGCGTCCATCAAGCCGCGCACCGAGGCGACCGACTTTTCGAACTGCGCCTTCTCGTCGCCGATCAGCTCGATCTCGATCACCCGCTCGACGCCGCCGGCGCCGATGACGCAGGGCACGCCGACATAGAGGTCCTTCTGGCCGTACTCGCCGGTCAAGGCGACGGCGCAAGGCAGCACGCGCTTCTTGTCCTTGAGGTAGCTCTCGGCCATCTCAATCGCCGACGAGGCCGGGGCGTAGAAGGCCGAGCCGGTCTTCAGAAGGCCGACGATCTCGGCGCCGCCGTCACGGGTGCGCTGGACGATTTCTTCCAGGCGCTCGGCCGAGATCCAGCCCATCTTGACGAGATCGGTCAGCGGAATGCCGGCAACCGTCGAATAGCGGGTCAGCGGCACCATGGTGTCGCCGTGGCCGCCGAGAACGAAGGCGGTGACGTCGTTGACCGAGACCTTGAACTCGTCGGCGAGGAAGGTGCGGAAACGGCCGGAGTCCAGCACGCCGGCCATGCCGACGACCTTGTTCTTCGGCAGGCCCGAGAACTTCTGCAGCGCCCAGACCATCGCGTCGAGCGGGTTGGTGATGCAGATGACGAAGGCGTCGGGCGCGTATTTCGCGATGCCGGCGCCGACCTGCTCCATGACCTTCAGGTTGATGCCGAGGAGATCGTCGCGGCTCATGCCGGGCTTGCGCGGAACGCCGGCGGTAACGATGCAGACGTCCGCGCCGGCGATGCCGGCATAGTCGTTGACGCCGGAGAGATGGGCATCGAAGCCTTCGACCGGGCCGGACTGCGAAATGTCGAGCGCCTTGCCCTGCGGCGTGCCTTCCGCGATGTCGAACATCACGATGTCGCCGAGTTCCTTGAGCGAGGCGAGATGGGCGAGCGTGCCGCCGATCATGCCGGAGCCGATGAGTGCGATCTTGTTGCGGGCCATGTTGTCCTTCGTCGTCCTGGTTTGGCCGGGTCCGGAACCGAAGGCGCCGGGCTCACGCGGGGACCGTTCGACGCGGAGGACAAGAACGTCCGGCGTGCCGAAAGGCGATAGGTCTCTCGGGAGAGGCGCGCCGCCAGGCCTGCCGCAGCGGCATTCCCGGTCGGGCGCACAGAGGTGGCACTCCCGTACACGCGAAAGGGCATAAAGCTGTCGCCGCCATTTTTCAACTCTTCGCAGTGCACTATAGCATTTTCAAACGGTTAGAACCTCCGGCACTTACGTAAACGGAAGAGTGTTTCGTGAGGGAGATCAATGCCAACGCGTGCTGTGCCGCTGAAAAGAAAAATTCATCGACATCACCAATCGCACGATAGGAGTTTTCGCGTGGAGCGCCGCGGTGTGACCGGGGTCTTAACCCAGCCGTTCGAGCGTCCTCGGCCATGGGCAGCCGGGGAAGGACTGCGGCAAAGCCTTCAGCTTTGCCGGTCAGAAAACCGCGGACACCGCGAGTTTCGCCTTGCCGTGGCGGGCGACGGCCTCGGCCGCAAGACGCTGGTCACGGCGGCGGACACCGCGCTCAACCGCGCCAAAAGCTCCGGCCGCAACCGCGGCGACCTGGCGGATCCGCCGGCAGTGCCCGGTGCCGACTTGCGTCAGGATACTATGGGCGCGGCGCTTTGGGCGCCACCGGCGGCGAGATAGTCGGCCGAGCGCATCTCGATCAGCCGCGAAACGGTGCGGGCGAACTCGAAGGCCTCGGTACCCCGCGACGCCGTGTAGAGTTCCTCGACCGGCGCCTCGGCCGAGATCACCACGCGCCGGCCGGAATCGTAGAGCGCGTCGATCAGCGTGATGAAGCGCTTGGCCTCGTTGCGCTCGGCCTCCGCCATCACGGGCACACGGTCCAGCATCACGGTGTGGAACCGCCGGGCGATGGCGAGATAGTCCTGCGCGCCGAGCGGCAGCCGCAGCAACTGGTCGAAGCTGAAGCGCGCGGCGCCGTTGCCCGCGGCTGGCACCGGGACGATCCGTCCCTTCACCGACAGCGAGGCGGGTGCAGGCTTCTGCCCGGCGAGGAGCACCTGCCAGGCGGCGTCCATCCGCTCCTCCGTCTCCGGCCCGAGCGGCGTGATGTAGAGGTTCTCCTCGCCGATCGCAGCCAGCCGGTAGTCCTCGGCCGCATCGAGGCGGATGATGTCGACATGCAGCTTCAGCTCGTCGACAAAGGGGAGGAAGAGACCCCGGTTCAGGCCGTCGCGGTAGAGATCGTCCGGCGCGACATTGGAGGTGGCAACCAGCACCACGCCTTCGGCAAACATCGCCTTGAACAGCCGCGACAGGATCATCGCGTCGGCGACGTCGGTCACCGAGAACTCGTCAAAGCAGAGCAGCCTTGCGGTCTTGGCGAGATCGCTTGCCACCGGCGGCATCGGGTCGTCGCCCTTGGCCGTACCCGCCTTCACCGCGTCGCGGTGCGCGCCGATCCGCTCATGCACCTCGGCCATGAAGGCATGGAAATGCACCCGCCGCTTCGGCGCGACGGTTGCCGAGCGAAAGAACATGTCCATGATCATCGTCTTGCCGCGGCCGACCTCGCCGTGGATGTAGACGCCGCGCACCGCTTCTGCCGGCTTAGACTTGCCGAACAGCCAGCCGAGCGCGCTCTGCTTGGAGGCAAGTGTCGTCGCCGACAGCGCCTTCTCCAGCGCGTCAAGCCGGTTCGCCAGCGCCGTCTGCGCCGGATCCGCCTCGATCTCGCCGGTCTCGATCATCCGATCAAGCGCCGCCCTGACCGGACCGGGACGCTGGCGGGTCGGTGCGGGGGCTGGGGTCATGATGGAACTCGGATGCTGGAAAGAGGCAAGGAAAGGCTTGAACAGGAGACAAACCCCTGAAACGAAGCCGCGCCCCTCAATGTCGTCATCTCGGGCCTGACCCGGGATGACGACGTTTCAGATGGTGCAGCAGGCCTGCCGGCACTCGTTCTGGAAGGGCTAGGCGCTCAGAGCCTCTCGGCGAGACCGTCGCGCACCCTCGCCTGTGCCCTTCAGCTTACCGGTAAAGGCTGATCGACTGGCCGCCCGTGGTCGAGCCGTCATACCGCGTGCCGCCGGAATTGTTCAGGCTGGCGACGGTCGAGCCGCTGGAATCCTTCAGCACGACCTGGCTGCCGGAGACGTCCCAGGCGGAGACGTCGGCGACCTGGCCGGGGCAACCGCGGGAGGCCGCGCGGTAGCCGCCGGTCCACTTGGTCAGCGCCATGAAGATCTGGCAGTTGCCGCCGCCCGACGACACCTTCCAGGCGCCGACGAGGCCTTCGCGCGTCACCGGTCCGGCCGAAGCGGTCTGGACCGGGGCCGTTGCGGCCGGCGTTCCAGGCGTCGATGCCGGCGGGGTCTCGGTCGGCATGGTGGTGGAAACCGGCGGCGGCGGGGCCGGCGGCGGCGGCAGCTGGCTCGAGGCCACCTGGCCGGTCGGCGCCGGCCGCAGTGGCGACAGGCTGCTATTGTCGCTCGCCGGCGACATCGAGCGCGTGCAGCCCGAGGCTGCCAGCAGCAATGCGAGCACGGCTCCGGTCTTGATCATCGGCGTCATCTTTTGGCTTTCCCCTGGCATGGACCCGCCGCCTCGGCCGGCCCATCATGCCCCTAACCCATTTCGCCGCGATGCGATCCCGAGCGGACCGCACGTTCCGACAGTTCGGACCTGCCATCCCCATCGGATCGAAAGCAGCGTTGGCCCCGAACCGCCACATACGGCGGAAAGGAGCCGCTTTTTTAGTTAAAGCGGAGCTTTGCCGGGCTTCGCAAGCCGAAATGCGTTCCACCGGCGTGCAATTCGGGCCCGCTGTGGCTTTGTCGACAAGTTTAAGCATTTCGCCGGCCGGTCGAGGGACAAGGCCGGCGAAGGGGGATGGCCCGCCCTATTCCGGGATCACATCGACCATCGGGCGCTGGAAATCGCCGGTCTCGTCGTCCATCGCCCAGAGCTCGCCGGTCGAGATGTCGAACCAGGCGCCATGCAGCGTCAGCGTGCCATCTGCCTCGCCGGCCGCGACATAGGGGAAGCTGCGCAAGTTCTGCAGCGAGAAGCGGATCGAGATCCGCTCCAGCGCGGTCTGGCGCTCGCCGGCGGTCATCAGCCCGTTGGCCATTACCACCTTGGCCGGCTCCTCGACCATGCTCATCCACTTGCCGATGAAGTCGCCCGGCGAGAGCGGCGTCATGTCCGGCGTCAGCGCGGCCTTGATGCCGCCGCAGCGGCCGTGGCCGAGCACCACGATGTGCTTCACCTTCAGCGCCTGTACGCCAAATTCGAGCGCTGCCGAGGTCGCGTGGTAGTCGCCATCGGGCGCATAGGGCGGCACGAGGTTGGCGACGTTGCGGATGACGAAGAGCTCGCCCGGTGCGGCGTCGAAGATCGTCTCGGGCGCGGCGCGCGAGTCGCAGCAGGCGATCACCAGCGTCTCCGGTACCTGGCCCTCGCGGGCAAGGCTGCGATAGCGCTGCTCCTCGGACTGGTAGCGCCCGGTCATGAAGGCCTTGTGGCCGGCGAGAAGGTGGTCGGGAATAAGGCTCATGGGGTTTTCCTACCGCATTGCACTTTCGCCTTCAACGGATCGGCTGCGTCCCCGTCATCAAGGCTCCCGGGCTCACCATGAGCCGGTCAGATCTTTTGCTTCTCCGGTCCCGGTTTGGCTTTTTCGTGAACCGGGCCCTTGCGGCAGTTTCAAAAAGCACCACGCCGCCATCTGGCCTGCAACCTTCTGCCCGGCATCAGACCCAGATGGCGATCGGCAAGCCCCTTGCATCGCGCTCGGGCGGATCGGGATGCGGCAGGGCTTCTCCGCGCGCGTGCCGCTCGGCGACGAGGAGCAGCACGGCGGCGTCGAGAAAATCGTCCTGCGCTGCCCCTGCCGGCGCCGGCTCGTACAGAAAACCCCGTGGCAGGCCGGCGGCGATCAAGAGCCGCCGACGATCCTCCATGCCCACAGGGTTCACCCGGCCCATCAGCTTCTTCGGACTCGCCAGCGCCACGCCGGCGTTCAGCCGGGCGAAGGCGAGTTCGGGATGGCTCTCGATCACCGTCTCGGCCCTCAGCGGCTCGGCCGCGAGCCGGCGGTCGATCTCGAGGATCCGCGGAAACAGCGAGAATCCCTGGATCGAGATCCGGCGCGGCGGGTGCGACAGCCGGGCGGCGATGGTGCAGGCCGCCTGATGCGCCTCGAGGCGGTGCAGCTCGGAGCGGAACGGCCCGCCGCCCGCCTCGACCGCCGCCCGCGCGGGGATGGAGAAAACGCTGGCCTGCCGCTCGCCGAGCAGCGGCCGCACCGCCTTCTCCGCCGCGCGGCCCGCACCCTCGATCCGCTCCGGCAGACCGATCGGCATGTCCACCGCGATCACCGCATCGACCGGCAAGGCGTCGAGCAGAAAGTCGAAGCGCGGAAACACCCGCGCCGACAGCTGCGGCCAGCGCGCGTCGACCGGGTCGGCATCCCCCGGCAATCGGCCGATCACCGCGATCCAGCCGGCCCGGCAGGCGTCGACGCCGGCAATGCAGCGGGCCTCGCCCCCGGCAGGCGCTGGACTGGCGCCGGAAGCGTCCGGTCCCGCCGGCATCAGGCGCGCCGGTCGCTCGACGGCAGCACCAGACGGCGCATCTGCACCATCGCCATCGGGTGTTTCAGGCTCTCGGCATCGGTCTCCAGCGTCAGCTCGTCCGCGCCTCGCTTGGTGGTGCGCGCAAGAATCTCGTAGACTGCCGCCGTCGCCGTCTGCAGCGCCTTCTCCGACGTCGCACCCGACAGCATCCGCGCCAAAAAGACCGCGCCGGTGAGGTCGCCGAGCCCGTTCGGCACGTTGGCGATCTCGCGGTGCTCGGCGAGCAGCGCCTGGTAGCCGTCGACCATCAGATTGCCGATGCCGCCCTTCAGCAGCGGAAAGGCCGAGGTCACCACCACGATCGCCGGTCCCAGCGCGCTCGCCGCCTCGATCAGGTGCGCATTGCTGGAGAACTCCATGCCGGTGAGGAACTCCAGCTCGAAGCGGTTGGGCGTCGCGATGTCGGCGAGCGGCATCAGCCGGTCGCGGATGCCGGCCAGCGTCGCCTCCGGCTGGTAGAGCCGGCCGCCATCGCCGGTGACGGGGTCGAGCAAATAGAGCGCCTGCGGATTGGCCTTCTTCACCGCCTCGATCAGCCGTGCCACCGGCTCGATCTGGGCGGGATCGCCGAAATAGCCGGTGATGACGGCGCCGACCTCGGCGAGCCAGGGCGAGCCCGCGAGATCGTCGACCATGCCGGCGAAATCCTCCGCGGGCGGGACGATGCGGGTCGAGGGCCCGTGCCCGGGGTGCCAGGGCAGCGTCACCGTCGGCACCGACCAGACGGGAAAGCCGAGCGATTCCAGCGCCAGCACCACGGCGCGGTTGCCGACCGTGCCGCGCGCCACATGGCTCGAGATCGAGATGACGGCCGGCCGGTCCTGGCGGGCGGTGGAGGTCTGGCTCATGGTGATCAGCCCGCCAGGAAGGTGAAGATGAGCCAGGCGGCCATCGCGACGAAGGCGATGAGCCCGAGGATCCGCCCGATCCGTGTGCCCAGCACCTCGATCGGGTCCGCCGGATCGGCGTCGACGGCCGACAGATGGGCGGAGACGTTGGTCAGCAGTCGGTTGGCGCCCGCGCCGATCTGCGGCTCGGTTTCTTGCGACACCCGCCGCAGAATGGTTTCGGCCTCGCGCTGGCGGGCGGCGTCGCGCGGGTCGTCTCGGGTCTGGCTCATGCCGGGAGCGTGACCGAAAAGCCCGCCGAGAACAAGCCGCACGGCAGGAAGCGCAGGTGCATCCTTCGCGCTGCAACCTGTCCGTCATCACGGCCGCGTGCTACACGGGGTGAACAACGCTCCGGAGCCGACGATGAAGATGCTTGCCAAGACCCTTGCCGTGCTGGCGCTGCTCCTGCCGGTGCTCGCCGGTTGCGGCGTCAACAACATCCCGACCTATGAGGAACAGGCCAAGGCCGCCTGGAGCCAGGTGCAGAACCAGTACCAGCGCCGCGCCGACCTGATCCCGAACCTCGTCGAGACCGTCAAGGGCTTCGCCGCGCAGGAAAAGGAAGTGCTGACCGCGGTGGTCGAGGCCCGCGCCAAGGCGACCGCGACCAACATCGATGCCAGCCAGCTCTCCGATCCCGCCGCCGTGCAGAAATTCCAGGCCGCCCAAGGCGAGCTCTCCGGCGCGCTGTCGCGCCTCCTCGTCACCGTCGAGGCCTATCCGGACCTGAAATCCAACGCGAACTTCCTGGCTTTGCAGAGCCAGCTCGAAGGCACCGAGAACCGCATCTCGGTCGCCCGGCGCGACTACATCGAGGCGGTCCGCGTCTACAACACCGAGCTGAAGACCGTCCCCGGCTCCTGGTTCGCCAGCTGGTTCTATCCCGAATCGAAGCCGATGGAGACGTTCGCGGCGGAACCCACCGCCAGCCAGCCGCCGACGGTCAAGTTCAACTGAGATGACGGCGGTCGGCGTGCACACCGGGGCTCCCCGCCCCGCGGCGGCGAGCGTCAGGGCGTTCGGCTGGACAGCCGTCCGCGCCCGGCTGGCGCCGCTGCCGCTCGTCCTGCTCGTCCTTGCCGTCGCGGTCGCGGCCCTCCTCTCGCCCGCCTCCGCCCAGACCTTGCCGCCGCTCACCGGCCGCGTCGTCGATACCGCCGGCCTGCTCGATGCCGCCACCCGGAGCGCACTCGACGCGGAACTCGCCGCCTTCGAGCGCACCTCCTCCGACCAGGTCGTTGTCGCCACCGTGCCGGACCTGCAAGGCGAGGCGATCGAGGAGTTCGGCGTCAAGCTCGCCCGCGCCTGGAAGCTCGGCCAGGCCGGCGAGGACAATGGCGTGCTGCTCCTCGTCTCCCGTGATGACCGCAAGGTGCGGATCGAGGTCGGCTATGGCCTCGAGGGCACGCTCACCGACGCGCTGAGCCAGGTCATCATCCAAGAGGAAATCCTCCCCGCCTTCCGCGCCGGCGACTATCCCGGCGGCATCCGGAAAGGCGCGAGCGGCATCCTGAAAGTGCTCTCGGGCGACGCCGCCGAGCTGCAGGCGCGCGCCGACCGCAATGCCAGCCGCGCCACCGACGAGGGCACGCCGACCGAGACCTTGCTCTTCGTCGGGCTCTTCGTCCTCGTCTGGCTCGCCATCCTCGGCGGCGGGATCATGACCCAGCTCGCGCGCCGCTATGGCCAGAAGGTCGGACCCAATCGTTGGCTCTGGCTCGGCACCATCTGGACGCTCGCGGCCGCCAGCCGCTCCTCCAGCAGAGGCGGCTTCGGGGGCGGCGGCTTCAGCGGCGGTGGCAGCTTTGGCGGCGGCTCGTCGGGCGGCGGCTTCTCGGGCGGCGGCGGTTCTTTCGGCGGCGGAGGCTCGTCCGGCTCATGGTGATCTTCACGCCCGCCGACCACGACCGGATCGCCGCCGCCATCCGCGCGGCCGAAACCGACACCTCCGGCGAGATCTTCGCCGTGCTCGCCCGCGAGAGCGACGGCTATTTCTTTCCCTCGGCCTTCGCCGCCCTCGCCCTCTCGCTCTTCGCCGGCCTCCTCACCAGCCTCGCCGCACTCCTGTCCGGCGTGCATCTCCCGGCCTTCGCGCTGGAGGCGGTGCAGGCCCTTGGTGCGGTGGCGATCCTCATCGCCCTCGGCGTCTTTCCGGCCCTCCGCCTGATGCTGGTGCCCGCCGGCCTCAAGACCGAGCGCAGCCACAAGATGGCGATGGCGCAGTTCATGGCGCACAATCTCCACGCCACCGCCGCCCGCACCGGCATCCTGATCTTCGTCTCCGCCGCCGAGCACCATGCCGAGGTCGTCGCCGACGCCGGCATTCACGCCAAGGTGCCGCAGGCCGAATGGGACGCCATCGTCGTGATCCTCACCGAGGCCGCCCGCGCCGACCGGCTGGCCGACGGCTTCGTCGAGGCGATCGCCGCCGCCGGCCGGCTTCTCGCCGCGCACTTCCCCGCCGGGACGGAGAACCCCAACGAGCTGCCCGACCGGCTGGTCGAGCTCTAGCAGCGCTCCCACGCGCGGCGGCGGCCCCCCTTCCACGGAGGGCCGGCAGCGGACACCGCGGTCGGCGAAAGTATGAGCGCCCTCGGCTGGACCGTTCGCCGGCTTGCTCCTAAGTTGGCCGCAAACGCACCGGCGCGTCACGCCGGCGCACCACGGCCGTCGACGGCCGGGAACAGGCGGGGAGGCCATCATGACGACGATCGCTGTCAAGGACGAGTGGAAGCAAGGCGCCCTCCTGTCGGACGCCGACTACAACGCCTGGTACGCCCAGAGCATCAGCGACCCCGACGGTTTCTGGGGCGAGAAGGCGCAGGCGATCGACTGGATCACCCCCTTCACTAAGGTGCAGAACACCTCCTTCGAGCCGGGCAATGTCTCGATCAAATGGTTCGAGGACGGCACGCTCAACGTCTCCGCCAACTGCCTCGACCGCCATCTCGAGACCCGCGGCGACCAGACCGCCATCCTCTTCGAGGGCGACGACCCCGCCGACTCGCGCGCCATCACCTACCGCGAGGCGCATGCCGAGGTCTGCCGCATGGCAAACGTCCTCAAGGCGCGCGGCGTCGAGAAGGGCGACCGCGTCACCCTCTACATGCCAATGATCCCCGAGGCCGCCTTCGCCATGCTCGCCTGCGCCCGGATCGGCGCGATCCACTCCGTCGTCTTCGGCGGCTTTTCGCCGGATGCGCTCGGCGGTCGCCTCGCCGGCGCCGGCTCCTCGGTGCTGATCACCGCCGACGAGGGCAAGCGCGGCGGCAAGACCGTGCCTTTGAAGAAGAACGCCGACCGCGCCATCGCCATCGCCGAGAAGGCCGGGCAGACAATCGAGACCGTGCTCGTCGTCCGGCGCACCGGCGGCGAGATCGCGATGCAGGACAGCCGCGACATCTGGTGGCACGAGGCCCGCGAGACCGTCGAGCCCGTCTGCGCGCCCGAGCCGATGGGCGCAGAGGACCCGCTCTTCATCCTCTACACCTCCGGCTCGACCGGCCAGCCGAAGGGCGTGCTGCACACCTCCGGCGGCTATCTCGTCTATGCCGCGATGACCCACAGATACGTCTTCGACCTCCGCGAAGGCGACGTCTACTGGTGCACCGCCGATGTCGGCTGGGTCACCGGCCACAGCTACATCGTCTACGGCCCGCTCGCCAACGGCGCGACGACCCTGATGTTCGAGGGCGTGCCGAACTATCCCGACGCCTCGCGCTTCTGGCAGGTGATAGACAAGCACCAGGTCAACATCTTCTACACCGCCCCCACCGCCATCCGCGCTTTGATGGGCGCCGGCGACGGCCCGGTGACGAAGACCTCGCGCAAAAGCCTGCGGGTGCTCGGCTCGGTCGGCGAGCCGATCAACCCGGAAGCCTGGAACTGGTACTACAAGGTCGTCGGCGAGGAGCGCTGCCCGATCGTCGACACCTGGTGGCAGACCGAGACCGGCGGCATCCTCATCACCCCGCTGCCCGGCGCCACCGCGCTGAAGCCGGGATCGGCCACCCGCCCGTTCTTCGGCGTCGTCCCCGAGCTCGTCGACAACGAGGGCGCGGTGCTCGAGGGCGCGACCGAGGGCAATCTCTGCCTCACCACCAGCTGGCCCGGCCAGATGCGCACCGTCTTCGGCGACCACGAGCGCTTCGAGCAGACCTATTTCTCGACCTATCCCGGCAAGTATTTCACCGGCGACGGCGCTAGGCGGGACGCGGACGGCTATTTCTGGATCACCGGCCGCGTCGACGACGTCATCAACGTCTCCGGTCACCGCATGGGCACGGCCGAGGTCGAATCCGCCCTCGTCGCCCACCCGAAGGTCTCGGAAGCTGCCGTCGTCGGCTATCCCCACGACATTAAGGGCCAGGGCATCTACGCCTATGTCACGCTGATGTCGGGCATCGAGCCCTCCGAGGAACTGCGCAAGGAGCTCGTCGCCCACGTCCGCAACGAGATCGGCCCGATCGCCTCGCCCGACCGCATCCAGTTCTCCCCGGGCCTGCCAAAAACCCGCTCCGGCAAGATCATGCGCCGGATCCTGCGCAAGATCGCCGAGGACGATTTCTCCGCCCTCGGCGACACCTCTACCCTCGCCGACCCTGCCGTGGTCGACGACCTCATCGACAACCGCCAGAACAAGAAGGGCTGAGATGCGGATAGGGCGCCGGACCCCACATGCGACATAAGATTTCCCGCTGAGGCTTATGCGCATGCACACTCCGGCGCCCAATCCGGCCTGCTTCCGCTCCTGCTCCGGACGATCCGTCATCCCGGCTTGAGTCTGCACCTGGTTCGGGATGCTGCAAACCTTCGCGCTTCGTCATCCCGGACTTGATCTCTGCGAAACCATCGGTTTCGCTGGGATCCATGCCAAGCCGTTAAAACACGCTCTGTCCGGTCGACATTCCCGTTCTGAGGGGGACCATTTGGACGAGCGCGGAGGAATGGATCCCGGGTCAAGCCCGGGATGACGAGACTGAGGCGTTGTGCCGTCGCAGGAACTCGGGCCGTCAACCTTCGGCCGCTAAGCGCGAATGGGTAAACGAGCGCGCTGACGTCCGCTTACGCCCACCGCGGTCGCAAGCCCGGCGTCCCTGTGACATTTTGCCTTTTGCCTCAGCGCCTTGCCCCAATCTGACGTTTTTGCCGGCAGCCTCTTGCCGTGCCGCGATTCCAGTCCCATACTTTCTCTCGTGTTCAACGCAGTGAAAGGAGGTGATCCAATGTCGAGTGATTTCCAAATGCCGGCTGGGTCTTTGTATCGCGGTGTTTCGGTGGAGCAGTCTCCTTCTCACGCCTAAGATATGCGGGCAGGGTCCGACGACCCCCGGCATGAAAGACTTCACGGGGCCGTTTCTCTCAGGAGAAACGGCCTTTTGTGTTTCTGGCTTTCGTACTGTCCATCTTGGTGGCTAAGGTTGGCGATGGTGGCGGCGACAAGCCGCAGCTCTTACGCCAGCTCGTCTTTCGGCCGATCGACCACCACCGGCGACCGGCGCATGTTTTGCAGCATCCGGCAGGAGACCTGTCATGCGCATTTCGCTGGCTGATGCAGAAGGCAAATGGGCCGAACTCGTCCGCAAGGCCGAGGCGGGCGACGAGGTGGTTCTCACGCGCGACGGCGCAGCGGCGGTGCGGCTCGTGGCTGTCGCACCTCCGCCTATTCTCGACGCCGAAGCACGTGAACGGCGCCGGCTCGAACGCCGCAGTCTGATGGAGGCGGTCGCAAGGGACGGCGCAGCGAAGGCCTTACCGGGACCAGGCGCCGCCCGTAGCCAGGATTTTCTCTATGATGACGACGGGTTGCCGGCTTGATCGTGGTCGACACCAGTGCCTTGATGGCCATCGTGCTGCAGGAAGCGGACGCGACGGCCTGCATGGCTGCTCTGGAAGGCGTGGACGAAATCGTCATCTCCGCCGCGATGCTCGCCGAAACCCTCGTCGTGGCAGGCCGTCGTCAAGTCTTACACGAAGTCTACCGGCTGATCGAAGGACTACCGCTGACCGTCGTTTCCGTCACGCGGGAAACGGCTGATGACGTGGGCGCAGCCTACCGATGCTGGGGCAAGGGCCAGCATCCGGCGCGGTTGAACCTTGGCGATTGCTTCGCCTACGCCCTGGCCAAGACGTACTCGGCCCGCCTCCTGTTCATCGGCAACGACTTCGCCCAAACCGACATCGCCGCCGCCCTCCCCGCCTGACTCATCCCCTCACCGATACAGATCCGCCCGCGTCGGCGGCAGGCCCGACGGCCCGCGCTTGCGTCTGCTGGCCAGCGTCTGGTGGATCGACACCGTCCCCCGCTCGAAGGCGATCGAGCAGCCGGCGAGATAGACCAGCCAAAGCCGCGTCTTCGCCTCGCCGACCTCCGCCACCGCCTCGTCGTAGCGGGCGAGCAGCCGGTCGTGCCAGTGCCGGCAAGTGCGCTGGTAGTGCTCGCGCAGGCCCTCGACGTCGGCGATCTCGAAGCCGTGCTGCTCCATCTGCCGGACCGTGTTGCCGATGTTGTCGAGCTCGCCGCCGGGGAAAATGTATTTCGTCAGCAAAGCGAATTCCGGCCGCTTCCGCTTGAACACTCTGTCCGTACGCTTGGCCGGCCGGGTGATGGCGTGGTTGAGGAAGAGCCCTTCCTTCGCCAGCACCTTGCGCACGGTCTTGTAGTAGGTCGCCATGTTGTCGAGGCCGACATGCTCCTGGAAGCCGACCGAGACGACCTTGTCGAACTTACCCTCGACGGTGGAATAGTCGCGCAGCTGGATCGAGACGCGGTCCTCAAGCCCCAGCCGCTTCACCTTCGCCTGGGCAAGCGCCACTTGCTCCTCCGACAGCGAGACGCCGGTGGCGGTCACGCCGTAATGCGTCGCGGCATAGCAGATGAGCGCGCCCCAGCCGCAGCCGATGTCGAGCAGCCTGTCGCCGGGCTTCAGGCGCAGCTTGCGGCAGATCAGCTCCAGCTTGTCCTGCTGCATCTGTTCGAGATCATTATTCCAATCGGTGGCGTAGCCGCAGGAATAGAGCATCTCGGTGTCGAGGAAGAGCGCGTAGAAGGCGTTGGAGACGTCGTAGTGATAGGCGATGTTCTCCTTGTTCTCGGCGGGGCTGCCATCGCTGGGGCGTTCGTCCTTCACGGTCTCCAGCGGCCAGGGCCCGCCGCGCGGCAAGAGCAGGAACTTCAGCGCCAGCTTCACCGCGGCACCCTTGTCCAGCGTCTTGCGAAAATCGCGGGTCTTCACCGTCGGCTTCTGGCGGACGAGGTCGAACAGCGTGCCGCCGGCGATGTCGATGCGCTTGGCGACCCAGAGGTTGGCGAGGGTGTCGAGCGTCGGACGGCGGGCGAGAGCCGCCACCACGTTCTCGTCGCCGATCACCACGGCAAGGCTTTTGGCGCCGAGGTTCTCCGGCACGGTCGAGCCGTCCCAAAGCCGGAAGCCCAGCGTCAGCCCCAGCTTCTCGCGGGCATGCCCGATGAATCCGCGGAACGCCCGCACCCGCCTTGCCTTGGCATCCATGTCCCGCTCCTTGCTCGGTCGTCCGAGGCTACGCTGCCACCAGCGCCGCTGTCACGGCGCAGCGGAGCAAAACAGTGCGGCAGTATCTGCCGTGCATTGTCTCACGTGAAACATTCCAGATGCCGAAGGGTTGTCTCTTCAGACAATTTGCCGCAAAGCCAGACTTTCTCGGCCAGACAAGGACGATCTCGTGCGCGTCTCGACCCTCCTCCTCGCTTCCCTCCTGATCGCCGGGCCCGCCGCCGCGCAAGGCACGGATTCTGCCGTTCCGCCGCTCGATGGCGGCGTGACCCTCGATGGCGGCAGCCCGCCAGCGTCGGGAAATGCCGGCGCGACTCTTCCGCCCGATCTCGCTTTGCCGGACGGCCTGCCGCAGACCGACGGCACCGCCATCGACGAAGGCGCCTCGCAAGGGACGATGCCGGCCAACCGCATGCCCTCGGGACCCGAACTCCTGCCCGGCATGCTCGACAGCCAGATTCAGAAATGCTGGTCGATGCCGGTGATGAAGGGCGATCCCGGCGAGGGCGGCATTGCCCGCATCCGGGTGAAGCTGCTGCCGGACGGCAATCTCGAAGGGCAGCCGATGATGATGGACAAGCCGGCCGGGCCAAAGGGGCTGGTGTTTGCCGAAAGCGCCGCGCGCGCCATCGTCAAATGCGCGCCCTACAAGCTGCCGCCCGAGAGTTACGAGGCGTGGAAGGACATCACCCTCTACTTCGACACGCTGGACTTCTGAACCGCCGGACCGATCAGGCGCCGGTGCACCAGTCGCGCCGCGCCTTGCCTTGATAGGGCGCGACGAGGCCCTCGCGCAGCAGGACCGCCCCGACGTCGGCATGGCCCGCCGCCGACATCTCGGCCAGCACGCGGCCGAAATACTTGTCGCCGGAGACATTGCTGATCGTCACCGCGCCGCCCGCCAGCAGCGAGGCCAGCCGCGCCTTGGCGGCCCCGGCCGCCTGTTTCTCCGCGTCGCACTTGCCCGACATTTCCGGCGCGTCGATGCCGCGCAGGCGGACCGCGACGGCCACCGTCTGCTGCGGCCAGATATGCGCCGTCACCTCCACCGTGTCGCCATCGCGCACCTTCACCACCTCCGCCGTGATCGGCCCGCTGATCGCGTCGTCGCGGGCATGGCTGGTGGCGCTAGCGACGAGGAGCAGCGCGAGAGCGGGAAGTAGGCGGAGCATGGACATCGAGGTACCCGGGGTAGGCGTGAGATCATTTTCCTATCACGGCGAAGGCCGGCAGGTCAATGTTCCCTGTAGCATCAGCGTCAGACCTGAGACTCTCCGCGGTCCATTGCCTGCGGTGTGAGCGTTCATGCCAGTCTGGCGCGATCGAGGTCCGGCGAGGCGCTCCGCCCCCTGATAGGACGAAATAGCAAGGATGCGCCGCACCGACGGCCTTCGCCAGCTCGATCTCCACGCAGCCGAACACGGCCGCGCGTCAAACTTCCGCCGCGGTGTGCCAGCAAGCGGCCTCCGTCCCGCCCCGGAGTCTCCCGACGTGCCTGTTCTCTTCCGCTCTCTCGGCCTCGGCCTCGCCGCAGCGCTTCTCCTCGCGCTCGGTGCCTGCGCCAGCCGTCCGCCCGCCGGCCCGACCACCGCGATCGCCATCGACAGCAAAGCCGCGCTGGCCTCGGTCAACGCTTTCCGCGCCGAGCATAGGCTCGCGGCGCTGAAGACCGACGAGCGGCTGATGCGCGTGGCCGCCCGCCAGTCGGCGGCGATGGCGGCACGCGACACCATGGACCACGCGGTAAGCGGGCGGCTGGACGACCGGATCGAGGCCGAGGGCTATCGCTGGTCGACGATCGCCGAGAACATCGGCAAGATCTACGCGGACTATCCCCGCGCCATGGCCGGCTGGATCGCCTCGCCGCACCACCGCGCCAACCTCCTCAACCCCGCAATGACCGAGATCGGCTTCGCCGGCGCCCGCACCGCCAACGGCCGCACCTACTGGACCCAGGTCTTCGCCGCCCCGAGCGCCACCGGCCGCTAGCGTCGCCGAGCCTCGGGCCGGAAAACTCTGATGGCGGAACGTCGACGGCGACGCCAGCCTTCTTAGCTCCTCAAGGAAAGGGACCGGCAGGCCGATGAGGGGGACATCGACGGCGGGAGAAGGCGCTGCCCCGCCTCTCCTCTAACGCCTGCGCCCACCCTCATCCCGCTGCCGCGACCTTCTCCCCGCAGGGGAGAAGAAAGCAGCCCCGGCCTGGTGCATTCTGGAAAGCACAGCTTCTTCGCCCCTCCGGGGAGAAGTGGCCGGCAGGCCGATGAGGGGGAGCACCGGCGGCGGAAAGACGCGTTAGACTGCCTTACCTGCAAGGACGACGACCCGGGACAGGCAGTCAAGTACGACGTGAGGGAGCCGCCAGCGTTGCGTTGCGGGTCGGACAAGCGGACGCGTTTGTTGCTAAGAAAGCCAGTTCTGCACCGGCGTTACCGGGTCTAGGCCCCGCTTCTCAGCACGATGTTTGCGAGCGGCAGACTGCCGCTGTAAAAGCGTGTGAAGAGACAAGGGAAGCAGGGACATTGCCATGACCCCGTCGCAGCAGCACGAGACTGACTTCTATCGCTGGACGCAGGATCAGGCTGCACTGTTGCGGGCGCTGCCGCGCAGCTCCAATCTTCTCGACATCGACAACATCGCCGAGGAGATCGAGGACATGGGGCGTGCCGAGATCAAGGAAATCTCGAGCCTCCTCCGGCAAACACTGGTCCATCTCGTCAAGATCGCCTTCGACCCCGATTCTCCCGCCGTTGCGCATTGGGTGGGCGAAGCATCCGGCTTTCAGGGCGATGCCGTCCTCGCCTTCTCACCGGGACTGAGGCAACGCTTGGATCTGCAAAAGATCTGGGGCCTGGCGAAGAGGAACGCGGCCGACTCGTTGGCAGAATACGGCATCGTGCTTCCGGCCTTGCCCGCGGAATGCCCGCTGACCTTGGACGGGCTCCTCGCCAATGATTTTAACCCGCGCGAAGCGGCCGGCGAAGTTTCAGCCTGCGCCTCATCTGACGACATCCATCAGGGTCGAGGTCTTCCTCGGTGAAACGTCGGTGCCTTGTCTCGCTGATACCTGGCCGAGCAAGCAGATAGCACCGGCAGCGGGAAGACAGCTCCCACCCCTGCCGCGCTCCGGATGTCCTCGACTTTAAGCCTGCCTCAAAAATCCGAGATGATGCCGTTCTTTTCCCAGTCGCCGTAGCGGACCGGTTCCGGTCCGCTACGGCCGCCTTGTTCCGGCGGCAGGGCCGCAGCCTCGGCCGCCCGGCGGCGTGCCGCGGCTTCGGCCAGCGCACGTTCGGCAGCGGGTGTCAGCGGGCGGGCGATAAGCGCTTCGGTTTCCGTAGGTGCCAGCACGGCAGCGGGCTCGGCAGTTTTGTCGGACATGGATCGTCTCGCAAAGGGCAGATCGGCCGGGCAGCAGCCCGCACGATGTGCTATGGCCGGTGATGTAGCGATTTTTTCGCCGATTGGCAGGTCCGCTCGGCAATGGAAGCCCGGCCAACCCCGATGGCCAGCCCACTGCCGCGCGCTGGAAGATTGAACGACACGCCGATCATCCCCACGTCGCAGGGGACAGCTGCGATGGGCGGCGGGATGCGAGGAGCACGAGAGAACCCATGAACACGATGAAGACGGCGATGCTGATCGCCTTCATGACCGCCCTGTTCATGGGCATCGGCCTCCTCCTCGGCGGCAAGGGCGGCATGCTGATCGCGCTGGGCGTCGCCGTGGTGATGAACCTCTGGTCCTACTGGAACGCCGACAAGATGGTGCTGCGCATGAACAATGCGCAGGAGGTCGACGCCCGCACGGCGCCGGAATTCTACCATCTGGTGGAGCGGCTTGCCGCCAATGCCGGCCTGCCAATGCCGAAGGTCTACCTCATCGACGAGGACCAGCCGAACGCCTTCGCCACCGGCCGCAACCCGGAGAATGCGGCGGTCGCCGCGACCACGGGACTCCTGCGCCGCCTCAGCCAGGACGAGGTCGCCGGCGTCATGGCGCACGAGCTCGCCCATGTCGAAAACCGCGACACGCTGATCATGACGATCACCGCGACGCTTGCCGGCGCGATCTCCATGCTCGGCAATTTCGCGATGTTTTCCGGCGGCAACGACAATCGCAACCCGCTCGGCTTCATCGGCGTCATCGCGGCGATGATCATCGCGCCGTTCGCGGCCATGCTGGTGCAGATGGCGATCTCGCGCACCCGCGAATATGCCGCCGACCGGCGCGGCGCGGAAATCTCTGGCTCGCCTTTGTCGCTCGCCTCAGCGCTGCAGAAAATCGCCAGTAATCACAGCGTCAACGAGCGGGCGGAACGCAGCCCGGCCATGGCGCACATGTTCATCATCAATCCTCTGAGTGGCCAACGCATGGATAGCCTTTTCTCCACCCACCCCGACACCGGCAACCGCATCGCCGCGCTGCAGGCGATGACCGACATCGGCTCCGGCCCGCGCGTCAGCCAGCCGGCCCGGGCCGAGCGCGTCACCGACGGCGCCGCCCCCGGCCCCTGGTCGCGCGGTGCCGATCGTCGCGCGCCGGATGCCGGCAAGGCCAAGGGGCCATGGGGTTGACCGGCCAGCGCCGCGGCGGCAACTTCGACGCAACCAGATCCGCCCCCCGCAAGAAGCCTTTGCCCGGCAAGGGCCCCAGCACCTACGCTAAACCGCTGACAAACGGCCCCGGCGGCGGCTTCACCCCCGACGGCTATTCCGCCGGCGACCGGCCGGGCCTCGGCGCGCGGCTGGTGGCGGCCAAGCTCCTCTCGGCCATCGTCGACCAGAAGACCTCGGCCGACGGCGTGCTGGACCCGCGCGGCGGCCATCCCGGCTTCCGGGCGCTGGAGATCCGCGACCAGGGCCTCGTCAAGGCGATCATCCTTACGGCGCTGCGCTTTCGCGGCACCATCGAGCGCGCGCTCGACCGCTGCCTCGACCGGCCGCTGCCGCCGAACGCGGCGTCGCTGCGCCACATCCTGCATGTCGGTGCCGCGCAGATCCTCTTCCTCGACGTGCCGGATTCAGCAGCCGTGGATCTCGCGGTCGCCGCCGCCAACGTCGATTCCCGCAGCCAGCGTTTCGGCGGCATGGTCAATGCCGTATTGCGCCGCCTGTCGCGCGAGAAGGAGGCGATGGCCGTCGTCTCGAAGCCCGGCGAGAACATGCCGGACTGGCTGATGGCGCGGCTTGTCGAGGCCTATGGCAAGGAGACCGCGCAGGCGATCGCCCTCTCCCACCTCACCCCGCCGCCGCTCGACCTCACCGTCAAGGGCGACTCGGCCGAATGGGCCGAGAAGCTCGGCGGCACGGCTCTCCCGACCGGCACCGTCCGGCTCGGCGATTTCGACGGCCCGGTGACCGGCCTGCCCGGTTTCGAGACCGGCGAATGGTGGGTGCAGGACGCCGCCGCCGCGCTTCCCGCCAAACTCCTTGGCGACCTCACCGGCCTCCGCGTCGCCGACGTCTGCGCCGCCCCCGGCGGCAAGACGGCGCAGCTGATCATGGCCGGGGCCAAGGTCACCGCGCTCGACATCAACGCCAACCGGATGAAGCGGCTAAAGGACAATCTCTTCCGCCTCGGCCTCGAGGCGGAGACCGAAGTGGTCGACCTCGCGGCCTATGAGCCTGCGGAGCCCTTCGACGCCATCCTCGTCGACGCGCCGTGCTCGTCCACCGGCACCATCCGCCGCCATCCCGACGTCGCCTACACCAAGGACGCCGCCGAGGTGGAGAAGCTCGCCGGCGTCCAGGCCCGCCTCCTGCGCGCCGCCGCCGCGATCCTGAAGCCGGGCGGGCGCCTGGTCTTCTCCAACTGCTCGCTCGCGCCCTCGGAAGGCGAGGACGTGGTCGCCGCCTTCCTCGCGGAAACGCCAGGTTTTGCCGTCGACCCCATCCTCCCCGCCGAAATGCCGGGTCTGGAAACGGCGATCGACGCCCGCGGCATGCTGCGCACGACGCCCGCCATGCTGCCCAACCCGGTCGCCAAACTCGCCGGCCTCGACGGCTTCTTCGCCGCCCGGCTGCGCAAGGCCTGATGCCGATTGGCGGCATGGGCTTGAAACCCCGGAGGGTGGGCTCGGTGGAGGGGCAACCTCTGGAAGATATCGCCGAGCTCTCACGCTCGTCATCCTCGCCGAAGGCGGGGACCCATGCCGTCGCGGAGAGGGCAACTTCATCGGTTGACCTCCTCCTCCTCCTTCACCGCGGCGGTAAAGGAAGCGGATAGGCATGGGTCCCCGCGCTGCGCGCGAGGATGACGACCGCTGGGAGGTTGCGTCGTGCCGACGGACAGGAAAACGCAAGTTCAAGGTTGGAAAGCTGCGGCGGCGGCCCCCAAAACCAAAAAGGCCCCCGCCTCTCCCGAACGGAGATGCGAAGGCCCTCTGGCAGCCGTACCGAACGGCCACTTACCACTGAATAAGCCGGCTTACTTCTTCTTGTCGGTGCCGCTCTGCGGGGCCGCGAACTTGCCGGGTACCGTCATCGGCGCCGCTGCCTTGGTCTTGTCGGCCTTCGGCTTGCGGGTTTCCTTGTTGCTGCGCATCTGACCTTTGGCCATGACCGTTTCCTCTTGGTTGTCGATGGCCGAGCCTACAGCATTGGCCGGACGAGCGGAATTGATTTCAGCCGGGCGGTATCGGCGATCCCGCAGGCTGCGGACCCCGGGAGGACAGCCTTTCCCGGCAAGAGGCATGCGCGAGCGGCGGCGCCTGCGTCCTTGCCCGAAAACCCGGCAAAGCGCCCTAGCCCGACTCCCGGCGTCGATCGCGGACAAGGCGGCGGAAGCGTCGGGGCGTGGCGGCCGTTTATTTCGGCAGAAGCCGAGTTCACCGCACCGCAGGATGCTCTAGGGTCGCGCCGGTCCGCCGCGACGCCAACCTGCAAGAGAACCGCCATGCCTTCGAGACTAACCCTTCCCGCGTCACCGCTCCGGCAGAAGGCGATCTGGGGCTGGATGATGTTCGACGTCGCCGCCCAACCCTTCTTCACCGTCGTCGTCACCTTCGTCTTCGGGCCCTATCTCGTCTCTGAGATGGCGCGCGATCCGGCGGCGGGACAGGCGGCCTGGGGCCTTGCTGCAGCGGCTGCGGCAATCCTTGTCGCGCTGTTCTCGCCGTTTCTCGGCGCCGTCGCCGACCGCGCCGGGCGGCGCAAACCCTGGATCGCCGGCTTTGCCCTCGTGAAGATCCTCGCCCTCCTGGCGCTCTGGACGGCCGCGCCCGGCACCAGCCTCCTCGCCGCGCTCGCGCTTCTGGTCCTTGCGCAAGTGGCGGCGGAGTTCTCGATCGTCTTCAACGATGCGATGATCCCGCGCCTCGTTCCGCCAGCCTCGATCGGCCGCGTCTCCAACATCGCCTGGGGTCTCGGCTATCTCGGCGGCATGGTGTTTCTGGCGCTGACGCTGGCGCTCCTCGCGGCCAGCCCCGAGACCGGGCTGACGCTTGCCGGCATCCCGCCGCTGTTCGGCCTCGACCCGGCGCTCGGCGAGGGCGCCCGCGCCACGGCGCCGCTCGCCGGCCTCTGGTATCTCGTCTTCATCCTGCCGATGTTCCTGTTCACCCCGGACGCATCGGCGCGCGAGGCGATCGGCCCAGCCATCCGCGCGGCCCTCGGCGATCTCGTCGGCACCTTTCGCGAAGCGCGCACGCGCCAGCCGCTGTTCCGCTTCCTCCTCGCGCGGATGGCCTACCAGGATGGCGTCAACGCCCTCCTGGTGCTCGGTGGGGCGTTTGCCGCCGGCATGTTCGGCTGGTCGGTCACCGAGACCGGCCTCTTCGGCATCCTCCTCAACGTCGCCGCCATTCTCGGCTGCCTCGCCGCCGGCCGCTTCGAGACGCGGCTCGGCTCCAAACGGGTGATCGTCATCTCGGTGCTCTGCCTGACGCTGGCGACGCTCGGCATCGTCTCGACCGGACGGGATTCGGCGCTGTTCGGCCTCCTTGCCTGGCCGTCGGCAGACGGCGGCACCGGGCTGTTCGCCAGCCCCGCCGAGCACGCCTATCTCGGCTGGGGCGTGCTGATCGGGCTGGCCTTCGGCCCGGTCCAGGCCTCTTCGCGGGCCTGGCTCGCGCAGTCCGTCAGCCCGGAGGAGGCCGGGCGCTATTTCGGCCTCTACTCCCTGACGGGCCGCGCGACGTCGTTCCTCGCCACGCTCGCAGTCGCTGGGTTGACGCTGCTGGCGGCGCAATGGACCGCCCCCGAAAACGCCGCCCGCATCGGCATGTCGGCGCTCCTCGTCTTCTTCGTCATCGGGCTGGCGCTGCTCTGGCGTACGCCGGGACCGACGACGCGCTCCGCCAAACTGTAGAAACGCAAGATGAAGGGTGGAATTACCATACGTAAGCCATAGCGACGATTGCCGGCCGGCAAGAATCGATGGCGGAGAGGTCGGAGAGTTATTTAACCTCCCTAGGATAATAGCCACCTACCCTTAGGATTCTCTGGCAATAGGTGGACCATGCTTTCCCGTCACATCAGCTTAAATAAGAAGATTATCATCACCTTTGTGCCGATCCTTCTGGCGTTGGGGGCGATGGCCGCCGTTGTCTGGATCAATATTGCCAATGTCCAGACCGCCAATGGTTGGGACATGCACACCACCACCGTCCTCTCGGTGGCCGAGGAGGCGCGGGCCGCCTTCAAGGAACAGCGGGCCAGTACGCGCGGCTTCATCATCACCGCGGACAAGAAGTACGATGAGTCCTTCGATACCTCCTATGCCCTTTTCAACGCCAAGCTGGACGCGCTCGCCACGCTGACCGCCGACAACCCCGCCCAGCAGGCTCGAATTGTCGAGCTTCGGAGGGTCGGCCAGGAATACAAGGTACTCGGCGACACGCAGATCAACCTAGCATCGACGCCTGCAACGGTCTCCAAGGCCGTCGACATCGTCAAGAGCGGGGTCGCCGGCGCCAAGAACGCGGAGTTGGACCAAGTCCTCAACGACCTCATCAAGGCCGAGAACGACCTCCTCGTTGTCCGGCGCGCCTCGGCGAAGAGTTCCTTCGACATGGCCTACACCGTCCTCGCCGCCGGCGCCGCGGCAGCCATCGGCCTCGCTCTGATCATGGGCTGGATGCTGTCGCGGGCCGTCGCCCGTCCGATCGCCGCGATGACCTCGGCGATGAGCGACCTCGCCCGCGGCAACCTCGCGATCACCGTCCCCGAGCTTGATCGCCGCGACGAGGTCGGCGCGATGGCGCAGGCGGTGCAGGTGTTCAAGGACGCCGCCAACGAGAACAAGCGCCTGGAA
>NZ_JBUZWF020000012.1:0-36866 GCF_055730105.2 Mesocryomonas lacus
TAGGATCAGCTACCAGCGTCTAAAATTAGTAAAACAGACGCTGAAGCAGGTGCACTGGGCCGGCGACATTTCACGAGGGTGTCGCCGGTTCGTGCCTAGCTTGCCATGTCAGGCTAATTTTTGCGGGATATCACATTATTTGGACTAGCAGCTGGTCGTCTGGGACGAGCCAGTAGTGTTGCAGTGCTCTGCAACCGCATGCACAAGGTCCGCGAGGTTTTGTCGTACTCTTCGATCCTTGACCTGGGCGAAGGCTTCGTTCAAGCGCAGGCCGTCTGGCGTCGATAGGAACTGAATGACGGGATCTGCCAAAGGTGGCTCAGCCTTAAGACCTGGCCCCGTCGTGGCATCTTCGACCACTAAAAGATCTTTAACGGTAAAGCCGAGGTTCATGGCGATCGCATGCAAACGGCCAGCGCTAAGTCGGCTCTTCCCGGTCTCATATCTCTTGATCTGAAGAACGGAGATCCCAAGCAGGGAAGCCAAATCTGACTGGCTCAGATCCAACGATAGCCGTCGCAGTTTAATCTTGGCGCCGATCTCGGCATCGAGAGGTTGAACGGATTTAGGCCCGCACATGCATGTCATGTCCCCGCAACGAAGCTAGCTACCGATCTAGAACACTACGATGCGTCCGTAAACTAGGTTCGGACCACCGGTCCCGTATTTGGTCAGCTCCGTTACGCTGCTAGGGTTTGAATTAGCTCGATTGCCGGAAGCGTCAAACGATACCCTCGATCTCATCCGCGCCGCTCAGCGTGGCGCACGGGCGATCTATCGAGATGGTTTCCGCTACTCAAAGGCCGGCATCATCATGGACGACCTCATCCGCGCCGGCTCCGCACCGCGGCCGCTTTTCGATCGACGGGACCGCGAGCAGTCCGAAAGGCTGATGGGCGTGATCGATGCTGTGAACGGGAGGTTTGGTCGAGGGACGATTGCCCCCGCGGCCGCTGGCATCCGGCAGCAATGGGCGACGAAGTTCGACATGCGGTCGCCACGGTACACGACCCGTATCGGTGAACTGCCAAGAGTCACTGCCTAGGCAATGTCCTCGGACATCATCAGCATCATCGGCATCGTCCGGCGGATCATACCCCAATCTTTAAACCGGATGACGTCGATTGGCCCTCGGCCGAGTTCCACCACACCGATGTGCCTAGTGTCAGAAGCAATGCGGTCGAAGAGAGCGCCGACGAGCTCGGTCGGACCCTCTAATATCTGAAGGATAGTCGAACCCTCTACGGCCAAAATACCGGTGATGCCTCTAGCCTGGTTCGCCGCGGCCGACAGCTGGACAATCCTATCGACCTCCTCGATCGTGGTGTCATAAGCCAGGGTGCTTGCGTAGCGAAGACGTGTCAGCATCCGCGACGTCTACTCAGAAAATCCATAAGCTGCCTTATCCCGTGATAAGATTCAGCCTGTCTGAAGGACTCTACGCCTCTTTCGAACCTCTGTCGTCGAATGCAGCTGTTTGGTGAGCGTCCTCTGCCGGGCCCGCGTAGGCGTCGAGAGCCTTAGAGGTCTCTCCTGGAGCAGGCACCATATCCTCTTCTGCCGTTCTGGCGCGATCGGCAATCTCAGCTTTGAGCATATGCTGAGTTCTGGCCACCGTTGTAGTCTCATCCTGGATAAGAACACGCCAGAGGGTCAGTGCTGCCGGAGTGATCAAGGAACCGCGAAAATCATCCATGAGCGCCGACCAATCAACACATTGGTCTAGCATTCGCGAAAGCTCGTTATCCCGAACATCCTTCAAGGAGCCCTGGTTTTCGTATTCGGTTGCCAATGGCAGGTGCGGGGGTGCACTCATAGTTCATGCCTCTTTATGCACCGATCCTTAGCCGGGATTGATTTAGAAGGCATTCACTTTAAATCTGTTCCACTCACATGGCTAATCGAGCTGCGGCTACAATGCCCGTATCCATGTACTGATGGGTGAGCATGGCAGCGATGTCGCTGCGGGCCAATTCTACCAAAGCCTCCGGTGCTGGACGCGATGGTGATCACGCAGCACTGAACCTTGCGCCGCCGCTATGCATTAACCTCTCTAAAAGCGAAGCAGCCGCGGAATTCGGGAATGGGTTTAGCGAGAAATGTACGTGCGATGCGAATCGCGTGGGGAGAAACCGTCGATGATCTCGCGGCAGCGACTGGCGTCCCGGCTGAACAAATCAAACGTATCGAGAAAGGCTTCAAGGGATCAGATGAGCTGATTTTGAAGTCTCTCGCAGGGCACTATGGCGTCAGCATCATGACCCTAAGAAGCAGATGATGGTCGTTAAAGGACTACTTCGATCTACGGCGCTGAGGCAGCGAGTTTGACCATCAAGTCCAAGGCCTGATCCCGCGTGATTTCGACTACGATCTGATCATTGTTTTGAGTATCGACTTTCAAGCAAAATGCGCCGTCAACTCGAACGACCGTAAGGTGGCTGGCTTTCTCGACGATTGAGCAACCCGCTTTGTCTCGATTGTCGCTGTAGTCTGTCATGACCGATCTCCTGGATCTGGCGAAGCTCGAATGGAGCGGTCGTTACATAAGAAGGGTTGCGAGTTGCCCGCCGAAACCCGTATGTTTTTAACAAGATAGCGCCATCCTTATCTGAAACTGACTAACAAGTTTGCTTACGAGCAAACCGACTTCGAGCTTCCGGCATGACGTGATCAACAATTAGGAATTTCAACTGCGGACTCGCTCAATCCTTCTTTCTGTCTGGAATTGGCAAACGAGTCAGGAGGGGTCGGTTCTGCCGGCGCTTGAGTCAGATGACCCGAGCCACCTGGCGGCCCTTCAAGCGTCGCTGATGGGACCCTCCGGCGGCTAGATGATTAAATCACCGAGCGAGCAGCGGCCTCTATGTCCATGTCCATATACTGATCGGCCAACATGCCGGCGATATGGTTGCGGGCCAGCTCCAACACGGCTTCGGCAACCTCTGCTTCGTTCCAGCCGGCGGCTACAGCAGCAGCTATCACGGCCTGGAATGTCGGCTCGATCGCGAATTCGCAGTCGATGCCGCGGTCGGGATGCTCAGGCGGGTGTTTAGGGGCGGTGATATCCATGGGGGCGAGGTAGGGCCTCATACCTCGACGACCAGCGGTTCGGTCGTCGTGGTGCTGGCGTGAATCCACCGCGATACTTTGCCGGTTCTGGTGATGGCGTCGATGTCCTCCCGAGGCTCATCGTAGGTAACGATGACAGTCGGCCCATCGTGAGGTTCATCCAGCGTGGTCAGGATGAACCCGACATCGGGCTTGTGCATACCTATGAAGCGCACCCCCTCGATCGTAGTGGCATCACGCTCGAGGAACCGTAGACGGAGATATTTCTTCGACTGCCGGCGCCCTTCAGCCAGAAGCCGAGATTTGTTCGTCCCATCCAGCTCCATCAGCCCCGCGATCAGCACGACCGGCTTCTGGAATGATAGGCTTGCCTTGTGGAGAGCTTTGACCGGGGTGCCGGCATAATCCCCTGCAATGACGATGATGTCGGCTGTCATGCTCGCTGCCGCGGTCTGCGGCGAGATGATCAGCAGTTTTGTCATGCAATCCTCAAACGAAAATCAATGCTCCTACCATCAGCATGGCAGCAGCTGTCGCTCAGGCCTGCCACACCGGCGCATAAGTGGCGAGTGCGACCAAACGAACGTAGGGTATGCCATCACCGAGCGTTGGCTAGCGCCACAGGTGGCGAGATGGCGCGATGTCACTCCGGCGTGCGGTATTGGGCGTCGGTCATGGCAGACGGCCGGTTGTCATTGTCTGCACGGTTCGTGTTTAATTAGCCCATTAAAAAAACGAGATCCGAGAAGAATGAGCGGCTGGGTTTTGATATTCCTTCTCATCATGAGCATCGCGATTCCAACATTCGTTCTTGGCGTCGTGGCAGGCCGATATCTATGAGGGAATGTCCGGCGACAATGGCCACATGCTCGATGTCCGTCCCGATGTGGCGCCGGTCTCTTTGGAATCCGTCATGGTGGTCGGGCTGCGCCGTAGCGCTGTGGCATAGACTAGTCCACGCCTTTGCGATTTGGATTCCGACAAGGACGGTTTTCGGAATCAATCGCCGGCGATAATGTCTGCTTGCCCTGCACCATAGGCAGATTCAATTTAGAGGCATGTCATGATCGGTCGATGGTTCAACGAAGGCGTCGAAGCATACGGCAAAGGAGTTCTTGCTAACGATTGCCCGTATCCTATGGGTTCAGAGCAACAGGGCCAATGGCTGGCCGGATGGACCCAGGCGCATGGTCGCGCCACGACAAGCCAACCAAGTGCAATTACTGAACCGAATGACAACGGTGAATAGCTTTAAAGCCGCATCAGAAGGCTTTACCGGGTAGCGACAAGCTGAGGATCAGCATCAAAGGTCACCAGAAGTTTTCCACTCTGGGAAATTGTCCAGTCCACCGTCGCCGACTGTTCAAAGACATCTTCGGTCACAGCTTTACAGGCGCCATAAACCTTTTCTGCCGATGAGCCACTGAGCCGCATTTGTAGGGACATGTCAGACTCGCAATCAGCGACATCTTCGTACGCGACCATAGAGGCCGGCAGTTCTGTACAAATTGATGCGTTGGTGTTGCAGCCAACTAGCAGCATCAGTGCAGCGACATGTTCCATCCAAGCTCTCCCTCGGTCAGGAAAAGCCGGGAACTGGCTAATGGTTCCTGTGGTCTGCACGTCCGATGGGACGAGCCACCCTCACCGACAACAACGGATTCAAGGGAGATAGAATGCTGGCAGCAAGGATCGTCACGACCCTCGACTGCCTGGTTCAATGACGGTTAAGACGCGTCAGCGTTTTTGCGGGTAGCCTTGCGGGCAGGCTTCTCAGAAACTGGCTCGCCTGACCTCTTGCGTCCAAGGCCAAAGCTCATTGCTAGCGCGGAACGTCTTGTAGCGTAATCCGCAGCCACCATCGGGTAGTCAGACGGCAGACCCCATTTGCGACGGTAGTCGTTCGGCGTCATGCCGAATTTGGTCATCAGGTGGCGCTTCATCGACTTGAAGTGTTTTCCGTCTTCCAGGCAGATGATGTAGTCCGGAGTCACCGATTTCTTGATGGGAACCGCCGGCACTAAGGCCACGGGCTCGGGAGCCGCAGCGGGCGCAGTGCCAAGCGAACCAAGGGATTGGTGAATGCTAGCGATCAGGTCGCTGATCTCCGTCGTGGGAACACGGTTGTTCCCGACGTACGCCACGACGACCGAAGCCGTCAGTGCGAGAAGATCATCGCTCTGTGCCTTATCGTATTCCATAATTTTCCTTCGGCTCGGTCAGTATTTCAAGTGAAGCCCGTAAATTATCGTCGAGCGTACATATTTCAACCCCGCAAAATTTGGCATACTATGCAGCATGAATACAACAATATCGGATTTCGGCAGGCCCTACGTGCTTTTGGGGTTTCAGACGGACTCTGAAGGCCGGCATTTTGCCACCCTCATACCGGCGGACACGGCACCGAATGACGTAGGCGCTGTCGAGGTGCCCTGTCCGCGAGGAGTCCTGAAATTGCCGCGACATATGCAGGCAGAGTGGGCGCGTGTGGAAGCGGAGAAGCGTGACCTTAGGTCATGAGACGGGCGTGACGGCCTCGCCCTGCATGCTTTCAGCAGATCAGCAGACGGAACTCGACATTGAAGCCGCTGCGAAATCCGTTCTGTAGCGAAAGGTCACTATCGGATTTTCCGACAGGGCGCTCGCAGCCCTAAGAAGCCAAGGCTGAGTGATCAATCAAGGATAGAGCGATGACAAAGAAATGGGTTCGATCGGCTGTGCTCATCTTTGGCTGCGCTCTCCCGGCAATAGCTGACGCTCAAGAGGCCCCGGCTCATAAGCGATGGGTGGATGCCACCTGTAGCGTCTCGCTGGAGGCGGCGCCGAGGAAGGGCGTCCCCGGCTTCAGGGTCGCTGCGCTGCAAGGAGCGTATCGGAACTATTGCCGCCTGGTGAACTGGCCGCTGGATAGAGCCGAGGCTGATCTGGTTTGCGAGGACAAGACCGCTCTGACGCTGGCTTTCGAAGGCGCCGATGCGGTGTTAAACGGGCTCGATCTGCTGGCGAGCGGTGAGGCACGGATAACCCTGCTGCCGGCTGGAGATTTGCGGTTGAAGTGCCAGTAAGGACGGCGCCGGAGCAAGTCGCCAAAATGGCGACATGAAATCAGGCGGCAATGGCTGAAATTACAGCCAAGAAACTGCCGACGCACCTCGACGCGGAACTGAAGTTCACGCCCCCAGTCGCACACCTTAAGTCTTAGGGATGGGGCGCTTGGAAGCCGAGGTGGGCGGGACGCCGCCTCGGCGTGGCGTGGCCTGATGTCGGGAATTTCGGCGTTGAGGGACCTGCATCATACAGGTGGCTTATCGGGTGCGGCCAGTGTGCGCGGCACTCGATGCGGCGGGATTTATCAGCGTCTATCCGTGCCCCTCTTGTTTGACCCACGTTTTCGGGCATTCTGTTCCGCAATCTCAAGATTGCGCTACAAAACCGGACGTGTGCCACCATGAAAGCCATTGCCTACGTTCGGACCAGCAGCGCGGCGAACGTCGGCGAAAACAAGGACAGCCACCAGCGCCAGGCGCTCGCGATCAATTCGTATGCGGCTCGGGATAAGTTCGAAATCATCGCCTCCTATTACGACGCTGCCGTGAGTGGTGCCGACCCGATCGACACCCGCCCGGGCTTCGCCCGCCTTCTCGACCACATTGAGGGCAACGGCGTTCGCACGGTGATCGTCGAGGATGCCACCCGCTTCGCCCGCGATCTCCTCACCCAAGAGCTGGGCATCCTGCTGCTGATCAATCGAGGCGTCACTGTCCTGACTGCCGGCGGAGAAGATCTGACGCAGACCGACGATCCGATGAAGAAGGCGATGCGGCAGATTGCCGGCGTGTTCGCTGAGCTGGAGAAGACGCGCCTCGTCGCCAAGCTGCGCGGGGCACGGGAGCGGAAGAAGGCCGCGGTCGGAAAGTGCGAGGGCCGCAAAAGCCATTCCGAGATGAACCCGGAGATCGTCGCTATGGCAAAGCGCCTGCGCCGGAAAAACCGCACCACGGGCAAGCATCGATCATTCCGCGAGATATCGGCAATGCTGGCGGCCGAAGGGCATCTAAGTGCGACCGGCAAGCCTTATGTCGCCTCGGCCGTCCAGAGCATGATCGAAGGCCCCATGTAGGCCGCTGGCTCAAGGGTATCGCTTTAACTGATACCCTTGAGCCTTCCCAGGAGCTCACGAACAGGGCCGACAAATCGGCGCTGTTCGTGAGAGCCCCTGCCCTATGGCCAGCGTGAGGCAAGCTTGGCGGCAGATGTTGGCGGTCTGTATCTGCGCTGTTTGCAACGCTGCATCCGATCATCGGAGCAATGTCTTAATCGGCGTTGTGAGATACAAGTTACGAGCAACGGCTGAACGGGACTGCGGCGCATGAAAACAATCGCAGTTGTCTCTCGGAAGGGCGGCGCGGGGAAATCGACCCTAGCCGCTCACCTGTCCGTACTGGCGGACGCTCCAGACAAGCCAGCCCTTTTGATCGATGCCGACCCTCAGGGATCGCTGGCGTTCTGGCATTCGATGCGAGCGGCCGAAACCCCGATCCTCGCCCAGGCAGACCCAAAAGACCTTCCCGATATTCTGAGTGATGCCAAAGCCGCAGGGATCGCCTGGGTGATCGTCGATACCATGCCCCATGTCGAGGTTGGCATTGCACGGGTGATTGCCCTAGCCGATCTCTGCATTGTCCCTACTCGCCCCGCGGCATTCGACCTCGCCGCAGTGAAGGCCACGCTGGATCTCGTCGAGGCCAACGGGAAGAAAGCATTCGTCGTCCTCAACTCCGCTCCGCCTAAGCGCCTTCTCGACGTGTCGACCGTGCGTGATAGCAGAGGCGTTCTTGCCGGCATGGGCGCCGACGTGTGGTCCGGACAGATCTCGCAGCGAGTGAATTTGTCTCATGCGATCCTATCGGGCTCTGCAGTGTCCGAGACTGAGCCAGGCGGTTCAGCTGCGCGTGAGATTGCCGCGCTCTGGAAAGCCATTTTGAAGAAGGTGCAGTGATGGCAACGAAACCCGACTTTGGGCGCCTGGGCGAACGTCTAGCGAAGAAGGCACCAGAAGCTGAGGTCGCCCAAGCCTCGCCGATGGCACAGCCTGAGCCCTCCGCTACCGCCTCGGATGACGCCCAGAAGGGATACCGCCTGGATGGCGCCCCGCGGCGAAGAATGCCGAAGGGGTCGGGAACCGCTTCGGACCCGCGGAAGGCTGCGCTTGTCCGGCTCGACAAAAAGACTTGGCGGCTGCTGAAGGATCTGGCCCTCGATGACGAGCGCCCACTGCAGGACATCCTAGAAGACGCCGTACACGCATATCTGGAGCGTCGAGGGGCGAAGACAGGATAAGTGCCTGCCCGCTTTCAGTTTCAAACAGCTGGCGTTAAAAGATACAAGTTACAACGTTAGATGGTTGCGAATTGCAGCCATGCGGCGTTGAGTTCTAACCGCGGCCGATTGCCAGAGTGCGCTTTTGCCGCCCAATCGTCGTCTTCACTGTCGCAAGAGGTAGATACGTGGATTACGAAATCGAGCACGTTCAGGACTTCAAGAATTACGAGATTGCGAAGCTGCGGCACCCGCAGGGGGATGGCTGGGCGCTGATTGCGTTCTTGAAGCCGAACCGCTCGGCCTTGGTCGCAAAGATCGACACAGGGCCTACAGAGCTTAACCACAATGCGTTGGTTCGGCTCAAGAAGGAGATCAAGAGGCTGACCGGCTACTCCAAGATCTGAAGTGCTTCGCCCGAACCGAGCCTTGCGTGAAGCTGGATCGCTTAGTTTGCGCAGGCATGGTCTCACTGGAAAGACTCGCGTAGCCTCTACTAGTCGCAATCAAATGGCAGCCGATTCCATGCCTCGCATATCCACAGCTCCTAGCGTAGCCGAGTCTCGCGCCCGACGCCGCGCTATGGGAATGCGTTCGACGGAAACCGTGCTTCATGAGGACGAGATTGCCGTTCTCGACGATATCAAAAATCGCCTCGGCCTTGGCTCTAGATCGGATGCAGTGCGCATCCTGATCGCCAAGTTGGACCCGAGCACCATCACCACGGCCGACGCCGCTGCGCTTATCAAAGGCGCCGTCTGATGCCGACCCTCAACACCAATGCGGAGACGCGATAGCAAAGAAAAAGGCCCCGAAGCGGGAGCCGCCTGGAGCCTCTATCTGATTTCTGGACAACTTCAGAAATAGGCCCCTCCGACCTCATCGTCAAATGAAATCGCGGCTTCCCGCCACGGCCTTGCTTTGCCTCGCGCAAGGAACGGACCATGACGGCAGAACGATATCGCACGCCTATGCGTGTGCCTGCGCTGGCCTATGCCCCAGATCTGGGGGATGGAGCGGCAACGCCACTTCTCGACCGTTGGCCGGCAGAGGAAGTGCATCCCGACTTCGCTGCGCGTGCCGCGATTTGGAAGGACCAGAGGGCAGGGGTGATCAGCCTGGCAGAGGCGCAGCGGCGGTCCGCGCTCGTCGGCCAAGTGAAGGTTGAGCCCGCCATCAGGCGCAATGCCCCGCCACGGCCGCGCCACACCCGCCCAGCCCCCAACGACAGCCGCCAGTATGCAGGCGACATGGCAACGACGGCCTCCCGGGATGATCGCCTCACCCCGAACGCGAAGGCCTTCCTGGCTGTCCTGAGGGCTCGTTGCGGCAAAGGCCGGGAGACGACGATCACGAAGGGCACCGCCGGCGCCGTCATGTCGCGCTCGCCGCGGACCATCCGCCGCTACCTCATCGACCTCGTCAGGTTCGGCTACGTCGAGCTCAAGACGCGCTGCAATGATCGAGGGCTCCACTTGGGGCTCACCGTCACCCTCACGGATCTGGTGATGCCTTTCTACGAGGAGGCCAAGGGGCTCGCCCGGTGGCTTGCCGAGACCCCGCAGGCCGTCGACATGCATTTCATTGGTCGGGTCCTTGGAAATAAGGGGGTGACAAGCTTGTCACTCAAAAACCAGATCCAGAAATATCGTCTTCTAGCAGGTCAGAAAATGGCCAAGAGGGGTCACTGGGAAGCGAAATCCGCGCCTTCGTGAACCTCGGCCGAGACTTCCATCATCCATATCCCGCCGCAGTCTGGTGACTGCCTGACAAGGGCGGGCAGCGCTATGGAGACCCCGCGGCCAAATAGTTCCCTGAGAGACACCAAGAGCCATCGAGTAAACAATTGATATCGTTGATGAATTCTCTGACTTTCGGTAATGTTGCCGGAACGAACCAGAGGATGCTCCGATGTATCGCTATCCAGAAATTCTCAATCTCCGTGTCACGCCAGGCACGACAAGTGCGCTGAATTCCATTGCCCAGGCGCAGGGAAAGCGGGTCTCGACCGTTGCCCGCGAGGCCGTCGACGAGTTTGTCCGCCGGGCAAGCACCGAAGAAACGTCGAAGGCCGCCTGATGAGCGGGCTCGCCTACAAGTCGGCAGTCCACAACACTGCGCACATGCTCCTGTGTGCGGGTGGCGGCGACTACGTGTTCGAGCACCTGATCGCCACCTTTCGAAACGCCGAAGGCATCAAGGCGCATTCTGCCGCAAGGCTCGATCACTCAACGAATGTCCTCCTTAGCCGGGGCGCCACCCTTGAGGAGGTCAACGAGCTGATGGCCGCGGCATCCGACTTCGGATCGGCCAACGTACTGCTCTACTACTCGTCCTATTGCGCCCTTGATGTGGCTACCAAACTGGAGGCCGGCGGCAATGCCTAAGGCTCGCAGTGTCGCCGAGACGATCGCAGGAGAAGCCGGCGGCAAGACGAGGGCCGAGCGCTACGCCGACATGAAGGCCATCGCCTCAGTCGTGGCGAACCGCTCCGCCATGCTTGGGGTTACGCCTCATCAGGTCGTTTCCCTGCAGTCGGAATTCAACGCCTACGGCAAGACGTTGCCGGCGGGCACTGCGGCACTGGTCGGTCTCGCCCAGCAGGCAATCGATGACGTCGCCATAAACGGCCCGATCAACGATGCGACGTTTTATGCGAAGCCCGACGTGGTCGGCAATCTCCCGAAGGGCCTCGCAGTCGTCACCGAGACCGCATCACATCGCTATTTCAGCGACCCCAAGATGCGCGGCATCCGAACTGCAGTCGGTGTAAAATCGCCCCAGGCCCCCGCCACTCGCGTGGCCGCGGCGCCAGCAAATGTGCCCGCGCCGACTGCGCGACCCTCCGGCGGCCTTCTCACCGGCGCCTCTGCGGCGATCTCCGGGCTTCTCGGCACCTCGGCCGCCACGCCGACCGCTCGCTCGACCGCTTTGTCGTATGCCCAGGAGGGGAACCTTGCCTCCCGCCTCGGCCCCGTCTCGACGCAGGGCGCACTTTCGCCGGCGAAGGCCGCCAATGTCACCGGCCGCCTCAATGCGGCATTCGGCTCAACCGCATACGCCGAGAGCGCGCCGCGCGCGGGTGCCCGTGCCACAGGCCGCGCCTCCGTCAACGTCGTCGATGGCCTCACCAGCGGGCTTCTCAGCGACGAGAAAGCTGCCAACGTCACGGACCGGCTGAACAATTCCGAAGAGTCCGGGCTTGCCACTAGGGCGGGCGCGGGTGCCGCTGCCAACTTCTCCGTCAACATGGGCGGGCTAATGAGCACGGCACGGGCCCCAACAGGCGGGCTTCTCGGCGTAAGCTCTGCGCAGGCCGGCACGCTCGGCGCCGCGCCTGCCCGCGCAGCTCCGGCGCCCGCCAAGGCCCCGGCATCCACCGGCTTCGCCGGCCCGATCGGCTCGCCCCGGTCGATGGAAGCGACGATCGCCGGCCCGAACTTCGGCGTGCGCAACGTGCCGGCGGCCGCCCCGCGCGCCGCGCCGGCTCCTACAGTGCGCGCTGTGGCGGCTCCTACGGCTGGGGCCATTGCGAGCGTCGCGGCAAAGGCGGCCGTTCCGTCCACCCCGCAGATGCGATCTCCTCGAGCGATCGAGGACGCATCCATGGCGGCTCTGGCCGCTGCCAAGCCCTACACCGCGCCGCCGGCCAGCTTCCAGACGCCAGCATTCTCGACCGTGGCGCCGAAGATCGACGCACTGGGCCAGCCGCCCATTCCGGGCTTGCAGAGGGTGGCGGCACCTGTCGCCGCGCTGCCCGCGCCCGTCAATGTCGCGCCGGCGCGCCGGGTAGCCGCTGCGCCCCGCGCCGTCACCGCGGCTCCTCGCGTCACGGCCCAAGTCGCGAACCCGATGTCGACCGGCCTCGGCCTGCCCAGCATCCCCGACGCTCCCACGCAGCCAGGCATGTTCCAGTCGGGCGGCCTGCTGTCGCGGAACGCAGGGGCGATGATCGGCGGTGTGCTCGGCACTGTGGCTGCCGGTCCGCTCGGCGGCATCCTTGGCGGGCTCATCGGCCGCAGCATGCAGAACGGCGGCGGCGGGACGTCAAGCAACGCGGCGCAGGCGGCCGGGCGCGCCGGTTGGGACGGGTTCAGCGGCATGACGTCGGCCCAGAGCGCCGCGGCCAGTGGCGCCAGCAAGGGCGGCCTGCTCAGCGGCTTCTCGGGCGGTGGCCTCTTTAGCGGTGGCAGCAGCAGCGGCGGCGGGAAATCAAGCAGTTCAAGCGGCTCGAGCAGTTCGGCGGGGTCGAAATCATCGTCCGGCTCGTCCCGCGGCGGCGGCATCGGGCCTGGCGGCAGCGGCGGGCGGGACCCGAGCAACAACAAGTAGCAGTCAAGGACCGCAGCGAGAGTAGCCGAAAATGAGCGAGACCAAGAACTACCAGATAATCGACGAGAGCGCGGTGATGGCCGAGTTCAACCGGATCTGGCCATTCCTCGAGCCCGCTGCGGAGCGTTCCGGCACCTTTGGCCGGGATCATGTGGAAACGGAAATCGCCAGCGGCCGGGCTCAGCTTTGGTCCTCGGAGGACAGCGCGATCGTGGCGAGCCTGCGCACTCTGCCGAACGGCGAGAGCTGCATCTACGGCTGGCTGGCCGGCGGCGCCCTGGAAGGCGTTCAGGCGCTCATCACGCAGGCCGAACGATGGGCCAAGGCGTACGGCTGCACCAAAGCGGCGATCACCTGTCGGAAGGGGTTCGAGCGCGCCCTTCGTGCGGACGGATGGGAAATGCAGAGCATCATGCTCGTGAAGGAGCTTCAAAATGGGTGACCTTTTCGGCGGTGGCGACACCAAGACGACGACCGAAACCAAGTTTTCGAAGCCTGTTCAGCAGGCCCAGAATGCGCTTGTCAGCGGCGCAAACAAGGGCATTCTGCCCTACCTCAACGACCCCTCGGCCTACGTCGCGCCGCTCAATAGCTCGCAGGAAGCTTTCGGCGCCGGCGCGAATAATCTCGTCGGCTACAATGCCGGGTCGAACATGGCCGGGTCTCTTCCCGACTATGCGTCTCGCTATTCCGGGTTGATCGGCAGCCTCAACCCGCAGGCCGGCGCTCAGAACCCGAATGCACTCGCGCCATTCGTCGGCGCATCCGGCGCGGGCTCGATCGATCAATTCATCCCCGGCTATTCCGAGCGGGCGATCAACGCCTCCACGATCAGCCAGGGCGATATCGACGCCTTCGCCAATCCCTTCCAAGACGAGATGATGGAGGTGGATGCTCGCCAGCGTGGCGACGCCTACCAGCAGGGACAGCGCGATATCGGCGCTCGAGCGGCCGCAGGCGGCGCGTTCGGCGGTGGCGGCTCGGGCGAGTACCTGGAGCGCGCCATGGGGGCCCGCGACTACCAGCGGGACTCTGCCGACGCGGCAACCAAGATCGCCTATGACAGCTACGGCATGGGCGCCAATCTGGCGCAGGGCAACGCCGCGGCGGAGACTGCAGCGCTGCAGAGCGCCGGCAACGACATCTACGGCAGGGCGATCGGCGCCGCGGGCTATGATGCGAACGAGACGAACAACCTGTTCAACCGCGCACAGGCCTCGGCGGCATACGGCGGGGGCGTCACGAATGACGCTTTCGCCCGAGATCTTGAGGCTCGCGGCTTCGACCTCTCCGCCCTCACAGGCGCCTCTGGCTACGATCTCTCCCGAGGCAACTTCAATAACGGCTCGGCCAACGACTACACATCCCGCCTAACCTCATCCCTGGGCCTTCTGGGTGGCTACGGCGACCTTCAGCGTGGTGTGGCGCAGCAGACGGGCGACAGGGCCTATACGCAGTTCTCCCGCCTCGCTCCGCTGATCCCCGGTGTTGAAGGCAGCAGATCTACCACTGCGCCGAGCCAAAGCCCTGGCATCGGTCAGACGCTGCTCGGCACGGCCCTGACAGTCGGCGGCGCGCCCGTCGCTGGGGGCGGATCTCTCTTCGGTTCTTGGCTCGGTTAAAGGGGCACTTCGATGTCGGACACACCTCCCGGTTTCTTCCAGACGGACGCTTTCGGCAACATCCTGCAGGCGGCGGGCATGTCCATGCTGTCGTCGCCCCGCGGCGCGCCCCTGGCCAGTATGGGCGGCTATCTTCCGGCGCTGCAGAAGCAGAGCCAGGATCGGATGAAGGCGTCTAAGGAAGAGGCGCAGCAGAACAAGACGCTGGCCTATCTGCGGGAGAAATTCCCCGACATCGCAGCGCAGGTAGATGCCGGCCTGCCCGTATCCGACGCTTTCAACTTCGCGCTGAAGAAGGAAACGCAGGCTCGGGACGACGCCCAGTTCTCCCAGACCTTTGGCCTGCAGCAGGCGCAGTTTGGCCTCCAGCAAGATCGGGTGAACTTTGAGAGGCAGCAGGAAGAGGGGCGCCTGAACAAGACGATGGAATGGGCGCAAGGCACCGGCGACCCGGATGTGATTGGCCTCGTTCGTGCCGGCGACTTCAACGGCGCGGTTGGCATCTACAAGGAGAAGCGCAAGCCTGCTGGCGGGGCAAACCTCCCCTCGGGTTTCATGCAGGATCCGAACGACGCGTCCCGTTTGACGCCGATTCCTGGCGGTCCAGGCGAACAGATCCCAGGCGAACTCGCCGCCCGTGTAGGCCTGGCTGACAATTTCCTGAAGCAGGCACCCGCGCTCTTGGAAAAGGTCAAGGCGGGCGACGCCACTGGGCCGGTCGATCGCGCCATCGGCGGCGCTCTCTCGAGCTCCAGTCAGGCAGAAGTGATGCGAGGGCTGCAGAGCGGAACCGATGCCCTCATGCGCATGCTGACCGGCGCCGGCATGACCCAATCCGAGGCCGATGAATACGCCGGGCGATATCGGCCGACCTACACCGACGATGCGAATTCTGCGGCTCAGAAGGTCCAGCAGCTACAGGTCGAGCTGGAGACCATCCGCGACAAGGTGATGCGTGGCCGCGGTGGCGCAGCTCCGGCCGCCACACAATCGTCCGCGCCGAATTACCGCAGCAAATACGGGCTGGAGTAGCCGCATGTCCGATCTCGCACGCATCAAGCGCAACGTGGCCAAAATGGCCTCCATGAATGCCCCGGAGTCGGACATCGACGGCTATATCGCGTCCGAGGGTACGACGATCGACGCGGTGCGCGATTTCCGGCTTGGCCAAGAGACGCAGCCGGAACTCACTGCCTCGCCGGCGCCGGCAGAGCGCTCCCCGTTGCAGTCCGCTGCAGTTCGGGGTGATCCCCCGATGGGGGGCGCTGCCCTCAATGCCACAGCGGGCGCGAATGAGGCTCTGTATGGCATCCTCGGCGCGCCGGTCGATTTGGTGCGAGGCGCCATGAACCTCGGCATCCGAGGCGTCAACGCCGCCTCAGGATCCGAGATTGCTCCTATCCCTGAGGACTCGTTTGGCGGCTCTCGCTCGATCGCGCAGGGCATGGGTGCGGTGTCGCCAGTGCTCGACCCCCGGAACACCGTCGCCTCAACGACGGAGGATCGCATCGCCCGCGGTGTTGGCGCAGGTGTAGCCGGCTCCGTCCTTCCGGCGGGTGTCGTCGGGGCGGCAAGTCGGGCCGGCGCCATTGGTCCAGCCGCCGCCGAAATCGGCGCCCAGGTTCTTGGCCGTTCGGGCAGCGTCGGTGCCGTTGCCGGCGAGGCCGCGGTTGGTGGCATCAGCGGGGCCGGCGCCTCGGCCGCGATGGAAGCCGTGCCTGACGAGTACAAGCCAATTGCAGGCATGGCGGGCGGTCTACTGGCCGGCGGTGGCGCTACTCTCGCTGCGGGCCTTCCGGGTGCAGTCCGCACCAGCGGCCGCGCTGCCGGCGACTTCCTTGCTCCTGCGACAGAAGCCGGGCGGGAGCGTCTCGCCGCGGAACGTCTCAGGGGCAGTGCAACGGACATCGATGCGGTTCGCGAAACCCTCGACAACCTGCCGAAGGATCTCGTCCCCGGCTCGCAGCCGACCACTGGCCAGGTGACCGGCGACCTGGGCATTCTCGGCGCCGAACGCGGTGCCTCGGTGAAGAGCCCCGAGCTTTTCGCCCAGCGCCGCGCCGATCAGAATTCGGCCCGTGTCGGCTCGCTGGAAGGGATCCAGAAGGGTGGAGCTCCGGAAAAGGTGGCCGACGCCCTCCGGTCCCGCCTGAAGACGATCGAAGATGGCCTCGACAATATCGAAGTGCGGGCCCGCAGCGAGGCTCAGGGACGCGCTGGCGGCATCGGGCAGGGAATGGACCCCTCCAGCGCTGGCGACCGTCTCCGGGGCTCCTTGGAGGCTGCTAGGGCCCAGGCGAAGGAGCAGGAGCGGGCTTTGTGGTCGTCCGTCGACCCGGACGGGACGCTTGTCCTCTCCACCGGCAATGCCCGGCAGCAGCTAAAGCGCGAGACGCAGAACCAAACGATGTCCGGAAAGGCGCCTGTCGACGAGGAAGCCGCCATCTATGAGGTTCTCGGGCAGTACCGCGAGGCAATGCCTTTCCGCGAAGTGTCGGACCTTCAGAGCCGGGTGAAATCCGCCATGCGCTCGGAGAGAATGGCGAATGGCGAGAGCATGGCATATGGTCGGATGTCGCGACTGAACAGCGCCATCTACAAGGACCTCGAGCAGGCCACGGCCGCCAAGGTCCAGCAGCAGGAGCGAGCGGTCGCGGCGGGCCAGATGAATGCGGACGACACCATCGCCGCAGCCATGTTGAGACAGCGCGAGGAATGGCTTGCAGAACGACAGCAGGCATCGACCGGGGAAAGTGGTGGAACGCGTCCTGTCGGATATGCCGGACGCGGATCGTCTGCCGTTTCTCGCCTATCTGGAACAGCGAGCGAAGCAGGACGGGAACTTGGCCCATCTTCGGGCAATCCGCGACTACCACCAGATGGTCTCCAGCCCAACTTCGATCCCGACGCCCTCGGACGACTGACGGCCGCCAGGGACGCCACTCGGGAGCGGGCCCAGACCTTCGACAACAAGCTGCTGGCACCCATGCGCAAGCGGCCCGCGACGAATGCCCCCTATGAGATGGCATCCGGCGATGTCGCCGGTCGCGTGTTTTTCCCGCAGGCCAAAAGTGCCGACGCCATCCAGCAATTCCGCCAGGCGGTAGGCGATGCCGAAGCTCTGCCGGTCCTGCAGGAATATGCAATCGGTCGACTGCGCCGTGTTGCCCTTCGCGACGACGGCAGCTTCGATGCCGGCAAGCTCGATAACTGGCGCCGGGCACATGCCGACGCTCTCCGGGCATTTCCTGATCTCGATCGCAGTCTTGCCGATGCGGGTCGTGCGGCTGAGACGCTTGGCACCGTGCAGAAGCAGCGGACGGCCGCGGTGTCGGAGGCGCAGAAGGGCGCGCTTGGCCGCTTCCTCCACCTCGACACGCCGGAAGACGTGACGCGCACCGTAGGATCTATGTTCGGCGCCCAGGACAGCATGAACCGCTTCCTCAAGCTCCGGGCTGCCATTGGCAAGGACAAGGAAGCCCAGCAGGGCCTTCGCCAAGCCATCGCAGACCACATCCGCATGCAGCTCGTCGGGAACACCGAAGCCGGCACGTCAGGCATCGGCACAGTGAAGTCGGACCAGTTCCAGACCTACTTTCGGAAGAACCTCGGCGCCCTGAAGGTGGCGGGGTTCACCGATGACGAGGTGAAGACGATGGGGGCAATTGCCGAGGATCTGCAGCGGGCGAACCGATCGGTTGCGGCAGTCAAAAACCCCGGCGGCTCGGACACGGCCCAGAACCTCTATGCGGCGGGCAGGGGGGATAAGCCCTCAATCCTTGGCCGCCTGGTCGCGAACCTGCCGGCTGCGGTGGGCGGCGTCGGCGGCTTTGTCGCAGGCGGGCCATTCACTGCCATCGCTGGAGCCGTAGGGGCGAAAACCCTGGCCGATATCCGATTGGCCGGCATCAATGGCGTGGACGATCTGGTGGCCGATGCGCTCCTGAACCCGCAGAGGGCTAAGCTCCTGCTGTCGAAGCCGACGACGCGGGCGAACGAGACGGCGACCATGCAGATGTTGGGCCAGCTCTACCGCCGATCGGCCTCGGTCAGTGGCGGCGCCAGCCTGACCAGCAACGGGGATCAGGATGAGGGCGACGGCAGCCTGCAGATCACTATCGGCACGGGGCGGAGATAGGCCATGAAAACCATCTTCTCCATTGGGCGATCAGTTCTTGGCGTCGCTCGCAGGTGGGGCGGCCTGAAGCACCATCGCATTCATGGCGTTCGCCAACCACACCATTGCCGTTTGGCTCATCCGGAGTTGTGCCACGACAACGCGCTCGGTGGCGACCTTACCGTCTCCGGCCATGACATATCGCAAAGCCTCAAGGGTGACATTGCCGATGCCGCCGTGAAAGCCGGAGGTACCTATCCCGTCGAAGTAGATGAAAGGAGCGGTCGCGCTGCCGATCGGCTCCAAGGGCAGGTTCACGGGTGCACCGGCTGGCAATTCTTCTGGCGGCATGACGGCTCCTTCAGCGCCTATGGCGTCGACCAGTTCGGCAGGCTCCTAGACAGACAGGAGCACCCTTGCGCGAACCTCCCGACATCGGTGCAACCAGACCGGTTCGCATCGAATGCAGCAGCAAAGAAAGGCGTGCCGCCGGGCACTGCCTTCGAACGATAAGGAAGACGACATGCGTGGTGGAGCAAGGCCCAATGCTGGGCGACCGGAGGGTGCGATGAACAAGCGGACTGCAGAGACGATTGCCGCGGTAGAGGAGTCCGGTCTGACGCCGCTCGACTACCTGCTGTCGGTCATGCGTGACGAGGGGAAGGACGAAGAGATCCGGATGGAGGCGGCGAAGGCTGCGGCCCCGTTCGTGCATGCCAAGCTGTCGAACGTGATGCAGGATCTTCGGGTCGATGTTCCTGACCCGATCTCAGCCCTGCTGGCAGACATCGCGGTCAACGGAACCCGGCTCGGACACTGATAAAATATCGACGGAAATCAAATCGGTGGATGGAAAGGGGCCTATCGCGGCCCAGCGCTGCAAGAGCCCATTGCACCTTTGGCGAGAGCTGGCCTAGACTCGGTTAGCGCAGGGATAGGCCGGCCAGCCGAAAAGTCGATCGCACCTCGACTTCCCTGCGCATCCTCATGGTGCAGTCGCAGGGTGCAGCGATATGAGCGATGAGACGCCAGACGACCGGAGCCCGGCTCAGGAAATCTTCCCCAAGGGACTGCTCGGTGAATTCCTTGCCAAAGGGATGCCGCAGCCATCTGGCCCTCCGCCTCGCTTTCTCCCCCCGCCCCCGATCTTCAGCAACGAAAAGCTGGAGAAGATGGCTCAAGAACGGGGCATCGAAGTCGGCCTCCCAGGCTGGCAGTATGCCGTCATCTGGCAGGCAGCGAGCGAACATAAAGAACTAAGCAACGATAGAAACCCTCGCGGGCGGCCCAAGAAAAACGCCCGCCGCGGCATCCTCTTCCCGACGCCCGCGGAGGAAGAGGCCGACAAGCTTCTAGACCGGCTGGAATTTATGCAACTTCTGGAGCGGAATCGTTCGGGAAGGCCGTGCTCAATGGTACAAGCGATCCGATTATACGTGCAATTCAAGCTGAACCTCGACCCAGAAAACCCGGCTAAGTTGGAGCAGTTCTCTTCGGCGGTGAAGAGATACGAAAACGAGATGAGCAAAGCCCGGAAGCGACAGGGCAAGACCCGAAAATAACTTTAAATTCGGCCCGATTTTTCGATGATATCGGGCGCGGCGAGCGACTTCTAACCTCTCCAAATCCCCCGGCATTTCCGCCGAGGCTTTGGAGAACGGATATATGCCTGACACCAGCGACCTTCCCAGACTGCTGAGCCGCAAGGAAGCGGCCGCATACATCACCAACAAATTCGGCATCCCTTGCTCGCAGAAGACGCTGGCGAAGGTCGCATGCCTTGGCGCCGACAGTTTCGGGATTGCCGGGCCTGCATTCCGCAAGGCCGGGCCCTTTGCCCTCTACGCCCCTGCCGACCTCGACGCCTGGGCAAAAGCTAAGCTTGGGCCGCTGGTTCGCACTGTCTCCGAAGCGAGGGAGGCCGCGTAAAACCATGCTCCACATAGCAGAAACCCGCCGAGCGGGGCTGCGGCGGGTTCCGAATGAATTGTCTGTTGGCACGGACAAGACGGAATCTAGCGCTTCGGACCTCATCAATCAACAGGCCAATTGGATCGCTCTCCACCACTGCGTCAGTGCCGTGGTTGCCAGAGTGATGGCCGAGCACGCTTTCGCAAGCAGGCCACAGCGATGAGCGGCTTCCAGATGATCGCCGTCGCTGATCTCGTCCGCCGGCTCGATGCGCGCCCGCTAAACGACGAGGCGCTGATGGAGCTCGAAGACAGCGTTCGCCGTCTTGGACTTCTCAACCCTCTAACCGTTCGGGCAATCCCGGGCGGCATGTTCGAGGTTTTGGCCGGGGCGCATCGCTTCGCCGCCTGTCAGGCTGCAGGCTTTCATGAAATTGCCTGCCAAGTCCTCGATATTGACGATCTCCGCGCCGAGCTTGTCATGATCGATGAGAACCTGGCGCGGCATCCCGTCAGCGGGATCCTTCTGGAGAAGCAGCTTTCCCGCCGGAAGGCCATTCATGTCGAGCTACATCCCCAGACGGCACACGGTGGAAGCCGGCGTGTCGATCAAGTCGCCAAGTTGGCGACTTGCTCTGACGGCTTCGAAAGCGTCGATCGGTTCACGGCCGAGGCGGCGGCTCTTACCGGCAAATCAGAGCGGACGATCCAGCGCGCAGTAGAGCGTGGCGAGAAGATCGGGGACGATGCCGCGGCACTGATCCAAGGGACGGTCCTCGACGTTGGGGCTTACCGCCAGATCCTCAAGGACGTTCCATCCGAGGAGCAAGTCGCGCGAGTTCAGCGTGATCTAGCCCAGCCCGCCCGGCGCCCGGCGGCCATGCCTCAGCAGCCTAAGCCGGCGCCTGGCGTCTCTTTTGCCCGCTTCCTCGATCTGGCTGCCGACATGGGGAAGCTGGAGCCGCAGGAGATCGCGGACGGCATCCCGCATGCCAGCCGCCGCGCCGAGCTGATGACGCACGTTCGCAGCCTCCTGTCCCTGCTGGAGAGGGTGGACGAGATCGTGGAGGGCGGCGGCAATGCGTGAGTATGCCAAGATTACCTCCGCCTTCTGGATCGGCAGCACGGGCCGCAGCCTTCGGGGAGATCCGTCCGCGCAAGTCGTGGCCGCCTATCTCCTGTCGGCTCCGCTCTCAACGATGATCGGGGTTTTCTATTGCCCGGTTGCGACGATCGCCAACGATACGGGGCTATCGGCCGAAGGGGCTTCGAAGGCCCTTCGAAGGGTATGCGAGCTGGAATTTGCCACCTACGACCCCATCACGGAATGGGTGTTCGTCCACGAGATGGCCCGGCACCAGATCGCGGCCAGCCTAGCCCCCAAAGACAAGCAGGTTATCGGCATCGCCCGCGAGTTCGAGAAACTGCCTGAAAGCCCTTTGAAGCAAGGGTTCTACGATCGCTACCGCAACGCTTTTCACCTCCCGCGGTGGGCTCTCTCGCAGGCGCATCGACCAAGCCCCTTCGAAGCCCCTTTGAAGCCCCATCGAAGCCAGGAGCAGGAGCAGGAGCAGGAACAGGAACAGGAGGCACAAGAGCTTAGCCAGGGCGAAGAATTACTAGGTGCAGTAGGCGATAGGGCTCGGGCTGCCGCTGATCTGAACCGGCCCCGGTATGCGGTTGTTGGAGGTGCCCGATGAAGTTCGATCTTCACCCGCACCAGTCCGCGGCCTTGGACATGCTTCGCGCCTCGCTGCTGGCCGGCAAGAAACGTCCGATGATCCAGGCCCCGACCGGCTTCGGAAAGACGCTCCTCGGCGCGGCGATCGTGGAAGGGGCCATGAACAAGAACAAGCGGGTGCTTTTCACGGTGCCGGCGATCAGCCTCGTTGATCAGACGGTTGCGCGGTTTGCAGAACAGGGGATTGAGGCTGTCGGCGTGATGCAGGGGCATCATCCCCTCACCGATAGTTCCCAGCCGGTACAGGTGGCGTCCATCCAGACGCTGGCCCGGCGCCGCATCCCCAAAGCCGATATTGTGCTGGTCGACGAGGCGCACCTTTGGTTCAAGTTCGTAGAGACGTGGATGGCTATGCCCGAATGGCAAAACGTGCCGTTTGTCGGGCTCTCGGCCACGCCTTGGACGAAGGGGCTTGGCCAGCATTACGATGATCTAATCGTGGCGGCGCGGCTCAAGGATCTAATCGGCAAGGGGTTTCTCTCGCCCTTCCGGGCCTTCGCTCCCTCGCATCCTGACCTGAGCAAAGTCGGCACCCGCGCCGGCGACTACAACGAAGAACAGTCGGCCGAGGTCATGAGCCAGCCTATGCTGGTGGCCAATGTGGTTTCGACATGGCTGGCGAATGCCGAGAACCGGCCGACGCTCTGCTTCGCGGTCAACCGGGCTCACGCTCGCAAGCTGGCCAATGAGTTCGAAGCCGCTGGCATCGCGACCGGCTATGTCGACATGGACACGGACCGCGACGAGCGGGACCGGATCGGCAAGCGCCTGGAGGCTGGTCAGATCAAGGTGGTTTGCAACGTCGGGTGCCTGACGACGGGCGTAGATTGGGACGTGCGCTGCATCGTCCTGGCACGGCCAACCAAGTCGGAAATGCTCTTGGTGCAGATCCTGGGCCGCGGCCTTCGCACGGCGCCTGGCAAGGTCGACTGTCTCTTCCTCGACCATAGCGACACGATGCTAAGGCTCGGGTTCCCGACCGACATCCACCACGACGCGCTGGACATGGGGCGGCACCATTTCAGCAAGTCAAAAAAGGCTGAGCGGGAGCCGGCGCTGCCGAAGGAATGCAGCGTCTGTTCCTTCCTCAAGCCTGCCGGCGTCCGCAAATGCTCGAGCTGCGGCTTTGAACCTGAGCGACAGTCCCACATCGAGGAGCGATCGGGCGAGCTGGTGCAGCTCAATGGGAGGCGCGTCAAAAAGGGAGAGGTGACGATCGCTGAGAAGCAGCGGTTTTACTCGATGGCCCTTTGGCACGCCGTTGCAAGAGGCCACAAGCCGGCATCCGCAGCGTGGAGCTACAAGGAAAAGTTCGGCGTATGGCCCCGCGGCCTGACGGAGGCGACGCAGCTGCCGGATGCTGAATTTCTGAACTGGGCAAAATCAAGAGACATCGCCAGAGGCAGGGCGAAGGCGAAAGCCCGCGCGGCCGAAAAAGCAAACTCCAACGGGAGCGCGTCCCATGCTGCATGAGCCCCTGAAATATCGCGCCGTAGGCCAGTGGCGCAGCATCCTCGCTGGCATCGGCATCGCCTCGTCGTTCCTCAAAAACAAGCACGGCCCTTGCCCCATGTGCGGCGGGAAGGACCGTTTCCGCTTCGATGACAAGGGCGGGAATGGAACGTGGATTTGCTCGCATTGCGGCGCCGGCGCTGGCGCTGAGTTGGTGAAGCTTTTCCTCAACGTCGATTTCAAAACAGCGGCTGTTGAGATCGAAAAGCACATAGGGACCGGGCCGGTTATCATCGCAGGTCGGGCCGCGGGGAATGACGGCCGGGTACGCGAGGAGATGACGAAACTATGGAAGCGCGGGGCGCCCCTGAGCTTGGACAATGCGGCAGGGAAGTACCTTCACGGGCGCACGGGCCTGCTGGATCTGCCGCCGGCTTCCTGCCTGCGGTTCGCCGCGGATGAGCGCTATGCGGAGCAAGGCGCGAAGCCGACATGGCACCCCGCGATGGTTGCCCTGGTCATGCCCTCGGACGATGCGCTGGCGGACGGCGAGAAGGCGGCGCTGCATCGCACCTATCTGACGGCGCACGGTGATAAGGCGGACGTGTCCAGTCCCCGCAAGATGATGGGCACGATGCCGACCGGGGCTGCAGTGCGCCTCATGCCGCCTACAGACGTGCTTGGGATCGCGGAAGGCATCGAGACGGCCCTTTCCGCCTCGATCCTGCATGGCGTGCCTTGCTGGGCCGCATTGACGGCTGGATTGCTGGAGCGATGGACCCCGCCGGCTGGCATCAAGGCGGTTTTTATCTATGGCGACAACGACCACAGCATGGCTGGGCAGGCTGCCGCCTATAGCCTTGCGGCCCGTCTGAAGCACAAAGGCGTTCAGACGTTCGTCGAGCTTCCGCCGATAGGGCAGGACTGGAATGACGTGCTGGTGCGGAAACTGCAGATGGCCCGGCGCCAGGACGCCGCATAGGCCTCAAGATTGATTGATGCCTGAATCCAGCGATAACGAGCTAATGTTCTTCATTTGTTCTATGTGCTAGCCTCATATGATCCACGCAAGCGCCGGGGGATAGTGTGACCCAATTACACTCTCTCCACAGGCACGAACCGTGAGCTTCATCCCTTGCTGTGGATCGGGAATGAAGCAGCTATCCTAATCCACGTTGTAAAATCGGGAGAGATTCATGCGTCTTCAAATCGCCAATGTCCGCGAAGGTCTGCATCCAAGCGAGGTTATCGTCACCGTCGCCACGAAGGACGGGGAAGAGTTCATGACCATTGATAAGCGTTCGGTGAGGGCTGAAACGATCGATATTGGATATCCAATCGATCAAAACGGCGACATGCTTTTGGTTGAACTGCCTCGGGAGACCATGACCGGAACATGGAGGGTATGGGTTCACCAGGACCACGTGAGTGAGCGCGAGCGTGCCTACGCATGATCCTCACCGATCGTGAAATCAAAATCGCGATTGAACGTGACCTTATAACGGTTACTCCGACACCGGGCGACACTGCCTTCTCGTCGAGCAGCGTCGATCTAACGCTGGATGCCACACTGAGCGTGTTCCAAGACCTCGACCCGGGCATGGAACAGGTTATCGATCCAGGCATAAAAGGCTTCAACCACGACGCAGCTTTAGCAAAGATCACGACTCAGACGGACATTCCGGGTGAAGGGTGGGTATTCCATCCAGGACATCTAGTTCTTGCCTGGACGCAGGAATTCATTGACCTGAAGACCGACACGCGGATTGCGGCGCGTGTCGAGGGGAAGAGCTCGCTCGCTCGTCTCGGTATTGGGGTTCATGTGACTGCACCAACCATCCATGCAGGTTTCTCTGGTCAGATCCGGCTTGAGATGATCAACCACGGGAAATTTCCTGTCCGCCTCCGGACTGGAATGAGGATATGCCAACTGATCCTTGAGACTACGCTTGGGACCCCAGAGCGTGGCTACAAAGGACGTTTTTCGAACCAGGATGCGACACGACGAGGTTGATCCTCGCTCCACAGCAGCCAGTGAGGTTTGCGCCTCACTGGCTGCTGTGATCGTGCGTCATGTCAGGATTTTTTCGACGCTACGAATTGTCAAATTGGCAACCCGTTTGGGTTCGTTAAGGGCAGTTTTCAAAGCCAATCGCTATTCCTTGCCCGGCGGAGTCAGCACTCGTTTTCGTTTCTGCGGGACGCCGGCATTTGCCTTCTTGGCTTCCTGCTGGGCGCGGTAGGCTTCGTTGATATGACGCATGATAGGGTCATCGTCGTCATCATCGGCCGTGCCGGCGGGTGCCTCGGCTAGAGAATCCAAGGCGAGCACGACGCTCTCCCATCGCCAGCGGACACATCCGGGCGAGAGCTTCAGCGGCTTCGGCAGAACGCCGGATCGGACCAAGGCGTAGACGGTGCTCTCGCTGATCTCCAGCTCAGCTGCCAGTGTTTTGGAGCTGACATAGGCTGGGCGGCGGTTGTCATCTGACATCGAGACGCTTTGCTTGAAGCTTGGGCGCAACTGCAGACTGTGGCGCAACTGGCTCGTCAGCATCCTTTGGAGAAAGAGCGACGCCGCCAGACTCATACGCTTCGACATCGACCGTTTGAATGCGGAGCAACTTGCCGCCGAACTGGAACGCGGGAATTTCGCCCCGTTTGACCATGTTGCGGATATGCCGTTCGGAGCATGACCATCGGTCCGCGAGGCTGCTGGGGGTGTAGGCACTCGGCTTCCAAGCGGTTGGCGCCATCCCCTTCGCCTTCGGTACATCACCGCCTGGCAGTCGGGCGAAAGCGACCTCAAGCTCCTGCCGATGCCAGACCTCCCGAGAACCGAGACAACGAGGCTGCGGCATTTCTCCAGCCGCGACCAGCCGATCGAATTCCTTCGGCTCGATGCCGAGATGGATGCTGGCCTGGGCACGGGAGAGACCGATCGGTGGGAAAGGCCAGCGATCTAAATCTCTGCCGTCCGTTCCTGCCATAGGCATTGGCATGCCATCGTTCCTTGGGTCGTCAGCCATCTCTTTTCTAGGTTTTGTCATTCAACGATGCCGCCAACCTTTGCCTTGCTCTCCAGGCCTATCTTGGCGTTCGGCCTTCAGTCGCTCCAGCTTCAAACGCAAAGCCTCCTGCGCCGACATTCCCTGATGATCAACGACAAGCGGCTGCAGCTTCGGCAGAGATTCTTTAGGAACGCCATAGATTTGGCATTTCTCCCGCATCGCTTTGATCGCATTTGCAGTCACGAAATCCTTGCCTGCAATCCTTTCTAGGACAAGGTTTCCCTTTCGGTTCTCAGACCGCAAAGCGGCGGGGCCGAGTGAGCCTCCGAAAAAGACCTGGCATGCTTCGGACAGGCGCACCGGCTCGTCAGGGCCTATGTCGTCGCGGGTCCGCTCTTGCCGCATGCTGGCCTCCATCAAAATTCGAGGAGGCTGCCGCAATCAGGAGGCTGCAGTCAAAGGCTAGGGTAGAACTTGCCCAGATCGACAAGTGACACACCCTCTGGCGCCGGCATCACAGCATAGCGGCCGTCAGGATCTTCCTTCCAGCGTGCGACGTGCTCATCCTTGATGGTCAAGGTCAGATCTCCGAAGCTGGCGGGGCCTGCGGTTTCGGTGAAGGCTACGTCTTTCCAGCTTACAGTCGTCATGTCTGATCGAACCTCTTACGCGAACCCACGTTGAACACGGGAAGCATCGTAAAGGCTCCGTCACAGCGCAACACACATCTGGGTGGGCACAATGACAATTGATAACACACCGAAAGTTCGCGACAGGGCCTACATCCTGTGGGAGCTCGCCGGGCGTCCAGATGGTCGTGAGCATGAGTTTTGGGCGCTGGCTTCCCGAGAGATCGAAGGCGAGCGTGAATTGCAGCATCGCACCGCTGACGGCACTCCAGCGGCCGGTAGCCGATAGCCGGAACGACTTAGCTTAAATGGCCTTCCTTCTTCGACAAATGGAGGAAGTCATGTCCAAGACCGACAACAGCAATCTCGATGACGCAAGCCATGGCGGCGGCATTGGCGACATCTCGCGGCAGCCGGTAGATCAGTCGTCTCAGAACCCCGGCAATGGCGAGCCGGTCATCCTTCCCGACGACGAGGATGGCGTAGGCGTAATCGAGGATGACGACCTGAGCAGCGGAGATGATGTGATCCCCGTTGAAGAAGGCGAAGATCCAGACGACGACGCGGACTCGACGCAGGGTATGCCCAGCTAGACGGCCACAAAGAGGAAAGGGGGCAGGTACAGCGTACCCACCCCCTTCTTTATTTCATGCCTCAATTTCTGGAGTGATCCAGCCGGCTGCCTTCGCAAGGCGGTTAGCAGCCCACATGAGGCCGATGGAAATCCAGATGCGGAACAGGAGCGGGAAAGGCGGGATCATCGTATGCCACGCTCCCGACGCCTCACCTTCTTACGGTATCTCCGCTGCTGCCTCTCCATCTTGTCGATGATGCTATGGGCACCGCGAATAGCGAGACTGCGATAGAGCCGCTGGTTGCTCTCAGCGATCTCCATCATGCGCACGATTTCTCGGCTCCGATCGATCGCATAGAGGGCGAGCGCTGCGGACACGATCTCATTGCCGAACGTCTCGGCAGCAAGGCGCCCGCCAGCCGCCACCTCGTCTTGCGGGGAGCGCACTTCCCAGACCATCACGCGGGCTCACCGGACGAGCCGCAGATCGAGCGCAGCAAGTTGCACATTTCGGCGCCTGGGTCGTCATCCTCGCCTAGCAGGCGCTCCATCAGCGGCGGACTGGCTAGGACATAGGCGACCTTGGCGCGGATCTCGTCAGCCTCGGCGCAGGGGAACGCTAGCAGCTCTTCCCAGAGGTCGTATTCCGCAGCATGCGCATCATTAAGGGCGAGTGCTGCCGCGGTCGCTCCGCTTACAGCTTTGCGCTTGTCGTACTCCTTGCCCGCCCCCTGAAAGGCAGCAACGTCCGCCGTGAACGTCGCCTTGGAGGCTGCGGAGAATGCCCGCATCTCCTCTAGGGTGAAGGGCTCCATGAGGTATCGTGTAGCCCTGGCGTTGACTATGGCAACGGGCACAGCGCCTGCCTCGGCTGTGTGCGTCATCGGCTCCTTATGGAGCGTCAGCAAGCCAGCGGAGGTCTGGTAGGTGATGGGCGAGGAGTCGAGGACGGCATAGGCCTCATCGAAACGCTTGCCGGCGGCTTCGAAGTCGGCGGCGGCATGCTTGTGTCGCTTGATCAGGGCAGAGAGCCGCGCCAAGCCGGTAGCCATGGCTGCAGTGCCGGCGACCGTTCCAGCGACGATGAGGGCGCTTCCCGCTGCAGACGTAGTCAGGAAGGACCGGCGCGAGATAGTCGGCTTTGCCGCCGCGGCTTTGAGCTGGTCCGACATTAGAGGTCTCCCGTCTTGAGGCTGGACGCGGCCGAGGCGTCGAAATAGGCGAGTGCGGCGGTGAGGGCTGAGTGCTCAAAAGAGCCTTCGGAGATCCACTTCTCATCTATCGTCTGGCGCAGCGCTTCGATGGCCCCGCGCTGGGTGGCGATGGCCGGCGGGTTCTCAATCAGCGCGAAGTAGAGGGGGGCGACGGTCCAGGAAAAGAGCGTGTCGGCCTGTTCATCTGTAAGGCTGGACGCGGCTTTATGAGCAGCCTCGTGCCCGCGGTACTTCTCCAGCAACGCCAGATAGGGGTCGATTGGCTCGGGCTCGGGGGCCTTCGTCAGAAAGGCGAGGACCGAATTGATGACGGCGAGGTCGGAGGCCTCCATATCGTTGAAGCTGACCATTGCCCGCAGCGCCCCCGCAGCGCCTTCCGTGGTGGTCGTTACCGGAGTTTCCGTCCAGAGCACCCCGTAGAGGCCCGAGATTACGGTCATCCCCAGTCGATCGGCTTCGGCATCGGGGAGGCTGAGCTGAAGGGCCAGCGCGGCCTCGAGCTTTTCGGTGATGGCCAGCATCGGGTCGTTCGTCGGAGCATTGTTCACCGGCCTACCTCCCGTTCGCGGAGGGCATCCGTTCCAGCCAGGGTGGCGCCGATTAGAGCGAACTTCGCCACGACATCACCGAAGCCGATGAAAAGGCCATGGTGGCTGGTGTCGGCAAAGCGCTGCATGTCCATCAGCATGCTCGACAGCATCGTCAGGTTGCCATTTGTGGGGGCGGCGACGAGGAAGGCGACCATTTCCTCAGCGATGGATCTCCCGCGCTCGATGTCCTGCATGTAGCTGCCGGACGGAGTGACGGACCAGAAGATCAGTGGCATCGCGCCGGCCTCGATCTCGCTGCGGCTAGCTCGCCGGAAGAAGGACAGCTTGTCCTCGGGGCGCGGCGCCCTCCGATTTATACGCTTGGATTTCGGCATGCCTTCGGCGGGTGCCTGAACAGAGTTCGGCATTAGACTTCTCCAGATGATGTTGGGTCAGGTCAGATGCGCCGAGGTGGCGCGGGTAGGCTTAGGCGGCGTATGCGGCGCGGATCGCCCGCTCTGCGGCGGCGAGGTCGTAGCGGAACGGCAGATATTTCAGGGCGTCGATGCGAGCCTCCATCGGGGACAGGACCGGCGCGGCGACGGAAGAGGCGTTGAAGGTCTGGACGGCGAGGGCGCGGCGGGCGGCTTCCCGCTTGACGGTCTCGGCCTTGTGCTTGGCGGCGCTCCACTCGATCCGCAGGGCTTCGCGGAAAGTGGCAGGCTGGAAGCGATAATTGCGGTAGGCGGCGCGGTAGCGGGCCCAGGCGGCTGTCATGATGGCGCGGCGGCCGTAGGACACTGCGGTAGCTCCCTAGTCGGTGTTTCTATGTGCATAGATATACCAACTATTAACTACGTCAATAGCCATGCGCTTAAATATTGCAATAAAAAGCATATAGCCTATCTGTGATCCCAGAGAGCCGAGGAAGGATTTTTGATGGGCAGACCGCCAGTGCCGCTGCACTTGAAGCGCGACAAGCGTCTCGTCGTTATGCTGACGGACGCAGAGACAGAAGCCTACACCGAGGCCGCCAAGTCAGCCGGCGCCGCAAGCCTTAGTGAATGGGTGCGGGATCTTTTGAGCAAGGCTGCCAAGGACCAAGCAGGACGCGCTCTTTAAGCGCTTGCCCTGGTGCGGCTGTCAGGTGGCAGGAATACCAAGCGCACCCGCCGGCTACCGCACCGCGGGCAGCGCATCCGCTCAGATAGTCCGCCGATCGGGCAGTCCCTGCCACGGGTCCAGACAAGTGTCGGGAGATCCACGTCGATCTGCTCGACGCATTCGCGAACGGATTTCAGCCCTTCTCGCCGTCCCCAGGCACAGCGCACCCGGAGAGACCAGCCCGCGTCCATCGCCTCGCCAATCGTCTCGACCATGCTACCGACATAGCAGGCAGGACACCCTGATCAACACGATTTGTTCCTCCTATGGCTGTGGAATGGTCCGCCCATAGAGACTGTTTTTCATTCTCCCTGTTGCATCGGCCAATAGGACAGGAGAGACTCGCTTGCATGACCCCAGAGCAATGCAGAGCAGCCCGCGGCCTTCTCGATCTCTCGCAGAGAGAGCTGGGCCGCATGGCAAATGTCTCAGACATCACGGTGCGCCTCTTCGAAGGAAGAAAGCGCGTCCCCATCGCGAACAATCTCAGCGCCATGCGCCGCGCCTTAGAGGATGCCGGCGCCGAGTTCATTGGCGGCGAGAAGGAAGGCGTTCGCTTCGCTAAATCGGTCCATGTCCGAGGTGACGAATGAGCATGCAAGGTCGCAAGCATGACACCACGGGCCGGTCTGCAACGGCACTCAAAACCAAAGCGCGGCAGACGATCAAGGGCCAATGGGTTCCCCATCGCTTTGACATGCTGAACTCCCCCGCCTACTGGGCGCTCTCGCATGTAGCCGGTCGAATGCTGACGCTCATGGAAATCGAGCATTGTCAGCAGGGTGGGGCGGAGAACGGCAAGCTAATCGTCACTTACGACGACTGGGAGAGGCGTGGCATTCGTCGCAAGTCGATCCCCGGCGGGCTGGCCGAATTGGTCGAGCTCGGCTTTGTCGAGGTCATGAAACGGGGTTTTGCCTCGGCTTCCGACGTTCGCTCGCCCTCAAAGTACCGGCTGACCTACCTAAACACCCTTTCGAGCGGGCCAACGGACGAATGGCAGCGTCTTGATGAGGACGCCGTGGCTGCAATCATGCAAAAGCGGAAGGCGCCGAAACAGGATTGCAGCCAAGATATAGATAGTAGGGGCATGAGCGCCCCCAGACCTGTAGGGGCAAAAACGCCCCCAGAAACTATCCGCTCTAGGGGCGCTTATGCCCCTGGCAACGGGGCAAAAATGCCCCTGGTAAATGTGTTTCAAGCTGCGGGGGTAGGGAGATGAGCCAGCATATCGATTTACCTTTGTTCCAGTGGGATCCGCCATCTGCCGAGGTGATCCCCTTCCCCTGCCGCAAGCGGGTTGGGAAGATCCGCCGTACGGTTCAGATGATCACTGCCGGCAGCGTCAAAAGCCGAGACGCATACTGGAGGCGGGCAATCTCTGACATGGCTGAGCAAATGAAACGTGTGGGCATTCCCGATGACCGGATCGAGATGGAGCTGGCGAGCTTTGAGGCTGAAGTGTGCCGCCTTGTAGAAGAGCGAGCGCGTCCAGGCGGAAGGGCGCGGCCCGGCGGGGATGCAGCATGAACGCGACGGTGGTCCTGTTTCCCTCCTCGAGGATGATCGGAAGGGCTCGCCGGCTGGTCGCCCTTCGCCGCACTACGCCAGTTTCAAAGATGAGCCGCATATGGGCGGAAACTGTTGGGGAGATGGATCGCGCCATGTGCCGCATCGGCCTGTCTGTGGAGGAGCGGCGCCAGGAGGTCGATGCCCTCTATCGTCTGGTAAAAGCTGAGATTGTCCGCGTCGACTATGAAGGTGCAGCCGCGGAAACCTCGTCAGGCGATGCGGCTTAGCTTAATGATGTCACAAGGCGTAACGTGCCCCGCTCGATCTCTCGACGGGGCTCTGGTTCGCGCCTATGACCATCTTAGTTCTCAGCCTACTGCGGACAGGCCGTGCTTTGTGGGTCGGTAGTCTCTGGAACGCCTGTACCACTCTCCTTGGTGCTCGCCGCGGCAATCTCTGACTCGGCCTGCGCGATGTTCGTGGTAGTGCCGCCCTCGGACTTAGTGACCCCTGGTGCGTTCGGATCAGTCTCCATCGGAACATGCTGCCCGTCTTCGGCAATGCCTTTTGCGTCCGCAGCTTTCGGATAGCTGGCAGCGTCTTTAGGCGCCTTGCTCGTTACAGCATCCGGCGATGACGGTGTGCACGCCGCTGAAGCTGGGCCGGACGCGGCGAACGCCGCCGCCAATGTTATCGCAATGAGAATTTTCATGCTCACTCCCAGAAGAAAGGTGCCTACTGGGGAAGCATGCGGCAGCTATGGCGTTCCGGTCCGATACCGATCTAAGGGAAGGCCAAATATGCTCCCGTATCGTTGATTCAGCTCGAGCGGGAAACCTGCGTCCGTGCCCATCCGCCGTCACCACCGGTTCTTCTACCCGATCGACTGGGTTCAGCTCTCAAACATGATCCGTTTCCGGCGCGCTAAGGGCCGCTGTGAAACCTGCGGGCGTCCTCATGGGGAAACGGTCTCACACCTCGGCGACGGCCGTTGGTGGGACGCTGAGGCGGGCCTATGGCGATCTGGGAAGGGCCGGGTAGTGCGCAACCTCCCTCCCCTGCTTCTGGACACCGCGGTGAAGCGAACGAAGGTGGTGCTGGCCTGCGCCCATCTCGATCATGATCCCGGCAACAACGAGATGTCGAACCTTAAAGCGCTTTGCCAACGCTGCCACATGCTCCATGACAAGCCAGAGCACCTTCGACAGCGCCGCATCACCTACAGCAAGCGCAAGGCGCTGGGCGACTTGTTCCTAGGGCGGTACGAATAGGACGCTTGGCGACAGGTCTTCGAGGGGCACGCTTAGCCAAGTGCCTTATCGCAGCTAAAGCCTCGCCCTTCCTCCGGTCCAAAAGCGTCGCCGGACAGCAGCACGGTCTTGGAAGAACCCTCTTGATGCCGACATGGAACTGATCGAAGTCTAAATGCAGAATTAGCCGCCACGTCCGGTGAAGGATGCTGCGGTGTCGGTATTGAACAGGACGTGCGGCTCGGGAGCGCAAGGATGGCGCAAGGACAGCGGCTCTAGGATCGCTCACCAGCGTTGTCCATTATCCAGGTTCCGCGCTGAAGCAGGTGCACGGGGCCGGCGACATTTTGCACGAGGTGTCGCCGGCTTGTGCCTATCTAGATTTGCCATCCTTTGTTAGGAGCCAGGCGCCAGCCGTTGCCCGGTGCAGGTCTGGACAACGGAACTAACGGATATATGGCTCAAGACTTTTCACCCGCAGCAGTTCGAAACTGCTTGCTGCGCAATCTGTCAGACCAGGCTTTTCAAGCTCTGGCGTCAGACCTAGAACCCATAGAATTACCGCAGGGCATGGTTCTGGAGGTTCCTTACGATCCAATAGAGCATGTCATTTTTCTTGAAAGTGGCGTCGCAGCGCGCATGATTGTCGGCCACGACGAAAGCATGGCTGAAAGCGGACACATCGGGTTCGAGGGGATGACAGGCAAACCGATCGTCCAAGGAATATCGTTCGCTACCAATCAGATCCAGATGCAGCTTGACGGAACAGGTTGGAGGATCGCGTCAGAGCCATTCATCGAGGCGATGTCACGCTGTGAAGACATTGCAGTCCTCGTGCGCAAATATGTACTGGCTTGTGAGGTGCAGCTTGAACATTCGCTGTTGGCGGCTACTGCAAACACCATAAGCACACGTCTTGCCCGCCTGCTGCTGATGTACCACGACCGCGCCGAAGGCGATTTGCTGCCGCTGACCCATGATTGCCTTGCGCAAATGCTACGGGTTCGACGAGCGGGAATCACTAGCGCAACGCATATTTTAGAAGGCAATCGGGCAATACGGGCAACTCGCGGGCGTATCGAAATTATCGACAGGCAAGCCCTGGAAGGCTGTTCGGACGGTAGCTATGGAATACCCGAAGCGATCTACGACCGTCTTATTTTGAGTGGCTCAAATGGCGATTGAGTTCTTCCTTCACAGGAAACTCGAAGCACTCATTTACCGTGATCTTTAAAATTTTAGCGATGGCATAGAGCCGGCTTACGCTGAGACGATTAGCGCCATTCTCATACTTCTGAACCTGTTGGAAAGTCACGCCAATCTGATCAGCAAGCGCTAACTGGCTCATACCTATCGACAGGCGACGTGTTCGGATCACTGCCCCTAAGCCCACATCTATCTCGCACATCTGCTTTGACCCTCACACAATCGGCAGGGTAACCAGCCGCCATCGACTAGAAGCAGTTCACTAGGATCGCTGTTAATGTTGATCCCACCTAGGCGACGCCATTCCGATGCCTCTTCGGCGAGAGCTACGTAATGCTTCAAAGCACGCTGCTGATCGGCTTTGGGCGGGTTGTCACGGCGCCAGCCTGGATTGCCGTTGTCATTCATAAATGATCCTTTCGAATGATCGGGCACCCCGACCGCTCCAGAACCTCTATCAACTGAATGCGTCCTGACCGTGTGCCCTCCACAAAGGGATAGGCTTCAGAAACGGCGTTATCGAAGGCAAATCGCCATAGCCAAATGACGACATTTCGTCATTCTGGCATCTCCTCCTGCCAGCGCTTCCCATCAGAGGGAAACACTGGCTCGACAACGCAATGCGCCAAAACGTCGAGGAACGGGAAAGACTGATCCGGGAGAACACTCACCAAAACGGCCTAAGGGCGGCGCTGGCTGAACCAGACAGCGCCGCCTAAAGGGCACCTGCTACAGCGAGACGACGGAACAGACCAGGGATGCATCAAGCTGGTAATCGACTATCGCCGATCAAGCATGGCTGTGGCTTGCCAATGCGCTCGGCCCATAGCCATCACGAGCACCGCAACTAACGCCGAGAGCACTAGTCCCGTATGGAAGCCTGCCACCCCGTGGCTGTGGACGACAGCACTTGCCGCCGACAGTCCCCATACGGTGCAAAACCCGAGAAGCCCTGTCCAGCTTTGCCGCCGTCCTTCGCCGCGCTGCCGGGCGGCGCTAAGGAAGGCTGCCATCACCATGAGCCCGCTGATGAGCGAGCCCGCAAGCAGAAGCCACGCTGCGTTGATCGTCCAAGCCGCGTCACCCGTGCCGAGATAAGCAAGATCGGCGAGAAAACCTACGATGAGAGAGGCACCCCCCATAGCAGATAGGACCGTCCGCATCGGATAGCTGGGCATGCTCAGGCACTGCGTCGTTAACATAAGGCTCATAGGTGAGGTCTTGCTTCTATCGGCTCCAGAAATGCTGTCCCGGAAAGGCAAACAACGGCCTCGGGTTCCGGGGACCATCTCCCATGGTTAAGGGCTCGTTAAAAACCCTAATCGATAGCGTCTTGGAGCCGCGTGACTAAGCGCTAACGACACTCGAGGAGATGTACGTGCGACTGCGATCGGACTGATCCGTAGGAAAAGCGCTGCAGCGGTCATGGCTGTAGCTTGCCGGTTGCCATGACATTTCCATCATAGATGCCGCCCATTCCCCGACAAGCGCTATCCAGCACATCCTTCGGGTGCCGCCCGCATTCATCAACGGCTTCGAGAAGCGGCCTTACCGAAGCCAATAGCCATAGCTAAAGGACGACACGTCGTGATTCTTGCCTGTTTCCTGCCTGTGCTTCCCACCAGAGAGGTACACACCTGCTCGACAAAGCACTGCGCAGGCCCGCAATCGTCGTCAGTCATCTACTGCCCGGAGATTCATACCCACTGATAGCTCACCTACCGGACGGACACTGCCTTCTAGAACCAATCCGCAGCCGCATAGGCCCACATATTAGGAGCCTTTGTTGGCCACGATCAAAGATAACCACCCGCACACCATCAGTCAGGTCGCCGCAATGCTCGGCGTCACGCTACGGACGATACGCTTTTATGAGGAGCTCCGCCTCATTCCGCCTAAGCGCATCTCGAACGGGCGCCGCGTATACAGCGATGCTGACGTGGCCCACCTGAAGAAGATCACTGACCTTACCCACCTCGGCTTCTCACTGGTCGAGGTGAAGCAGCTGCTCGGAGCCAATTCGGAAGATCAGTTATCCGACGCGCTACACCGGCGGCGCGACGAGGTATCCGCGGAGATTGAGCATCTTCAGAAAGTCCTGTGCGACGTGGCGGACGCGATCGCTGTGGCGCATCGAACGTCCCAGGATAAAGCCGCTTGAACTTGTCTCGCGTGGCCCAGACACAAGGGGCAGGCAAGGTCGACCTCTGTAGG
>NZ_JBUZWF020000013.1:0-27632 GCF_055730105.2 Mesocryomonas lacus
CGTCGAACGTCTGCAAATGAAAAGCAGGCCCGAAAGGGCCTGCTTTTTTTATGCCTGTTCTCAAGGGCAGCGACGGCGCCCCGCAGCAATAGGCAGGGATGCGTTGACTGGTCTGCCGGAATAGAAGAGGCCCGGAAATCGAAACGATCTCCGGGCCTTTCAAGGCAGCGAATGTAAACGCCGGAATGCCGTACCGCTATAGGTCGGCACAGCGTTTTAGGCGGGATCAGATCCGGCGGTAGCCGATGCCCGACCAGCGACGAAATTTCGTCAGCAGCGACACATTGCTGTTGGCGGCCTCCGCCTGCTCGCCGGCGATCTGCTTCCAGGTCTCCAGCAGCGGCAGAAGAACCTTGCGGTCGTCGAACAGGCGGAAGGCGCGCTCGCGCGAGATCTCGTCCGCCTTCGCCCATTCCGCGTCGCTCCAGCCTTCGCAGGCCCTGATCAGCGCCACCGCCTCGTCCTCGGACGCATAGAGCCGGCCGGCCTCGCCGATGTACTCGTCGGCGCCCTCGACATTGCGGGCGACGACAGTACAGCCGGCCGCCATGGCCTCGGCGATCGACACGGGCATGCCGAAGGAGACGGTCGGGTCGTAGGTGTGGACGTAGATGCCGGCTTCGCTGAGATAGGCGGCGACTTCCTCATAGGTGATGTCGTGCACCATCTCGACCGGGCTGCCGAGATCGCGGTTGATCTGCTCGAGCTCGCGGTAGTGATCGTTCGGCCCGAGGCTGCAGAGGATCAGCACCGCACGGTATTCCGGCAGGCGGCTGGCGATGCGGATGAAGGTGGCAAGGTCCTTCGGCTGCTTGCAGGCGGCCGTCCGCACGATCATCTTGCGGTTCTTCTCGACCTGCGGCGCGAGCCACTCCGGATGGAAGCAGGAGACCATTGGCAGGATCTTGCTGGTCGCCGAGCCCCATTTGTTCGCGAGGTGCGGGAACATGTAGAGCCGCTCGATCGTCGGCTCGCGCTCGACGCGGGCGATCTGCTTCGGCACGAAGTGCCAGTGGCCGCGCGCCGTCAGTGGGATGCCCATGCGCTTGGCGGCATCCTTGTACTTCAGCGCGGTCTGGGTCCAGTGCGTGTGGACGACGTCCGGCTTCACGCGCTCGATGGTCTCGAGCAGCGTTCCGCGGTGGACGAGGACGTCGCACTGCGCCTGAGACTTCGGCTCGCCGCGCGACCAAACCTCGATGTGCACGCCCCAGCCCTGCATGCGCTGGATCTCGGCATTGATGTAAGATTCGGACAACTGCGGGAAGCTATCCAGTGCGTAGAGCACCTTCAGCGGGGTTCCGTCCCGCTTCAGAACGGGCGGATGCTGCTCCGAATCCTGCCCTGCACCCCAATCGGCGACCAAAGCTGACATGACTCTTCCTTTCGGGAAATACTTCTCCGCGTGATCGTTACAAAAGATTGGCGGCTCACTCAACCAAAGCCTTGGCGTTGGCTGACAAAGTGATGCGCTGTGACATCGGCGACGATGCTGTGATCACGCCTGACGGAAGGGGTGCCCGACCGTTAGTTCCGGATGTCCTGCATGAAGCCCTGTCGCAGCATGGCCTCGGACCCCTCGAAACGCAGCGACCCGGCATAGCGGAAGTCGGCCTCGGCGTTAAATCCGGCATGGCCGACGATCGACTTGTAGTAGCTGGCCCCGTTGTAGTGGGTGCCGCGTGCCGCGATCTCGGTGAATTCCTCGACGGCGCCCGGAGAGAATTTGTAGTGCAGTAGCACGGCCTGGACGGGCGAGAAGTTCCGCGCGATCGGCAGCGGGCCATGATGGCTGCCGCCGTTGAATTGGGTGGCGTCGTCGGCGAAGATCACCGGGAACTTGGTCAGCCGCATGTTGGTGCCGAACAGGCGGCGGCGCGGGCCGCCGCGGATGGCCGTGCAGAACTTGTCGTTGCCGATGCCGTAGCCGTCGCCGTCATAGAGCGGGCAGATCGCCGTCGGCAGGGCTTCGGCGGCCTCCGCCTGTTGGGCGGCGCCCAGCGCCCCATCGGGATAGATGTCGATCATCGAGGCCAGCGAGCGCTTGGCGCCGATCCGCTCGAGGTCCGCGATGAAGGCGGAGAGCGGCCTCGTCTCGCAGCCGGGAAAGATCAGGTACTCGTCGCTGTCGATCGAGACGTACCAGCGGCCGCGGCCGTAGAGATCGACCAGCATGTCCCGCCAGGCGAGCCCCCCGCCGGCATCGCTAAAACCGACATTCGATTCGTAGAGATCGACACCCCCGGCGGCGAGGAGGAGAGGGCGCGTGCCGTCGCTCGAGCGATCGTCGACGAAGGCGAAGCGTTTCACCCCCAGCCGGCGGTAGTGCGCGAGGAAGGAGGGCAGGTACTTCTCGGCATTCTTCATGATGCAGATCAACACGACATCGGAGCGCCCGAGATCGCCCGAGGCGTGGTGCACCCGCGTCAGCTCGATGCCGTCGCGGCTCTTGGCCCGCTGGCGGAAACGCCGGTTGCGGAAGGGCAGCTGCAACCGCTCGAACAGGCCGGGCTTGCCGATCTGGCGCCAGTCGTCGGGGTGTTTCACGGGATACTGCATGGCACGGGGGCCTCGTTTATCGTCGACCCGCTCGTGACATATGCGTCCATCCGTGGCAACGCCGAAGCGCCGCCGGGCAAGGCGCGCGCGGGATGCCCTCGACATTCGGTGCTTCTTGTGGCGACGTCGCCGCAACGTTATCTGCCGGCAGCGCACCCTTTGCGCACCCGCCCGGCTCGACCGATCATTCAGCATGGATATCCGCAGTGGCAGATGACACCGGCACCGAGTTCTGGCGCTCGCTCTTGTCGACCTACGAGACGATCGTCCTGGTGGCCAACAGCGAGGAGGCGCTGGCCGTCGATCTCGGCGCGCGCTGGCCGAGCGCAACGCTGTTCGTCTTCTTCAACGACGCACGCCGTGTGGTCGCCGAACGGTTCGACCGGGATGCGCTTCTGGTGCTGCGCAGCGGCCGCGAGGGGCCGAGCGTCATCCGGCGCAACCGCCTCGGCCCGGTCGCGGCCTGTTTCGCACCGGGGCGGCTGAAGGGGATCCTCAACCTCGTGGTCGCCGAGACCGAGGCATCGGCCAGCCTTAGCGAACACGAGGGCTGCCCGGTGGTCCCGCTGGATCTGACCGGCTATTTTGCCGATCGCTATACCGGCGGCAAGATTCCGAGCAGCGGCTACGCCATGGCGGTCTGGATCAGCGCCATGCTGCCGGACGCCCGCGTCGTTCTCTGCGGTTTCAATGCCCTGCGGTCGGAGAACTGGAAAGTGTTCGACATTCACGACTGGGCGTTCGAGCAGACGGCCTTGCGCCTCGCCACCCGCCTCGGCTCCCTCGAGATCGAGGGCACCCCGCGCGCGGGTCCTGATGCCGTGACCGCCCTGCAAGCCCAGTTTCCCGGCGCCGATCTGTCGGCGTTGCTCGCCGTGCACGCCGAAGTCCTCGCCGAGCGGCTCGAGCATACCAACCGTTTCGTCGACAAGCTCTGGTCGCTGACCCGCTTCAGCCGCCTTGGCCGCAAGCTGCTGACCTTCTGGCGCTAGGGACCGGTCCAGCGCGGCGGCTGAGAAGCGCCATGAATCATGTGGAGATCCGACCGAAAGGGCTTGCCAAGCCAACGGCCAGCGACTAATCGGGGATCATTCTAAAGGGGCATAGCTCAGTTGGTAGAGCGGCGGTCTCCAAAACCGCAGGTCGTCGGTTCGAGCCCGGCTGCCCCTGCCAGGACATTTTGATCACCCGCATATTTCGCTGAACCTGGTACGCTCGCCTTTTGGCGATGCCCGGCACTCGCGTCTGCGGTTTCCCGGCAATTTGCCGCTGATGCCCGGTGACAAACGCCGCGCGATGCGGCAGAGCACGGGCGAGAGCAGAGCAGCGACCGGACCGGTTCGCCGGGTCGCGTCGGGGTGGACAGGTGCAGAACGGCGTTTTCCTGGCATTTCTCGCCTACATCGCATTCGCGATCAGCGATGCCTCGGTCAAGTTCATCGACGGCAGTCTCGATGCCTTTCAGGTCGCCTTCACCGGCGCGCTTCTCAGCATGCTGACGTTGCCCTTCATCCGGCGGCCGAATGAGCGTCTGACCGACATCTTCCGTTCGACGCGTCGCCCGCTCTGGACCGCCCGCGCTTTGCTGACGGCGGTCTCGGCGACCTCCAGCGTCATGGCTTTCACGCATCTCTCGATGCCGGAAGCGTTTTCGGTGATCTTCCTGATGCCGATTATCGTGACGCTGCTCTCGATCGTCTTCCTGAAGGAGAAGGTTGGCGGCTGGCGCTGGTCGGCGGTGCTGATCGGCTTCGTCGGTGTCCTCGTGGTGTTGCGCCCCGGTTTTCGTGAGCTCGGCATCGGCCATGCCGCAGCACTCGTCGGAGCGTTTTCCGGTGCCGGCTCGGTCGTCACCTTTCGGATGGCCGGGCCGGAGGAGAAGCGCATTTCCCTCTTCGGCGCCGGTCTTCTCGGCGCGCTGGTGCTGAACGGCATCCTGATGCTGCCGTCTTGGATGAACCCGGACCTCCTCCAGATTGCCTATCTCCTGGTCTACGGCCTGCTGATGGCTCTCGGGCAGGTGCTGATCATGCTCGCGGTGCAATATGCTCCGGCCAGCCAGATCGCCGTCCCGCAATACAGCCAGATGATCTGGGCACTGATGTTCAGCTATCTCGTCTTCCATCAGCCGGTGGACGCCATGTCTTTCCTCGGCATCGGGCTTATCATCGTGGCCGGCCTGCTGACCTGGGCGCGCGAGCGGATCAAGCTGCCTTTCTTGCGCCGCTCCTCGGTGATCCGGCCGCGCTGACCGGCAGCGTTGCCGGTTTGGGACTGTCCCCGGCATCCCGTGCAGGCTGCCGCAGCAAGCCGGGCGGCATGACCAGCTTCGATGGCCACTCGACAATGCGCCGGAATGCGCGCACCACCGGGCAGCGCCGTCGGGCGCGACCGGGGCGGGGTTTCTATGGACCGCCACGGCCCTGCCATACCCATCCGTTTTGGATGATTTCGCCAAGAAGGAGTTTCCCCAATGGCTGACGCACTCTCCCCCGCCGTCCCGAAAGCCGTTCCCGCGCCGCGCGACCAGCACCTGCGCGATCTCGCCGACTGCATCCGTTTCCTGTCGATGGACGCGGTGCAGCAGGCCAAGAGCGGCCATCCCGGCGCGCCGATGGGCATGGCCGACATTGCGACCGTCCTCTACAAGGATTTCATGCAGTTCGATGCGGCCGATCCGCATTGGTTCGACCGCGACCGCTTCCTTCTGTCGAACGGCCACGGTTCGATGCTGCTCTACAGCCTGCTGTACCTGACGGGCTCGAAGGACATGACGCTGGAGGAGCTGAAGCGCTTCCGGCAGGTCGGCAGCAAGACCGCCGGCCATCCCGAATACAAGCATGCCGACGGCATCGAGACGACGACCGGTCCGCTAGGCCAGGGCCTCGCCAACTCGGTCGGCTTCGGATTGGCCGAGCGCATCCTGAATGCCAAGTTCGGCGACGACATCTGCGATCACTGGACCTATGTCTTCATGGGCGATGGCTGCTTGATGGAGGGCCTGAGCCAGGAGGCGATCTCCATGGCGGGCCATTTCAAGCTTGGCAAGCTCATCGCCTTCTGGGACGACAATTCGATCTCCATTGACGGCGCGACGAGCCTTGCGGTTTCCGATAACGAGATCGAGCGATTCCGCGCGTCAGGTTGGCATGTCCAGGAGATCGACGGGCACGATACCGACGCCATCCGGGACGCGATCACCGCGGCGCGCGCGGTCACCGACAAGCCGTCGATGATCGCCTGCAAGACCATCATCGGCTTCGGCTTCCCGACCAAGGCCGGCACTCAGAAGGCGCACAGCGACGCCCCCGGTGAGGAAGAGATCGCCGGTGCCCGCAAGCTCCTCGGCTGGGATTCGCCGCCTTTCGTCATTCCTGATCATCTCCTCAGCGCCTGGCGGGAGATCGGCGCCAAGGGCCGTACCGCGCGGGCGGCCTGGGCCGACCGGGTGAAGGCGCTGCCGGATGGGCTGCGGCAGGAGTTCGAGCGCCGGAACGACGGCGAACTGCCGGCGGATTGGAAGAACGCCATCGCGGCCGCGAAGACTGAGTTTCGCGCCGGCGAGAAGGACCTCGCGACGCGGCAGGCAAGCGGCATCGTGCTCGACCATCTGGCCGCGGTCCTGCCGGAACTGCTCGGTGGATCAGCCGACCTTACGCCGTCGAACAATACCAAGGCGAAGGGCATGGTCGAGATCCGTGCCGACGACTTCAACGGCACCTACATGCACTATGGCGTGCGCGAGCACGGCATGGCGGCGGCGATGAACGGCATCGCCCTGCATGGTGGCCTGATTCCCTATGGCGGCACCTTCCTGTGCTTCTCCGACTATTGCCGCCCGTCGATCCGGCTCGCCGCGCTGATGCAGATTCGCACGATCTTCGTCATGACGCACGATTCGATCGGTCTTGGCGAAGACGGTCCGACGCACCAGCCGGTCGAGCATCTGGCGGCTTTGCGGGCCATTCCGCAGCTCGCGGTCTACCGTCCGGGTGACCCGGTCGAGACCGCCGAGTGCTGGGAGCTGATCCTCGATGCGCCCCGTCGCGCCGCGCTGATCGCGCTGTCGCGCCAGCCCATGCCGCTGCTGCGGCGCGAGGAGGGCACGGAAAACCGCTCGGCGCGCGGTGCTTACGTCCTCTGCGAGGCCGAGGGTGGCGAGCGCCAGCTGACGCTGATCGGCACCGGCTCCGAGCTGCAGCTGGCAGTCAAGGCGCGCGAGATCCTGCAGAAGGAGGGCATCCCGACCGCCGTCGTCTCGATGCCGTGCCACCTCCTGTTCGAAGAGCAGGATGCCGCCTACAAGAAGTCGGTGATGGGCAAGACCCATGCGCGGGTTGCGGTCGAGGCCGCGGTGGAGCTTGGCTGGGGCCGCTATATCGGCTTCCACGGCCGTTTCGTCGGCATGCACAGTTTCGGTGCTTCGGGCAAGATCGGTGACGTCTACGAGAAGTTCGGCATCACGACCGAGGCGGTGGTCCGCGCCGCACGCGAAAGCCTCGCCGACGTCGCTGGCTGACCGCAGCCAACCTTCGCGTTGAGGAAGAGGGCGGCCTGGTTTTCCAGCCGCCCTTTTTCGTATCCGGCACAGCACTCATCGTCACGCCCGCAATGGCCTCCACTGGATTACGTGAGCAATTCTTGGTGGTTGCCCGGTGACAGGCGAGCGGACCGGCGCCATCTTGATCTCACAAACGGGCCGAAGTGTCCGGGGAGGATCGCCATGTGCCAGGAATTCGATAGCGACGCCGCGTCTGTTAATCCGCTGGGCCGTCGTCTGACGCGACGCCGTTTCGGCTGTCTGGCACTGCCGGCGCTGGTTCTGCCATGGCTCCCCGGCGTTGCGCTGGCAGATACCGCGCCTTCGGAACCCGTCAGGCCTTTGCCGATGCGCGAGATTGCGGCTGGCGTCTATGTCCACCACGGCGCCATCGATCTGATGCGGGAAGCCAATGACGGCGCAATCGCCAATATCGGGTTCATCGTCGGGCGCGACAGCGTCGCGGTGATCGACAGCGGCGGCAGCGTGCGGGAGGGGCGCCAGCTTCTGGAGGCCGTGCGGGCAGTCACCCGTCTTCCGATCCGCTACGTCGTCAACACCCACATGCATCCCGACCACGTCTTCGGCAATGCCGCTTTCCTCGGCGGCGACGCGGTCTTCGTCGGCCACCATAACCTGGCGGCCGCGCTGGCGGCGCGGCGGGACTCCTATCTCGCTTCGAATGTCGAACTCATGGGCGCAGCGTTGATGGCGGAGGTGGCCATTGTCCCGCCGACGCTTGCGGTCGACGAGACGGTGGCGCTCGATCTCGGGGGGCGGACGCTGCAGCTGAGAGCCTGGCGGACGGCGCACACCGACAACGACCTGACCGTTCTCGACGAGGCCAGCGGAACGCTGTTTGCTGGCGATCTCGTGTTTCTCGAGCATTGCCCGACCTTCGACGGAAGTCTAATCGGCTGGCTCGATGTTCTCGGCGGCCTCAATGCCATCAACGCGGCAAGGCTCGTACCCGGGCATGGCCCGGTCGATGCGCCTTGGCGCGCAGCGTCGGTCGATACCGAGCGATACCTTGGCGTGCTCGCCCGCGACCTTCGACGGTCGATCGCGGATGGCCTGTCGTTGACTGCGGCGCTGGAGACAGCGGGACAGTCTGAGGCTGGGAAATGGCAGCTTTTCGAGGAATACAACCGGCGCAATGCGACTGGCGCGTATGCCGAACTCGAGTGGGAGTGACGTCGGACGTTCAGCCTGCTGACTTGTAGCAAAACATTCAAAATACTTTTTATCTGTTTGATTCTAAAAATTATCTGACGACTACCCTCGCGAATGTGAAGGAGGTGGTTTGAGCATGGCAGCGACAAGCGGGGCGGCCCGGAGCCGCCCCGCTTGTCCAGTATCAGCTGGTCTTCAGCGCCTTGACGATCTGGTCGACATTGTTCTGAAACATCTTGAGATAGGTCGACGCGGGGCCATCGGGGCCCGACAGCGCGTCGGAGTAGAGCGTGCCGCCGATCTTTGCCTTCGTCTCGCTGGCGATCCGGTCGATCAGGCGGGGATCGCTGACGTTCTCGATGAAGACGGCCCGGATGCCCTCGCTCTTGATCTGGTCGATAATCTTGGCGACGTCCGAGGCGGAAGCCTCCGACTCCGTCGAGACGCCCTCCGGCGCGATAAAGTTCACATCGTAGGCCCGGGCGAAATAGCCGAAGGCATCGTGCGAGGTGACGGCCTTGCGGTATGCCTTCGGCACGGTGGCGAGTTCCGCCTTGACCGTCGCGTCCATCTCCTTGATCGCCGCGATGAACGTATCGCCCTTGGCGCGGTAGTCGGCGGCATTGTTGGGATCGGCGGCCGACAGGCCTTTTACGATGTTCTCGGCGTAGACGACACCGTTCGACAGGTCCTGCCAGGCGTGCGGGTCGTTGATGTGGTGGTGATGGTCTTCGCCGGCTTTGCCCGGCACTTCCGCGGCATGGTCTTCCTCTTGCTCCTCCCGGGTGAAGGGGATCGGCTTCAGCCCGGTCGTCGCAACGATCTCGGTGCCCTTGAAGCCGGCGGTATCGCCCAGCCGGGTCATCCAGCCCTCGAACTGCAGACCGTTGACGACGAGCAACTGCGCCGCGGAGACCGCCCGCACGTCCGACGGGGTCGGCTCATAGACGTGCGCGTCGCCATCCGGCCCGACGAGGGTCGTCAGCTCCACGTGGTCGCCACCGATTTCACTGACCATGTCGCCGAGGATCGAGAAAGAGGCGACAACCTTGACCTTGTCGGCGGCCGAGGCGGTGCCGCCAAGGGCCAGCGCCGAAGCACCGAAGGCGAGGGAAAGCAAGAGGTTACGGATGCGCATTGACGCTGCCTTTCAAGAGTGGAAGTGCGGGCGGTGGAGGGTGCGTGCCAGGACACTGTCGAAGCGGCCGAACAGCACCGAGACGGCGTAGACAACGCTCGCCGACAATATGATCGCCGGGGAGGCCGGCAGATCGTTGTGGTAGGAGACGAGAAGTCCGACGAAGGATGCCGCGAGCCCGACGATGGCTGCCGCGAGCATCTGCCCGGGGACGCTCTCGGCCCAGAAGCGGGAGGCCGCCGCCGGCAGCATCATGATACCGACCACCATCAGCGTTCCCAGCGCCTGGAAGCCGCCGACGAGGTTCAGCACCACTAGCGTGACGAACAGCATGTGCACGGCGCCGCCCCCACCACCGACCGAGCGCAGGAAGCCGGGGTCGAGGCATTCGGCGATCAGCGGGCGGTAAAACAGCGCGAGCACGACCATCGTCACCGTGGTGATCCCTGCCATCAGCAGGACCGCCGGATCGTTCAGCGCCAGCACCGTGCCGAACAGCACGTGCAGGAGGTCGATGTTCGAGCCGTGCACGGAGACCAGCAGCACGCCGAGCCCGAGCGAAGAGAGGTAGAAGGCGGCAAAGCTTGCATCCTCGCGCAAGGGCGTGAACCGCGAGACGAGGCCGGCCAGCACTGCCACGGCAAGGCCGGTGATCATGCCGCCGATGGTCATGGCGTAGACGGAGAAGCCGGCGATCAGGAAGCCGACCGCAGCGCCCGGCAGGATCGCATGGCTCATCGCGTCGCCGACCAGGCTCATCCGGCGCAGCACCAGAAGAACGCCGAGCGGGCAGGCGCCCAGCGCCAGCGCCAGGCAGCCGACGAGCGCCCTTCGCATGAAGCCGTACTCGACGAAGGGATGGATCAGGGTCGCGTAGAGGTTCATGCCGCGCTCCGCGCCGTGAAGCCGGGATCTTCCGACCATGTCTCGCTGATCTGCCGCGCCGTCTTCAGGCGGTCGGGCTGCAGGATCTCAGCCGTCGGCCCCCAGCCCACGAGCTCGCGGGCGATCAGCAAGGTCTCGGGGAAATGCTCTCGGACGAGATCCATGTCGTGCAGGACGGCGATCACCGTTCTCTGCTCGCCGTGCCAGCGGCGAACGATGGCCATGAGGTCGAGGACGGTGCGGGTGTCGATGGCGTTGAACGGCTCGTCGAGCAGCAGCAGGCGCGCATCCTGCACCAGGACGCGGGCGAACAGCGCCCGTTGCAGCTGGCCGCCCGACAGGGTGCCGATGCTGCGATGCTCGAAGCCGGACAGGCCGACGGCATCGATCGCCTCAGTGATCCGGTCGCGGGTCCGGCCGCGTATGCCGCCGAAGATGCCGGCATCGCGCCAGGCGCCGAGCGAGACGAGGTCGGCGACGTCGAGGGGAAAGGAGCGGTCGAGTTCATTGGCCTGCGGCAGGTAGGCAATATCGCGCCGGGCGACGCTACCAAGATGAACCGATCCCTGAGAGATCGGCAGCAAGCCCATGATACCCTTCAACAAGGTCGACTTGCCGGCCCCGTTGGGCCCGACCACGGCGGTGAGCGATCCACCGGCAAAGCTGCCGGAGACATGGTGCACCGCCGGCTGGCGGCGGTAGGCGAGCGTCAGGTCGTCGAGCCTGACGATGGGCGTGGCCGCGCTCACCGCCAAAGATCCAGCGCCAGGGCGACGGCGCACCAGAGAAAGAGGAGCGGCAAGGAGACGAGCGCCAGCCGCTGCAATGCCGAGCGCTGCAAGGCCGATGGGCGAGGGCGCCGCGGGGCCGCCTCCGTATCCGGTGATGATGTCATGACCAGTCTCTCAAGGGCCGCCTGCGGCGACCTCATTATGTGCGGGTCGCTTCAGGCGACCGGGTTGCGGCGACCCGTGGCAGCAGACGGACGATCTGCTGCAGCAGAGGTCTCCCCGACCAGAACCGCCGGGCTGTTGATAAATGTTATAAAGTTACAATCGCGCTTGGCAAGTACCATTTGACAGGAGGGTGGAAGGGACGGTGGACCGTCTCCTTCCCACGTCCGCTTTCGGCTCGGCGTCGAGAGCGACCAGCGACACGGCGATCTTGGTCATTTGCGCTAGGGGATGAACAGCGCATCAGTATGGCTTCAGGCTCGCCATTCTGGCAGTGAGTCAGCTGGCTTCCAGGCGGTGGCAGTCTGTCCGAAGGCTAAATTGGCTGCCGTTTGCCAATCGGCATTTGACTTGCATGAGGGCTTGTGAATCACCCGGCCCGCGGCTATGTAGAGCCAACATCTACATCCTTTTGGCGCGTGAGGCTGATGATCAGGCTCTACGCGCCTATAGCCGTGAGCACTCAATGGCTTCTAAGACCAATCCCGTGACCTTCATCAAGCAGGTCCAGACCGAGACGTCCAAGGTGACTTGGCCGTCGCGTCGCGAGACGATGATTTCCACGGCGATGGTGCTGGTGATGGTCGCCTTCGCGTCGATCTTTTTCTTCTTGGCTGATTTCGTGTTCGGATATGCGATGAGCGTGATCCAGGGCGCCAGCATCTGAACCGCGGAGACTTTGTAATTTCATGACGGCTCGTTGGTATATCGTTCAGGCCTATTCGAATTTTGAGAAGAAGGTCGCTGAATCGATCGAGGAACAGGCGCGCCAGAAGGGTCTGTCCGAAAAGTTCGAGAAGATCCTGGTGCCGACCGAGAAGGTCGTCGAAGTCCGCCGTGGTCGCAAGGTCGATGCCGAGCGGAAGTTCTTCCCCGGCTACGTGCTGGTGAAGGCCGAACTGACCGACGAAGTGTTCTCGATGATCAAGAACACCCCGAAGGTGACGGGCTTCCTTGGTCCCGACAACCGTCCGGTGGCGATCTCCGAGAGCGAGGCCAACCAGATCCTCAGCCAGGTGCAGGACGGCGTCGAGCGGCCAAAGCCGACGGTATCGTTCGAGATCGGCGAACAGATCCGCGTGTCCGACGGCCCGTTTGCTTCGTTCAACGGCACGGTCCAGGAAGTCGACCAGGAGCGCGCCCGCCTCAAGGTCGAGGTTTCGATCTTCGGCCGTGCGACGCCGGTCGATCTTGAATTCAGTCAGGTCGAAAAGGTCTGACCGAAGGAGCGGGGCTTCGGCCCCTGGCGCAAGCCACTCCAAAGCGTGCGGGAGGACCTGTCGTTTTAAGCCGACGACATGTCCGTACCGCGCAACTGCAAACGTGTCGCTCCGGCGGCCCATGCCGCTGCCATCCTCCGGGGTGGGGCGGCGTAACAACAAAGGCAGAAACGAATGGCTAAGAAGATTGCAGGCCAGCTGAAACTGCAGGTCAAGGCAGCTTCGGCGACCCCGTCCCCGCCGATCGGCCCGGCGCTCGGTCAGCGCGGCATCAACATCATGGAATTCTGCAAGGCGTTCAACGCCCAGACGCAGGAAATGGAGAAGGGCTCGCCCGTCCCCGTCGTCATCACCTATTACGTCGACAAGTCGTTCACGTTCGTGATGAAGACCGCGCCGGTCTCCTTCTTCCTGAAGAAGGCCGCTGGACTGACCGCTGGTTCCAAGGAGCCGGGCAAGGTCAATGCCGGTTCGGTGACGCGCGCACAGGTCAAGGAGATCGCCGAGGCGAAGCTCAAGGACCTCAATGCGAACGACATCGACGCAGCCATGCTGATGATCGAAGGTTCGGCCCGTTCCATGGGCCTGGAAGTGGTGGGCTGAGACCATGGCAAAAGCTGGAAAGCGTATCGTCAACGCACGTGACGGCATCGACCGCGAGAAGCTCTACGGCCTCACCGAGGCGCTGAAGATGCTGAAGGAGCGGGCCACCGCCAAGTTCGACGAGACCATCGAGATCGCGATGAACCTCGGCGTCGACCCCCGCCATGCCGACCAGATGGTCCGCGGCGTCGTCAACCTGCCGAACGGCACGGGCCGTACCGTCCGCGTCGCCGTGTTCGCCCGTGGCGACAAGGCTGAAGAAGCCCGCGCCGCTGGTGCCGACATCGTCGGTGCGGAAGATCTCGTCGAGCAGGTTCAGGCCGGCAACATCGACTTCGATCGCGCCATTGCGACCCCGGACATGATGGGCCTCGTCGGCCGCCTCGGTAAGGTCCTCGGCCCCCGCGGCCTGATGCCGAACCCGCGCGTTGGCACGGTGACCCCGGATGTCGCCGCCGCCGTCAAGGCGTCCAAGGGCGGTGCCGTCGAGTTCCGCGTCGAGAAGGCCGGCATCGTGCATGCCGGCGTCGGCAAGGCTTCGTTCGAGCTCGACGCGCTCGCCGAGAACATCCGCGCTTTCGCGGATGCGGTGACCCGCGCCAAGCCCTCGGGTGCCAAGGGCAACTACGTCCAGCGCATCTCGGTCACCTCGACCATGGGCCCAGGCGTCAAGGTCGAGCTGGCGAGCCTTCAGGCTTAAGCCGTTCGACGGGCCTCACGGCCATGTCATTTGAATTCGGGCGGCGGATCTGATCCGTCGCCCGTAGATGCGTTCCGGGATTCTGTCCCGGTGCATGGAGGTCGCAAGATCTCCGGAAGAGCTGAAAGGCTCCTCCGACCTGTCCAAGAGTGCAGGCGATACCAAGGCCTTGGCCGCGGTTCTTAATCGTCGAAAGCCTGCATTAGACGGGGAATGTTCCGATTTCCCAGGCGCTGCCTGGACTTTTGGTTCGAACCTCTGAATGCCTTGCGCCTGCCGTTGTTCCTCGGAATTTGCGGTTGCCAAGGGGACAGGATCCTCGAGCGTCGCCCGGGTGGTCCGGGTGGCTTAAGGCAACCGGCGGCTGTTCACGTTGAACGGTCGCTTAACTGGAGAGAGGCAGTGGAAAGAGCGGAAAAGCTCGAGTTCGTCACGGAGCTTCACGAGACCTTTAAGGCCTCGGGTGCTGTCGTGGTGGCTCGCTATGTCGGTCTCACCGTCGCGCAGATGAACGATCTTCGTTCGAAGATGCGCGCACAGGGAGCCACCGTCAAAGTCGCGAAGAACCGTCTTGCCAAGATCGCTCTTCAAGGCACCGACGCCGAACCGATCGCTGGACTTTTCGAAGGCCAGACACTGATCGCTTATTCTAGCGATCCGATCGCGGCGCCGAAGGTCGCCAACGATTACGCCAAGGGGAACGACAAGCTCGTCATCCTCGGCGGCTCGATGGGTAAGACCACCCTCGATGCGGACGGAGTGCGGGCACTTGCCACGCTTCCGTCGCTCGACGAACTGCGCGGCAAATTGCTCGGCATGCTTCAAACGCCAGCAACCCGCATCGCATCCGTCGTCGCCGCGCCAGCTTCGCAGCTGGCTCGCGTGTTCGCGGCATATGCCAAGAAGGACGAAGCGGCCTGAGGCACGGTTCCTCGCTGCATTCAAATTGTTCGAACCTGAAAGGAATATCACATGGCTGATCTGGCAAAGATCGTTGAAGAGCTGTCGACCCTGACCGTCCTCGAGGCGGCCGAACTGTCGAAGCTGCTTGAAGAAAAGTGGGGCGTCTCCGCCGCAGCACCGGTCGCCGTCGCGGCTGCCGGTGGTGGTGGTGCGGCTGCCGAGGCAGTCGAAGAGAAGACCGAGTTCGACGTGATCCTGACCTCTGCCGGCGCGCAGAAGATCAACGTCATCAAGGAAGTCCGCGCGATCACCTCGCTCGGCCTGAAGGAAGCCAAGGACCTGGTCGACGGTGCGCCGAAGCCGGTCAAGGAAGGCGTCAACAAGGAAGAAGCCGCCAAGATCAAGGACCAGCTCGAGAAGGCTGGTGCAACGGTCGAAGTCAAGTAATCGCGGGGGCGAGGCCCCGGCGTTTACCCAAGAAAAATGGGAGGCGGGACGGCATTTTTGCCGTTCCGCTTTCCGCGCTCCCGCAGTGTCGGCCCTCTGTCTGGCCTGCTGAGCGGACTGCGTCGGACGGTTATCCGAGTTGAACGGATACCGGAGCTTCGCAGGAAGATGTGACGCGGGCGCGACGCCCGGGTGCGGGTCTCCCGACGACCAGGGGTCGTGTGGAGACTCGGGCTGGCAGTCCCTTTCCTTGAAAGAGGGTGCCCGAATGCAAGTCGATGCTCCGAGGCCCGTTCGCGGTGGGCTCTTCGGGGCGTCCCTCTTTCGAGGAGAGGGACAGTGGTGTTCAGCCCTTTGGTCAAGGGCGCAGTCGAGATGAAGGAGCGACAATGTCTCAGACGACAACGTTCAGCGGTCGCAGGCGTGTGCGCAAGTTCTTCGGGTCCATCCCCGAGGTCGCCGAAATGCCGAACCTGATCGAGGTCCAGAAGGCCTCCTACGATCAGTTCCTGCTGGTGGACGAGCCGGAAGGCGGGCGGCCCGACGAGGGCCTGCAGGCCGTCTTCAAGTCCGTGTTCCCGATTTCCGACTTCTCCGGCCAGTCGATGCTCGAATTCGTCAAGTACGAGTTCGAAGCGCCGAAGTTCGACGTCGACGAATGCCGTCAGCGCGACATGACGTTTGCGGCGCCCCTCAAGGTGACGCTGCGCCTGATCGTGTTCGATATTGACCCGGACACCCAGTCCAAGTCGATCAAGGACATCAAGGAGCAGGACGTCTACATGGGCGACATGCCCCTGATGACCTCCAACGGCACCTTCATCGTCAACGGCACCGAGCGCGTCATCGTCTCGCAGATGCACCGTTCGCCGGGCGTGTTCTTCGACCACGACAAGGGCAAGAGCCATTCCTCGGGCAAGCTGCTGTTTGCCGCCCGCATCATCCCGTACCGCGGCTCCTGGCTCGACATCGAGTTCGATGCCAAGGACGTCGTCTTCGCGCGCATCGACCGCCGTCGCAAGATCCCTGTCTCGTCGCTGTTGATGGCGCTGGGCATGGACGGCGAGGAGATCCTCTCGACCTTCTACGACATCATCAAGTTCGAGAAGGACAAGGAGGGCTGGCGCGTGCCGTTCTCGGTTGAGCGCGTGCGCGGCCAGAAGGCCGTCACCGACATGGTCGACGCCGATACCGGTGAAGTGCTGGTCGAGGCCGGCAAGAAGGTCACGGCGCGCCAAGCCCGCCAGATGAAGGAAAAGGGCGTTGTCGCCCTGCGTGCCACCGAGGAGGAGCTCTGGGGCAACTACCTCGCCGAAGACATCGTCAACTACCAGACGGGCGAGGTTTATCTCGAGGCCGGCGACGAGATCGACGAGAAGAGCCTCAAGATCCTCATCGACGGCGGCCATGAAGAGATCGCCGTCCTCGACATCGATCACGTCACCGTCGGCGCCTACATCCGCTCGACGCTGGCCATCGACAAGAACGAGGGCCGTCAGGACGCGCTGTTCGACATCTACCGCGTCATGCGTCCGGGCGAGCCGCCGACCATGGACACGGCGGAAGCCATGTTCAACTCGCTGTTCTTCGACAAGGAGCGCTACGACCTCTCCGCCGTCGGCCGCGTCAAGATGAACATGCGTCTCGACGTCGACGCCGAGGACACCGTGCGCGTGCTGCGCAAGGAGGACATTCTCGCCGTCATCAAGACGCTGGTGAACCTGCGCGACGGCAAGGGCGAGATCGACGACATCGACAACCTCGGCAACCGCCGGGTTCGCTCGGTCGGCGAGCTGATGGAGAACCAGTACCGCGTAGGCTTGCTCCGCATGGAGCGCGCCATCAAGGAGCGCATGTCCTCGGTCGAGATCGACACGGTCATGCCGCAGGACCTGATCAACGCGAAGCCTGCGGCTGCGGCCGTGCGCGAGTTCTTCGGGTCGTCGCAGCTCTCGCAGTTCATGGATCAGACCAACCCGCTGTCGGAAATCACCCACAAGCGCCGTCTTTCGGCACTTGGACCCGGTGGTCTGACCCGCGAGCGTGCCGGCTTCGAAGTGCGCGACGTGCACCCGACGCATTACGGCCGCATCTGCCCGATCGAGACGCCGGAAGGCCCGAACATCGGTCTGATCAACTCGCTGGCGACGTTTGCGCGCGTCAACAAGTACGGCTTCATCGAGAGCCCGTACCGCAAGGTCATCGACAAGATCGTCACCCACGAGGTGGTCTATCTGTCGGCCATGGAAGAGGCCAAGCACCACGTCGCCCAAGCGAATGCGGCGCTGACCGACGACATGCGCTTTGCCGACGAGTTCGTGGTCTGCCGCCACTCGGGCGACGTCTTCATGACGCCGCGCGACAGCGTCGACCTGATGGACGTTTCGCCGAAGCAGCTGGTCTCGGTCGCGGCCGCGCTCATCCCGTTCCTCGAGAACGACGATGCGAACCGCGCCCTCATGGGCTCGAACATGCAGCGTCAGGCCGTGCCGCTGGTACGGGCCGAAGCGCCGTTCGTCGGCACCGGCATGGAGCCGATCGTGGCCCGTGACTCGGGCGCCGCGATCGGTGCCCGCCGGACCGGCATCGTCGACCAGGTGGATGCGACACGCGTCGTTATCCGCGCGACGGAAGATCTCGAACTCGGCAAGACCGGCGTCGACATCTACCGCCTGATGAAGTTCCAGCGTTCGAACCAGAACACCTGCATCAACCAGCGTCCGCTGGTCTCCGTGGGTGACCGGGTTCAGAAGGGCGACATCATCGCGGATGGCCCGTCCACTGATCTCGGCGATCTCGCCCTCGGCCGGAACGTGCTCGTCGCGTTCATGCCGTGGAACGGCTACAACTACGAGGACTCCATCCTCCTCTCCGAGCGCATCGTCGCCGACGACGTCTTCACCTCGATCCACATCGAGGAGTTCGAGGTCATGGCGCGCGATACCAAGCTCGGTCCTGAGGAAATCACCCGCGACATTCCGAACGTGTCGGAAGAGGCTCTGAAGAACCTCGACGAAGCGGGCATCGTCTACATCGGTGCGGAAGTCGCGCCCGGTGACATCCTCGTCGGCAAGATCACGCCCAAGGGCGAAAGCCCGATGACGCCGGAAGAAAAGCTTCTGCGCGCCATCTTCGGCGAGAAGGCGTCGGACGTCCGCGATACCTCGAACCGCATGCCGCCCGGCACCTACGGCACCGTCGTGGAAGTGCGCGTGTTCAACCGTCATGGCGTCGAGAAGGACGAGCGCGCCATGGCGATCGAGCGCGAGGAGATCGAGCGTCTCGCCAAGGACCGCGACGACGAGCAGGCGATCCTCGACCGTAACGTCTACGGCCGTCTGATCGACATGCTCGACGGCGTCGTCGCCGTCGCCGGCCCGAAGGGCTTTAAGAAGGGCGCCACGGTCAACCCGGACCTGATGCGCGAATATCCCCGCTCGCAGTGGTGGATGTTCGCCGTCGAGGACGAGCGGATCCAGGGCGAGCTCGAGGCGCTGCGCGGCCAGTACGACGAGTCCAAGAAGACCCTCGAAGGGCGCTTCATGGACAAGGTCGAGAAGGTGCAGCGCGGCGACGAACTGCCGCCCGGCGTCATGAAGCAGGTCAAGGTCTTCGTCGCCGTCAAGCGCAAGATCCAGCCGGGCGACAAGATGGCCGGCCGCCACGGCAACAAGGGTGTGGTCTCCCGCATCCTCGCGGTCGAGGACATGCCGTTCAACGAGGACGGCACGCATGTCGACATCGTGCTGAACCCGCTGGGCGTGCCCTCGCGCATGAACGTCGGACAGATCCTCGAGACGCATCTTGGCTGGGCCTGCGCGGGCATGGGCAAGAAGATCGGGGAGATGCTGGAGGTCTACCAGCAGTCGCTCGACGTGAAGCCGCTGCGCGACGAGATCGCCGAACTCCTCGGCGATAACGACCGCAACGAGAAGGTGAAGAACTACGACGACGCGTCGGTTCTGACCCTTGCCAAGCAGATGAAGCGTGGCGTTTCGATCGCGACGCCGGTCTTCGACGGCGCGGTGGAAGCCGACATCGTGCACATGCTGGAGAAGGCGGGGCTTAAGGGCTCTGGCCAGTCCACGCTGTACGATGGTCGTACCGGCGAGCCCTTCGACCGTCAGGTGACGGTCGGCTACATCTACATGCTGAAGCTGCACCATCTGGTGGACGACAAGATCCACGCCCGTTCGATCGGCCCGTACTCGCTGGTCACCCAGCAGCCGCTCGGTGGTAAGGCGCAGTTCGGCGGACAGCGCTTCGGCGAGATGGAGGTCTGGGCGCTCGAGGCCTATGGCGCGGCGTACACTCTGCAGGAAATGCTGACGGTGAAGTCTGACGACGTCGCCGGACGCACCAAGGTGTACGAGTCGATCGTCCGCGGCGACGATGCGTTCGAGTCGGGCATCCCCGAGAGCTTCAACGTTCTCGTCAAGGAAATGCGCTCGCTCGGCCTCGACGTCGATTTGGCCAACTCCGTCGAGCTGCCCTCGCTCGAACTTCCCGACGCGGCCGAATAGGCCGCGTCAGCAGCCGAAGAGGCTGCGACCCGCCGCGCAATGTCGCGGCCATGCTGGCGCCTTGCTTGAGGCGTCAGCTCGACGTTCCGGAATTCGTTGCTGCCGTTCACCCGGCGCAGTCGGGGCCATGCCGCCCCATTAGGAGAAAGCCCCATGAACCAAGAGGTTATGAACCTTTTCAATCCTCAGGTGCAGGCGCAGACCTTCGACTCGATCCGCATCTCGCTGGCCAGCCCCGAGAAGATCCTGTCCTGGTCGTTCGGCGAGATCAAGAAGCCGGAAACCATCAACTACCGGACGTTCAAGCCGGAGCGCGACGGCCTGTTCTGCGCCCGCATCTTTGGTCCGATCAAGGACTACGAGTGCCTGTGCGGCAAGTACAAGCGCATGAAGTACAAGGGCATCATCTGCGAGAAGTGCGGAGTCGAGGTCACCCTCTCGCGCGTGCGGCGCGAGCGCATGGGCCACATCGAGCTCGCCGCCCCGGTCGCCCACATCTGGTTCCTGAAGTCGCTGCCGTCGCGCATCGGCACGCTGCTCGACATGACCCTCAAGGACATCGAGCGGGTTCTCTACTTCGAGAACTACATCGTCACCGAGCCAGGCCTTACCGCGCTGAAGGAGCACCAGCTCCTGTCGGAAGAGGACTACATGATCGCCGTCGACGAGTACGGCGAGGATAGCTTCACCGCGCTCATCGGCGCCGAGGCGATCCAGGAACTGCTCGCCACGATGGACCTCGAGACGATCGCCGGCAATTTGCGGTCCGAGCTTGCCGAGACGACCTCGGAGCTCAAGACCAAGAAGCTGATGAAGCGGCTGAAGATTGTCGAGAACTTCATCGAGTCCGGCAACAAGCCGGAATGGATGATCATGCGCATCGTGCCGGTGATCCCGCCGGACCTTCGCCCGCTCGTCCCGCTGGACGGCGGCCGCTTTGCCACGTCCGATCTGAACGACCTCTACCGCCGCGTGATCAACCGCAACAACCGCCTGAAGCGGCTGATCGAGCTGCGCGCGCCGGGCATCATCATCCGCAACGAGAAGCGCATGCTTCAGGAGGCGGTCGACGCGCTGTTCGACAACGGCCGTCGCGGTCGCGTCATCACGGGTGCCAACAAGCGCCCGCTGAAGTCGCTGTCCGACATGCTGAAGGGCAAGCAGGGTCGCTTCCGCCAGAACCTCCTCGGCAAGCGCGTCGACTATTCCGGCCGTTCGGTCATCGTGACCGGTCCCGAGCTGAAGCTGCACCAGTGCGGCTTGCCGAAGAAGATGGCGCTCGAGCTGTTCAAGCCGTTCATCTACGCGCGCCTTGACGCCAAGGGCTTCTCCTCCACGGTGAAGCAGGCGAAGAAGCTCGTCGAGAAGGAGCGTCCGGAAGTCTGGGATATCCTCGACGAGGTGATCCGCGAGCATCCGGTGCTGCTCAACCGTGCGCCGACGCTGCATCGTCTGGGCATCCAGGCGTTCGAGCCGGTGCTGATCGAAGGCAAGGCGATCCAGCTGCATCCGCTGGTCTGCACGGCCTTCAATGCCGACTTCGACGGTGACCAGATGGCGGTGCACGTGCCGCTGTCGATCGAGGCGCAGCTTGAAGCCCGCGTCCTGATGATGTCGACCAACAACATCCTGCACCCCGCGAACGGTCAGCCGATCATCGTGCCGTCGCAGGACATGGTGCTGGGCCTCTACTACCTCTCGATCATGAACGAGAACGAGCCGGGCCAGGGCATGGCCTTCTCCGACATCGGCGAGCTCGAGCAGGCGATCTTCACCAAGACGGTGACGCTCGCGACGAAGATCCGTGGCCGCTTCAAGACCGTCGATGCCGAAGGCAAGCCGGTCTCGAAGATCTACGAGACGACGCCGGGCCGCATGCTCATCGGCCAGCTGCTGCCGAAGAACCACATGGTTCCCTTCGACATCTGCAACGAGCTGATGACCAAGAAGAACATCTCGCGGATGATCGATCAGGTCTACCGTCACTGCGGTCAGAAGGACACGGTGATCTTCTGCGACCGCATCATGCAGCTGGGCTTCAAGCACGCCTGCATGGCCGGCATCTCGTTCGGCAAGGACGACATGCTCATCCCGGAGACCAAGCCGCGGATGATCGAGGAGACGCAGACGCTGGCGAAGGAATTCGAGCAGCAGTACAATGACGGCCTGATCACCCAGGGCGAGAAGTACAACAAGGTCGTCGACGCCTGGGCCAAGTGCACGGACAAGATCGCCGAAGAGATGATGGTCCGCATCAAGGCCATCGAGTTCAATGATGACGGCCGTCAGAAGCCGATGAACTCGATCTACATGATGTCGCACTCCGGTGCGCGTGGCTCGCCGACGCAGATGCGCCAGCTCGCTGCGATGCGCGGCCTGATGACCAAGCCTTCGGGCGAGATCATCGAGACGCCGATCATCTCGAACTTCAAGGAGGGCCTGACGGTTCTCGAATACTTCAACTCGACCCACGGCGCCCGTAAGGGCCTCGCGGACACCGCGTTGAAGACGGCGAACTCGGGCTACCTGACGCGGCGTCTAGTCGACGTGGCGCAGGATTGCATCATCACGCAGACCGATTGCGGCACCGTGAACGGCCTGACGATGCAGCCCATCGTCGATGCCGGCCAGGTGGTCGCGTCCATCGGCCAGCGGATCCTCGGCCGTACGGCGCTCGAGGACATCGTGCACCCGCTGACCGGCGACGTTATCGTCAAGGGTGGCGTCACGATCGAGGAGCCGGACGTCGAGATCATCGAGAAGGCGTCGATCCAGTCGGTCAAGATCCGCTCGGCACTGACGTGCGAGATCCGGACCGGCATCTGCGCAATCTGCTACGGGCGCGATCTTGCCCGCGGCACGCCCGTCAACATGGGCGAGGCCGTCGGCGTCATCGCGGCGCAGTCGATCGGCGAGCCGGGCACCCAGCTCACCATGCGTACTTTCCACATGGGCGGTACGGCGCAGGTGGTCGATCAGTCGTTCCTGGAAGCCTCGTATGAGGGCACGGTGCAGATCCGCAACCGCAACGTCGTCCGCAATTCGGACGGCCGTCTGGTGGCGATGGGACGCAACATGGCGATCCTCATCCTCGACCCGACCGGCAAAGAGCGTGCCTCGCACCGCGTCACCTACGGCAGCCGCGTCTTCGTCGACGACGGCGACCAGGTTCGTCGTGGCCAGCGCATCGCGGAGTGGGACCCCTACACCCGTCCGGTGCTCACCGAGACCGACGGTATCGTCGAGTTCGAGGATCTGGTCGAAGGCGTCTCCGTCTCCGAGCAGGCGGACGAGGCGACCGGCATCACCAAGCGTGCGGTCATCGACTGGCGGGCCAGCCCGCGCGGTCAGGACCTCAAGCCGGCGATGATCGTACGCAATGAGGATGGCACCATCCTCAAGCTCGCCCGTGGTACGGACGCCCGTTACTTCCTCTCGGTGGACGCGATTCTGTCCGTCGAGCCGGGCTCCAAGGTTCGCGCCGGTGACGTGCTGTCGCGTATTCCGATGGAAAGCGCCAAGACCAAGGACATCACCGGTGGTCTGCCGCGCGTCGCCGAACTCTTCGAAGCCCGTCGTCCGAAGGACAACGCGGTCATCGCGGAGATCGACGGCACGGTGAAGTTCGGCCGTGACTACAAGAACAAGCGCCGGATCATCATCGAGCCTCACGAGGACGGCGTTGAGGCGGTCGAGTACCTGATCCCGAAGGGCAAGCCTTTCCACCTCCAGGAAGGCGACGTCATCGAGAAGGGCGACTACATCCTCGACGGCAACCCGGCGCCGCACGACATTCTGGCGATCCGCGGCGTGGAGGCTCTCGCAAGCTACCTCGTCAACGAAATCCAGGAGGTCTACCGGTTGCAGGGCGTGTTGATCAACGACAAGCACATCGAGGTGATCGTTCGCCAGATGCTGCAGAAGGTCGAAATCATCGAGTCCGGCGACAGCGGCTACATCCCGGGCGACAATGTCGACCGGATCGAGCTCGCCGAGCTCAACGAGCAGCTGGAAGGCGAGGGCAAGCGGCCCGCGTCCGGCAATCCAGTCCTGCTCGGCATCACCAAGGCCTCGCTGCAGACGCCGTCCTTCATCTCGGCGGCATCGTTCCAGGAAACCACCCGCGTCCTCACCGAGGCGGCGGTTGCCGGCAAGACCGACACGCTGCAGGGTCTGAAGGAGAACGTCATCGTCGGCCGCCTCATCCCGGCGGGCACCGGTGGCATGATGACCCAGGTTCGCCGGATCGCGACGTCGCGCGACGACCTGATCATCGAGGACCGCCGCAAGGCGTCCGGCGCCAGCGCGGCCAAGGCCGACCGGATGCTGACCAGCCTGACCGACGCCGCCGAGTAACCGGCGACGTCCATGAAATGAGAGAGGCCGCTCGGGAAACCGGGCGGCCTTTTTTCGTTTCTAACGGGCCGTCGTCGTCGACCACTGGAGTAGGGCAGGGTGGCCTTCGCGCTGAAGGCGGGCTTCGCAGGGTTTCGCCGGCACAACGTCTTCCAGCGCGCGCGGAGAGCTGGCAGCGGTTGTTTTAACAAAGCCGAGCGGCGGGGCTTCCGACTCCTTCATCATCCAGACACCGCGTTAATCCCAGGTCCGATCGGACTTGACGAGCCCCGGTAGAATCGTTAAACACCGGCCAACAGAGCCGATGTGAAGCCGAATCTTCCCCAGGACGCCGCGTCCGGGAAAAGCGCTTCAAACAAGGCTTCGTTCAACGAGACGTCAAATCGCTGGCCGCATGACCCCCTACCGGGTCCTCTGCATCGTTCCGGGCAGTTCGCATTAGCGAACTCATTGCCCGGTTTCGTGCATGTTGGGTTCTGCCCTTCGTGCCGGCAAGGCATATCGTTACGAACCGGTATTTGAAAGAAGAGGTAAGGTTGGAATGCCGACCATCAACCAGCTGATCCGGAACCCGCGCGTTCGCCCCGTCGACCGCAACACGGTTCCTGCCCTCGAGGCCAACCCGCAGAAGCGCGGCGTTTGCACTCGCGTCTACACCACGACCCCGAAGAAGCCGAACTCGGCGCTTCGTAAGGTCGCCAAGGTCCGTCTGGTCAATGGCTTCGAGGTCATCGGCTACATCCCGGGCGAAGGGCATAACCTTCAGGAGCACTCCGTGGTCATGATCCGCGGCGGTCGCGTGAAGGATCTTCCCGGCGTGCGGTACCACATCATCCGCGGCGTGCTCGACACGCAGGGCGTCAAGGACCGCAAGCAGCGTCGTTCGAAGTACGGTGCCAAGCGTCCTAAGTAATAGCTCAACGGTTCAGGTCAGTTAGCCGGCCGCCAGAGATTGAGAGACCAGTAGATGTCCCGTCGTCACAGTGCAGAAAAGCGCGAAATCAACCCGGACCCGAAGTTCGGCGATCTCGTCGTCACCAAGTTCATGAATGCCGTCATGTACGACGGGAAGAAGTCGATCGCCGAGCGGATTGTCTATGGCGCGTTTGACGTCGTGACTGAGAAGAGCCGTCAGGAGGCCGTGTCGGTCTTCCATGCAGCGCTCGAGAACATCGCGCCGCATGTCGAGGTTCGGTCGCGCCGCGTCGGTGGTGCCACCTACCAGGTCCCGGTCGACGTTCGTCCGGAGCGCCGTCAGGCTCTGGCCATCCGCTGGCTGATCTCTGCCGCTCGCAAGCGGAACGAGACCACCATGGTCGATCGCCTCTCGGGCGAACTGATGGATGCCGCCAACAACCGTGGTACCGCGGTGAAGAAGCGCGAAGACACGCACCGCATGGCGGAAGCGAACCGCGCCTTCTCGCACTATCGCTGGTAACCCCGAAGACATTCGAAAGGCGAAGCCCCATGGCCCGCGAATACAAGATCGAGGACTACCGCAACTTCGGTATCATGGCGCACATCGACGCCGGCAAGACCACGACCACCGAGCGGATTCTCTTCTACACCGGCAAGTCCCACAAGATCGGCGAAGTGCATGACGGCGCCGCGACCATGGACTGGATGGAGCAGGAGCAGGAGCGGGGCATCACCATCACCTCCGCCGCGACGACCACCTACTGGGAAGGTCGCGACGGCAAGATGCGCCGGTTCAACATCATCGACACGCCCGGGCACGTCGACTTCACGATTGAAGTCGAGCGCTCGCTGCGCGTGCTCGACGGCGCCATCGCGCTGCTCGACGCCAATGCCGGCGTAGAGCCGCAGACCGAGACGGTCTGGCGCCAGGCCGACAAGTACCACGTGCCGCGGATGATGTTCGTCAACAAGATGGACAAGACCGGCGCGGACTTCTACCGCTGCGTCGACATGGTGAAGACCCGCCTCGGCGCGCGTCCGATCGTCGTTCAGCTGCCGGTCGGTGCCGAGAACGACTTCAAGGGCGTCATCGACCTGATTGAGATGAACGCTCTCATCTGGCGCGACGAGTCGCTCGGCGCCAAGTGGGACGTCGTCGAGATCCCGGCCGACATGGTTGAGAAGGCCAAGGAATACCGCGAGCTGATGATCGAGACCGCCGTCGAAGTCGACGAGGCCGCGATGGAAGCCTACCTCGAAGGCGTCATGCCGGACAACACGCAGCTGCGTGCGCTGATCCGCAAAGGCACCTGCGACGTCTGGTTCACGCCGATCTTCTGCGGCTCGGCCTTCAAGAACAAGGGCGTGCAGCCGTTGCTTGACGGCGTCGTCGAGTTCCTGCCGTCACCGCTGGACGTGCCCGCGATCAAGGGCATCGACCCGAAGAACGACAACGAGATCGAGCGTCGCGCTTCGGACGACGAGCCGCTGTCGATGCTGGCCTTCAAGATCATGAACGACCCGTTCGTCGGTTCGCTCACCTTCTGCCGGATCTATTCGGGCAAGGTTTCCAAGGGAACTGCGCTGCAGAACACGGTCAAGGACAAGAAGGAGCGTCTCGGCCGCATGCTGCAGATGCACTCCAACTCGCGTGAAGACATCGAAGAGGCATTCGCGGGCGACATCGTCGCTCTCGCCGGCCTCAAGGACGTCACCACGGGCGACACGCTCTGCGATCCGCTGAAGCCGGTTATCCTGGAGCGCATGGAATTCCCCGAGCCGGTCATCGAGATCGCGATCGAGCCGAAGACCAAGGGCGATCAGGAGAAGATGGGCCTCGCGCTCAACCGTCTCGCTGCCGAGGATCCTTCGTTCCGCGTCAAGACCGACGAAGAGTCGGGCCAGACTATCATCGCCGGCATGGGCGAACTGCACCTCGACATTCTCGTCGATCGCATGCGCCGCGAGTACAAGGTCGAGGCGAACATCGGTGCGCCTCAGGTGGCCTACCGCGAGACGATCACCAAGGGTGCGGACGTCGACTACACCCATAAGAAGCAGACCGGTGGTACGGGCCAGTTTGCCCGCATCAAGATCCACATCGAGCCGGGCGAGCCGGGCACGGGTTTCGTGTTCGAGTCCAAGGTTGTCGGTGGTTCGGTTCCGAAGGAATACGTGCCGGGCGTCCAGAAGGGTATCGCTTCGGTGATGACCTCGGGCCCGCTCGCCGGCTTCCCGATGGTCGACATCAAGGCCGAGCTCCTCGACGGTGCTTACCACGACGTAGACTCCTCGGTTCTCGCCTTCGAAATCGCCTCGCGCGCTGGCTTCCGTGAAGCCATCGCCAAGGCAGCCGCAAAGCTGCTCGAGCCAGTAATGAAGGTCGAGGTCGTGACCCCCGAGGATTACGTCGGTGACGTCATCGGCGATCTGAACTCGCGTCGTGGTCAGATCCAGGGTACCGAGACCCGCGGCATTGCCACGGTGATCAACGCGATGGTTCCGCTGGCCAACATGTTCGGCTACGTGAACACGCTGCGGTCGATGTCCCAGGGCAGGGCGCAGTACACCATGTCCTTCGATCACTACGAGCAGGTTCCGAACCAGGTCGCAGAAGAAATCCAGAAGAAATTCGCTTAACGCGCCACCGCGAAGCGATCCTTGAACTGGACTGTTCGCAGTCCGACTAAAGACAATGGAGTGCCAAAATGGCG
>NZ_JBUZWF020000014.1:0-11965 GCF_055730105.2 Mesocryomonas lacus
CTTGCTGACGATGCGCATGCTGTCCTCCGCAAACGACGCTAGAGCTCAGCAATTAAGAATCGGTCTAATGAAGGACCCATGCAGACTGGAAAGTGTCGCACATACGTCGATTCGCTTGGGGAAGCCGTTGAAAACGCCCCGATGATGGATCGTCCACCTCGGCCTGAAATCGAGCCGAAGTCACCGTTGATGAATAGCCAGGATGCAGGCCAAGTGCTCGCAACCACGCATCCCCGTGCGACGCTGGCCGCCACGATCCTCGGGTCGAGCGTCGCGTTCATCGACGGGTCCGTTGTCAACGTCGCGCTGCCTGCCCTCAAGACCGGTCTCGATGCTGACGGCGCCGGATTGGCCTGGACCATCAGTGCCTACCTTCTGCCGCTCGGAGCCCTCACGCTGCTAGGCGGAGCCCTCGGAGACCAGTACGGTCGGCGGCGCATGTTCCTGATCGGCCTCTCCGCCTTCACCGTCGCCTCGATCGTCTGCGGTATTGCGCCTTCGCTCGAATGGTTCCTGCTTGGGCGCTGTGCCCAGGGCGTCGGCGCCGCGTTGTTGTTGCCGAACAGTTTGGCTTTGCTGGGCTCCGGCTTCGAGGGTGCGGCAAGAGGAAGGGCCATCGGCAGCTGGGCTGCCGTCGGCGCTCTACTCTCGGCGCTGGGCCCACTGCTCGGGGGATGGCTCGTCGACACCGCGGGATGGCGAACGATCTTCTTCATCAACGTGCCGCTTGCCTTCGCCGCCGCCGTTCTGTCGCTCCGGTTCGTCGAAGAAAGCTCGGGCGAAAGAAAGCAGGCACTGGACTGGACAGGAGGCCTCCTGGCAACGTTTGCGTTGCTGGCAATTACCTTGGCGCTGACCTGGGCGTCGGAACCCGCACCGCCGCTGCCGGCCGTTGCTGCAACCGCTGCCGCCGGCTTGGTCCTGCTGTCCGGTTTCACGGTGGTCGAGATCAGGAAGGGCAAGGACGCGCTGATGCCGGTCGCGCTGTTCTCCACCCGGCCGTTCATCGGCCTGTCTCTTCTGACCCTGTTCCTCTATGCAGCGCTGGGCGGTCTTGTCGTACTGCTTCCATACTTCCTGATAAAAGTGGGCGAATACTCTGCTGTATCGGCCGGTGCGGCCATGCTGCCGTTGCCGGTCGCTATAGGCATCGGCTCGCCGTTCGTCGGCCGGCTTTCCACGAGGTTCGGAACACGAGCCCTACTCGGCGCGGGAAGCGGGATCGTCGCCGTCGGACTGGCGGCTTTCATGAGAGTTGCGGGCTCGGACCTCGACTATTTTACTGTCATATTCCCGGCGATGTTCATCGTATCGGTAGGCATGATGCTGTGCGTCGCGCCGCTGACGACCGCAGTGATCGAAGCGGTCGGCCGCGATCACGTCGGTGCGGCCAGCGGCCTGAACAGTGCCGTTGCAAGAGTCGGCGGCCTCCTCGCAACGGCTTCCCTCGGTTCCGTCTTCGTCCGGCTGGAGTCCGCGGATACATATCTGACCGCTTTCCACACGGCCGCGCTATGTGGAGCCGCGCTGGCATTGGCGTCTGCCGCGAGCGTCCTCCTGATGACGGCGGATGCTCCCACGTCTGGCGGCCGTCCATAGCGTTGCCGGGAATCGTATTCCCGCAACGATAGGTAGACAGCACTATTCCCCGGGATGCATCTCAAGGGGCTTGTGATATCTGTCATGCAGGTAAAAGCGACCGAGCCCTCTAAGAACGTCCCTTCTCGCAGCCCGGCCGATGAAGCTCAATTCCCAATTGGCAGCCGAGGTGTCTTTTTGGCCGTGCGCTCTAACTGCCATGGCAACTGGCCCAATCGAAGGTATGATCGATGAGTAGCGCCGCTCTTTTCCAACCGCTGGCCATCGGTGGTCTTACTCTCTCCAATCGTATCGTCATCGCGCCGATGTGCCAATATTCGGCCGAAGACGGCTGCATGACTGAATGGCACCTGATGCATCTCGGCAATCTCGCGCAATCCGGGGCGGGGCTTCTCACCATCGAGGCCACTGCCGTGACGCCAGAAGGTCGGATAACCTATGGCGATGTCGGTCTCTGGAACGACGAGACCGAAGCGGCTTTGCGGCGCGTCATCGCAAGCGTCCGCCGCTGGTCCGAAATGCCGATCGCTATTCAACTCGCCCATGCCGGCCGGAAAGCCTCCACGGAGAAGCCGTGCCTGGGAGGCGCGCAGATCCCGCCCGGTCTGGCAAACGGCTGGCAGACGGAAAGCGCTTCTGCGCTTGCCTTCGGCGCGAACGACGTCGCTCCGAATGCGCTCGACGTGGCCGGCCTTCAACGCCTACGCGATGCCTTTACCGAAAGCGCCCGCAGATCCGCTAGGCTCGGTATCGACGCCATCCAGATCCACGGCGCGCACGGCTATCTGCTCCACCAGTTCCTGTCACCGCTTTCCAACCGGCGTGACGACGCTTATGGCGGCTCACTCGAAAACCGCATGCGCTTTCCATTGGAAATCTACGACGCCGTCCGTGCCGCATTTCCGGCGGAGCGCCCTGTGACCATGCGTGTCTCCGGCACGGATTGGGTCGAGGGTGGATGGGATGTCGCCTCCACCGTTGAGTTCGCGAAAGCGCTGGAGGCACGCGGTTGTTCGGCCATCCACGTCTCCAGCGGCGGGCTTGATGCTCGTCAACAAATTCCGATCGGGCCGAACTATCAGGTACCGCTTGCGCGGGCGGTTAAGCAGGCCTGTGATCTCCCGGTCGTCGCCGTCGGCTTGATAACGGATTACGAACAGGCGGAAGCGATCATTGGTACCGGCGATGCCGACATGATTGGCCTCGCACGTACGATCCTGTTCGATCCTCGCTGGCCTTGGCACGCGGCGGCACATCTCGGAGCACGAGTGAAAGCGGCCCCACAATATCTTCGCTCTCAGCCCCGTCGCTTCAAAGAGCTCTTCGACACCTGACGCTGACAGGAAGGTAAGGCCCATTCAATCAGGTCTATTCCTGAAAATTCTGCGACCGGCACACCTGCCTCTTGGTACCCCAGGATGCCGATGATCTGCTCTTCCGGAAAACGACTGCGACTAATTTCCTAGTCCTCTTGATGGGCCCGAACGAACTTAAAACTGGATTAAGCGGAGAGGGCGACGTCTGAGGCTGTTGTCAAAGGCTTGGGTAGAACTTGCCCAGATCGACTGGCGAAACATTTTCTGGCGCCGGTAAAACGGCGTAACGGCCGTCAGGGTCCTCTTTCCATCGGGCGAGGTGCTCATCCTTGATTGTCAGGATCAAATCTCCGAAGCTGGCGGGGCCTGCGGTCTCGGTAAAGGCTAGGTCTTTCCAGCTAACTGTGCTCATTGCGGCTCGTCCCTGATGCGCTAATTCATTCGCAACTACAGGAGCATAAAAAAAGCTCCCGTGCGGTGCAGCAAAATGAGTGGGCGCTATGACAATTGATAAGACGCCGAAAGTTCGCGACAGAGCCTACCTCCTATGGGAGCAGGCCGGTCGCCCTAATGGCCGCGAACATGAATTCTGGGCGCAGGCATCACAAGAAATCGAAGGCGAGCATGAAACGCGGCACCGTACTTCGGATGGTAGTCGCTCAGCGAGTGTCCGCTAGAGACAGGCTTGGCATCAGTTATTGCCGTCCTCTGTTTCAAGATGCCGGCGTTGTGTTAGTTGCGTAGCCAGGACTGCATTGAAATTAGGAACTGCAGCAGAACGCTGATCCTTCCTCTCCCGCAGCCGCTTGGCGGTTCGAACCGGGAGACCAAAATGAGACATTTTCTAATCGCTGCTGGCCTGACTCTGATGGCGAGTTCGGCAATGGCGCAGACCGCCCCGCAAGAGTTCGTTGACAAGGCGGCGAACGGCGGAATGTACGAAATTCAATCTAGTGAGATTGTGATGTCCGATCCTGCTGCGACGCCAGAGATCCAGGCATTCGCAAAGCAGATGATCGCCGATCACACGAAGGCTGCCGCTAATCTTACTAAAGCTGCTAAAGGCTCGGGTCTGACCGTTCCGATGGAACTTGATGCAAAGCATCAGGCAATGGTCACCGAACTGAGTGGCGCCAGCAGCAAGGTGCCAGTGTACCTCAAGCAGCAAATTGATGCTCACGAGGAAGCACTTTCGCTTCATCAGGGCTACGGCTCAGCTGGCACGGACGCCAACCTCAAAAGCTATGCGGATACCACAGCTCCGGTGATCAAGATGCACCTTGAGCACGTTCGCATGCTCACTGGCCCGGCCGATAAGGCTCTCTCGAGTTCGACAAACAGCAAGATGCCGAGCAACGAGGCCGACACGAGCACCGGGACAATGGGTAACGACTCCGCTACAACCGGCGGTCAGGGGACTGGCACGGGAACTTCACCCGCAGCTCCAGTAAAATAAATAGACCGAGGAAATAGATGGGGCTATTCGCAAGAGCAGCCCCACTCGTATGTGGCGAGAATCCACGAACGAATAGGCGGCGCTGCCCTAACAGGATAGCGCCGCCTGGATAGGCACCTGCTACAGCGAGACGACGGAACGAACCAGATATGCCTCAGGCTGGTGATCGACTATCGCCGATCAAGCATGACTGTAGCTTGCAGGGATCCGCGGAAGGATCGACTTTTATGTCGACAAGCGTGCGCAAGGCTTTCGCTTCGTTGGCGAAGGCTGTGTAGTGAAGAACTGCACTAGCACATCCAACGCTAGGCGTGCCACTGCGACGCCAATTTTGGGCAAAGTGGTCGTTCATAATGATCCATTCGGATGATCGGGCACGCCAACCGCTCCAGAAAATTCAATAATAGTATGCAATCTTATCGTGTTCCCTACATTTCGGGATTCTGCAATTAAGTATCCTTATAGAAACCAATATGTAATCTGCGTCGCAGATCAGAAACTACCAGTCCTGCCCTTTTGAATGATCAGGCAAGCGCCCGTTCGGCGACAGCTTGTCGATGACGTCAGGCAGGACAGCGGATAACTGCGATAGGAGATCACCCTTCGGCAAACCTGTCTGCGCGACAAGTTGATCAACTGTATCATCGCCAAGAGCGTGCTGTAGCTCCTGTGGTTCAATAGGTTCATTTTCGCCATGACCAACCCACGAGGCTGCCTTCTGCCCATGCCCGGCCTGGTCGAGGCGCTCGAGAAGACCGCCGGGTCCAGTATGTCCCCCGTCGAACTCACCGCGGTTCCCAAGCTCGCCTTCGGAAGGCCGCTGGTAGCCTACCGAACGTTCTTCACGGTCCGGCTCCTGAATCTGACCAGAGCCACCGATTTGGCCCATGCCACCCGACTGCCCGGTCAGACCGCCGAGGATGTCGCCAAGGCCGCCCCCACCAAACCCTCCGCCACCGCCGCGACCGGACATTTGCTGCGACAGCAGAGCCATCAGCGCCATCATGATCGGCGACATGCCGCCCTGCGATCCGCCGCCGAGCATCCCGCCGAGCCCGCCCGGAAGTCCGCTCTGCTCGCCTCCGCCCTGCATGCCACCACGCTGCTGGCCGCCCAGCACGCTGCCGATCACGTCTTCAAGAATGCCCATCGATACCTCCCCAAATAGAAAAAGGGCCGGAGGGGAGATCCCCGCCGGCCCGCCTGTCTGCTGTTAGAGTCCGCGGCGTACCCGCTCGGCGTCCGTCAGCGTCTCGCCGACGCGCTCGTCGGCGATGTCCACCTCGGTGTGGCGCACCGTGTCCGACACCGTCTCGGTGCGATCACGAACCTCGCGCTTGAGATCGATCTCTTCGACGACACGGGCCTCCTTCGAAATTACGGCTTCCTGCGCGGTCTCCTCAAGCTCGATCGTGCGCTCGGCGAAGGCATCGACTGCCCCGACCGGACGGTCGACGGCGCGACGGGAGATCTCGACGTTCTCGCTACGAAGGGTGACGTCCTCGGAGACATTCTCTTCGACAACGTACGAACGGACCTTGACTCGGCCATGGCTGACGTCGCGCTTGCCGACGCGGAGGTTCTCCTGCACCACCTCGATGGTGCCATCGCGGTCCTTCGAGAGGTCGGTACCGAGGGTGTCGCGCTCGGAGTAGCCAGCGGCGCCCGATGCGGCGGCATACGAGGTGCCCGTCGAGGAGCCGATGCCCTTGGTGGCAACAGTGCTGTCGCCCACTGGGTCGATCGAACCGCCGGAGTAGGCGCGGCTGCCGGAGGCGGAGGTGCCTTCCCAGCCTTCCGAGCGCCAGGTTGCTGCACGCTCGTCGATGTCAGCTGCGCCTTCGCCCTCGAGCACGTCCGCAATCTCTTCAAAGCGGCCGTCCGGAGCGTTGACGGTCAATACCGTTCCGCCGCGGCGCACGCCTTCGGCATAGGTGTGGCGGTCGTCTTCGTCGTCGCCCATGAAGAAGTCGCCGATGGCCTCGAAGAAGCCCTTGTCCTCGTCGGCGGTCGTGCCGCGTGAGGTCGTCGTTGTGGAGTCGGCGATCCGGACCTCGGAACCCGAGATACCGATAAGAGCGAGCTTGCCGATCGCGGCCTGAGCTTCGGTTCGGGTGTCGAAATATGCGGTGATGGTCTGCGTCATTGGTTTTCTCCTGTTGATGGAATGGCTGGTGAGTCACGCCCGTCAGTTCGTTCGACGACGGCGTGCTGCTTCCGCAAGTTGACCGAGGTCTCGACACGCTCGGTGGACTTGATGCTACTGATATGGACTTCTTCGGTGACGACGAGACGTTTGGTGACGACGATGATTTCCTCGACGAGCGAGACGATCGTCACGTCGCCTTCCTGGCGGACCGCGGGTGCCTCTGCGACCTCGCGGTCTATGGCTACCCGAGTTACCTCGACGCTTTCTGCATCGAGGTCTTGGGCGACCACGTGAGCAGCCGCTTCGGTGACTATACGTACCCGGACGTGGCCTGTGACCACCTCCTCTTTCTGGATGCGCACCGTCTCCTCGACGAGAGGAATCGCATCAGACCGGTCTTCCTCCCGTGACATCGATCAGACGATCCGACGCGAAGGAATTACCCGGTCGGCATATACCGGATGCACGACGCCCGACCGACCGCCGAGCCAGCCGGCGATGGCGCCAAGTACGAGCGCTACGAAGGCAAGGATCGCGCCCGTCGAGATAACCGACGCCGCCGTATCCGCTGCAGAGAGGGCTACGGCCTTCGCCTGCTCAACAGCCTGATTGTACTGCGTCTCGTATTGCTCGACCTGCGTGCGCGCTTCTTCAATCGGCACGCTCTTGGCAGATGCGATGGCCGTTGCCGCTTTTTCGCGGGCATCAGCCTTTTGGGCTTCGTCACCCATGACTACCGCCTGCATTGCGGAAATAGCGGCATTGTTCAGCGACTCTGGATCGGTGCCGGTCGAGCGAACCTGCTGCTCAAGAGCTTCTAGCGGATTAGCCTGCGCCAATGCAGGAGCTGCCGCAGTGGCAGCTGTTTGACCGAGACCGCCAATTGCTGAAGTCACGCCGGAAAAAGCCCCACCCACAATGCCCCCGACTGCCGTCGAAAGCATGTACAACACCAGCAAAGTGGTGAATGCCCAGGTCGTGAGGCCATGTAGTGCACCGGTCGTGGCAACGGTCTTGCCCGACATCCGAGAGGCAATATAACCGCCGACATAAGCCGCCACGATGCCCGAGAGGACATACCAAATACCGGCGCCCATGCTGAAGGACGAGGCAGTTGGGTTGTCGGACGTCATTGGATCTAAGGTTGCAATTCCAATACCGACGCCGAGCATGGTTAGCAGCACTTGGGTGATCAGGCCGACGACGACGCCGGCGAAGATAGCCCCCCACGAAACCTTGTTCAGCATGATCGTACGGGCGTCGTCTATCGCCGTTCCGGCGGTTTCCGCATATTCTGCGTCGCCGGGGCGGATGGTTGTAGTCATATTATTTACTCCAGATCGGACGTACCCGTTGTGCGTCGATGCTGAAACAAGCCGAATAAGGGCATATCGTTCACGGATGCGGGAACTTTATTTGAATAATAATCGAATAATTAACTTGTGATAAGGATTAGGGCTCTTCCGAGCAGAAGGCACGTGTACTCCAAGCCCTAAAGCTCCGAGATTGTCGGTGGCTTCCCTGACTTTTTTAATCCTGACATGCAGATAGTTTTCTGCCGTCGTCGGGTTCCCGTTCGAAAACCGTGTGGCTCGATGTGCGGCGGGCGGCCGTCGGCGCACTTCCTCTCGAATGCCCAACCAGACAGTTCGGTCGCAGGATCATTGCTCCTGCAGCTGCCAGCATCCACCTGCAGTGGGCGACAAAGGTCGAAGTGCGGTTGCAACGCTAGACAACGAGGATAGGGAAATTGCCAAGGATAACGTCATTGCATTCCACGCTACATCAGGGAGGGAATGCTGCTTGCCGCGGCCGTGAGGGACCGCTGGCCGCCGATCCATATCATCGTCACCTCATGCAACCATCCGGGGGACGAAGTGACGTTGCCTGACCGCACCTTGTTCTTCGTAAGCCGTATAGCCCAAAAGCGATCGAAGCGGCTATGGGGGGATCCTTTCAGCAGGCTACATTGGCCTGAGGTCGGCAGGGGTTCGCTTTTCCAACGGCGCCGTAGACTCAGCACCCGCCTGGTCATGACCTTCCTGCCAGTCTCGGAACTCATCCGACCCAACTTCGTGTGGATTGTCGCACCGGGCGACTCCGTCTATCTGCGCTTTCCAGCCGGCAGTTCTAGCTTCGTTGATCATGTGATTCCCTGCATCGGGGGGTGATGCCGCTACCTTGCAGTCGTTTTGGTGAATGGTGACCAAAGGGCGCGTTCACATGGCATTCAGGAAGCAGCGAACCTCAAAAGTTCAGTGACAGTACCGAACCTATTCATGCCGGATCGCATTCAGGAAGCGAATGGAGGATAGATAGAATGAAATCTGCAGCAGCCGCATTTGTGGCCATCTTTCTAGCTTCCTCGCCAGTCGTTGCCAGTGATTTTCGCTACAAAAATGACACCTACGGCACGACTGCTCGCTTTCCTTTGGAGGCTTTCCCTGAGGAGATCCCTGCGACACCGGAGGGTGCGGTCTGGGAGTCACGATCGGGCGCGCAGATCGTCATCTACGGGCGGGAGAATGAGAGGCGCGAGACCCCTACATCCATGTATCGCTGGAGAGCGTCCCGGGATGACGTCACCTACCATAAGGGCGGCAAGGAATGGCTGGTGGTCTCGGGGTATTTGAAGGACGGCAGGATATTCTACGAACGTTATATCTTCCGTGGCGGCCTGATCCATTCCGTCTCGATCCGGTATCCTGTGAAACTCAGGAAGGACTATGATCGGTTGCTCGGCCCGATCACCAATAGCCTTGATGGCCCTTCTGGATAGCTGCACCAGGTTTGGGGCCACGCGTCATCCTCGAATGGAGTGACCCGATACGCTGTCCTTTTCACCGCTATCCCCACTATCGGCGCTTGGTGAGGCGCTGATGGTAGCAGGCTAAGTTCTTTGATCCTCGATGGTTAGGCAAATTCAATCTGCTCAGTGCGTCTCTCCCCCAAGGTAACCGCTCGCAGGAGAGACTATGGTGGCGTTCCTCGCGAAAATTGGCGCAGCGATGCGAGTGTTGCCGACCCTGTCGGAAACGGATCACGGCATCATCGAGGCTATGATCGAAATCGGCGCGGAGGTGAACGAAATCGCGGAAACGTTCGGATATCCGCTCAATCTCATCGAACAGGTAAAGGCTACTCAGCCGATGTCACCGTTCCGAGTGCACCTGTAGATCTTCGGTTGGTTTGACGACCGCGCCGGGCATCTGCGGTAAAAGGACCTACGACAAGCCCTATGATCAATCTGAGCAATGACAACGCATTGTTCGCCTCAGAAAGCGACATTCCTTCTAAAACCTTCTGGCGCACCTGTATGGGCAACTTCGTGCTCGAGTCGATCACACTCCACTGTCCGCTATCAGTCTCGATAAGGACCGGCTCCAATCTCGTCGCATCTAGAGCCATGTCTGCCGCCCTAATAATTGGGTAACCATCAATGTGTCTGGCTAACTAACTTTTTTCAAGCGACTTGGCTGAGTAGCCCGTTTGCGTGCGGTAAAGTACGGCGATCGACGTCTAGTCTTCGGGGGCAGACTAGAATTCGTCACGCAGCCGAAGCGGTCCGTGGGTTAATATGGAGATCAGAAAATTCCCCTGTAGGAGCGCGGAACCGTTGTCTTCCGTCGGTAGGAGCATCTGGACAGGGTACATCTTGCTTCCCTCCTCAATCCGGCGCCGCTTTGGAACGGTGACGTCTAGGCAAGGTTCTATGTGGCCACAACAGGCGCGGCGATCGCGCCTCCGAACCTTCTGGAGACGATATGAGCAGTCAGACCTTGAATGACCTTTTCCTTCACCAGCTCAAGGACACCTACTTCGCCGAGAATGCGATCTTGAAAGCGCTGCCGACGCTGATGGACGCAGCATCCTCGGAAGATCTGAAAGTGGCGCTTGGCGTCCACCTCGAGGAGACAAAGAACCAGATCAAACGTCTCGAAGACGTATTCGGGATCGTCGGCGCCAAGGCGGAAGGCGTCGAGTGCAAGGCCATCCTCGGCATCATCGCGGAAGGCCAGGAGGTGATCGGAGAGTTCGCCGGGTCCGAAGCCCTCGACGCGGGGATCATCGCTGCCGCGCAGGCGGTCGAGCATTATGAGATCACGCGCTACGGAACGCTGTATGCCTGGGCGAACCAGCTGGGTCTGGAAGAAGCTTCCGAGCTCATCAAGGAAACGTTGATCGAGGAAGAAAACACCGACGAAATTTTGTCGGATCTTGCTGAGTCCTCGATCAATCAGGACGCGGAAGAAGGCTAAAGCAGAAAGGAGGCGTCGCGGTATTGCCGGGGCGCCTCCGGACCGTTGTCATTGGCAATATCCAATGAATACGTCCGCGCTGGAAGTGTACCAAGCCCACGATATCTAAATGACAGGGGCGTATCACCTGCCTAATCAGGGAATGCGCCGTTCCTCGACCGTCATCAGGAGGCTCTGCTTTGGACGCAACGTGACCCTCATGATCGGCTTCGGAGGTGTGATTGATGCCGCTGCCACCTCGAATGCCGGAAGAAGCACGGCCAGCATGGCTACGGCTTCCATTACGGCGAAGGCGTTGCCGATGCAGACGCGTGGCCCGGCGCCGAACGGCATGTAGGCGTACCGATGTCGAGCCTTGCAGGCCTCCGGGGCAAATCGATCGGGTTCGAATGCTTCCGGGTTGTCCCACAGGGCGCTGTGGTGGTGCACCGCATGGATCGGGACGTAGACGACCGTCCCCTTGGCGATAGCATGCTCGCCAAGAACGAAGTCTCTGATCGCCGTCCGGGTGATGATGGGGGCAGGCGGATAGAGCCGCATGGCCTCCGAAAACACCTGGCGGGTGTAGGATAGCTTCGCGATGTGGTCCGAGCCGATAGGCTGGCCTTACGTTATGGCGCTGATCTCAGCGAGGACCTTAGCTTCGATAGCCGGATGGAGCGCCAGTAAATGGAAGGTCCATGCGAGGCCTAGCGCCGTGGTCTCGTATCCAGCCGTGATGAATGTCATCAGGTTGTCGACGATCTCCTGGTCGGTCATGGTCCGGCCCGTCTCCGGATCCGCGGCCGCAAGCAGCATGGCAACGAGGTCCTGCCTCTGGCCACCGCTCCGGCGACGTTCGGTGATCACCGTATGCAAGCTGGACCGCAGGAACCTGACCGCTTCTCCTGCCTTTCGCTGCCCAGGGTATGGGATCCAGTCCGGTGCGCCAAGGATGCCGAGGGCGAACGTCCATCCGCTCGGCCTCAGGTAGTCGGTGATGCCCTGCTCGACCTTTGCCACGTCGATGCCTGCGCCGCCCGACATCATGGTCTCCACGATGATGTCGAAGGTCGTGCGCATCATCTCATGCCCGATGTCGACGGTTGCCGAACCCTGGGACCGCCAGCGCCGTCCGGTCTCCTCGGCCGCCGCGATCATGGCCGGCTGGAGCGCCAGCAGCTTGTCGTGCCGGAATGCCTGCGCG
>NZ_JBUZWF020000015.1:2500-6283 GCF_055730105.2 Mesocryomonas lacus
GTTCTGTTGACATTGTGAAGAGAAGACGGGTCCTGAAGGACTCTTTGAACCACCCCGCAAGGGATGGGGATGAGGGTTCTGTCTGGATCATGGCGCCAAGCGGTTCATCACCGATTGGATAGACGTCATGATCCGCAGGGATAGCCCTCACCCCAGCGGGTTTGACGGCGCATTCGAAAGGATGCGGCGGTGAACTGGTTGGAATGGGTTCCCCTGTTTCGATTGCCATGCCTGACCGCGTGGCATCGGGGCACCGTCTCAAGAAGCTGGTCTTTCGCCAATCCCTTCTCCAGATGGGATTGGCACAGAGTACCGCTGCAGGACGTAAGAAGGATTGCACATCCCTTGCGTTTGCGGTGCTCGAACCGGATGGAGCTCGCGCTTCGTTCGGGAATGAGAATACGTCGATCAATGACACTTCTCTCCTGGTACCTCGCAAGGGGCGCCAGAATGGTGAGCATTGGCGATGAGAATGATCAAGTGATATAAGGGCATCTGGTGGATGCCTTGGCATGCACAGGCGATGAAGGACGTGATACGCTGCGATAAGCCATGGGGAGCTGCGAATAAGCTTTGATCCGTGGATTTCCGAATGGGGCAACCCACCTCCGACTTCTAGAAAATCGGAACGGCACTGGTTGGACGCAAGTCCGGCCGGTGGCGCTGCGGTTTCTAGGGGTCATCAGCGAGGTATCTTACCTTCGAATACATAGGGGTAAGAAGCGAACTCGGGGAACTGAAACATCTAAGTACCCGAAGGAAAGGACATCAACCGAGACTCCGTCAGTAGCGGCGAGCGAACGCGGACCAGGCCAGTGGCAATCTATGAAAGAAGCCGAACACGTTGGAAATCGTGGCAAGAATGGGTGATAGCCCCGTAGGCATAATGTTCTTGATTGTCCTCGAGTAGGGCGGGACACGTGAAATCCTGTCTGAAATTAGGGGGACCACCCTCTAAGCCTAAGTACTCGTGCATGACCGATAGCGAACCAGTACCGTGAGGGAAAGGTGAAAAGCACCCCGACAAGGGGAGTGAAATAGAACCTGAAACCGGATGCCTACAAACAGTCGGAGCCATAATGGGTGACGGCGTACCTTTTGTATAATGGGTCAGCGACTTAGTCTGGCGAGCAAGCTTAAGCCGATAGGTGGAGGCGTAGCGAAAGCGAGTCTGAACAGGGCGTTCAGTTCGTCGGATTAGACCCGAAACCGAGTGATCTAGCCATGAGCAGGTTGAAGGTGCAGTAACATGCACTGGAGGACCGAACCCATATCTGTTGCAATAGATCGGGATGACTTGTGGCTAGGGGTGAAAGGCCAATCAAACTCGGAAATAGCTGGTTCTCCGCGAAATCTATTTAGGTAGAGCGTCGACCGAATACCCCCGGGGGTAGAGCACTGAATGGGCTAGGGGGACTCACCGTCCTACCAAACCCAATCAAACTCCGAATACCGGGGAGTACTAGTCGGCAGACACACGGCGGGTGCTAACGTCCGTCGTGGAGAGGGAAACAACCCTGACCACCATCTAAGGTCCCCAAGTCATGGCTAAGTGGGAAAGGATGTGAAGATCCCAAAACAACCAGGATGTTGGCTTAGAAGCAGCCATCATTTAAAGAAAGCGTAACAGCTCACTGGTCTAATTAAGGGTCTTTGCGCCGAAAATGTATCGGGGCTAAAGCCATGCACCGAAGCTGTGGATTTGATCTTAGGATCAAGTGGTAGCGGAGCGTTCCGTAAGCCAGTGAAGGAGGACCCGTGAGGGCCTCTGGAGGTATCGGAAGTGAGAATGCTGACATGAGTAACGATAAAGGGTGTGAGAGACACCCTCGCCGAAAGTCCAAGGGTTCCTGCTTAAAGTTAATCTGAGCAGGGTTAGCCGGCCCCTAAGGCGAGGCCGAAAGGCGTAGTCGATGGGAACCACGTTAATAATCGTGGGCCTGGTGGTGAGTGACGGATCTCGTGTATCGTTCAGTCTTATCGGATTGATTGGGCGGTGAAGAGGTTCCAGGAAATAGCCCCACCGTATAGACCGTACCCGAAACCGACACAGGTGGACTGGTAGAGTATACCAAGGCGCTTGAGAGAACTATGCTGAAGGAACTCGGCAAATTGCACGCGTAACTTCGGAAGAAGCGTGACCCTTTCCAACGCAAGTTGGGTGGGGTGGCACAGACCAGGGGGTAGCGACTGTTTACCAAAAACACAGGGCTCTGCGAAGTCGCAAGACGACGTATAGGGTCTGACGCCTGCCCGGTGCTGGAAGGTTAAGTGGAGGGGTGCAAGCTCTGAAATGAAGCCCCAGTAAACGGCGGCCGTAACTATAACGGTCCTAAGGTAGCGAAATTCCTTGTCGGGTAAGTTCCGACCTGCACGAATGGCGTAACGACTTCCCCGCTGTCTCCAGCATAGACTCAGTGAAATTGAATTCCCCGTGAAGATGCGGGGTTCCTGCGGTCAGACGGAAAGACCCCGTGCACCTTTACTATAGCTTTACACTGGCATTCGTGTCGGCATGTGTAGGATAGGTGGTAGGCTTTGAAGCATGGGCGCCAGCTCGTGTGGAGCCATCCTTGAAATACCACCCTTATCGTCATGGATGTCTAACCGCGGTCCGTTATCCGGATCCGGGACAGTGTATGGTGGGTAGTTTGACTGGGGCGGTCGCCTCCCAAAGAGTAACGGAGGCGCGCGATGGTGGGCTCAGACCGGTCGGAAATCGGTCGTCGAGTGCAATGGCATAAGCCCGCCTGACTGCGAGACAGACAAGTCGAGCAGAGACGAAAGTCGGTCATAGTGATCCGGTGGTCCCGCGTGGAAGGGCCATCGCTCAACGGATAAAAGGTACGCCGGGGATAACAGGCTGATGACCCCCAAGAGTCCATATCGACGGGGTTGTTTGGCACCTCGATGTCGACTCATCGCATCCTGGGGCTGGAGCAGGTCCCAAGGGTATGGCTGTTCGCCATTTAAAGCGGTACGTGAGTTGGGTTCAGAACGTCGTGAGACAGTTCGGTCCCTATCTGCCGTAGGTGTAGGAGTATTGAGAGGATTTGTCCCTAGTACGAGAGGACCGGGATGAACGTACCTCTGGTGGACCTGTTGTGGCGCCAGCCGCAGTGCAGGGTAGCTATGTACGGACTAGATAACCGCTGAAGGCATCTAAGCGGGAAACTAACCTCAAAACGAGTACTCCCTATCAGGGCCGTGGTAGACCACCACGTTGATAGGCCGGGTGTGGACGAGCGGCAACGCTTGAAGCTTACCGGTACTAATCGCCCGATCGGCTTGATCATTCTCATTCGCCAATGTTCACCTCGCTAAAGCGAGGGTGAACATTGGTTTTAATCTTGGCGCTCACGCCGGTTTGTCTCGGACAAACCGTCTGCGCTGGCGCGGATTGCAAAGCGATCCGACGACCTAGCGGTCTACGGGCATCTCGTCCTGGACTGCTGCTGAGATTATCGACGCATTCTCATTCATGCACTCCGTCTCCCTGCAGAGGCGGTCAGGATGGCGCTTCCAGCGCATCACCTGAAACCCAGAAACCCAGCTTCTTACCTTGCTATTCGCTGACCTGGTGGTTTTGGCGGAGTGGCTGCACCCGTTCCCATTCCGAACACGGCCGTGAAACGCTCCAGCGCCTATGATACTTTGTCTTAAGACACGGGAAAGTCGGTCGCCGCCAGGTCTGCAAATCGCAAGATATCTCTCACATGACAAAAACAACACACAGACAAAACGCCCCCTCGGTCAATGCCGCAGGGGGCGTTTTGCGTTCGG
>NZ_JBUZWF020000016.1:0-5005 GCF_055730105.2 Mesocryomonas lacus
GAGACGCATGGAGACACTCCGCTGGACGAGGCAAGACGTTCGCTCCTGGCTCGCGGCGGATTCGTGGCAGTGGGCCTCGGTCGAGACAATCAGGACTGAAGTGGGGTCCAGCAACCCGAGAGCGCCTGTTTTTCACCATCTGTTGAACCTGGACAACGTCGCAGTCGCGGATATCTAATTTCCGCTCACGACCCTCTCAAGGCATTTAGCTTCTATTTACGCGCTCCCAATAGCGGACGTCTGAGTCCGACCGCCTTTCAGTAACTTCTAGAAACGTGCGGAGTTAGCCTAACCTCGTGACCATCAGACCGGCAGCAGGCCACTCGTATGATCGCTACCTTAGTGGGGGTCCCGAGGCTCTGGAAGATTGTCCATCGGCGCCAGGCCGGGTCTGGAACCGTATTTCTGCCAACATCCATGACCAGCTCATTGAGCTGGCGCTTGAGAATTGCGAGCTCTCGCCGCGGGAGCTGGCCGTCCGGTTCACCGCCGAAAAGCGCTACTTCGTGTCGGAAGCCACGGTTCACCGGCTTTTGAAGGCTCACGACCTCATAACCAGCCCAGCCTACGTCGCGAACAAGGCCGCCGACGCATTCCCCACCCAGACGACGCGGACGAACGAGATGTGGCAGACGGATTTTACCTACTTCAAAATCATCGGCTGGGGCTGGGTGTACGACGGGATCACCGCCTAAACATCAATACCCAGACGAGGCTCTATCTCCTGAATTCGATGCCCTGTTTTGAGCCAAATGTTCTGACGACGGAAAAAGCAAATATTTTGTATCGCAGCATTTCGATTGAAAGGGCTGCCTAGCAGATTATATAATGAGCTTATATTTTCCACTGCCCGTAAGCGAAACACCATTTAGCGCAATTGGCACTTGCTTGCGCAGCAAGAAGCTATCTTTATGGCGGTGCCAAACAGGTCTTCAAGGAGGTTCAGCTCAGTGAATTCCTTAGACATATCACCTGATCGTGAAAATGAGTCACCCATTTTAGTTCATGTTCTGTCGATTTCGCGCTCAGTCAGGGTGCTTATCGCGTTGAAGCTCGCCGAGATCGGTTTTTTCAATGGCCAAGATGAGTTGTTGTTATCGCTATCGGACGGCGAGAAGATCGCTGTATCTAAAGCGGCGGAACGCATGAAAGTTCGCCCATCGACTGCTTCGAAGTTAATCGAGCGCTTGGTGGTGAAAGGCCTTTTAAAGCGATCAAACGATGACGATGACACCCGCAGATCCCTCATTGAACTGACACCATCTGGCGTGCTGGCACGGGGCCAGATGGATCAAATACACAAGATGGTCGAGGCCGAGGTAATGCGACGCGTTGATGCGGCCGGCAGAGATCGCATCAACGAAGTCCTTTACCGTGTCGAAGACAAGTTGAAATCACTACTGGCAACTTACAGAGCCGAGGCTACGGCCCCCAACGACAGCCGTAGGACTAACGCAAATTAAAAACTTGGCGGTCCGCGAACCCGCGGGCGACAGCTAATTCGAAAACCTCCTACCTGCTGCTAATGAATGCACATTGCGCCGGGCAAGCCGACGTACAATGCCGTTATCAAGAGCGGCTCGCCGAATTGCTGATCGGTCCGCTGCAGGGAAGCACAGCCGACTGAGCCGATGCCTTCATCGACTTCAGGGAAACGCTCATGGACAGGACCGGCGCTCCCCGCGGCTTCGAGATGTCGACTTGCAAAAAATGGAGTTATCGCTGCTGGTGGGCGATGCACTGCAGCAACAGCGTCTCATTATCAACAATCCTGTCGATATCACCGAGGCCGATGCGATGGGGCTTTAGCAAGCGGCCTATTAACCATCGCCTGCAAAGGATTGCGTGTTAGCTGCCGATCAGCTTTGCGCTCAAACTTATCTTGGGCGCGAGCTGGAATGAACTAGCATCTGTCCGGTCACTTTTGCCTGCTTCATTCAGCAAAAAGGATGGTGCTTCTTCGAAACAGCTCCAGCGCGGTCTCCAGGTCCCCTGCATTTAGGCTGCGTAGGGGGTTATACGTTCGAACCGCATCGGATCGCAATATTACGCATCGACGTCGCCTGTATCCACATACTCGCCAGCCAGCGAGTGTAACAAAGACATGAATGTACCAAGTTGAAAGTTCACTGCGGTTCGCCCGACCGCAGAACCATGCCTCGCACGCTTGCCAGTTTCAACGCAACGGGACCGTCGTGAGGCAGCTTCTCCTGTTTCAAATCCGAGAGCTGAAGGACGGCTTCCCACCCGAGGCTGACTATACGTCCCTGTCTTCAGTCAAAGGCAAGCCGGATCAATTGTGAACAGTTCCTGTGCCCGCCCGACGCCGCGTAGGGCATAGCGGCCGACGGAGACGAGGTTCTCCTGTTCATCCTCAGGCGTCGCTGCGCGAAAGTCCGCTGATACAAGTATGCCGCGGTCGACTGAACGGCACATAGAGGAGATGCGGCTGACCTCGTTTACCGCCGGGCCGACGACGGTGAAGTCAAGCCGATCGTCGCTGCCGATATTGCCGTAGGAGACAGGGCCTATGTGCAGGCCAAGGGTGACAGTGGTCACCGGCAGCCCCGCTGCAACCCTTCGCGCATTGAGGGCGGCAACGCTGCTGCGTAGCTCCGACTCAGCCCTTAGCGCGCAGCGGCAGGCCTCGGACGGGTCCTCAGCCTTGAATATTGCGAGAACACCGTCTCCGATGAGTTTCATCACGTCGCCGCCGGCAGCATGTACGGCTGAGATCGCGGCGCCGGCATAGTCGTTGAGGAGCGGAATGATCTCGCCGGGCTCAGCGGCGTCGGCGATGGTGGTGAAGTTTCGAAGGTCCGAGAACCAAAGCACTGCCTGAATAGTCTCGGTTACGCCACGCGAGATGCGGCCGCTAAGAACGAGGCGTCCGGCATCGCGGCCGAGGTAAACCTCGACTAGCGTTGTGGCGATCCGGGCGAGCGACGCACATTTGACCGCTAACGCCAGAGCCGGCAGCAGTGCCCGAAGGGCAGCAAGGCTCTCTTCTCCGAAGCCATCGGGATGGCGTGTGACCCAGTAAGAGTAGAGGCAATCCATTTGGCCTATGCTCGACTCGCCGAAAAAGCGGTGGACGAAGGCAACGTAGTCGGAGTGGCCAGCATCCTTCAGCTCGGCAAGATGCTTCCAGGGGTGGGATGCGTCCGTGGCAATCCTGACTCGGCGCTCCTCATCGCCCGATGCCAGCATCTGGTAGAAGATACTGGACTGCCAGTCGGCGGCGGCGTCGCCTGTGTCGGTGCGGCCGTACTGAACCATCGGCTCCTCGGCAACGCCGTCGTTGCGCCAGCGGAAGACCCTGCCTTCGTAGATGGGGTGTAGCGTGTCGATGATCAGCATCGCGCGTGAGAGCGGCAGACCCGCCGCCGTGCATTCGGCGCAAAAGCCGTCCAGGAGTTCGGTCTCGCTGGCGCCGGCGAGACCTTGCCGGGCTATCCAAGCGGCGACGCGCTGAACATGTGCGTTCGTCATGATGGTCGGCTTTCCCTAGCGGCCCAGATGTCCCCCGCGGATCACCTCATATGGGATAGATCGACCACAGATCGACAAGTCGTCCACAAGGACACAAGGCGTAGGTCAGTTTCGGCGGAGCGCATCGGACATTATTCACGTCGCGTCGATGACGTTGACGAACAGTTTTCTAGGAGCCGACTGAAGCGGTACCGAAGCCTGGGGCTTGGGAGAGAATTATACGGAACCGGTGACTTCAGCTTCGATAGCTTCGGCGGTGGGTCCGCCCCATGGAGATGATGGTGGCAGTTTGGGATACAGGCCGGCGGCGTAGTCCAACGCCGGCCGTTATCAGCGGGGAACCAAAAAATCCGCATACGTTAAATAGCCTTTATGGCTACGAGATTTCGGTTAACTAATATCCTCGGTATGTTTGTTAACCAACCAGAGAAGAACCAATCAGGTAAGTTTCGCAATCGCCGATCGATAGCCGGGTATTAAACAAATTTGTCTAGCTGTTGTGTTCCATCTATCGATCGGAATGAAAATGACGCTGCAGGATATGAGAATTTCACGGAAGCTAATGCTTGCGTTCGGCATACTGCTAGCGGGCGTTCTGGCGATGGGCGGCCTTGTTTACGAAAGGCTCGAACATATTGAGAGCGTGCGGACGTTTAACCGCCAGGTGAATGCAGGCTGGCGCGAAGCAATGGAGTCTCGGGCCGCACTCACACGGATGGAAAATTCGCTTCGTGGATATCTCCTGACTACTGACGCCGTTTACATAGAGAAATTTCAAAAGCACCGCGCATCTTTCGATGCTCACATTGCTAAGTACACAGATGCTGCGTCCGCTATACCGAACGCCAAGCTATCCGCGGAGAAAGCTGCGGAAGCGACTGCGAGCTGGCAACGCGAAATCGTAGAAAAATCGATCTCAATGGCGAAAGAGCCAAGCACTCTCGGTGCCGCTCGACAGCTAGCGCTCTCCGATGCAGCTGGCGCCTTTATTGATCCTTCTGAAGAAGCTGTCGATGTGTTGGCAGCGCTTACAAAAAGTCAGGCAGAGACCAACGCGGCGGAGCAGCAAAGGGCTTATGGCGATAGCGTATTCACGCTTGAGGTAGGTATTGCGCTACTGGTTCTTACGTCCCTTGGCATGGCGACCCTACTGTCGCGGGGCATTGCCGCCCCTATCGTTCTGCTGCGTGGAGCGATGGAAAAGCTCGCTAAGGGCGATCGAACAGTCGAGGTTCCTGCTACCGGACGCAAAGACGAAGTTGGAGCGATGGCGTCGACCGTACTGACCTTCAAGCAAGCAGCGATCGAGCAAGTACGTTTGGAAGAGGAAGCTGTTGCAAACCGTTCCGCTCAGGAGGCTCAGCGCGACCGTCATTCGCTCGTCGAAGCCGCAAAAGCCGATGATCTGAAGCAGTTTGTTTTTGCAGTTGAAGATGGCTTCAACGGATTGTCTGCTGGTGATCTAACCACCCGAATGGATGGCGTCGTTGCGGCCGAGTTCGAACCAATCCGT
>NZ_JBUZWF020000017.1:0-4136 GCF_055730105.2 Mesocryomonas lacus
GTTGCCTGTCATTACGCAAGCGCAACGATAATCGACTATCCGGCCCGTGGCGATCGTGACGGGCCAGCTATTTTTGAATTAATTACTGAGGGTGAACCAGTATCACCAATACATTGTTTTTTCCGGGGATTCTGAGAACGGCGATCGCCTGAATTTTGAGGTTCAGTCAGCTGAACCTAATTATGCCTTCTGAGATGATAACCTAATCCCCGTTTATAGTTCCCGCCTTGAGAATCTGCTGCACATCGGAGGCTCGATCGCGTCGAAGGCACTCCATCTGCTGAATATGCTGTAGCGACTTTTAAAAGCGGACGGCAACGAAATTACGCAAAACGGATCAGACCACTATGTTTTCTGGGTAGGATCGAGGCCCGCAACTCAGTGGGAGAAGTCTCGTCCAACTTTTGTAACGTCCGCTTTCGGACCCCTAAAGCGCATCATTGAGAGACCATGTTGGGCCCGTAGAGGAAGTCATTTCCGACGTCGAGGAGGGGCCGAAAGCGGCCTGTCCGCTTCCAGGGAAGCGTCGCGGATACCTGCCATTCTGCTGACTGACTTGCTACTCGAACTAGCTTCGCATTGCTCGCCGCCACAAGCCCGGAATTGCCGTAACTAGAGTTGTGGCTGCTCTTTAATTGCCTGGCAGGAGGCAAGGAACCAAGCGACTTCCCGATAGGTTCTCGAAAGCGTGAATGTCGCGCTCGAAGAGCCTTTAATGTCGTGGGAGAATACGATGAATTCAACCAACAGTACCGTAATGGGCGACACTGGATTGGATGCAATCGAAGCTCGAAACGAGCACCTTCGCTCGGGCCTTGCCGACACCGTTGGAGAGCTGCGGAGCCGCCTTTCGCCCGAGACCATCAAGACGGACGTGAAGGACAGCATCGTCCAGTCAGGCCAAGACCTGCTTGCGAAGCTCGAGCGATCGGCGCGTGACAACCCCTTGCAGACCGCTGCAATCGGCGCGGGTCTCGCCTATCCGATCTTCGGGATACTTCGGAGCATTCCGGCTCCGATCCTTTTGATGGGTGCGGGCGTCGCGCTGTCCGGTCGTAATAACATCTTCTCGGGACTGATTTCCGGTGAAAAGGTTTCCGGAGCGGTTGCAGCGGGGACCGACAAAGCATCGAGCCTGGCAACCAAGGCGTCAGACGCAGTTTCGACAGCAACTTCCTCGGTGACCTCGACAGCCCAGACCGCGTCCGATCGAGTTACCGACGCAGCGTCGGCGGCGTCGGCCAACGTCACCGATACTTTGAACACTGCGACCCAAAGTGTTTCCGACGCCGCCGACGCCGCGGCTCATCAGGCTCGCATGAAGTACCACGACGCCACCCATGCGGTTGGGGAGGCAACCGACCGGGCTGCAGCGCTCGGACAGCAGGGCCGCGACACGCTTATCGACGCGGTGCAGCGCAACCCGCTGCTTGTCGGAGCGCTGACGGCACTTGCCGGCGCGGCTCTTGCAGCCTTCATCCCGCACAGCCGGACGGAGTCCCGCTTATTCGGGGACGCGAGTGCGCGAGTTAGGGAGCGCGCCAAGTCCACCGCGACGGAAGGTCTTCATGCCGCGATGGATGCAGGTGAGCGGGTTGTCGCCTCCACCCTCGACGCCGCAAGCGATGAGGGTCTCGATGCCGGGTCCGGCCGCGATGCCATTCGCGATCTCGGGGAGCGGGCTGTCGCAGTGGTCGATGCCGGAGTGAAGGCTGTTGTCACGGACGACGAAGCGACCAAGCCCGACACCTCTCGACCGCTGGACCACTGAACGGGCCACTTGGCCATCGACAATCCCATTTCAAACGCGTGGAGACGAAAATGAGCAACACCACATTCAACCAGAACCAGTCCGCCAAGCCCGGCATTGCCGACCAGGCCAGAGCCGCCGCCGACACCGTTGGCGCCGAGGCGAGCTCTTTCGCGAGTGAGGCAAAGGCCGCGGTGAACGATCTGGGAGATCGCGCCAAGCAGGGGGTCCTCGACGCCGCCGAGCACGTCCGCGGTTTTGCCGAAGATCAGAAACTCGCCGGCGCCGATCGCTTTAAGGGATATGCGGGTTCGATCAACCGTGCTGCCAACAGCCTCGACGAAGAGCTGCCGATGGTCGCAAACTTCGCCCGTAAGGCGGCGGGCGAGATCGAGCACCTCGCCGATGCAGTGAAAGATCGGGATCTCGCCGATCTTGTTGGTGTCGTCCATGACTACGCCCGCCGCCAGCCGGCCGTCTTCCTCGGTGCCACGGCGCTGGCCGGCTTTGTGGTCGCCCGGTTCCTGTCGACGTCGGCGCAGAAGCGTTCGAGCGAAGCCAACGTGGGCGAGTGGCGGAGCGATTCCGACCACGCCGGCGCGCCTCGTCCACTGCCCGTCCGCAGCACGCAAGGCTGAAGGAAAATACGATGGCGATACCCCCCGACGATAGAAGCTTCTCAGATTTGATCTCAAACGGTCTTGAGCAGCTTTCCGCTCTATTCCGAAGCGAGATCCAGCTCGCCAAGGCCGAGATGGCAAAGAAGGCGACGAACGCTGGCATGGCAGTCGGCCTGATGGTCGGCGGTGTGGCCTTTGCGATGGCCACTCTCGTCATGCTGCTCACGACCGTCGCGACATTCCTGGTCCAGGCAGGACTTGGAGCAGGCCTTGCCTTCCTGTTGGCGACAATACTCGGGGGCGTTTTCGCGGCAATCCTCGTGTCGTCCGGCATCAAGAAACTGAAGTCCGAGACCCTAGTGCCGGAACGCACCGTGCATCAGGTCCAGATGGACGCCCAAGCGGCGAAAGGAAACAACCCATGAGCCAGACCTCCGATCGTCCCGTCCCATCGTCATATGCGACGGATCCAACGCTTCCCAACATAGGGAACACTGCACCGAAGAAGGACTTTGGCGCAGGTCTCGCCGATGCCGTCCGTGACAATCCCGCATCCGCCGCCCTCATCGGCATGGGGGTGGCGTGGCTGTTCTTCGGCGGTAGCAAAACCTCACTGTTCGCAGCGAGGAAGCATGACGACCACGGTCATCGTGACCATCATCGGTCGGATCGCGAAGAATACGAGATGCGCTTCGAAGCGCCGCGCTATGCAGGGCGGACATCCGACCGCTTTGGCGGCGCCGCGAGCAGTGCCGGCGCTGCCGCAAACAATGCGATGGATGCCGTCGGGTCGGGTGTGCGCCAAGCTGGAGCAGGTATCGCCGGCGGCGCCTCTGCGGTTGCCAACGCTGCATCGCAGGGTTATGGCGCGGCGGCCTCTTACGCCGGCGACGTCGCCTCGAACATAGGATCTGGCGCCTACAATGCGGGCCTCGTCGGGTCGCGGGTCGTCCGGAGCCAAGCGGGCCACGTGCAGCAGACGGTCGGCGAGTTCTTTGAGAACCAACCGCTCGCGCTTGGAGTACTCGGCCTCGCGCTGGGCGCTGGCATTGCGTCGGTCCTTCCTGTGACCGACGTCGAACGGGAATACCTTGGAGAGACAAGCGACGAGCTAAAGGCGCAGGCCCGATCGCTTGCCGGCGAGAAGCTTGGTGAAGCGAAGAACCTTGCGTCGACCGCTATCGACGAGGTCGCCCGCGAAGCTGAGGTTCAGGGCTTGACGAAGACCAAGCTGGGAGAGGTGGCTGCGGACCTGAAAGATCGCGTCGGCAACTTCGCGACCGCCGCTAAGGACAGCATCAACGACCAATCTACCCAGTAAAAGCTCATCCGCGAAGCATATCGGTCCGTCAGTGCAACATCAGAACGGGAGGGCATCGCCTCCCGTTTTCGTGCGCGGGCCCTAAGGGCGACCGATGGGTCTGGACATACCGAACGAATTCAGTCCCAATCACTACATTCTCGTCATTAAGGGGCCAAGCTGCCTATCGCTGGTCGCCCGGGTTTCGGTGGCACTGCGCACCCTCCCGCTGTAGCTACCAATTATCTGAATCCTGTTGTTGGCGTTAATCTTCATCAACCGGGGAATTCAGCGCAACGCCGGGCCGACGTGGACGATCCATCAGCGATGCGCCTTCGACAGCTTCCCCAAGCGAATCGACGTATGCGCGACACTTTCCAGTCTGCATGGGTCCTTCATTAGACCGATTCTTAATTGCTGAGCTCTAGCGTCGTTTGCGGAGGACAGCATGCGCATCGTCAGCAAA
>NZ_JBUZWF020000018.1:0-2169 GCF_055730105.2 Mesocryomonas lacus
TCCTGGGCCTTGGCCTCGCTAACCTTCAGCTGAGCGTTCAGCTTCTCGAGTTCTGCCACTCGGAGGGCAAGTTCGTCGGTAACGGCGTTGTCGGTGCTCCAACGATGGGCAAGAGCGGTTGCCAGCTGCTGCAGTTCTCCGACATCGAACGGTTTCAGGAGGTAGAAGAGCTTCTCAGGTTGCCCGATGGCCAGCGAGATCTCGGACGGCTTGTGGTCGGAGTAGCCCGTGACGATAACCAGGTTCACGTCCGCATCGAGAGCGCGTATGCGACGGGCGGTTTCCAGACCATCGATACCCGGCGGCATTCGCATGTCGATGAAGGCGATTGCGAAGGGTGCCCCTTCCGCTGCCGCAGCCTCTACAGTGGCAACTGCATGCTCTCCTTGGCGACAGAACACGATGTCGTCGATCAAGGCGTCCGCAACAGCTTCCGACGGTTCGCCACCGAATAGCTCCGCCGAGAGATCGTCGAATTCGTCACCGTTCGTCGGAGCCTTCGCGACTAGGTCGGCAAGAACCCGGCCGTAGGCTTCAAGTACCTGCGCGTCATCGTCGACCACGAGTATGCGCCGCGGTTTGGCTGAGGATGTCATGCGGCGTCCTTGAGTTCGGTCGTATAGCGAGGAAGTATCAAGTGCAGCGTCGCACCTCTTCCCGGCCCCTCGCTTCGCGCGAACAGTCTTCCGTTCATCGCGCCGACGGCGTTCGCGCACCAATGCAGGCCCGTTCCCCCGGAGCGGTGACGACGGGTGGAGAAGCCCTTCTCGAAGATCGTCTCCAGACGTTCTTGCTCGATGCCCTCGCCGTCGTCGCGAAGCATGACAGTAAGACCGGTCGTTCCACCCATGTCGACCTCGGCGACCTCGATCTCGATCCTGCCGCGGCCCTGGCCTGTGGCTTCGATTGCTTCAGCCGAATTGACGAGGAGGTTGCCGAGGATCTGTTCCACGGCAATTCGGTGTCCGAGCACGGCGGTGCCAGGCTCGACCCCAACTAGGAGATCAATGTTTTCCTTCCGAGAGATCAGCTTCGCCGCACTCTCGATCACGGAGGCGATGTCTATCTTCTCGACGACACGCTGCCCCTTCGACGCCGCATCCTCTTCCTTAAGGATTCCGTCGACGTGTCGGACCATCGAGGTGAGCGTTTGCAGGTCAGCGTGCCTTGTTGTGCCTTCCTCGAGCAGCCTCGCGGTGGACATTGCGACGAACTGATGGAGCTTTCCGGCCCGTTCCACGGAAAGCGCCGGATCCGTGATTTCCTCGAGCGCCTTCTGAAGGTTCTTCTTCCATGGCGCGTCCTCGCGCCGAGTGAGATCCCACGCAACCGTGCCTATGGGACTGATAGCGTTGCGAACGTTGTGCAGAATCCCTGCCGCCTGGTCGGCAGCGCCATGGTGATAGTCCTGTCGCCGCAAGGTGTCGCGAAGTTCCGCCAGCTGCGACGCCATTCTGTTGAACGAGACGATGGTCTCGCTCAACTCGTCGTTTCTGCTGTCTTCGGGCATGATCAAGAGCTGTCCGGTCGACCCGACCTCCGACAGATGGTCTCGCAGCGCTCCGACACGCTTGATCGCGATATGCCGAAGAACGAAGGCAAGTGCGGCAATGAGGGCGAGTCCGCCGAGGATTAGCAAGGCCATGGCGGCCCATACAGCCTGACGCCCGGCTGCCGAGACGGAGCGGCCGGTCTTGGAGACGAGGGTTGCCAGAGGGGCACCATCCAGACCCGTCACGAGGGAGCGGAGCTCGATGGCATCGTCGCCGCGGATCATTTCCTCGGAAGTCGAAGCCCGAGCCCCAACTGGAAGCAACTCGAAATCGACCTTGGTCTGATCCTGCAGGGCAGCGATGTCGAGGATGCGGCCGAAGAGAAGGGTGCCTACTGCCGGCCCCGTTCGCTCGGACGTCAGGATCGGTGCATATCCGACCGCGACGATTCCCGCCTCGGTTCGAACGAGGCCTGTACGGGATCCGGGTTCGGAGAAGGTTACAAGAAGCGGATCCGCTGCAGGCACGACATCACGCGACATCAGCTTGAGCGGCTTGGGCTCGTTACCCGAGAAGTCGTATCCTTCGTCCAGGGCGATCCGTCCCGCGGGATCTGACATGACGATGTAGTTCAAGCTAAGGGCTTTGATCGACTCGGGATTGACGTTCTTTTCGA
>NZ_JBUZWF020000019.1:0-1343 GCF_055730105.2 Mesocryomonas lacus
CTGGAGTGGACCCCATTTCGCCGGACAGGCGGCGGTTGGGTTTAGGCACTGAGCCTGATGAACTCACGAGGCGAGCGGAACTTCAGGCCTGAGTGTGGGTGAACCTCGCAATAATCCTCGATCCAGTCGGGGAGCAAGGCGAGGATGGTGGCGGCGTCGGGCAGGACGGTGATGCTGGCGTAGTCCCGTTTCAGAGTTTTGACGAAGGCTTCCGACATGCCGTTCGACTCCGGGCTGCGAACGGGCGTGAAGAGCAGTGTCAGGCCGAGGGCACGGGCGGTGTCGGCGGTGTCCTTGGCAATGTAGGCGCTGCCGTTGTCCGACAGCCATTCGACGGCATGTGGGACCTTGGTCGTGCCGAAGCGGCGCTCGACGGCGGTGACCATGAGGTCGCGTACCATCTCGCCGGAGATGCCGGCCTGCGCCACGGCCGACCAGGCGATGATCTCGCGGTCGCAGGCATCGAGCACGAAGAGGATGCGCACGACCTCGCGGTTGCGGGCATGGATCTCCAGATGGTCGGAGCACCAACGCACGTTGGAGCGCAGCGCGATGACGACGCCATCATGCGTTCGGCCTGGCCGACGGGCGGTATGGCGCTCGAGCGTCAGGCCGTGATGCTGCATGATCCTCAACACCCGTTTGGCATTGACCGTCGGCTGCCCTTCCGCCCGCAGGCGACGGTTCAGCAGCGCGGTGACCCGTCGGTAGCCATAGGTCGGCCGAGCGTCGACGATGGCACGGATCGGCGCGAGGAACTCAGCATCCTCAGCCTTGCGATACGGCCCCCGCAGTTTCACCGCCCTGCCGCGTCGCTCGTTGACGTGGGAACGAGCGACGTTCAGCGTCCGCGCCACGGCGCTCACCGGGAACCGTCCGTCGGATCGCTCCAGGACAGCAAGGGCGATGTCCGTTTTTTTGGGCGAGCGACGTCGAGCGCCTCTTTGAGGATCTCGTTCTCCATCGTCTTGCGGCCGAGCAGGCGCTCGAGGTCGCGGACCCGCTTCTCCAGATCGCGGACCCTCGACGTGCCGACGACGTCCTCGTCGGCTTGGACGGCGGCATGTCCGCCCTCCAGCATCCGGCGCTTCCAGGCAAAGAGCTGCGACGGGGAGACACCCGCCTGCCGCGCTACGAAGGACACGCTCATTCCCGGCTGCATCGCCTCCTCGACGAGGCGGACCTTCTCGGCCGTCGACCATCGCCGCCGGCGCTGCACGGAAGTGATCACTTCAACCCGAGAAAACGGGCCATCAGGAGCTTTCGACATAGTCGTACTCATAGGCGGATGCCTATGCCTTATCGGCTATGCCACCTGTCCGGTCAAAACGGGGTGCGCTCCA
>NZ_JBUZWF020000020.1:0-1255 GCF_055730105.2 Mesocryomonas lacus
AAAACGGCTGCGGCGCCCTCCGTCATCGGGGGCGCCGCAGCCGTCTGTCGTTAGGGGGCCGGCGTTACCGCCGGTCCGGGTTCACTGGGGATCAGAATTCCTCCCAGCTGTCCTCCTTCGAAGCGGTTGACGGTGCCGCGCCACCGGTGCCGGTGTGGCGCATCTGCGGGATGGCGGCCTGGCTCGGCGAGGGGCGCCGGGCGGGCGCGGCGACTGGGCGGGGGCGCTGGGCGGTCCGGGCGGCGGGCGCCGGGGCGGCGGAGCGCTGGGTGCTGGTGCGGAAGCGGTCCATCAGCGTTGCCAGCTGCTCGGTCTCGCCGAGGAGGGTCTGGGCGGCGGCGGTGGTCTCCTCGACCATGGCCGCGTTCTGCTGGGTGACCTTGTCCATCTGGTCGGCGGCGATCGCGACTTCCTTGAGGCTCGTCGCCTGCTCGCGGGCCGAGCCGGCAATGCCCGTCACGGTCGAGGACATCTCGCCGACGGTCGAGACGATCTCCTCGAGCGCCCGGCCGGAGGCGGTGACGAGGTTGACGCCGCGCTCGACCTGGGTGGACGAGGTCGAGATCAGGTCCTTGATCTCCTTGGCGGCTTCCGCCGAGCGCTGCGCAAGCCCGCGCACTTCCTGCGCGACGACGGCAAAACCGCGGCCCGCTTCGCCGGCCCGTGCCGCCTCGACGCCGGCGTTGAGCGCCAGCAAGTTGGTCTGGAAGGCGATCTCGTCGATGACGCCGATGATCTTGCCGATGGCATCCGAAGACTGCTCGATCTGGCTCATCGCCTCCACCGCCTGGGCGACGATGACGCCGCCCTTCTCGGCATTGGTGAGGGCGGTAGTCGCCGAGGTCTGGGCGGTGCCGGCCTCGCTCGCCGTACCGGTGACGGCGCGCATGACTTCCGAGAGCGCCGCGACGGTCTCTTCAAGGCTGGCGGCTTGCTGCTCGGTGCGCTGGGAGAGATCGCCGGCGGCAACCGTGATCTCGTTGAGGCCGACGCGCATCGAGCCGACCGCGTCGACGACGGAGCCGAGCGTCTCTTCCAGCGCGGTCACGCTGTCATTGAACTTCTGGCGGATCGGCTCGAACTCCGGCGCCACGGCCCGGTCCATGCGGACGGTGAGGTTGCCGGCGGACAACTCGTCGAAGCCGGCCTCGACGGCATGGACGAAGAGTTTCAGATCCTCGGCCTTCGCATTGTCGATCGCCGACTGGCGATCACGCTGCGAGGCCTGCGCCTCGCGGGCGGCCGTCGCCTCGAC
>NZ_JBUZWF020000021.1:0-1083 GCF_055730105.2 Mesocryomonas lacus
CTCCAGGCGCTTGTTCTCGTTGGCGGCCGCCTTGAACACCTGCACGGTCTTGGCCATCTGGCCGACCTCGTCGCGGCGGTCCTGTCCGGCGATCTCGACGTCGAGCTTGCCGCCGGCGAGCTCTTCCATGACGCCGCGCAGGCGGTTCAGCGGACCGGTGATCGTCTTGCCGGAGATGAGGATGGCTGCCACGAGGGCGATCAGGCCGGCCGCGGCGGTGCCGCCGAGGATCAGCATCGAGAAGGTTGCGGTCTGAGCCGACAGGGCGTCGCTCTCCCGCTCGACCTTCGCGCTCATCTCGTCGTTGAATCCGCGGAGGGCGTCTGCCAAGGCGTTAATCCGCGGATCTATCGTCGCCATCTCTGCCATCGCCCGGTTGGTATCGCCGCCGAGGTCGGCGGCCAGCACTTTCTCCATCGCCGTCTCGACGGCGGTGATCTCAGTCGAGAAACCATCGAGCGCGGGCGTGCTCGCGGGGATCAGCGTCCGCGTCGAGACCAAGAGGTCCTGAGCTGTCTTCAGCGCAGTACGGGCGGCGGCCATGGCGCCCTTGGCCTCCGGGCTCGCCACGTCGTAGGCGATCTCCTGATACAGGGCGTAGCCGACGCGGTTCATGTTGACGTTTGCGCGCGCAAGCAGAAGAGCAGCACGGCTCTCGTTCGCGAGAAGGTTTGAATAGTCTAGATCAGAGCCGTTGAGGGCACGCGAAGAGAAGAAGGCTACGAGCATGCCGACCATGCTGACCGCGACGACCAGGGTCGCAATTTTGCTTGCGATCTTGAGGTTTGAGAACAACGCCATACCAACAGAACTCCAACGGGTATCCAGACCCGGATAATGATATGCAGCTAACATTTAAGGTCTGTTGAAGTTCAGGCTATCTTGGTGGGAATCGTCCAGGATGCGGAATGCCCGTTTTCAGGGTGAACGAAGGCTTGCCAAGCGTCTGTCCCAACGCGCCTTGGCGAGCGGCTCCGACAGCATCACCCATCCGCTGCACTGGAGAGCCTCGTCTGAAATCGTGCACACCCGGCGCTGTCGCGTAGGGCGGAGACACGCACCCGCCGCCTTTCTGCCTTCGCC
>NZ_JBUZWF020000022.1:0-932 GCF_055730105.2 Mesocryomonas lacus
CAGTCTTACGCGACGATCGACGACACGATGCCGGCGCCGACGGTCCGGCCGCCTTCGCGGATGGCGAAGCGCAGCTTCTCTTCCATCGCGATCGGAACGATCAGCGTCACGTCCATGGTCACGCTGTCGCCCGGCATCACCATCTCGGTGCCCTCAGGCAGCGTGCACACGCCGGTCACGTCCGTCGTGCGGAAGTAGAACTGCGGGCGGTAGTTGGTGAAGAACGGCGTATGACGGCCACCCTCTTCCTTGGTCAGGATGTAGGCCTCGGCCATGAAGCGCGTGTGCGGCTTCACGGTGCCGGGCTTGCACAGCACCTGGCCGCGCTCGACGCCCTCGCGGTCGACGCCGCGAACGAGCGCGCCGATGTTGTCGCCGGCCTGGCCCTGGTCGAGCAGCTTGCGGAACATCTCGACGCCGGTGACCGTGGTCTTCTTGGTGTCGCGGATGCCGACGATCTCGACTTCCTCGCCGACCTTGACGATGCCGCGCTCGACGCGGCCGGTGACGACGGTGCCACGGCCCGAGATCGAGAACACGTCCTCGATCGGCATCAGGAACGGCATGTTGATCGGACGCTCAGGGGTCGGGATGTACTCGTCGACAGCGGCCATCAGCGCGCGGACGGCGTCCTCGCCGATCACCTTGTTGGAGTCTTCCAGAGCCGCGAGAGCCGAACCCTTGACGATCGGGATGTCGTCGCCCGGATATTCGTACATCGACAGGAGCTCGCGAACCTCGAGCTCGACAAGCTCCAGAAGCTCCTCGTCATCGACCTGGTCGACCTTGTTGAGGAACACGACGATCGCGGGCACGCCGACCTGGCGGGCGAGCAGGATGTGCTCGCGGGTCTGCGGCATCGGGCCGTCGGCCGCCGAGCAGACGAGGATCGCGCCGTCCATCTGGGCGGCACCGGTGATCATGTTCTTCAC
>NZ_JBUZWF020000023.1:0-676 GCF_055730105.2 Mesocryomonas lacus
GTGCGTGGTCTGGCGCAACGATCCGCGGAAGCTGCGAAGGAGATCAAAAACCTGATCTCCACCTCTAGTGCTCAGGTAGCCAAGGGCGTGGAGCTTGTATCGGCCTCTGGCGGCTCGCTGAAAGAGATCGTCATTCAGGTTGGAGAAATGACCAATGTCGTCGCAACCATCGCCGCTAGCGCAGGCGAACAGGCCCACAGCTTGAAGGAAGTTTCGATGGCTGCGGATAATATGGACAAGGTGACCCAACAGAATGCCGCGATGGTCGAAGAGACAACCGCGGCGGCGCAGACCCTATCAAGCGAGACAGAAGAGCTTGCGATCCTGATTGGCCGGTTCCGAACACAAGTTGATAGCCAATCGAACCGACCATCGGCGAAGTCCCATTCGACGGCGCATCGTCCTGTAGTCCAAATGCGCACAGTTAGAAGCAAAGGCGGCGCTGCTCATGATGAGGCGGCGAACGACTGGGCCAAATTCTGAGCGCACAGGGAGGCTAGGTCGTCATGACCAAGAACAGACGTTTCCGCAGCTTTTCGCTGGCTCAGCTGGAAAGCGTTCAATTGATGGCAAATGGTTCGCTTTCCGTAGTGGGAGTAAGCGGATCAGGTGACGCTGTTGCAATGATCGTTCATCCAATGGCGATCGATGAGCTGCTAACAGGCCTAGAATTTCC
>NZ_JBUZWF020000024.1:0-441 GCF_055730105.2 Mesocryomonas lacus
CAGGTAGATCCGCGGCGTCCCTGCGATCCGCGAGACGACGAAGGGCTCACGGTAAATCTCCGGAGGCAGGGCTTCCAGCGGGTTTCGGACGACGGCCGACAAGGTGCGCACAGTTTTTGAGGCGGCCCTCAGCGGGCCGAGGAAAGAAGGGCGACGTCGGGGAAGCGAGGTCGATGACATTCTGGTCCCTGTTTGCAAGCGAGGCTCGAACATGAGATTTAAGGTGCATACCTTAATCCGGCGGAATTAAGGTGCATGCCTTAGGAGCGGTTGCGGATGACCAAGAGAGTTGACGAGCAGAGTAGGGTACGACCGCGGGGAAGAACGCGCGAGCGAGTACTCGATGCGACGACCGAGCTCTTCAACGAAAGGGGGCCGGACCGGATCACGACGGCTGAGATTGCCCGGACGGTCGGCATCAACGAGGGCAACCTCTACTAC
>NZ_JBUZWF020000025.1:0-440 GCF_055730105.2 Mesocryomonas lacus
ATAGTAGAGGTTGCCCTCGTTGATGCCGACCGTCCGGGCAATCTCAGCCGTCGTGATCCGGTCCGGCCCCCGTTCGTTGAACAGCGCGGCTGTCGCATCGAGTACCCGCTCGCGCGTTCTGCCCCGCGGTCGTGACCCACTCTGCTCGCCAACTCTCTTGGTCATCCACAACCGCTCCTAAGGTACGTACCTTAATTCCGCCGGATTAAGGTACGTACCTCACGTCTCATGTTCGAGCCTCGCTTGCAAACAGGGACCAAATGTCATTCACCGCGCTTTCTCGACGTCGCCCTTCTTTTCTCGGCCCGCTGAAGGCTGCCTCAAAAACTGTGCGCACCTTATCAGCCGTTGTTCGAAACCCGCTGGAGGCCCTGCCAGCTGAGATCTACCATCAGCCTTTCGTCACCTCCCGGATTGCCGGGATGCCGCGGATCTACCTC
>NZ_JBUZWF020000026.1:0-395 GCF_055730105.2 Mesocryomonas lacus
TCAAGTTCGTCGATGCCCTCCTGAAGGTTGAGGTAGACTGCCCAGTAGGTCGAGACGATCCAGACGTTGGCAAGCAGCGGATCGATGTCGTCGGTAGGCACCACGATGATCCCGTCCTCGACCATGCGTCGCATCAGCGCGTCGACGACACCTCGCATGCGCCCGCTCATCTCGCGGATCGGTGAGGCAAGTGCGGGCATGCTTCCCGCCAACGCAAGAAGGTCACGAAACAGGAAGCGGTAAGTCCAGACCAGCCGAAACCAGTCGATCAGGAGGTCGCCATAGCTTCGCGCTTCGCTGGATCGATCGCCCAGAGCCTTGATGGCGAAAGCCTCGGCGTCGGCCTCGAACCGGGCGAAGAGAGCTAGGACGAGGCTCTCCTTCGTGCGGAAGTG
>NZ_JBUZWF020000027.1:0-213 GCF_055730105.2 Mesocryomonas lacus
CATGAAGGAGTAGCTATCGTCCCAGAAAGCATAATCCCGCGATGATGCTGCAACCTGCGCTTTTTGGCTCTCTATCGCCTCGAGTACCCGGCTCTGATTCCGTCGTGCCGCCGTATCCTCCAGTTCGAGAAAGCTCGGCATAACGGTCAGTTCGAGAGCTGCCAGATTTAGAAGCGCCGATATTCCGACGACGCCGACAAGGGCTAGATTGAT